>CAKAGS010000005.1 GCA_916438945.1 uncultured Actinomycetaceae bacterium | reverse complement strand
GAGAACGGCAAGGTTCTTGCGACCCTTGCGAATGAGAGCCAGTCCACCAGCGAGAACGTCTTCTTCTCGCAGAACTGCCCTCAGGATCCTCAACCTTGACATTGTTGATGGAGGCGCCACCGGATGCGATGGTGCGCCGCGCGGCGGTCTTACCCTTCTCAAACCCGAGAGCGACGAGAGCGTCCGCCACGGTCGACTCCCCGATGGTGAGAGAAGCGCGCGGCAGGTCTGCGGTCGCAGCGGCCAACGTTGCCTCGTCGAGATCACGGATGTCGCCGCCACCCCACAGGGCGTCGGTCGCGGCGAGAACGCGCTGAAGCTGATCGGCTCCGTGAACGAGCTCGGTGACGGATGCGGCCAGTGCCTTCTGCGCGGCACGCTGATGCGGGCGCTCGGCCACCTCAACGGCGAGCGCCTCGATCTCCTCGCGCGACTTGAACGTGAAGATCTTCAGGAAGCGCACGACGTCGTCGTCCGCGACCTGCAGCCAGAACTGGTAGAAGGCGTAGGGGGTCATCATCTCGGGGTCAAGCCAGATGGCGCCGCCCTCAGACTTGCCGAACTTTGTGCCGTCGGCCTTAGTGATGATCGGGGTGGTCATGACGTGGGTGTCAACACCCTCGACCTTACGGATCAGGTCGACGCCACCCACCATGTTGCCCCACTGGTCGTTGCCGCCGGTCTCGAGCGTGCAGCCGTAGCGGCGGTACAGCTCGAGGAAGTCGTTGGCCTGGAGCACCTGGTAGGAGAACTCGGTGTAGGAGATGCCCTCGTCCGAAGCGATACGGCGAGCGACGATGTCCTTGTTGAGCATGGTGCCCACGCGGAAGTACTTGCCGATCGTGCGCAGCAGGTCGATGGCGCTCATCTCCTGGGTCCAGTCCAGGTTGTTCACCATCGTGGCGGCAGCGGGGCCCTCAAAGTCAAGAAACTTCGAGATCTGCGAATGCAGGCGGTCCGCCCACCCCCTTCACGACGTCGGTCGACTGCAGCTGGCGCTCGCCGCTCTGGCGCGGGTCGCCGATCTGTCCGGTCGCGCCGCCCACCAGAGCGAGCGGACGGTGGCCAGCGAGCTGCAGGTGACGCATGACGATCAGCTGAACGAGGTGTCCGTGGTGCAGCGAGGGCGCCGTCGGGTCATAGCCGCAATAGAAGGTGACAGGTCCGGCGTTCAGGTGCTCGCGGAGCGCCTCGAGGTCGGTGTGCTGCGCAAGCAGCCCACGCCACTGCAGTTCGTCCAGAATATCTGTCACGAAAGTTGTCCTTCCTTGCGGATTCGACGGATGAATACTGTCTCAGTGTATCGGCTTGCGTCTGCGGGCGTTAGCGCACCGCCGTGACCGCCCACTCGCGAGCGGTGACGAGGCCAGCCTCGGCCTCGGCAATCTGCTCGCGGACACGCTCCGGGGCGGTGCCGCCACGCCCGCGGCGCGCACCCACGGAACCCTCCACGGTCAGTACCGTGCGGACCTCGGGGGTCAGAGCCGACGAGCCTCGGCGAGCTCTTCGTCCGTCAGGTCGGCGAGCTCCACTCCCCTGGCCTCGGCCAGGCGCACGCACGCACCCGAGATCTCGTGCGCATCGCGGAACGGAACCCCCTGCTTGACGAGCCACTCGGCGATGTCCGTGGCGAGCGAGAAACCTTGGGGCGCCAATTCCTCGAGCCGATCGAGGTGAATGGTCATCGTGTCGATCATGCCGGCGACAGCCGGGCATAGAACGTCGAGCGTGTCGATCTGGTCGAACACCGGCTCCTTGTCTTCCTGCAAATCGCGGTCGTAGGCGAGCGGAATGCCCTTAAGAACCGCGAGCAGGCCGGTCAGGTCACCGATGAGCCGGCCGGCCTTACCGCGGGCCAGCTCCGCGACATCGGGGTTCTTCTTCTGCGGCATGATCGACGAACCCGTGGAGTACGAGTCGTCCAGCGTCACGTAGCCGAACTCCTTCGTATTCCAGATGACGATCTCCTCAGACAGGCGCGAAATGTCGATCCCGATCTGGGCGCACACGAACGCGAACTCGGCGACCACGTCGCGAGCGGCCGTGCCGTCGATCGAGTTTTCGACGGAGTCGGTGAAGCCGAGAGCAGTAGCGATGCGTCGCGGATCCATGCCGAGCGTGTTACCGGCGAGCGCACCGGAGCCGTACGGGGAGATGGCAGCACGCTTGTCCCAGTCGCGCAGACGCGCGACGTCTCGCAGCAGCGGCCACACGTGCGCCAGCAGGTGATGAGCGACGAGGACGGGCTGCGCGTGCTGCATATGCGTGCGGCCCGGCATCACGGCGTCGCCGGCACGCACAGCCTGCCCGACGAGAGCCTGAGCAATATCAAGAACGCGACCGGCCAGGTGACGCGCCTCCTCGCGCAGGTACACGCGGATGAGCGTGGCAATCTGATCGTTACGGGAGCGACCAGCGCGGAGCTTACCGCCCAGCGTCGCTCCGGCTCGCTCGATGAGACCACGCTCGAGCGCGGTGTGAACGTCTTCGTCGTCGGCAGCAGGCACAAACGCACCGGAGGCAACATCTGCGTCCAGGCGAGCCAGCGCGTCGTGCATGTCGGCGCATTCCTGGTCGCTCAGCAGGCCAACGCGATGCAGCTCATCAGCGTGCGCATGCGAGCCCGCGATGTCCACGTGGGCCAGCCGGAAGTCGAAGTGTGTCGACACACTCAGCGCAGCCAGCGCCTGTGAAGGCCCTCCGGAAAAACGACCGCCCCACAGAGAGACGTGATTTTCGGACTGCGACATGAGTTTCCTCCTGGCTCGGCGACAACGATGATGTTCGTATGTTTTAAGAATATTCGAGATGCTGGCGGGCCGCCGACGGCCACACTACGGGCACCTCGCCTCGCACCTTCACCCACGTCGCGATCATCACGAACAGCATCCAATTGCCTTCGAAGAGCAGCCGTGACTCGGTGAATGACTGAATGAACATCGCGATGATGATGACGGCGGGAATCACATCCCACAGATTGTCGTCGATATGGGCGACCGCGACCTTCACAACGCGATACAGCGTCCAGACGATGGCGATGGTGACCAGAACGGCGCCCACGAAACCCGTCGTCAGCGCGGCTTCGACGTAGACGTTATGCGCCTGATTCGTCGGCGTCCCATCGGGACGAATGACGAGTGAGGCAAAAGGCTCCATCCACGTGGGCCACCCGATGAACCAGCCCCAGCCGCCGATCGGGCGCTGCGCGACGAGTGGCGCTACCGCATGCCAGATGACGGAGCGCCCGCTCATGTCGGGACTACGACCAAAAGCATCGGCGATCATATGACGGCAGAAGAATGCTGCGATTGCAGTGAGAACACCGATCCCCGCAAACGCACCGACAACACGCAAGCGCAGACGTTCCGGAACTCGGCGCTGCACGACGAGGCCCGCGATGACCAGGAAGCAGCCGACCGTCGAGAGAGCGACCGTGGCAGACT
Organism: uncultured Actinomycetaceae bacterium; assembly: GCA_916438945.1. Taxonomy (GTDB): domain Bacteria; phylum Actinomycetota; class Actinomycetes; order Actinomycetales; family Actinomycetaceae; genus Pauljensenia. The sequence continues at coordinate 131,772 of CAKAGS010000005.1, read as the reverse complement.
GCGTCAGCAGCAACACAGCGCCGCACAGACCGAGCCATACGAGCGTCGACAGCCGGGAGCCCTTCGTCTGCATGTATCGCAGAACGAGGCACACTGCCAGAAGCAACGCCACGAAAGCAAGCGGGTTCCTATTCCCAGGAAATCCCTGAATCGGCCCGCCTTCGAGAAGCAAGCCGTCGACCCAGTAGTAGGAGGCAGGCAGCAGCCCTCTCCCCCCACATGATGGGAGGAGCGAGCGGGCCGTGACCAAAGAAAGCAACGAGCGCCTCGAGAACGAACGAGGAGCCGATGATCCACTGGAAGGCGAGGATCAACGCGCCGACGAGCTCGGTGAGCGGCAACGCGACGGCCACGGCAATCGACACGAGTGTCAGGGCGACAGACAACACCGCGTACTGCGCGCTTTGTAGCGGCGCTACCGACCAGACACACGACAGAGCGCACCAGGCGACAAAGAGGCACGTGGTCGTCGGGAAGCGACGCAGCGACAGCGAGCGGCCAGAGGTCCAGAAAAGTACCACGAACGACACAAGCAAAATGAGCATCGGCACGAGCGACCCGATGTCCCCAAAGATGCCACGAACACCTTTGCCGGCAAAGCCGACAAAGAACATCGCAGCAACCGTGTAGCGCATCATGCGTGTGCGCAGGGCATCATCACGATCGGTCCCCACGGCATCGCTCACAGCGCTCACCTCATAAGTCATACACGAAACAGTAAGCGAGGCGGGAGCGGCCTTCTCGCCGCTCCCGCCTCTTGAAACCCAACTGAGACATTCTCTGTGAGAACGCCCTCAACCAAGCGTTCAGTAACCCATGTTCACGCCGAAACGCACATCCCGGGCGGCCGCGAGCTTCGACTGCAGACCGTAGATGTCGATGAATCCGCGCGACGACGACTGATCGAAGGTGTCGCCGGTCTCGTAGGTCGCAAGATTAAAGTCGTAGAGCGAGGACTCCGAGCGGCGGCCGTTCACGGTCGCACGACCACCGTGCAACACCATGCGGATGTCACCGGAGACGTACTCCTGCGTGTGCTCGATGAACGCATCCATCGACTTCTTCAGCGGCGAGTACCACTGCGCCTCGTAGACGAGTTCGCCCCAGGTCTGCTCAAGCTGGCGCTTGTAGCGGCGCTGCATGCGCTCCAGCGTCACAGACTCCAGCGCCTGGTGCGCTTCGATGAGCGCGACGGCTCCGGGGGCCTCGTAAATCTCGCGTGACTTGATGCCGACGAGCCGGTCCTCGACCATATCGATACGGCCGATGCCCTGAGCACCCGCGCGACGGTTCATCTCCTGGATGGCCTCGAGCGGCGTCACGGGGCGCCCGTCGATAGCAACCGGGATGCCCTTATCGAAGGTGATGACGACCTCGTCAGGCAGCGGCGGGTATGTCGGATCGTCGGTGTAGCTGTAGACGTCCTTCGTGGGGGCGTTCCACAGGTCTTCAAGGAATCCGGTCTCGATGGCGCGACCCCAGACGTTCTGGTCGATCGAGAAGGGGTTGTGCTTGGTCGTCTCGATCGGCAGGTTGTGCTTCTCGGCGTACTCGATCGCGACGTCACGCGTCAGTGCAAGGTCGCGGACCGGGGAAATGCAGTCCATATCGGGGGCCATCGAGGTAATCGAAACCTCGAAACGGACCTGGTCGTTGCCCTTGCCCGTGCAGCCGTGGGCGACGGTCGTCGCACCAAACTCGCGTGCGGCCTTCACGAGGTGCTGGTGATGACGGGACGCGACAGGGCCGACACGAGGGGGTACTTGCCTTCGTACAGAGCGTTGGCCTTGAGCGCGGGCATGCAATACTCGTTCGCGAACTCGTCGCGGGCATCTGCCACGTAGGCTTCCACTGCTCCACAGTCGAGGGCGCGCTGGCGAATGACTTCGAGGTCTTCTCCACCCTGGCCGACATCAACGGCGACGGCGACGACCTCGCGGCCGGTCTGCTCGCCGATCCATCCGATGGCGACAGAGGTGTCCAGGCCGCCTGAATACGCCAGGACGACGCGATCTTTGCTCGACATGTGGGTTCCTTCCAATTGTTGGGTTCGTGGTGCCCGGGGCGTCTCTCAGAACGAGGCCGGGGCTAGTTGTCGGGGAGTGCGCCGGGTTCGGCGAGGGCGAGCAGCGTGCGCTCGATCTCGGCTGCTCCTTCTTCGCTGCGGCAGATGACGAGGATCGTATCGTCACCAGCGATTGTTCCGGCGATCTCGTCGCGCCTCACTGCGTCGATCGACGACGCGAGCAGGTTGGCCGCACCTACCTGGGTGCGCAGGACCAGCTGGTTTCCCACCTTCACGGAGGTGACGAGGAGAAGCTGGCACCAACGGGTGAGGCGCACGGTCGCGGCTTCGGCGTCGTGGGTGAGACCGCCATCGTGGTCGGGCACCGTGTAGATGAGCGCGCCGGACGCGTCGCGGATCTTCGTCGCACGCAGGTCCATGAGGTCGCGAGACAGCGTCGTCTGGGTGACGTCGATCCCCCGCTCGGCAAGCCGGGCACGCAGGCCCTCCTGGCTGCCAATGGACTCGGACGCCAGGAGGTCTCGGATCATCTCGTGCCGTGCACTCTTGGTGCTTGGAAACGCGGGTGTTGCACTCATGTGCATGATTATACACAGATGTGCATATAAATAAGCAAGCGGGCGAGGGATGTCCCTCACCCGCTTGCTATGACGATTCTTAGGCCTGCAGCGCAGCCGCGATATCGTCGGCCCACGCATCGATCGCAGCCCAGTCGCGGAAGTCGCCCTCAACGACACCAGCCAGGCGCGCAACCGAGCGCTCGCGCAGCGACAGGAGCTCCGGCTTGTAGCGACCCGGGAACGTACGCAGCTCGCGGCAGTTCACGTGGGTGAGCAGCGGGCCGACACGATTGCCATCCTGCTCCGTGTGCTTCGGCACGCCATTCATGCCGACGGAGAAGGCCCAGACGGGCTTGTCGCGCAGATCGTCCTTGAAACGCTCCATAAAGTCGTGCGCCTCGGGCATCCACTGGAGAATGTAGACGGCGGAGCCAACAACCACGGCGTCGTAAGGTTCGACCGTGGTCACGTCAGCGGGCGCGACACGATCGACGGTAAAGCCCGCCGCCTCGAGGCGCTTCGCGATGGCATCGGCGACCTCATCCGTCGCCCCGTGCTTTGATGCTGCAGTAACAAGGATGTGCATGTACCCATCGTAAAGCGAAGACCGGTCGAATCGATGGGCACAACGCCCCAAATGAGTGGGGTGCCACACCGCCGATTCGACCGGCCTACCGCATCGTGGACCTTAAGCGCGCAACGAAGCCCCCAGGACCTTAGATGCCTTCGCGACGACCTGTTCGCGAACCTGCGCGGATTCCTTCGCGGTCAGGGTGTGGTCGGCCGCGCGCAGACGCAACGCAAAGGCGAGAGAACGGTAGCCCTCGGGCACCTGGTCGCCCTCGTAGATATCGAAGAGCGTCACGGACTCCGCGAGCTGTCCGGCACCCTGGCGCACGATCTGCTCGACGCGCGACGCGGGGATATCGGAGGGCACGACGAGAGCGATGTCTTCCTTGGCCAGCGGGAATGTCGAGACTCCCTTGACCTGAATGGGCTGCTCGCTCATCTGAGAGATCAGCGCATCCATGTCGATCTCGAACGCGCACGAACGGGCCGGCAGGCCGAACGCGCGGCACGCGGCAGGCGACAGCTCGCCGGCGAGAGCAACATCAACGAGGTCACGCCCAGCGCGCACGAAAACGCGCGCGACACGGCCGGGGTGGAACGGTGCGACCGCAGCCGGATCCGTCGCCGGAGCGGGCATCGGAGCACCCTTGTGCGCGGGCACCTCGTCCATCCACGCACGTGTCACCTCGACACGAACGCCGAGCGCGGAGGCCACACGACGCACATACTCAAGCGCGTCGGCCCAGTCGTAGGCGCGGGCGTTCGCCAGCACGCCGGCCGGGACGGCCTGGCCGGTGAGGACACCGCCGATGTGCCAGGGCTGGGGTGGGATACTGCCTCGAGGGCTGCAAGCACCTCATCGGAGGGACGCTCTTCAGCGCCGGGCAGATCGGCCGGAATGGTCCCAGCGGGACGGGCAACCTTAGCGACCTCGAAGATCGCGACGTCGGCATTGGAACGCGACACGTTCCGACCGGCGACGTCAAGGAGCGTATCGAGCACCGTGGTGCGCAGCCAGGGGGGCATCATCTGCCATGGGATTGCGCAGGCGCAGGGCCGCTCGACGCTCATCGTCGGCGGGGATACCCTGACGATCCCAGGTGTCGGACACGAACGGGTAGGACTCAACCTCGACCAGTCCCCCATCAGCCAGCGTAGCGGCGGCCAGGCGGCGCGCCTTCTGCGCGGTCGTGAGGCCGTGGCCCGCCGGCGCGGCCGGCATGATAACCGGAATGTTGTCGTAGCCGTCGAGACGTGCGACTTCCTCTACCAGGTCAGCCGGCAGCGTGAGATCGGGACGCCACGAAGGAGCTGTCACAGCGAACGCGCCGTTCTCGGGGCCCTCGACGACGCAGCCGATGGTGCGCAGCAGCTCGGCGATGCGCTCAGGACTGTGCGCCACGCCCGTGAGGCGCTCCACTTCACCGACTGGCAGCGAAATAACGACGGCTTCGCCGCGCTGATCCACGTCCGTAACGCCTCCGTCGACCGTGCCGCCGCCGTACTCAACGAGGAGCTCAACGGCACGCTGGGCGGCCACGGCGGGAAGCTGCGGGTCCGTGCCGCGCTCGAAACGCTTCGCGGCCTCCGAGTGCAGCTTGTGTCGGCGCGAGCTACGAGCGACGGACACAGAATCGAAGTGCGCGGCCTCGAACAGCACGTCGGTCGTGCTCTCCCCAACCTCGGAGTAGGCGCCGCCCATGACACCGGCGATACCGATGATGCGCGAGCCTTCTCCCTCAGGCGAGTCCGTGATGAGCAGATCCTGCGGGTCGAGCTCGCGATTTCCTCATCCAGGGTCACCAGCGTCTCGCCACCGCGGGCGCGGCGCACGACGATCGGGGCAGCCAGGTCGCCCAAGTCGTAGGCGTGCATCGGCTGGCCGAGATCGAGCATGACGTAGTTCGTGATGTCGACGGCGAGAGACACCGAGCGCATTCCGGCAGCCTCGAGACGCTCGACCATCCAGCGCGGAGTCGGAGCGTTGGGGTTGGTGCCACGCACAATGCGCGCAACGAAACGGTCCACCCCGACGCGCCCACGGATCGGGGCGTCATCGGAGAAGACGACGGGGAAACCGTCACCGTTCGCGGCCGGAGGCTCAGCTGCAATCACACCGGGCAGGCCGGGATCACGGAAGGGCACACCCGTCGAGTGCGAGTACTCGCGAGCGATTCCACGCATCGAGAAGCAGTAGCCGCGGTCCGGGGTCACGTTGATCTCGAGGACCTCTTCGCCCAGGCCCAGCCAGGACACAATGTCCGTGCCGACGGCGGGAATCTCACGGTCCGGGAAGTACTTCGGCAGCACGATGATGCCGTCGTGGTCCTCCCCCAGTCCGAGTTCGCGCGCGGAGCAGATCATGCCGTCGGAGACGTGACCGTAGGTCTTGCGCGCGGCAATCTGGAAGTCTCCGGGCAGAATCGCGCCCGGCAGCGACACGACAACAAGGTCGTCGACGTCGAAGTTGTGCGCGCCGCAGATAATGCCGCGGCTCGGCAGATCCGAGGGCTCCTTGCCGGTACCGGGGGCGTCGTTGTGCTCGCCCACGTCCACGCGGCAGTAGTTCACGATCTTGCCGTTCGAGGCGGTCTCCTCCACGCGGGTGAGGACGCGCCCCACGACGAGCGGGCCGGTGACACGCGCCGGGTGAATCTCTTCTTCTTCCAGGCCGACCTTCACGAGGGCGGCAGCGAGCGCCTGCGCGTCCGTGCCCTCGGGAACGTCAACGTGGTCGGACAGCCAGCTCAGCGGAACCATAGGCATGTCAGTTACCCCTTCCATTCACTCCGAACTGCTGGGAGAAGCGGACGTCTCCCTCAACGATGTCATGCATGTCGGCGATGCCATGGCGCAGCATCAGCGTGCGCTCGATACCCATGCCGAACGCGAAGCCCGTGTAGACCTCGGGATCGACGCCGTTGGCGCGCAGCACGTTCGGGTTGACCATGCCGCAGCCACCCCACTCGATCCATCCGGGCCCGCCCTTCTTCTGGGGGAACCACAGGTCCATCTCAGCGCTGGGCTCGGTGAACGGGAAGTACGAGGGACGCAGGCGAGTCTTCGCCTCGGGACCGAACATCGCCTTGGCGAAGTGGTCGAGAACGCCCTTGAGATGAGCCATCGTCAGGCCCTTATCGACGGCGAGGCCCTCCACCTGGTGGAACACCGGCGTGTGGGTCGCGTCGAGCGCATCGGAGCGGAAAACCTTGCCGGGGCAGGCGACGTAGAGCGGCACGCCGCGTGAGAGCATCGCGTGCGACTGCACCGGAGAGGTGTGCGTGCGCATCACGAGATGGGCGCCGTCCTCGGTCTCAGCACCGACGCTGCGGCCATCGATGTAGAGCGTGTCCTGCATCTGGCGCGCGGGGTGATCGATATCAAAGTTCAGCGAGTCGAAGTTGAACCACTCGTGCTCGATCTCCGGGCCCTCGGCGATATCCCAGCCCATCGCCACGAAGAAGTCGGCGACCTCTTCCATCAGGGTCTCGAGCGGGTGGCGAGCACCCGCCGGGCGACGCGTGGTCGGCAGCGTCACGTCAACGGATTCCTCGACGAGCATGCGAGCCTCGTGCTCAGCGGCGAGAACCGCCTTGCGTTCCTCGAGCGCTTCGGTCAGCGCCTTGCGTGCCTGTCCAAGGTTCTTACCGGCGAGACCACGCTGCGCGGGTTCAAGCGAGCCGATCGTGCGATTCGCGGCCACGAGCGGCGCCTGATCACCAAGAAGCGCCGCACGGACGGCCTTCAGGGCATCAAGCGAATCCGCGGCTTCGATATCGGCGAGGCCGGCCTCGCGAACTGCGTTGACGGCTGCCTCGTCAAGAGGATCAAGGTCAGGGGCATTGCCAGCCATGTCTGCTTCCTTCTTCTTTCCATCTGGGGTCATTCCTGCGCGCATCACGCGCACCGCCCACCATCCTACCCGTTCGCCTATCCTCACAGCTCACCGGATCCACGGGCGCGCTACCCTGTAAGACGTGAATGCGCTCTCGCGCTCCATTCGCTCACCAAAGGATTCCCGTGTCCCACATTACGCAACCGGAGGGCGGGGCCCCGGCCTCGTCGCAGACACCAGCCTTATTTTCTGCCAAGCGCGTGCGCATCCAGCACATCGCGCGCGCCAAGGCCGAGGGCATTCCCCTCACGATGCTCACCGCCTACGATGCACTCACCGCGCCTATCCTCGAGGCCGCGGGCGTGGACATGCTGCTCGTCGGCGATTCGCTCGGCAACGTGATTCTTGGCCACAGCTCGACGCTGCCCGTCACCTTGGAGGACATGGAGCGCGCCACCGCCGCCGTCGCTCGTTCGACCTCCCGTGCCATGATCGTCGCCGATCTGCCCTTCGGCACGTACGAGGACACGGTCGAGCACGCCTTCGCCTCCGCAACGCGCCTCATGAAGGCCGGAGCGCACGCGGTGAAGCTTGAGGGCGGGCGCAGCCGCGCCCACATCATCGCGGGCCTCGTCTCTGCCGGTATCCCCGTGTGCGCGCACCTGGGTTACACGCCCCAGTCGGAAAACACCCTGGGCGGGCCGCGCATGCAGGGCCGAGGAGACGACGCCGACGCGCTTCGCCGTGACGCCGAGGCCGTCGAAAAGGCCGGCGCCTTCGCCGTCGTCTTCGAGATGGTGCCTGCGTCGATCGCCACCGAACTGACCCAGAGCCTGCGCATCCCAACCATCGGTATCGGCGCAGGCCCGAACACGGACGGCCAGGTGCTGGTCTGGTCCGACATGGCCGGCTACTCCGAGTGGACGCCGTCGTTTGTGCGCAAGTTCGGCCAGCTCGGGCAGGCCCTGCGCGAGGCTGCGTCCGACTACGTGGAGGCTGTGCGCGAGCGCTCCTTCCCAGGTCCCGACAACTACAAGAACGACTGACGCCACCCGCTGAGAAGAGGACAACACATGGAAGCATCCGCACTCGCTCGTCGCGCGCCCCTCGGCACGCTCAAGCCCGGCCGTGTCTCGCCGATGCGAGCGGTTCCCGAGCACATCGAGCGCCCCGAATACATGTTCCACGACGGCCCCGAGCGCGTCACCGCCTCGGAGATCAAGAGCCCCGAGACCATCGCGAAGATCCGCGAGGCCGGACGTATCGCGGCGGGCGCGATCGAGGCCGTCGGCGCGGCCATCGCACCCGGCGTCACCACCGAGGAGCTCGACCGCATCGGTCACGAGTTCTTGATCGCGCACGACGCCTACCCCTCGTGCCTGGGCTACATGGGCTTCCCCAAGTCCATCTGCACCTCCATCAACGAGGTCATCTGCCACGGTATCCCGGACGACCGTCCGCTCGAAGACGGCGACATCATCAACATCGACATCACCGCCTACAAGGACGGCGTCCACGGCGACACCTGCGCGATGTTCGAGGTCGGCACCGTCGACGAGGAATCCCACCTGCTCGTCGAACGCACGAAGAACGCCATGATGCGCGGCATCAAGGCCGTTGGCCCGGGCCGCGAGATCAACGTGATCGGTCGCGTCATCGAGGCCTACGCGAAGCGCTTCGACTACGGCGTGGTGCGCGACTACACCGGACACGGAGTCGGCGAGGCTTTCCACTCCGGTCTGATCATCCCCCACTACGACGCGGCACCTGCCTACGACACGGTCATGGAACCCGGCATGGTCTTCACGATCGAGCCGATGCTGACCCTCGGCACGGTCGAGTGGGAGCAGTGGGACGACGACTGGACGATCGTCACCGCCGATCGTTCGCGCACAGCCCAGTTCGAGCACACGATCGTCGTCACCGAGGATGGGGCCGAGATTCTCACCCTTCCATGACACGATTTCTTCGAGGCCCGTCTCCGACTCTCACAGTCTGAGGCGGGCCTCGCTATTAGTCGTGACATCCCATACAATTCGGGTACGACGGGCTTCAGGGGCCCGCCAACAACAGGATTTCATCACCCGAGGAGGGGTCATGGCTCAGGTCGCATGCGGCATCGACATCGGCGGATCGGGCGTCAAAGGCGCGCTCGTTGATCTGGAAACCGGAGAGTACATCGGAGATCAGGTTCGAATCCCCACCCCCAACCCTGCGACACCCGACGCGGTCGCGGCGGTATGCCGCGAGGTCATCGACCAGCTCGGCGTCAAGATCGGCGTTCCGATCGGCGTAACCTTCCCCGCCCCCGTCTTTAACGGCGTTATTCCCTACATGGCGAACCTCGACCAGTCGTGGGTCAACGTCGACGTCGACGAACTCATGGAGCGCTACCTGGGCCGCGCCGTCGTCGCGCTCAACGACGCGGACGCGGCAGGCATCGCCGAGGTTGCCTACGGCGCAGCCAAGGGCCGCGACGGCGTCATCGTGTTCACCACCCAGGGCACCGGAATCGGCTCGGCGATCATCGTCAACGGCACTCTCCTCACCAACACCGAGCTGGGCCACCTCGAGATCGATGGCACGGACGCGGAGAAGAACGCATCCTCGGGCCAGAAGACCCTCCAGGGCCTGGATTGGGAGCAGTGGGCGCAGCGCCTCCAGCGCTACTACGGTCACGTCGAGTTCCTGCTCAACCCCGATCTCTTCGTGGTCGGCGGCGGCGTGTCTGAGAACCACGAGAAGTTCATGCCGCTCCTCAAGCTGAAGACCCCGATGATCCCCGCGAAGCTGCTCAACACCGCCGGCATCGTCGGCGCCGCCTACTACGCAGCACAGCACAGCGCCTGATCGCGGACGCGCCAAGCACACAGAAGGGCCCCGACGCGAGTCGGGGCCCTTCTGGGATCTGTCGGCCTATACGCCGGGTTCTGTCACGCACGCCGTTGCCGGACGTGCGGTGGCGACCATCTATCTAGGACCGTCGTTACCGACGGCCTCCAGCAACCTACCCGCAGGCATTGGACGGGCCGCCCTGCCTGCTGCTCGGTCTTGCTCCGGGTGGGGTTTACCTAGCCGACGCGGTCACCCGCGCCGCTGGTGAGCTCTTACCTCACCTTTTCACCCTTACCGCCGCATGAGCGCCGGTGGTTTGTTTTCTGTGGCACTGTCCCGCGGGTTACCCCGGGTGGCTGTTAGCCATCACCCTGCCCTGTGGAGCCCGGACGTTCCTCGAGCGTTTCCGCGCGCGGCCGCCCAGCCGGCAGATCCGCATCGATCATAGCGCGCGTGGCCGCGCCCCCGCGATAGGGTGGTCACCATGCTGATCTGGTTGCCCCCGTCGGAGGGGAAGAACGCGCCCGCGCAGGGCTCGTCGTTGGACATGGACGCGCTGTCGCGTGCCGGCCTTGCGACGAGCCGTCGCACCGTGTGCGACACGCTCACGGCTCTCGGGGACGGCCCCGAAGCGGCTGCCGTCCTCAAGGTCGGTGCGAGGATCGACCTGTCCGTCAACACCGCGCTCGATTCTGCCCCCTGCGCCCCGGCCTCGTCGCTGTTCACCGGAGTGCTCTACGAGGCGATCGAGGAGTGCTCACCGGACGCGTGGTCGAGCGCAGGAGCGGCGCACGTGTCGATCTTCTCTGGCCTCTTCGGCGTCCTCTCCCCCGGCGACGCCATTCCGGACCACCGCCTCGCAATGGGTGTGTCGCTGCCGGGCCTCGGTGTGCTGTCGACCTGGTGGGCACCGCGGCTCGACGAGGCGCTGTCCTCCGAGGCATCGGAGCGCATCGTCATCGACGGTCGATCCGGCCCGTATCGCGCCGCGTGCAGGGCCCCGTGGGCGCGCGTCTGGGAGCTGCGCGTCGAGCGTGAGGCGGACGGCAAGCGATCCGTCATCTCTCACGATGCGAAGCGTTGGCGCGGCGCTATCACCGGCCTGCTGCTTGCCTCCGGCGGCTACGCGGCCGAGGAAACGGCGGCGGCGGAGAATGCCCTGGAAGAGGCCGCGTACTCGCTGTCGCTGGGGGACGCGAAGGGACACGAACACCGCGTGACTGCCGTGGAATACGGCCCCGAAAAGCACACAAAAAAGGGCGGATCAACGCGCACAGTCACATTGGTTACGCACTGACAGGTACGTTATCCTTTTTCCGGAACCTGCAGGGTGCAGGACCGGCCGACGCATCGGCCATCAAGCGGAAACCATAGGCATGATCAACGAGGACTACCTGGCCAATATCCGGCCCACCCACCGTCAGCTCCAGTGGCAGAAAATGGAGATGTACGCGTTCATCCACTTCGGCATGAACACAATGACGGACCGCGAGTGGGGCGAGGGCCACGAAGATCCGGCCCTGTTCAACCCGGGCAACGTCGACGTCGATCAGTGGATGCGCGCCCTCGTGAGCGCCGGCATGACCGGCGTGATCCTCACGTGCAAGCACCACGACGGTTTTTGCCTGTGGCCGTCGGCCTATACGAAGCATTCGGTGGCCTCCTCGCCGTGGAAGGGTGGGCGCGGCGACCTCGTGCGCGAGGTGTCCGACGCGGCTGCGCGTCACGGCCTCAAGTTCGGCGTGTACCTGTCCCCCTGGGACATGACTGAGCCGACCTACGGCCAGGGTGAGGCCTACAACGACTTCTACATCAACCAGCTCATCGAGCTGCTCACCCACTACGGCCCGGTCTTCTCCGTGTGGCTGGATGGCGCGTGCGGCGAAGGCCCCAACGGCAAGGTGCAGGTCTACGACTGGCAGCGCATCTACGACACGGTCCGCGCGCTGGCGCCCGAGGCCGTCATCTCCGTGTGCGGCCCGGACGTGCGCTGGTGCGGCAACGAGGCCGGCTCCGTTCGAGCCAACGAGTGGTCGGTCGTTCCCGCCTCCCTGCGCGAGGCCGAGCGCACCGCGGAGAAGTCCCAGAAGGCCGACGACGGCGAGTTCTCACGCCAGGTGGCCTCGGGTGACGAGGATCTCGGCTCGCGCGAGGCGTTGGCCGACTATTCCGGTCCCCCTCGCCTGGTACCCCGCCGAGGTCAACACCTCCACGCGTAAGGGTTGGTTCCACCACGACGCCGAAGACTCCCAGGTGCGCAGCGTCGACGAGCTGTTCTCGATTTGGAAGGGCTCGGTCGGCGGTAATGCCACCTTCCTCCTGAACGTTCCCCCGAACCGCGACGGCCTCCTCGCAGATGCCGACGTCGAGGTCCTGGCGCGCCTCGGCGAGAAGATCGCTGACTTCCGCTCGCGTCGCATCACAGCATCCCGCGAGGACGAGGGCGATGTCATAACCCTGCGCTTTGACGCGCCGCGCGCGGTTGGCGCGATCGTTCTCGAGGAGGACATCGCCCAGGGGCAGCGCATCGACGAGGCCGTGGTGACCGCGTGCGTCGACGGCGGCGGTGAGCAGGAGATCGCTCGCGTGCACTGCGTAGGCTACCGGCGTATCGTCACCCTCGAAAAGCCCGTGACCGCCACCCAGGTACGGGTGACGGTCACGAAGAGCAGGCAGGGATTCTACCTGGCGGAGTTTCGCTATCGAGGCCTGAGGCTCAGCGCGGCGTATTCGCCGCCGTGCGCACGACGATCTGCGCCGTGTCCTCGGTCAGGTAGAGCTCGTCGGCGGGCGTGAGGCGAATGCGCTCGAGCTCCATCGGGCTCAGGTCGGCGGCGACGCCGACCCCGTAGCCATCACGGACCTCGATAACGGCGAGAGCGCCGTTGCGGCGGCGCGCCTCCTCGTACTCCTCGAGCAGGTCCGCGGGCAGGCGATCGGCGAGCTCGCGGCGGGCGGCGATGACGCGGCGCAGTTCCTCATCAGATTCGGCGACGTCGGCCTCGAACTGGGCCTTGAGCGCCTCGATGTCGGCGGCGATAGCCTGCGCCTCGGCCTTCATCTGGTCCTGGGCCGCACGGGCAGCCTCAACGCGTTCCTCGGCCTCGACCTGATCGTCCTCGAGCTTGGCGAGGCGACGGTCCATCTGGGCGATCTCGTGTTCCATGGCCGAGATATCGCGCAGGGGCACCTGGTTGTTGTCGATGCGGCTCTGCTGGCGCTTGCGACGCTCAGAAACCTTTGCGATCTCATCTTCGATACGCGTCACCTCGCGCATGGTGTCCGCGATGACGGCGCTCTGGCTGATCGCGGCGCGCTGGAGGTCAGCAACGCGGCCGGCAAACTCGCGCACCGTCGCGTGCGCGGGGTGAGAATCGCGCTTGTGGCGCAGCGCCGACTCCTTCTGGTCGAGCTTCTGAAGCTCGAGAAGCTCGAGCTGGTCGGTGTGCGATGCTTTCACGCTAGTTCTCCCTGAGTGACTCGGTGGCTGGTCCATGGCTCGGTGACAATCGTAGAGACTTCCACGCGAAGTTCCACATCGGCGCAGCGAGCGGCCTCGCGAATCTTACGTGCGAGAACGGGAAGCCACGGGGACTCCGTCGCCCAGTGGGATCCGCACAGAAGCGCGGGAGAACCGCCCTCGAGGTGCTCGGAGGCTGGGTGATGGCGCAGGTCCGCCGTGAGGTACACGTCAACTCCCGCGGCGCGAGCCGCCTCAAGCGCGCTATCCCCCGCGCCGCCCAGAACTGCGACGCGCCGAACCGTCGAGTTCTCGTCACCGCCGACGAAGAGACCGGAGGGGCCCGCCGGCAGCACGGATGCCACGTGGTCTGCGAAGGCTCCGAGCGTGCTTTCGTCGACGGTGCCGACGCGCCCGAGGCCAATCTCGTGTCCCTCGGCGTCGGTTCCACACGGCTCCAGCGGCGCGGTATCGCGCAGCCCGATCAGGTCGGCGAGTGCCGTCGCAACGCCGTCGCAGGCCACATCGGCGTTGGTGTGCGCGTTGAAAAGGGCGATACCGGCGCGGATGAGCGTCGTGACGACGCTCCCCTTCGGGTCGGTCACGGGCAGGAAGGACGCGCCGCGCAGGAGCAGCGGGTGGTGAGTGATCACCATGTCGTAGGAGACGCCGTCCCCGTCGGGTCCCGCGACGGCCTGCTCGGCAATAGCCGCGGTGGGATCGAGCGCGAGGAGAATCGAACGCACGGGGGATGCCGGGTCACCGACGATGAGCCCGACGCGGTCCCACGACTGGGCGGTAGCCGCCGGGTACCACGACTCCATGAGGGCCATGACGTCGCCGACAGTCCACTTCGATGCGGACGTATCGACCGTGGTGGTACGGCCGTTGAGGTGAGACGAAGACTGCATGCGTCAAGCATACCGGACCCCCATCTAGCAAGGGACCCTGCCCGCGACTATGATCACAGGGTGCAGATTTTGAGCCTACTCGACCAGGGGTTGGTCGAATACACGCAGGTTGACGCGCTCCAGCGCTCCCTGCACGAGGAGGTCCTCGCCGGCGGCGAGGACACACTCATCGTTTCTCAATTTACGCCCACGTGGACGGCGGGACGTCACACGAAGCCCGAAGATATTCCCTCCACGACTATTCCCGTTATCCGTACCGATCGCGCGGGCTCCGCGACGTGGCACGGCCCCGGACAGGTCGTCGTCTACCCCGTCGTTCGCCTGCGTGAGCCCGTCGACCTCGTGCAGTGGATCCGTGCGGTCGAGGCCTCGGTCATCGACACCGTGCGCGACGTCTGGGACCTGCCTGTGCACCGCGTCGAGGGGCGCGCGGGCGTGTGGCTGACCGAGGAGGGACGCCGCGACCGCAAGATCTGCGCGATCGGCCTGAAGGTGGCGCGCGGCGCGACCTTGCACGGCATCGCCCTGAACGTCGATATCGACCCAGCTCACGCCTTCGAGGGCATCATCCCCTGCGGACTGACGGACGCCGACGTGACCTCCCTGTCGTGGGAAGGCATCCACACGACCGTCTCCGCCGCCGCATCCGAACTTCTCCCGCGCATGGTGGAGCACATCTCCCCCTGCCTGGCGATCACTCCCACTTCTATTTCCTACACGACGAGGTCAACGCTATGAGTACCCTGCCTGATCCCGAAGGACGCAAGCTCCTGCGCATCGAGGTGCGTAACTCGCAAACTCCGATCGAGAAGAAGCCCGAGTGGATTCGCACGACCGCGAAGGCCGGCGAAAACTACCAGGACATGCGCTCGCTCTCGCACGCCAAGGGCCTGCACACGGTGTGCGCCGAGGCTGGCTGTCCCAACATCTACGAGTGCTGGCAGGACCGCGAGGCGACCTTCCTGCTCGGCGGTGCGCTGTGCACGCGCCGCTGCGACTTCTGCGATATCGCGACGGGCCGTCCCACGGAGTACGACAAGGACGAGCCGCGTCGTATCGCCGAGTCCGTGCGCGACCTCGACCTGCGCTACGTGACGATCACGGGTGTGACCCGAGACGATCTGCCCGACGGCGCCGCGTGGCTCTACGCCGAGACGTGCCGCCTCATACACGAGCTCAACCCGGGCACGGGCGTGGAGCTCCTCGTCGATGACTTCCGCGGTCAGGCCGAATCGATCGACATGGTCATCGAGGCCGGCCCGCAGGTCTTCGCGCACAACCTCG
Organism: uncultured Actinomycetaceae bacterium; assembly: GCA_916438945.1. Taxonomy (GTDB): domain Bacteria; phylum Actinomycetota; class Actinomycetes; order Actinomycetales; family Actinomycetaceae; genus Pauljensenia. The sequence continues at coordinate 116,291 of CAKAGS010000005.1, read as the reverse complement.
AGACGGTGCCACGCATCTTCAAGAAGATCCGCCCCGCCTTCAACTACGACCGCTCGCTCGCCATGATCAAGCGCGCCCACGACGGCGGCATGGTCACCAAGTCGAACCTGATTCTGGGCATGGGCGAAACGCGCGAGGAGATCAGCGCGGCGATGCGCGACCTGCACGCGTCGGGCTGCGACCTCCTGACGCTCACGCAGTACCTGCGGCCCTCTCCCCTGCACCACCCGATCGACCGCTGGGTGCATCCCGAGGAGTTCGTCGAGCTGGCCGCCGAGGCCGAGGAGATGGGCTTCGCGGGCGTCATGGCCGGTCCTCTCGTGCGTTCCTCGTACCGCGCGGGCCTGCTGTGGGCCAAGGGCATGCGCGCTCGCGGCTTCGAGATCCCCGAGCAGCTGCGCCACATCGAGAACTCCGGTTCGACGCTGCAGGAGGCCGGCTCCGTGCTGGCACGCCTGAAGGAACGCTCGGGAGCGTCACGCGGCGATGGCCGCCAAGGTCGCATCGGCCTCGTGACCCCCGACTATTCGCCCGCGCGTGCTCTCCTCGCGGCGGCGCGTCGCCATCCGAACCGGCTCTCCCTGGTGAACGCGGCCACCGGCGAGCAGTGGAGCGTCCGCGAGGCAGCCGACACGGTCGCTCGCCTTGCCGCCGCTTTCGAGGAGGCCGGTATCGGCGAGGGGACGCGTATCGCCGTTATCGGGGCGAACTCGCCGTGGCACTACATCACCCACGTCGCCGCTTCATGGCTGCGCGCGGTGACGGTCCCACTGTCCCCGCGTATGCCCTCGGCTGCGCTCGCCTCGATGTGCGAGCAGGCGGGCGTCTCGTGGGTGTTTCTCGACGAGGCCTCTTCGGCCCACGCCTCTACGCTGTCCGGGTCGGGCGCGCGGGTCGCGTCGTTTGCGGATCTGGCGGCCTGGGCTGATCGCGCCGCGCCCATCGGGCGCTCCCCCGCCCGCTGCGGGACCGAGCTCGCCGCCATCTTGTTTACGTCTGGTTCCACCGGGACGCCGCGCCCCGTCGAGCTCACCCACGAGGTCATGTGGTGGGGGTCGACGAACTTCCGCGAGGGCTTTGATTACGCGCCGACATCCTCGGTCGTGGGCGTGTGCGCGCCCGCCAGCCACATTGGAGGCTTCAACGGCACGTCGATGGACGTGTGGACGCACGGCGGCACCCTGGTCACGCTCGGCTTCCCGGGATCTTTCGACGCGCGCGCCGTCATCGACGCGATCGAGCGCTACGGGATCACCATGATGTTTGCCGTTCCCGCAATCGTGCGCGCAATCCTCGACAAACACGGGCGCGGCGGCGGGGACCTATCGTCGTGGGTGCGTCCCCTCATCGGCGGCGACGCGATGACGGCCGACCTCGCGGAGGCGATGCGCGCGGTCGGCCTGTCCCCCATTCACGTGTGGGGCATGACGGAGACTTCCGGGGCGGGCACGGTCGCCACACCCGATTGTGACGCGCCAGCCGGATCGCTGGGCGTTCCCTTCCCCTACGTGGACCTGCGCGTCATGGCCACCGACGAGCGCGAGGCCGGCGTCGATGAAATGGGTGAAATCTGGGTGCGAGGCCCCGGCGTCGTGACCGGCGAGGAGTGGCTGCGCACCGGCGACCTGGCAACTCGGGATGCCCACGGCTGGCTGCACATGGTGGGACGCGCCCACCGCATGATCAACACCGCCGGAGAGCTCGTCGCTCCCCCGACTGTCGAGCGGGCTCTACGCACGCTGGATGTTGTGTCGGATGCGCTCGTCGTGGGACTGCCGGACGAACGTTGGGGGCAGATCGTCGCCGCGCTGATCGTCTCCTCCCCGCAGGGCCACGCCGAGGCCTCGTCCCTGAAGGCCGACGCACTGTCCGAGGCCCTGCGTGATTCCCTCGCGCCGTGGGAGAAGGTGCGTCGCGTCCTGGTCGTCGAGGCACTCCCGACCACGACGACGGGCAAGCCGGATCCGGTCGCGGCAGCACGGCTTTTTCAGAGTTGAGGACAGGGCGCCCAAGTGCGCCAGACCTCACAAAGTAGGGGCGCAATAAATTAGTAAGATTAGCCTTGCTTAATTGAAGGAGAGTCTTATGTCCCGCCACCGCATTGTCATCATCGGTTCCGGCTTCGCAGGCCTGACGGCAGCTCGTCGACTGAAGAACGCCGACGCCGACATCACCATCCTGGCCCGCACATCGCACCACCTCTTCCAGCCCCTGCTGTACCAGGTGGCCACGGGCATTCTCTCCGAGGGTGACATCGCTCCCACCACGCGCGAGATCCTGCGCGGCCAGAAGAACGTGACGGTTCTGCAGGCGCTCGTCGAGGAGATCGACGTCGAAACTCGCACCGTCAAGTGGCGCAACCACAACAAGCACGAGCAGACCGAATACGACACGCTGATCGTGGCGGCGGGCGCAGGCCAGTCCTACTTCGGAAATGACCACTTCGCGGTCTTCGCGCCGGGCATGAAGACGATCGACGACGCCCTCGAGCTGCGCGCGCGTATTTTCGGCGCCTTCGAGTTGGCCGAGATTGAGACCGACCCGGCTGCGGTCGAGAAGCTCCTGACCTTCGTCGTCGTGGGCGCCGGCCCGACCGGCGTGGAGATGGCCGGACAGATCCGCGAGCTCGCCTCTCACACTCTCAAGGGCGAGTTCCGCAACATCGACCCGACCAAGGCGCGCGTCATCCTGGTGGACGGCGCCGAGCATCCCCCTCCCGCCGTTCGGCGAGGAGCTCGGCATCAAGACCGAAGAGGCCCTGGCCAAGCTCGGCGTCGAGATGAAGATGAACGCCTTCGTCACCGACGTGGACTCCGAGGGCGTGACGTTGAAGTACAAGTCCGGCGAGGAAGAGCGCATCGAGTCCGTGTGCAAGGTGTGGGCCGCCGGCGTGGCCGCTAGCCCGCTGGGCCGCGCGCTGGGCGACGCCACGGGTGCCGAGGTAGACCGCGCTGGGCGCGTCACCGTCAACAAGGACCTCACCCTGCCCGGCCACCCCGAGATCTTCGTACTCGGCGACATGATGGCATTCCCGGGCGTGCCGGGCGTCGCGCAGGGCGCGATCCAGTCCGCGCGCTTCGCAGCCGACACAATCACCGCCCGTCTGTCGGGCCGCGCACCCAAGGCTACCGAGTTCGTCTACAACGACAAGGGCTCCATGGCGACGATCTCCCGCTTCCAGGCCGTCGTGAAGATGGGCAACAAGAAGCTGACCGGCTTCGTCGCGTGGGTGGCCTGGTGCTTCCTGCACCTGCTCTACATCGTCGGCTTCAAGTCGCAGGTCGGTACCCTGGTCAGCTGGTTCTTCAGCTTCCTGTCCGGCGCACGCCCCCAGCGCACGACCACCAACCAGCAGCTGGTGGGCCGCCTCGCCCTCGAGCAGCTCGGCGCTGGCGCGTCCGGCAAGCTCGTCGTCGGCGAAGACGTCGTCGAGGAGCGCGAGGAGGACTGACGCGCGTCGAGTGCTGACGGCGCACTCATGAGTACCTTCAGGTGCTTTGTCAAGGCACACTGACAAACAGGCAGACAACCAACGCGTGGGGCCGGAAGCAAGAGCTTCCGGCCCCACACATACGCTTCGTTGCCCGTCAACACTTGCCATGCGACAACTCTGTAGACTGTGCACATGAGCGCAAATGTCAAAACGGCAGATTTGGCAATCACCATTGTCGTTGCCTTACTAAAAGCGGCTGGCCTGGGACCGGAAGCAGACCGCATTTTGGATGCGATTGAGGGAGCCAAAGGCTGTATTGGTCTTATCGATGACATTAAGAATGAAATAGTTTCAGACCCAAACAAGGAATTGATTCGATCACTCTTCAAGGCAATAAAAGAGGAGGTTCGCAGCATCAAGGCCGATCTCAAAGATCAGGGACTAGGAAAAGATGAGATTGAGTCTACTGCTGACGCACTGATCGAAACAACGCATCTCACTGTCAAACAGCTCGTACAGGACGACGACGCCCTTCTGGATGCAGCACGGATGCCGGATAGCTTTTTTAAAATATTGGTACATAGGGCTGAACCACTTCCCGACTGGTGCGACGACACAATAGAGAAACTGTACGAACAACTCCTCAAACGTGTGTCGGCGGAATTTATCGGACGCGCTCAAAACTCTGATAGATTCGACAAGGTTGCCCTTGCCAGTTTGTTGCGCGAATACCTATTGGCAAAGAAGCAGTGGAATAACATTGAGCGGGGAGTCCAAGAGAATGGGGCTACCGGCCTTGAAACGAATCGGCTCGTCAAAGAGCTAGCACAGAGAAGCCTTTCTTCAACTCCGAGCCGCGTCTTTTTCGGAAGCCGACCGGACGCGGTAGCGGGAGAACGTTTTGTCGAGCGTGACGAGCAAGAACAGTTGGAAGCACTGATCACCGATCCGAAGAAGCAGCGCACAGTTCTGGTTGGTATGCGTGGTTGTGGAAAGACTCAGCTTGCCGCCGCTCTCGCCCAGCAGTGCGAAGACGCGAACTGGGCTCTCGTCGCATGGATAAACGCGGTATCGCACGAATCAATCCAGAGCGACCTGGTGGAACTCGCCAAGCAACTCGGAATTGGCACGAGCGACCATCCCACTCAAGACCAGGTTATCCACAGTTTCCTCAGCCGTGTGAAGTCCGAGGAACCTGCCGACAGGCTCATCGTCTTCGACAACGTCGAGGACATCAATGATCTTCGAGGACTTATACCGAGCGGCAACGGCTTGCGCGTGGTCGCGACGACAACGAACAACACGGGGTGGGATGACCACGGGTGGAACACTCTCTCAAGGTCGGCGTGTTTGATCGCGACAAGTCGATCAAACACCTCTTGGACGTTACAGACGACGAAGATCACGATGCCGCAGATGCGCTGGCCGAGAGGCTCGGCGACTTACCAATCGCCATCACCCAAGCTTCTAGTACGTGCAAACAGCTAGATATTTCACTGAACAACTTTAATAAAATATTAAACAAATTTCCAATTGAGGAAGTACTTGATCCCACTTCAGGCAGCAGAGATCAGGAAGGGATAATCAGCACATTCATCACCTCCTACAATCTCACATTCAACAGAATTCATAAGGAAAAGAAGGGGAAACAGATCGCACATATCGCCACCTGCATCCTACAGGCACTCTGCTACCTATCAGAGTCTGGCGTACCAACACATTGGCTAAGAAATAAGGGGGAGCTAGATTCACTGAAGGCTTACACTATATTAGTTGATTCATCTCTAATTCAACAATCGCACGATAAAACAGTCACCAGGATTCATCGACTTTGCTCCTACTCTTTGCGGAAGCTATTTTCAAGAAATGATGAAGAAGTAACGGCAGTGCAGACCGCAGCTATGTGCCTACAATGCGGGGCTGGCCTAGCTTACGATGAAACGGAACCTACTAAACAGATTTCAATGGTCAAGGATTTTGAACGACAGCTACTGAGCTGCATGATTCAGGATCACTCTAAGGGCATACTGTGTTCCAAAGGCGTACACGAGGCAATGGACGCATTGCTCCCCATCCAAATTCAGCACCCAGAAGAGTTTGCCGACTTAGAGGACATAGCCAAGAACGCTTTTCGAGAACTCTCAATATATTGGGACTATAACGACCCTGCCCACCACTACGAACTCGAGTGAGGAGCAAGACTACTATTCGCAACACTCGCAGCACATATCATTCACGTGAGGAAGCTACATTGGATTGCACCAGACACCCACAGGAATCAAGACCCGCTGGAAAGAATCAGCTCAACGATGGGTGACATAACTTGCTCGATTTGCGCCAGGGGCCGGAAGCTACTCGCTTCCGACCCCTGCCGTTTTGTGGGCCCTACCGGGCTCGAACCGATGACCTTCTGGGTGTAAACCAGACGCTCTAGCCAACTGAGCTAAAGGCCCCACGCACGCGCCAATCTACCAGAACAGGCACGCACGGTCACATCCGAGGCCGAGGGTCACAGCACAGGACAGTGCGGAGGAGCCCAGGCCTCGGCGAAAAAACTAGCGGCGCGAACGCGGACGGGCCGTCAGGCGCACGCCTGCCCAATTGCCCCCCAGCGCGGTGGAGGTCGTCGCGTGCAGGCCCGCGATCTCCGCAGCCTCCTCCACGTCGCCCACACGCACGGAGTTGGGGCGTCCAGGCTTGGGAATCAGCACCCAAATCAGCCCGCCGTCATCCAGGTTCGACATCGCGTCCACGAGCACGTCCGCGAGGTCCTCTTCCTCAGCGTCATCCGCGCGCCACCAGACGATCGCGCCATCCACGACATCCGCGTAATCGACGTCAACGAGCGGCTGACCCGTCTCCCCCTTCAATCGCTTCGCGCACGGCCTGATCCACGTCATCATCGACGTAGAACTCCTGCACGATCGCATCGGACGCAAAACCCAGGCTCACTGCCATCACGCAGCACCGCCCATCGACGAGCTGGCGCTCAGTGTCATATCAACGTTCACGTCTTCATCCTAGGGCATTGGAGCTACTGGAACGCAAGGGATGGACCACGATGAAACACTCCCACGAACACTCCCCCGCCTGAGCTGCGGATTCATTCGACGCGGAATGCCTACCAAGCGGTGATGCGCACGTCATAGTCACAAGCCGAGGCAAACACTCGCAAAGGTCTGCCATTAGTGGGACAATGGTCCCGATATGTGCGGTGTCGCCAGAGGACACCGCTCACGCAGGCTGCGCAAGCAGCACCGAGTCAAGCGAGAAGGTACACCGTGAGCCAACTCCACGAGTCCCACCCCGTCGTCAACGGCCTGATTCCTCAGGTTCCCGACAACGATCCCCAGGAGACCGCCGAATGGGTTGAGTCCCTGTCCGGGCTCATCAATGAAAAGGGCGGCCCCCGCGCGCGCTACATCCTGCTGCACATGCTGGACGAAGCGCGCCGCAACGGCGTTCAGCTCCCCCAGGAATACACGACCCCCTACGTCAACACCATCCCCGTTGACCAGGAGCCGTACTTCCCCGGCGACGAAGCCATGGAGCGCGAATACCGCCGCTGGATCCGCTGGAATGCCGCCGTCCAGGTGACGCGTGCCCAGCGCCCCGGCGTCAAGGTGGGCGGACACATCTCGTCCTACGCCTCGGTTGCCACCCTCACGAGGTCGGCCTCAACCACTTCTTCCGCGGCAAGGACCACCCGGGCGGCGGCGACCACGTGTTCTTCCAAGGACACGCCTCCCCCGGCCCTTACGCCCGCGCCTTCCTCGAGGGTCGTCTCTCCGAAGAGGAGATGGACGGCTTCCGCCAGCAGGTCTCCACGGAGCACGGCCTGCCCTCGTACCCGCACCCGCGCCAGCTTGAGCACTTCTGGGAGTTCCCCACGGTCTCGCTCGGCCTGGGTCCTGCCGAGGCCATCTACCAGGCCTGGTTCGACCGCTACCTGCACATGAACGGCATCAAGGACACGTCGCAGCAGCACACGTGGGCCTTCATCGGCGACGGTGAGATGGACGAGCCCGAGTCCCGCGGCATGCTCCAGCTCGCCGCCCAGCAGCGCCTGGACAACCTGACCTTCGTCATCAACTGCAACCTGCAGCGTCTCGATGGCCCGGTGCGCGGCAACGGCAAGATCATCCAGGAGCTCGAGGCCTTCTTCAAGGGCGCCGGCTGGAACGTCATCAAGGTCATCTGGGGCCGCGGCTGGGACCAGCTGCTCGCCGCCGACAAGGACGACGCCCTCGTCCACGTCATGAACGAGACCCTGGACGGCGACTACCAGACCTTCCGCGCAAACGACGGTGCCTACGTGCGTGAGCACTTCTTCGGCCGCGACCCGCGCACTAAGGAAATGGTCAAGAACTGGACCGACGAGCAGCTCTGGGAGCTCAAGCGCGGCGGCCACGACTACCGCAAGGTCTACGCCGCCTACAAGGCCGCCATGGACCACACCGGGCAGCCGACCGTCGTCCTCGCGCACACCATTAAGGGCTACGCCCTGGGCACGCACTTCGCCAGCCGTAACTCGACGCACCAGATGAAGAAGCTGACGCTCGAGGACGCCAAGCAGCTGCGCGATCGCCTCCAGATCCCGATCACGGACGAGGAACTCGAGCGCGATCCCTACATGCCGCCGTACTACATGCCGCCGGCCGACCACCCGGCCCTGCAGTACATGAAGGAGCGCCGCGAGATCCTCGGCGGCTGGGTTCCCGAGCGCCGCGCCGAGCGCCAGCCCAAGCTTCCCGCCCTGCCCACGCGTCCCTTCGAGGCGCTGTCCAAGGGTTCCGGCAAGCTCGAGGTCGCCACGACCATGGCTCTCGTGCGCCTCATCAAGGACCTGCTCAAGGACAAGGAGGTCGGCAAGTACTTCGTGCCGATCATCCCCGACGAGGCCCGCACCTTCGGCCTGGACGCGATCTTCCCGTCGGCGAAGATCTTCAATACGACCGGCCAGTCCTACACGCCCGTCGACGCGGACATGATGCTGTCCTACCGTGAGTCCGAGCAGGGCCGCATCCTCCACACGGGCATCACCGAGGCCGGCTCCGCTGCAGCCTTCCAGGTCGTCGGCACGGCCTACGCCACGCACGACTGCCGATGGTGCCGATCTACATCTTCTACTCGATGTTCGGCTTCCAGCGCACGGGCGACCAGTTCTGGGCCGCGGGCGACCAGCTCACTAAGGGCTTCGTCGTCGGCGCGACCGCCGGTCGCACGACGCTCGCGGGCGAGGGCCTGCAGCACATGGACGGCCACTCGCAGGTCCTCGCTGCCACCAACCACGCGTTCGTCTCCTATGATCCGGCCTACGCTTACGAAATCCGCCACATCATGGCGGATGGCCTGCAGCGTATGTACGGCGACGCTGGCGACCGCGACCCGAACGTCATGTACTACATCACCGTGTACAACGAGCCGATCCACCAGCCTGCCGAGCCGGAGAATGTGGACGTCGAGGGCATCATCAAGGGCATCTACAACGTCGATGAGCACCAGAACTTCGGTGGCCCCAAGGCTCAGCTGCTCGCCTCCGGCGTGGGCGTGCCGTGGGCGCGCGAGGCCCGCGAGCTGCTGGCCCGCGACTGGGGCGTGGACGCCGCCGTGTGGTCCGTGACCTCGTGGAACGAGCTGCGCCGCGACGGCCTGGACGCCGAGGAGCACAACTTCCTGCACCCCACCGAGCCGCGCCGCACGCCCTACGTGTCGACGAAGCTCGCGGGTCGCGAGGGTCCGTTCGTGGCCTCCTCCGACTTCGACCGCATGCTGCCCGACCAGATCCGTCAGTGGGTCCCCGGCGACTACCACGTGCTCGGCGCGGATGGCTTCGGCTTCTCCGACACCCGTCGCGCCGCCCGCCGTTGGTACCACATCGACGCCGAGTCGATGGTCGTGCGCACGCTGGCTGCCCTGGCCGACAAGGGTCAGGTTGACCCGTCCGTCGTCCAGCAGGCGATCGAGAAGTACGACCTGTTCAACTACTCGATCCAGGGCAACGACCACGCTGGCGAGGAGTGATCGTCGCTAGGCCCGCGCTCCTCCATCGCGGTGCCCAGCGGTCATGAGAACGAGGCCGGGGATCCCACGTGGGGTCCCCGGCCTCGTCGTTTGTGCCAATCGGTGGGATAGGTGCTGCCTGCCGCCTGTCGCCGGCACACAATGGATGTATGCACGTTCCCTACGACACAGAGAAGTTCTACTACGGCTTTCCGGTCTACATCCTGGCGTACCCGGACGAGACCGTCGGCGTTGGCATCACGACGGGTTCGTCCTCGTATTCACTGGGACAGATGGTCATGATCGGCTGCGACTCCACCACGCACGCAGCCCGCTCGATCAAGCGCTCCGGCGTCTGCTCCCTCAATCTGTTTGGTGCCGAGGCCATGGGTCTTTTTGAGTACGCCGGAACAGTCTCGGGTGGCGACAAGCTCCGCGACGCGCAGTTGGTATCGAGCAACCACGACGGCATCCCCGTGCTCGACGGCTCCCAGATGAGCCTGCTGTGCCGCGTCCTGGAGGCTACGGACGACGGCACCTACACACACTTCCGCTGCGAGGTCACCGGGCGCCTCGTCGACTCGGCGCTCATCGACGAACGCGGCCGCTTCCGCTATGAGGACCTGCGCACCGTCGAGTACGTGGGCGATGCGCGCAGGCGCATCTACCGGTACTTCTCCGACCGGGTGGAGCGATTCGGCACCTTCGTACGCTCGTTCAAGGAGTCCCTACTCCCCTAACGACGCCGCGCACAACGAAGGCCGGGGAACACCCACGTGGGGTCCCCGGCCTCGTCGTTTGTGGGCCTCAGGCGCTCACTCTTCCTCGGTACCCGCGTACTTCGGGTTCGCGAGGTTCTCCGGCGAGAGGATACGCTCGACCTCTTCCTCCGACAGGAGCTCCATGTCATGGATGACTTCGCGGACGGTCTTTCCCTCAGCTGCTGCACGCTTGCCGACCACGTCGCCCAGGTGGTGGCCAATGACGTCGTTGAAGTACGTGACGATACCGATCGAGTTCTCCACATAGCCGCGGCACACATCCGCGTTGGCCGTGATGCCGGTGATGCAGCGCTCGCGCAGCGTATCGCATGCGTTGACCAGCAGGTTGATGGACTCGATGAGCGCCTGTGCGATGACGGGCTCCATGACGTTGAGCTGGAGCTGACCGGCCTCGGCCGCCATGGTGACGGTCTGGTCGTTGCCGATGACTTTAAAGCACACCTGGTTGACGACCTCGGGGATCACGGGGTTGACTTTGGCGGGCATGATCGACGAGCCCGCGGCCATCTTGGGCAGGTTGATCTCGTTGAGGTCGGCGCGGGGGCCGGAGGCCAGCAGACGCAGGTCGTTGCAGATCTTGGAGAGCTTGACGGCGCTGCGCTTGATCGTGGCGTGCATGGACACGTAGGCGCCCGTATCCGCCGTGGCCTCGAGGAGGTTCGGCGAGCCGACGACGCGCGCGCCCGTGATGCGGCGCAGGTGGCGCACGACGACCTGCTGGTAGCCGTCCGGGGTGTTCAGGCCAGTTCCGATGGCGGTGGCGCCCAGGTTGGTTTCCAGGAGCAGCTCTGCATTGTTGACGAGACGCTCATCCTCCTCGCGCAGCGTGTGCGCGAAAGCGGAGAACTCACTGCCCAGCGACATCGGGACGGCGTCCTGCAGCTGCGTGCGGCCCATCGTCAGGATGTGGCGGAACTCCGCGCCCTTTTCGTCGAATGAGTCGGCGAGCTCATCGATGGCCTTGCGCAGGCGATTCACCTTGCGCCACAGGGCGATACGGAACGCCGTCGGGTAGGCGTCGTTCGTCGACTGGGAGCGGTTGACGTGATCGTTGGGGTTGATAATGTCGTAGCGCCCCTTCTCCTCACCTAGGATCTCAAGCGCCAGGTTCGCGATGACCTCGTTCGCGTTCATGTTGACGGAGGTGCCGGCGCCGCCCTGGAACTGGTCGACGGGGAACTGATCCATGCAGCGGCCGTTTTCGATGATCTCGTCGCAGGCGGCGATGATAGCCTCGGCCTTAGACGGCTTCATGGCCTTGAGCTGCATGTTCGCCATCGCGCATGCCTTCTTCACCTGGGCGAATGCGCGGATCAGCTCGGGCGCCTCATTAATAGTGCGACCCGAGATCTGATAGTTCTCGATGGCGCGCAGCGTATGGATACCCCAGTACGCGTCCTCGGGTACTTCGCGGGTGCCCAGCAGATCTTCTTCGGTGCGGGTCAACGTTGTTCCTTCCGTCTGTTCGCCAGCCGGGTCATTCCGGCAGGTGCGCCTCCATGGTAGGCCCTGTAGGCCCAACATTCCGGCACTTTACAAACATTGGAAGCGTCGTTGAAGCTCCGCTGACAAGCTCTTTCGCTAGTGATTGGACGCGGCGTCAGAAACGGCGTCAAGCAGGTCCTCGAGCGTCACCCACTGCTCCACCGAAGCGTCGTTCAGTATCACCTTCGCCTCGCGCTCCACGCGCGCGACGACCGCGTAAAGGGAGATGTCATCCATGTCCAGATCGCCGCGCAGGGTCAGCTCACCTCGTGCGTCCGCGGGGTCGAGCTCTGCCTCATCGAGAACGGCCTCCATCGCGGCCTCACGCGCGCGATCCTGGGCGGTCTCAACCGCGCTTTCGGACGAGGCCGGGGCAGCCCCGGGCGCCTCGTCGGAAGCCTCGGGGTCGACCAGCTGCGCTAAGCCTGCACGCAGCTGGTCTCCGAGCAGGTCGGCGATAGAGCCCATCAGCCGACCCGGTTGTTCAGCCAGCGCACGGGTGCGCCTGCACCTGCGTGGCGGAAGGATTCGAGCTCGTCATCCCAGGCCTGGCCGAGCGCCAGGTCAAGACCTTCACGAAGCTCCTCGTACGTCGTTGCGGACTCAAGCGCTGCGCGGATGCGATCCTCGGGAACGACGACGTTGCCGATCGTGTCCATCTGCGAGTGGAAGATACCCAGGGAAGGCGTGTGGCACCAGCGACCGCCGTCGCTCGAGGCCGTGGCTTCCTCCGTCACCTCGTAACGCAGGTGCTCCCAACCGCGCAAAGCGGACGCCAAACGGGCACCCGAGCCGATCGGTCCAACCCACGAGAACTCGCAGCGAACCATGCCCGGCGCCGCTTCCTGGTCCGACCACTGGAGGTGAACCTCCTGGCCGAGCGCGGTGCCCAGCGCCCACTCGATGTGCGGGCACAGAGCGGGCGGTGTTGAGTGCACGAAAAGTACACCGCGGGTGTATGACCCTCTCATTGTTCCTCCTGTTGGCTTTGTCAGGATCGTCTTCCCCTACGCCCTAAACTGCCGTGAGTCGCAATGATCTGCGCCGAGCAGGCGCACACGATGTGGTTACAGGATAGTCGAACGCGCCGGGGAATGCACTCCATTCCCCGGCGCGTCCACACCTGATGAGGCCAGTTGCTCAGAAGCCCGCGTTGCGGATATCGCGCAGCGCCTTCTTCCTAGTCGCTCGATCGAGACGGTCGATGTAGATGTGGCCATCCAGGTGGTCGCACTCATGCTGGATGCAGCGCGCCATGAGTTCCTCGCCCTCGACGACGACCTTCTTGCCATCCAGGTCGGTGCCCTCGCAGCGCGCGTACCAGGCGCGCTCGGTCGGGTACCACAGCTCGGGAACCGACAGGCACCCCTCATCGCCGTCCTGGTACTCGTCCTCGCTCAGCGCGACGATGCGGGGGTTCAGCACGTAGCCGATCTCGCCGTCGATGTTCCAGGAGAACGCGCGCAGGCTGACGCCAATCTGGTTGGCAGCCAGGCCGGCGCGGCCGTCCATGTCGACGCCCTCGAGCAGGTCCTCGACGAGAGCCTTCACGTTCGGCGTGATCTCCGTGATCGGATCGCAAACGGTGCGCAGGACGGGATCACCGATGATGCGGATGGGACGAATAGCCATGTCACTCCCCCTTCAGGGCTGCAGCGTGGAGTTCGCGCAGTCGCGCGACGGCTTCCTCGACGGGCACTACGATGGTCTCGCCGGTGGCGCGCACGCGGATCTCCACCTCGCCGTCCGCCAGCGAACGGCCGACAACCAGGCCGAAGGGCACGCCAACGAGCTCGTAGTCCTTGAACTTCACGCCGGCGCTCACCTTACGGCGGTCGTCGACGAGAACGTCCAGGCCGGCCGCGTCGAGCTGGCCGCCCAGAGACTGCGCGGTCTCGAAGACCTCGTCGCCCTTGCCAGTGGCCAGGACGTGCACGTCGAAGGGAGCGATCTGCGCGGGCCAGCTCAGGCCCTTATCGTCGCAGTTGGCCTCAGCCAGGGCTGCCATGACGCGGGTGACGCCGATGCCGTAGGAACCCATGGTGACGATCTGACTCTTGCCATTCTCGTCGAGGACGGTCAGGCCCAGGGCCTTGGCGTACTTGCGGCCCAGCTGGAAGATGTGGCCGATCTCGATGCCGCGCTCCAGGTGGAGGGGGCCCGAGCCGTCGGGAGCCAGGTCGCCCTCGCGCACCTCGGCGGCCTCGATCGTGCCGTCGGCAGTGAAGTCGCGGCCCATGACCAGGTTCAGCACGTGACGCTGCTCGGCGTTCGCGCCCGTGACCCAGGCGGTGCCCTCGACGACGCGCGGGTCCACCAGGTAGCGCACGGAACCGGAGACGTTGCCCTCCTCGTCCACGACGCGCCCCGGCGAGTTGGGGCCAAGCACCGTGGGGCCGATGTAGCCGCGCACCAGCTCGGGGTGCGGCTCAAAGTCAGAGTCCGATGCCATGTCGACCTCGGCGGGGGCCACGGAGGCCTCGAGGCGCTTCATGTCGACGTCGCGGTCGCCGGGCACGCCCACGACGAGGAGCTCGCGCTCACCGTCCGGGTGCGTCAGCGTGACGACGACGTTCTTCAGCGTATCGGCGGCGGTCCAGGGGCGATCCTCGCGCGGGTACTGCTTGTTCAGCAGATCGACGAGCGACTCGATCGTCGGAGCGTCGGGGGTCGCAACCTCGAGGGGCGCGGGCACGCCGGACGCATCGACGGGCTCGGGAACGGGGGTCGTCACAGCCTCGGCGTTGGCGGCGTAGCCACCCGGGGACGCCACGAAGGTGTCCTCACCAATCGGCGAGGGGTGCAGGAACTCCTCGGAGCGCGAGCCGCCCATCGCGCCGCTCATCGCGGAGACGATGACGTAGCGCAGGCCCAGGCGCTGGAAGATGCGCTCGTAGGTGTCACGCTCGGCCTGGTAGGAGGCGTTCAGGCCCTCGTCGTCAATGTCGAAGGAGTAGGAATCCTTCATGACAAACTCACGGCCGCGGATCAGGCCGGCGCGCGGGCGGGCCTCGTCACGGTACTTCGTCTGAATCTGGTACAGCGTGACGGGCAGGTCCTTGTACGAGGAGTACATATCCTTCACCAGCAGGGTGAACATCTCCTCGTGCGTGGGGGCAAGCAGGTAGTCGCCACCCTTACGATCATTGAGCTTGAACAGCGTCGGGCCGTACTCTTCCCAGCGGTTCGTCGCCTTGTAGGGCTCGGCGGGGATCAGGCCCGGGAAGTGGACTTCCTGAGCGCCCATCGCATCCATCTCCTCACGGACGATGTCCTCGATCTTGCGCAGCGTGCGCAGGCCGAGGGGCAGCCACGTGTAGATGCCCGGGGCGGAGCGGCGGATGTAGCCGGCACGCACCAGAAGCTTGTGCGAATTAACCTCGGCGTCGGCCGGGTCTTCACGCAGGGTTCGCAGGAAGAAAGTCGAGAGATTTCGAAGCATGCTCCAAGAGTACGGCACGCAAAGCCCCTGGGGCCACCGGCACAGCCGTGGAGCCCCTCATCGAGGCGTCAGCGTAACTGTCAGATCGCAGCGCAGGGGCCGAGCTCGCGTTCACGGGCACCCGGATGCGACGCGTAGTAGCGGCGAGCCATCCACCCCGGGTATGCCCACTCGGGCAGGCCACCGAAGTAGAGGGCCTGAACAGCGGCAGCACCCATCAGGGCAAGCACACCGATCACGAGGCCGAGCGAACCAAGCGTGTCGAGACCACGCGCCTCGCGCACCATCAGATCCGCGGTCAGGAACCACAGGAGGGACAGCAGCGGCATCAGGGGCCACACGACGCGCCCCATCTCACCGGCTGCGTTTCCACCACCGAGCTCGAGACGCACCGAAACGCGGCGCGCGCTGGCACCGATGCCGAACCAGGCCCACGCCCACACGAGAGCGATAGCGAGACCGACAAGTGCGATCAGAGCGGTGGAGTTGGACAAGGCGTCCCCCTTCGGACAAAGCAACATCCCCGTTGGCGTTGCGTACTAGGCGATAGTACAACACCAACGGGGAGTAATGTCCAACCGAAAAGGCGGGAACGAGACTAATCAGGCATCGACGAGCCCGCCGACGCATGCATCGCGCAGATCGCGCAGCATCGACAGCGACGACAGCGACTCGGCGGCAACGCCCGCCCACGCAAGTGCACGGTCACGCCCCTCGGCCACATGACGCTCACGGATGTGCAGGAGCGTGCGCGAGGGCGACAGCGGCAGGAGAGCAATGACACACGTACCCGAGGCCTGCGCACCCTCCGGGGCAGCCGGAGGCGCGACGCGCATCAGGATGTGGTCCTCATCCTCGATGTCGATGATCGTGGACTCGTCCTCGGGCTCAAAGACGTGGCCGAGCACGTCCCAGACAACCGACGCGGGCGCGTCAATCGCGATGCCGCGGTCGACCACGACGTTAGCTCCGGGAAGAATGAGGGTCGCCGGGCAGCGACACATCCGCCTGCGAGGCCGTCAGGCCGATACGACGGGGAAAGCCCGTCGCCGCGACGGCGCATGCGCCAGCGACGAGGGACAGGCACGCGAGTGTACGAATACGCATGAAACGCTCCTAGAAATGCTCAGAAGTCGATGCCCGGGAGCTTAACGTCCGGGGCGGTAATCGGGGCAACCTCGACGCTGCCGGAACCTGGCTCAAGGCCAAGCTCCTCGGCGAGGGCGTTTGCGCGGCGAATCAGAGTCTCGACGATCTGGTCCTCAGGAACGGTCTCGACGACCTCGCCGCGGATGAAGATCTGGCCCTTGCCGTTGCCGGAGGCGACGCCCAGGTCGGCCTCGCGAGCCTCGCCGGGGCCGTTAACAACGCAGCCCATGACGGCCACGCGCAGCGGGACCGTCAGGTCCTTCAGGCCCTCGGTCACGTCTTCGGCAAGCGTCCATACATCCACCTGTGCGCGGCCACAGGACGGGCACGAGACGATCTCGAGGGTCTTCTCGCGCAGCCCCATGAACTCCAGCATCTTCGTGCCCACCTTGATCTCCTCGACGGGAGGGGCGGACAGCGAGACGCGGATCGTGTCGCCGATGCCCTCAGCCAGCAGCACGGAGAAGGCGGACACAGACTTGATGGTGCCCTGGAACGCGGGGCCCGCCTCGGTCACGCCGAGGTGCAGGGGCCAGTCCCCCGCCTCGGAGAGCATTCGGTAGGCCTGAATCATCGTCAGCACGTCATGGTGCTTAACGGAGATCTTAAAGTCGTGGAAGTCGTTCTCCTCGAACAGAGAGGCTTCCCAGATTGCGGACTCGACGAGGGCCTCGGGCGTGGCGCGGCCGTACTTCTTGAGCAGTCGAGGATCGAGCGATCCGGCGTTGACGCCGATGCGCAGCGAGACGCCGTGGTCGGAGGCGGCCTTGCAGATGTCCTTCACCTGGTCATCGAACTTACGGATGTTGCCCGGGTTCACGCGCACGGCACCGCAGCCGGCCTCGATCGCCTGGAACACGTACTTCGGCTTGAAGTGGATGTCGGCGATCACCGGAATACGCGACTGCTTGGCGATGATCGGCAGCGCGTCCGCGTCCTTATCCGTCGGGCAGGCGACGCGAACGATGTCGCAGCCGGCGGCCGTCAGCTCAGCGATCTGCTGCAGCGTCGCACCAATGTCGTGCGTCTTCGTGGTCGTCATGGACTGAACGGACACGCGGGCGCCCCCGCCCACAGGCACGTCACCCACCATAATCCGACGCGTCTGCTTGCGCGGGAACGGCGACGCCGCAACGTCGGGCATACCAAGATTGATTTCACTCACCGATTCATTATCGCGCACTGTGCGCATCCTTCCCACACGGACCACGCACGCGTGGTCAGAGTCGCTTTCGTTGACGGCTCATCCGCCAGCCCGCAACCGGGTCGTCACCCCAGCGACACCGGCTTCACGATGTCGGCGACGATCAAAACAACGCTCATTGCGACGAGCAGGCCGCCAACAGCCCAGGTAACGGGAACGAGGCGAGCCGTGTCCGCCGGGCCAGGATCCTCCGCACCGCGCACGCGTGCGACCAATCGGCGCACGCCCTCATAGATCGCCCCGACAATGTGTCCGCCGTCCAGGGGCGGCAGCGGAATCAGGTTGAAGACAAACAGCGCCATGTTGAGCGAGGCCAGCAGGCTCAGCAACACCGCGACAACCTGACGCGTGTCACGCAGGCCCAGCGCCTGCGAATCGCCCGTCACCTCGCCGGCCAGACGGCCCACCCCCACGACCGACACGACACCCGAGGAGTCCCGCTTTTCGTCGGTAAACACAGAGCGGCCGACTTGCCACACCGCCTGGGGCAGCCTCGTCACGACCGCCGTCGTCCCGGTAAACATCTGCCAGTTGGCTGCGGCCACGTCAGACAGCGAGGCCGACACGTAGTTGTACCCAGCGGTCACGCCGACGATGCGCGCCCCCTGAGACCCCGTCACAGGAGACACCGTCAGGTCCACAATCGCACCGTCGCGCTGAACCGTCAGCACGGCGGACTCACCCTCCTGGGTGGCTCCCACAGCGCGCTGCAGGTCCGCGAACGTGGCCACAGGCTCCCCGTTCCACGCGACGACCGTGTCCCCGGGACGAACCCCGGCCTCGTACGCGGGAGAGGGCACCTCCCCCGACGCGCTCGTCACCGTCGTCGGCACTTCCGCGATGGTTCGTGACGCCGTCGGGGCTCCAATACCCATCATCGCGATGGCGGAGAGCACGAAGCAGATCAGCAAATTCATCATCGGACCACCGAGCATCACGGCGATCTTCTTTGGAGCACTGAGGCGGTAGAACGCACGGTGCTCCTGCCCTTCTGGGATCTCCTCAGCCGAGGCCTCGCGCGCCTCCTGGGCGAGAGTGGGCTTACCGCCTCGGCCAACAAGGCGCGTGCCCGGACGCGCGGGTGCGTACATGCCAACGATCTTGACGTAGCCACCCAGCAAAATCGCGCGCAGAGCGTACGTCGTATCGCCGATCTTCTTCTTCCACAGCGCAGGACCAAAGCCCACCGCGTAATCCGGAACAAGAACGCCAAACTTCTTCGCGGGGACCATATGCCCCACCTCATGAAGGGCGACAGACGCCAAAATTCCGATAACGACAACGACGATACCGACGAGAGAGCCCACGCTCACATATCCTTCCACTGGCCGACGCGAACAATCTCGCGAGCGCGCTGATCAGCCCAGCGCTGCGCAGCCACAATGTCTTCCAACGAGGGATCAGCAACGCCCTCGTGCTCATGCACGACCATCGAAACCGTATCGACAATCGCCAGCCACGGCACCTCCCCCCGCGATAAACGCATCGACCAACACCTCGTTCGCAGCGTTGAGCACCGCGGGGTGGGTCGCCGACGCGGCGACAGCGAAGCGCGCAAGGTTGATAGCGGGGAACGTCTCATCATCCACCGGCTCGAACGTCCATTCGGAGGCGCACGCCCAGGTCAGAGGCTTCTCCACGCCCTCCAGGCGCTCCGGCCACGTCAAACCAAGCGCGATCGGCAGACGCATATCCGGGGGGCGACGCCTGAAGCGTCGTCGCACCATCACACCACGTCACCATCGAATGCACAATGGACTGCGGGTGAACGGTGGCGACAATGTGTTCGGGTGCCACGTCAAAGAGCAGGTGCGCCTCAATGAGCTCCAGGCCCTTGTTGATCAGAGTCGACGAGTTGATCGTGACGACAGGTCCCATCTGCCACGTCGGGTGCGCGAGCGCCTGCTCCGCACGAACGCCCCGCAGCTGATCGCGCGAACGACCCCGGAACGGACCACCCGACGCCGTCAGCACGAGGTCAGCGACCTCCGATCGGCCCGAGACAACCGGGGACGTCAGTCCACGCTCGTGCACGCCCGAGGCCAGCGCCTGAGCGATCGCCGAATGCTCGGAGTCCACCGGGACGATCTGCCCCGGGAAACGCATGGCGTTCTTCACAAGGGCGCCGCCAACGACGAGAGACTCCTTGTTCGCCAGCGCCAAACGAGCACCGCATTTCAGAGCCGCAAGCGTCGACGACAAGCCCACTCCCCCAGTAATGCCGTTCAGCACCACCGGCGTCGCGCTCGGATACAACTGCGCTGCACGTTCAACGCACGCGCACACAACCTCGACGGACGCGTCCTCGCCGACGAAAACCTCCGGGCATGTGCCGCCCATCGACTCCACAGCGGCCGCCAGCTCCTCACGAACGTCGCGAGCCACACCCACGTACGCGGGACGCAGGGCGACGATCTGCGCGGCAAGCTCAGTGATTGAAGCGCCACCAGCGCTCACACCGATCACGTCGAAACGCCCGCGGTGCGACTCAATCACCTCACGCGCCTGGGTACCAATCGACCCCGTCGACCCCAGCAGGACAACGGGAATTGTGGACGTGTGTTCCTCCACCGAAACAGGCATCAGTCAACCGCGAGGAGGATCTCGACCGCGCGGCCCAGGTACGCGTCCACCGGGCCTTCCGCGTAGGCTTTCTTCCCACGCTTGGGCCGGAAGGTCGCGGTACGGATCTCGTCAGCGGTCAGCTCCCCGGCCTCGTCGAAGTAAGCGGCAATCCGATCGAGAAGGTCATCGACCTCGTCGCACGCGTAACCACGGCCCGAGGTCGGGTGCGAGAAACGCTCACCGCGCGGACGCTGGAGGCGCGGGTACAGCGTCGTCGCACGGTCCGCCACGCGGTCGTACCACGCCGCCTCGCCCTCGGCAGCGACAGAATCCGCACGATCACGGTTGACGAAAGCTGCTTCCAGACGATTCATCGCACCATCGACGGCTTCGATGTTGTAACCGCGGCTCTTCAGCTCAAACGTCGCCAGACGCACCTGCTCAGAGCTGAACTGCTCCGGAGGAACACCGCCCTCGTAAGCGCGGCGCGCGTCCTCAAAGAAAGCGTCGACCTGCGCGCAGTCGTAGCCCTTCGAGAAGAGACCAACCCTAGGAAACTCGGTCATGACTACTCCTTTTCCTGTGTCATGGAACGAAGAATCTGATCGACAGCTTCGGGCGTGCCGAAATCGGCCGTCGGGAGTGACGAGCCGGCGATTTCCGGAAGCGCCGGGCTCGCGAGGTCGTGCGCCGCTTCGTCCTGCGTCACGACATTGTCAACATCCTGCACCAATGCAGCATGCTCGCCCACACCCGCATCATCAGCGAGTCCGCGCAGCTGCTCAATCGCCTGATCGATTGCGGCGTCGACGCTGGTCATCTCGTACCCGTTGTGCCTGAGGGTAAAGAGGATGTCCGCAGCCGCCTGCGGCGTCACTGCATCAGCGGGATCAGCAAGCTGACCGCGCAGCGTACGCTCGACATCGGCGAAAAACGACTGGACGGCATGCACGTCATAGCCGATGTGAAACCAGCCAACCCGCGAGAAACTATCCCAGATCATCGAGCGCCCTTCGTCACCGACCGCTCGCCGGTCGCCACGGCCGTCGCCAGCTGCCCGCACGCGCCATCGATATCCGAACCGCGCGTATCGCGAATCGACGTCGCAATGCCGTTGTCACGCAGGCGCTTGACGAATGCCTCCTGAGCGGCCCGCGTCGACGCCGTCCAAATGGAGCCCGGCGTCGGGTTCAAAGGAATCGGGTTAACGTGCACCCACCCGTGGCCGCGCTTGTTCAGCTCGTCCGCCAGCAGCTGGGCACGCCATTCCTGATCGTTCATGTCCTTGATCAGCGCGTACTCGATCGACACGCGCCGACCCGTGGCCAGGAAGTAGCCGCGAGCGGCATCCAGGAGCTCACCGACCTTCCATCGCGAGTTAATCGGAATCAGCTCGTCGCGCAGATCGTCATCCGGCGCGTGCAGCGACACCGCGAGGGTCACGGGCATGCCCTCCCCAGCCAGCTTCTTGATCGCCGGAACCAAGCCAACGGTGGAGACAGTGATGTTGCGGGCGCTCATGCCGAAGCCCTCGGGCGCCGGATCGATCAGGCGATGCAGGGCAGCGACAACGGTCTTGTAGTTGGCAAGAGGTTCACCCATGCCCATAAAAACGACGTTCGACAGGTTCGTTGGCCCGCCCGCCAGCTTGCCGTCACGGCACGAGGCCTGCGCCTCGCGCACCTGATCAACGATCTCGGCGGTCGACAGGTTACGCGTCAAACCCATCTGACCCGTCGCGCAGAACGGACACGCCATACCGCACCCCGCCTGCGACGAGACGCACAGGGTGGTTCGCTGCGGGTAGCGCATGAGCACAGACTCAACCTGCGCGCCGTCGTACAGGCGCCACAGATCCTTGATCGTGCGACCGCCGTCAGCCTCCAGCGACACAACCTTCGTCACGAGCTTCGGAAGGAGCGCCTCCGACACCGCGTCACGCATCCCCGCTGGGATATCGCTCATCTTCGCGGGATCGGCTTCGAAATGCGTGAAGTAGTGACGCGACAGCTGATCGGCGCGGAAAGCCGGCAGGCCGAGATCCTTCAGCACCTGCTTACGGCCCGCAGCATCCAGATCTGCGAGGTGCGACGGCGCCTTGCCCCGCCGCTTCGCAGTGAACGACAGGACCGGCTTTGCGTCCTTGTGCGTCGCCCCCTCCGGCGGTTGATCGGTCGGACGAACCTCACGGCGCGGGCTGCGACGTTGAAGGTCAGACAGGCTCGTCGCAGCACGTTCGTGGGCCCTGCGGTGTTCCTTCGTCGATTGGCTCAATGGCTAGACTCCCAAGAAATACCCGGCAGCGCCCAGGCAAAAATGAAGTAGGCAACCGGCGCGCTCATGAGCAGCGCGTCCACTCGGTCGAGAACGCCACCGTGCCCAGGCAGGATCTGCGACATGTCTTTCAGGCCGGCCTCACGCTTGATGAGAGACTCGGTCAGGTCGCCCATGGTACCCACAAAAGCGATCGAAATGCCGGCAACGACACCCCACCACCAGGAAGCTCCCAGCAGCCAGAGCCCGACGGAGCCGACAGCCATCGCGGTAATCGCAGAACCGGCGAAGCCCTCCCACGATTTCTTCGGGGACAGCGCTGGGGCCATGGGGTGCTTGCCGAACATGACGCCGGCCGCCCAGCCACCCGTATCGTTGGCGATCACCATGAGCTCGAAGACGACGAACACCCACGGGTTATGCCATGCCGCGAGCATCAAGACGACAAACGATGCCAGGAACGGCACGTACACAGCCGCAAACGTCGACGACACGACGTCGCTCATGCGCGATTCCTGACGATGATCAAGCAAACGCCAAGCCGCACACACAAACACCGTGATGTACAACGCGAAGAGCATGCCTTCGCTGCCAAGCCACCACGCGCAGGTCACCATCCCGATGGCGCCGACGTACAGCGGCGTGACCGTTAAGGTGACGCCCATGCGCGCAAACGCGCCCGCGAGCTCCCAAATTCCGACGAGGCACACGAAAGCGATGACGCCAACAAACGCGGGCAGCGACGTGAACAGAGGAATGGCAACCGCAGCAATCAGGACGACAGCGGTCGTGATCGCCTGCGGCAGGTTACGCCCGGCCTTCCCCGTTGCCCCACCCGCGGGATGATTGTCGCGAGTGGGACCCGGGGAAAAGACTCGGGCAAGAAGTGAACGATCCGTCGACGCCATCAGATCGTCAGCAGTTCGCTTTCCTTCGTCGCGAGCATCTTGTCGATCTGCTCAGTGTGGGCCTTCGTCAGCGAATCAAGCTGCTTTTCTGCCCGCTCGACGTCGTCCTCGGAGGCCTCGCCATCCTTCTTCAGGCGGTCGAGCTGATCCTTGGCCTTACGGCGCACGCCACGCACGGACACGCGACCGTCTTCAGCCTTGCTCTTGGCCTGCTTGACGTATTCCTTGCGACGCTCCTCCGTCAGGGCGGGCAGAACGACGCGCACAACGTTGCCGTCGTCGGTCGGGTTCACGCCGAGATCGGACTCACGCAGCGTACGGATGATCTCCTGGGTCGCAGTGCGATCAAAGGGAGAGATCAGGACCGTGCGGGCCTCGGGAATCTGGAAGCTAGCAAGCTGCTGCATCGGCGTCGGAGCGCCGTAGTAGTCCACCAGGAGCTGCTCGAACATCGAGGACGTCGCGCGTCCGGTACGAATGTTCGAAAACTCGTGGCTGGCCGCATCCACGGCCTTGTCCATCTTTTCCTCGGCTTCGAGGAGAATATCGTCGATCACTATGTGCTCCTTAAAAGTCAGTGGTCTGTGAAGGTTATATCACGCCGTCACTAGGGTACCGATTTCATCGCCCATCAGCGCGCGGGTCACTGCGCCGTCGCCACCCATGCCGAAGATACGCGTCGTGAGCCCGTTGTCGCGGCACAGGGCCAGCGCCGAACCATCAATCACCTTCAGATCGCGGCGCAAGGCCTCCGAGTACGTCAGCGTATCGAATCGGTGCGCATCGGGGTTCTTGTTCGGATCGTCGTCGTACACGCCGTCCACGCCGTTCTTGGCGACGAGGAGTTCATCGCAGTGAATCTCGAGGGCACGCTGGGCGGAAACAGTGTCCGTGGAGAAGTACGGGAGGCCGGCACCGGCACCGAAAACAACCACGCGGCCCTTTTCCAGGTGACGAATCGCTCGAAGCGGCAGGTAGGGCTCGGCGACCTGAGCCATCGTGATGGCAGTCTGCACGCGGGCAGGAACACCCGACTGGTCGATGAAATCCTGCAGCGCCAGAGCGTTCATAACAGTGCCGAGCATGCCCATGTAGTCAGCACGCGAGCGCTCAAGCCCCTCGCGGGCGAGCTGCGCGCCCCGGAAGAAATTGCCGCCTCCGACGACAATCGCCACCTGGACGCCCTCGCGCACAGCCGTCGCGACCTGCTCCGCGATGTTGCGCACGACCTTGGGGTCCAAACCGATCGACCCACCCCCGAATGCCTCTCCGGACAGCTTGAGCAAAACGCGGCGGTTCGTCGACATGACGCTTCTCCTTTGTAACGGCCCGGGCAGGGCGGAACGGTTAGGAACCATACTACCTGGTAAAAGGGAAGCGGCCCCGCCGTTCGGCGGGACCGCTCCCATTTGTCAGCAAGCTGACGACGTCACCAGATCAGGCACCAACGTGCACGCGCACGAAGTTGGTGACCTTGGCACCGGCCTCCTTGAGGACCTGGCCGACGGACTTCGAGGGGTCACGCGCGAAGGCCTGGTCAACGAGGCAGTTGTCCTTGTAGAACGCGTTCAGGCGGCCCTCAACGATCTTAGGAACGATGTTGGCGGGCTTGCCTTCCTCAAGCGTGATCTTCTCGAGGGTCGCGCGCTCCTTGTCGAGCACGTCGGCCGGGACCGAATCGCGATCGAGGTAGGCGGGCATGTAAGCGGCAACGTGCATCGCGATGTCGTGGGCAACGGACTTGCCCGCGGCATCGGTGACGACGAAGACGCCAACCTGCGGGGGCAGGTCGGGGTTGGTCTGGTGCAGGTAGAGGTCGACGTTCTCGCCCTCAACGCGCACAATGCGGCCAATCTGCAGCTTCTCGCCGATGACGGCGGCGAAGGCGTCCAGGCGGTCCTTGACGGTACCCTCGCCCATGGGAGCGGCGAGCAGCGCGTCCAGGTCGGCAGCCTTGGAAGCAACAGCGGCGGCCAGAACCTCGTTGGAGAAGTCGATGAACTTCTGGTTCTTGGCGACGAAGTCGGTCTCGGAGTTGACCTCGACCAGCACGCCGACGGTGCCGTCGGTCTGCGCGGCCAGCAGGCCGGCAGAGGCCTGGCGGCCCTCGCGCTTGGACAGGGACTTCAGGCCCTTCAGGCGGATGATCTCGAGAGCCTTCTCGGCGTCGCCGTCGGCCTCGGTCAGAGCCTTCTTGACATCCATCATGCCGGCGCCGGTCTGCTCACGCAGCGCCTTCACATCTGCAGCGGTGAAATTCGCCATCGGATGATTCCTCTCAGTTAAAACGT
Source organism: uncultured Actinomycetaceae bacterium (assembly GCA_916438945.1). Taxonomy (GTDB): domain Bacteria; phylum Actinomycetota; class Actinomycetes; order Actinomycetales; family Actinomycetaceae; genus Pauljensenia. The sequence continues at coordinate 90,755 of CAKAGS010000005.1, read as the reverse complement.
TCAGTCCTGCTTGGCAGCCGACTCTTCGGCGACCTCGGCGGCAGCTTCTTCGTCAGCCTTGATCTCGCCCTCGAGGAGCTCGCGCTCCCACTCGGCCAGCGGCTCAGCAGCGGTCTCTTCGCCCTTGCCCTTGCGGACGTCGGAGCGAGCGATCAGGCCCTCGGCGACGGCGTCGGCGATCACGCGGGTGAGCAGCGCGACGGCGCGGATGGCGTCATCGTTGCCGGTGATGCGGTAGTCGACCTCGTCCGGATCGGCGTTGGTGTCGAGGATGGCAACGATCGGGATACGCAGCTTGCGAGCCTCGGAGACCGCGAGGTGCTCCTTCTTGGGGTCGACGATCCACACGGCCGAGGGAACCTTGGTCATGTCGCGGATGCCGCCCAGGGTGCGCGAGAGCTTGTCCTTCTCGCGGCGCATCATGAGCAGTTCCTTCTTGGTGTGACCGGAGGAGGCCACGTCGTCGAAGTCGATCTGCTCGAGTTCCTTCAGGCGCTGCAGACGGGTGGCAACGGTCGAGAAGTTGGTGAGCATGCCGCCGAGCCAACGGTGGTTCACGTAGGGCATGCCGACGCGCTGGGCCTGCTCGGCCACGGCTTCCTGGGCCTGCTTCTTGGTGCCGACGAAGAGCAGCGTGCCGCCGTGGGCGACGGTCTGCTTCACGAAGTCGAAGGCGATGTCGATGTCAGCAATGGTCTGCTGCAGGTCGATGATGTAGATGCCGTTGCGCTCGGTGAGGATGAAGCGCTTCATCTTCGGGTTCCAACGGCGAGTCTGGTGGCCGAAGTGGACACCGGACTCGAGGAGCTGACGCATGGTAACGATTGCCATGGTTCGTCCTTTCCCCGCAAGTCGCGAGTGATCAGTGGGGTTTCCCCCGGGGTTATCGGTTTGCTGTGCGCAGTGCGCACCCTGGTGCCATGACCGGCGACCATCCCCGAAGGGACCGAAGCCGCCGCGCCTCGCTCCCCTGGCGGTTTCCCGTGGGTCGCGATAATGGCACGCGAAGTCACCTGCACAGGGCAAGTGCCCGGCTATCTTACCTCACAAGTGCGCAAATGTCCGGAGCCAGAGCGATGAGACGTCGCCTACTGGATTTTTTCGACGAGGCCGGGGTAGCCCAGCACAAACACGGCGCCTTCACTCGTTATCCACAGGGGCGTTTTGCGTGACAGCACTATCCACAACCGATGCTGGCCGACTAGACCGACGCCCCACTGCCTCGCACGCTGATGACATGACCACCGCAATCCTCCACCGCAGCCGCTTCAGCGCACTTTCACTCATCGCCGTCTTCGTCGGCACACTGCTCATCGTCGCGACACCGCCAGGCGTGCCAGCCCCGCACCGCGAGCGGTGGCAGTGGCCAACGGGGGAGCCGGCGCCCGTCGTCGAAGGATTCGCCCCACCCGCCCACGACTGGCTTCCCGGGCGTCGCGGAGTGACAGTGCAGTATCCGGCACCATCCCCGGTGTACGCGTGCGCTTCGGGGACCGTCACTACCGCGGGTCCCGTCGCGGGCCGGGGCGTCATCTCGATTCGTCACGACGTCGGTGGCCGCATCATCTGGTCGACGTATCTGCCCGTCACACCATCCGTTGCCGTTGGCGATCACGTTGAGAAAGGGGACGTCATCGGCGTCGTCGAAGGGGATTCACCCACGCTGCACTGGGGCGCGAAGACTGGCCGGCGCACGTACATCGATCCGATCCGCATGACACTCGGGCACCCGCGGCTGCTGCCGTGGGATGGTGCGCCATGACGAATGCTGCCGCAGGAGGCGGCTGGGAGGGATGCGAGAATCATCGCAAGCGGTGCCAGGATCTGCGGATCAGAGCGCTTACGCGCGCGGGTGCGCCCGCTGGTAGATCGCACTCAGGCGGGCAGTATCGACGTGGGTGTAGCGCTGGGTGGTTGACAGCGACGAGTGCCCGAGCATCTCCTGGACCGCGCGCAGGTCGGCTCCCCCCTGCAGCAGGTGTGTCGCCGTCGAGTGCCGCAGCCCGTGGGGCGCGACGTCATGCACACCGGCGCGTGCCGCCATCTTGTGCACCATCGAACGGACGATGCGCGGATCGATGCGTCCCCCCCTTGTCTCCGAGGAAGAGAGCGTGTCCGCTCCGCTCTCCGGCCAACTGGGGACGGCCTCGCACGAGCCAATGGTCGAGGGCGTTCGCTGCGGGAGGCCCGTAGGGAACCACCCGTTCCTTGTTTCCTTTACCGACGACACGCACGGTCAGGGCCTCACGATTCAACGACGACACATCGAGAGCGCACACTTCGGAGACGCGCAGCCCGCAGGCGTACGTCAGCTCGAGTATCGCCCAGTTGCGAATTTGGGACGCACCACCCGCGGCCGCCTCATCCCGAGCGGCATTGAGGAGCACCCTCGCATCGGATTCGTCGAGAGGTGAGGGAAGCCGCTGGTCGGCGCGCGGAGAGGACAGCAGAGCGGCCGGGTCACTGGGAAGGATCCCCTCGCGAAGAGCCCAGGCCGTGAAATTGCGAATGGCGGCTGTGTGGCGCGCAATCGTCGAACGAGCTCCCCCTTCCGCCAGCGTGCGAGCGAGCCACGAACGAATGGCACGCTGAGTCAGCGCATCGCGCAGCTGTTCCTCCGTGGCGTCCTGCTCAAGCGACAGGAAATCCAACAGCGAGCGCAGATCCGCGAGATACGCGGAGATAGTGTGGGGGCTCATCCGCCGCCCAAGGCGCAGGTACTCTTCCCAGCGCTCCCCCCACATTGCGTGTCATATCGATATCCTACGGTCTGCCTCCGCCTGTTCGCGTCCAGCCACGCGTCGAGCCCGACACTAGGCCGGCAACGGACAAATCCATGAGTGCGTGGCTGACTTCGTCGCGTGACAGAGCTGCAGCGACACAGATCGCTTCAACCGATGCAGGAGCACTCCTGGGAAGCGCCTCCCACACCCGACGCTGGGTCGCTTCCAAGGCATCTACGCCGCGATCCTCGTCGACCGGCATGCCGAAGAGCGGCTCGGTGCCGTCGGCGCTCACCGGGCGAACGAGTTCAAGGGCGTCGCGTCCGTCGCGGATGATCGTCGCTCCGTTGCGTGCAAGCTCAAGGCACCCAACCGACATAGGCGCATCGACCGCGCCGGGCACCGCACCTAGCTCACGTCCGTATTCCATGGCACGGCGAGCCGTCGCGAGGGCACCTGAGCGCGCTCCCGCCTCGACGACCACGGTCGCCCCGCTCCATGCAGCGATCAGGCGGTTCCGCGTCAGAAAACGCCACTTCGCGGGCCTAGCGGTGGGAGGAACCTCAGAGATGAGGGCACCACCGCCATCAATGACGGCACGAAAGTCCCCGCCGTGGCACGCGGGGTAGGGATTACACACGCCGCCTGCGAGGATGCAGATTGTGCGCCCACGCGCGGACAGGGCCCCGCGGTGAGCCTCAATATCGATACCGATCGCTCCCCCCAGACACCACCGTCACCCCGGCTGCAGCGACAAATGCCGCCATGTTGCGTGCGCACCTGTTTCCTGCCCCGGTGGAGGCGCGAGCGCCCACGATGGACAGATGACGATCTGCGCGCGGCGCCTCGGGCAGGCCACCGAGGAACCACAGCCCCATCGGTTCATCCTCCCCCAGGCATGCAAGGTGCTCGGGCCAGCGCGGATCGCCAGGTGTCATGAATCCGCCACCCGCGTGGGCGACGCGTTCGAGCTCGACGTCAATATCGACGCACAGAGCGCGCTCCCGCCACCGGTTCCACTGAGCGTGCCAGTCGACCTTCGGGTGTCTCGCGAGCGCCGAAGGCAGCCCTCCCCACCTGCCAATCAGCCAGGCGCGCGCATTTCGATCCCCTAATGCCTGGCGAAGGACGCGTGCGCACGGGTCTGCCGGCTCGGCGACGGCAGACCACCAGGCGGCCTCCCATAGTTCTGTGTCATTCATAGTGGTCCGCTCCGTTCCGCAGCTGCTGCGCTGCAACGATGTGGTCGAAAGTTGGCCGAGGCGCAGCCTCGAGATCGGCGAGCGTCCATGCCAGCCGTAGCATCCGGTCGACCCCGCGCATGGACGAGTGACCGGAATCGATGAGCCGATCGAGTTGATGAATGAGCGAGGCATCGATGCCTGAGTGGTGGCGCAGCCACGCTCCAGGAAGTTGCGCGTTCATAGTCCACGGAGTGTCCTCAAGCCGCTTGCGTGCCCGTGCTCGCGCTTCAATCACGCGCTGGCGAATCGAAGCGGAGTCATCCGTATGCGTCGCCGCTAGATCCGCCCGAGTGGGGGTATGCACGTCGATACGGATGTCCATTCGATCCAGCAACGGCCCGGACAGACGCGCAAGGTACCTGCGCCGATTGATCGACGAACAGGTGCACCGACGCCCACCATGCCCGCCTCCGCACGGGCAAGGATTAGACGCCATCACCAATTGAAAGGACGCGGGATAGCGCGCCTGAACGCCGGATCGGTGCACATGGATGACCCCCGACTCAAGGGGTTCGCGCAGGGAATCGAGGACGGAGGGAGCGAATTCCGCGGCCTCGTCGAGAAAGAGAATCCCTCCGTGCGCCAGCGACGCCGCCCCGGGGACGAGCATGCGAGTCCCGCCACCGATGAGGGCAGGCATCGTCACGGAATGATGGGGTGCCTGGAAGGGAGGCCGGGTCATCAGCGAGATGCCGGATGGCAGCAAACCCGCCACCGAATGCAGCGACGTGGTGACGAGAGCGGTATCCGCATCTAAATCGGGAAGAATCGTGGGCAGGCGCGACGCGAGCATCGTCTTACCGGAGCCCGGTTCGCCCAGCAGAAACACATGATGTCCTCCCGCTGCTGCCACCTCGAGCGCCGCCACGGCCTCGGGCTGCCCGCGGACGTCACCCATATCAAGCGGCATGCGATCCTCAGCTTCCACGCCGCCACGTCGAACGCCCAACCGGCCGTGGAACGGCGCTTTGACTGCTTCTCCCCCAGCCCATGCAACCAAGTCTGCGAAGTGAGCGAAATCAAGCACCTCAATACCACTCACCAGCCTGGCCTCCTGCGCGCACGCAGAGGGCACAATCACCCGACGCACCCCTCGCGACCGAGCCGCCAAAACGGCGGGCAACACGCCACAAACCGGCTGGATGCCACCGTCGAGCCCGAGCTCCCCAACGATGACGGCATCCTCAAACGCAGCAGGCGACACGAGGCCGGTAGCCAGAGCGACGGACGCCGCAATCGACAGATCGAACGCCGATCCAGACTTTGGGATACCGGCGGGCGACAGGTTCACGGTGATGCGCTGGTCCAGCACATCCAATCCGCACGACTCGAACGCTGCCCGTACACGATCGCGCGCCTCACGAACAGACGTGTCAAGCAGCCCGACGAGCGTGAACGCGACGAGACCAGATCCCGCATACGTCTCCACATCGACCAGGTGTCCCTCGATCCCGACGACGCTCATGGAATACGTGCGCGCAAGTCCCGGCCCGCTCATTGCACACCCCGCAACCACGTGACCCGCGCCCCCACAGCGCGAAGATCCACGACCTCGTCCATGGAGCCCGGCCACACACGGAGCGTGTGCGCATCCACGGTGATGGCAACAACGTCGATACGGACCCGGGAGGACAGCGGACCATGCGCACGACACCACGAGCCCGTCAACGCCCGAAGCTTGGCGACCTTGCGGCGGTCTATCGACGCGAGCGCACTGCCCCGACTGCGCCCAACTCTGGTGCGCACCTCCACCACAACAGTCCACGATTGACGTGGATCCGTGTCATCACGAGCGATGATGTCCAGTTCCCCGCGCCGACCATCACGCCAATTCGCGTCGAGGAGGGTCAGACCTTCCTCCTGGAGCAACAGACGCGCCGTATATTCCCCCGACGAGCCCAAAACCCGACGATCGGGCCGTGTTGAGCATTCCATCATGGATCACCTCCGCACCCACAGTGCGCCGACCAAGCACACACCGACAACGCGAAAACCGCCCCCTGTGGATAGGGAGCGGCTTGCACTATGGCCTGTGGATAACCGCGCGCGGCGGAGTCACCGAACGTTTAGGGGATGTCGAGCTCCGGCTTGGAGAGTTCCTCGACGTTGACGTCCTTGTAGGTGATGACGCGCACCGAGCGCACGAAACGCGACGAGCGGTAGATGTCCCACACCCACGCGTCGGACAGCGTCAGCTCGAAAAAGACGTCGCCACCGACCGGCCGTGCCTGCACGTCTACGTGGTTGCACAGGTAGAAACGCCTCTCGGTTTCCACGACGTACTTAAACAACCCAATGACGTCGCGGTACTCCTTAAAGAGTTCCAGCTCCAGGTTGTTTTCGTATCCTTCGATTTCTTCGCTCACGCCACCATCATGCCGGGCTACGCACCAGCCGGCGCGGCGCCACCCCGGCGCGCCCTACTTTGTGGCCTGCGTCGGCATCTTCCACGAGCGGCGGTGCTGCTCCGACACGCCGAGTTCCGTAATGGCACGGGTATGCGCTGCCGAGCCGTAGCCCTTGTTCGATGCCCATCCGTATCCGGGATCATCCAGCTCTTGCATGAGGTGATCGCGCGCAACCTTCGCGAGGACCGACGCCGCAGCGACGACTGCGCACGACGCATCGGCCTTGACCTGCATGTGGACGGGCAGCTCACGCCCGAAGGGATCCTCCGGTCCGTCAATCGAACCAAACAAGTCATCCGGTGCCGACAGCCAGTTGTGCGAGCCATCCAGGAGCACGCCACCGGGAACGAGGCCGTGGCTGGCTACCTCGGCGAGTGCGCGGCGGCCGGCCAGACGCAGGGCAGCGATAATGCCCCACTGATCAATTTCCTGCGGCGAAGCGTAACCAACGGATGAGGCGAGCGTCCACGAGCGGACGGGCTCGATGAGTGCTTCGCGTCGACGAGCGGTCAGCGCCTTGGAATCGGTGAGTCCTTCGGGGACGGGAGGCGCGTCAATACCGATGAGTGCGACGCCAACCGCGACGGGACCGGCGAGAGCCCCACGACCCACCTCATCCATGCCAGCGACGATCCCCCACCGCTGTGCCAAGGAGACCTCGAGGTCGCGTGACGCGGTCGTCATGAGGCGGCGGGGACGGAGGCAAAAACGTCGTGGTGCGCGATGTCCGTCGTCCACCGGGAAGTCGGCCAGATGACGGCCTGAACGGTACCGACGACCGACGACACGGGCACGTAGGGAGACTGCCCCGAACCCATGTGATAACGCGAATCGGCGGAATTCGAACGATTGTCGCCCATCACCCACAGGTGCCCCTCGGGGACGACCACGTCGAAGGTGCGCTCGCCGCAGGGTACCTGGCCCTCCGGAACGTATGTTTCGTCGAGTTCAACCCCGTTGACGCTCACCTTTCCGTTCGCGCTCGTGCAGGTCACGTGGTCACCACCGACGCCGATGACACGCTTGACGAGGGTCTGCTCGCCACCCCCCGGAACGAAGCCGGTGAACTCGCCAAGCTGACGCAGAATCGAGGGCGACGTCGTTTCGGAGCCGCCCAACCAGCCGAGAGTGTCGTCAAAGACAACGACGTCGCCACGCTGGACGTTCGACGTCAAGGCATCGATGCGCGACACGGCGATGCGGTCATCTTCGACGAGCGTGTTGTGCATCGAGGGAGACGGAATCCAGAAGACCTGAACAATGAATGCCCGAAGCAGCGTGGAAATGATAAGGGCAACAACGATGATGACGAGGATCTCGCGCAGCCACACGAGCGGATTGCGCCTGGCGCGGGCCTCCGCGCGGTCACGATCCCGAAGCGAAGGCGAGTGCAGCGGTCCGAGCGACGGTCCTGCTGTCGGGGTCATGCAATCTCCTTGTCGTAGCGTCAACCATCCCAGGATACGGCGAGGTCCGACACCGGCGCGCGGTGTCGGACCTTTCCGTGAAAAATGCCAAGGCGTATGCCTGGCAAGCCTCAGGCGGACTTGCCGGAACGGTGTTCCTTGATCTTCGCGGCCTTGCCGTGACGCTCACGCAGGTAGTAGAGCTTGGCACGACGCACGTCACCCTTGGTAACGACCTCGATGTGGTCGATCGTGGGGGCGTGAACCGGGAAGGTACGCTCAACGCCCACGCCGAAGGAAACCTTGCGGACGGTGAACGTGGAGGACACACCGTGACCGCGACGAGCGATCACGACACCCTGGAAGACCTGGATACGAGAGCGGTTACCTTCGATGACCTTGACGTGCACCTTGAGGGTGTCGCCGGCTCGGAACGAGGGGATGTCTTCGCGCAGCGAAGCCGCATCAACGGCGTCCAGCTTCTGCATTTCTTCTCCTTGACGCAACTGCCGCAGGTCGGAAGCGCCTGGTTGGGCGGGTCGAGCCCGCTCACTTGACGTGTGATCGTGCGCCTCGGTGTCCCCCTGCGGCAGGATGAACCGCGCACAATCTCGGCTATTATCCCACAGCGATGCCACGCCGCGCTAGCGTCGCGCCGCGTCAGGCGGTGAGATCACGCACCATGATGACGTCGTAGTTGGTCACTCCACCGACGTCGAAGGTTCGCGTCGATCGCTTGCGGAAGCCGTGCTTCTTGTAGAAGGCCTGCGCCGCTTTGTTGCCTCGGTTGGTTCCCAGCACGATCGCTCGGTGTCCTGCCGTGGCGGCGTCCGCGACGGCGCGCTCCAGCAGGACGTCGGCGATGCCACTCCCCCGCCAGGCCGCGTCCACGTAGCACTTGGACAGGTAGGCGCTTCCCGCCTCGACGCGTCCGGGACGCACCAGGTCGCTCGGCAATGCATCCTGGCCGACGTGTGTCAGCACGTAACCGACGAGGCCGCCCCAGACCTCGGCGACGAACAGGCGGTGACGCTCGGGATCGGAAATAAGAGCGTCAAACACATCGGCGCTCAGCTGCGTGGCGATGTGCTCGTCGATCGCCTCCTGGGGCAGATTCTCCGGGCAGGCATCCGGGAACGTTCGCGCGGCAAGCTCACTGACTGCGACGACGTCCTCAAGCTCAGCCTGTCGTACGTCGAGCCGTTCCGCCGCGCCAGCTGCCGGGTAGGCGATGCCGCAGGCCGCGAGCATCGCGCGATCGTCACCGCTGAGGGCAGCGGCGTCGAGCGAGAGCGCGAGGTCGGGGCGCACCGCCACCGTCTTCTCGATCGCGCGGTCGCGGCGCCAGCGTTCAATCGCCGCGTGATTGCCGCCGAGGAGCACCTCGGGGATCTCGAGACTGCGGAATTCACGCGGCTTGGTGTAGACGGGGTATTCGAGGAGCCCGGCACCGGAGTGCGACTCTTCCACGAGGGAGTCCGGGTTGCCCATAAAACCCTCGAGGAGACGCGCGACGGCCTCGGTGAGGACCATCGCAGCGACCTCGCCGCCGTTGAGAACATAGTCGCCGATCGAGAACTCGACGACCTCGACGCCAACGCCGCGGTAGTGCTGCGCGACACGCGCGTCGATGCCCTCGTAGCGTCCGCACGCCACGACGATCTGGTCGCCGCGCGCCAGGTCCTCAACAACCGCCTGCGTCAGCGGGGTTCCCGAGGGTGTCGGGATCGCGAGAATGCGACGAGACGAGGTCTGGGTCCCCTCACCGTCACGCTCCGTCAGCGCCGTGGCGAGGACCTCGTCGAGGGCACGCGCCCACACGTCCGCGCGCATCACCATGCCCGCGCCACCGCCGTAAGGGGTGTCATCGACGCTGCGATGCTTGCCGGTCGCCCACTCGCGCAGATCGTGCGCCTGCAGCTGCACAAGCCCGGCATCCTCCGCCTTACCCATGAGGGACAGGCGAAGGGGCGCGAAATAGTCAGGGAAAATAGAGATGAGATCGAAACGCACGAGCTTAGTGATCCTCGCGCTCCGAGACCGCCTCGTCATCAAAAAGCCCCGGAGGAGCGTCGATGATGACCACACCGCCCTCAACGTCGACCGTGGGAACGAGCACCGTCACGAAGGGAACCATGACAGTTCCGCGATCCGTGGAAACGAGGAGCAAATCCTGCGCTGTGCCCGGCGTCAGGCCACTCACTGTTCCGAGGACGTCACCGGAAGGCGTGCGTGCCTCAAGTCCTTTGAGTTCGTGGGGATACCAGGCGTCCTCTTCAGGATGGGCATCGACGAGCAGACGTGCACCGCGCAGGGCCTCCGCTTCCTCGCGGGTCGCGCACTCCTCGAACGAAGCGAGCACGCGATCCTTGTGTGTTCGCACGGAACGCACCGTGAGCTGACGCTTCTGTCCTGCAATATCCAAGCGCGCGCCCGACGCCAGGACCTCCGGGTCGTCGCTGCGCACGTCCACGATGACCTCGCCACGCAATCCGTGGGCAGGTCCGACGATAGCGGCTGTGAGCTGCATGTGTTCTCCTGACGATAAACGGGGACTCCCCCGAAGGATACAACGAAGGGGCCCGGCAGTGCCGGACCCCTTCGCGACGTGTGCGAGTCTTACTCGCGATCCGTGTCGACGACGTCAACGCGGACGGTGCCACGCGTGGACAGCGCACCCATGACGGTGCGCAGCGCGCGAGCCGTCCGACCGCCGCGTCCGATGACGCGGCCCAGATCCTCGGGGTTCACGCGAACCTCAAGAAGCTGGCCACGTCGCATGGAACGAGGCGTCACCTCGACATCTTCGGGGTGGTCAACGATGCCGCTGACCAGGTGCTCCAACGCGTCGGCGAGCATGCTCAGGCATCCTCTCCGGCGGCTTCCTCAGAAGCCTGCTCGGCAGCCTCAGCCTCAGCAGCGGCTGCGGCAGCTGCGGCCTCTTCCTCGGCCTTCTTGGCGGAAGCAGCGGCCTTGGACTTCTCGGCTGCAGCCTCGGCATCCTTGATGGCCTGCTCAGCCTGGGCGGCCTTGTCAGCCTCGGAGACGATGACGCGGGAAACCGCGTCGGCCTTGCCGTTGAACTTGGCGATGTCGCCAGTCAGGACCAGCAGGTTGCGGACCTGGTCGGAGGGCTGAGCGCCAACGCCGAGCCAGTACTGGGCACGCTCGGAGTCGATGCGGATGATCGACGGGTTGGGCTGAGGATCGTAGTAGCCGACCTCTTCAATGACGCGGCCGTCACGCTTCTTGCGCGAATCGACGACGACAACACGGTACTGGGCAGCGTGGATCTTACCCACGCGCTTCAGGCGAATTCGAACTGCCACTTGAGTGGTCTCTCCATTTCAGAATTGGTGTGGACCTTTGCGTCCCAAGGTGGGAAACACAGGGGTCGCATTGGACCGGGACACGACGGCACGCAGTGAGAGGGTCTACGAACCGCCGGGTACAGCTAGCGATTATGCCATATTTCGCGCCCGTTTCCCAAGTCAGGAACGTGCGCCGTGTCGCGCGAATCGGTTAAATCGATCACTGCGAACATCTCACGCAGGTGGACGCTCCCACGCGCTCACTCCACCAATGAACACGTGTGCGGGCGTCGACAGGGCCAGCGGGTTCATCCTCGGGTCGTCGTCCAGGAGCAAGAAATCGGCCGGGCCCCCGTCGACGAGGCCGGGGTAGCCGAGGTAGCGCTGGCTCACCCACGTGGCTGCGTTGATAGTGAAGTCGCGGGGTGCACCCCACTGCAGCCACAGGTCGATCTCGCCTGCGATGGTTCCGTGATCTTGATAGCCGCCCGAGTCAGTCCCCATGAGGAGGAGAACGCCGGAGTCGACGAGCATCTGGAAGTGGGAGCGCCGCGCGTCGTACATGCCCTGCATGGTGGCGGCATAGGCGGGGTACTTCTCCCCCCGCCTGAGCCGCAAAGTCCTTGAAGAGCTCAACCTGGCGAAGCGTCGGCGTCACCGCGATGCCACGCGCGGCGATCTCGCAGGCCTGATCTGCATCGATACCGCTACCGTGTTCGATGTCGTCAACGCCGGCCTCGATGAGCGAGTCAATGACGCCATGGGAGAAGGCGTGGACGGCAATCCGCGCCCCAGCCTCGTGCACGGCGGCAACCGCATCATTCAGGACGGCGCGGTCCCACAGAGGCATCAGGTCGGAGTCGGCACCGCCGCTGCGATCGATCCAATCTCCGACGATCTTCACCCAGCCATCGGAGGAGTGCGCCATCGATGCGAGCACCTCGGGCAGCTCGTTCTGATTCTCAACGTCAAGCGGCAGGTCGCGCATGTACCGCTTCGGGCGTGCAACATGGCGGCCGCAGCGGATCAGGTGAAGCCCGGTTGCCCTCGCCGCCGACGAGTTATCGACCGGCACGCCACAGTCGCGTACGACGGTCACGCCGCTCGCGAGAGTCACGCGAGCTTGTTCCACCATCTCGGCCTCGTCCACCGAACCGGTGTCCGAGTACCCGATGTGGCAGTGCGTATCCACCATGCCGGGCACGATGAATCCCACCGATGACGCGGATTCTTCATCGCTCACACGGCGGATGACTCCCCCGTCCACACGCCACGTGCCGCGCACCCACTGCGGGCGCTCCGACGCGCTATCCGCCCACAGGGCGAGGCCTGAGAACTCCATGCCTCAGAGCTGGCCGAGCATGCGCTTGACGTCGTCCGGCAGATCGTCGATCGTCGGACGCGGAGCGGGCGCCTCCTGAGTAACACCGAAGGATGAGCCCGCAGGCGCGCTGCGCTCGGACGGCGGCAGCATGGCCTCAAGCTCCTGCTGGCGACGCTTCGCAGGTTACCGGAGCGCGCGCTCTTCTTCATGCGAGCACGCTGTGCCTGCGCCTTACGCGCGTTGGCCTTCTGCTTCGCCTTGCCGCCACGGCCAGGCAGAGCACCCATGCCGGGCACGCCGCCACCCATCTGGCCCATCTGCGCCATCATCTCTCGCGCGGCCTCAAAGCGCTGCACAAGCTGGTTGACCTCGGTGACTGTCGTGCCGGAACCACGAGCAATACGCGCACGACGAGAGCCGTTCAGGATCGACACGTCCTCACGTTCGGCGGGGGTCATCGAGCGGACGATCGCTTCGACACGATCCACCTCGCGCTCGTCGAAGTTCTCAATCTGCTCGCGCATCTGCGCGGCGCCCGGGATCATGCCGAGCATCTTCTTCATTGAGCCGAGCTTCTTGATCTGCTGAAGCTGGCTCAGGAAGTCGGCGAGGGTGAGCTGGCCGGCCATCGCCTTAGCCGCGACCTTCTCCGCCTCCTCGGCGTCCATCTTCTTTTCGGCCTGCTCGATGAGGGTGAGGATGTCACCCATGTCGAGGATGCGGCCCGCCATACGGTCGGCGTGGAAGCGCTCAAAGTCGTCAAGGCCCTCGCCCGTCGACGCAAAGAGGATCGGAGCGCCGGTCACGCCGCGCACGGACAGCGCAGCACCACCGCGGGCATCGCCGTCGAGCTTAGACAGGACGACGCCCGTGAAGCCGACACCGTCGCGGAAGGCCGTGGACGTGGAAACCGCGTCCTGACCGACCATGGCGTCGAGGACGAACATGATCTCGTGCGGATTCACGGCGTCGCGGATGGCGATCGCCTGGTCCATCATCTCCTGGTCGACGCCGAGGCGACCGGCCGTATCGACGATGACCACGTTGATACCGCTCTGGCGTGCGAACTCGACGCCGCTGCGCGCGACCTCGACGGGATTGCCCACACCGTTGCCGGGCTCGGGCGCCCACACCTTCACACCGGCGCGCTCGCCGACAACCTGCAGCTGCTGAACGGCGTTGGGACGCTGGAGGTCGGAGGCGACGAGGAGGACGGTCTTGCCTTCCTCACGCAGCCACTTGCCCAGCTTTCCGGCCAGGGTGGTCTTACCGGCGCCCTGAAGACCGGCGAGCATGAAGACGGTGGGGCCGGACTCAGCGAACGTCAGCTCGCGCGTCGCACCGCCGAGGATCTCGACGAGCTCCTCGTGCACGATGGAGACGACCTGCTGGCCGGGGTTGAGGGCCTTCGAGCGGGCAGCCCCGTAGGCCTTTTCGCGCACCTGCGAGGTGAACTGGCGAACGACGGGGAGCGCAACGTCGGCGTCGATGAGGGCGCGACGAATGTCGGAAATCGCGCGATCGACGTCCGACTCGGTCAGGACGCCGCGGCTACGCAGGCTGCGGAAGGACTGGGTCAGGCGATCTGACAGGTTTCCAAACACGTGTTTACTCCCAAGATGGCGGCTGTACTAGGCACAGGTTAGCGCACCTCGGCCCCGGGAGTCGTCTCACCGGGGCCGAGGCACATGTCATGGCGGCAGGTTCAGCCCTGCGCGGAACCCACGATCGCGTCGACGAAGCTGGCGGGATCGAAGGGTGCCAGATCATCGGCACCCTCACCGAGGCCAACGAACTTCACCGGTACACCCAGCGCACGTTGGACGGACACGACGATGCCGCCCTTGGCGGAGCCGTCGAGCTTAGTCAGAACGATGCCGGTCACGCCGGTGGCCTCAGCAAAGACCTCGGCCTGCTTCATGCCGTTCTGCCCCGTGGTTGCATCGAGCACCAGAAGCACCTCGGAGACCGGCGCCTGCTTGCTCATAACGCGCTTGATCTTGCCGAGCTCGTCCATCAGCGTCGACTTGTTCTGGAGGCGGCCCGCGGTATCGACGAGCACCACGTCGACGTCACGATCAACGCCCTCGCGCACGGCCTCGAAAGCGACGGAAGCCGGATCGGCACCCTCGCGGTCACTGCGCACAACGTCTACGCCCACGCGCTCACCCCACGTGGCCAGCTGGTCGGCTGCGGCGGCACGGAAGGTATCGGCAGCACCCAGAATCACGGACTTGTCTTCCGCGACGAGGATACGCGCGAGCTTGCCGACAGTTGTCGTCTTTCCGGTGCCGTTGACGCCGACCATGAGGACGACGGCAGGCTTGGTGACACCATCGACCTCGGGGCGCTCAAGATTGAGAGAACGATCCATGTCCGGGCCAACGAGAGCGAGGAGCTCCTCGCGGAGGATCTCTCGAATACGAGCTTCGTCGGTCACGGACTCGACGGCGACGCGGCGCTTGAGCGCCTCCATCAGCGTGTCCGTGGCCTCGAGGCCAAGGTCGGCGATGAGGAGGGATTCCTCAATCTCCTCCCAGTCGGCAGCGCCGAGCTGTCCGCGGCTCAGCACGCCAAGAATCGCGCGGCCCAGCGAACCGGAGGAAGCCAGACGTTCACGCAGGCGCTCCATGCGGCCGCGCACCGGCTCGGGACGTTCGACCGACGAGGTGGGCGCCTCGACAACCGGGGCGGTTTCATCGGGGGTGGACTCAGAGATATCGACCGGACCCGCGCGCGGCTGGTCAGTGTCAATGCTCGGCGCCTGAGTGGGAGCCTCAGACGGAGCATCAGCCGGGGCCTGAACCTGCGGCTGAACTGTTACGTCATCGGAAGAGCGCCTCCGCGAAGTCACGGCGACGCGAATAAGCACACCGATGAGCACGGCGACCGCCAGGGCGATGACAACCGCCCACGGCGACTGAAGGTAGGGAAATAAAAGCGTCCATAGGGTCATTATCCCCTATGGACGCTCTTCACAGAAAACCTGAGTGCGGCATCACGAAGTTAGGCCTGCGTCGACTCCTGACTCGGCTGTGCGCCACCATCAGCATGACGACGTCCACGGTCAAGACGCTCGCTGACGCGGTCGGTGACAGTTTCGAGCGATCGATGCCGGGGAGACGGTCAGCGTCGAAGTAGGCGCTCTTCGATTCGGCGCCCTGGAGCATCGACTGCAGGGACGCAGTACGCGGAACAACGGGCCCATCCGGCGACGTGGCCGCACGCTTGGGGAGCGAGTGGTTGGTCTTGACCTCAACCGCGATTTCTTCACTCTCACGCTTGATGACGCCCTTCCACTCGTCCGCGCTACGGCGCGACAGCGCCAGCACCGCGACGACACCAGCGGCGACAACGAGAACCAGAACAACGGTCAAAACAAGAATCAGTGCACCCTCAAGCATGAGATCATCCTGCCTCACCGAAGCCTCACTACGCGATGGTGCCACCCGAACACGCACGCATTGTGACGATGTTGTCATGGGGGCCAGGAACGATCGTTCCTGGCCCCCATGAATATCAATGGCGCGTCAGTCGAGGTAGTCGCGCAGCACCTGCGAACGCGACGGGTGACGCAGCTTCGACATGGTCTTGGACTCAATCTGACGAATGCGCTCGCGCGTCACACCGTAGACCTTGCCGATCTCGTCGAGAGTCTTCGGCTGACCGTCACCCAGACCGAAGCGCATCGACACGACACCAGCTTCACGCTCAGACAGCGTATCCAGGACATGGTGGAGCTGCTCCTGCAGCAGGGTGAACGACACGGCGTCCGCAGGCACGATGGCCTCGGAGTCCTCGATGAGGTCACCGAACTCGGAGTCGCCGTCCTCGCCGAGGGGCGTGTGCAGCGAAATCGGCTCACGACCGTACTTCTGGACCTCGACGACCTTCTCTGCGGTCATGTCGAGTTCCTTCGCGAGCTCCTCGGGCGTGGGTTCGCGGCCCAGATCCTGCAGCATCTGACGCTGGACGCGGGCCAGCTTATTGATGACCTCAACCATGTGAACCGGAATGCGGATCGTGCGCGCCTGGTCGGCCATGGCACGGGTGATCGCCTGGCGGATCCACCAGGTGGCGTAGTCGAGAACTTGTAGCCCTTCGTGTAGTCGAACTTTTCGACGGCGCGAATGAGGCCCAGGTTACCTTCCTGGATGAGGTCCAGGAACTGCATGCCGCGCCCGGTGTAGCGCTTCGCGAGCGAGACGACCAGACGGAGGTTCGCCTCGAGCAGGTGATTCTTCGCCTGCTGGCCATCCTGCGCGAGGAAGTGCAGCTCACGACGCTCGCGGCTGGTCATCTCGTCAGCCCGGTTCTTGAGCTTGTACTCGGCGTACAGACCAGCCTCGATACGGCGAGCCAGGTCAACTTCCTGCTCAGCATTCAGCAGCGAGACCTTGCCGATCTGCTTGAGATAGTCCTTAACCGGGTCAGCGGTCGCACCGGCGACCGTCACCTGCTGAATAGGCTCGTCGGTCTCGTCAGAGTCGGAGACGACGAATCCACCCTTCACGTGAATACCGTCGTTGGTGCGCTCACGCAGAGCCGCACCCTCGGAGACCTTAGCGTCCTCTTCCTCGATTTCTTCCTCGGCGTCAGCCACTTCCTCGTCGTCGGTGCCAGCCTCAAGCTCCGGATCCTCGAGGTCCTCACCCGTGGGCTCGAAGTCCACGTCCTCAGTGTCCCCGATCTCGGGAACAATCGATTCGACGACCTCTTCGTCCTTCTTCTTGCGTCCGCGAGGCTTCTTGGCGGCCTTCTCCTCAGCGTCGGCCTTCTTCGCGGTCTTCTTAGCAGCGGGCTTCTTGGCGGCCTTCTCCTCAGCGTCGGCCTTCTTCGCGGTCTTCTTAGCAGCGGCCTTCTTCGCGGGAGCCTTCTCCTCGACAACCTCGGCGTCAGCGGCCTTCTTTGTCGTCTTCTTCGCGGGAGCCTTCTTCGCCGGCGCCTTCTTCGCTGCAGACTTCTTTTCCTTGGCGGGGGCGCTCGCCGCGTCCGCCACGGCCTTCTTGGCGCGCGTCGTCTTCTTTGCGGGGGTCGTCACCTCCGTGGTTTCCTCAGTCGTCGCGGAGTCCTTTGCCGAAGCGCGAGATGCACTCACACGGGTCCCTTTCATTGATGGGCATGCACAACAGAGCCGATTGCAAATCGGCATACCATCGCCAGTCTAGTGCCTTACCACGTAGTTTTCCTGGCGGTAGGTGTGAGGATGCCCCACCTTAAGACCACGCATCCCCCGGCTCCTCGGTTAGAGTGGCCTCATGACTCTGAGCGACAGTTTCGCAACGCTGCGTCCCCGTATCGACGAGGCGACGGCCACGAGCCTCGCCACACTCCTCGCTCGCGCCGGCGCTTCGGGCAGATCCGAAGAATTTTCGCGTGCGGTTCTTGCGTCCGTATCCGGAGGCAAGCGCTTCCGCGCACTCATGGCACACGTCGGCTACGCGCTCAGCTCCGGCACCGCGCTCGACCGGGTGTCACTCCCCCACCTCAGTGCCGCGCTCGAACTGTATCAGGCCAGCGCCCTCGTCCACGACGACATCATCGACAAGGCAGACGAGCGGCGCGGGATACCCACCCCGCATAGGACGCTCGCGGATCATCACGCATCCTCATCGTGGATTGGGTCATCGACAGACTTCGGCCGTCACGCCGCCATCTTGGTCGGCGATTTCCTCTTCTCAGCGGCGACCGCCGCGGCAGATGAACAGGCGCTCACCCTGCGGGAGGACTGCGCGCGTGCCTTCACGACGCGCTTCGCGGACATGCACGCGGAAGTGGCGCTCGGCCAGTATCTGGACATCACCGCCGAACAGACCCGGCTGGATCCGGAGCGCACGGACGCGCTCAGCACGAGCGATTCCCTCGAGGTTGCACTACACAAGTCGGCGCACTACTCGGTCGTTCACCCCGCCATTCTTGGCGCGATCTGCGGAGCGCCCTCAATTGCTGATGTCGCCGAGCTGTTGGACATCCTCGATACGATCCTCACCCCGTGGGGCCTGGCGTTCCAGCTGCGCGACGATGATCTGGGCGTCTTCGGTGACCCTGCCGTCACCGGCAAGCCCGCCGGGGATGACCTGCGCGAAGGAAAGCGCACCGCCCTCCTCGCGCTCACCTGGGAGGCTTCCTCCCCCGCCGAGCGCCGCGCGCTGACCGACGTTCTTGGTGTCGCCGAGGCCTCGGCACAGCAGATCGCGACAGCCACCGAGATTGTCGAGCGCAACGGGCGCGCCGCACACGAAGCGGAGATTGCGCGCCTCGTCGCTGACGGTCACGCCGCGCTCGATGCCTCCGGTTTCGATGATGACGCCCGCGCAATGGCGCGCGATCTGTGCTCTCTCCTCACCGCCAGGCGCGCCTGACGCCTGGCTACTGAGGCAGGCGGCTCAAAAGGCCAGCGTCGAGGCGATGCGGTTGACGCGATGGTGACGGCCCGACGTGAGCGCGTCGATGGGACGCTCACCCAGTTCGTCCTGTTCGGCGTACAGCCAGGCGAGCGATTCCTCTGCGGTAAAACCGTCATCGGCCAGAAGCGTCAGCGTGCCCCGCAGGAACGGGAGCGGTTCCCAACCGTTCGCGCCCTTGACGAGGACGTCCTGAGGAACCCCGCGCATACCGTCGTCCCCGCGTGCCTCGATCAGGACGCGGTCACGGATCAACTGCTTCAGGCGACGCTCCTCGATGCCGAGCAGTCGGCAGACCTCGTCGGTGGGCAACACGGTGATATCAGCACTGGTCATGAGCGCAAGATTACCCCATTTGTACGGCGCTCCGACACTCACTCTTCCCATATTTTCGCGAAAACTCTCATAGAATCGACCAGGTGAGCGACGAACAGACATTCGACCAGACCGACCCGTTGATCGGGCTCCTGGTCGACGAACGATACCGAGTCACGCGCCGTCTGGCGCGCGGCGGCATGGCAACCGTGTACATCGCCCAAGACGAGCGCCTGGACCGCCCCGTCGCTCTGAAGGTCATGCACCCACACCTGGCGGACTCCCAGGATTTCGTCGCACGCTTCCGCCGTGAGGCGCGCTCCGCAGCCCGCATTGTTCACCCGGGCGTCGTTTCCGTCTTCGATCAGGGTGTGATCACCGGACAGGGATTCCTTGTGATGGAGCTCATTGACGGAACCAACCTCCGCCAGCTCGTGCGCGCGCAGGGTGCCTTCACAATCCCGCAGGCGCTGCGCTACACGACCGACATTCTCGAGGCCCTGCGCGCCGCTCACCGCGTCGGCGTTATCCACCGTGACATCAAGCCCGAGAACATCCTCGTTCCCACCGATGGCCCCGCCAAAGTCACCGACTTCGGCTTGGCGCGAGCGGCCTCCGAGGTCTCGATGTCCTCGACGGGCAACATGCTCGGAACAGTCGCATACATCGCACCCGAGATCGCCACAACGGGCGTGGCGGACGCACGTTCAGACATCTATTCCGTGGGCATCATGCTCTACGAGATGCTCACGGGCTCCGTTCCTTTGGGCGGGCGAGTCGCCGCTGCAGATCGCAACCCACCACGTCTCCGACGACGTGCCCAGCCCGTCGCAGGCCCAGCCGTGGATTCCTCGAGAGATCGACGATCTCGTCGCCGCCCTCACGGCCCGTGACCCCGCCTCTCGACCCGCCGACGCATCGGATGCGATCGACCTAGTCGCGCGGGCGGCTGCAACCATCCCTTCAGAGCTCGCTAGCCGGCGTGCCGAAGTCCCACCCTCCGACCGCGCTGACTCTTCGGAAACCAGCGCACTGAACACGGAGGTCATCTCCGCCCAGTTCACGCGTCCGCTGCCGCTACCCGCACCGTCGACGCTCGCCACGGTCCACACCTCGGCCCCAATCCCCAAGGTTTCGGAGAACGCGTCGAACACGACTATAAGCGCGCTGCCCTGTGGGTGAGCCTCGTCGTCCTCCTGCTTGCCGTAGCGGGTATCGGCGGCAGCTGGTGGTGGACCGAGTACGGCCCGGGCTCCTACCTGACCATGCCCACGACCGACGGTCGTCCCCTGGCAGAGGTCCAGGCCGAGCTGAACGCAATGGGCCTTGCCTCCACCGTCGAGGAGGAGTTTTCGGACGACGTCGCATCCGGGTCTATCACCCATTCTGATCCGTCAGGCGGCGAGCCCGTGCACAAGCGCGCCGAGGTGCAGCTCTACGTGTCCAAGGGTGTGGACATGAAGAACGTGCCCGACGTGTCCGGCAAGAGTCAGGATGACGCGAAAAAGGTGCTCACGCAGGCTGGCCTGGCTCTCGGAGCAATCACCGATGCCTACTCTGAGGACGTGCCGCAGGGCCAGGTCATCTCCCAGTCCGTGCCGTCCGGCACCTCGGTGCCGCATGACACGGCTGTCGACGTCGTATTGTCCAAGGGCCGAGAGCCTCTGACGGTCCCCCTCGCTGGGCGGGATGAGCGCCGACGCCGCGAAGAGCGCCATCGAAGGCCTTGGCCTCGTCGCTACTCCCACCGAGGCGTTCTCCGATACGGTCGCGGAAGGCCAGGTTATCTCCCAGCAGACCAACGAGGGAACGATCCTGCACCGCGGCGACACCGTCGCTTACACGGTGTCCAAGGGACCCGAGAAGGTCGCCGTCCCCGACGTCGTGGGGCGCCAGCGCCAGGAAGCTCGAACCATCCTCGAAAACGCCGGATTCAGCGTGCAGGAAGAAGCGATTCTCGGTGGTTTCTTCGGTACGGTGCGCGCCACCGACCCCGCCGGAGGCACGATGGTCAAGAAGGGTAGCGTCATCACGATCACGATCGTCTGACGCACCGCGCCGCCCGGCACAGCAGAGCGCATAGACAGATCCCCGGCCTCGTCCATGACAGACGAGGCCGGGGATTTCGCAGTCGATCAGTTCTCCTCGGAGGAAGAACCCTTCGCCAGGTACTGGGCGACTTGGAAGGCCATCTCCAGGCTCTGCTGGTGATTCAGACGAGGATCCACGAGCGTCTCGTAGCGGTCGCGCAACGCCTCGTCATCAATGTGCTCACTACCGCCAATCACCTCGGTCACGTCGTCGCCGGTGAGCTCGATGTGCAGGCCACCCGGGACCGTGCCCGAGGCCTCGTGTGCTTCGAAGAAGCCACGGACCTCGTCCATGACCGTCTCGAAGCGACGCGTCTTGTAGCCGGTCGACGAGGTAATCGTGTTGCCGTGCATCGGATCCGTCATCCACGTAACCGGACGACCATCCTCGCGCGCGGCTTCCAGCAGCGGCGGAAGCGCCTCGCGGATGCGCCCTGCGCCCATGCGCGTGATGAACGACAGGCGCCCCTCCTCACCATCCGGGTTGAGGCGATCGATAAGCGAGAGCATCTGATCCGGCGTGGTCGACGGGCCGAGCTTGACCCCAATCGGGTTGCGAACACGCGACAGCAGCTCGATGTGAGCGCCCTCCTCGTCGCGCGTCCTCTCCCCCGCCCACAGGAAATGAGCGGACGTGTTGTAGGGCTCGCCCGTCCGCGAATCAATGCGCGTCATGGCTGACTCGTACTCGAGCAGCAGCGCCTCGTGGGACGAATACAGGTCGACGTCTCGCAGCGTCTCAAAGTCGACGCCAGCGGCACCCATGAACTTAATCGCCCGGTGGATGTCTTCTGCCAGCGACTCGTAGCGCGCATAGGCAGGGTTCGACATGAAACCCTGATTCCAGCGGTGCACCTGACGCAGGTCCGCGTAACCGCCCTTCGTGAAGGCGCGGATCAGGTTCAACGTCGAGGCCGCGTGGTTGTACAGCGACAGCAGGCGCTGCGGGTCGGGCTCGCGGGCCTCGGGAGTGAACTCGAAGGAATTCACGGCGTCGCCTCGGTAGCTGGGCAGCGTGACGCCGTCACGCGTTTCCATGTCCGCCGAACGCGGCTTGGCGTACTGGCCGGCGATACGGCCAACCTTGATAACCGGCAGGGACGCGCCGTAGGTGAGCACGACCGCCATCTGCAGCAGCGTCTGGATCTTCAGGCGCACGTGATCAGCCGTCGCCTCGGCGAAGGTCTCGGCGCAGTCACCGCCCATCAGGACGAAGGCCTCGCCGCGGGCAGCCGCGCCCATCCACGTGCGCAGATCGTCAACCTCCCCGGCGAACACGAGCGGCGGCTGACGGCGCAGCTGCGCCGTCACAGCACTGAGGTGCTCCGCATCCGCATAGGAAGGCTGTTGGGCAGCGTCCAGGCCGCGCCACGTGTCCCAGGGCGCGCGCTCCCCGGACTCGGGCGACCACAGACGCTCAGGGACGCGGCGGGAGCGAGGCTTACGCACAGG
The DNA here is from genome assembly GCA_916438945.1 of uncultured Actinomycetaceae bacterium. Lineage (GTDB taxonomy): Bacteria > Actinomycetota > Actinomycetes > Actinomycetales > Actinomycetaceae > Pauljensenia. The sequence goes on along the minus strand of CAKAGS010000005.1, from coordinate 68,078 downwards.
CTCGCCGCCGCGTCCGGGAGTGATCGAAGGAATCACGCGGAGCGACTCACTCGCCGGCGGGCTCGACGGTCTGGCCGATTTCGGCCATCATTTCGACGAACCAGGGGGGCGGAGATGTCGAAGGGCTTGCCGCCCGCGATGCGCGGGAACGGGATGGCCTTCAGGCGGTCGCCGTCCTCCTCGTCGTGGCCGATAACGCCGGACTCGCCCTTGAAGGCGCACTCGACGGCGAGGTCGGTCATCGACTTGATGAGACGCAGGTCGTCGGCGTTGGCGCGCGACGAACGCGAGAAGTATCCGGACTTCTGGACCATGACCTTCTCGGCGTCGATCTTCTCGGCGAACTGCTTGGCGAACCACTGGCCGGGGTTGATCGTGTCGAGCTTGACGTGGCCGAAGGGGTCACGCTGAACCTCGCCACCGGCAGCCTCGATCTCCGCGATGATCTCGGGGACGCCAGCGCCCTCGGACAGGAAGATGTTGACGTTGCCCTGCTCGTCCATGATCGCCTTCAGGCGCGCGGCCTCGGCGTCCAGGTCGATCTTCATCTCGGGCAGGAAGATGGCGTGGATGTCCCAACGCTCCTGCGACAGGCCGATCGAGGGCACCCACTCCTGGGTCTTCAGCCAGTCGTGGTAGCACTTCGAACCGGCGGCGGTCAGCCAACCGCAGTGGCGGCCCATGATCTCGTGGATGATGAGCATGCGGGGGTTGGAGCGGTGCTCGCCGATGATGTTCTGGGAGTACTCGGAGACCTCTTCAGCGGCGGTCCATGCACCCAGGGACTGGCGGATCGGCACAACGTCGTTGTCGATCGTCTTGGGCAGGCCCACGACCGTCAGGTGGTAGTCGTGCTCCTCCAGGTAGGCGGCCAGGTCGGCGGCCGTCGTGTTGGTGTCGTCGCCACCGATGGTGTGCAGGACGTCCACGCCGTCGGCGCGCAGCTGCTCGGCAGCCTTCTGCAGCGGATCCTCATCCTCGGACACGAGGCCGCGCTCGACCAGGTTCTTCTTGTTCGTCAGCTTGACGCGGGAGTTACCGATCGGGGAGCCACCGAAGCGGTGCAGGACGGCGGCGTGCTTGCGCGCTTCCTCGTCCACCAGCACGTAGTTGCCGGTGAGCAGGCCGTGGTAGCCGTTCTGGTAAGCGATGATCTCGACGGAGGGATCAATCTCGTTGTAGCGCTCGATGAGTCCACCGACGGCGGAGGACAGGCACGGTGCGAAGCCACCTGCGGTCAGCAGGGCAACACGACGGACCGACATGAATGTCACCTTTCTCAGGTTGGTTAGGTACGGGCCCGCGCGCGAGCGCAGGGCACAGTTCATTCTACCTGGCTCACATCACGTTTCGCCAAGGACGCCCGTCCCACGAAACGCGAGCGCGAGCACCAACCATCGGCCACGGTCGAGTCCTGTTACTCCTTTTCCGAGGCCTTCTCGTCCTCGCCGTCCTCCTCCTCGGGAGCGGTCGGAATGGGCACGTCTGGGGCGGTGCGTCCACCGGGGGCCGGGCGACCGTTGGAGGGAACGGGACCTTCGAAAGCCCCCTCGGCGGCCAGCTGGGCCTTCACGTCGGCGGCGTACAGGTCCACGTATTCCTGGCCGGACAGGAGCATCAGGTTGTACATGATCTCGTCGGTGATCGCACGCAGGACGTAGCGGTCCTTGTCGAGGCCGCGGTAGCGCGAGAAGTCCAGGGGCTCGCCGATCACCATGCCGATGTTCGTGCGCGAGGGAATCTTTTGGCCGATGGGCTGGGCGGCATGGGTGCCGATCATCGCGACGGGGATGACGGGGGCGCCGGACAGAAGCGCGAGGCGGGCGACGCCGGTCTTGCCGCGGTAGAGGCGCCCGTCGGGGCTGCGGGTGCCCTCCGGATAGATGCCGAAGAGTTCACCGTCGCGCAGGCGCTTCAGGCCGGCGTTGAGAGCGGCCTCGGATGCGCGACCACCGGTGCGGTCCACGGGGATGGTGCCGACGGCGCGCATGAATTCCTTTGTCATCCACCCCTTGAGACCGGTGCCCGTAAAGTAGTCGGCCTTGCCCATGAAAACGACCTCTCGGTCGAGCATCATCGGCAGGAAGACCGAGTCCCACACGGCGTTGTGGTTGGACGCGAGGATGGCCGGTCCCTCGGCGGGAATGTTCTCCTTGCCGCGGATCCACGGGTGATAGGCTGCCTTCAGAATGGGGCTGCCGGTCGCCTTGAGAGCCTGATAGAACGCCACTGTCACTCCTGAAGTCTCGACGGGCGCGCGAGCGCGCGAACGAATTAGTATCAACTGTATGACGAAACGAACTCCCGTGCGCGATTGTGGGGAAACCATAGCGCCCGGCGAGTCAGCCCGTCCTTTCGCTCGATCGGTGGTCTCGGCGGCCCTGTCGAGGGCCTCGTCCGTCGAGCTTCAACCCAGCCTCGACGCCGTTGGAACGCCGGCCTCGAGCGGCCACTGGGTCGTCGTCGACCTCGAGACGACAGGCCTGGGCGCGGGCGCGGAAATTACGGAGATCGGTGCTGTGCGCGTGTGCAACGGCGCGGTCGTGGAGGAGTTTTCTTCCCTCGTGAAGCCCTCGCGTCCCATTCCCCCGTTTATCACATCTCTGACCGGCATCACCCCCGCCATGGTGGCCGACGCGGACCCAATCGCATCCGTTCTGGAACGCTTCATGGAGTGGTCGGGCCTCGCAGCGTCGGATTCCCCCCGTCCTCGTCGCGCATAACGCGTCCTTCGACGTGGGCTTCCTACGGCGTGCGGCCCGCGCGTGCGCGCGCCCGTGGCCTCGCGTTCGCGTTGTCGACACGCTTGCGCTCGCGCGGCTCGCTCTGCCCCGCCCGCTCGTGCGCAACCACAAGCTGGGCACGGTCGCCTCCTACTTCGGTACCGCCACCGTTCCCGAACACCGAGCACTCGGAGACGCCCGCGCAACGGCTGAGGTCCTCCTGGGCTTCATCGACCTGCTCGCCGGTGCCGGTGCCACCGACATCGAAGACCTCATCGCGCTCACGGACCAGGCTCCTGCCAGGCGTCCTTCGACGCCCGAGTTCGTCGCGGACCTGCCCGCCTCCCCCGGGGTCTACCACTTCATCGACACCGCGGGAGACACCCTCTACGTGGGGTCGGCCTCGTCGCTGAAATCGCGCGTGGGCAGCTACTACACGAAGGGCGAGAAGCGGCCGAAGGTGCAGCGCATGGTGTCCCTGGCTGCGGGGGTGCGCCCCTATCCGACCGCCTCGATTCTCGAGGCGAGGATCCGGGAACTGCGCGACATCAAGGCCCTCGCGCCGCCTTACAACTCCGCGTCGAGGCGTCAAGGATCCCAACACTGGGTCATCGCAGAGGCCGGCCGCCCCCGCGTCGTCTCCTCCGTCACGCTCGACGACCTGCCGCGCGCCCTCGGCCCCTTCGGCACGCGCGCGCACGCTCAGCGCGCTGCGGGAGCGATCGAGCGCGTGCTCGCCCAGGCCGATCACGACTCCCCGCGTGCCATCCTCGACGAGGCCGTGGCCGCCTCTTCGCTCACGGTGCCCCACGCACTCACCTCCGTCATGGAGCGTCTGTCCGCGCAGGGGCTGTTCGAGGCGGCGGCAGGAGCGCGCGACGAGCTGAGCGCCTACATCGCGGGCGTCGAGCGCTCCACCATGCGCCCCATCCTGGCGGCCCCGCGCATCGTCTGGGGCTCACGTCGCGATGGCGGGGAACCAGGCTGGATTCTGCACGTGGCCTCATACGGCCGTCACCTTAGTTCGGTCGTTGTGCCTCCGCGCTCCGACCCGTCCCCGTGGATCGATGTCCTGACCTCCACGCAGCCCGTCGACACCGGCGGGATAGCCGCCACCGTGGCCTCGTGGGCGGAGACGTCGCTCCTGTGCGCCGAGCTATGCCGCGAGGGAACGCGCCTCGTCGAATGGAACGGTCCCCTGCCCTGGGCGCAGCCCATTGCCAGCCCGCTACGCGACGGGCGGCTGCGCGAGCTCTTGGCCCACGCAACCGCCCATCAGTATCTGTCTGCACGCACCTAGCGCGCAGGTGTCATCCGTTCGAGGCAGCCACCCAACGCTCAACGAGTCGCGCGCCCGAACCATCGGCCAACGCCGCCAGGGCGCGCTCGACCGCACCGCGCATGCGCTGATCGAAGTCGGCTGGCGTCACGGGGTTGTCCAGCCCCTCCCAGGCAAGGATGCCGGCACCCACGTTGAGGGCGACAGCGTCGCGGACAGCGTCCGCACCGCCACCCGACAACACGTCGCGGGCGACGGCCGCGTTCTCGGCCGCCTCGCCACCGGCGAGGTCCTCGATCGAGGAAGCGGCCATACCCAGGGATTCGCGCGCATCGAACTCGGTTTCAACAACCGCTCCGCCCGACACGAGCCACACCTGGTTCGCGTCGGTGGTCGTCAGCTCATCCAGGCCGGTGTTTGCGCCCCGGAACACGAGCGCGCTCAGGCCGCGCGACGCGTACACGCCCGCCATGAGGCGCGCGTTCTCCTCGCGTGAGGCACCGATCGCGCACGCCTGGACACGCGCGGGGTTCGTCAGCGGTCCCAGGACGTTAAACGCCGTGGGGAAGCCGAGAGCGCGACGCACGGGGGCCGCAAGCGCATCGAGGGGTGCATCTTGTTCGCAAACAGGAACGCGATGCCAACCTCATCGAAGACGCCGCGCAGCGCGTCGGCATCGAGGTCGAGGTTCACGCCGAGCGCCTCGATGACGTCAGCGGAGCCGGACTTCGACGTCGAGGCACGGTTACCGTGCTTGACGAGCGGAATCCCCATCGCGGCGAGGACAATGGCGGACATCGTCGAAATGTTGACGGTCTTGTATCCGTCTCCGCCCGTACCCACAATGTCGAGCGCGCGGCTGGGCAGCTCGACGTGTGCCGCGTGGTCCTGCATGCCATCGGCCAGACCATGTATTTCATCGACCGTGGCGCCCTTGATGGCCATCGCAGTCAGGAAGGACGCGAGACGTGCCTCGCCGAGCTCGCCGCTCATGACCTGGTCCATCAGCCAGTACGACTGGCCGTAGTCGAGGCTCTCTCCGGCGGTCAGCGCGGTGATGATCGGCGCCCACTCCTGCGTAGCCATCACTTGGCTCCACGCAGCACGTCGGCGACGGTCTCCTGAAGAATAATCGGGTCAATCGGATCGGCCACGACAGCGGCGGCTCCGGCCCACGTGGCCAGCCACTCGTCCTGCGGGCGGGCAGTCAGGAAAACGATCGGGGGCACGCCGTCACGGGTCTCGCGCAGGTCCTGGGCGATCGACATGCCGCCTTCCTTCTTCGCCTCAGCGTCGAGGATCAGCATCGCGAAATCCTGCTGATCGAAAGCATCGCGGACACCGAAGCCCGTGGCAGCCTCGACCCATTCGATGCGGGGCGTGTCCTTGGAAGCACGCAGGCCAATGCCGTTGACGACGGCGTGACGGCGATCCTTGTCGTCGCTGAAAACCAGGATAGTGACGGTTTCTTCGCTCATGGAAGCTCTCCTTGCATATGTCGGCCAAATCGACGCGATGATCCCATTCTAACGGGTAGCGGGCGGCTCCCACACTGGGAGCCGCCCGCTGACGTTCGCCTGAGTCGGCGCGAGATCACTGCATCGAGGACGTACCCACGATATCGACGACGAAGACAGTGGCGCGATTGGGCGTCGCTTCCGCACCGGACTGCGCTTCCTCGCCCGGAATCGGGGCCACGATGAGGATGCGCGATCCGACGGTCGTGCCCACCAGATCAGCCTGCGCGACAGGAGCCTGAAGGGCGTCCTGGCTCCACGAGGACTGAGTCTGTCCGTTCGCTCCGAAACCGCCAACCACCTGCTTGTACAGGACAGTCTGATCAGCCGTGAGGGCCTCACCCACGCCCTTGTAGATCGTGTACATCTTCTGCTCGGTGGAGCGGCGACGCTCTCGTCGATCGTCAGGGTCGGTTCAGCGCCCGGCTCACCGGTGACGGTGATACCCGCGGGGAGCTCCTCGCCAGTCGCCACGCCGCTGCTGAGGATGGACTCATCGGCGATGTCCTGCGTCGCAACACCGACGATATCCACGACGAAGACCAGAGTCGCGTTCGCGGGAATATTTCCGCGAGCCTGGCCGCCGTAGCCGAGGGACGCCGGGATGACGAGCTCGACGCGGTCACCGACATGGGTGTGCGCCAGACCGTAGGTCCACCCCTTCACCACCTGGTTGAGGGAGAACTCGATGGCATCGCCACGCTCGAACGACGAATCGAAGACCGTGCCGTTCCACAGGGCGCCCACATAGTTCGCCTTGATCGTTGCGCCCGGGCACACGAGCGCGCCATCGCCCTGCTTAAGGGTCTTGACAAGGACCTTGTCGGTCGGCTCGCTTCCCTTGCCGGCGGCGATCACGGGGGTGTCGTCACCGGAGACAGCCGGGAAGTTACCCTTGCCACTGCGGTCGACGTTCGCGTTCTGGTCGGCGGAGTCGTCCGTCGAACAGGCGGAGTAATCAATCTCAGCGGGGGCGGAGGAGGAGGCGTCGGTGCACGCCGCGAGTCCGAGGACGAGCGCGGCGGCGCCAGCGAGGGCGCCGAAACGGCGCAGAGAGGACATCATGGAATGGTGTTCTTTCGGCTCAGTGGAAGGATTCGCCGCAGGCGCAGGTGTTCTGGGCGTTCGGGTTATCGATCGTGAAACCCTGACGCTCGATGGTGTCGGCGAAGTCGATCGTGGCGCCGCTCAGGTAGGGAACGCTCATGCGATCGACGACGACCTCAACGCCGTCGAAGGAACGAATCGCGTCACCGTCGAGCGTGCGATCGTCGAAGTACAGCTGGTAGATCAGGCCGGAGCAGCCACCGGGCTGAACGGCGATGCGCAGGCGCAGGTCGTCGCGACCCTCCTGCTCGAGGAGGCTCTTGACCTTCGCGGCTGCGACGTCGGTGAGGGTGACCTCGTGGGTGGGAGCCTGAGTTGCGGACTCGGACATGATGCTCCTTTTCGTGACGAATAGACGTATTCCCTTGACACACTACTCCCCCGCAGGCGCCCGGCGCCACGGGTGGAATGCGCGCTTAGCGTAACCAGGTGCGGGCTACGCGGCGTCCAGCGTCTTCGAGCGTGACGGATCCCTCCGTTTCAAAGACGCCGTGAAGCCCCCATTCGGCCTTCTCGAAATGCGACAGGCTGGACCTGTGGGTGATGGCGACGACCGGCAGCGCGTGCGTCGAAGCCGCGCGAGTCACGCAGTCGAGCGTGGACTCCGCGAGCAGCGGGGAAGACAGTTCGGGCTCCGCGACAATGACGAGGTCGACTCCGCTCACGACGTCGTCGAGGCGCAGCAGCTGGGAGAGCACATCACCGGTCGAGACGATGCGCCCACCGATGGCGGCGATAACCGCTCCGACGCCGCCGCCTGCACCGGAGCCGCGCTGGCGGGCCGGGTGCACGTCCGCGCCGTCGAGCAGCTGGCGCCGCCCGAGCGGACGATGGGCGAACGCCTGCGTGAGAGCGGCCGTCAGAGCGGTGTCCTGGGCCTCGATCGGTTCCAGGTCGGGTGCGACGGCGAGGACCGAGTCCAGACCCAGCAGCGGGCGCGCGGTCGACGCCGCGCACACAAGGTCCGCGCCGGCATTGCTCACGAGGGCCTGGGCGCGCGTCAGGGCATCGGCGAGTGCCTCCGGTTGCCTTGGGTCAATGGCAGGGGCACCCAGGAGGCCTTCGAGAAAACCGACGCCACAATCGGGGGAGGAATTATGCCCGCCCTCGACGATCACGGCGGCGCCGCTGCGGAGCGAATCGGCCACGCGCTCGCCCGCCTCGCGCGACGACGAGGCGTCGGTGGGCACACGCACGAACGAGGCCTGGGAACCCAGCGCAGCCACGGCCTCGTCGAACGTCGGACCGGTTCCAAACGGAACCGTCACCACCCCCGGGTCCGAGGCACCGGCGAGGACGCCCCGGCGGATGGCACCGAGTGCGTCGCCGGTCGGCGAGGCGGGTACTCCCCCATCCCACCGACCGGCAATGACGACACGTGTCACAGGGACGCCACGCGCGTCAGCAGAAGCGCCTCGGCGAGGATTGCAGCCTTCAGGTCGGAGATCGACTGCGACTCGTCCTCGGAGTGAGCGTTCGTCATAGGGTCTTCGACGCCGGTGACGACGACCTGCGCATTCGGGAAGATGCGCTGGAAGTCCGAGATGAACGGGATCGAGCCACCCACACCGATGTTGACCGAGGGAACGCCCCAGGCCTCGGTGAGGGACTCGTGCAGAGCCTTCGTCACGGGGGAATCCATGTCGGCCTGGTAGCCGGCGCCCGCATCCTCAGCCGTGACCTCGACGCGCGCACCGAAGGGGGCGTGGGAGAGCAGGTAGTCCACGAGCTTAGCCTGAGCCTCGGCGGGATCCACGCCCGGCACCGTACGCATCGACAGGCGGAAGCGCGTGTGCGGGGCAATCGTGTTCGAGGCGTTGGAGACGGGACGAGCGTCGAAGCCGATGACCGAGATCGACGGCTTGGTCCACATGCGGGCCGCGATGTCGCCCGAGCCCGCCAGCTGCAGGCCCTCGACCATACCGGCCGCGGCGCGCAGCTCCTCTTCCGGCCAATCCACGTCCGCGTGATCCGAGCCACCCAGGCCAGGAACCGCGACGTCGCCCTTCTCATCAAAGAGCGAGGCAATCAGCATCGAGGAAATCGCGACGGAATCGAGCAGCGGGCCGCCGAACGCGCCCGAGTGCACCGCATGGTCGGCAACAGTCACATCGACGGTCACAATCGCGTTGCCGCGCAGGGTCGAGGTAACGGCTGGCTCGCCCACCTTCCAGTTCGAGGAGTCCGTCACGACGATAACGTCGGCAGCGAGCTCATCCTTATGAGCGTCGAGGAACGCCGTAAACGACGGAGAACCAATCTCTTCCTCGCCCTCAATGAACACGACGACGTTGACCGGCAGGTCCCCGCCCAGGATCGACAGCGAACCGAGGTGGACCGTGATGCCAGCGCCGTCATCGGACGAGCCGCGGCCGTAGATGCGGTCGCCGCGAACCTCGGCCTTGTAGGGATCCATGCTCCAGCGGTCGAGCTCGCCCACCGGCTGCACGTCGTGGTGCGCGTAGAGCAGAACGGTCGGCGCGCCCTCGATGTGAGGCGTGTGAGCGACAAGGGCGGGCTTGCCCTCCGTGCCGTCTTCCGCGCTCTCGCGCAGGACCTTGGCCTCCAGGCCGAGGGCGGCGAAACGCTCACGGATGTGCTCAGCGCTGCGCTCCACGTCGGCCGCGTGCGCGGGATCCGACGACACAGACGGAATCGCGACGAGCTGCGTCAGCTCCTCCAGCAGAGACGGGAACGCAGCCTCCAGGCGCTCCTTTAAAACGGACGTGGACAGTGCATGTGAAGTATCAGCCATACGACCAGGGTAGACCATGGGAGTGCGAGGCGGGCGGGCTATCCGCTAGCCTTGAAGCGTGTTTGGACGAAGCAAGAACAACAGCGACGAGACCTCGATGCATGTCGAGCCCGTCTCCACGACGCCCGATGGCAAGAAAGGCCGCCCCACGCCGAAGCGTAAGGCAGCCGAGGCAGCCCGTATCCGCCCCCTGGTCCCCAAGGACCGCAAGGAGGCCAAACGCGCCGCCCGCGCCGCCCGCAATGCGCGTTTCGACGCCGAACAGCGCGCGATGATTACCGGCGAGGAGAAGTATCTGCCTGCCCGCGATAAGGGCGCCGCACGCCGCTTCGTGCGCGACTACGTGGATGCGCGCCACTCGTTCTCCGAGTGGATCCTCGCCTGCATGATGGTTTCGATCATCCTTCTCATGGTGACCCAGATGTTCACCAACTCGATTCCGCTGCACCTTCAGGCCTACGCCTTGTACGGGTCGACCGCCCTCATGTACGGGTCTTTCATCATCACCGGCATTGAGGCCATCCTCGTGTGGCGCAAGATCAAGCGCATCTTCACCGAAGCGCACCCGCGCGAGGATATTCCCTCGGGCACCGGCTACTACACCTTCTCCCGCATGATCATGCCGCGCCGCTGGCGTTCGCCGCGCCCGCAGGTCGACCGCGGTCAGTTCCCGAAGTAGTTCTTATTTCTCGTCGGCCCCGTCCCATCCACATGGGCGCGGGGCCGACGTGTTGTATCCACAGGGCATCTTGCGGCTGCTCCCGTATCCACAGGGCGTGCCGTGGCGCTGGCCGTCGCGTGCTGACGGGGGCGATCCTGTCCGTGTCGGGGCATCGAGGCCTCGACACGGAGACAAGGAAGCACCATGCACACAACGATCACACTGCCCACCACCTGCTCTGCGCAACGTGACGAGGAGGCGCTCGTTCCCGAGGGCTTGTACGGCCCACCTCGATGGCTCGACGATCGAGGCATCTCTGCCCTGCTGGCTCCCTATCTGTGCGACGGGTGGGACCTGGGCGACTACGCACGTTTCGCTGAGTTGGCGGGCACTGACGCCCGTCGACTCGCCTCGTTACTGCCGAAAAACGCGCGCGACGACCGGCAAAACAACGCGCCACGAATCATCGAGCTGCTCCGAGCCGCTTCCCGTATCGACGGACTCACCCTCGAGGGATACGTCATTCGCGCGCCTCGCCGCGACGAACGCGTCAGCATCGACACCGTGCTCGTCCCAGAATCCGCGATCATCGCTCACACCGGCGCTCCCATCGACGAGGAGCGCTATCCGAGCTATCAGCACTGGCTGACGCTTGCCGAGGTCCTCGGCCTCGGCAACGATGCAATCCCGCCGGACGAGATGCGCGTGCTCATTCGAGACGGATCATCCACGCGGTGGTGGTGGGCATGGTGGGACTGATCAACTATCCTAGGAGGCATGATCCGACGCGCGTACAACTGGGCTTTCACACACTTCATCTCGCGTTCCAACCCGGAGGTTGCACACCACTGGGGTCTGGGAGCGATTTCCTTGGCCGGACGATTCGCCCCGACGCGCGGACTCATGCGCGCCACGCTGGGCCACCTGGACCCGACCCACTCCCCCACGCGAGTGGTCGGCGGCGTCGAGGTCCCCCTGACCCTGGGTGAGCGTCGCCTCCCCTCCCGCCTGGGTCTGGCAGCCGGTATGGACAAGGACGCCGAGGCCGTGCTCGGCATGTGCGCCCTCGGCTACGCCTTTGTCGAGATCGGTACCGTCACCCCTCACCCGCAGCCCGGCAACGACGCGCCGCGCCTGTGGCGTCTCATGGAGCAGCGCGGCCTGCGTAACCGCATGGGCTTCAACAACGCCGGAGCACATGCCGCCGCCGAGAAACTGCGCGAGCTGCGCTCGACTGCCGCGGGCCGTGCTGCGATCGTCGGCGCCAACATCGGCAAGAACAAGGTGACGTCGGAGGAAGACGCCCCCCTCGGACTACGAGTACTGCGCGAAGACGCTCGCCCACTGGGTCGACTTCGTCGTCGTGAACGTCTCCTCCCCCAACACGCCAGGCCTGCGCGACCTGCAGTCCGTCGATCACCTGCGCCCGATCCTCCAGGCCGCCCGCCGCGGCTGCGAGGCCGGTGCACCCGACCGCGTCATGCCGCTCTTCGTCAAGATCGCCCCCGATTTGGCCGACGAGGACATCGTCGCCATCGTCGAGCTCACGAAGGAGCTCGGCCTGGCGGGCGTCGTCGCCACGAACACGACGATTAACCACGACCTGGGAGAGGGCGGCGTCTCCGGCGCTCCGCTGCTGCCCCGCGCGCTTGAGGTCGTCTCCCTGGTGGCCCGTCACCTCGACGACGACCAGATTCTCATCGGCACGGGTGGCATCTCGTCGCCCGAGGACGCGCTGCGCATGATCAGCGCGGGCGCCGACCTTGTCGAGGCGTTCTCCGCCTTCATCTTCGAGGGCCCGTCCTGGCCGGGCGAGGTCTCGCGCGCCCTCCAGCGCGCTTAGGTGAGCGCCGTGATTATCGAGCTCACCAGCGCGGACCTGGCGGAAGATGCGCGCCTGGAGGACTACACGCGCCTCAAGGACGTCAAGCTTCGTTCCAAGATCGAACCGGAGCGAGGCCTGTACATGGCCGAATCCGCGAACGTCATTGAACGCGCGATCCGCGCCGGCCACGACCCGCGCTCGTTCCTCATGTCGAGGCGTTGGCTGCCTACCCTGACGGAGCTGATCGAGGCTGCCACCGGTGCTCCCCACGGCGCGGATGTCCCGGTGTTCGTGGCCGACGAGAACGTCTTAGAGCAGATGACGGGTTTCCACCTGCATCGCGGCGCTCTGGCCGCCATGCAGCGCCCCGTCCTGCCGAGCCTCGGCGAGCTTCTTGCGAGCGCGCGCGGCGGCTCCCCGGCGCGCCGCGTCGTCGTCCTCGAGAACCTCGTCGATCACACGAATGTGGGCGCTGCATTCCGCAGCGCTGCGGCCCTCGGCGTCGACGCTGTCCTCGTGACCCCACAGTGCGCGGATCCCCTCTACCGGCGATCCGTTCGCGTCTCCATGGGAACCGTCTTCCAGGTTCCGTGGACCCGCCTGGAGTCCTGGCCGGGCGACATCGCCACCCTCCAGGAAGCTGGCTTCACCGTCGCGTCGCTGGCCCTGTCGGATGACTCAGTGTCTCTCGACGACTTCGCGTCGCTTCCCGCCCTCCAGGGGCCGGACGCACGCCTCGCAATGGTCATGGGCACCGAAGGCGACGGCCTGGGACGGCGCACCATCGCCGCCTCCGACTACACCGTGAAGATTCCCATGGACCACGGGGTCGACTCGCTCAACGTCGCAGCCGCGTCCGCCGTCGTGTTTTGGGCAACCAGAGGCATCGGCGCGCGCTAACGCGGCGCAGCTGCGGCGCAGCAACGCAGTCGCCGCACGCACCGCAGCTGCACACAACGAGGCCGGAGCTGGATACCCAGCCCCGGCCTCGTCATCGTTTACTGCGACGGGTCAACTCATGGATGCCACGATCTCGTCGATGACGTCCACGCATTCTTCCCATCCGGAGACGGCGCGCGTCGCGTAACCGGCGGCCTTGACGGGGTAGTCATTGCCTTCCGGATCCAGGCGGTCACCAATGAAGAGCATCTCGGAGGCGGGGATGCCCGTCTCTTCGACCAGCTTGCCCATGCCGAACGCCTTGTCGATACCACGGGTGGTGATGTCGACAGACGTCGAGCCACCGCCGCGAACATCGAGCTCGGGCACGTCAGGCTGCACGGCATCGCGCAGAGCGGCCTTCTTGGTGCCGTCCGGATCCCAGGCGCGCTTCGCGTCGAGCGGAGCTTCCTGGCCCAGGGCGGAGAAGGTGATCTGCGAGCCGCGGTCCTCGATGATGTTGCCCCACGGGTTGGGCTCCCACAGGCCGAGCTCACGCGCGTGGCGCTCGAGCGAGGCGATCGCGCGGGCGGCAACCTCGGGATCCAGGTCGTGCGCGTAACGCTCGACCCAGGCCCCACCCTCGTAGCGGTAGTAGCGCGTACCGCACGTGGGCATCAGGTGCAGACGAGAGAGTTCCTCGTCCGTGGCGTGCAGGTTGTCCAGCACCTGAGTACGGAACTGGCCCATCTGGCCACCGGAGATAATGCACACCTCCACGTGGTCCAGCAGCGAGCGCAGAGCCACGTCCATACGGGCGGGCAGCGGCGACTTCGAAGGGGCCAGGGTGTCATCGAGATCAAAGGCAACGAGCTTCACGATGCCACCCTACTGCTTCGCAGCTTCCGCGGCTTCGATAGCGCGCTGCGCGGCCTCGGTCTCTTCATCGGTGGGCACCGACAGGACCTGCAGTAGCACGACGGAGGCGACGAGTCCACCCCAGACGAGCAGGATCGTCAGGATCATCAGGGCGATAGCGGGAGCGGTCACTTTGGCGCCTCCTTCAATCGAAGCGGTCTCATCGGCGTCGTCAGCGAGAATCTGAGCTACCGCCGCGTGGGTATCCACCGGGCGGTGCTTCCACGGAATGAGAGTGAAAATCAGAGACGCAATAAGCGCGACCGCCACGGAACCCCAGCCGAAGATCAGCACGTAACTCGTCGGGTACTCTCCGTAGCCCTTCGTCAGCAGATCGACGATGGACATCGCCATCATGACGAAGAGAACGACCGGGATGACGATGCCGACGAGGGGCTCCCAGAGCTTGGGGACCTTCACGCTCGACACCGAGTTGATGTGTGCACGGAGCACCCCGAGGCGTGGGCCGGCCACCGCGCACAGGACCGCAAACATAATTGCCGAGGACACGACGCCAACCGAGTTGATGAAGTTGTCGACGATGTCAAGGTTGTTCAGGCCCGAGCGGGTGCCGAAGAGGACCAGCGAGATGACGGTCGCGGGGACGCCGAGGACGAGAGCCGAGCGAGCGGGCGACCAGCCAAACTTGTCCTGCAGGCCGCCGGAGACGACCTGGAGCAGGGACAGCAGGGAGGTCACGCCAGCAAGGACCAGGGACGAGAAGAAGAGCACGCCAAAGATGGGCCCACCGGGCATCATCGAGATGATCTTCGGGAAGGTCACGAAGGAGAGGATCGGACCGGTCAGGCCCTCCACCTCGGAGACACTCACGCCGCCCTGGTGCGCCATGAAGCCGACGGCGCTGAACACGCCGATGCCCGCGAGGATCTCAAAGGAAGAGTTCGCAAAGCCTGCGACCAGCGCCGTTCCCGTCAGGTTCGACTTGGGCTTGAGGTAAGAGGCGTAGGTCAGCATGATGCCAAAGCCCACGGACAGCGAGTAGAAGATCTGCGCGAAGGCAGCCAGCCACACCTTGGGATCCGCCAGCGCGCTCCAGTTCGGCGTGAAGAAGGCGTTCAGGCCCTCGACAGCGCCCGGCAGGAACAGCGCGCGGACGACGAGCGCGAGGAAGAGAACGACGAGCAGGGGCAGGAACACCTTGTTCGCCGCCTCGACGCCCTTGGACAGACCGCGGCCAATAACGAAGAGCACGAGGACCCACACGAGGGCAAGCGGAATCATGACCGCCCAGGCGGGCGTCCAGGAGAAGGTATCGCCGGGAACAACCTGGAGGAAGGAATCGACGAAGAACTTCGTCGGATCGGCGCCCCAGGCCTCGTTCACGGAGTAGATC
The DNA here is from genome assembly GCA_916438945.1 of uncultured Actinomycetaceae bacterium. GTDB lineage: Bacteria > Actinomycetota > Actinomycetes > Actinomycetales > Actinomycetaceae > Pauljensenia. The sequence continues at coordinate 53,060 of CAKAGS010000005.1, read as the reverse complement.
GTGTACTGCACGCCCCATGCGAGGACCGCACCGTAGTAAACCATGATGACGAAGCAGACGAAGGTCTGGAACCAGCCGATAAACTCGCCGCCTCCGAGGATCTTGCGCAGCGCCCACGGCGGTGAACCGCGGAACTTGTGGCCGACCGCGTAGTCGAGCCACAGCATGGGGATGCCGACGAAGACCAGGGCAACGAGGTACGGGACCAGGAAGGCGCCGCCGCCGTTGGAGTAGGAGACGCCGGGGAAACGCCAGATGTTGCCCAGGCCGATGGCCGAGCCGATGGCTGCCAGGAGGAAGCCTGTCTGGCCGCTCCACGAGTCGCGCGCGCGGGGCGCGGATTTGGGTGCGGAGGATGACATGAAGTGAGTTCCTTGCATTCGTGTCTATACGGGATAATTCCCAGCCAGACTAGGGCCCCTACACCGGGAAGTCTCCCAGAGTCCACGATACAGAACGTGTTTTTGGCCTCTTTTTGACGGCTTCTTTGCTGACCGGGGTCCGCTCGGGCACCTCGAGAGCAGACCTCATGCCGACAAACCCGAGTTAGGAAACAACCCCAAGCGCATGGAAAATCGCTGCAATTCCAACGACGACAGGCAGGGACGCAAAGGTCGTCACGAGGACCGTTCCCTGCGCGATGCGCTCCCCTGCTCCTGCTCGCGTGGCCGCGATGTAGCGTTCTGTGCCGAGGGCAGCGCCGCCATGATGGTCACGGACATGAGGGCAGGACCGGTGAGCCCGAGCAGCACCCCGACGCCGCACGCGATCGCAGGCTGCACGGCGAGCTTGGCGACGACGGCGCACGCAATGGCCAGAACTCCCGCGTCGCCGGAAGCCGCGCGCCGGTCCACAAGGGCTGCACCGAAAGACAGCAGAATCATCGGGGGCGCAGCCGCACCCAGCATGGACGTGGACACGTCGAGGAGCGCCGGCATCGACCACCCGGCCGCGGAAAACAGGAAACCGCACGCCGCCGCAATGACCATGGGGTTGCGCGCGATGACCGTCGCGATGCCGGTTGTGCACGGGCGCTGCCCCGATCCCGCCAGATCCGCCAACACAAAGAACATCGGGGTGAAGAACCCGAGCTGAAAGACCAGGATGGGGACCACCGCAGAGGGGTCCCCCAGCACGTAGACGGCAATCGGGATGCCGATATACGCGCCGTTATTCAGGGACGAGGCCATGGCCCCCAAGGTGGTCTCGCCCCGCGTCAGGCGCAGCAACAGGCGGGCGACGGCCACGAACAGGAGCGCTGTGCCCACACCCGACGCGGCGGCCACGGCGAGCGGGGCACCGAACACGCCGGACGTCCCGGTCGAAACAATCGCGTGGAAGAGCATGGCCGGGGACGCCACCCAGTACGTCACCGATGCGAGAGAACCCGCTGCCTCGGGCCCGAGCGCGCCCGCGCGGCGAGCCATCCAGCCGACACCGATGATGAGGGCGATCGAAAGGACCGACCACAGAATCGAGGCCATGCGAACAGGGAAGCCGTCAGCGCCAGGAGGCCACGGCCTCGTCGACCTTGGTGAGGGCCGAAGCGATCGCCATGTGCATGTCCAGGTACTGGTAAGAACCCAGGCGACCACCAAAGAGCACATTCTTCTCCCCCGCCGCCATGTCGCGATATGCCGCAAGCGTCGAGCGGTCCGACGGCGAGGCAATCGGATAGTAGGGCTCGTCACCGGGGCGGGCGAAACGCGAGTATTCGCGCTGGATGATCGTGTTGGTCGCGCCGCTTCGATCCCGCTCGGGATGCAGGTGCGAGAACTCATGGATGCGCGTGAAGGGCACGTCGCGATCCGAGTAGTTCATGACCGAGCAGCCCTGGTAGTCGGGCACGTCCACGACCTCGGTCTCGAAGTCGAGGGTGCGCCAGCCGAGCTCACCGGCCTCATAGTCGAAGTAGCGGTCGATCGCGCCCGTGTAGACGACCGGGACCTGGCCAACCGTCGCGGCCTTCGAGAACGACGAGGATGCATCGAAGAAGTCCACGCCCGTGTGCACGGTGATGCGCGGGTGATCGACCATGTTCGCGATCCACGCGCCGTAGCCGTTCAGGGGCAGACCCTCGTAGCGGTCCTGGAAGTAGCGGTTTTCGTAGGTGAAGCGCACGGGCAGGCGCGTAATGATGGAGGCGGCAAGCTCGCGCGGATCCGTCTGCCACTGCTTGGCCGTGTACCCCGCGATGAACGCATCGTAGAGGGGGCGGCCGATCAGGCTGATCGCCTTCTCCTCGAGGTTGCCGGGCTCTTCCGTAATCTCGGCGGCCTGGCGCTCGATGAGCGCGCGGGCCTCGGCCGGCGAATAGGCGGCTCCGAAGAACTGGTTGATCGTGCCCAGGTTGATGGGTAGCGGGTAGACGACACCCCGGTAGTTCGCGTAGACGCGGTGGCGGTAGTCGTTGAAGGCCGTGAATCGGTTGACGTAGGACCACACGCGCTCGTTCGAGGTGTGGAAAAGGTGAGTGCCGTAGCGGTGCACCTCGACGCCCGTGGCCTCATCGATCGACGAGTAGGCGTTGCCTCCGATGTGGTCACGACGCTCGATGACCGTCACGTTCATGCCGAATCGTTCCGCGGCCTCGCGGGCAAACGTCAGACCAAAGAAGCCCGAACCGACAACAAGCAGATCCACGCCACTCCCCTTTCACGGTAGTCAGGACAATGGTAGCGGCCCCCACCTGCGGGTGCGCCCCCGTGTGATGGACGAGGCCGGGGTGTGGACTTCCACGAACGGCGCGGCTGCGCTCGCTTATCCTTGTTCCCATCTGCAATTTCGTCATGGAGGACCGGATTATGGTGCGCATCGCCGTCGTCGAGGACGAGGCCGCCTCACGCCAGCTCCTCGCCGACTATCTGACGCGCTACAGCGAAGAGAACGGGGTCTCTTTCGAGGTTACCTATTTCGAGGACGGCGGAGCCATCATCGGTGACTACAAGCCGGTGTACGACATCATCCTCATGGACATCCAGATGACTCACGTGGATGGGATGACCGCGGCGCGCGCAATCCGCGAGGTCGACCAGGAGGTCGTCCTCGTATTCATCACGTCCGCCGCGCAGTTCGCGATCCACGGATACCAGGTGGGGGCACTCTCCTACCTCATGAAGCCCCTACCCTGGTTTGCCTTCTCGCAGGAACTCTCGCGATGCCTCGAGGCCGTGGCCAAGCGGCGCGGCGCCTCGGTCCTCCTGCAGTCGGGCACGTCGACGCACCGCATCGACGTCGCCGACATCGTCTACATCGAGTCGATCAAGCACCGTCTGGACGTGCACACGGTCTCCGGCACCTACTCCATCACCTCGTCGCTTAAAGCCATGGAGGAACAGCTCGACGGGCACGACTTCTTTCGATCGAACTCCTGCTACCTCGTCAATCTCGCCCACGTGCGCGGCGTCGCCGACCAGGAGTGCCTGATGACGGGCGGGGACAGCTTGCGCGTCTCCCGGCCTCGTAAGAAGGCGTTCATGACGGCTCTGGCGAGCTTCGCGGGCGGGATCCACTGACGTGTTCGAGTCCCTGCCTGACATCCCGCGCCTATTCACCGCCCTGGCCGAATGGGGTGCCGCCCTCGTGTACGTCTTCGTCGTCGCACGCTCGGCGTCGTCCAATGCCCTGAACCCGAACGCCGCGATCCCCCGCTGGCGGCTCGCCGCTGCGGCCGTCGGTGGCCTCGTGGTGCTCGTCGGCGCCCAGGAGCTGCTCGGCCGCGCTCCCCTGTCCCTGTGGATGCCGGGCATGATGACCGCGTACGCACTCGTGTGGTGCATCATCCGCGTGGGAACCGCGCTGGACTGGCGCTGGGTGACGCATATGAGCGCGCGTGCCTTCATCGTGGCCGAGCTCGCAGCTTCCCTCGCCTGGCAGGTCGTCGTCTACTCCCACGCTGACAAGCCCTACTGGCACCCGTTATCGTTCGGTGGTTTTGCCGTGATCGCGTCGGCGTGCCTGGCCGTCGTCTACTTCTTCGAACGACGCGTCTGCCGCCAGGGGGCGCTGCCCGTTCTCCGTTTCGCGGATCTCGCTTCCGGGGTGTTCATTGGCATCGCAATCTTTGCTCTGTCCAACCTCAGCTTCATCTCGACGGCCACACCCTTCTCCGGTCGTTCTGGACTCGAGGTCTTCTACATCCGCACGCTCGTGGACCTGGCGGGCTACGCGATCCTGTTCGCGCAGTTCGAGCGCATCCAGCAAAGCGCCACCGAGCGCGAGCTGGCGTCCATCCAGGCCGCCCTGGATGCCCAGCACCACCAGTACCTGGCCGCAAAAGAGGACATGGAGCAGGTGGCGCGTGCCCATCACGACCTCAAACACCAGGTGGAGGCGATTCGCGCGGAGCTAGACCCGGGACGCGCCGCCGCATCCTTTGCCGAGCTCGAGTCCTCGATTGAGCAGATCGGACAGCAATACCACAGCGGCAATGCGGTCCTCGACGTCATTCTGACGACGAAGGGCCGTGCGTGCGCTGCTGCCGGTATTAACTTCACGGCGGTCGCCGACGGCGCCCTGCTGGGTTCCATGTCGTCAATGGACATCGCAACACTCTTCGGCAACGCCCTCGATAATGCGATCGAGGCCTCGCGCCGCGTCGATGATTCCGCCAAGCGCCTCATCAAACTGGCGCTGTTCCGTCAGGGGCAGATGGTGGTCATTCGTGTCGAAAACTGGTTCGACGGCCACCTCAACACAGACGCAGGTGGTCGCCTCACGACGATTAAGCCCGACAGCGTTCGACACGGCTGGGGGGTTAAATCCATCCAGTGGACGGCCCGCAAGTACGGCGGCCAGGCGGTCACGGACGTGGCCGACCACTGGTTCACGCTGACGGTTCTTCTCCCGTCCACGAACGCCAAGGAGGACTCATGACTGTCATCGAGACGCCCCGCCTGCGCCTACGTCCCTGGTGCGATGCGGACGCTAGTGCTCTCTTTGAGCTGGCCCGCGATCCCCGCATCGGAATGCTGTGCGGATGGAAGCCCTTCGAGCGCATCGACGATGCCCACGAGGCGCTGTCGACCGTCCTGGCGGCACCCGACAGCTACGCGGTGACGCTTGCATCGACCGGTGAGCTCGTGGGCTCAATTGCGCTGCGCATTGACACAGACTCTCCCGAGGCAAGCGTCGCCGACATCGGCTACTGGATCGGCGCCCCCTACTGGGGCAACGGATACGCGACGGAGGCTGGGGACGCCATCATCGACCGCGCGCGGGAGCTGGGCGTCAAGACGATCGTCCTGAAGTATTTCGACGGAAACGGCCCCTCACGACGTGTCTCAGAAAAGCTCGGCTTTGCGTGGCGAAGCCGCGAGGAGGGCGTGGAATACCCTCTCATTGGCAGCCGCCTCACCGTCCACCGCACGGAGCTTGTGCTCTCCGGATGCTGACGGCATCCGTTAGTTGAAGCCGAGGACCGCCGCTGCGACCTTGTAGCCGCCACGAACAACCTTCGGCGATGCGTGGCGGACGAGGCCGGCGAGCAGGTCCTTGCGCAGGCGCTCGGTCGCCTCGGGGTTGATCTGGTCCATGGTCTCCCAGATCTGTTCCTTGAGGGCCAGGTGCTCGGGCGTGCCCGACAGCTGGGCCATGACGGAGCAGACGACGGCGTTGATGCGCAGGTAGTGGACCATGTAGCGCCACAGCTTGTCCTCCACCTCGGCGCGCGGGGGCAGCGCACGGGTCATTGCCTCGTTGACGCGGGCCAGCTGGTCCAGGCGCGTGATCATGACCTTCTCGTTGACGGACTGGTCGTCGCGCCCGATGAAGTAGTGGTAGAGGTCCACGTCCAGGTAGCGGATCGTCGAAATGTAGGGCAGCGGCACGAACGAATACAGGTAGTCCACGTAGAAGGTGTGCTCGGGCATGACCAGGCCGGACGCCCGCACGACCTCGGTGCGCATCGTCAGTGCGTGCATCATCAGGTACTGGTCGTAGCGACACCGGCGCAGGTCCGCCCAGCCGAAGGTACGGCCGCGCGGCAGAACGTTGCGGTAGCGGATGACGGCCTTGACCGACTTTCCCTGCTTGTCGTAGACGTAGTTGGTGACGAGCAGATCCAGGTCGCGCCCGGCCTCGCGTTCCTCGCGCAGGACGTCGAGAACGGCGTTGGTGGCGCGTCGGTCCAGCCAGTCATCGGAGTCGACGACGCGCACGTGCGTGCCGGTTGCTGCGGCAAGGCCGGCGTTGACGGCGCCGCCGTGCCCCTTGTTCTCCTGGTGGATGACCTTGACGGAGGGGTAGCGAGCGGCCCACTCGTCGGCGATCTGGGCGGTGCGGTCCTTCGAACCGTCGTTGACGATGATCGCCTCGAGTTCGTCGCCGTATCCGACGAGCGTGGTCATCGCCCGGTCGAGGTAATCCTCGGAGTTATAGGCGGGCACGATCACCGTCAGCAGCGGCGCGCTCATGGGCTCTCCTCTCGTAAAGTCTGCCAGTAGTCTACTGTGCTGCGCTGACCTGCGCGTCCTCCTCCGTCGCCTCCTGCTTGAAGATCACTTTAAATATGGGGAAGAACACCCAGAAGGAGATCGCAGCGTTGATGATCATCGTGATGACGTCGGCGACAGTCTCACCGCCCGCTCCCATTGTCGAAATTGCCCACGCGTAGATCGGATCCTTGTACAGGACTTGGAGGGCGGCCGCCGCGATCGTAATGACGACGTAGGCGACCGCGTACCAAAGGCAGCCTTGCCCACCGACGAGTTGGACTTAAAGGTGACGTTGCGCTGGGCGAAGAAGTTGATGACCTGAGCGATCAGCAGCGTGATCTCGACGGCGAGGAAGTACGCGAGGCCGCCGCCCCCGCCGACCGCCATCGAACCGGCCGGGTAGTCGAAGAGGAACACCGTGTGCCCGTGCGAGACGCCGATGGGCAGGAACTGGAATGCCGTGTCGACGAGGCTCGTGTGCGCGAATGCCGCCTTGAAAGCCGGCATGAGGACCAGCTGCAGCACCGTAATGCCGTTGGAGAGGATGAAGAAGACGATGAACTGGGCGACCGTGGTGTGCTTATCTTCGAAGGCGGTCCACCAGCGCTTGAAAGCCTGCATGAGTTGTCCTTTACGTCAGTGTGTTGAACGAGGCCGGGGCCGCGTCATCGGATCTGGTCGAGTTCGCGCTGGGTGGCCTTGTTGGCGCGGGCGTTGGAAAAGTATCCGAGGGCCGCTCGGGTCAGCCCTCGCAGGGGGTGACCGTTCACGGCCAGGAGAATCGCATCCACCATGTCGGGGCTGGCGGCTCCATTGCTCATCTTCGCGATGGCTCGGAAAGGCATGTTGAGGACGAAGAGGATGTTGAGGTCCGGGGTTCCCTTCGCGTCCGCCTTCGCTTTGAGGGCGTGGAGCCCCCGTCCGGCGACGCGGGCGAGCCAGGTCTTGGCGCGCGTCATCTCGGAGAGCGGGTCAGCTGCCGACAGGTCGTCCGCCGGGTGAGCGGTCGGGATCGTCCGCCCCAGCAGGACGGCGAACTCGCCGTTGGTGACGTGCGCGACGTCGGCGCTGAGGTAGTGGCCCAGCGCCGGGTCAATCGGCGAGGGCGTGGTGCCGTCGACCTCGAGGGTGGCACTCAGCGGCGTGTCGGAGACGTTGCGCACCACGTGGATCGTCCAGGTTCCTGCCTCGGTTTCCCACGCTCCGCGCGAGGTTTCCCAGTGGCGGAACGTGTAGCGGTCGAAGGGGATCGTCACGCTCACCGACTCTCCGGCTCTGACCTCGACCTTCGTAAAGCCCTTGAGCTCGCGGGCGGGACCGAACACGGCACCGGGGGCGCTCACGTAGAGCTGAACGACCTCGGCGCCGTCGCGCGAGGAGGTGTTGGTGACCGTAAGGGTCGCCCCCTCCTCGTTCACTGCAAGGTCGGAGTATTCGAAGCTCGAGTAGGACAGGCCGTAGCCGAAGGGGAAGGCGACGTCGACGCCCGCGGTGGCGAAGTAGCGGTAGCCGATAAAGGGGCCTTCGCGGTAGTAGGACAGCGGCCCGGTCGCCGGGTACCACGCGGCGGTCGGGTGGTCCTCGTACGAGTGTGCGTAGGTTTCTGCCAGGCGCCCCGACGGATTGACGACTCCGGTGAGGACGTCCAGCATCGCGCTGGCACCTCCCTGTCCGGTCAGGTATCCGTTGACGAGCGCGGGCACGGAAGGCGCCCACGGCATCTCGACGCTGGCCCCGCCGGTCAGGACGACGACGGTGCGAGGATTGGCGGCAACGACGGCCTCGATGAGGCGATCCTGCCCCTCAGGCAGGCGCATGTGGGGGCGGTCCAGGCCTTCGGATTCGGCGAGCTCGTCGAGACCCACGTAGACAAGCGCCACATCGGCGCGCGCGGCGAGGGCCACGGCCTCGGCGATGAGATCATCGCTCGTACCACCGTGACGCTCATACCCGCTCGCGTACCCCGCGAGGACCAGTCCACGTGCGGCCTCTCCCCCGGCTTCGAGGAGTTCGCGCGGCGCCTCGACGCGAGTGGGGTTGACCTGGGAGGATCCCGATCCCTGGAAGCGCGGCGTGTCGGCGAGATCGCCAATGAGGGCAACGCTCGTACCGGCGTTCAAGGGCAGGAGATCGTCGTCATTACGCAGGAGCGTGATCGCCTCGGCGGCGATGCGCGTGGCCAGCTCGTGGTGCTTCCCGGGGTCATAGGGCCTGGGCACGGGCAGCCCGACGCTCGCGCTCGCGATGTTCAGGACTTCCTGGGCGCGCGCATAGACGTCGGAGGCATCCAATTGTCCGGCCTCGACGGCCGCAACGATCTGTCGGGCACCCGCCAGGCCGGGCGCGGGCATTTCGAGGCTGCCGCCGGCGCGCGCGGCCTCGACCGCACTGTTCGAACCGCCCCAGTCGGAGACGACCATGCCGTCGAAACCCCACTCGGTGCGCAGGATGTCGGTCAGGAGGTGCTTGTTTTCGTGCGCGTAGGTGCCGTTGACGAGGTTGTAGGAGCTCATGATCGCCCGCGGCCTCGCGGCTCGGCAGACGATCTCAAAGCCGGTCAGGTAAATCTCACGCATCGTGCGCTCGTCCACGATGGAATCCGACGCCATGCGGCGCAGCTCCTGGGAGTTGACGGCGAAGTGCTTGGGGCAGGCAGCGGTGCCCGTGGATTGGATGCCGTCGACGAGTCCGGCGGCCATGCGTCCGGCAAGAATCGGATCCTCGGAAAAGTACTCAAAGTTGCGTCCGCACAGCGGCGAGCGCTTGATGTTGAGGCCGGGACCGAGCAGAACGTCCACGCCAAGGCTGCGGGCCTCCGCCCCCAGCGCCTCGCCCATCTCGCGTGCGAGCTTGGGGTTCCAGGTGGCGGCGAGCGCTGAGGCCGTCGGAAAGCAGGTCGCCTTCTCGGACTGGGCGATGCCCAGGTGATCGGCGTCCCCAAGCTGGCGGCGAACGCCGTGGGGGCCGTCGCTCATCACGAAGGAGGGAACGCCCGCCGCGGGGATCGGGCGGGAGTCCCAGGCGCTCGATCCCGAGAGGAGCGCCGCGGCTTGCAGGAGAGTGAGATCGTTGGCGTCCGTCAGTGCTGCGTGTTCCATCGTCGTGAACTGCCTTTCGTGCTCCATCGCGGGTATCGTCGATGGTTCCATTGTGGACCACAGGCACTCCATTCAATCGACCGTGCGCATGATTTGTCGTTTGCGCGGCGTATTCTGCACGTGCCAGGACCTTTTCGCCCTGGGATAAGATGGATTCCATGACTGACACCGAGGTCCCCACGCGCGGCGAGCACGAGTCCGCATCGGCACACGCTGTCTTTGTCGACATCGACGGGACCCTGTGCGATTCCCGCCAGCGAATCCCGGAATCCGCCCTCGTTGCTCTCGCCGAGGTCCGGGCGCGAGGCCACAGACTCTTTGCGTGCACGGGACGATCCGCACCCGAGGTCTACCCGCGCTTTTGGGAGGTCGGCTTCGAGGGGATCGTCGGCGGAGCCGGAGGATACGCCTGCGTCGGGAACCGGGTGCTCGTTGACGAGCGCATGCCCCGTGAGCACGTCGATGTGTTGACTGCCCTGTGGGAGGACCTCGACGCCTTCTACATCTGGCAGGGCCCCGACCAGATGGGTCCTTCCGAGGGATACCTCGACTTCTTCGTCCCCCGCGCGGGCAAGCATCCCGAGGACTGGATCGAGTACGCCCAGTCAATTTCGCGCTTTATCGTGGACATCGACGGTGGGGCATTCACCAAGGTCACAGCATATGTCCCACCCGAGAAAGCATCGATGGAACGGGTCGATGCAGCGCTACCGGACGGTTATCGCGCGATCATCGGCTCCGTCGGCGCCGCGGGATACGTCCCCTTCGAGGTCGTTCCCGCACATCTGTCGAAAGCGGTCGGCATCCGTGCGATCTGCGAACACGTGGGCATTGCTCTCTCCCACACCGTCGCGCTTGGCGACTCCAACAACGACGTCGAGGCAGTGGAAGCGGCCGGCCTCGGCATCGCCATCGGGGACGGGTGCCAGGCCCTCGTCGAGGTCGCGGACATCGTCGCCCCCACCGTAGCCGATGACGGCCTGGCCTGGGCGCTGCGCGCCGCCGGACTCATCGACGAGGCACCCACACCGGCCTAGGCCTCGGTGATAACAGATGGTTCTCTCCGTCAGATCCTGGCTCCACCACCCACTCACCCATAACGTTGCTTTCATGCACCTGTGGGCGGGACAAACCGCCGCAGAGATCGGCTTCCAGGTGGGAGCCCTGGCGACCTCGGCGATCGCGATCAGCCTCCTGCACGCCAGCGAAACCCAGATCGGACTGCTTTCCGCCCTGCAGACCCTCGCATTTTTGCTCGTAGGCTTGCCCGCCGGCGCCTGGGTGGACCGGTGGCGCAAGCGCCGCGTCATGATCGCCGCGAACCTCACGCGCATCACGGCCCTGACGTCTATCCCCCTGGCCTACATCCTCTCGTCACTGACCCTCGTACACCTCATGGTCGTCGCCACCATCCTCGGCCTATCCACCGTCTTCTTCGACGTCGCCTACCAGTCCTACGTCCCGCTGATCGCCTCCAAGCGGTACATCGGCGCGGCCAACGGGCGCCTCGAGGCCTCGTACCAGGTCGGCCTTGCCGGGGGTCCGGGGCTGGGCGGCTGGCTCCTCGGCATCGTGGCTGCTCCCTTGGTCTACCTGCTGACCGCCGCCACCTACGTTGCGTCCACGTGGGCGATCTGGCGCATTCGCACGCCCGAGCCCACTCCTGTGCGCAGCGATGCCACGCTCGGCGCCCAGATACGCGAGGGCCTCGCCTTCGTGCGCGGCCAACGCATTCTCTACCCGCTCTTTTCCTGCATTGCCGCCGCGGCCTTGCAAACGCGGGCATCCGGGTGCTGCTGCCCCTCCTCGTGCTGCGCACCCTGAGCATGAGCGCCACGCAGCTCGGCTTGTTGCTCAGCGCCGGGGCGATCGGCGGATTCCTCGGGGCGCTCACCCGGCCAGTGTGGATCGCCCACCTGGGAATCGGGCGCACCCTCGTCATCACCAATATCATCGGCATTCTCGTGATTGTCGCCCAGCCGGCCTCCATTCACGCCCCGGGCATGGCCGCGTGGATCATTGCCGTGAGCGGCGTCGCCTCTTCCTACTTCCTCACCGTCTACAACGTCACCCAGATGAGCTTGCGCCAGGAAATCTGCCCGCCCGACATGCTCGGTCGCATGAACGCAATCTTCCGCTTCGCGGTCTGGGGAGTCATGCCCCTCGGATCCATCGTCGCGGGCATCATCGCGTCATGGGTGGGCGTCGAAGCAACCATGTACATCTTCACCGCAGCGTCGATCGCGGCGGGCATCGCCATGGGCTTCACACCTGCAGCACGCATTCGAGGAACGAGCGCCGCCGATGTCTCATAATGTGACGTGCTCGGTGGCCGCAATTGTGCCCATTCGTGCACGGTCGCGATACCATAATTGTGAGGCAAACCGCAACGGTTTCGGTGACTGAGCCAAGGAGGACACCATGGACACCGCAACGACCCTCGTCGAGGCCCTGGGCGGCTGGGACAACATCTCCAACCTGGAAGCATGCATCACACGCATCCGCCTGGACGCAGCCAACACCGACCTCATCGACGAGGCCAAGCTGCGCGAAGCCGGAGCCTTCGACGTCGTCATCGTTGGTGACGCCGTGCAGGTCGTTATGGGCCCTGACTCCGAGGACCTTGTCGAGCAGATGAACGCGAGCCGGTGAGCTTTCTCGTTCGCGCGCCTTTCATTGCGCACGTCCTGCCCCTGTCCGAAGTTCCGGATCCCGTCTTCGCCAGTGGCGTCGTCGGGGATGGTCGCGCGCTCCTGCCGGACGATGATGTCACGTGCGTGACCGTTCACTCCCCCATCAACGGAGTAGTCACCAAGCTCAAATCGCACGCGGCGATTGTCACCTCGACGCGCGGGCGCTCGATCCTCATTCATCTGGGCATCGATACCGTCAGCCTGCGCGGCCGAGGCTTTGCTCCCCTCGTCGAGGAGGGCGACATCGTCGACGCGGGCACTCCCCTCATCCACTGGGATCTCGGCCCCGTCCGCGGGGCAGGGTTGTCCCCCTGCGTGCCGGTCATCGTCGTCAGCCCTCCCGGCGGGCCTGTCTCTCCCGAGTTCGATGAAGCACTGCCCACAGTGGGGATTCTTGATCCACTGTTTTCCCTACCCAATAGCGACTGATCCACGATCAGACGAGTGAACCCCGCGATCCTGTTAGGTCGCGGGGTTCACTCGTGTCAGTATCGCAGCCTGTCAGCGGACGGTTCCGCGCAGCAGCGCAAACAGAGAGGTCAGGCGCTCATCTGTGGGCAGGTCCTCGATCGCGACTTCTTCACCGTCGGAGTCGCACAGCGGTACGCACCAGTTCGGGTACTGGTCAGCGCCCGTGCCGGGCATGTTCTGCGGGCGCACGTCCCCGACGGCGTCCACGAGGGAGGCGACGACCAGCTTCGACGGGGTCTTCGCGACGTAGCGGTACAGCCCCTCGACGGTCTCACGCTCGCTGGGCTCGGCACCGTCGATGCAGCCGTACTCGTGCAGTCGCGCGCCCACCTGTTCGAGTTCAAGGCGATCGCCTGCGCGCACCGTCTCGATGTCGTCCGTCAGCAGGCCGAGCTCGGAACGCAGCGTCGTCTGGATCCCACGAATGTAGCCGAGCGTAGGCGGCAGGTCATGGATGTTGACGGCCGCCAGAGCGCGATCACGGTAGTGCTCGGGACGCAGCGGCCAGCCGCCGCCCTCCTTTTCGAACCACACGACGGACGTGCCGAGGACGCCGCGCTCGCGCAGGTAATCGCGCACCCACGGCTCCACAACGCCGAGATCCTCGCCGATGACGACGGCACCCGCACGCTGGGCTTCCAGCAGGATGACACCCATCATGGCCTCGTGATCGTAGTACACGTAGGTGCCTTCAGTGGCGGCGCGCCCCTCCGGAATCCACCAGAGGCGGAACATGCCCAGGATGTGGTCGATGCGCACCGCACCGGCGTTAGCCAGCGCAGCGCGGACCATGTCACGCAGCGGCAGTAGCCCGACTCCGCGAGGCTACGCGGCGACCATGGCGGCTGCGACCAGTTCTGTCCCTGCTGGGAGTAGACGTCCGGCGGAGCACCCACACTCATGCCGCTGGCAAAGAGCTCGGGACGGCTCCACTTTTCGGAACCGTAGGGATGCACGCCGACTGCCAGGTCGGCCATGATGCCAATCTCCATGCCGACCCCACGCGCCACATGCTGGGCATGCTCGAGCTGTTCGGCGACGACCCACTGGCACCACTGGTAGAAGTCGACGCGGTCGGCCAGCTCGAGGCGCTCAAGCTCGACGCGAGGCGCAGAGGAACGAGCAAGATCCTCGGGCAGTTCGATCGTGCCCTCGCGCTCAACGAGAGCGCACCACAGCGCATAGTTGGACAGCTCCGAACCGCCACGCTCAATAAAGCGATCCAACTGGCTCTGGCGGTGGTAGGAACGCGGAGCGTCGAAGATAATCTCGAGGGCCTTGCGCTTGGCCTCCCACGAGCGATCACGGTCGATCAGGTCCTCGCGAATGGCGAACTGGCGGGTCTCGTCACTCAGCTGCTCGATCGCCACACGCGACGCCTCGGGCAGGGAGGCATACTCCTCGATGCTCTCGGGACGGATGTAGATCGGGTTGAGCCAACGGCGCGACACCGGCAGGTAGGGGGGAGGTCTCCAGCGGGGACACCGGCTGCGATGCGTGGACGGGGTTGATGAGCAGGAAATCGGCACCCTTGTCCGCGCACACGGCAGCCAGGTCAGCCAGATCGGCGGCGTCACCAATGCCCCACGAGGAGGCCGAGCGCGTCGAGTACAGCTGAGCGTTGACGCCCCAGACGCGGCGCGAGGACTCCAGGAGCGGCAGGGACAGAGTGTTCGGCACGATGATGAGGGTCGCGGACTCCACGTGTCCACCCTCGACAGTCGCCACGAGGCGATGCCAGCCGAGCGGCAGCCAGTGCGGCACGTCGAAGGTCGCGCGTCCGACGAGCTCGCCGTCGATCATGCGCGGGGGTACGTAGCGGTCCACCTGATCGCATGCGCCCTTACGGCCATCCTCGAGCACCCACTGGACGTTCACCCATGAACCGTCCGGCACGTGCACCGGGAACATGTAGCCGCCACCCTGGCGGGCGACGATCGTCGGAGGGAGAGTACGGCGCCATTCGCGTTCGTCAGTCAGGCGCTGAGCCTCGTGCACACATCCCCCACGGTGGAAGATTCGTCGAGGGGCAGACCGAGAGCGCCAAGAACCTTCAGGAGAGTAGACGCACTCACGCCCACCCAATTCCCGTACCAATCCCAGAATCCGGTGGCTACGCCATTAGCATCGGCGATACGGCGCAGCTCATCGATGTTGTCAGATGCGGGTGCGTGAATATCCACGAAAAAGCCTTCTACGTTGCGGGCTGATAATACCTTTATATTAAGCGTGGACGCGCTGCGACAAAGACTCCACGGGCGTGTCATGGGCCACGCCACGGAGCTTCTCGATCATCGCCGCGGCCACATCGTCGGACTGAGCGCCGCACACGATCTGAACAACGTCGCCGGAGCGCACGACGGCCAATACGCCGTCCACGCGCAGCGCCGCCTCATCGACGTCCCGCTGAGATTTCACCTGAATACGGATTCGCATCGTGCAGGGTTCAACCTCGACAATGTTGAGGTGTCCACCCAGCGCGTCGATGAGCGCTTGTTCAATCGCCATCGGAGCCCCTTTCGCGCCGTCGGAAGTTTGCGATACGTGTCACATAGTAAATGTGACCTGCGCAAAAGGCAAGTGGGATCCATAACATGACCAATTCCCGGGCGGACAACCCTCGACAGGAGCAGAACCCCCACCACGGCGCTACAATCGGGCACTCTGTCAAACTTCTCGCCCCCCGACACTCGCGACGTAACACCGTGCATCAAGACCGCCGCCAGACAGCATGAGGGGGAGGACCACCAGGCCCTCCCCCCTCACAGCGCGCGAATCAGTCGCGCGTGAGCTTGCGGTGCGTCACGCGATGCGGGTTCGCGGCGGCCTCACCCAGGCGAGCCACCTTGTTCTTCTCGTACGCCTCGAAGTTGCCTTCGAACCAGTACCACTTGTCGGGCTCCTCCTCAGTCCCCTCCCACGCAAGAATGTGGGTGGCGACGCGGTCAAGGAACCAACGGTCGTGGGTGACGACGACGGCGCAGCCGGGGAATGCCAGAAGAGCGTTTTCCAGCGAACCGAGCGTCTCGACGTCAAGGTCGTTGGTCGGCTCGTCGAGCAGCAGCAGGTTGCCGCCCTGCTTGAGGGTCAGCGCCAGGTTCAGGCGGTTACGCTCACCGCCGGACAGAACACCAGCCGGCTTCTGCTGATCCGGCCCCTTTGAAGCCGAAGGCGGAGACATAGGCGCGCGAGGGCATTTCGACATTGCCGACCTGGATGAAGTCCAGGCCGTCCGAGACGACCTCCCAGAGCGTCTTGTCGGGGTCGATGCCGGCGCGCGACTGGTCGACGTAGCTGATCTTGACGGTCTCGCCGATCGTCAGCTCGCCACCATCGAGAGGCTCAAGGCCAACGATCGTCTTGAACAGCGTGGTCTTGCCGACGCCGTTGGGGCCGATGACGCCGACGATGCCGTTACGCGGCAGCGAGAAGGACAGACCGTTGATGAGGGAACGGTCACCGAAGCCTTTCTGGAGATCCTTCGCCTCGATGACGACGCTGCCCAGGCGCGGACCCGGCGGAATCTGGATTTCTTCGAAGTCGAGCTTGCGAGTGCGCTCGGCCTCCGCGGCCATCTCCTCGTAGCGAGCCAGACGGGCCTTTGACTTGGCCTGACGACCCTTCGCGTTAGAGCGAACCCACTCGAGTTCTTCCTTCAGGCGCTTGGCCAGCTTGGCGTCCTTCTGCCCCTGAACCTCGAGGCGCTTTTCCTTCGTCTCCAGGTAGGTGGAGTAGTTGCCCTCGTAGGGGTACAGGTGGCCGCGGTCGACCTCGGCGATCCAGCCGGCGACATGGTCGAGGAAGTAACGGTCGTGGGTGACAGCAATGACCGCGCCCGGGTAGGAAGCGAGGTGCTTCTCAAGCCAGAGCACGCTCTCGGCGTCGAGGTGGTTGGTGGGCTCGTCGAGCAGCAGCAGGTCGGGCGCCTCAATGAGAAGCTTGCACAGCGCCACACGGCGACGCTCACCACCGGAAAGGACAGACACAGGCTGGTCCGGCGGCGGGCAGCGCAGCGCGTCCATCGCCTGGTCGAGCTGAGAGTCGATGTCCCAGGCATTGGCGGCGTCGATCTCGGTCTGCAGCTTGCCCATTTCTTCCATGAGAGCGTCAAAGTCGGCGTCGGGATTCGCCATCTCTTCGGAGATCTCATTGAAGCGGGCGAGCTTGCCGAAGATGTCGGCGGCGCCCAGGCGGACGTTCTCGATGACGGTCTTCGTCTCGTCGAGGACGGGTTCCTGCATGAGGATTCCGACCGTGTAGCCGGGGGTCAGGCGAGCCTCGCCGTTGCTGGGCTCATCCAGGCCGGCCATGATCTTCAAGATCGAGGACTTACCGGCACCGTTCGGGCCGACCATACCGATCTTGGCGCCCGGGAAGAAGCTCATGGTGACATCGTCGAGGATGACCTTGTCACCGATGGCCTTGCGGGCCTTGATCATCTGATAAATAAACTCCGCCACGTTACTCCGTTCGGGTGGTTTGGGGCGCGCCCTCGCGCGCGTGTTCCCTCCTATGGTACCGACCCCGCACGGACCAGTGAGCCGCCCAACGGGACGCGAGGGGCGGTGATCCTCATCTCAGGGCATCATTTCGCGGAATTCGCGGCTTCCGCCTCCCATAAGGGTTACGCGTTGGTTACGGGTCCGTAGTGATTTGTCGAAAACTATTCCAATTTTTTAAGAAACGCATGCGTAGGTTTGATTTTTAAGACAAACTTTGAAGTACTCGGGGAGAATTATCTCCCCTGTCAAACACGAGAAAGATCCGAGAGAACACCTGACAGGAGGCAACATGAAGCACGCAACACGCATTCCCATTGCAGGTGTTCACTCCCCCGTTTATCACGTCAACGACACGTCCTCCACCCTCGATCTCGCAGCAGCCCTCCTCGCAGACACGACGACGCCCACTCCCCACCTGACAACGATCATCGCCGATCGCCAAAGCGCGGGCCGCGGTCGCCTCGGGCGCACGTGGACAACCCCGGATGGTCAGGCTCTCCTCGCCTCCACCATCGTCTCCCTGCCCACCTCATTCCCCCCCCGAGATGCTCGGCTGGCTCGTGCACGCGTGCGCGCTCTCCGTGCGCGACGCACTCTCCCTGCGTCTGTCGCCCCTCGGCCACACCGTGTCTCTCAAGTGGCCCAACGACGTGCTCGTCGACGGAGCGCGCAAAATCTGCGGCATCCTCGCCCAGCTCGCCCCGGCCTCGTCCCCGTTTACGACGAGCGCAATCCTCGGATACGGCATCAACATCGCCCAGGACTGCGACCACCTGGCTACCCCGCAGGCCACCTCCCTGTACGTCGAGGGCGACACCGAGGCCGGAGCCGATCCCACCTCCGTCTCCCACACCCTGCTTGCCCACATCCTCACCGGACTCGACTCTCGCATCCGAGGCCTCGTCACCCATGGAAACGCGCGCGACTGCGGGCTAGCCGACGAGGCTGCGAACGCGCTGCCGCTCCTGGGGACGCGGATCGCGCTCGCGAAGCCGACGGACCCGAATGGCCACCCTGCGATGGAAGGCGTCGCCCTGGGGCTCAGCCCGACCGGTTCCCTCCTCGTCGCCACGGACGATGGGCGCACTCATGACATAAACGCCGGGGATGTCCTGGCGACCGGAATTCCTCTGACAACCGTTCACGACACCAAGGAGAAGCGTGCGAACAATTAATCGAATCCTCGTCGCCAACCGTGGCGAAATCGCTCTGCGCGTATGCCGCACGGCCACAGACATGGGCATCGCGACGATCGCGGTGTACGCCGACCAGGATATGGCGGCGCCTCACACGCGCGAAGCCGACGAGGCCCTGGCCCTGGGTGGCGACGACGCAGCGTCGACGTACCTGAACGGTGAGAAGATCCTGGCGATTGCTCTGGAGACGGGCGCGGATGCGATTCACCCGGGCTACGGGTTCCTGTCGGAGAACTCCGAGTTCGCACGCGCCGTCGAGGATGCCGGTATCGCGTGGCTCGGTCCCGCGTCCTCCGTGATCGACGCTCTAGGCGACAAGATCAAGGCCCGCCGCGTGGCCGAGGCGTGCGGCGTGGCTCCCGTCCCGGGCGTCTCCGATCCCGTGACCTCGCGCGAAGAGGTCGAGGCATTCATCGCCTCGGCCGGTTACCCCGTGGTGCTCAAGCGCGCCGACGGTGGCGGCGGACGAGGCATCAGCATTATCCGCTCGCAGGCTGACCTCGACCTGTTCTTCGCGCGTCACACGGACGCTGCCGACCTGGGCGCTCACTTCGTCGAGCGTTTCGTCGAGGTCGCTCGTCACGTCGAGACGCAGTCGGCGCGCGACGCCCACGGCAACTTCCACGTCATCTCGACCCGCGACTGCTCGGTGCAGCGTCGCAACCAGAAGCTGGTCGAAGAGGCTCCCGCGCCGTTCCTGCCCGAAGGGGCGCACGAGACGCTCGTGAACGCGTCGCGCGCGCTGTTCGAGCACGTCGACTACGTGGGCGTGGGCACGGTTGAGTTCCTGCTCGAGCCGGACGGCAACATCTGGTTCCTCGAGGTCAACCCGCGTCTGCAGGTTGAGCACCCCGTGTCCGAGAAGTCACGGGCATCGACCTGGTGCGCGAGCAGATTCGTATCGCGCAGGGCCTGCCGCTCACCACGCCCCCGGAGCCTCGCGGCCACTCCTTCGAGTTCCGCGTGACCTCCGAGGACCCATCGAAGGACCTGACCCCCACAGCTGGACGCCTCGATGAGGTGCACTGGCCCCTGGGCCCCGGCATCCGTCTGGAGCTGGGTATTGATCAGGGCGACTCCGTGCAGACCGCCTTCGATTCCATGATCGCCAAGATCATCGTCACGGGCGCGGATCGCGAGCAGGCACTGGCCCGTTCGCGCCGTGCACTGGCCGAGTTCTCGGTGCAGGGCGTGGCCACCCCGGTGCCCGTCTACCAGGACATCATCAACGATCCCGACTTCTGCGGTGTGGGCGGCTTCAACATCTCCACGCGCTGGTTCGAGACGACGTTCATGCCCCAGCACGACTACTCGGATCTGGCTGTGCCCGCCGAGGCCTCGTCGACGGCGGACCTGCCGCGTCAGACCTACATCATCGAGCTGGATGGCCGCCGCGTGTCCCTCACGCTGCCGGCCGGCATGTTCAACGCACCGTCCGCCGCGGCCCCTCGTCCGCCGCAGCCTCTGCGCTCCGCCCCGCGCCGCGCGGGCGCCTCCGCCGTCCAGGCCAGCCCCCACCAGGGCGCCCCAGGCGACATCGTCGCCCCCATGCAGGCCATCGTCGTTGCCCTCGCCGTGTCCGAGGGAGACCAGGTTGAGGAAGGCCAGCTCGTCGCCGTCCTCGAGGCCATGAAGATGGAAAAGCCTCTGCTGGCCCCGCGCGCGGGTACCGTCACCTCCCTGTCGATCAAGCAGGGCGACACCGTGACCGCCGGGACTCGCATCGCCCACATCGCCACTGAAGAGGAGGCACAATGAGCACCCCCAGCCCGCTCACGCGTGACGGTTTCATCCAGGCCCAGGACGCGATCGCGCAGGCCGCCGAGGAAAAGGCCGCCCAGCGCCAGCACGCGAAGAAGAAGCTGACGGCGCGCGAGCGCCTGTCCCTCTTCTTTGATGACGGCGTGTGGCACGAGGTCGGTCAGTTCATTGGCGGTTCGGTGCGCGAGGGGCGCATCGGTTCTGCTGTGGCTGCCGGTTACGGCCGCGTGCAGGGGCGTATGGTCGCCGCCTACGCGCAGGACTTCTCGGTGCTGGGTGGCACCCTGGGCAAGGTCGAGGGCGACAAGATCGTCGACCTGATCGACCGCGGCATCCGCATGCGCATTCCGATCGTCGGCATTCAGGATTCGGGCGGTGCCCGCATTCAGGAGGGCGTCGTCGCACTGGCCCAGTACGGCCGTATCTTCAAGAAGACCTGCGAGGCCTCGGGCCTGGTTCCCCAGATTTCGATCATCCTGGGCCCCTGCGCCGGTGGCGCTGTGTATCAGCCGGCCCTCACCGATTTCATCGTCATGACGCGCGAGAACTCGCACATGTTCGTGACGGGCCCGGACGTCGTCGCGGCGACGACCGGTGAGAAGGTCACGCTCGATGAGCTCGGTGGCGCGCCGATCCACAACTTCCAGTCCGGCGTCGCCCACCACATGGCCGACACGGAGGAAGAGGCGATCGACTACGTGCGCTCGCTGCTGGACTACCTGCCGTCCTCGTGCGAGGTCGCTCCCCCCAAGTACGAGTACATTCCCAATCCCGAGGACGAGGCTGCGGCCCGCGCGGTCGCCGACCTGGTGCCCACCTCGGTGCGTCAGCCCTACGACGTGCGCGACGTGGTGCGCTCGCTCGTGGACCACGGCGAGTACGTGGAGATCCAGGACCTGTTCGCTCCCAACGTGACGATCGGTTTTGCGTGCGTCGACGGCCAGTCGGTGGGCATCGTGGCGAATCAGCCGATGAACGACGCGGGCACACTCGACGTGGACGCCTCGGAGAAGGCGGCGCGTTTCGTGCGTTTCTGCGACGCGTTTGGCCTCCCTATCGTCACCTTCGTGGACGTTCCCGGCTACCGTCCCGGAACCGAGCAGGAGCAGGCGGGCATTATCCGCCGCGGCGCGAAGGTGATCGTCGCCTACGCGAACGCGACCGTGCCGATGGTGACCGTCATCCTGCGTAAGGCCTACGGCGGCGCCTACATCGTCATGGGGTCGAAGTCGATCGGTGCGGACCTGGCGTTCGCGTGGCCCGACGCGCAGATCGCCGTCATGGGTGCCGAGGGCGCTGCCTCGATCATGTACCGCCGCGAGCTGGCCGCCGCCCGCGAGAACGGGACCTTCGAGGAGACGAAGGCCGAGCTTGTCGCCCGTTACGAGGAGGAGACCGTGAACCCAGAGGTGTCCGTGTCCTCGGGCCAGCTCGACGGCATCATCGCCCCCGCCGATACCCGCCAGACCATCATCGATTCCCTGCATCTGCTGGCCACGAAGGACCAGCGTGCACCCCACGTGAAGCGTCACGACAACGGTCCCCTGTGACCGGCATCGTTTGAGAAGAATTGTCCCCGAAGGAAAGTAAGAACATGTCGTTTGTGTCCTCGCTCAATGAGATCCCCTACGCGCTGACCTTTGCCGGTCAGGCCACCCCGTGGCGCACTGCCCTCGACGAGATCGCTCATGATCCCGAGATCGCAGCGATCGTCGCCGGGGTCATCAAGTCCTCGGACCAGGTGCTCTCTCCCGTGCGCCGTTCACTGGCTACCCAGTCGGTTGCTACCCTGCCCTTCGCTATTCCTGCTGAGGCCGGAGACGCGGCCGTCACCCGCGACGTGTCCGGCCCCGACGAGGCGGCTCTGTCCGTTCCGGGTATCGTTGCCGCCCAGCTGGGTGCTCTCATCGACCTGACGCGCGCCGGCCTGAACATCGTCGCCAACCAGCCCACCGCGTTTGAGGGCCACTCCCAGGGTGTGCTCGGCGTGGAGATTGCCCGTGCGTGGATCGCCGGGGACGAGGCCCGCGCCGCTTCCGTGTTCGCCCTTGCTCGCCTGATCGGCGCGGCCGCCGCTCGTATCACGCGCTGCGCTCGCGCCCCGCACGCCGGGGACGCGACCTACATGGTGTCCGTGCGCGGCGTGTCCGACGCCCTCCTGGCTCAGATCATTGACTCCCTGCCGTCGACCTCGCACCCCCTGTCCATCGCGCTGCGCAACGACACCGACACGCACGTCGTCTCGGGCGCCCCGAACGACCTGGCGTCCCTGGTCGCCGCCATCGAGCGCGCCGCCGCCAAGGACAAGGCGGCGCACGACGCTCACGAGCGCGGCGGTCGACCGCTGAGCCCCGTGTGCGAGTACCTGCCGGTCTACGTGCCCTTCCACTCCCCCATGCTGGCCGACGCCCTCGCCCTCGTGGACGAGTGGGCCGCCCAGTGCGGTATCGACGCAGAGCTGGCCCACTCCCTGGCCGCAGCCGTGCTCACGACGCCCGTGGACTGGCCCGCCCAGATCCGCGCCGCCGCCGAGTCCGGTGCCACCTGGATCATCGACATGGGCCCGGGCGCCACGACCGTGCGCATGACCCGCGCCCTCGTCGAGGGCACCGGCGTCGGCGTCGTCGCCGCTGGCGCCGCCGCGGACCGCGACAAGGCCGCCACCCCCGGATGGGCCCCCGAGCCCGGCACCGACTGGTCGCACCTGCGCCCCGGCCTCGTGACCTTGCCCGACGGCAAGACCGTCGTCGACACCGCCTTCTCGCGCCTCACCGGCCGCTCGCCCGTCCTCCTGGCCGGCATGACCCCCACGACCGTCGATCCCGAGATCGTCGCTGCCGCCGCGAACGCCGGCTTCTGGGCCGAAATGGCCGGCGGTGGTCAGGTCACCGAAGAGGTCTACAACGAGAACCTGGCGGGCCTGCGCGCCCAGCTGCGCCCCGGCCACACCGCCGAGTTCAACTCCATGTTCCTGGACCGCTACCTGTGGAACCTTCAGTTCGGCCAGGCCCGTATCGTGTCGCGTTCGCGTGCGTCCGGCGCCCCATCGACGGCGTCGTCATCTCCGCGGGTATCCCCGAGCAGGACGAGGCCCTGGCTCTCATCGAGCAGCTGCGCGCCGACGGCTTCCCCTATGTCGCCTTCAAGCCCGGCACGGTCGACCAGATCCGCAAGGTCATCGCCATCGCCCGCGAAGCCGACCCGATCAAGGTCATCGTCCAGGTTGAGGACGGCCACTCCGGCGGCCACCACTCCTGGGAGGACCTGTCCGACCTGCTGCTGGCCACCTACGCCCAGCTGCGCGCCCAGTCCAACATCGTCCTGACCGTGGGCGGCGGCATCGGCACCCCCGAGCGCGCCGCTGACTTCCTCACCGGCGAGTGGTCGGCCCGCTACGGCCGCCCGCCCATGCCCGTCGACGGCGTCCTCGTGGGCACCGCCGCGATGACCACGAAGGAAGCGCACACCACCAAGGCCGTCAAGGAACTCCTCGTCGCCACCCCCGGTGTCCCGGACGACGACGAGCTGGGCGGCTGGGTCGGCGAAGGCGTGACCCGTGGCGGCATGACCTCCGGCCTGTCCCACCTGCGCGCCGACATGCACGAGGTCTCCAACGCGGCGGCGGCTGCCGCGCGCATCATCGCCGAGATCGGCTCCGACGGCGCCCAGGTGCGCGCCCGCAAGGACGAGATCGTCGAGATCCTTTCCCACACGGCTAAGCCCTACTTCGGTGACCTCGAAGAGATGACCTACGAGGCCTGGGTACGCCGCTTCGCCGACCTGTCCTACCCGTGGGTCGATCCCACGTGGCAGATCCGCTACCACGACCTCCTCCAGCGCGTCGAGGCGCGTCTGGCCCCCGTGGATCACGGCGAGGTCGAAACCCTGTTCCCAACCGTCGAGGACGTCGCCGACGCACACGCCGCGGCCGACCGACTGCTGGCCGCCTACCCGAACGCCGCGACCACGCACGTCACCCCCATCGACGCCGCCTGGTTCCCGGCCCTGTGCCGCTCCTACCCCAAGCCGATGCCCTTCGTCCCGATCCTGGACGACGACCTCATCCGCTGGTGGGGCCAGGACTGCCTGTGGCAGGCGCAGGACGAGCGCTACACCGCCGACCAGGTCCGCATCATCCCCGGCCCCGTCTCCGTGGCCGGCATCGACCGAGTCGACGAGCCCGTCGCCTCCCTGCTGGGCCGCTTCGAGGCTGCCGCAGCCGAGCGGCTCGCCTCCTCGGGCGCCGTTGCGACGCCTGTCGCCTCGCGCCTGGGCAACGGCAAGCCCGCCGCCACCCGCGAGGAATGGCTGCGTAAGGTCCCCTTCATCTCGTGGACCGGTCACCTGATGACCAACCCCGCCTCCATCCTCGACGAGGAGCGCGTCTCCCTGAAGGAGACCGACACCGGCGTGGACATGGTGATCCACCTGGACACCGCGTGGGACAACGACCCGCGCGGCTCCGAGAAGCACGCGGTGCGCGAGCTGGTCTTCCCGCTGGTTCTGTCCGGCGAAGACGGCGCGGTCCCCGTCATCGACGAGGCCAAGCTGCCCCAGCACATGTACGCGATGCTCGCGGCCACCGCCGGCGTGACCTCCGTGTCCGTCGCTGGCGACACCGTGGATGCGCTGCCGGTCATGGTGCCTTCCGAGAAGTCCGTCTTCGGCGAGGCCCACTACTCCTTCACGCTGGCCCCCACCCTGGGCTTCGACCACGCCGAGGCCACGGGCGCCGCCCTGCCCGCCAGCTACGAGCTGGCCGCCTGGGCACCCGACGCCCTGCTCGGCCCCGCCTGGCCCGCGATCTACGCGGCCCTCGGTTCGGCCATCCACAACGACTACCCGGTCATTGAGGGCCTGCTCAACGCCGTCCACCTCGACCACTCGATCACGCTGAAGTACACGCCCGAGCAGATGCTCGAGCGCGGCATCACGACGATCGATGTGACCAGCCACGTGGCAGCGGTCGACGAGTCCTCCTCGGGCCGTATCGTCACCGTCGCCCTCGAGCTCACCTCGAACGGCGAGTACGTGGGCTCCACGCAGGAGCGCTTCGCAATCCGCGGCCGCGCCACCGGCAACCGCGCGCCCTCCGAGGCCGCGCCCTTCGGCGGCGCGAAGATCGAGGTCGTGGACACGCCCCGCTCAGTCCTGCGCCGCGTGAGCGTCAAGGCTCCCGACGACATGACGCCCTTTGCGATCGTGTCGGGCGACTACAACCCGATCCACACCTCCTACGCGGCCGCCAAGGTCGCCGGCATGGACGCGCCTCTCGTGCACGGCATGTGGCTGTCGGCCACCGCTCAGCACGCTGCCGAGGCCGTCGTCGCCGGTCAGGGCGGCGCTCAGATCGCCGGCTGGACGTACTACATGTACGGCACCGTCGACCTGAACGACGAGGTTGAGATCACCGTCGAGCGCGTGGGCCGCGTCGTCGGTGGCGGCCTGTCCCTCGAGGTCACCTGCCGCATCAACAAGCAGGTCGTCTCGCGTGCGTCGGCCTACACCTTCGCCCCGAAGGTCGCCTACGTCTACCCCGGCCAGGGTATCCAGAGCGCCGGCATGGGCCTGGACGAGCGCACCAAGTCCAAGGCTGTGGACGAGGTCTGGCGCCGCGCCGACGCGCACACCCGCTCCGCGATGGGCTTCTCCATCCTGGCGATCGTGCGCGACAACCCGACCGAGATCGTGGCCCGCGGCGTGACCTACCGTCACCCCGAAGGCGTCCTGAACCTCACCCAGTTCACGCAGGTTGCTCTCGCGACGCTCGCGATCGGCCAGACGGCCCGCATGCGTGAAGAGGGCGTCCTGGTTCCGGGTGCTGCCTTCGCCGGCCACTCGCTGGGCGAGTATGACGCGCTGGCGGCATACGCAGAGGTCTTCCCGCTCGAAATCGTCCTCGATCTGGTCTTCCAGCGCGGCTCCACGATGCACTCGCTCGTGCCCCGCGATGAGAACGGTCGTTCGAACTACCGCATGGGGGCCCTGCGCCCGAACCAGTTCGGCATCGACGACGCTCACGTCGTGGAGTACGTTGAGTCGATCGCTCAAGCGTCGGGCGAGTTCCTCCAGATCGTTAACTTCAACCTAGCCGGCCAGCAGTACGCGGTCGCCGGTACGGTCGCGGGCCTGAAGGCCCTCGAGGAGGACGCCACCAAGCGTGCTGCTGAGCACGGCGGTAAGCGTCCCTTCATGTACGTTCCCGGCATCGACGTGCCCTTCCACTCCACTGTCCTGCGCAGCGGCGTGGCGGACTTCCGCAGGAAGCTCGACGAGCGCATTCCCGCCGAGATCGATCCCGCAAAGCTCGTGGGCCGCTACATCCCCAACCTGGTGGCGCGTCCCTTCGACCTCACCCGCGAGTTCGCCCAGTCGATCCTCGACGTGGTTCCCTCCGACACGGTGCGCGAGCTGCTCGAGACGGAGGGTGCGTGGGACGCGTCGCTGGCCAACCCGGGTGTCCTGACCCGCACGCTGCTCATCGAGCTGCTGTGCTGGCAGTTCGCCTCCCCGGTGCGTTGGATCGAGACCCAGCGTGTGCTGCTCTCGACCGAAGAGGCTGCCCCCGGCGTTCCCGGCCTGGGCGTCGATCAGGTCATCGAGGTGGGCCTCGGTGCCGCCCCGACCCTGGCCAACCTGGCCGCCCGCACCCTGCTCGCCCCCGAGTTCGCGCTCTCTCGCGTCGACGTGTTCAACGTCCAGCGCGATGAGCCCCGCGTCTACGCGACCGACGTCGCCGTGATCGAGGACGAAGAGGACGAGGAGATCACCCCGGCAGCCCCCGCCGCCGAGGCCGCTCCCGCCGCTCCTACTGCCCCCGCGGCTCCCGTCGCCGAGGCTGCTCCGGCCCCCGCCCCGCAGCTCCCACCGGCGGCCCCTCGGGCGCCGACGTTGCGGATCTGCCCTTCACGGCGTCCTCCGCCATCGTCGCCCTACTGGCCCTGTCCGCGAAGATTCGCATTGACGAGGTCGGAGCCACCGACACGACCGAGTCGCTGACCAACGGCGTCTCCTCGCGCCGTAACCAGCTGCTCATGGACATGTCCTCCGAGCTGGGCCTGAACTCGATCGACGGCGCCGGTGAGGCCGACGTGGCCACGCTGTCCGCCACGGTCGATAAGGCCGCCAAGGGCTATAAGCCCTTCGGCCCGGTCCTGTCCGAGGCCGTCAAGGAGCGTACGCGCAAGCTGTTCGGCGCCGCCGGCGTCAAGGCCGGTCACATCGCCGACCGCGTGACCGGCACGTGGCAGCTGGGACCCGGCTGGGCCCAGCACGTCACCGCCGAGATCGTCCTGGGCACCCGTGAGGGCGCCTCGACCCGTGACGGCGACCTGGCGACCCTGCCCCTGGATGCCCCGACGAATGCGGCCGGTGTCGATGCCCTCATCGACGCTGCCGTGGCCGCCGTCGCGGCCCGTGAGGGTATTGCGGTGTCCCTGCCCAGCGCCGGTGGTGCGTCCGGTGGCGGCGTCGTTGACTCCGCCGCGCTGGATGCCTACGCCGCGTCCGTGACGGGCGAGGACGGCGTCCTGGCCAAGACCGCTCGCACGATCCTGGCCGAGCTGGGTCTGAACACCCCCGCCCCCACCGGCGAGGACTCCTCCGACGACGCGCGCGTCATCGACGCAGTCGCCGCCGAGCTGGGTTCGGGCTGGGTCGACCTGGTCGAGCCTCGCTTCGACGCCGCACGCGCCGTTCTCCTGGACGACCGCTGGGCCTCCGCCCGCGAGGACGTCGCCCGCTACGTAGCCGAAGGCACGCTCGCCGAGGGTGCGTCCTTCGTGGGCACCGGCCGCGCAGTGGCCGAGCAGGCCTCGTACTGGGCGAACCGCCTGCGTACTGAGGGCGATCACGATCGCGCGGCTCGCCTGGAGCAGATCGCGGCCGATGCTCTGTCCTCCGCCGAGGATCTGCCCTACGCGAACGACGTCGCCGTGGTCACCGGCATGACCCCCGCCTCCATCGGTGGCGCGGTCGTGGGCGGCCTGCTCGCCGGTGGCGCGACGGTCATCGCGACCTCCTCGTCGATCTCCGCCTCGCGCCTGGCTTTCGCCAAGGAGCTCTACCGCACGCACGCCGCAGGCGGTGCGAAGCTGTGGCTGGTTCCCGCGAACCTGGCCTCCTACCGCGACGTGGATGCGCTCGTGGAGTGGATCGGCACCGAGCAGACCAAGTCCGTGGGCGCCGACGTGAAGGTGACCAAGGAAGCCCTGGTCCCGACGCTCTTCTACCCCTTCGCTGCTCCGCGCGTTTCCGGCACGCTGGCCGACGCTGGTCCGGCCTCTGAGAACCAGATGCGCCTGCTGCTGTGGAGCGTTGAGCGTTCCATTGCCGGCCTGTGCGCGATCGGTTCCGACACGCACGCTGATCACCGCCTGCACACGTCGTGCTGCCCGGTTCCCCGAACCGCGGCATCTTCGGCGGCGACGGCGCGTACGCCGAGGCGAAGGCATCCTTCGACGCCATCGCGACCCGTTGGGCGGCCGAGCCGATCTGGGGTTCGCGCGTGTCGATCGCTCACCCGCGTATCGGTTGGGTGCGCGGTACCGGCCTCATGGGCGGCAACGACCCGATGGTCGCCGCCGTCGAGTCTGCGGGTGTTCGCACCTGGTCGACCGAGGAAATGGCCGAGCAGCTGCTGAACCTGTCGAGCGCAGAGGTTCGCGCGCAGGCCGCCACTGCCCCGGTGGACGCCGATCTGACCGGCGGCCTGGACTCCTCCATCGACCTGCGCGCCCTGCGCGCTCAGGCCGAGGCCGCAGCTCCCGAGGCCCCCGTGGCGAAGCCGGTTGCGACCGTCTCCGCGCTGCCCTCGCCCTCGCAGGTCACCGTGCCGCACGTCGACCCCTCGCAGTGGGGCAACACCACCGCGTCGCTGGCCGACACGGTCGTCATCGTCGGTCACGGCGAGGTCGGCCCGTGGGGCAGCGCCCGTACCCGTGCTCAGGCCGAGCTCGGCATCCACACCGACGGTTCCGTCGAGCTCACCCCCGCGGGCGTGCTCGAGCTGGCGTGGATGACCGGCCTGCTGACCTGGTCGGACACCCCCGTGGGCGGCTGGTACGACAAGGACGACCAGCTGGTCCCCGAGTCGGAGATCTTTGAGCGCTACCGCGACGAGGTCGTGGCCCGCTCCGGCGTGCGCTTCTTCCACGATGATGGCCCGCTGCACGACGGCTACACGCCCGAGTCCGCGATGGTCTTCCTGGACCGCGACATCACGTTCACGGTCGAGGACGAGGCCGAGGCCCGCTCCTACGCCGAGGCTGACCCGCAGTTCACCGTCATTGAGCAGACCGCGTTCGGTGAGTGGCAGGTGACCCGCAAGTCCGGCGCCCAGGTGCGCGTGCCGCGTCGCGCGACCCTGAACCGCCGCATCGGCGGCCTGTTCCCGACGGACTTCGATCCGGCTCGCTGGGGAATCCCGGCCTCGATGCTGGATTCGATCGACCCGATCGCCGTGTGGAACCTGGTGTCCGCCGTCGACGCGTTCGTGTCCGCTGGCTTCAGCCCCGCCGAGCTGCTGCGCGTCGTCCACCCGGCGACCGTGGCTTCCACGCAGGGCACCGGCTTCGGTGGCATGCGCTCGATGCACAAGCTGTTCGTCGACCGTTTCCTGGGCGAGGATTACCCGCAGGACATCCTGCAGGAGACCCTGCCCAACGTCGTGGCTGCACACACCATGCAGTCCTACGTGGGTGGCTACGGCTCGATGATCAACCCGGTCGGCGCCTGCGCGACCGCCGCGGTCTCCATCGAGGAGGGCGTCGACAAGATCAAGGCCGGCAAGGCTGACTTCGTCGTGGCCGGCGCGATCGACGACATCCAGGTGGAGTCGATCGTGGGCTTCGGTGCGATGAACGCGACGGCGAACTCGAACGAGCTGCTCGCTCGCGGTATCTCCTCGCGCTTCGTCTCGCGGGCCAACGACCGCCGCCGCGGCGGCTTCGTCGAGGCGCAGGGCGGCGGCACCGTGCTGCTGACCCGCGCGTCGGTGGCGCTCGACATGAACCTGCCGGTCCTGGCTGTCGTGGCGCACGCGCAGACCTTCAGCGACGGCGCGCACACCTCGATTCCGGCTCCCGGCCTGGGTGCTCTCGCGGTGGCGCGCGGCGGACACGACTCGGTCATCGCCCGCAACCTCGGCGAGCTCGGCGTGGGCATCGACGACGTGGCCTTCGTGTCCAAGCACGACACGTCCACGAACGCCAACGACCCGAACGAGTCGGATCTGCACACCCGCGTCGGTATGGCGCTGGGCCGCACGCCCGGTAACCCGCTGCTCGTCATCTCGCAGAAGACCCTCACGGGTCACGCGAAGGGCGGCGCCTGCGTGTTCCAGGTCGGTGGCATCATCGACGTGTTCCGCTCGGGTCTAATCCCCGCCAACGTCGCGCTGGACTGCGTCGACGACGCGATGGAGAAGTACAGCCCGCTCGTGTGGCTGCGTTCCCCGCTCAACCTGTCCTCTCGTGGGCCGGTGCGTGCGGCGTTCGCGACTTCGCTCGGCTTCGGCCACGTCTCCGGCTTCCTGGCGCTGGTCAACCCGGCTGCCTTCGAAGCCATCGTGGAGCGTGAGGCCGGACGCGAGCGCCTTGAGGCGTGGCGCGCGGCGTCGGATCGTCGTCTGCGCAACGGCCAGCGTCACATCGAGATGGGCATGCTGGGCCACGCCCCGCTGTTCACCTCGGTCGAGGGCCGTCGCCTGCCCGACGACCCGGCTGCGGGCATCGCGGGTGACGCGCACGAGGTCGAGGCCGCGATCCTGCTGGATCCGAACGCTCGCCTCGGCGAGGACGGCTTCTACCACCTGCCGGAAGGCGAGTGAGCGATGCGCGGACTCGGCATTGACCTGGTATCTCTCCCTGAGTTTGCCGCTCAGGTGAGGGAGCCGGGTTCGGCCTTCCTGAACGGCGTCCTGACGCCCAGGGAGGCCCGCCGGGTCCGCGCGCGCGCCGCCGCCACCTCAGGCGCGCAGCCCGGTTCCGCTCGCTATGACGAGGCCGTGGCCCGTCACGCGGGCGGCCTATGGGCCGCGAAGGAAGCCTTCATCAAGGCCTGGTCGTGCGCCCTCTTCGGCTCCCCTCCTCGCATCGGAGCCGACGACGTGGACTGGCGCGAAATTGAGGTCATCCACGACGAGTGGGACCGCCCCGCTCTCGCTGTGCACGGAGACGTCGCGGCCGCCTGCGAGGAGTCACTCGGAGCGCCGTCCACGTGGAGAGCGCTCGTCTCCATCAGCCACGACGGGAAGTTCGCCATCGCGCAGGTCGCGATCGTGGACGCGTCCGCCTAGGCGGCATCGGGCGGCTCGTCCGCGTCGCCATCAATAGGCTCGAACGCATCGTTTTTCGTCGCATCGGCGTGTCCATGGTCCACCGCCGAATAGTCGAAGCACGAGCGCGTGCCCTGTCCCGGGTCCGAGGATTCATCCTCGGACCCAACGCGTTCTTCCGGCGTAGCGAGGGGTGAGAGTTCGCCGCCCGCTACGCCAGTCGGCGCTTCCAACGTCGGCTCTTCATGCTGTACGCCACCTTCATTGGGCGGGATGTTCGTTCCCTCGTCCGGCTCAACCACGTGCGCGTGTAGATCGTCGCCCGGGTCGCCGTTGTTACCCCCACCCTGGGGTGCTTCCGCTGAACCCTGCCCCTGCCTCGTCGAATAGGGATCCCCCTGCGTTCCACCCGCCGGTTCTTCGGTCGTGTGCGCGCCATTCTTCGTGAACTGGGAGGTCCCCCTCGCCAAGTCGTGGCCGACCGAAGAAGCGCGGTAGACGATCGATGACCTGATCTGCCCATTGCCGTCAATCCAGCCGTTCGGGACGGGTCGGGCGACCACGACGACGGGGTCACCCTTGCGGCAGCTGCGGAACACGTTGGAGGCCAAGGTGTCCCATGTTTCCACCGTGTACCAGTAGGCACCGTCCTCCACGTAGGAGGCGTTGCCCGTGCGCACGTCGCTGACAAAGCGCCACCTCTTGATTGCGAGCCGGAAAGTCGTCACGCAGACGTCGCCCTTGACGTGCTTCATCATCGGTTCTGATCCGATACGGCCCCTGAGGGTCGTCGATATATCCTGCATCGTTGCATCCTTTGTCCGTTCTGGCCGGCGCTGGCCGGATGCATCCAGGAAAGCCCTACTCACCGCACCGCATCAAGCGCGCTGGCGGACCCTGTGGATGACACGCGTGCGCCTCGTAGCCCTGTGGATAACGAGGATCGCACGCACGCCCCTGTGGACGCCACGCTGCGCCCACCCGCCGCCCCACACAGCGAAGCGGCGACACCCCCGCAGGGATGCCGCCGCTTGGCGTCAGGAAGACAGATCAGGCCTCGGCGGCCTCACCCATGGCGGGAATACCCAGGGCGAGAACCTCACGAGCCACCTCACGCGCGCGCTCGGTGGTCACCGGCTCGGCCGGGAAGAGCACGCGGCGGTAGTACTCGAGCTCCTGGATGGACTCCAGAATGTCGGCCAACGCGCGGTGGCCGCCGTGCTTATCGGGCGCCTCGGCGAAGGCGGCGCGGTACCAGCGCTTGGCCAGCTCCTTAATGGAAGACACGTCCACCAGGCGGTAGTGCAGGTGATCGATGACGGAGGGCATGTTCGCCTCGAGGAACATCTTGTCGGTACCCACCGAGTTGCCAGCCAGGAGCGCCTTGCCCTGCTGGGGCACGAAGCGCTTGATGTAGGACAGCACCTGCTCGGTGGCCTCTTCCATGGACACGGCCGACGTCTGCAGGTCGTCGAGCAGCCCGGAGGAGGTGTGCATATTGCGCACGAAGTCGTTCATGTTGTCGAGTGCTTCGGCGGGCGGCTTGATCAGCACATCCATGCCGGGGTCGACAATCGTGAGGTCGCCGTCGGTCACGACCACAGCCACCTCGATGAGGGCGTCGCGCTCGACGTCCAGGCCGGTCATTTCGCAGTCAATCCAGACCAGGGGGTCTTTCAAAGTTTTCACGCCTTCTATGTTAGTGCGCTCTGGGTCATACGGTTGGGTGGGACTTGGGGGCGGTGGCCACTACTACACTAGAAGGGTATTGGAAGGAGTTCCCATGACCGCTAGTTCTCACGTGACCACGCCGAAGGACATCCGTCAGGCCGCCACGGCCCTGGAGGGGGTTGCCGTTCGCACGAACCTGGAGCGTTCTGAGCGTCTGTCCACCGAGGCCGGCGTCGATATTCTGCTCAAGCGTGAGGACCAGCAGAAGTGCCGCTCCTTCAAGGTGCGCGGCGCGTATGCGCGCATGTCGCTCCTGTCCCCCGCCGAGCGCGAACGCGGCGTCGTGTGCGCGTCGGCCGGCAACCACGCGCAGGGCCTGGCCTACGCCTGCGCTCACCTGGGCGTGCGCGGCACGATCTACCTTCCGTCCAATACGCCCCGCCAGAAGCGTCGCCGTATCGCGACGATCGGAGGCGAGTGGGTCGAGCAGGTCATCGTGGATGGCACGTTCGATCGCGCGAACGCGCTGGCCCAGGAGGCTGCGCGCGCCACGGGCCGCACCTACGTTCACCCCTACGACGATCCGTTTACGATCGCCGGCCAGGGCACGATTGGCGTCGAGCTCGAGGAGCAGATGCCCGAGGACACGGCGGCCGTCCTGGTCCCCGTGGGCGGCGGCGGCCTCATCGCGGGCATCGCGACGTGGCTGCGCGCGAATCGTCCGGAGGTGAAAATCATCGGCGTGGAACCCGCGGGCGCGGCATCGATGCACGCCGCTCTCGAGGCGGGTCAGCCGATGTCCCTCGCAAAGGTCGATCCTTTCGTGGACGGCACGGCGGTGGGCCGCGCGGGCTCGCTCCCCTTCCATATCGCCTCGCAGTTCGTTGATTCCGTGCTGGTCGTCCCCGAGGGCGCGGTGTGTACCGAGATGCTGGAGCTCTACCAGTCCGACGGCGTCATCGCCGAGCCTGCGGGCGCTCTCGCTTCCACGGCTGCGCACGTGTACCTGACCGATCCGGCGGATCGCAAGGCGCTGCTGGGCCGCTCCGACGGCGCGATCGTCTGCGTGGTCTCGGGTGGTAACAACGACCTAACGCGCTATGCCGAGGTCATGGAGCGTTCGCTGCGTCACGAGGGCCTGCGTCATTACTTCCTCGTGACTTTCCCGCAGCAGCCTGGCATGCTGCGTGTCTTCCTGTCGGATGTGCTGGGTCCCGCGGACGATATCGTGCACTTCGAGTACACGAAGAAGAACAACCGCGAGCTCGGCCCGGCTCTGGTCGGCATCGACTTGTCGAACCCGGATGACATCGACGGGCTTCGACACCGCATGGAGGCCTCGCCCCTGCACGTGGAGGAGCTGCCGCTGGATTCGGAGATCACGCGACTCGTGATCTAAGGGAGTTGGCACAAACGCCTGAGAGGGGCGCGGTTTCGGGGACGAGGCCGGGGCCCCTCTCCCCTTTTGTGTCCCGTGCGTGTGGCTGGGCTGGGAGCCGCCCGGGGTGGCCGCTGGGCCGATGCGCGCGGTGGCTCGGCAGGGGCGCCGGCGGGGTCCGCCGCGAGGGGATGTCAGGCGGCGAGGGTGATGGGGCGGGTGACGCGAACTCGCACGGAGGGGGTGGAGTTGAAGCGGTAGCCTTCGCCGCGGACCGTGGAGATGAGGTCGGGCAGGATGGAGAGCTTCTTGCGCAGGCGGCGGATGTGGGCGTCGACGGTGCGGGAGTCGGAGCCGAGGTCGGCGTGCGCCCACACAGAGGCGAAGAGTTCGTCGCGGGTGACGGAGCGGTCGGCGTTGGAGGCCAGGTGGGCTAGGAGGTCGTGTTCCTTGGCGGACAGTCCGGCGTCGCGTCCGTCGAGGGTGACCTGGCCGCGGTCGATGTCAATGTCGATGCGGGAGGAGCTCAGTCGCAGGCCGGCCAGAACGTCGAGGAATTCCTCGTAGGAGGTGGGGGTGTCGTTGGCGGCGCGGACGGAAGCGGCAGGGGTGTTGACGAGGGTCATGGGTGTATCCGATTCTTCGGGGCCGCACTCCCACTATCGGCGTGGGTATATCACTGCGGCGGTGATTGACAGGGGTATCTGGGGCGTCAATCACATACACATTCGCGACATCATGCCACCGCAGGGGCAGCACATGGGGTTCGCGAAGGTCGTCATGGCATTAAGTCTGTCGGACGACTTCCGTCCGAGCAACACGGAGTCCGCACAATGAGACTGTGTAACAGCGTGTGATCACGGGCCGGACGCGCTCGGTTCACCGCCGACCGCACTTCCGACAACCATTAAACGTTGCAATATCAACGATAACGTAAGGCGGCTAAGAACTGTGCTCCGGCTCCCCTGCCGGCTGTCACATTGTCACGCTGTCACATTCGTGGGCGCAGGTGCCCACTCCTCCCCCACGCATTCGCGCGCCCACACAGACGCATTCACACGCCCGCGCAGAAGCAAACGGTGAGGGGCGGGACCCATCGGGCCCGCCCCTCACCTATTGCCTAGAAGAGCGCTCAGCTCTCCAGGCCGCGCTGGGAACGCACTTGCCGAGTAGCGGAGACAAGGTTGTCCAGCGACGCCTTCGTTTCCTCGTAGCCGCGGGTCTTCAGGCCGCAGTCGGGGTTGACCCACAGGCGCGAGACCGGCACGGCGTCGGCGGCCAGGCCGATGAGCTCGGCGAGCTCTTCGGTGCTGGGGACGCGGGGTGCGTGGATGTCCCACACGCCGGGGCCGATGCCATGGTCGAAGCCGGCCTCGGCGAGCTCGGGGACGACCTCCATCTTGGAGCGGGCCGCCTCGATCGAGGTCACGTCCGCGTCGAGGCCCTTGATGGCGTCGATGATCTGGCCGAACTCCGAGTAGCACAGGTGCGTGTGGATCTGGGTGTCGGGACGCACCGAGGAGGTGGCCAGGCGGAAGGATCCCACGGACCAGTCGAGGTAGTCCGCATGGCGGTCGGCGTCGAGGGGCAGGAGCTCACGCAGGGCGGGCTCGTCGACCTGGATGGCAGCGATACCGGCGGCCTCGAGGTCGGAGACCTCGTCGCGCAGGGCCAGGCCGATCTGGTCGGCGATGTCGCCGAGCGGCAGGTCGTTGCGCGGGAAGGACCACGCGATGATCGTGACGG
Organism: uncultured Actinomycetaceae bacterium; assembly: GCA_916438945.1. Classification (GTDB taxonomy): domain Bacteria; phylum Actinomycetota; class Actinomycetes; order Actinomycetales; family Actinomycetaceae; genus Pauljensenia. The sequence continues at coordinate 16,835 of CAKAGS010000005.1, read as the reverse complement.
GGCCGGTGAGCATGCCCTTGACGGGCTTGTTGGACAGCGACTGGGCGTAGCTGGTCCAGCCCACGGTCATGGGCGCAGGACGCGAGACGTCGCCCCACAGGATGGAGGGACGCGTGCAGCGCGAGCCGTAGGACTGCACCCAGCCGTTGCGCGTTGCCGCGAAGCCGTCGAGCAGCTCGGCGAAGTACTGGACCATGTCGTTACGCTCGGCCTCGCCGTGGACGAGCATGTCGAGTCCCAGCTCCTCCTGCAACTTGATGACCGAGGCGATCTCCTCGCGCATGCGGGCCTCGTAGTCCGCGTCGGACAGCTCACCGCGGGCGTTGGCGGCGCGAGCCTTGCGGATCTCGGTGGTCTGCGGGAACGAACCGATCGTCGTGGTGGGCAGCGGGGGCAGGTGCAGGCGCTCGGTCTGGGCGGCCTCACGCTCCAGGTAGGGCTCGCGGGTGCGGTCGGCCTCGGTCAGGGCGGCGGTGCGGGCACGGACCTCGGGGCGCACGACGCCGGGGGCGGCGGCGCGCTCTTCGAGGACGCGGGTGGCCTCGGCGACCTCGGCATCGATGGCTTCCCAGCCCTCATCCAGGCCGCGGGCCAGGGTGACAACCTCGACGACCTTCTGATCGGCGAAGGCCAGCCATGCGTGCAGGTTCTCGTTGAGGGTCGCGTCGTCCCAGGTCTCCAGTGCGGTGTCGTGAGGCACGTGCTGCAGGGAGTTCGAGGTGGCGACGGTGACGCGTGCGGCGCCCAGGGACTGCGCGGCCTTCAGGGTCTCGCGCAGCTGAGCCAGGTCGGCGCGCCAGATGTAGCGGCCGTCGACCGCGCCGACAACCAGGGTGACGCCGGACAGGTCCGCGCCCTCGGGCAGGGAGCCGCGCAGCGTGTCAACGTGGAGGGCCTCGACGCCGGTCTTGGCGAGCGCGCCCACCGCGTGGGAGGCGTCGCCGTAGGGCGTGGTCAGCAGAATCCGGGGACGGTTCTGGGAGGCGGCCAGGCGCTCGTAGACGCGGGCGGCCAGCTCGCCCAGCTCGACGCGGGTGCGCGAGAGGTTGTCGGAGGTCAGGGCCGGCTCGTCGAGCTGGACCCACGGGGCGCCCGCGGCGTGCAGGGAGGCCAGCGCCTCCTCGTACGCGGCCACGGCCTCGTCGATGCGGGTGAGCGGGTCGAAGTCCGGGGTGGCCGGGTCGGCCTTGGCCAGGGCCAGGTAGGTGACGGGGCCGACCAGGACGGGGCGGGTCACGTAGCCCCACTCACGGGCGTCCGTGAAGCGGCGGGTGATCGTGTCGTCGGCGAAGCGCAGGGGCGTGTCGGGGCCGATCTCGGGAACGAGGTAGTGGTAGTTCGTGTCGAACCACTTCGTCATCTCCTCGGGGCCGACCTTGTCGTCACCGCGGGCGAGCGCGAAGTACAGGTCGAGGCCCTGCCGGCCGGCGAAGCGCGGCGGGATGGCACCCAGGAGGATCGTGGCGTCCAGGACGTGGTCGTACAGGGAGGGCGCGTCGGCCAGGGAGGCGTCGGAGGGGTTCAGGCCCAGCTCGACGAGGCGCGCGAGGTTCTCCTTGCGCAGATCGTTGGCGGCCTGGATCAGCTCGGCCTCGGTGATGCGGCCGGCCCAGCGGGCCTCGAGGGCGCGCTTGAGCTCGCGGCCGCGGCCGATACGCGGATAGGCCAGGATCGTGGCGGTGGGGAACTGCGTGGGCGCAGCGGACATGGTTTTCTCCTTGGGTGTGCTACTCGTTCGGCTTGCGCGGGAGACCCGCACCCTGCCGCAGGGTGGATGGTGGTGCGCTCAGGCGCGAGTTTCGGGGGCCGAGGCGTCGGACCGCAGCGGGTCGGGCTTGACTCCCATGAGGGCCAGGATGTCCAAGACGGGCTTGGAGCGGTTGAAGGTGTAGAGGTGGACGCCGGGCGCGCCCGCCTCCAGGACTGAGTGGATGAGGCGCGAGCCGAAGACGGCTCCGAACTCGTCGCGCGCGTCCTGGTGGGGGTAGTCGGCGAGCGTGGTCAGCAGGTATTCGGGGACCTCGATGCCGGTGAGGTCCTGGACGCGGCGCAGGCGCGCCGGGTCGGTGGCCGGCAGCAGGCCGGGCACGATCGGGATGGTGACGCCGGCGCGGCGGGCGCGCTCGACGAAGGAGGCGTAGACCTCGGCATCCCAGAAGAGCTGCGTGATCGCGAAGGAGGCACCGGCGGCCTGCTTGACGAGGAGGCGCTCGACTTCCTGCGCGGGCGTGGTTCCAGCGGCCGGATTGCCCGCGGGGAAGGCGGCGACGGCGATCGTCAGGGGTTTGAAGGCGGAGCGGAGGGCCTCGCCCGGGTGGGCGTCACAGCGGCGCTTTTCGACGGTGCGGATCAGGTGGATCAGCTCGGTGGCGCTGCCGACTCCGCCCGGGCCGGGCTCCCAGTCTTCCTGTCCGACCGGCGGGTCTCCGCGCAGCGCCAGGAAGGTGCGCACGCCCGAGTCCAGGTAGTCGTAGACGGTGGAGACAACCTCTTCGGTCGAGTTACCCACGCAGGTCAGGTGCGCGATCGGCTGGATCGGGGTGTCGCGCACGAGACGGCGGACCGTCGAGCGGGCGTTGGAGCGGTCTTTGCCGCCCGCGCCGTAGGTGACGGACATGAAGTCGGGGCGCACGCGCAGCAGCTGGTCGACCGTGTTCCAGAAGGGCTCTTCCAGGGAGGGCTTGCGCGGGGGCATGACCTCGAAGGACAGGAGCGTGGGCTCGTGGTCGTGGGTGCAGGGACAGGCGTAGGTGTCGTCTGAGAAGGGCACGGTGTAACTCTCGGGTGGCGGCTGGCCCCATCTGAGCGCACGTTGGCGCGGGTGGTGTGGTGGTGGAGCGCAAGCCTAAGAAATGGCGGACGTCGGCGTCAGCTGCACATTCGGGCACGAATGGACCCGCACATGCGACGGGTGATGTTCGTTCGTGCGTTCATGCCCCCAGTATGTCCACCTTCGTGCAGGTAGCGCAGGAGGGGTCCACGTAACGGGAGTTTGTGACAGCGCCCGTCTCAGATCGGTGCCGGAGATGAGGTTCAAGGGGACTTCGTGTCGGAGATGCGCCACGGGATTTCACATCGCCGCATGCCCTGTCCGCTTTCTGGTGTCCATACGACATGCTGCGCTCGGCGCCGCAGTCTCGCCCCCAACCTGCACCTCGCGGGTCGCTGTACATTCCCCACGCGCAGATCTGCACGGGTTCCAGCCCTGAGTTCTCACTGCACCCCGCCGAACACTGCGTCCAGCACATACGCGGATAGGTTATGCGCATCCGGATAGGTTATGCGCATGTGGATAGGTTATTAACCTATCCACATCGTCATAACCTATCCACATCGTCATAACCTATCCATATGCGCGAGCCAACCCCGCCAAGCGCACCCGTCACAACGGCGACTCCCCGCCTCGACAGTGGTGAGGCCTTGACAGGAAGCAGAAAGCCCAGATCGCCATAGCAGTGATCCGGGCACTGCCGCAGCTGACCTGGACGATTACACTCCTGCTGAGGACACTGATGGGTAGCTAAGACCATCCCGGAAAGCGGGGAGTCGAAGAGCTGCAACCGTTCGGCTCCCCCATTTTGCTACGCTTCCCCGGTTCGGGCGGCCACATAACGACCAACAACGACGATTCGTGGCGAGCACCCGCATCATAAGCTGGCGCCTCCGACAGGACTCGAACCTGCAACCTCGGGATTAGAAGGCCCTTGCTCTATCCATTGAGCTACGGAGGCGTGGCGCTGTGCGCCGCCTGTAAGACTAGCGGAGGTTAGCGCGCCTTTCCACCAGCGCGCCCCAGCAGGAAGGCGAGCAGCGGGAAAAGCAGCACGGACATCGCGCCGGCGACGACGAGCAGGGAGGCGAGCCACGAGGGCAGGACACCCGTCGTGACGCCGAGCTCGGTGACGGCGACGATGATCGGCAGGCCGGTCGCGCCGTACAGGCCGATGCGCGTCGCATCCCTCCAGCCAACGCGTTCGATCGAGCCGTGGAAGCGTTCCACGAGGACGATGGGCACGCCGCGCACCACGAGGATCGCGCCGACGAAGGCGAGGAGCAGGAACGGGTAGGCCGCGACGGCGCTCAGCGAGATGTTCATGCCCGAGGTGACGAAGAACAGCGGGATGAGGAAGGAGAAGCCGAGGGTGCGCAGCTCGCCCTCGACCATCGTGAAGTTGCCGGGTGCCAGCGCGCGCACGATGATGCCGGCCGCGAACGCGCCGAGCACCATGTCCAGTTGCATGACGGCGGACAGCGCCATGAGGCCGGTGAGGACCAGCATGACGACGCGCATGAGCGTCTTTTGCGAGGTCTGTGCCCCGTGCAGGATCGTCCGCCCGATCGCGGGATGCTCGAGGATGAAGCGCGTCGGGATGGCGACCGCAAGAACCGTGGCGAGCGCGAACAGCAACAGAACGATCGCCGCGGCCCATGGGCTGCGTGCCGACAGGAGCAGCGACATGGCAATGATGGGCGCGAGCTCGCCGACGGCGCCGTGGACAAGAACGGCCTTGCCGATGGTTGTCCCCATAACGCCGGCCTCCATGAGGATGGGCAGCAGGGTACCCATCGCCGTCGAGGTCAGCGCGATCGCCAGGGCGATGTAGGTGGCGGTGGCGACCCCCGTCGTACCCGATGCGGCGACCGCCGCCCAGGAGACGGCCAGGCCGATGCCGAAACATGCGAGCCACGTCAGCAGCGAGCACCTGCCCGCCCGTCCGTGCACCTCTTCCACGTCGATCTCGGTGCCCGCGATGAGGAAGAGCATGCCCATGCCGACCTCGCGGAACACGGAGATCGGCTCGGTGAGGGACGCGAGGCCCGCAACATTCGGCCCGATAATGGCGCCGAAGATCAGCAGCCAGACAACGTCGGGCACGCGCTTGCGTGTGAGCGAGGACAGCAGGGGTGCGATGGCCGCAGCGGCGGCAATCAGGAAGAGGGAGACGATGGCTCCCTCGGTGCCACTCGTGCTCGACGCGGCGACGAGGCCGTGGCCCACTCCCCCGCTCGCGGCGGGCAGAGACATCGGCAGGCTCATGTGCGTTCCTTTTCGGGTACTGGAATCGGGCGCGCGCCGACGACCGTTGGGGGCAAGGGCGCGTATTCAGGAATTGTGGGCATGACAAAGGCCCGGGACAACAAGTCCCGGGCCCGTGCGTGGATGCGAGGTCAGCCCTCGACGTCCAGGAGGCCGTTCTTGTAGGCCTTGGCCAGGCGGCGGGGCACGCGGATCTCACGGCCGGCAACCTTGACGGTGTTCAGCTCGGTAAGATCAGCCTTCCAGGTAGACCGGCGGGTGCGGGTGTTCGCACGGGACATCTTGCGCTTGGGAACTGCCATGTCTTACCGCTCCTCTTCTTTCTCGACGACTATTCTGATCGGTGCGCCACGCGGGCGCACGGCGACAACCCGACAAGACTACCACGGACCAGCCCCGCAAGCACATCGCGAGAGCCTACGCGCCTGCGATCCTGGTTACAGACTGAGGGTGGGCTCTCTCCCTTAGACTGAGCGCATGTCCGCTCTTCGCACGCTCGCTTCCGGCACGCTGCTCACCCACGAGATTGAGATCAAGCGTTCCCGTTTTATCACGACGCTCGCCAGGACGGACACGCCCGAGGAGGCGCGCGAGCTCATCGACGCGGTCAAGGCCGAGCACCCGCAGGCCCGCCATAACTGCTCGGCGTATCTTATCGACCCGCCGGACGCCGCACCCCTGCAACATTCCTCGGACGACGGGGAGCCCTCGGGCACGGCGGGCACACCGATGCTGGAGGCCCTGCGCGCTTCCGACACATGGAACGCCACGGCGGTCGTCACCCGCTACTTCGGCGGAATCCTCCTGGGCGGGGGTGGCCTCGTGCGGGCCTACTCCACCTCCGTGTCCGAGGCCGTCGCCCGCGCCCCCATCGCCTACCTCGTCGGGCGCGACATCCTCGAACACAGCTGAGCCCCGGGGACGCGGGTCGCATCGAGGCAGAGCTTCGCGCACGAGGAGCCGCGGTCATCGACACGATCTGGGGCGCGGACGTCACGCTGCGCATTGCGATCGATCCGGGCGACCGAGACTCAATCAACGCATGCCTGGCCCAGGCCTCGTCCGGTGTTGCAAAGTTTCGCTACGTGGAAACACGACGGATTGAACTAGACGAGGCTCCGAGCGTGGGATGACAATTCAGGGGTACACCTGCTTAGGAAGGACCCCTCATGGCTCGCATCGCCTCCACCGTCGCCGATCTGATCGGTGGCACTCCCCTCGTCCGTATTAATCACGTTGCCGGTGACGGTGTTGACGTGGTCGCCAAGGTCGAGGCCTTCAACCCCGCATCCTCCGTGAAGGACCGTATCGCCCGCTCGATCATCGACGCGGCCGAGGCCTCGGGCGCCCTGGCCCCCCGGCGGCACGATCGTCGAGGCCACCTCCGGTAACACGGGTATCGCCCTGTCGATGGTGGGCGCGGCTCGCGGCTACAAGGTCGTCATCGTCATGCCCGCCTCGATGTCCGTCGAGCGCCGCGCCATCGTGCGCGCCTTCGGCGCCGAGCTGGTCCTCACCGACCCGAAGGGTGGCGTCTCCGCCGCCGTCGCCGAGGCCGAGCGCATCGCCTCCGAGCGCCCCGGCGCCATCATCGCCTCCCAGTTCACCAACCCCGCCAACCCGGCCGCCCACGTGGCGCACACGGGCGAGGAGATCTGGGCGGACACCGACGGCCAGGTTGACGTCTTCGTCGCCGGCGTTGGCACGGGCGGCACCATCTCGGGCGTCGCGAAGGTTCTCAAGGAGAAGAACCCGAACGTGCGCATCATCGCCATTCAGCCCACCGAGTCTCCCCTGCTGACCGGCGGCACCCCCGGCCCGCACGGCATCCAGGGCCTCATGCCCAACTTCGTGCCCGAGACCTTCGACGCGGGCATCGTGGACGAGGTCATCTCCGTCGAGACCGCCCAGGCGCTCGAGTTCGCCCGCCGCGCGGCCGCCGAAGAGGGCCTGCTCGTGGGCATCTCCTCGGGCGCCGCCCTGGCGGGTACGGCCGCCGTCGCCGCCCGCCCCGAGCTGGCCGGCAAAGAAGATCGTCACGCTCCTTCCCGACACGGGTGAGCGTTACCTCTCGACCGCGCTGTTCGCGGGCCTCGAGGACTGATCTTTTCCTCACGACACGCTAAGGTGGCCCCGGATGGAATATCCGGGGCCACCTGTGCGTTCCCATCTGAGTCGACCATCCAGGAGGAACTCGTGAAGCTGACCGTACGCGCCCTGTCGAAGACCCTGTCGCGTGCCCTGCCCACCAAGGCGCTCGGACTCTTCCGCGAGGATCTCGTGACGGCGCAGCGCCGCGACCCCGCGGCTACCTCCGCCCTGGAGATCGCACTGACGTACCCGGGCGTGCACGCCCTGTGGACGCACCGAGTGTCCCACGCTCTGTGGTCCCACGGCGCCCACACTCCCGCGCGCGTCCTATCCTCCATGGCCCGCGCTGTCACCGGCGTGGACATTCACCCCGAGGCCACGATCGGCCGCCGCGTCTTCATCGACCACGCGACGGGCGTCGTCATCGGCCAGACGGCCGAGGTAGGCAACGACGTCGTCATCTTCCACGGCGTCACTCTCGGCGGCGTCGCGATGATTCCCGGCAAGCGCCACCCCACCGTCGGCGACCACGTCATGATCGGTGCCGGTGCGAAGGTCCTGGGCCCCATCACCGTGGGCGCGGGCGTCAAGATCGGCGCGAACGCCGTCGTCGTCAAGGACGTGCCCTGCGGCAACGTGGCTATCGGCGTTCCCGCGCGCCTGCTCCCCAAGCCCGAAAAGGACACGCGCGACCGCGACCTCATCGTCGATCCCAACTGCTTCTTCGAGGAGCCAGCCCTCTACATCTGAGGCACACATCGGCCGATCAGACCACGCTCGTGAGAAAACGTTCAAGAGCCGTGACAAAGTGAGCACCCTCACCTATAGTTGGTTTATGGAAGCTCGAACTCTACATGCCCCACTGGACGCGTTGTCAGCGGCGAATCGGCCTCAGGGTATTGAGATCGCCACGCTCACAACATTCGACATCCCCGCGCTCGCGGTGCTCACCCTCGAGGCGTACGGCGACGACGTCACGCCTGAGGCGCTCTTGGAAACCTCCGAAGAACTCCGCCTGACGTTTGAGGGCGCTTTCGGGGCGACCACGGAAGACTCATTCATCGGCGCGTGGGACGGAGGAACGCTCGTCGGTGCGATCCTCGTCGTGCGTGAATCCCCATGGGATGACGCGCCGGATGGCCCCTTCGTGGTGGACCTGATCGTCGCCCCCGACTACCGCAGGCGCGGCATTGCGACGGCCCTCGTTTCCGAGGTCGCCGCTCGCTGCTCGCAGTGGGGATTCGACACCCTCGCCCTGCGCCTGGACACGCGCCACGGCGGGGCCCGCGAACTCTACTCGGTGCTCGGATTCGAAGAGATCGCCTGACAAAGGCCGAGGAGTGCGAGCCTCGTGGCCCGCACTCCCCTAGCGGTAGTTCGCGCGCTCAGCGCTGGCAGGACGGACACCAGAACAGGCGTCGGTTCTGCATGAGCGCCTCGCGAATCGGCGTAGAGCAACGCAAGCACGGCCGGTCCGTGCGGTGGTACACGTACCAGCGCGAGGCCTCCTCGTCCCCCTCGATCGGCGGATTGGGAGCTTCCTCCGGGTCCATCGTGTCCAGTCGACCGGCGGCCAAGCCGCGGTTCATAAGGTCGCAGATAAGGACCCACAACTCGCGCAGACGCTTGACGGAAATGTTGGCGCCCTTGCGGTGCGGCGAGATACCCGCGAGGAACAGAGCGTCAGCGCGGTAGATGTTGCCCACGCCCGCAATGATCGACTGATCCATGACGATCTCGCCGATCGCGCGCTTCTTGGAGTGAGCGACCTGAGCGAAACGCTCCATGGCCTCGACGTCGGAGCGCGCCCCGGCGTCCAGGGGATCCGGACCCAGCTTCGACTCCGCCTTGACGCGCTCCTCATCCGTGATCAGGTCGCAGCGGTTGGGGCCCACCAGGTCGGCGACGGCGTGATCATTGAACAGGCGCAGGCGCACGGCACCGACCGGCTCCGGCGGCTCCCACTCCCCCCGCCTTGGCCTCGCCAAAGCCCTCGCCCCAGCGGGTCTCGGAGTGACCGTTCCACTCCCCCTTCGGGACGTTAGGGATGCGGTGAGCAACGCCGTGGCCCTCGTCGACGACGGTCTCGTCGCCGTTAAAGCGCCACCAGCCGTACAGGCCCAGGTGGATATGCACCCACCGGTCCGGCCAGGGAGCATCCTCGGGCAGGATCGGCTCCCCGCTGCCGGCCGCGGCACCCTCCAGGAGGGCCACCCCGGCCTCGTACGTCTCGCCGTCGATGGGTGGGACGAAACCGATGAACATGTGCTTGCCGTGCACGCGTACCCGCTGCATGACCCACCCGTCGAGGAGGGCTGCGGAGGACGCGAAGCGCCCCTGCGGGGACGAGGCCGAGACGATACCCCCGACGAAAAGCTCGTCAAGGGTACCGGCTAGGCGACGGACTGCATCGCCTTCAGGCATGCGACCTCACTTCTTAACGACGACGTTGACCAGCTTCGGCGCGCGGGCGATCACCTTGAGGGGATCTGCCCCGCCGAGGGCCTTGACGATTGGGGCCTCGGCCAGGCGGCCGCAATGAGGTCCTCCTCGGAGATGGAGGGAGCGACCTCGATGCGGGCCTTCACCTTGCCGTTGACTTGGATGACGGCCGTGACCGTGTCCTCGACCAGCAGCGAGGAATCCTCAACGACCGGGAAGGGCTCGCGGGCCAGGGAGGCCTCGTGGCCCAGGCGCGCCCACAGCTCCTCGCACAGGTGCGGGGCGACCGGGGCGAGCATGAGGATCAGGGGCTCGATGGCGTCGCGCGGGGCGGCGTCCAGGCTGGTCAGGTGGTTGTTGAGGACGATGAGCTTGGAGATCGCGGTGTTGATGCGCAGGTTCTCGTACTCTTCGGTGACCTCGGCGATCGTGCGGGCCACGAGACGGCGCGTCTTGTCGTCCGCGGGCTCGTCGGTGACCGTGAGCTCGCCGGTCTCCTCGTCGACCACGTTACGCCACAGGCGCTGCAGGAATCGCTGGGAGCCGACGACGGCGCGGGTCTCCCACGGGCGCGACAGGTCGAGGGGGCCCATGCTCATCTCGTACACGCGGAAGACGTCGGCGCCGTAGGCGTCGTACATCTCGTCGGGCGTGACGATGTTCTTCAGGGACTTGCCCATCTTGCCGTACTCACGGTTAACGGGCTCGCCCTTGTAGGTGAAGCCGGTCGTCTCGTCGCCCTCGACCTCGTCGGCGGGCACGTACTGGCCGCGCGCGTCGGTGTAGGCGTAGGCCTGGACGTAGCCCTGGTTGAAGAGCTTGTGGTAGGGCTCGGAGTCCGGCACGTGACCCAGGTCGAAGAGGACCTTCTGCCAGAAGCGGGCGTAGAGCAGGTGCAGGACCGCGTGCTCGACGCCGCCGACGTACATGTCGGTGCCGCCGCTGACCTTCCCTTCGCGCGGGCCCATCCAGTAGGCCAGGTTCTCCTCGCCGGCGAAGCGCTCGGAGTTCGTGGGGTCGGTGTAGCGCATCTCGTACCAGCACGAGCCCGCCCACTGGGGCATCGTGTTGGTCTCGCGACGGTAGGTCTTGGGGCCATCACCCAGGTCGAGCGTGACGTTCACCCAGTCCTCGGCGCGGCCCAGCGGGGCCTCCGGCGAGGAGTCCGCGTCGTCCGCGTCGAAAGTGCGCGGGCTGTAGTCGCTGACCTCGGGCAGCTCGACGGGGAGCATATCCTCGGGCAGGGCATGCGCGACGCCGTCCTCGTCCCACACGATCGGGAAGGGCTCGCCCCAGTAGCGCTGGCGGCTGAAGAGCCAGTCGCGCAGACGGTAGGTGACGGTGCCGTGGCCCAGGCCTTGGCGACCAGCCACTCGATCATGGCGGCCTTGGCCTCGTCCTTCGCCAGACCGTTGAGGTTGATCTCGTCGTTCGCGGAGTCGACGGCCACGCCATCGCCCGTGTACGCGCCTTCCTCGAGGTCGGGGCCGTAGGGGTCGTCGGCGGGGCCGATCGTGCGCACGATGTCGAGGTCGTAGGCGCGGGCGAAGGCCCAGTCGCGGTCGTCGTGGGCGGGCACGGCCATGATGGCGCCGGTGCCGTAGCCCCACAGGACGTAGTCGGCGACGAAGATCGGCACCGGCCGTCCGTTCACCGGGTCAATACCGAACAGGCCGGTGAACACGCCGGTCTTGGTGCGTTCCTCGTCGGCGCGCTCGGCCTCGGACTTCGCGGCGGCCTGGGCGCGGTAGGCGCTCACGGCCTCCTTGGGGGTGGCGGCGCCGCCCGTCCACGCGTCCTTCGTGCCCTCGGGCCAGGAGGCGGGCAGAGTGAGAGCGTCCTCGTCGCCGGCGTCGCCACCGGCCGTGCCACCGAGGATCGGGTGCTCGGGGGCCACGACCATGAAGGTCGCGCCGAACAGGGTGTCTGGGCGCGTCGTGTAGACGTCGAGCGAGTCGAGGGAGGCGCCTGCCTCGCGCGCGCCGGGCACGTCGAAGCGCACGGTCGCACCCTCAGAGCGGCCGATCCAGTTGCGCTGCATGGTGCGCACCTTCTCGGGCCAGTCGATCGTGTCGAGGTCGTCGGACAGGCGCTTACCGTAGGCGGTGATACGCATCATCCACTGACGCAGGTTGCGCTTGAAGACCGGGTAGTTGCCGCGCTCGGAGCGACCATCCGCAGTGACCTCTTCGTTGGCAAGGACCGTGCCCAGGCCCGGGCACCAGTTGACGGGGGCCTCGGAGACGTAGGCGAGGCGGTAGGAGTCGACGATCTTCGCCTGCGCGGCGCGATCGAGCGAGGAGTAGTCGGAGCCGTCCTCAGGGCGAATCTCGCCGGACTCGAGCTTGGCGATCAGCTCACTGATCGGGCGGGCCGCGCCCCGCGAGCCATCGGGGGCCGTCGCCTCAGGATCGAACCACGAGTTGAAGATCTGCAGGAAGATCCACTGCGTCCAGTGCACGTACTCGATGTCGGTCGTGGCGAAGGAACGGCGCGAGTCGTGGGACAGGCCCATGCGACGCAGCTGGCGGCGCATGTTCGCGATGTTCTGGTTCGTGGTGATGGCCGGGTGCTGGCCGGTCTGGACGGCGTACTGCTCGGCGGGCAGGCCGAAGGCGTCGTAGCCCATCGTGTACAGGACGTTGTCGCCCTTCATGCGGCGGTAGCGCGCGAGCGTGTCGGTCGCGATGTAGCCCAGCGGGTGTCCCACGTGCAGGCCCTTACCCGAGGGGTAGGGGAACATGTCGAGGATGAAGAAGGGGTTGCGGGAGGCCAGCGGACCAGCCAGGTCGCCCGTGGGGTTGTCCGCGTGGAATGTGCCCAGCTCCTCCCAGCGGTCCTGCCACTTCGTCTCGATCTGACCTGCGAGCTCAGCGGTGTAGCGCTGGGCCGGGGCACTCTGCGGATTTCGCTCATCTGTGCGTTCCTCGCTTAACGATGGGTCGCGTAACAATACTCCCCACCAGGGTAGTTCACGCCCGCCAACCCCGCCGGATGCGCTCACCTACCGAAGCGGGCGCGAATAGGTGACAATAGTCGCATGAGCACCGTCTTCGAAAACATCATCTCCGGCGCCTGGTCCGGTCGCTTCGTGTGGGCCGACGACCTGTGCGTCGCCTTCGCAACGATCGAACCCACCTCGCCCGGACACGTCCTCGTCGTCCCGCGCACCCCCTACGAGTCGTGGACCGACGCCCCCTCCGACGTGGCCGCACACCTCATGAAGGTGGCGCGCGCAATCGGCCTCGCCCAGAAGTCGGCTTTCGGCGTGCCGCGCGCCGGCCTCGTCATTGCTGGCTTCGAGGTGCCGCACACGCATCTGCATGTGATCCCTCTGCGCGACGAGTCCGACGTTCTGCTCTCGAAGGCTGCGCCGACGAGCGACGAGGAGCTCGATAGCGCGATCACAACGCTGCGAGAGGCTCTTCTGGCGGCTGGTCACAGCGCTCACGTGCCGCCGTCGATGACGTCCGCGGCGCTCGCCTGAGCTCTCCGCTCCGTCATCTGCGCGTCCCGACAGGGCACTCCCAGCCCGCTTGTTCACCTCGGACAGGCGGGCTGGATCGCTTCCGGGCCTCGACAATGAGGAGGTCAGTTTCGAACGATGATGCCCGAGGCCTGGGCGGGGTCCAGGAGGAACATCTGCCCGTCTTCGAGCAGAACCGTGACGCCGTCGGAGCCGGATGCCACCACGGTGATGCGGGCGCCGGGCACGAGGCCCGCCTCTTCCCAGGCGCGCAGAGCGTCGGGGTCACGGTCGGGCAGCCGGTCGACGACTCCCCCGGCGGTCACCTCGAGCGCGTCGAGCGGGGTTCCAGCAACATCGTCGCTGGTTCCGTCAGCCCGCGGGATCGGGTCCCCGTGCGGGTCACGACTCGGGTATCCGAGCACGCGGTCGAGGCGGTCGAGAAGACGATCGGAGACGGCATGTTCCAAGATCTCAGCCTCCTCGTGGACCTCATCCCAGGAAAAACCGAGGGCTTCATGCAGGTAGGTTTCAAGCAGGCGGTGGCGGCGCACCATGCCCAGCGCGATCGCTCGGCCCTGCGGGGTCAGTCGCACGCGGCCGTAGCGCTCGTGCGTGACGAGGCCCTGGCGGGCCAGGCGCTGGATGTTTTCGGTCGCGGTCGAGGGGACGACTCCCATGTGCTCGGAGACGTCCTTAGGTTTGACGCCGTCGCGGCCGGCCTCCTCGGCGCTCCACACGAGCTTGAGGATGTCCTCGGCGACCACGGAGTAGGCGCTCGACGCGTCCGACATGGCGTTCCCCTTTCATCTCTGGCCCCATTGTAGGTGTCCGAGTGCCTCACGCCCGGCGAGCGTGCGACATAGGCCACGACACCCCTCATAGACTTGCGCGGGGCGAATCTCGCCTGTATATTTATCTCTCGGTTGCAAAACCCCCGCGTCATTAGCTCAATTGGCAGAGCAGCTGACTCTTAATCAGCGGGTTGAGGGTTCAAGTCCCCCATGACGCACAGCTTTCCCGGCTCCGGCTGGTGAAAGTACCCCGCGTCATTAGCTCAATTGGCAGAGCAGCTGACTCTTAATCAGCGGGTTGAGGGTTCAAGTCCCCCATGACGCACAGATAACCGGTGGCCTTCGGGTCGCCGGTTTTTCGTATCTGCGCTGCCCGCAGCCCCGCCAGATCTCCGCCCCTGCCGCAGCCCCGCCAGATCTCCAGCCACCGCCGCAGCCCCGCCAGATCTCCGGCCACCGCGAGGCCTGCCCGCCCGCTCGCCGCCCGCGCCGCGAGCTTCACTCGGCGCGTCGACTCGTTGTCCGTCCAGGCCCAGCAGGCCTCGCGGCGGCCTCCGATCGGGCAATGACTGCACACTCGCCATGCCGCCATGTCCTCATTCACCGCACACCTACAACATCCCACGCCGCCCGCGCCGCGAGCTTCACTCGGCGCGTCGACTCGAAGCCCGGCCAGGCCCAGCAGGCCTCGCGGCGGCCTCCGATCGGGCGGCTCATGGCGCGCCTTTCCATTGCCAAGCCAGCAATAGACGCGGCACTTTTTCGACAATGTGTATACTGAGCAATCATGACTCATAGCGTTTAATACGCACACCTACGACTGGGGATCATCATGAGCAAAAGCCGGAGAGTTCTGGCGACGGGTGTTGGTTTGGCTCTTGTCGCTGCAGGTACGGTATCAGTGTTTACGCCACGCAGCGCACGAGCCGATGCCCAGCCCTTCTCCCTCTCACAATACGTCTCATCAACAAGCACGACGGTGTGCAATACGACCCCTGTGATCACGACCTATCACGGTACCGTCGTGCTGGACATTCCGATCACTACGCTTCTGGCAGGCCACGAGGCAGAAATCCGCGCTGCGGCTGCACAGGGGCTCTCCCCTCATGACTCCGGCAGCAACGACAACCCCGATATCACACTGACCGTCAGTGTCCCTGAGGCAGTCACGTTGGGAACGTCTCGCGCGAAATCCACCTCGTCAATGCTCGCCTACACCTCGTTCTCCCCGGGCGCTGAACGCACACAGGTCACTGCGAACATCCACCTCAGGGATCTGAGCTGGCGCCAGCTGCTCGATATCTACGATGCAGAGAAAGCCAACCCCGGTCAGCACACGATCAAGGTCCAGGTCCCCTATGCCGTTGGCACAACTGACCCCGCGGAAGCGACTCAACTAGCCAGCGAACAGATTAGCGTTACAGGTACGTTCAACTTCTTCGCATCATCGACCACCCCCGCTCAGGTCTTTAACTTCGATGCGTTGGCCCTGGCACTCGCACAGTCACCTACCGACTGCTTCGCGTCCGCACCAAGCCGGACGACGCGCTGGGTTGATGAAGAGGATGGCCACGACTTACAGCCCCCGAAAACCGGGCCTAACTTCTTCCAAGCCGCAGGAATTCCCGACTACGAATTCTCCACTCAGGAGTTGTCTGCGGATGGCTTGACCGGCATTTACAAGTACAAGAAGGTGTTTGGGTCCCTTCCGGTCAATGGCGACGACCCGACAATCGACACCGCTTTTAAGGTCGGCCTGGATGGGAACGCTCCGACTCAGGCGGAAAAGATCTACGCCGAGAGCAAAGATTCTCTCCTGACCATTGAGAACGTCGTGCATTTGAAGGACCTTCGGGGTGGACGCATTGCTGATGTCCTGAAGAAATACGACGAGACGCCCAACGCTTTCGACGATATTGCACTGAAGAATGCTCACTTGGGCTTCACAACCCAGATCACTCTTCCTGCGCAGCTGAAGTTTTCTGATCCCTCGGCCATCTCGGTGACCGGGCTTCCCCAGGGTTTCTCAGCGACAACAGTGGCAGTTAACGGACAGACCGCAACGGTTACCGTTGACTTCGATAACCCCGATCAGATCACCACCATCGAAGCCCTCAAGGACGCGATGGCTGCGCTGACGGCGAAGCGGTGATCACCATTCAGAAGATTGCCTTCACTGAATCCGCAACCACCGATGTGGATTACCAGATCGATCACCTCACGCAGGGCGTTATCTCGGCTGATGTCGAGAAACAGCTCGGTGTCATCGTCAAGCCCGGGTGGCCTTCACCCGCATGCCCTCCGACTATGGGCGACTACGACGCTGTCGAACCGGCCGAGCCTCGCCCTGTTCTCGGAACAGTATTTGATCCCCCATCGCCTGCATGTCCCTCTACAGTCACCCCGTTTTCCGCCGGATGGACGCTCCCCATGACCGGCCCGTCTGCCGGATGGGATGAAGCTCCGCTCATGAAGCACCCCCTGAAGTACACGACCAGCGAGGCACATCACGATGTGATGCGACTGTCCTTTAAGCCTGGTCCGACGCCTACACCGACGCCGACGACGCCGACGCCTACACCGACGACGCCTACGCCCTCGGTTCCTCCTAAGCCTGCAACGCAGCTTGCCAAGACCGGTGCTCTCACCGGCGATGTGCTGGTACTCGCTGCCGTGATGGGCACTATTGGTGCCGCGGCTATGCGGAGGAAGCGCTCTTAATTGGCGTTTCATCGTTATAGGCGGGGTACCGGTGAATCACCGGTGCCCCGCCTTATTTGAATGAAAGGACAAGACGCCTGTGCCTTGTGGGGAATTTTCGGATTGCTGGTGAACTAAAGCCGGTGTCGACGGTGGACGTTTCATCGTCGTGGTTTGGTCGCTCCCAAGTGACCGGTGTACGAACGGGACAAAACTCGCCCAGCACACTCAAAACACCCCACATTCGATAGTCTCCGACGACGAGGCCGGGGCACCCCAATGGGCAACCCCGGCCTCGTGCGTG
>CAKAGS010000004.1 GCA_916438945.1 uncultured Actinomycetaceae bacterium | reverse complement strand
TTGCGATCCCCCTCACTAACACCGGAAAGATCAGTCACAACACCAAGTCGCACGCAATTTGGGCACCCTAAATTCTTATAGACACCCGAATAACCGCCTGATCCTGCCAATCTGATTTCAAAACCTGAAGGACTCGCAAGGGAATTACGTGCGACATTTTTGGGAAAGGATGAAGGTCAGATACAAAAGGCGAGGCCCCGCGCAGCAGTGCTGCGCGGGGCCCGGATGCTTGATCAGCGAGCGAGGCTCACTTCTCGATGAGGTCCTTGACCTTGGTGACATCCAGCGGGATGCCGGGGCCCATCGTCGTGGCGACGGCGCCCTTGAGCAGGTAGCGGCCCTTCGAGGAGGTCGGCTTGAGACGCAGCACCTCGTCCAGGACGGCGGCGTAGTTCTCGGTCAGCTGCTCGGCGGTGAAGGAAGCCTTGCCGACGATGAACGCCAGGTTGGCGTGCTTGTCGACGCGGAACTCGATACGACCACCCTTGATCTCCTTGACGGCCTTCGCGACGTCCATGGTCACGGTGCCCGTCTTGGGGTTCGGCATGAGGCCACGGGGGCCGAGGACGCGGCCGAGGCGGCCAACCTTGCCCATGAGGTCGGGGGTAGCAACGGCGACATCGAAGTCGGTGTAGCCCTTGGCAACCTTCTCGATGAGCTCGTCGCCGCCGACCTCGTCGGCGCCTGCGTCGATCGCTTCCTGAGCGCGCGGACCAACGGCGAAGACCAAGACCCGGGCGGTCTTGCCGGTGCCGTGCGGCAGGGAAACGGTGCCACGGACCATCTGGTCCGCCTGGCGGGGGTCGACACCCAGTCGGAGGACGACCTCAACGGTCGAGTCGAACTTGGTGACGGTGGTCTCCTTGGCCAGCTTCATGGCCTCGAAGGGGGTGTACAGCACGTCCGCGTGGACCTTTTCGGCCGCTGCGCGGTAGCTCTTGGAGCGCTTGGTCATTCTGCTTCTTCTCCTTGCAGTCGTGGGTGTCGGGCAGCGCCTGCCCTACCACGGGGGGTTGGTTGAGGTCAGCCCTCGACGTTGATGCCCATGGAGCGGGCGGTGCCGGCGATGATCTTGGCCGCAGCCTCGACATCGTTGGCGTTGAGGTCAGCCATCTTGGACTCGCCGATTTCGCGAGCCTGATCCATCGTGATCGAACCAACCTTGACGGTGTTGGGGGTGCCGGAACCCTTCTGGATGCCAGCAGCCTTCTTGATGAGCTCAGCGGCAGGCGGCGTCTTGAGGACGAACGTGAAGGAACGATCCTCGTAGACGGTGATCTCGACGGGGATGATGTTTCCACGCTGCGACTCGGTGGCCGCGTTGTAAGCCTTGGTGAACTCGACGATGTTCACGCCGTGCTGGCCCAGAGCGGGGCCGACGGGCGGTGCGGGGGTAGCGGCGCCGGCTGCGATCTGAAGCTTGATCAGGCCGGTGACCTTCTTCTTCGGTGCCATGAATGCGGGTCTTTCTTCTGAAGTTCTGGCCGACGGGTGCCGGTCAGGGCGGAGCGTTTGGCGCTGCTCACTGGGTTTCAGTGGGCATAGTGCGCCCTACGCACACAAAAGTGAATCATAACGCGATTCCGGGCTTGATCCCAAGTCCGGGTGCGTGATGTCACTGCTCGAGCTTCTCCACCTGGTCGAAGCCGAGCTCGAGCGGCGTCTCGCGCTCGAAGATGGTGACGAGGACCTTGAGCTTCTGGGTCTCGGGCATGATCTCGGAGATCGTGGCCGACATGGTCTCGAAAGGTCCGTCGGTGACGGTGACGATCTCGCCGACCTCGAACTGGGTCTGGACGACCTGGACGGGGGCGGGCTGATCCTTAGCGGCCTCGGCGGCTTCCTCGAGGACGTTGGGCGTCAGGAGCATGACGACCTCGTCGATCGAGAGCGGCACGGGGTTGTGCTGGTCGCCCACGAAGCCGGTGACGGCGGGGGTTTCCTTGACGACACGGTACGAGGCCTCGTTGAAGTCCATGCAGACGATCACGTAGCCGGGGATACGCACGTGGCGCACGCGCTTCTTGGCGTTACCGCGGTACTCCATGACGTACTCGTCCGGGACCTCGACGGCGAAGATGTAGTCTTCCATGTTCTGCGTGGTGATGCGCTGCTCGAGGTTCGCCTTCACCTTGCGCTCGTGGCCGGAGTAGGTGTGGATGACGTACCAGTCGCCGGGAGACATGTAGAGCTTGCGGCGCAGCTTGGCGATCGCTTCTTCTTCGACCGAGGCCGGGGCCTCTTCCTCGGACGCGGTCTCCTCGGTGGCGACCTCCTCGGTCACCTCATCGACGACTTCCTGGGCAGCTCCGTCGACAAGGGCGTCGGCGGTCTCCTGCTGAACCTCTTCCTGGCGCTCCTCGAAAGCCTGGTCCTCGGTGTACTGTTCATCGCTCACGGTGTTTCCCTCCTGCGAATGGGGCCGGACCGTAGAAGAAACCCGCCTGCAGTGTCCTGCGGGCGGGTTCGTCGGTCTCAGCCGAAGATCAATGCGCTTAGTTTACCGAATCCGAAGTCGAGTAGGCCAGCGAAAAGCATGATTGCGGCGACAAACACAACGACGACGAGGAAGTACGTCCAGGTTTCGGATGCCGTGGGGTAGGTGACCTTCTTCATTTCGTCAATGACCTGCTTGAAGAAGAGCCAGATGCCACCGAAGAAACCGGGGCGCTTGTTCTGCTCCTTGGCAGCCTCGCTACGCTTGCGGGTCGCCGCATTCTTAGTGCGATCTCGGCGCGAGGATTCAGCGTCCGAGGCAACACGATCGGCCATGGGAATCCTCCTACGAAAATGATCAGCCTAATCCGCAGGGCAGGCGGGACTCGAACCCACAACCGCCGGTTTTGGAGACCGGTGCGCTACCAATTGCGCCACTGCCCTACGCAGGAAAACCTGCCTGACGAACATTAGTGGATAAGGCGGCGCTTTGTCCAACCGAGATGCGCGTCGGCGGGTCACATGCCGCGTAATACCGGCCCCGACCTCGTAAATGAGAGGTAGCCCACGCACGCATCGCGTGCGCTCCCCGCCACACGCGCGCGCGACGTGGGACCATGGAGGGGTGACCAATACTCCTCGCACCCGTGTCTCTGATCGTTTCAACGCCATCACGCCGTCCGCGACCCTGGCCGTGGACGCGAAGGCCAAGGCCCTCAAGGCCGCCGGCCGTCCGGTGATCGGCTTCGGCGCCGGCGAACCCGACTTCGCCACGCCCGACTACATTGTCGAGGCCGCCGTCAAGGCCGCGCGCAACCCCGCGATGCACCGCTACACGCCCGCCGCCGGCCTTCCCGCACTGCGCGAGGCCATCGCTGCCAAGACCCTGCGCGACTCCGGCTACGAGGTCTCCCCCGCCGACATCGTCGTCACCAACGGTGGCAAGCAGGCCGTGTTCCAGGCCTTCGCCGCGCTGCTGGGCCCCGGCGACGAGGCGATCTGCCGACGCCGTACTGGACCACGTACCCCGAGGTCGTCAAGCTTGCTGGCGCGACCCCCGTCGAGGTATTCGCGGGTGCCGACCAGGACTACAAGGTGACCGTCGAGCAGCTCGAGGCCGCGCGCACCCCTCGCACGAAGGTCCTGCTCATGTGCTCGCCGTCCAACCCGACGGGCAGCGTCTACACGCCCGAGGAGCTGACCGCGATCGGCCAGTGGGCCCTCGAGCATGGCATCTGGGTCATCTCGGACGAGATCTACGAGCACCTGCTGTACGAGGACGCACAGACCGCGCACATCGTCAAGCTGGTGCCCGAGCTGGCCGACCAGGCCGTCATCCTCAACGGCGTGGCCAAGACCTACGCGATGACCGGCTGGCGAGTGGGCTGGATGATCGGCCCCTCCGACGTCATCAAGGCCGCACTGTCCTTCCAGTCGCACCTGACCTCCAACGTCAACAACGTCGCCCAGGAGGCTGCGCGCGCCGCCGTGTCGGGGTCCCTGGACGCCGTGGACGAGATGCGCGTCGCCTTTGACCGTCGCCGCCGCCTCATCGTTGACATGCTGCGCCAGATCGACGGCTTCGACGTTCCCACCCCCAAGGGCGCGTTCTACGTCTACCCCTCCGTCGAGCGCCTGCTGGGTCGCGAAATCCGCGGCCGCGTCGCCAACACGTCGGGCGAGCTCGCCGACCTGATTCTCGACGAGGTCGAGGTCGCGGCGGTCCCGGGCGAGGCCTTCGGCCCCTCCGGCTTCCTGCGCTTCTCCTACGCCCTGGCCGACGACGACCTCGTCGAGGGCATCACCCGCGTGCAGGAGCTCTTCGCCTGATGCACGTCTCATTCGAACGGACAGGCGAGGAGGCCCCCCCTCGGGACGGTCCTCCTCGCCCACGGGTACGCGGAACACTGTGGGCGCTACGCTCACCTGCGCTCCGCGCTCACCCGCGCCGGTTACGACGTCGCCTACTACGACCACGCGGGCCACGGGACCTCCGAGGGTCCCCGCGCCCGCGTGGACGTGGGCGCGCTCATCCGCGACTTCGGTGACGCACGCCGGGCGGCCCTCGCCCACGCGCGCACCCCGGACCTGTTCCTGTTCGGACACTCGATGGGCGGCATCATCGCGGCCGCCTCCACGATCCTCGACCCGACGCGGCTGCGCGGCACCGTCCTGTCCGCGCCCGCGCTGCGTCCCCTCCCCCACGTCTCCCCCTCCCAGGCGCGCATGTTGCTGCCGATCGCTCGGCTGCGCCCCGGCCTCGTCGTGGCGAAGGGCGCGTCTGACATGGAGGTGTCTCCCCTGTCGCGCGACCCGCAGGTCCAGCGCGACTTCGACGCGGACCCGCTCACCTACAAGGGCGGCGTGCCGATTCTGACGGGCCTGACCTCGATCCTCCAGGGCGATGAGGTCATCGCGCGCGCCGACCGCCTGCGCACTCCGACGCTCGTCATGCACGGCTCGAACGATCTGATGGCGGACCTGCGCGGATCGCGCGAGCTCGTGCGCGGGGCACGCGCGGCGCACCCGGACGCCGACATCCACCTGCGCATCGTCGACGGCGCCTACCACGAGCTCCTCAACGAGCCCGAGGGCCCCGGCCTGATTCGCGACATCATCATCTGGCTCGGGGAGCACTAGGCCGTGGAAGCGCCCGCTGTCCCTAACCTGACGGCCCCGCGCCCCACCCCACCGGGCAGGCGTGACCTCGCCGCCCTCCCCAAAGGCCCACCTGCACCTGCATTTCACGGGAGCGATGCGCCCCTCGACGATGATCGATATGGCGCGTACGCAGGGCGTGCGCCTGCCCCCTCATCTGCTGCACATCGACGCGGCGTCCATGCCGGCCGACGGGCGCGGGTGGTTCCGTTTCCAGCGCGCCTACGATTCCGCGCGTCACCTCGTGCGTTCCGAGGCCGCGATGCGCCGCCTCATCCGCGAGGCCGCCGAGGACGACGCCGCCGAGGGCTCCGTGCGCATGGAGATTCAGGCCGATCCCACGTCCTACGCGCCCTACGTCGGCGGCATCACCCCGGCGCTTGAGATCATCGTCGACGAGGCCCGCGCGGCCTCGCGCGATACCGGCGTCGATATCGGCGTGATCGTTGCGGCGTCGCGCATGAAGCATCCGCTGGACGCGCGTACGCTCGCGCGCCTGGCCGCGTCGTTCGCGGGCGACGGTCCCGGCGACGTCGTGGCTTTTGGCCTGTCGAACGACGAACGCGTGGGTTCGACGGCTTCTTTTGCTCCTGCGTTCCGCATCGCGCGCCGCGCCGGGCTCGTGGGTGTTCCGCACGGCGGCGAGCTCCTGGGCCCGTCCTCCGTGCGCGAGGTCGTGTCCGCTTTGGCGCCCGCCCGCCTCGGGCACGGGGTGCGCACCAGCGAGGATCCTGCGTTGCTACGCGCTGTCGTGGATGCGGGCATCGCCCTGGAGGTGTGCCCCACGTCGAACGTGCACCTGGGCGTGTACACGGACTTTTCGCAGGTGCCGCTGCCGACGCTTCTTTCGGCCGGTGCTACCGTCGCACTGGCGGCCGACGACCCGCTGCTGTTCCGCTCGCGCCTGGTCGCCCAGTACGAGGTCGCGCGCGACGTGTTCGGGCTGTCCGACGAGGCCCTGGCAGACCTGGCGCGGTCTTCTATCGACGCGTCGCTGGCCTCGCCCTCGCGCAAGGCGGCTTGGAAGGCCGACATCGACGCGTGGCTCGCGGCTCCCGTGGCGTAGTGCCTGTGTGGGGCGCGCGCCTGTTCTGTGAGGTGCTGCAAGCGCGAGCAACGACGGTTGTCACGCGAGCCTGCATCCGCGCAGCAGCTGTTTCTCAGCGCCCTCACGATACACCCTCACGATTCGGCGCGTTTACCCATAAATCTCGCACGTAATTCCCATGTCAACCTTTTAAACGTTGAAGTTGGATCGTTGGTATTCCGCGGTTTTCAAGGCGTGATTCAGAAAACATGTTCGGGAATTACGTGCGAAATTTGGGGAGGTCTCAGCGGAACCTGCGGGATCGATGGTGTCGACGGTGTCGACGGGGTCGACGGGTTCTATCGGGGCACGCAATCGTCGAGCGGACGCCCACAGCGGCCCGCACCCACCGCAGCCCCCACAGAGACGCCCAAAACGCAGACCACCTCGGCGACAGACGGCTCGCATGCGGATAGGTTACGAACACGCGGATAGGTTATGAAGATATGGATAGGTTATTAACCTATCCGGATGCGAATAACCTATCCGGATCGTGACAACCTATCCACGAGCGACGCAGACACGCGCACCGCCCTCACTTCTGAACCACCAAGCACGCCTCAAAGGGCCGCCAGGCACACCGATGTGCTCAAACCGGCCAAAACCAGCCAGCCACAACTACGGGCGGGGCGACGACCAAGCCGCTACCAGGCGATGCCAGCCGTCACCGGATCAGGTAAGCCGCTACCAGGCGATGCCGACCGTCACCGGCTCGGGCACCAGGGTCACGCCGAACGCCTCACGCACGCGCTCGCGCACGGCGCGGGCCAGGGCTTCGATGTCGGCGCCGCTCGCACCGCCGCGGTTCGTGAGGGCGAGGACGTGCTTGGTGGACAGGGACGCGCGCGGTGGGTCCCCGGCCTCGGGCAGGTGGAAGCCCTTGGAGCAGCCCGCGTGATCGATGAGCCAGGCGGCGCTCGTCTTCACGAGGCCCTCCCCCCGCGCCAAAACGAGGCGCATCCTCGGGCAGGGTGGCGGCCACGGCCTCGGGCAGGATCGGGTTGGTGAAGAAAGAACCGGCGCTCCACGTGTCGTGGTCGGCGGGATCCAGGACCATGCCCTTGCCGCGACGCAGCTCCAGGACGGTCGAGCGCACCAGGGACGCATCGGCGCGCTCCCCGGCCTCGACGCCGAGGCGGCGCGCCAGCTCGGCGTACATGACGGGGGCGCTCAGGGGCGAGCGCTCGAGGCGGAAGTCCACGGAGAGGACCACCCAGCGGCCGGTCGGCCCCCAGGGGTGGTCACCCAGGCCGGGCTCGCCGACGCTGCGCTTGATCGCCGAGGATCGGTACGCAAAGCCGAGGTCGGAGGGCAGCAGGCGCACGACGATGCCCGTCAGTCGGTCGTAGGCCTCGACGCTCTCGATGGTCTCGGAGACCTCGTGGCCGTAGGCGCCCACGTTCTGCACCGGGGAGGCGCCGACGGTGCCGGGAATGCCGGAGAGCGCCTCGAGGCCGGACAGGCCCGCGGACAGCGTCCAAGAGACGAAAGCGTCCCAGACCGTGCCCGCGCCGGCGCGCACGACGACAGATCCGGCGGGGTCCTCGTGGATGATGGAGGCGACCTCATCGAAAGGCTGCACGTCGACGACCGTGCCCTCGAAGGGGGCGTCCGACGCCAGCAGGTTCGACCCGCCGCCGACGACGAGGAGCGGGCCTCCGGCGGCATCGGCCGCGGCGACGGCCTCGACGAGAGCGTCGGTCGTAGAAACGCGCACGTAGTTGGCGATGGGGCCGCCCACGCGCAGGGTCGTCAGATCAGCAAGGGTCGTCATGCCCTAAGCCTAGTCGCCGAAGGCGAGGTCCGTGCGCTTCGTCCCGCGGCGGTCGGGCACCTGCCCGGCGAGCACGATCGCGAGGAGGACCGGCAGGGCCACGAAGGCCAGCGCGCGGTGGTAGCCGATGTGGTCGGCGATGAGGCCCAGGAGCGGCGGGCCGATGAGGGCCGCGCCGTAGTTGACGGTCGAGAGCACCGAGACGCGCGCGGGCGTCATGACGGGGTCGACGGACAGGGGCGGAGATGCCCAGGGGAAGCCGAGGGCCGATCCGATGCCCCACAGGGCGATACCCGCGACGGCGAACAGGTGGTGCGGCGCGAAGGCCACGAGCAGCAGGCCGACGACCGCGCCCGTGAAGGTGATGCGCAGCAGCTTGGGCGATCCCAGGCGGGCCTCGAGGCGCGGGGAGGCGAAGCGCACGATCGTCATCATGAGCAGGAAGAACGCAAACGCCGCTGACGCCGCCGCGGTCGAGTAGCCGTAGCCGTCGACCATCGACAGGTTGAGCCAGTCGTTCGCCGCGCCCTCCATGAGGCCCGCGCTCATGACCATGAGGGCGATGAGCACGGTCTGCTTCTCGCGCCAGGCGACGCGGGTCAGGCCCTTCGCCTTGTTCGACGAGGCCTCTCCCCCATCACCCTTGTTCTGAGCGGGCGCGAGGGCCGCGACCTCGTCCTTCGTCAGGTAGAAGCCCACGGCAGTGCCGCAGGCGAGGAGTTCGAGGGCCGCGAGCCCGAAGAGGTGGGCACCGAGGGACAGACCCATCTGAGCGGCAAGTGCACCGAGGAGGGCGCCTCCCAGCATGCCGACCGCGTACATCGCCTGGATGACGGGCACGACGGTGCGACGCACGGCCGCCTGCACGAGCCCGGCCTCGATGTTCATGGTCGCGCCCCACAGGCCGTTGCCCGCGGCGAGCAGGACGAGGCCGGCGGTGGCCAGCGGGATCGAGGCGCCCTGCGCTCCGAGGCCCGCGCAGACGATGCCGAGAGCCCAGATCAGCACGCCGATGCGGCCCGAGGCCCGCGCGCCGATCTTGGTCACGATCGGTCCGGAGGTCGGCAGGTGAGCAGAGAGCCAAGGGAGGCGATCAGGAGCATCGTGCCGATGGTCGCCGGTGTCAGCCCGAGGTCGTCGCGCACGTCGGGCAGTCGCGAGAGCCACGCGGAGGTGCCAAAACCAAGGCACACGTAGACGACGCAGGTGGCACGGAGGGCGGCGCGAGCGCGAGAGGACGGGACAGACATGCTGGGTAATATACGCGCCTTCACGCCAGAAAAACGCAGTGCGCGGGCGGGTGTTGGTCACCCGCCCGCGCACTGTCCAACAGCGACAGGATCAGCCTTCCACGGCCGCCTTGAACCACGTCGTGATCGAGGTGGGGTGCGTGATGGAGGTGCCGACGATCACGGCGAACGCGCCCGCCTCCATGGCGGCGGCGGCCTGCTCGGGCGTGTGGACGCGGCCCTCGCAGATGACGGGCACGTCCGGGAACGCGGCGACGACCTCGCGCAGCAGCTCCAGGTCGGGCCCATCGGTCTTGACGCGGTCGCCCGTGTAGCCAGCCAGGGTCGTGGACACGATGTCCACACCGGCATCGACGGCGCGCTGGGCGTCCTCGAAGGAGCCGCAGTCAGCCATGACGAGGGTGCCATCCTCGCGCAGGGCCGCAACGGTCTGCGCAAAGCTCAGGCCGTCGAGGCGCGGGCGGCCCGTCGCGTCCAGGGCGACGATGTCGGAGCCGGCCATGACGCAGGCGCGGGCGTGGCGCAGCGAGGGGGTGATGTACACGCCCTCGTGGCCTTCCTTCCACAGGCCGATCACGGGCACGTCGACGCGGCCCTTGATCGCGGAAATGTCGGACAGTCCCTGGCAGCGGATGGCGGCGGCGCCACCGATCTCTGCGGCGCGGGCGATCTGCGCCATCGTCTCGGGGTGGCGCATGGGCTCGCCCGGGTACGCCTGGACGGAGACGATGAGCTTGCCCTTCAGGGAAGCAATGAGCGGGTGCATGGTGAACTCCTATGCGTGCAGGAAGAAGGAAACGGCTCCGAGCAGCGGCGCATCACCACCGAGGGAACCAACGAGGATGGGGGTGTCGGCGACGGGCGTCATCGCGGAGGCCGCGAAGCCTTCGCGCAGGGCGTCCCACCAGATGTCCCCGGAGCGGGTCATGGACCCGGACAGAATGACGACGGCCGGGTCCACGCAGTTGACCAACGAGGCCGTGGCCTCGCCGAGCGCGAACGCGGAGCGAGAGAAGCAGGCGGCGGCCAGGGTGTTGCCGGATTCGGCAAGCTCCTGCAGGGCGCGCCCGCCATCGACCTCGGGGTCGGACTCGCCGCGCAGCGAGTTGTACCAGGTCGTGATGCCCGAGCCGGAGCAGAAGGACTCGATGTGTCCCTTGCGGCCGCACGAGCACGTCAGGTCGGGAGCGAAGTGGTGGTGGATGTGGCCCACGTGTCCGGCGATGCCGCGCGACCCGAAGGAGACCTGGCGGTCTTCGACGAGGGCGCCGCCGATGCCGGTGCCGACGGCGATCGACAGGACCGATCGGTAAGGCTGGCCGGCGCCGAGCGTGGCCTCGCCCAGGCCGTGCGCGTGCACGTCGTTGAGGACGCGCACCTTCAGGCCCGTCGCCTCCTGAAGCAGGGCGCCCAGGGGTGTGCCTCCCCATCCGGGCATCGTGCCGGTCGCGGAGACGATATCGCCGGTAGAGGGATCGACGACGCCAGCGCTGGCGACGGCAACACCCGACACGGCAGGGTGAGAAGCAACCAGGGACGAGGCGAGGTCGCAGATACGAGCCGCCACGTCCGCTCCGCCGCGCATCGCGTCGGTTGGGATCGATCCGCGCTCGGTGACCGCGTAGGTGTCACCGACCTCGACGATGCCCCACCCGACCTTGGTTCCACCGATGTCGAGGGCAAGGAGCGTAGTCATGAGGATCCTTACGAAAAGTCAGGGGTATAAGAAAATCGACGAGGCCGGGGCGCGCGCCCGAAGGCGCGCAATATGCGGAACGGAAGTGCCCCGGCCTCGTCGACGTATCAGGAGAGCAGTCGACCGCGCGCAGCACGGACGCGACATGCTCCATGTTGTCGCCCTCGATGGCGGCGACCGGGCGCGGCATCTCAGGCGAATCGAAGACGCCGAGCAGGTGCAGGGCGGCCTTGAAGGCGCCGACGCCCGCACCGAAGCCCTGCACGCCCTTCACCTGGACGATGCGCATGAGCTCCGCGAGGCGGTCCTGCTCGGTGCGCACGGCCTCCCAGTCGCGGCGCTCGTAGGCCTGCCACTGGCGCACGTAGCCCTCGGGGGCCACGTTGGCCAGGCCGGGCACGGAGCCGTCCGCACCAGACATGTAGGCGCCGTCGACGACGACCTCGTGGCCGGTGAGCAGCTGCATCGGGTGGCCGGCGGCCTCGTTCGCCAGGCACAGCCAGCGGAACGCGACGTCGTCGCCGGAGGAGTCCTTGACGCCGTCGATGACGCCATCGCGGCCCAGGCGCATGAGCAGGTCGGGCGACAGCTTCGTGTGCACGCACACGGGGATGTCGTAGGCCCACAGCTCGAGGCTGGTGTTCTCCTTGAGGATGCGGAAGTGACGCTCGACCTCGGTCTCGCCGCCGAGGGCGTAGAACGGGGCGGTCGCGACGACGCCGGTGGCGCCGCCGATCTCTTCCACGGCCTTGATGTTCTCGATGACGCGCTCGGTCTCGGTGTCGATGACGCCGACGAGGAGCGGGATGCGGCCGTCGACGATGCGCACGGCTTCGCGCTGGATCTGGGCACGGCGCTCGGCGGTCGAGAAGGCGACCTCACCGGTGGAGCCAGACACGAACAGGCCGTCGAGGCCCGCCTCGATCAGGCGGTTGATGTGACGCTCGAGCGAGGGGACGTCGAGCTCGCCGTCCTTGAGCGGAATGGCCAGGGGCGGGACGACGCCACGGATCTTCGACGACATAATTACTTCTCTCCTTGGAGGTTGGGGTGCAGCAGCGAGGGCGCGGCGCCCAGGAGCTTGCGGGTGTAGGGGTCCTCCGGGGCGGCGAGCAGCTGTGCGGCCGGCCCTTCTTCGACGACCTTTCCGCCGTTCATGACAGCAATGCGGTCAGAGATGTAGCGCACGGTCTGAATGTCGTGCGAGATAAAGACCATCGCCAGGCCCAGTTCCTCCTTGAGGTCCGTGAGCAGGTTCAGGATCTGCGCTCGCACCGACACGTCGAGTGCGGAGGTGGGCTCGTCTGCGATGATCGCATCCGGGCCGATGGACAGGGCTCGGGCGATGGCCACACGCTGGCGCTGGCCACCCGAGAGCTGCCCGGGAAGCGCGTCGAGCGCGCTCGAAGGCAGGCCGACGAGCGAGATCAGTTCGCGCACGCGCTTGGCTCGCGAGGCCTCGTCGCCGATGCCGTGCACGCGCAGCGGGTCAGCGAGCTGATCCTGGACGTGCATGCGGGGGTTCAGGGCCGTTGCGGGGTCCTGGAAGACCACGGAGACGACGCGGCCGATCTCCCGGCGGGCGGCAGCGCTACGCTTCGTGACCTCTTTGCCGTTGAAGAACACCTGTCCCTTCGTCGCCATCTGCAGGCCACACATGACGTTCGCGGTCGTGGACTTGCCACAGCCGGACTCGCCGACGATGCCGAGCGTCTGTCCGCGCTCGATGCGCATGTTGACGCCACGCACCGCGTGGACCTTGTTGGGCTTGAACAGGGAGCCGGTACGCGAGGTGAAGGTCACCTCGACGTCCTTCAGTTCGATGATCGGGGTGTTGTCGCTCATCGCGTTTCCTCCTGACCGTTCGTTTCCTGCGAGAAGGCGTCAGCCTCGTCGCGGGGCGGCAGAGCCGCGTACACGTGCTCGGGACCGACCTCGGTGAGGACCGGGCGGATGTCCAGTCCGTAATCGGGGTGCGAGGACCTGGGGGCGAAGCGGTCGCCCACGGGGAAGTCGCGAGGCGAGGGCACCGTGCCGGGGACCTGGTGGAGTCGGCCGGAGCCGGACTCGATCGAGAGGACGGCGCCCAGCAGGCCGCGTGTGTACTCGTGGGTCGGGTGCGTGAGCAGTTCCTTGGTGGGGGCCTGCTCGATGACCTGGCCGGCGTACATGACGGTGATGTGGTGTGCCACCTCGGCGACGAGTGCCAGGTCGTGGGACACGAAGATCATGGCGAAACCGAGCTTCTCGCGCAGCTCGTTGAGCAGGTCGATGACCTGCTTCTGGACGGTGACATCCAGGGCGGTGGTCGGCTCGTCCGCGATGATGAGCTTCGGGTCGCGGGTCAGGGCCATGGCGATGAGAACGCGCTGGCGCTGGCCGCCCGAGAGCTCGTGCGGGTAGGACTCGAGGGTGCGCTTGGGATCCAGGCCCACGAGCTCGAGGAGTTCCCAGGCGCTGCGCGTTCCGCCGCGGCTGGTCAGCTGCTTCATCTGAGCCTTGATCAGCATGGCGGGGTTCAGGGACGACAGGGCGTCCTGGTAGATCATGGCCATCTCGTGACCGAGCAGCGCGCGGCGCTCCTCGGCCGACTTCTCGAGCAGGTTCTCGCCCTGGTAGAGGATTTCGCCGGTGATCTCGGCCTTGGGGTCGATGAGGCCCATGATGGTCAGGGCCGTGATCGACTTACCGCAGCCGGACTCGCCCACGAGGCCCATGGTCTCACCGGGGCGGACCTTGAAGGACACGTGATCGACGACGTTGACGTCGCCGTGACGTTCGAACTTGATGCACAGGTCCTTGACCTCGAGCAACGGGGTCTTCTCCAGGTGTGCCTCGAAGCGGTCGGTGCGCTTTTCTTCGACGGCCTCGAGGTCGTCGAGGCGGGCCTGCAGCGACTCGGCCTGCTCGGCGTATGCGCGACGCGGGTCGAGCAGGAGCTTGTCGGCCTCGCGGTCGGTCTCCTTATCGACCTGGGCGACTGCCGCCGAGGAGGGCGCCGCGACCATGGCGTCCGTGATGCCTTCGGACAGGAGGTTCAGGCACAGCACGGTCGTCATGATGAAGAGGCCGGGGAAGGTGGCCGTCCACCACATGCCCTGCAGGACCGAACGGTTCGTCGAGGCCTCAGACAGGACGTTGCCCCACGTGGCCACGGTGGTCGCCTGGAGGCCCGAACCGATGAAGGTCAGGGAGGCCTCGAGGATGATCGCGTCGGCGACGAGGACGGTCGCGAACACGAGGACCGGGGCGGCGGTGTTACGCAGGACGTGCTTGGTGAGAATCCACGGGGCGCGGGCACCGGAAACGATCACCGCACGGACGTAGTCCTCGCCGTACGCGGCCATGACGTTCGCGCGAACGATACGCGACAGCTGCGGGATGTAGACGAAGGCGATCGAACAGATGATGATCACCACGAGGCCTGCCGTGTTACCCGACTTGGTGAGGGTTCGCCCAAAAACGAGGACCGTCACGGCCGCCATCGCGATGCCGGGCACCGCCATGATGATGTCGAGGATGCGCATGATCGTCTCGGAGATGCTCTTGCGCACGACAGCTGCGATCGAACCGATGATCGCACCGAAGAAGAGCGCCACCAGCGTGGAGCACAGGCCGATGACCAGCGAGTAGCGACCGCCGTAGAGAACGCGAGCAAAGATGTCACGACCGACGTGGTCGGTGCCGAAGAAGTGCTCGGCGGACGGGGCCTGCCACTTGGTGCTGATCTCGCCGGGGCCGTAGGGCGAAATGAAGGGGGCCAGGATCGACACGAGAACGATGAGGGCCAGGATGACCATCGCGATCTTCGAGCCGAGCGACATCGCGCCGATGCGCGAGAAACGTGCGCCCTTCGCGGTGACCTTGTTGAGCTTTTCTTTCTGGTTCATGCCTCACACCGACCTAATACGCGGGTTGATGAGCAGGTAGAGCATGTCAACGATGATGTTGACGACGATGAAGGCAATCGCGACGACGAGAGCGCCACCCTGGACCAGGGTCACCCAGTTCTCCTGGATGCCCTTGAGCAGGACCACCGTGCCCATGCCGTTGAGAGAGAAGATGATTTCGATGACGACCGCGCCACCCATCAGGTAGCCGACGCGCAGACCGAGGACCGTCACGGGGGTGATAAGCGCGTTACGCAGGACGTTGCGGGCGACGACGATGTTCTTCGGGATACCGGCGCCCACAGCGGTACGGACGTAGTCGCGGTCCAGTTCCTCAACCATTGAGGTACGCACGACTCGGGTCATCTGACCGATAACGGGAACTGCCAGGGCGATTGCGGGAAGCAGCATGCGCAGGAACCAACCGGTGGGGTTCACCGAGAACGCGGGCAGCGGGCCGGAGACCGGGAGGGTCTTCACGAAGGCCATGACCAGCAGCGTTGCCAGCCAGAAGGAGGGGGTGCCGATGCCGATGACGGAGAACACGCGGATGATCTGGTCGGGCCAACGGTCGCGGTGGAGGGCGGCGAGGACACCGAGCGGGAAGGAGATGATGACGGCGAAGAACAGACCGAGGAAGGTCAGCTGCAGGGTGACGGGCAGAGCCTTAGCCACCAGGTCCGTCACGCTGGAGGAACCAGCACCGTACGTACCGAGGTTGCCGTGGAGCATGTTCCACAGGTAGCGGCCGTACTGGACGAAGAACGGGTCGTTGAGACCGTGTTGGTTCCGGTAGGCTTCGAGAGCCTCCGGGGTCGCCGACTCACCGAGCGCCGAGTAGGCGGGGTCCACGGGAGACAGCGACATGATGAAGAAGACGAGGAAGGACACGCCGACCACCATGATCGGCAGGGCCACCAAACGTCGTCCGATGAGTCGCAGAAGATTATTCACTTCTAGACCTCCATTTCAACGAATTTTGGCAATAGAAAGGGAGGGGTGGCGCCCAACTGTGGCGTCTGCCTCAGGGCGGGCGCTCCACCCCCTCCTTTCGATGTATCCCCGAAGGAACCTACTTGGTGCTCACACCGAGCAGCTGCAGGCCGGTCGTGGGAATCGCGTGGAATCCTTCCACCTTCTGGGGGTTGGATCCGGTGATCACGTTACGGAACACGATCGGGAACAGGACGGTCTTCTCAGCGAGAAGATCCTGAGCCTCGCCCCACTTCGCCTTGGCGGCATCGCCCTCGAGCTGACCAGCTTCCTCAATGATGGTCTGCAGCTTGTTGAAGGACTCGGGGTCGGAGACCTGCCAGCCGTCGCGCTGCTTGGTCCAGTTGTTGTTGCCGTTCCACCAGGAGATGATGATGCCGGGGTCGGTGCCGAAGACCGAGGGGTCGCCGGGGGCGATGATGACGTCGTAGTCCGGCACAGCGTCCTTCACGTCGGTGACGTTGTTGTAGAGGTCGCCGGTCGCCTGGCTCGTGTGGTTGACCTTCAGGCCGAGGGCCTCGAGGTCGGCCGTGATCTGGGGAACCATGGCCACGATCCACGAGTGGTCCGTGGTGAGCAGGTTGACCGTCATGCCGGCAGCGCCGTTGTCGCTCAGGAGCTTGGTGGCCGCGTCCTTGTCGTAGGACAGATCGGTCGTGGGCTTCTTGTAAGCGGGGTTGGCCTCGGGCAGGAAGGAGGTCGCCTCAACGGCCTCGCCATCGAGCACGGTGTCGATCAGGGACTTCTTGTTGATGGCCTTGAGGAACGCGCGGCGAACCTCGGGCTTATCGAAGGGAGCCTTCTGGGTGTTGAACATCATGAAGGCGTTGCCGTAGCCGGGCTTGGACTCGACGTTCCAGCCGGCATCCTTGAGGTCCTGCTGCGAGGAGGCGGGGACGGACTCGACGATGTCGATCGTGCCGTCGATGGCGGCGGTGACGCGCGCCGTCTCGTCCTTCAGGGGGTTCCAGTTGATCGTGTCAACGGTCGCGGGGATGTTGCCGTTGTAGTGCTCGTTGGGAACCGCGCTGATCTTAAGCTCGGAGACCTCGGAGTACTTGTAGGGGCCCGAGCCGATCGGCATGGACTTCATGGCGTCCGGGTCGGCCGAGGCCGGGGTCACCATGAGGATCGCGAAGCGCTCCTTCAGGGCGGCGAAGGGGTACTTCAGGTGGATGGTGACGGTCTTGTCATCCTTGGCTTCGACGGAGTCAACGAAGGTGTAGAACTGCGCGAAGAGGGAGCCCTCCGCGGTGGCCTTGCCGTAGGCAGCCACGACGTCCGCAGCCGTCACATCGGTGCCGTCAGAGAACTTCGCGCCATCACGCAGGCTGATCTCGTATTCGGTGTCGGACACCTTCACGGGGTCACCGGCGGCCAGGGCGGGGCTGACCGAGTAGTTGGTGCGATCCAGACGGTACAGGCCCTCGAGGACCTGCCAGTTGCTACCCATGGCCAGCGCGGAGCTGGTCAGGGGCCCGTAGTCGGTGGTGGTGTATGCGGGGCCGACGTTCAGCTCGCCGTTGCCGCCAGCTGCGCTACCGGTCGAACCGGCCTCGCCGCCGCCACCGCACGCGGTCAGGATCATCGCGGCAGCTGCGGTCAGTGCAGCGCCAGTTGCGAAGTGTTTACGCATTCGCATGTTCTCGCTCCTCATCTTCGAGAATTGGGACGTGCGGTTCTGTTGTTCCGCTCGCTATACTTAGTCTATGTTGTCTGACAAATTAATGCAAGCGATATCACCCTCATCGACCTCAGGAACCAATCTGAACCAACCCGCACCGACATCGATTGACTCGAGATCCTCGGTAACGATGGATGCAATCAAATCCTACATTTTGCGACATGGATTACATCCTGGTGACCGCCTCCCCACAGAATCAGCACTATGCACCGACCTTGGTGTTTCACGCTCCTCTGTGAGAGAAGCATTACGTCGCCTTCAGGCTCTCGACATCGTAACGGTCCGTCAGGGCTCGGGTTCCTACGTGGGAGAGATGTCCATGCAGCCGCTCGTCGAGACGCTCGTTCTGCGTGCCGCCCTCGACGAGATCAACGGCGCGCAGTCCCTCCACGCGATCATCGACACGCGCCGCGCCCTCGACCTCGGGATCGCGGTTCCGCTCACCCGCGCCATGAAGGGAACGACGAACCCGCACCTGTGGGAGCTCGTCGAGGCCATGACTCAGTACGCGCACTCGGGTTCGACTACCTCGAGCAGGACATCGCGTTCCACTCCGGCCTCCTCGCCTACGTCGAGAACGAGCTCATGCACCAGCTCGTGGCCGCCATGTGGCTGGTCCACCAGAGTGTGACTCCCCAGCTGGCCGCAGCGTCGCGCCAGGAAATGGAAGACACCGCCGAGGCCCACGCGGCCATCCTGCGGGCGTGTGAAGCCGGAGACGTCGAGGCATACACCGCGGCCGTCGAGGCGCACTACGCCCCACTCCTCGCGATCATCGAAGGTCGCTAGAGCACACAGAAAAACCCGGAGCGTTGTGGGGGCACGCGCACCGGGTTTTCTGTATCCGCTTAGAGGCGCACCTCAGCCTCCCAGAGGCCGCGGTCGCGCTCGAAGACCACCACGACCTCGTCCCCGTCGACCGTCGCGTCGCTGTACCCGAAGGCGCCCTGTCCAAAGGAGGCGACCACCTCGGCGCGCACCTCGCCCTCCCACGGTGGCGTCAGGCGAACGATCTCACCGCTGACCCTCGCATCCACCCTCCCAGGGTGTACGAGAAGCGAACCGATCATGCGCGCGTTGCAGCCCGGGTCATCACACTCCCACAGGCGCCCACCCTCCCAGGTGCGCCCGTCCCCCCACGCGAGGTAGCGCGCACCGGAGCCTCGCCCTTCAAAGCCCTGAATACGGCAGTTCGCGACGAGGCGACCGTCCCATACGCTCAGCGTCGTCTCGTCGAGGAGCACTCCCCCGTCACCCGCGAGCGGATCCGCCGCGCCGACCAGACATCCTCCGCGCGCGTAGACGACGCGCACGTGGGTCTCATCCCCCACACGCACGACGTAGGGCAGGGCCACAGCCCCGTCGACGGTCGCAGTGCCCCCGGACGTCGCAAACAGCGCGTCGGCACCCGTGAGCTCGTACAGCTCGTCCGTCATGTCCGCATAGGCGAGGTCTTCGGGGCCACTCCCCCCACGCCCACCAGGCGCGCAGGCGCTCGCCGTCGGCTCGCGAGTCCATATAGCCCACGCGCCCATCCGTGGAGGCGAACGCCAGATGCAGGAGACCGTCACCGTCCACGCAGACGCACGCATCCGACGACACGGACGGGCCACCGGGCGGAAGCGGGCGCGGCTCACTCCACCGCCCCACCCCCTCGCGCACCATCCACTGGATGCGGTTCGGATTCGGCAGGTCCGAGGCCATCGTTAGCCCGTTGAAGTCAGACCCCGTGCCCGAGGCCGGGGCCGGCCGCTCATCGAAAAACAGGACGGTGCGCTCGTCCGCGAGCGTCACGAGGGCGGGGATGCGCGCCTCACCCGCGCCCTTCGGGGCGACAATGCAGCAGAAATCAACGGAGTCAGTCATGTGTCCAGGATAACAGAGGCGCTCGCACGCAGATACAAAGAACCCCGGGGAACGAGTGTTCCTCGGGGCCTTGAAACGGAAACCGTCAGCGGGTCTCGCGGTGCGCCGTCGACTTGTGGCAGCGCGGGCAGTACTTCGCCAGCTCGAGACGATCCGGCGTGTTACGACGGTTCTTCTTGGTGATGTAGTTGCGCTCCTTGCACTCCGAGCAGGCCAGAGTGATCTTGGGCGAACGTCCTGGGACTTGCTTGCCACGGTTGTTTCCCTCGCTTAGTTTCGTCGCTCGCGCGACCTGTCGGATCAAAGAATTGGTAGCGGGGGCGGGGCTCGAACCCGCGACCTCACGATTATGAGTCGTGCGCTCTGACCAGCTGAGCTACCCCGCCGCCGGAAGCGGATGAATCCGCAACCGGAGCCCCGAAAGGGAATCGAACCCTTGACCTTCTCCTTACCATGGAGACGCTCTGCCTACTGAGCTATCGGGGCAACGCCGGAAAGCCTATCTCATCTCCGAGCGCCGAAGCAATCCCGGAGCCTGAGAATGACATCACAGGCGTTACTCACTGGAACCAGCGAGTGGTGGCAGGTGAGGGATTCGAACCCCCGAAGCACGAAGCGTCTGATTTACAGTCAGATCCATTTGGCCGCTTTGGTAACCTGCCGTGCGCCGCTCTCGCGGTGCCGTGAAAGAATAGCATTAAAATGATGCCGAGCGCCAATCGGAACGACGATTGGCGCAGTTCCAACGAAAGGTGCACCCATGGCAGACTCCTCCTTCGACGTTGTCTCCAAGCTCGACCGCCAGGAGGTCGACAACGCTGTCAACCAGACCGCCAAGGAGATCGCCAACCGCTACGACTTCCGCGGCGTGGACGCCGCCATCTCCCTCAGCGGCGACACGATCGCGATGGAGGCAAACTCCGCCTCCCGCGTCATGGCGATCCTTGACGTCCTGCAGTCCAAGCTGATCCGCCGCGGCCTGTCACTGAAGGTTCTGGACTACAAGGACCGCGAGCCCAAGGCTTCCGGCAAGCTCTTCAAGCTCGTCTGCCCCCTCAAGGAAGGCATCCCCCAGGACACCGCAAAGAAGATCTCGAAGCTCATCCGCGAGGAAGGCCCCAAGGGCGTCAAGGCCCAGATCCAGGGTGACGAACTTCGCGTTTCCTCGAAGTCCCGCGACGATCTCCAGGCCGTCATTGCCCTCCTGAAGGGCCCCAAGGGCGAGGAGCTGGACGTCGCACTCCAGTTCGTGAACTACCGCTGATCACAGCGATACAACGGGGCGGGTGACCGGAACGACCGGCCACCCGCCCTTCGCTTGTCCGCCTAATATCCAGCGATCTTCTCCAGCCGGGCGATCCGCTCCTCCATCGGAGGGTGGGTCGAGAACATGCGCGTGAGAGACTCCCCACGGAAAGGGTTCGCAATCATCATCGCCGCGACGTTGCGCGTGCGCGGAGTATCCTCCATCGGACGTCGATCCGTCGCGATCTCGAGCTTGCGCAGGGCCGAGGCCAGCGCGAGCGGATCCTGCGTGAGCATCGCACCGTCTTCATCCGCATCGAACTCGCGGGTGCGCGACAGCGAGAACTGAATGAGCGTCGACGCAATCGGGGCCAGGAGGCTCATCGCGAGCAGACCAATGATGCCCACGCCCCCATTCTCGCGACGGTTACCGCCACCAAAGAACAGCAAGCCGTGCGCGACCATAGTAATCACGCCGCCCATGGCCGCGGCGACAGACGTCGTCAGGATGTCGCGATTGTAGACATGCATCAGCTCATGCCCGAGCACCCCGCGCAGCTCACGTTCGTTGAGAATCGCCAGGATGCCTTCCGTGCAGCACACGGCCGCATTGTTCGGGTTACGCCCCGTCGCGAATGCGTTGGGGGTCAGCGTGGGCGCCACCCAGATCGTCGGCATCGGCTGCTGCGCGCGATCCGACAGCTCGCGAACGATGGCGTAGAGCACGGGCTGTTCCAACTCACTGACCTGATACGCACCCATCGACCGCAGCGCAATCGTCGCGGAATTCCAGTAGGAGTAGGCGGTCTGCAGGAGCCCAATACCCCCAAACACAATGATCCACCCCATACGGCCCGTACCCGACGCGATGAGCGCACCAATAGCGAGCAGCAGCGCCCACATGCCTCCCAGCAGGAGCGTCGTCTTCAGACCGTTGTGATAGTTGCGGTGAACCATACAGGCGATCCTATGGGGGTTACCTGAGAAGCCCCTGGGAGCCAGCCGGAGGCCAGATGGGAACCGATTCGCCACTCACTGGCTCAGTAACGAGGCAGGGGCACACTCCTCCGCCCACCCAGAAAGTCGCCCCCGGCCAACAATCCCGTCGCACAGACGAACGAGGCCGCGACCGGAAAACCCGGCCACGGCCTCGTCGAGGATGCAGGACGCGTTAGTTGCGACGCCCCGGACCCGTGTAGTCATCGAAGCGCTCCGGGGCGCTCGGCACGCCCATCTCGCCCATGTCGCCGATCAGATCCGTTTCCTTCGGATCCACCTGCGCGCCACGCGAAATATCCGTCATCGCGCGACGCGAGACGACCTTGATGCGCTCGCGCGTGCCACGGCCGCCCGGAAGCTCGCCGTAGTCCTCGCCCAGAGCCTGCTCGTAGGCGTCGAGGAGCTCCCAGCCCTCCCACGTCGTGAACTCAACGCCACGGGACTCCAGGAGCGCCACCATGGCCTCGTGACCCACCTCAGCGGTGTTCGCGTGCAGGCGGCCCTCCGAGGCGTCCTCCACGAGGTGGGAGATCGTCTGCTGGGCGTCCGACTTCGTCGAGCCGATGAGGCCGACGGGGCCACGTTTGATCCAGCCGGTCGCGTACACGCCCGGGATAACGGGGGCGGATTCGTCCTTCGTGGTGTCACCCTCGATGACGCGGCCCTCGACGTTCGGCACGACGCCGGCGCGCTCGTCAAAGGGCAGGCCCGGGATCGGCGAGGAGTAGTAGCCCACCGCGCGGTATACGGCCTGCACGGGCCACGTCGTGATGACGCCCGTGCCCGACACGCTGCCGTCGCCGTTCAGGGCGGTGCGCTCCGTGCGCAGAGCCTTCACGTGGCCGTTCTCGTCCGCAACGACCTCGACCGGGGCCTGGAACAGGTGAATGTGAATGCGACGCGAGGCCGTGTGCTCCTCCGGGTCCACCATCGCGTAGCTCGTCAGCGTCTTGACGACCTGACGCTGCTGGTTCGACGCGCGCAGCGCCTCCTCCGACCCCTCGTCGAAGTCAAAGTCCTCCTCCGAGACGATGACGTCCACGTCCGGCACCTTGCCCAGCTCGCGCAGCTCCAGCGGCGTGAACTTCACCTGCGCCGGGCCGCGACGACCGAACACGTGCACGTCGGTAATCGGGTTCTGCGCGAGGGCCTCGGCCACGTTGGCCGGAACCTCGGTCTTGAGCATGTCCTCGGCATGCTTGGCCAGCACACGAGCCACGTCCAGCGCCACGTTACCGACGCCCAGGACCGCCACCTCGCGAGCCTTCAGCGGCCACGTGCGCGGGTAATCCGGGTTGCCGTCATACCAGGACACGAAGTCGGCGGCGCCGTAAGACTCGGGCAGGTCCACGCCCGGAATGTCGAGCGGGTGATCACGGTCCGCGCCCGTCGCGATGATGATCGCGTCGTAGTG
The DNA here is from genome assembly GCA_916438945.1 of uncultured Actinomycetaceae bacterium. Lineage (GTDB taxonomy): Bacteria > Actinomycetota > Actinomycetes > Actinomycetales > Actinomycetaceae > Pauljensenia. The sequence continues at coordinate 1,457,513 of CAKAGS010000004.1, read as the reverse complement.
GTCACGCAGGTCATCGATCGTCACGTCACGACCGACCTCGACGTTGCCGAGCAGGCGGATGTCGCCACGCTGCAGGATCTTGTACAGCGCCACAATGATCTGCTTGATACGCGGATGATCCGGCGCGACGCCGTAGCGCACGAGACCGTAAGGCGCGGGAAGACGCTCAAACAGGTCGATATTCACCTCGAGCCCCGACTTGGACAGGATGTCCGACGCGTAAATGCCAGCGGGACCAGCGCCGATGACGGCGACGTTGAGCGGTGCCAACCGATTTCTCCTTCTTCGTGACCGCGCGCGTGTGCGCGCACCTGGGCACTAAGTCTAGCGCCCCGTTGCCAAGGGCAACCTTAGCTGAGACGGCTCACACACCTCAAGGGTGCGCATACGACGAGGCCGGGGCCAGCCACGCAATCCCGCGCAGCCGAGCCCCGGCCTCGTTTTCGACAATCAGACCAGGCGATCCACCATGAGATTCGCGAAGGCCTCCAGCGCGGTCTTCGCCTCGCCCTTGGGCAGCGGCGCCAGCGCGGCGACCGCGTCGTTCGCCCACGTGCGCGCGAGCTCGCGCGTCTCCTCGAGGACGTCGTGACCACGCAGCTGCTCGACGACCGAGGCGAGGGCCTCGTCAGAGGACAGATCCCCCGTCAGCTCGCGCAGGATACGCGCACCGGCCTCGTCAATCGTTCCGGCTGCCTCGCGGCGACGCAGGAGAAGCACGGGCAGCGTGTCGACGCCCTCGCGCAGATCCGTGCCGGGGGTTTTGCCCGACTGCTCACCCGAGGACGCCAGGTCGAGCACATCGTCGGCGATCTGGAAGGCGACGCCCACCTTTTCGCCGAAATCGCTGACCACGTCCGCCATGAGCTGGCCAGCACCCGACAGCAGCGCACCGAAGGAGGCGGCGGTGGACACGAGCGAACCCGTCTTGTCCGCCAGGACCTGCAGGTAGAAGTCCACGCGATCCGCGCCGTCCGTCGGACCGAAGGTCTCGTTGAGCTGGCCCTCACACAGGCGCTCGAACGTGCGCGCATGGTGGGCGACCATCTCAGGGCCCAGAGAGGCAACAAGCAGCGACGCGCGAGCGAACAGGATGTCACCCGCCAGAATCGCGCGGTTATTACCCCACAGGTGCTGAGCCGAGGGCACACCGCGACGCGTGGGCGCGGAATCCATGACGTCGTCGTGATACAGGGACGCCAGGTGCGTCAGCTCCACAGCCGTCGCCGCCGTGATGACCTGCTCGTCGAGCGCACGCTCGGGCTCGCCCAGCTGCGCGCACACGAGCGTGAGCAGCGGACGCATCCGCTTGCCGCCCGCGACCGCGAGATGACGAGTCAGCTCGTCTGTCAGGTCACGCGACGAAGACACGGCGTCGAGGAGACGACGCTCGACGACCTCGAGCCCCGGGGTAATACGGGACTCGAGGTCGGGAACATGAAGATCGGGTGTTTGAGCGCTCACGGAATCAGTATGACGATCTTTTCGAGCAGACTCAACACGGGACCGGGGAAGACGCCCAGGGCGAGCGTCCCGAGCGCGCACACGATGATCGCCAGAGCGGACAGGCCCTCCGACTTCACCACGACGGACTCTTCACCGGGCTCGGTGAAGAACATCAGACGCACGAGGCGGAAGTAGTAGAACGCGGTGATCGCCGAGGCCACGAGGCCCACGATCGCGAGCCAGCCGATGCCACCCTTGATCGCGTCGGAGAAAATCACGAACTTCCCGATGAAACCGCCCGTCAGCGGGATACCCGCAAACGACAGCAGGAAGACCAGCATCGCGCCCGCGATCCACGGGTTGGTGCGGCCAATACCCGCCCACTTACGCAGGCTCGTCGCCTCGCCCAGGACGTTGCCGTCCGCGTCGCGGCCGCGCACGAGCGAGACCACACCGAAGGCACCGACCGTCGCCAGGCCGTAACCAAGCGTGTAGAACAACACATGACCCGTGCCGCCCTTCTGGATCGCGAGGATACCCATGAGGATGAAGCCCGCGTGAGCGATCGACGAGTAGGCCAGCATGCGCTTGACGTCATCCTGCACGAGACCAGCGAAGGTACCGACGAGGATCGTCAGAACCGCAACCGCCGCGAAGATGTAGAGGAAGTCCCACTGCAGGTAGGCGGCGACAGCCTGGTAGAAGCGAGCCATCGCGGCAAACGCGGCGACCTTGACGGCCGCGGCCATGAAGCCAGTGACCGGGGTCGGGGCGCCCGTGTAGACGTCCGGGGTCCACGCGTGGAAGGGGGCGGCACCCACCTTGAACAGCAGGCCGACCATCACACAGAACACGCCGATGAGGACCATCCAGTCCATGGCGGTGTTCGTCGAGATCGCCTCGCCCAGCGCCGAGATGCGCAGCGAGTTGGAGAAACCGAAGAGGAATGCCGAGCCCATCAGCATGAAGCCCGAGGAGAACGCACCCAGCACGAAGTACTTGAGGGCGGCTTCGTAGGAGAGCTGACGGCGACGACGCGCGGTCGCAGCCATGATGTACAGCGGCAGCGACATGACCTCGAGGGCCACGAAGAGCGTCACGAAGTTATCCGCCGCGGGGAAATCATCATGCCGCCCAGCGAGAACAGGGTCAGCGGGAACATTTCGGAGCGCTGGTAGCCCTTACGCTCCGAGAGTTCCTCGGCGGCCGAGTCCGGGCGATCCGAGGGCTGACCGGCAAACGCGCCGTCACCGACGGTCGTGCGGTCGGCCATCACGAGGACCGCGAGGAAGCCGATGATGACGAGTACCGACTGGGCGCCGATCGTCAGCGGATCCTCGATGTACTCACCCAGCGAGGCCGGGGCAGCCACGACAGGCGCCCACCGCAGCGCGAGCATGACGCACGCACCGGCGGTCGCCAGAATCGACAGGCCGATCACGATGGGACGGCGCGCCTTGGCCGGGGCGAAGGCCTCGACGAGGATGCCGAGGACCGCGCCGCCGAGCACGATAAGGATCGGCGCGAGGCTCAGCCACTGAACCTCGGGTGCCTGGAAGTTATCCATGGGTAGAACGTTCACTGTGCGCTCCCTTCAACGGTGGCGCCGACCTGCGAGTTGGTCAGGTCGAGGTCTGAAGCAACCGGGGTCAGGGCGCTCACGAGCGGCGCCGACCAGATACCAAGGATGAGCATTGCGGCCACGAGCGGCACCATGACACCGCGTTCACGGCCCGTCAGGTCAGCCAGCTCCTCCTTGCCCTTGCCCGGAGCGCCGGTGAAGACGCGCTGGTAGGGCATGAGCACGTAGAGGGCGGCGATGACGACGCCCAGGACCGCGAAGATCGCGAGCGCCGCGCTCACCGACCAGGTGCCCATGAGCACGAGGTACTCGGGGACGAAGCCGGACAGGCCGGGCAGCGCGATAGACGCGAGGCCGGACACGAGCCACAGGCCCGCGAGAACCGGGGTCACGCGCTGCATGCCCACGTACTCACGCATGTCCTGCGTGCCACCGCGGCGCGAAAGCCAGCCGGAGAGCAGGAACATCGCGGCGATCGAGACGCCGTGGGCGACCATGTAGAACATGGCGCCAACGAGAGCGATCTGCGAGCCGATGAAGATGCCCAGGACCATGAAGCCGAAGTGCGACACGGAGGTGTAGGACACGAGGCGCATGATGTCGTTCTGGCCGTTCGCCGCCAGGCCACCCCACAGGATGGAGATGACGGCGAGCACGCACATAACCCACTTCGCGGACGCGGCCGCTCCGGGGGTGAGCTGCAGGCACAGGGCGATCATGCCGAAGGTGCCGATCTTGTCCAGGACGCCGACGAGCAGCACCGAGGTGCCGGGGCGGGCGACGGCGGCTGTGTCGGGCAGCCACGTGTGCACCGGGACCATGGGAGCCTTGATCGCGAAGGCAACCATGAAGGTCACAAAGATGACCATCTGAATGACGAGCGGGGCGCCCGGCAGGATGTGGGCGAGCGTGTCAATGCGGAAGAACGTCGACACGTCCTGCGCCGCCTGCGAACCCATCGCCCACAGGTAGAGGATGCCACCGAGCATCACCAGTCCGCCGAACAGCGAGTACAGCAGGAACTTCATCGCGGCCTTGTGACGCGCCACCTCGTCACCGACGCCGTAGCGTCCGATCATGAGGTAGAGCGGCACGAGCATCGCTTCGAAGGCGAAGTAGAAGACCGTCAGGTCGTAGGCCGCGAAAATAACGACCATGAACGCCTGGAGGGCCAGGACCAGCGCCGGGTAGGCGCCGCGATCCGCGGCATCGTCCTCGTCCCAGCCCGCAATGAGCACGAGCGGCACGAGACCGATCGCCAGGAGGATCATGACCAGGCCCAGCGCAGTGACGCCGAGGGACCAGGTGATGCCGATCTGGGGGATCCACAGGTGGGACTCGTACACCTGGTACGAGGCCGGGGCAGACCAGTCGAAGACGGAGGCGGCCACGTACACGCCGAGCGCGAGCTCAACGAGGGAGACCACCAGGGCGATAACGCGCCCGGCGGCGCGCCTCAGGGGCGGGACGAAACCGAGGAGGGCCGCGCCCGCAGCCGGAATGGCCACGAGGACGGACAGCCACGGGAAGTTAGCAGCAACCATTGCACTTTCCATTGTCGTGTACCCCTTACAGCCTGAATCCGAGGACGATGGCCAGGGCGAGGATGACGCCACCCAGGATGTAGGCGGCGTACGTGCGCACGAGGCCGTTCTGGGTGATGCCGACGATGCGTCCGAGCAGCTGCGAGCCGGCGCCGAGGCCGTTCAGGGCACCGTCGATGGCGCTCGCATCGCCGACGGTCGCGACGGTGACGAGGCCCTTGGCGGGCATCATGAACAGGGTCTCGTTGACGGTGTCCTGGTAGAGGTCGCGGCGTGCGGCCTCGGTCAGGGCGTTGCCTGCGGGGACGGAGGTGGGAACCTCGTCGCGCCCGTACTTCATCCACGCGATGACCGCGCCGAGGATGACGAGGGCGAGGGTGGCTCCCTGAATGACGTACTCGTTGAGGACGGGGTCACCGTGCATGACGTGGCCGATCGAGGGGACGAGCCACTCGGTGAAGGTGTTCCCCACGGAGAGGGCGCCGCCGAGGGCGACCGCGCCGATGGCGAGGATGATCATCGGGATCGTCATGAGCGGGCCGGACTCGTGCGGGTGCACGGGCGCGCCCTCGGCCTCGGTGGTCCAGCGGGCCTTGCCGTGGAACGTCATGAAGAAGAGACGCGACATGTAGAACGCGGTCACGCCCGCGCCGATCATCGCGACGGGGCCGTAGACCCAGCCGGCCCACAGAGCAATGTTGCCGCCGAAGCTGTCGGCGCTGAAGGCGGCCTCGATGATCTTGTCCTTCGACCAGTAGCCGGAGAACGGCGGAACGCCGAGGATGGCGAGCCAGCCCATCATGAACGTCAGCCACGTGACCTTCATGGCGCCGCGCAGGGCGCCGAAGCGACGCATGTTGACCTGGTCGCCCATGCCGTGCATGACGGAACCGGCTCCGAGGAACATGAGGGCCTTGAAGAAGCCGTGGGTGAAGAGGTGGAAGATCGAGAACGCCCAGCCGATGGGGCCCAGGCCCGCGCCCAGCATCATGTAGCCGATCTGGCTCATGGTGGAGGCAGCGAGGACCTTCTTCATGTCGTCCTTCGCGCAACCGACGATCGCGCCGAAGAGGAGCGTGATCGCGCCGATGATGGCGACGGCGGTCGCCGCGATGGGGGCGGCGATGAAGACGTCGCCGGAACGGACGATCAGGTAGACGCCGGCGGTGACCATCGTGGCCGCGTGGATGAGCGCGGAGACGGGGGTCGGGCCGGCCATGGCGTCGCCCAGCCACGCCTGCAGCGGGAACTGAGCAGACTTACCGCAGGCGGCAACCAGCAGGAAGATACCGATAACCGTCGCGGAGGCAGCGGGGATCGACTCGACCTGGGTAGAGACGACGGAGAAGGACACCGAGTGGAAGGAGGCGACCATCGCCATCATGGCGATCAGCATGCCCATGTCGCCGACACGGTTCATGACGAACGCCTTCTTGGCGGCGACCGCGTAGGCGGGGACGTGGTTCCAGAAGCCGATCAGCAGGTAGGACGCCAGGCCCACGCCTTCCCAACCGGCGAACAGGTCGGCGTAGGAGTCCGCGAGGACCAGGGTCAGCATCGCCGCGATGAAGAAGTTCAGGTAGGCGAAGAAGCGGCGGCGGGCCGCATCGTGCTCCATGTAGGCGATCGCGTACACGTGGATGAGCGAACCGACGAAGGTCACCAGGATGACGAACGTGATCGACAGCGGGTCCACGAGGAGACCGAAGTCGACGGTGAAGTCACCGGCGGGGATCCAGGTGAACAGCGTCTCGGCGAAGCGGCGCTCGCCTACGGGAGCGTTCCACATCTGGGCGGCGATCGCCGCACCAACCGCGAAGGTCGACCAGGACGCGAGGGTCGCCAGCAGGTGGCCCCACTTGTCCGAGGCGCGACCCAGCAGCAGGAGCAGGCCCGCGCTGGCCAGCGGGATGAGGATGAGCAGCCACGCGTAGGCGGCGGCTCCGGTGGCGGCGACCGTGTCGGGGACGCCGGTAGCCTGTGTGGAAATGAAGGTGGTCATGAGTTACGTCCTCCCTCAGTTCTTCAGCAGGTTGAGATCGTCCATGCTCGTGGTCGAGCGGGAACGATAGATGGACACGATGATCGACAGGCCGACGACGACTTCAGCCGCCGCGACGACCATGACGAAGAACGCCATGATCTCGCCGTCAACGTTGGAGTTAATGCGCGAGAACGTCACGAGGACGAGATTCGCGGCGTTGAGCATCATTTCGACGCCCATGAGCGCGATGACCGCGCTGCGGCGCACGAGGACCGTGGTCGCACCGATGGCGAACAGCACACCCGCAAGGATGAGGTACCAGGCGAGGCTCACTTGCTCTCCTCCTTCTTCTCAGTCGGGGTGGTGGTGCGCGCCTTGCGGGCCCGGGGCTGGGCCAGACCGGTGGGCGCGTCCGCACCGGGCATGCCGAAGGCGCCGGAGCGGGGAACGTCGGGCGTGCGCCCGATGGTGTAGGGCGACTCGTCGATCGCGTCGGTCGCCGCGGTCTCGGTGCGCGCGAGGGCAAGCTGCTCGGAGACCTCGGGGGTGACCTCGCCGATCGTGCGGGCAAGGCCACGCACGCGCAGGACTCGGGGCACCGACTCCTCGACCGGGCCGAGGGTCTCGCCGGAGACGGCGGGCACGTCGGCCGCGTTCGACTGGGCGTAAACACCGGGGGCGGGCAGCTGGCCGATGCGAGCTCCCTTCTCGGCGAACGCGCGCATCTTGTTGCGGGCCGTCTCGAACTGGTCGGCCTTCGGGGCGAGGCGATCAGAGTGGGTCAGCAGCATCGCGCCGACGGCGGCCGTGATCAGCAGGCCGCCAGCGAGCTCCATGCTCAGCCAGTGCTGCTGGAACAGCGTGATCGCCAGGTCGGTGATCGGCTGATTGGAGTAGGGGTCAACCTCGACGGGCTTGTGCGGGGCGGGCACGGACTTCAGGATCGCCGTCGTGACGATGACGATCAGTCCGAGGCCACCAAGCACTGCCGAGACGATCGCACCGCGGGCCTGGCGGGCGTAGTCGTCGGAGGTGCCGATACCGATCAGCATGATGACGAAGAGGAAGAGCATCATGATCGCGCCGGTGTACACGACGATCTGCGCGACACCCAGGAAGGGGGCGCTATTCGCGATGTACAGGACCGCCAGGCCGAGCATGACGCCGACCATGCAGATGACCGAGTGCGCGGCCTTCTTGAAGAAGAGGACACCCAGAGCGCAGGCGACCATGACGATGGCCGTGCATGCGAAGAGGATGATCTCCCCCGTTGACCCCATCATGGGCCAACCATTGGACAGGTTCATCAGTGTGCCTCCTCGGCGACTCGTACCGTCTTGAGGGAGGGGTCGTCGGGGCGGCGGCTCGCCACCCAGTCGACCTGGGCGGCGGTGGGGCCGGTGACTTCCCCGCGGTAGTAGTCGATGTCGTTCTTACCCTCGACCATGGGGTGGGGCGCTGCGAGCATGCCATCGGAGAGCGGGACCAGGAGGTCTTCCTTCTCGTAGATGTCGTCCTCGCGGGTGTACTTGGCGATTTCGAAGTCGTTCGTCATCGTCAGGGCGCGCGTGGGGCACGCCTCGATGCACATACCGCAGAAGATGCAGCGCAGGTAGTTGATCTGGTAGACGCGGCCGTAACGCTCGCCCGCAGAGTACTGCTCCTCGGGCGTATTGGATGCGGCCTCGACGAAGATCGCGTCAGCGGGGCACGCCCAGGCGCACAGCTCGCAGCCGACGCACTTTTCCAGGCCGTCGTCGTAGCGGTTGAGCTGGTGACGACCGTGGAAGCGGGGCATGACGCGCGCGGGTTCGCGCGGGTACTGCTCGGTGACGGTAGGCCGGAAGAAGGAAGCCATGGTGACTCCGTAGCCGGCCATGGGCGCGACGAACTGGGCGAACGCACCCTTGGGGTCATGCTCGAAGAGCATTTCCTCGTCGGTGGTCTTCTCACTCATCGGTGGACTCCTTCGGGCTGTCGATTGCCGCGGCCGGGGCCAGCTCGCCCTCGATGGTGGCGAGGCCTCGCGGCGAGGCAACGGGGGTCTGTCCGGGCAGCGGCGGGACGGGGAATCCGTCCTCGAATCCGGTGTATTCGCGCTCGGACGCGGGGATCTCCTCGGGCTCAGGCTTGTCGGTGAGCCAGATGATCGCCAGGGCGATCAGGAAAAGGACGCCGACGCCGCCGAAGAGAACGTGGTTGGGCAGCACCACGAACTGGGTGATGCCGCGCACCAGGGCGACGAGCACGAGCCAGCCCAGCGCGATGGGCATAAGGCGCTTCCAGCCAAGGTTCATGAACTGGTCGTAGCGGAAACGCAGCAGCGTGGCGCGCGTCCAGATCATCAGGAACATGAAGAACCAGATCTTCAGGAAGAACCACAGCAGGCCCCACCAGCCAGAGTTGAGGAACTCGACGTGGGAGAGCGGCCACGGGGCGTGCCAGCCGCCGAAGAACATCGTGGTGGCCACGGCCGAGACGTTGAGCATGTTGACGTACTCGGACAGGTAGTACCAGCCGAACTTCATCGACGAGTACTCGGTCATGTGGCCGGCGACGATCTCGCCTTCGGCCTCGGGGAGGTCGAAGGGAAGACGGTTGACTTCACCGACGGCGCTGATGCAGTAGATGACGAACGCCGGGAACAGGGTGAATGCCCACCAGAACTGCCCCTGGGCTGCCACGATCTGCGAGGTGGACATGGAGCCCGACATGAGGAACACGCTCACAAGGGACAGGCCCATGGCCAGTTCGTAGGAGATGACCTGCGCGGAGGAACGCACGGCGCCGTACAGCGGCAGGGTCGAGCGGGTCGACCAGCCACCCAGGACGATGCCGTACAGGCCCAGCGAGGCGATCGCCAGGATGTACAGGGAGGCGACGGGCATGTCGGCCAGCTGCAGCGGCGTGGAGTGGCCGAAGATCGTGACGTTCGGGCCCATCGGGATGACCGCGTAGACGCTGAACGCCGCGAATGCCGCGATCGCGGGGGCCAGGAAGTACAGGAACCTCTCAGCCCGGCGGGTCCACATGTCCTCCTTGAAGAGGAGCTTACCGGCGTCGGCGAACGCCTGGAACAGGCCGAGGGGGCCCGCCACGTTCGGACCGGGACGCGTCTGCATGCGGCCCAGGCCTCGGCGCTCGACCCACAGGGCCAGGAGCACGTTGGCGATCAGGAAGACGATGATGAACACGGCCTTGATGAGGCTGAGCCACCAGGTTTCCTGGCTGAAGTCCGCGGCGGTGTACTCCGGGACTGCGAAGGGTGCGAGTGTCATCGTGCCACCTCCTGCGTGGCGCGCAGGGTCGCGACGGTGCCGGCACCGCCGAGGTTTTCGTGAATAACGGAGCCGGTCGAGCACTCGGGCACCCACGCGACGGAGTCGGGCAGGTCCGCGATGGCGGCCGGGAGGGTGACGCTTCCGCGCTCAGTCTCGAGCGTCGCGTCGGCGCCGGGGGTGATGCCCGCGGCGGCCAGCGTCGCGGCCGAGGCCAGGAGGACGGGGCGGCGGGCCGAACCGGCCAGCCACGGGGCGCCATCCTGGAGGCGACCGGCGTCGATCATCGGCTTGTGGGAGGCCAGGACGACCTCGCCTTGCCGACGGAGGCGGGAGCCTGCGCTTTCGCCGGGGCGAACTCCTGCGGGGCGCCGCCGAACTCCATGAGGGGGTTGACTTCCTCGTAGAGGTCGGACAGGGCGGTGATACCCAGATCGAGATCGAACTCCTCGGTGAGGCGCACGAGCACGTCGCGGTCCGTGAGGGACGTTGCCGAACGGGCCTGGCCGAAGGGACGCAGACGGCCTTCCCAGTTGATGTACGTGCCGTTCTTCTCGACCGCGGGAGCCACCGGCAGGACGACGTCCGCGCGCTCGGTGATCTCCGAGGCGCGAACCTCGAGGGACACGAGGAAGGGAACCGTGTCGAGGGCCTCGCGCACGGCGGCGGGCTCGTCGAAGTCGCGGACGTCAACGCCGCCGACGACGAGAGCCTGGAGCTCACCGGAGGCAGCGGCCTCGATGATCTGCTCGGCGTCGAGGCCGCGGGCGGGCAGCTCGCCCCAGCCCAGGGACTGCACCCCGGCCTCGTCGAGAGTGCGGCCGAAGGGAAGCAGACCCGGGAGGAGGCCGGCCTCGATCGCGGCGCGGTCACCGGCGCGGCGCGGGACCCATGCGAGGCGGGCGCCCGTGCGCTCGGCCAGAGCGACGACAGCGGAGAGCAGGCCGGGGGTCTGCGCGGCGCGCTCACCCACGAGGATGATGCCACCGGACAGGGCTTCGGCCAGGTCGGCGTAGGCACCGCCAGCGGCGATGGCGTCGACGACGCCCGGCTCGGAGCCGGGGGCGGCGCGCAGGACCTGGGCCTTCATCTTGCGCGAACCAGCCGAGGTGAAGGGCGCGACGGTGGCGACCTTCAGGCCCGACTTGCGCGTGGCCTTACGCAGGCGCAGGAACATGGCGCCGCACTCGTCCTCGGGCTCGAGGGCGACCAGCAGCACCTGACCAGCACTCTCCAGATCCGCGTACGTGGTCTCGAGGCCGGAGCCGGCCACGTGCGAGGCCAGGAAGGAACGCTCTTCTTCGCTGGAGCGACGCGAACGGAAGTCGATCGAGTCGGAGCCGACGACGGTGCGCGCGAACTTGGACCAGGCCCAGGCATCCTCGAAAGTGAGGTGGCCGCCGGGCAGGAAGCCCACGGACGAACCCGCCTGCTCGAGGCCCTCGCGGACGCGGTCAAGCGCGTCGGACCAGGAGGTCGGAACCAGCTCGCCGTCCTCGCGAACGAGCGGGGTGGTCAGGCGATCAACCTTGTCCCATTCGAAGGCGAAGCGGTCCTTGTCGGTGATCCACTCTTCGTTGACCTCGGGGTCGTTGCCGCTCATACGACGCACGACCTCGCCGCGGCGCACGTCCTGGCGGATCGCACTGCCCGACGCGTCGTGCTCGGTCACGGCCGCCGTCGACACGAGGTCGAAGGGACGCGCGCGGAAGCGGTAGGACGCGGCGGTCAGGGCGCCGACCGGGCAGATCTGGATGATGTTGCCCGAGAAGTAGGACGCGAAGGCACGGCCCGACACGTCGCGCTCGGCGACGGAGAGCTCACCCTCGTTGATCGAGCCGACGATCGCGTCCGTGCCGTACGGGGACGACAGGGACGAGGTCGAGGCCTCCTTGGCCTTCGGGTCGAAGAAGTCGAGCGTGGTCGAGTCGAAGCCGCCGACCTGCTCGCCCATGAAGTAGTGGTGCTCCGTGGGGGCGGTACCGCCGCCACGACCCTGCAGGTCCATGAACACGTCGCCCGAGATCTCCTTGCCGAAGCGCACGCAGCGCTGGCACAGGATGCAGCGCTCGCGATCCAGCAGAATCTGCGAGGTCAGGCGCAGCGGCTTCTTGAACGTGCGCTTGGCATCGGTGAAGCGGGACTTGCCGCGGCCCTCCGTCAGCGCCTGGTTCTGCAGGGGGCACTCGCCGCCCTTGTCGCAGACCGGGCAATCCAGCGGGTGGTTGATGAGCAGGAACTCCATGACGCCGCGCTGGGCGCGGTCGACAACCTCGGAGGTGTGCTGCGTCTTGACGACCATGCCCGGGGTGACGGTCTGCGCACACGAGGGCTGGGGCTTGGGCATGAAGCGCAGCTCGCCCGTGTTGCGGTCGGGCATGCCGACCTCCACGAGGCACTGGCGGCATGCGGCCACCGGGGCCAGCAGCGGGTGGTCACAGAAACGCGGGATCCGGATGCCGGCCTGCTCGGCCGCGCGGATCACGAGCGTGCCCTGGGGGACAGAAATCTGAACGTCGTCGATGGTGACGTCGATCATGTTGGGCGCGTCGCTCATCGGCCACCTCCTCGCGCGTAGTTAGCGGACGCCTCGTAGGGGAAAAGCTCGCGGGCGGGCGTGGTGAGGCCGGCCTCGAACTCGTCGCGGAAGCGCTTGATGCCCGACATGATCGGGGTTGCTGCGGCGTCGCCGAGCGGGCAGAAGCTACGGCCCGCGATGTTGTGTGCGATCTCGTCGAGCAGGTCGACATCGCCGGGGCGGCCCTCGCCTCGCTCGAGGCGCAGCATGATTTGCTTCATCCAGTAGGTGCCTTCGCGACAGGGCGTGCACTTACCGCAGGACTCGTGCTGGTAGAACTCGGACCAGCGGGTGATGACGCGGACCACCGAGACGGTCTCGTCGAACACCTGCAGGGCACGCGTACCCAGCATCGAACCGGCCGCACCCACGGACTCGTAGTCGAGGGGCGTGTCCAGCTCGTCTTCGGTGAAGATCGGGGTGGAGGAACCGCCGGGGGTCCAGAACTTCAGCTTGTGGCCGTCGCGGATGCCGCCCGCCATCTCGATGAGCTCGCGCATCGTGATGCCGAAGGGGGCCTCGAACTGGCCGGGGTTGTTCACGTGACCCGACACGGAGAAGATGCCGTGGCCCTTGGACTTTTCGGTGCCCATCGAGGCGAACCACTCGGGCGAGTTGCGGAAGATGCCCGCCACCTGAGCGATGGTCTCGACGTTGTTGACGACCGTGGGACGGGCGTACAGACCGGCGACCGCGGGGAACGGGGGCTTGAGGCGCGGGTGGCCTCGGCGTCCCTCGAGGGAGTCCAGCAGGGCCGTCTCCTCGCCGCAGATGTAGGCGCCGGCGCCCGCGTGAGCGGTGATGCGCAGGTCGCCGAGCACGCCGGCCTCGGTCGCCTCACGCACGGCCTCCAGCAGGCGGCGGTACACGTGGGTGACCTCGCCGCGCAGGTAGACGAACGCGTGGTCGCAGCCAATGGCGCGCGACGTGATCGCGATGCCTCAATGAGGACGTGCGGGTTGCCCATGATGAGCGGGATGTCCTTGCAGGTGCCCGGCTCGGACTCGTCGGCGTTCACCACGAGGTAGCGGGGGCCGCCGTCGGCCGGGGGCAGGAAGGACCACTTGAGGCCGGACGGGAAGCCTGCGCCACCACGGCCTCGCAGACCGGAGTCCTTGACGACCTGCACGATGTCGGCGGGCTCCATGGTGCGGGCCTTTTCGAGGCCCTGGTAGCCTCCGCGGCTCCGGTAGGAGTCCAGCGTCCAGGAACGCTCCTCTCCCCACCCGTTGGTGAGGATCGGGGTCAGCGGTCCGGGCGCAACGTATGCGGTGCTCACTTCGCCTCTTCTCCCTTCGTGTCAGTGGCCTCGTCGGCAACCTCGACGGCAACCGGCTCAGTCCAGCCGTTCGCCGCGGCAATCTCGCGGCCCAGCAGGGTGGCGCGGCCCGCGGAGGGGCCTTCGTTCTCGTGGCCGTCCAGGAAGCCGGCCAGGACGCGCTCGTTCTCCTTGAACGTGGGGGCCACGATGGGTCCGCGCGTCGGGTGGATGTCGCGGCCGGCCTGGATGTCGTCGATCATCGCCAGCGCCGACTCAGGGCTCTGGTTGTCGAAGAATTCCCAGTTGACCATGACGACGGGCGCGTAGTCGCACGCCGCGTTGCACTCGATGCGCTCGAGCGTGATCTTGCCGTCTTCGCTGGTCTCGTCGCTGCCGACGCCGACCTTCTCGGAGACCTTTTCCCAGATCTCGTCGCCGCCCATGACGGCGCACAGCGCGTTCGTGCACACGCCCACCAGGTACTCACCGGTGGGGTGACGCTTGTACTGCGTGTAGAAGGTCGCGACGGCGCTGATCTCTGCGCGGGGCAGGTCCAGCGTGGCCGAGATGAAGTCGATGCCGTCCGGGCTGACGTAGCCGTCGACGGACTGGATCAGGTGCAGCATCGGCAGCAGCGCGGAGCGCGAGTGACCGTCCGGGTAGCGGGCGATGATCTGCGCGGCATCCGCCTGCAGGCGTGCCAGGGTGTCGGGTGTGTAGCTCATCGGTCAACGCCTCCGAGAACGGGGTCGATAGCGGCCAGTGCGACGACCACGTCGGCCAGCTGGCCGCCTTCGGTCATCATGGCCAGCGCTTGCAGGTTGGCGTAGGAGGGGTCGCGGAAGTGCGCGCGGAACGGGCGCGTGCCACCGTCGGAGACGAGGTGAACGCCCAGGATGCCCTTCGCGTGCTCGACGGTCTGGTAGACCTGGCCGGCGGGCACGTGGAAGCCCTCCGTGACGAGCTTGAAGTGGTGAATGAGGGACTCCATGGACTCCCCCATGATCTCGCGGACGTGCTCGGCCGAGTTGCCCTGGCCGTCGGTGCCGACCGCCAGGCGCGCGGGCCAGGCGATTTCGGGATCGGCGACCATGGTGGGCGCGCCCTCGCACTGCTCCAGCTTGGCGAGGACCTGCCAGATGATGCGCATCGACTCGTAGCACTCGTCGAAAAGCGGACCATCGTGCGGTTGTAGACGTCCGACTTGTCGCGGGTGGGAACGTCGAACTCGAAGTTCTCGTAGCCGCAGTAGGGCTGGCTCTTGCGCAGGTCGAGGGGCAGACCGGCGGCGCGGACGCCGGGGCCGGTGGTGCCGAGGGCCATGAGGCCGCTCAGCGGCATGACGGCCACGTCGCACAGGCGCTTCTTGAAGATCGGGTTCTCCACAAGGATGTCCTGGAGCTCACCGATGTCCTTGCGGGCCCGGCGCAGGCGGTCACGGATGTAGTCCGTGGTGCCCTCGCCGATGTCCTGCACGACGCCGCCGGGGCGGATGTACTCGTGGTTCATGCGCAGGCCGGTGATGCGCTCGAAGATGCGCAGGATTTCCTCGCGGGCACGGAAGCCGATCGTCATGATCGTCGTGGCGCCCATTTCGTTACCGGTCGAGCCGATGGCGACCAGGTGCGAGGCGATGCGGCACAGCTCCATCATGAGGATGCGGATGAGGGAGGCGCGCTCGGGAATGTCCTCTTCGATACCGAGGAGCTTCTCGACGCCGAGGCAGTACGCGGCCTCCTGGAAGAAGGGGGCGACGTAGTCCATGCGCGTGCAGTATGCGACGCCCTGGGCCCACGTGCGGTACTCCATGTTCTTCTCGATGCCGGTGTGCAGGTAACCGGTGTCGACGCGGGTCTCGCGGACCTTCTCGCCGTCGAGCTCGAGGATCAGGCGCAGAACGCCGTGGGTCGCGGGGTGAACCGGGCCCAGGTTGACGACGATGCGCTCGGAGGTGATGGCCTCGATCTCGTGCAGGACGTCGTCCCAGTCGCCGCCCTGGGTGAGGACCTCGGGGATGTCCTCGATGGGCAGGTCGGTCGCGCCGGCGGGCGCGTGGAAGGCGGTGGTCATCAGTTCACACTCCTACGAACGTCGGCGGAGGCAGTGACGGCTCCCTTGAATTCGACGGGGATGCCGCCCAGCGGGTAGTCCTTGCGCTGGGGGTGTCCGACCCAGTCGTCGGGCATCGCGGTGCGCGTGAGCGAGGGGTGCCCGGTGAAGACGATGCCGATGAGGTCCCAGGTCTCGCGCTCCTGCCAGTCGTTTCCGGGGTAGACGGAGACGATGGAGGGGATGCGGGGGTCCTCGTCGGGGCACGTGACCTCGAGGCGGATCATGCGGTTGTGCGTGATCGAGTACAGGGGGTAGATGGCGTGCAGCTCGCGGCCCTTATCCAGGGGGTAGTGCGCGCCGTTGGTCCCCAGGCACATTTCGAAGCGCAGGTCCGCGTCGTCGCGCAGGTACTTGGCGACGCGCACGATGTGCTCGCGGGCGATGAAGATGCCGAGCTGTCCGCGGTCGACGGTCACCTTCTCGATGACGTCGGCGACCTTGAGGCCATCGGCGACGATGAGTTCTTCAAGGACGTCAACGACCTGGTCGAACCAGCCGCCGTACGGGCGGGAGGCCTCGCCGGGCAGGAAGGAGTCGGAGACCAGTCCGGAGAAGCCGGAGGTGGAGGAGTCGGTGCCCGCGCCAAAGAGGCCCTCGCGGTGGGCGATGGGCTCGGGGAGGGCGAAACCGCGCTGCGACGAGGCCTGGGCGACCTCGGCGGGCGTGTTGTCCTCGGGGATGGAAAGGTCGCTCATGCGAGGAGTCCCTTCATCTGGTGGGTGGGGGTCGCCTCGAGGGCGGCCTGCTCGGCGCGGCGCGCGATCTCGCGGCGGTGGGCGCCGAGGGGTTCCTTGCCGATCTGCTCACGCAGGACGAGGACCGCGTGGATGAGGGCCTCGGGGCGGGGCGGGCAGCCGGGCAGGTAGACGTCGACGGGGACGATGTGGTCGCAGCCCTGGACGACGGCGTAGTTGTTGAACACGCCGCCCGAGGACGCACATGCACCCATGGAGATGACCCACTTGGGTTCGGGCATGGAGTCGTAGACGCGGCGGATGATGGGCGCCATCTTGTGCGAGACACGGCCCGACACGATCATCATGTCGGCGTGACGCGGCGAGGCACGGAAGACCTCGAGGCCGAAGCGCGACATGTCGAAACGGGGGGTGCCGGCGGCCATCATCTCGATGGCGCAGCACGCCAGACCCATGGTGACGGGCCACTGGCTGTACTTGCGTGCGAGCCCGAGGACTTTCGACGCTGGTGAGCGCGATACCCGCGGGCAAGGATTCTTCAAGTCCCACTTGTCTTTTCCTTACTTATATCTCAGTAGTCCAGGCCGCCGCGTCGCCATTCGTAGGCGTAGGGGACGCAGAGCGTGACCAGGAAGCTCATCATGACGACCAGTCCGAACAGGCCCAGCTGGTTGAAGCTGACGGCCCACGGGTACATGAACACAACTTCGATGTCGAAGATGATGAACGTCATGGCGACCAGGTAGTAGCGCACCGGGAAGCGACCCTCGGTGAGGTGAGCGCTGGTCGGCTGGATACCGCACTCGTAGTTGTCGGCCTTGGTCTTGGACTTCTTGGTGGGGCCCAAGATCGCGGAGGCGCCCAGGCCTCCCGAAGGCTAGTACGAGGGCAGCTGCCGACATGATGAGCAGCGGCACGTAGGGATTCGTCATCGTTCCTCCCGGTTATCGATGGTGGTGGTCATGCGGGGCGCACCACCTTGGTCAGCATTGTGATGAGTTGGTCGTCGAAGTCGCCCCCGGTCCTCTCGTACCCGTCCGACAGGAGTTTGTGGACGAGCGTCATGAGGCGCGGGATGGGCAGCCCGACGTTCGTGCAGGTGCGCATGATCGTCGGGTTTTCGATGAGCGCGACGAAGATGCGGCCCAGCTGGTAGTAGCCGCCGTATTCATCGCGAAGCATGTGGGGGTATTCGCTCATGGCGCGGTCGATGCCGGCGCGGTGGGAGCGGGACAGGGCCTGCGCAATGCACGAGGCGGCGTAGCGTCCGGCCTTCATGGCGGGGGCGATGCCTTCGCCGTTGTAGGGGGAGACCATGCCGCCGGCGTCGCCGACGAGGACGAGGCCCTGAACGTAGTGAGGCTTGCGGTTGAAGCTCATGGGCAGGCGGCGGAGCGGAGCTGACCGATCTGGTTCTCGGGGGTGAAGCCCCATTCCTCGGGCAGGTTCGCGGTCCAGGTCTTGAAGACCTCGCGGTAGGGCAGGTTGGTGGCGCCGGCGCGCGAGGCGACGGATCCCAGGCCGACGTTAACGATGCCGTCGCCCATCGGGAAGATCCAGCCGTAGCCGGGCAGCAGGTCGGAGGCGCCGGGGGTGCCGCTCCACAGTTCGAGGTGGGATTCCATCCACTCCTCGTCGCCGCGGGGGCTGTGGAAGTACGCGCGCGCTGCGACGCCCATGGGGCGGTTCATCTTCTTTTCGAGGCCGAGGCTGGTGGCCAGTCGAGCAGCCACTCCCCCCGGCGTCGACGACGATGGAGGCGCGCACGTCGAAGGTGGTCGCGTCCTTGCCGCGCCCGCTCTTGGCCTGCACGCCGACGACGCGGCCGGAGCCATCCTGGATGGCGCCGACGACGGTGACGCCCTCGTAGAGGCGGGCGCCGGCCTCGACGGCACGCTGCGCGAGCGCGTGGTCGAGGTCCATGCGGGCGCGGGTCATGCCGTAGCCGGGCAGGGACTTCTGATCGGGCCAATCCATGTGAACGGTGTGGCCGCCGCCGATGACGGTCAGGCCGCGGTTTCGCATCCAGCCGGTGGTGTCCACGCCCATCGCGATGAGCTCGTGGACGGCGGCCGGGGTGAGCCCATCGCCGCAGATTTTGTCGCGCGGGAACGGGCTTTTCTCCAGGAGGACGACGTCGAGGCCTGCTCTGGCCAGGTGGTAGGCGGTGGAGGACCCGCCCGGGCCTGCGCCGACGACGACAACGTCAGCGCTCATGTCGCTAGGCATGGTGGATGCCACGGCATTCCTCCGTCGTGTGGTGCGCGGGTGCATCCGCGCGAGTGTGCAAGGTGGATGAAGCGTGCACATCACTTCATTCCGCAAGCAACCTTAGCTAGGTCACCCTCACCTCGGCGACCGAGCGCACTTTCCCGGAATCTCAACGAACGAGGCCCGGACAAGCCACGCTCATAGCACCCATTTGCGCAAGGGAACTTTGTCGTAAATGGTGGCCGTAGCCTCGTCACACCGGGCGTCACGCACACCGAGACGAGCCCGCGCGACACCCTCACACAATCCGATACGATGACCAGCGCCACAGCGAACGGCAATGGTGGAGAATACTCACGCATCCAACACAGAACACGCGCGACGAACCTCGACACATACACACTGAAGGGGAGCATGCATGGGCTCAGAAGAACAGACTCATACCCGCAGGTATCCACGACGCACCCTCATCAGCATCGCTTCAGTAGCGGTCCTTACCCTCACGATCACGGGTACAGCCTGTGGCTCGCGCCAGCCCAACGCAGATAACCAGGCACAGTCCGCACAATCGCCCGCGCAATCCTCCTCGGACCAGGCCCCAACCCAAGAAGCTGGAGCCTCCGCAGCCACCCCGACACCGACCGAAGCAACACCGACCACGCCTGCGTGCGAGGACGGTTCCCCCACGCCGCTCGGCACGTGCCTATATCCCGGATCGGTCCAGTGGCTCCCCGACCTCCTCCCCGACCCGCGCGAGGTGGACCGCACCGATCCCGAGGCCGTCGCCAGGGCCTACGTCATCACGCGCAACGTCTGGGACGCCTCGCGCGACAAGACCAACGCCTACGCATACATCCGGGCGAGCGTGTACGAGGTGCCAGAACTGGCAAGCAACCACACGAAGACACCGGATGAGGAACACGGACAGGGCGAGTTCCTGCCGCTCCTGGCCAACCGCGCCCACACGACTGTCACCATCACGGGCAGCAACAACCATGGGCAGCAGCCGAACACTGACCCGACGCGCTGGTACGGAAACGTCTACTACTTGCGCAACTACTCCGACGACTCGTTGGAGCCCGTAAAGGGGCGCGAGGTCGTCTTCCTGCGACTGCAGGACGATGGCACGTGGGCCGTTGAACGCCACGGAATTAATTAGACGCACGCGGTGACGAGCGCGCCAGGCACTCGAGGCCGGGACCCTACCCAGGGCCCCGGCCTCGGTCATATCAGGCCACACCGCGGCAGCGCCCCCAGGACCACGGCACCAACACTGCAAAGATGCACAGAATTTACAACTAATCATTTGTCACATAATCACTTACTCGCACACTTTGCCGTAATCTTGCGAGCTTCATCGAGATAATGATTCACTTGACACCTGTGGAGCTCTAGCTCGCACGTCACTGCACCGTCGCACACACAGGCTCCACGCGACGCGCCCACGCCGCTCCTGTCCCCAGCCGCAGTACAGACTGAAAGGACCTCGCGATGAGAACTTTTACTCGCATCACCATCGCTCTCGCGGCGACCGCAGGACTGGCGTGTGCCACCCTGCCGGCCACGGCCTCGTCGGCCGCCACCGCCCAGTGGACCACCCTCAAGGAAGCCCCTGCCCCCGTGTCGAACCCGATGAAGGGCTTCATGCCGTGGGCGCCAGCCCCCGGCGGTAACCCCGTGCTCGCACAGGGCGCGCTGCCCTACACGCTCGAATGGGCGGTCTTCCCGCTCAAGGATGTCGTCACCGGCCCCGACACCTACGACTTCAGCTCCGTCGACGCCATGCTCGATTCCATCGCGGCGCGCGGACACCAGGCCATCATTCGTTTCTACGTCGATAACCCGGGCGAATCCTCAGCGCTGCCCCAATACCTCATCGACGGCGGTACGAACACGAGCCGCACGTACGACTTCGACGGCAACAAGAAGAAGTCTTTCTCCCCCAACTACGACGACCCGAACGTCCAGCAGATGTTCCTGCACTTCGTCGCAGCCCTGGGCGATAAGTACGACGGGGATCCGCGCCTCGGCTACATCACCGCCGGCCTGTACGGTTTCTGGGGCGAGGAGCACACCTACCCCTACAATGGCGCGGTTAGCTCCCAAAACCCGACGGGCATCAACTGGATGCCCTCCGACGCGTTCCGCGCCCAGCTCGTCGAGGCCTGGGACGACGCCTTCGACGAGACCTTCATCCAGAACCGCTACCCCACCGAGGCCACGAAGGCTCACGGCATGGGCTACCACGATGATTCCTTCGGATACGCGACCCTTGAGGGGGTCAGCTGGCACTTCATTCCCAAGCTGAAAAAGCAGGCGAAGCGGACGCCTGGCAGCACGCTCCGATCGGTGGCGAGCTCTACCCGCCCATTCAGACATGCATTTTCTCCCAGCCGATCAACTGCCCAAACATGGACCCTGAAGGCGACTACAAGGCTCTCGAATCGATTCAGGGCGCGCACGCCACGTGGCTGATCAACCAGAAGGCTTTCACGGCCGGCTACACGGGCGACGATCTGACGCGCGCCAAGGCCGCGAGCGCCGCCATGGGCTACACGCTGCAGGCCACCCGCACGTCGGCGACGTATCACGGAGCGAAGGCCACCGTGGCCGTCGACATCGCGAACACGGGATCCGCCCCGTTCTATGCGACGTGGCCGCTCGAGGTCGTCCTGGTCGATGAGAACAATAAGGTCGTGGCCAGCCAGAGCATCGAGTCCACCCTGCCTTCGATACTCCCGGGACAGACGGGGAGGGTGACCGCGCGGCTACCGCTGCCCGCACAGTACCGGTCGAACAACTCCGCGCAGAAGCTCACCGCCGCGATCCGGGTCGTCAATCCCCTACCGAAGGGGCCGTCGGTCGCCTTCGCGAACGAGACTATGGACAAGCCGCTGCCCGGCTACCTGGGCCTGGGGAAGTTGGCCCGGGGCCGCGCGCCGAAGGACTAACAACGAGGCCGGGGCGGGGCGGCTGCGTCACCCGCACGTGGGCGCACGCCCACGCACCACCCGCGAGCGCGCCGACGTCTTCCGCGGCCAACACGAGAGGCCGGGACCCCACACAAGGGGCCCCGGCCTCGTCGTTCACGCTTTACGGCAGCGGCTTGACCGCGCGGTGCATGCAGGCGATGCCGCCGGTGAGGTTGCGGTACTCGACCTCGCTCCAGCCGTTCGCGGCGATCATGCGGCCGAGCTCCTCCTGGGCAGGCCACGCGCGAATCGACTCGACCAGGTAGTCGTAGGCACCATCGTTCGTGGAGGCCAGGCGGGCGATCGCCGGCATGACGGTCGACTGGTAGACGTTGTACATGCCGCGGAAGACGCGCGAGGGCGGGGTGGAGAACTCCAGGACCACGAGGCGGCCGCGGGGGCGCACGACGCGCGCCATCTCGCGCAGCGCGAGCTGCGGATCCGGGATGTTGCGCAGGCCCCAGGAGATGGTGACCGCGTCGAAGGAGCCGTCCTCGAAGTCCAGGTCCATGGCGTTGCCATGCACGAACTCGATCTCGGGGTGGCGCTCACGGCCAACCTCGATCATGCCTTCGGACAGGTCGCAGGCGACGACCTCGGCGCCGCCCTTGGCCAGCGCGGCCGACGACGCGCCGGTGCCGGCCGCCAGGTCGAGGATGCGTTCGCCGGGGTGCGGGGCGACGGCCTTACGCAGGGCGGTCATCCACACCCTGTCCAAACCGCCCGTCATCAGCGCATCCATCACGTCGTATCGCGAGGCGAGGGAGTCAAACATCGAGGCGATCTCTTCGGGATCCTTGTTCAGGTCCGCGCGCGCGGGGATTCAGTCATGCGTCAATACTCGCACGTCTTCCAGCGCGCCGCCGCCCCTGCTCCTACCATGGAACCCATGCACAACGACTTCGGATGCTCGCGCCTCGCCTTTCGGGCGTTGGTCCTACCCCCGCAGCACCCGGGGTCTACTTGCTCACTGACGTCCCTGCTTCCCGACTCCGGCGGCGCCGCCTGGCTGGGTGAGCGTCGCCAGATGATCGGCCAGGGACGGGCGCTCACGATCGAGTCCGCGACCCCGGGTGCGATCGCCGACGTGCGCCGCGCGTGGGAGGCCGCCCCGGCCTCGTCCACCGACGGCGCGCCTTCCCCCGTTCTCTTTGCGTCCTTCGCGTTCCGCTCCCCCGCCCGCTCGGTCGCCTTCGTGCCCGCGCTGACTCTCATCGACGAGGCCGGGGCCCGCTGGGCGATCACCGCGGGCATCGGGGACGCCCCGGATCCGCTGGCGGCTGTTGATGAGGCCCTGGCCGAGGCGAGGCCCGCCCCGCGCGTGCCGGAATCCCTGACGTTTGGACACGGGTCGATGTCGCGGGGCCAGTGGCGAGACTCCGTGCGAGCGATGGCGCAGCGCCTGCGCGATGGCGCCGCCGACAAGGCCGTCATGGCGCGCGATATGACGGTGCGGTGCGCCCACGGATTCGACGATCGTTTCCTGCTTGAGCGCCTGAGCAACCTGTATCCGTCGACGTGGCGTTTCTGCGTGGATTCGCTGGTGGGCGCGTCCCCGGAGATGCTGATCGCGGCCTCGGGCGGCACGGCGAGTTCGCGTGTCCTGGCGGGCACGTGCAAGCCCGGCGAGGGCGAGATGCTCGCGTCGAGCGCGAAGGATCTGCGCGAGCACGACCTGGCTTCCGAGTCCGTGTCGTCAATCCTGACGCAGCTGTGTACCTCGGTGATGACTCAGGGGCCGTTCCTCCTGTCGCTGCCCAACGTCGTCCACCTGGCGACGGACGTTCACGCGCGCTTGGGGTCGGCGCATCTGCTCGATCTGGTGGCCGCCTTGCATCCGACGGCCGCCGTGTGCGGCACTCCACGCGACGCGGCGATGCGCCTCATCGAGGAGCTGGAAGACACCGAGCGCGGCCGCTACTCGGGGCCCGTGGGATGGGTGGATACGGCCGGGGACGGCGAGTTTGCGATCGCGCTGCGCTGTGGGCTCACGTCGGGCACGCGCCTGCGCCTTTTCGCTGGTGCCGGCATCATGCCGGACTCCGACCCGGACGCCGAGTTGGCCGAGACCGAAGCGAAGATGCGCCCGCTCCTGGACGCCCTCGGGGTCTGAACGACTCGTCGACACGCAAAGGCCCGCCGCCCCTGACAGGGACAGCGGGCCTCGTCAGCGCACGCGCAACACACGCAGCTCACTGAATCCGCACGGACACGTCCTGCGTCTGCCCGTCGCGCACGATCGTCATGGTGACGGTGTCGCCAGCCTTGTAGCGGCGCACGTAGCCGATCAGCTGCTTGGGGCTGGTCACTTCCTGGCCTTCGACCTTGACGATGACGTCGCCGGCGCGGATGCCCGCCGCGGAGGCGCCGGAACCTGCGGAGACGTCCTGGACCTCGGCACCCACGTAGGTGTCGGAGCCGACGGTCGTGGTCGCCGCCTTGACGGTCACGCCGAGCATGCCGTGCGAGGCACTGCCGGAGGCGATGAGCTGATCCGCGATGGACACGACCAGGTCGGAGGGGATCGCGAAGCCCAGGCCGATCGAACCCGCCTGCCCGTCGGAGGACGAGGAGAGCGACTTGATCGAGGAGTTAATGCCGATGACCGCGCCGGTCGCGTCGAAAAGCGGGCCGCCCGAGTTACCGGGGTTGATCGACGCGTCGATCTGGATCGCGTTCGTGACCACGAGGTCCGAGGACGCCTGGGTCGAATCCTGCGACGAGGAGTCCTCGTCCACGGAAACCTCAACGGGGCGGTTGAGCGCGGAGACGATGCCGGTCGTCACCGTGTTCGACAGGCCCAGGGGCGCGCCGATCGCCATGACGGGGGCGCCGACCTCGAGGTTCGCGGAGGAGGCGAAACGCGCGACGGTGAGGTCCGATGGCGGGTTCTCCAGGCGGATGACGGCCAGGTCGGTGGTCTTATCGTGGCCGACAATCGAAGCGGCGTAGAGGCGCCCATCGGCGAGGGTCACCTGGATCTGTCCACCGCCGAGGGCGGACGCGATGACGTGGTAGTTGGTGACGATGTCGCCCTGCGCGTCGTAGACGACGCCGGAGCCGGTGCCGCCCGAGGAAGCGCCCTGCGCCTGAATGGTCACGACGGCGGGTGACACGGCGGCGGCAACGTCCGTCCAGTCCGTCCCGGAGCTGTTCGAGGCGGGCACGGTGGCCACCGTTCCCCCGTTGAGGTTCGTGGGTGTGGACGCGCGCAGCATCGCCGGGCGTGCGTAGAAGACGGCGCCAAGCGTCAGCCCGATGGTTAGGAGCATCGCGCCGAGGAGGGCGACCCAGCCCGGGCCCTTCTTCGTCACGATGACGGTGGGCGTCGCGTGCGTCTCCGGCGAGGCCGGGGCCGCGTATCCGCCGTAGGGCTCCCCAGTGGGAGCGGAGTACGTGCCGCCGGAGGCGGGGGCTTGCTGGGCGGAGGCCTCGGGTGCTTCCTGGGCAGAGGGGCGGGGGCCGCCGGTGCAGAGGCCGGCGGAACCGCACCTGCGGGCGGCGCGGGGATCGTCGCGGCAGAAGGCATCTCGCGCGTGGCGTCCTGCGCGAAGGGAAGCTCCTGGGTGGCCGAGTAGTCCTGAGCCGTCGAGCGCTGCGGGTAGCTGGGGGTCGAGGCCGCGTCGGCGTCGCGCGACGAGTCGGCGTCGCGGGCCGGAATATCAGGCTGAGTCATGGTTTCCTCTGGTGTCAGTTCGTTATCTGTCCACCAGTATGGGCCGTTTCCTCAAAGGGCTACTGAAAGCGTCCTGGAAGTTTCCTGCAAACCGTTAACCTCACAGCGAACGCGCTCCCTCCTCAGGAGAGCACGTCGCGGAGCGCCGGGTACAGGTGCGCGGCGCGCTCGACGGGGGCATGGACGAGGCGTGGGCCGGCCTCGCCGGTCGCCAGCAGTTGAGCGAGCTGCGCGGGTGTTTCGGCTCGCGCGAAGGCCACACCGTACGCGACTGCGAGCGCCTCGTAGTCCACCGCCTGGGCGACGCCGAACCACCGGTCGTAGGCCTCAGGGCTGGCGGCGCGCCCGTGTTCGAGGGTGGCGAAGATGCCGCCTCCCTGATCGTCGGCGACGACGATGTCAAGATTCACTCCCACGCTCGAAGCCATGGCGAGGGAGGAGGCGTCGTGGCAGGCCGTGAGGTCACCCATGACGGCGGTGACGCGCTCGCCCGTGGGGGCCGATGCCTCGCCCGCGCACCCGGAGCCCAGGGCGATGCCGACGGCGGTCGCGATGGTGCCGTCGATGCCGGCCTGGCCCCGGTTGGAGTGGACGACGCGCCCCTCCAGCGAGGAAATACCCAGGTCGAAGGCGCGCACGGGATTCGAAGCGCCGAGGACGAGGGGCCCGCTCGTGGACAAGGCGACGGCTCGTGCGAGGTCGATCATCGTCCGTCCGGAGCCAGACGCAAGCAGGGAGTCGATGCGCTCGCCTGCGTCGCGAGCGGCGTCGCGCACGCGAGCGGCCCACTCGGCCTGAGCAGCACTGATCGGCTCGCGGGCAGGCTCGAGGTCGGCAACAACGACCGAGGCGTTGCCCGAGAGGTCCACCCACGGGCTGTGCGGGTCAACGACGACGACGCGCACGTCGGGGCGCGCGAGCAGGGCCTGAATCGGGCGCGACAGGGTCGGGCGCCCGGTGACGACGACCGTGTCGACCTCACGTCCCAGCGACGAAGCCACGAGGGATTGCTCGAAGGGAACCACTCCCCCGTTCTTCCACGCACCCGACGCCGGTTCCGCGAGCAGCGGGAAGCCCGAGGCGCGGGACCACTCGCGGGCGCGCGACGACGCACCCTCGCCCGCAACGATCAGCCCGGCACTGGCAGAGCCAACCATGTCCTCCCAGCACTCGGGTTCCGCGTGGGCGCGCAGCACCCGGGTCGGGCGAGGGATGAACGAAGCCAAGGCCTCGTCTCCAGAGTCCGATGCGGGGCGAACGGGCGTGAGCGGGTCACGGAAGGCGACGTTGATCTGCACGGGTCCCGGGGCTCCGGCGGGCGCTCCGCACGCGGCGGCAACCGCGCGGGTCAGCTGCCCGACGAGGGCACGGGAGGCCTCCTGCGGCTCCAGGTCCACGCTCGCGCGCACGTGTCCGCCGAACAAGCCGGACTGGTCGGTCGCCTGGGACGCTCCGACGCCTCGCAGCTCGCCGGGGCGGTCGGCCGTCAGGAGGAGGAGCGGCAGGCGCGCGTGGGAGGCCTCGAGGACCGCGGGCGCGAGTTCGGCGACGGCGGTTCCCGAGGTGACGACGATGGCGGGCAGGGCCCCGGTCCGAGCCAGGCCGACGGCAGCGAATCCAGCGCCGCGCTCATCCAGGACGGCGCGCGCGTCCCCGCCGAAAGAGCCCGCCTCGAGGGCGTAGGCGAAAGGCGCGGAGCGCGAACCTGGGCAGTACAGGATGTGCGTGACGCCAAGGGCATCCAGAGACGAAAGGATGGCGCTGGCGGTATCGACGGAGGGCATAGGCCCAGCCTACCGGGAGCCCGCCCCCAGATGCTCAGCCATGCCTTCGAGGCGCATGCCCCAGCGGGAGACGAGGTCGCCGTCGACCGGAGTGCGATCGATGAGCTCCTGGTCGGGCTCGAGGCGCCCCACCGGCAGGCGGCCACGGTCAGGAATCAGAGGCTCGGTCACGTCTCCCACCAGTAACGAGGCCGTGGCCAGGCCAGCCGCCCGGGGCACACCGGGCACAGCGGCAGCCGCGGCGACGCCGACAGACAAGCCGACGGACGTCTCGAGGGCGGAGGAGACCACTACTCCGAGCCCGCTCTTACGGGCCACTCGCAGCGCGGCGCGCACGCCTCCGAGAGGTGCCACCTTGATGATGACCACGTCGGCAGCCTCCTTGCGGGCGACCTCGAGGGGGTCTTCCGCGCGGCGGATCGACTCGTCGGCGGCGATGGGAACGTCCACCGAGCGGCGGACCTCCGCCAGCTCGTCGACCGTCAGGCAGGGCTGCTCCACATACTCGATGGGCACCACACCGGCGGCGGCTGCCATCGCGGGAATAGCTGTTCGGGCCTCGTCGACCTCCCACGCGCCGTTGGCGTCGAGGCGAATCATGGCCTGCCCGCCGACCGTCTCGCGCAGGGCGTCGGCGACGGCAGCGATACGCGCACAATCACGGCTCAGGCTCACGCCGGGTTCCGCGACCTTGATCTTGGCGGTGGCGCATCCACCCGACGCCTTGACGCGCTCGTAGGCCTCTTCGGGAGAGATGACGGGGACAGTGACGTTGACGGGCACGAATTTGCGGCGCGGCACGGGCGGGAAACGTCGAGCGGACTCGAGAGCGGCTGCCAGCCAGCGCGAGGACTCCAGATCGTCATAGTTCCAGAAGGGCGCGGCCTCTCCCCACCCGGCATGACCGTGCAGAAGCAGGCCCTCGCGGCGCGTCACGCCGCGGAAACGCGTCGTCATCGCTACCTTATAGACCAATATGTCGTCGACGCCTTCGAGGGCGTAACGCGTTTGGCGACTCAAGGTGCGCATGGGGATACGCATGAGCGTCGGTTGCTGCGCTGCATTCACGAGAACTCTCCTTACTTACCGGTAATATTATCGCGCAACCTCGCACTATCGACAAATCTTACACACTTCAACTTGTAACCAATTGCGCAGTAAGTCCCACAAAGTGACAGACTCTCCAGGGTGGTTGAACGCATGGAAAGTGGGCACGTCTCACAGCGCACACTCCCGACTGTCTAGACGGCATATAGAACGGTTACTGCACAGCAGACTTTGTTCCGTTTGGTTAGGTTGCGCGCCCCATGTCCCCACGCATGCCCTTCGTCCCAGGTGCGCCGACAACGCCGCCATCCCTCTCGAGCGCGCACACCCCGGCGCCCGACACTGCCTCGTCGATTAGAATCCGACACATGAGCGCTCTCCCCTTCGTGTCCGACACCTTCGACCCGACCCGCTGGCGTGAGGTCGAGGGCTTCGACTTCACAGACATCACCTACCACCGCGGCATCTCGCGCGGCCCCGAGGCCGACGGCCGCCCCGAGGGGGGCCGACATGCCGGTCGTGCGCATCGCCTTTGATCGCCCCGACATCCGCAACGCCTTCCGCCCCGGCACGGTCGACGAGCTGTACCGCGCGCTCGACCACGCGCGCCAGACCTCCTCGGTCGCGGCCGTCATCCTGACGGGCAACGGCCCCTCGGCGCGCGACGGCGGATACTCCTTCTGTTCGGGCGGCGACCAGAGGGTCCGAGGCCGCGACGGCTACCGTTACGAGGTCGAGGGCGCGGACCCCGAGGCGGCCACCGCCCAGCGCCGCGAGCAGATCGACCCCGCGCGCGCCGGGCGCCTGCACATCCTGGAGGTCCAGCGCCTCATCCGCACGATGCCGAAGGTCGTCATCGCGGCCGTCCCCGGATGGGCGGCCGGCGGCGGTCACTCCCTCAACGTGGTCGCTGACCTGTCGGTGGCTTCCATCGAGCACGCGGCCTTCATGCAGACGGACGCGAACGTGGGGTCTTTTGACGCGGGTTACGGCTCGGCGCTGCTGGCCCGCCAGGCCGGGGATAAGCGTGCGCGCGAGATCTTCTTCCTCGCCGAGCGCTACGACGCTCTCACCGCCGAACGTTGGGGCATCATCAACCGCGCCGTCCCGCACGCCCAGCTCGAGGAGACCGCCCTTGAGTGGGCCGCGACCATCGCGACGAAGTCCCCGCAGGCCGTCCGCATGCTCAAGTTCGCCTTCAACCTGGCCGACGACGGCCTGGCCGGCCAGCAGGTCTTCGCGGGCGAGGCCACGCGCATGGCCTACATGACGGCCGAGGCCCAAGAGGGGCGCGACGCCTTCCTCGAGCACCGCGCCCCCCGCTGGGAGGATTACCCCTACTACTACTGAGGCCTCGCCTATCAGCAGCTGCTCATCAGGCAGCTGTGCTCGTCAGGCAGCCCCCACACGGAGCCCCGGGAATCACCGATCCCGGGGTTCCGCCAGTCTCACGCGAGATAGACACGCGCCTCCCACGGGTCCAGGGTTTCCGGGACTCCCCGGTCCTCCTCGGGCAGGTCGCGGTTGGCCAGGAGGAGATCCCCGCTCACCCCGCGCGCCGCGTCACCGAGGGATGCGGGCTCGGAGGAGAGGTTGACGAGGATGGTTGCCACGGCCTCGCCGAGAGTGCGCCGGTAGGCGAAAACAGCGGGCGAGGGGGTCGCGATGCGCTCGTATGCGCCAACCGCGATGACGGGCAGGCCGTGGCGGATGTCCGCGAGCGCGCGGTAGTAGGCGTACACGGAGGACGAGTCGTCAACCTGGGAGGCGGCGTTGATCTCCGTGTAGTTCGGGGTGACGCCGATCCACGGGGTGCCCTCCGTGAAGCCGGCGTTCGGCCCCGCGTCCCACTGGACGGGGGTGCGCGCGTTGTCGCGGCCGGTGAGCGCCAGGCCCGCCAGGACTGACTCGGGGCTCTCCCCCGCTGCCACTGCCTCGTTGTAGTAGCGCAGGGCCTCGACGTCGCGGTAGTCCTCAATGCCACCAAAGACGCCGTTCGTCATGCCGAGTTCCTCGCCCTGGTACACGTAGGGCGTGCCACGCAGCATGTGCAGGGCCGTGGCCAGGGCCGTCGCCGACTCGTACCGGTGGGCCTCATCGCCGAAGCGGCTGACGGCGCGCGGCTGGTCGTGATTGTCCAGGTAGAGGCTGTTCCAACCGACCTCGCCCTGGGCCTCCTGCCAGGCACTCAAGCAGTCGGCGAGTTCGCCGGGACGCAGCGGGCGCGGGTGGAACTTCCCCGCTTCGAGGCCGAGGTCGACGTGGTCGAACTGGAACACCATGTCAAGCTCGCGCCGGGCCGGGTCCGTGTACAGCAAGACGTTGTCGCGGCGCACGCCGGGGCACTCGCCGACCGTCATCGTGCCGCTGCGTCCATCGAACACCTCTCGACGCATCTCGGCGAGGTATTCATGCAGGTGCGGGCCTTCGGAGAAGTGCGGGAAGCCCTCACCCCACGCGCGCCCGGGGTAGACGACGCCGTCGGGCAGGCCCGGCTCCTTCGAGATCAGGTTGATGACGTCCATGCGGAAGCCGTCGACGCCGCGGTCGAGCCACCAGTTCATCATCTCGTAGACGGCGGCACGCACCTCGGGATTGTCCCAGTTCAGGTCGGGCTGCTTCTTGTGGAACAGGTGCAGGTAGTACTGGCCCGTGGCCTCGTCCCACGCCCAGGCCGAGCCGGAGAAGAAGGACTCCCAGTTGTTGGGCTCAGCCCCGGCCTCGCCGCCCACGAACCCGGGCCGCGGATCGCGCCAGATGTACCAGTCGCGCTTCGGATTTTCCCGCGAGGAGCGCGACTCGACGAACCACGGGTTCTCGTCGGAAGAGTGGTTGACGACCAGGTCCATGACGAGGCGCATGCCCCTCTCGTGGACGCTCTCCAGCAGGCGGTCGAAGTCCGACAGCGTGCCGAACATGGGGTCGATGTCGTAGTAGTCGGCGATGTCGTAGCCGTTGTCCGCCTGCGGGGAGGCGTAGATCGGCGACAGCCACAGGACGTCCACGCCCAGGGACTTCAGGTAGTCGAGCTTGGAACGGATGCCCTCAAGGTCACCGAAGCCGTCGCCGTTGGAGTCCTTGAAGGAGCGCGGGTAGATCTGGTAGACGACCGCGCCCTTCCACCACTCGTCGGGGCACAGGCCGTTGCCTGTGGGGTTCAGCGCGTCGTTACAGAAGAACATGGAGCACCTGCCATACGTTGAGGTCGGGGAGGGAAACGAGTGCCTGGCCGTCCACGATGCGCACGTCCAGGGGGATGAGGGTCGAGCCCGCGTCGGGATCCGCTGCGCACACCCGCGGCACGCGCCCGAACAGGGGTTTGGGACGCAGCGTACCGCCTCGCAGCGCGATCACCGGGCGGTGGGGGCCATCCCACACCGTGTCGGACTGACCCACCAGGTTGATGAGGTGGACAACCAGGGCGTCGCCCGCGCGGGTGACGCGCCGCCACACGCATCCCGGGGCGGCCTCCCAGCACACGGGCGCCGCATCGAAGGACACGTCGATATCCCCGTTGTACTCGCCCACGTACGAGGCCGTCACGTCAACGATACCGGGGTCCACGAGGATCTCGTCGTTCGCGACGAGGAAGTCGTACCAGTTCGCGAGCATGTCGAGGGTCTCGTCCTCGGCGGGCATGTTGCGCACGTAGTACGGGTCAACGAGGAGGCGGCCATCCTCTCCAGCGAGGAGCTGGGTGGCACCGTGCGAGAAGAGCGTCGCCATCGTCAGGCGTGTCGACGCGTCGGCCACGTCCCGGGCGGCCGTGTCGTAGATGGACTGATAGGCCGCCAGGACGACGGGTTTACCACCCGCGACGAGGCGCGCCCTCGTCGCAACGCGGGCCAGGGCCTCGTACGTGGTGACGGGCTTCCAGGGCTCGATGTAGACCGCATCCTGAGGGGCCGCCGGCGAAGACCACGTGGGGAAATCGTTGACGTTGTTGAACACGAGCGTCGCGTCCGGCACCGCCTCGCGCACCCTTCGAATGAGGGTGTCGAAGGAGGTGGCCACGTCGACGATCTCGCCGTCGGGGCGGACGGCCGTCTTCGGGTAGCCGTACTGGTCGAGGTGGAAGCCGTCGAAGCCGACCTCGCGCGCGCTGGCCGCGACGTCTGCCGCGAAGTGCTCAAGCCAGCGCGGGTGGGCGGGGTCGACGATGCGCAGGAAGTCGGCGAGCGAGTAGGGCTCCCCCCGTCGCATCCAGCAGGGCCGCGTCCTCCCACTGCTCCCATTCGTCATTTCCGACACCGTACACGGCCGCGTATCCGATCGACCGCGTGCCCACCGCCCGCAGCGCCTCGATGAGGGCGCGCACGGTCGCCAGGGAAATCGGCTGGTCCAGCGCGTCGAGGTATTCCTCTCCCCCGCCCAGCAGGTCGGCGTGCCGATACGCCCAGTCGTAGAACTGGATGCCGGTCAGGTGCAGGCGACGCGCAAAACGGGCCACGGCCTCGACGTCCTTTCCCGGGCGGAAGGAGGCGACGAAACCGTAGCGCAGTCGGTCCGACGCCGACGCGCACACTGCACGGCGCTCGACGCGCCCGTCGACGGCTGGGCAACGCCGTACCCGCCGACGCTCAGCTCTCCCAGATCGACGAGGCCGGGGCCTGCGCAGGGAACCACGCGCACGCGCTCGCCCAGGTGGGTGACGACGAGGTCGCCCGGGTGGGAGGCCTCGACAAGGATCGCCTGGCCGGGCAGATAGATGGATTGAGTGGGGAGGAGCAAGGGAGTCATCCTTTCACGGCTCCTGCGGTCAGGCCCGCGACGAAGTGACGCTGGAAGATCAGGTACACGACGATGACGGGAAGGATCGCGATGAGGGACGCGGCAAACACGAGCCCCCACTGGGTGGAGTTTTGCCCATGGAACAGCTGAATGGCGATCGGGAGGGTGCGTTTCGTTTCCGTCGAAATGACCGTGAGGGCCCACGCGAACTCGTCCCAGGTCGCCAGGAAGGTGAAGATCACTGTCGTCGCGAGCGCGGGCTTGGCCAGCGGCATCGCGAGGCGCCAGTAGCGGGTCCACACGTTTGCGCCATCGACTTCCATGGCCTCGTCAAGCTCGCGCGGGATCCCCTCGAAGAAACTGCGCAGCAGGAACGTGTTGAGCGCCAGGTTCCCCGAGACGTAGAAGAGCACGAGAGCCCACAGGTTATCGATGAGGTGCAGCTGCTTGGTGAGCACGAACTGCGGAATGATCAGCATCATCGAGGGGATCATGAGGCCGAGGAGCAGGGCGCGGAAGAACCACTCCTTGCCCGGGAAGTCGAAGCGCGCGAACGCGTAGGCCATCATGGATGAGAGCCACACGGCCAGCACCGTCGAGGTCACGGACACGAACGCCGAGTTCAGGGCGTAGCGGGAAAAATCCTGCGTCGTCCACGCCTGCACGAAGTTGTCGACCGTGCCCGGGTCGGGGATGAACTTCGGGGGCGTCTCCAGGACGTAAGCCTGCGGCTTGAAGGCCGTCGACACCATGTAGGCGAAGGGCAGGATCATGACGATCGCGCCCACCGTCAGGACGACGAAGCGCAGGGACGAACCCGCAGCGCGCATGGTCTTGCGTGGCGTGCTCATGCTCCCGCCCTCTCATCGTCACGGTTCAGCACCTTGAGCTGAACAATCGAAATGATGAACACGAGGATCGTCAGGACGACGGCGATCGCCGAGCCATACCCGAAGTTGAGGTCGGAGAACGCCAGGCGGTACATGTAGGTCAGCAGCACCTCGGTTTGGCCATTGGGACCACCCTTCGTCATGAGCAGCACCGACGTGAAGACGTTGAGCCCACCAATGACCAGCATGACGATGACGAAGACGGTGGCCGGCCAGATCGCCGGAACGGTCACGGCCTTGAAGCGCTGCCACCAGTTCGCCCATCGACGAGGGCGGCCTCCTCCAGCTCCTTCGGCACCCCCTGGAGGGCGGCGAGGAAGATCATCATCGACCAGCCGATCCCCTTCCACACGCCCAGCGCGCAGATCGCGATCATGGCGGTCCAGCGGTTCGACAGCCACGAGGTGTCCCCCGCGCCGAGGTGCGCGCTGCCCAGCATGTAGTTGATGAGCCCCTGGTCGGCGAACAGGTACTTGAAAAGCAGGGACACGACCACCCAGGACGTGACCACGGGCAGGTAGTAGAGCACCCGGAACAGGGGCTGGAGGGGCGCCTTCGAGCGCAAAAGCATCGCCACGGCAAGGCCGAGGATGATCTGCGGGGGCACCGTCAGAGCCATGTAGATCCCGGAGTTACCCAGACCGGTCCAAAAGGATGGGTCGTGGAAGGCCTTGACATAGTTGTCCAGGCCGACGAAGTCCGAGTTCGAGCCCTTCACGATGTTCCAGTCGTAAAAGCTCATCTGCCCCGAACGCACCATGGGGTACAGGATGCACAGGGCGAACAGGATCATGCCCGGGGCCAAGAAGAGGTAGGGGGCCACCGGGTTCCTCCGGGAGGAACGCCGACGCGCCAGAGGCTCCGCGGCCTCGTGCGCGGTGGGGGTGCTCATGAGTTGTCCTTTCCCGGGCCCAGCCCCGCGCGTGGGGGCCGGGCCCGGTGAGTGGAGCGGCGCCGGGTTACTTGGCGGCGCTCAGGAGCGGGTCGATCTGCTGCGCGGCCTTGGTCAAGGCTTCCTTGACGGTCACCTTGCCTTCGAAGGCGGGGGTCAGCTCGGTCTTGAGGATCTCGTCGACCTTCCCGGCGTCGGGGATGGAGAGGCGAGACTTCGCGGTCTTGAGCTGCTCGGAGAAGATCTTGGTGCCCGGCGTCGCCTTGGCCTCCTCGGCCGCGTACTCGGCGACGACCGTCATCTGGCCGGCCTTGCTCATTGGCAGCTGGAACTCGCGCGACTGCGTGAACTCGAGGAACTTGTACGAGGCCTCAAGATCCTTGGTCTGTTCCGTGATGACGATGGACTCGCCGCCAACGACCGAGATCGATCCACCCTCTCCGGCGGGAACCTTGGAGTAGTTGGGCTTGAAGTCCGGGTACGAGCCCGCCCAGATCTGATCCATCCACGGGCCGTCGAGGATCGTCACGTACTCGCCGTTCGGCATGCCGTCCTGGGTCTTGGTCGCGCCCTCGTTGCCGATGATCGCGTTGGGAATCTGCCCCTGCTGGTACAGGTCCACGAGGAACTGGACACCGGCCACGGACTTATCGGAGTCCAGGTAGCCCGAGGCCTTTGTCTGCTCGGGGTCGGAAATGTCGCCGCCCGCGCTCCAGATCCACGGCATGATGTTCCACTGCGAGATGTCCCCATCGGCGAAGGCGTAGACCGAGCCACCCGCGTCCTTCGCCTTGGCGGCGAGGTCCTTGAGCTCTTCGAAGGTCTCGGGGGCCTTATCGACGCCGAGCTTAGCGAGGGCATCGGGGTTGGAGATGAGCACGCGCGTGTTCGTGTCCAGGGGCAGGCCGTAGTGGTGGCCGTTGTACAGGGTCGTGCCGAGCAGGCCCGGGGTAGACCTTGGACGCGAGCGCGTCGTAGTTCGGCATGTTGCCGTCGAGCTGCTTGAGGACACCCAGCTTCGCGAACTGCGCATTCCAACCGAGGTCGGTACGGATCAGGTCGGGCAGTTCCCCGGCCGCGGCGCCGGTCGTGAGCTTCTGCTTGAGGCCGTCGTAGGGCATGTCGACGTACTTGATGGTGATTCCTGGGTTCGCCTTCTCGAACGCGGGGATGATTTCCTTCTCCAGCGCGTCCTTCTGGGCGCTGTTGGAGCCCGCGCCGTACGTGCCCCACAGGGTGAGTTCGACGGTCGAGGAGCCGGATCCGGAAGACGATGACTGGTCGGCTGTGTTGCCGCCACAGGCTGCAAGCATCGAGGCCGCAGCGAAAAGGGTGACACCGACGGTAAGGAGACGCTTCTGCTTCATTGCACTGTGCACTTTCTCGTGATCGCGGCCACCATTGGCCGCTTGCCACTAATTTCACCACGCAAAATTAGTGTTGTCAACAAGCTAGGCAAAATTGAAATTTGCATGTAATCTTTCTTTCACCAGAAAGGAATGGTCATGACCTGGCAGCCCAAAGACGAGCTCGCTTCCGCGGTCGCTCTCGAAGTCCTCATCCACGGCCCGCTCGGCCGCGCTGAGCTGGCACGACGCCTCGGCCTGGCCCCCGCGACGCTGACGCGCATCTCGACGGAACTCATCGCTTCCGGCCTCCTCGCCGAAGTCCCCGAGGCCACCCAGCGAACCTCCGGCCGCCCCACGATCCCCCTCGATGTCGTTCCCTCCTCGCACTATTTCCTCGGTATCAAGCTGACGGACAGCGCCCTCGATGCCACCGTCATCGACTTGAAGGCGACACCTCGCGACTCCTACCGCGTCCCCCTCGAATCCCTCACCCCCGTCCGTGTCATCCGCGCGATCGCCGACCTTGCGCACCGGGCGCGCTCCTCCTACCACCTCGACGCGATCGGCATCGCCGTCGGCGGTATCGTCAACGGCGACGGCACCGTCGAGTCGGCCCCCTTCCTCAAGTGGAACAACGTCCCCCTCGCCTCCCTCGTCTCCGAGGCCACCCACCTGCCAACTTTCGTCGCGAACGACCTGTCCGCCTACACGCAGATCCAGCACTGGTTCGGGTCGGGCACCGGACATTCCAACTTCGCGGTCATCACGGTCGGCGTGGGCGTGGGATACGGGTGCGTCGCCAACGGGGCACGCCTGGAGAACGAGGACTCAGGCATTGGCCTCGTCGGCCACTGGCCACTCGACCCACTGGGCCCCATCTGCTCACAGGGACACCGGGGCTGCGCCGAGGCCATGTTAACGACCCCCGCGATCTGCCGGGATGCGTCAACCGCTGTCGGACGCCCGCTCGAGTGGAGCGATGTCATCGCTCTCGCCTCCGACAAACACCCCGCAGTGACCGCCATTTTGGCGGCCTCGGGACGTGCCCTCGGCAGGCTCATCGGACTGGTCGCGTCGCTCACGGCTCCGGAACTGGTGATCGTCGGCGGCGAGGGCGTCGCACTCGCATCTTTGAGCGGCGAAGCCCTGCGGGCCGGCATCGCGGAGGTGCGCGATCCCCGCGCCTCATCGATTCGCATCACCCTCTCCGACGGCTCCAACGAGGCCTGGTCGCGCGGCGCCGGCGTCATCGCCTTGCAGGGCTTCATCGCATCCCGAGCTGCGTAGCGCGAACGCTTGCGGCGCTGCATCGAGTCTGCCAGGTAGACCCGGGCGAGCCTGTGCCCCAACTGGCGCATTTCTGCTTCACGCTACCGGCCTGACGGTTGTGCATCTGTCACCCATCACAAGCCATGCTGCGCCCTCACCGCGGGCCCCGGAATCACTTTCACAATCTCGCATGCAATTCCCGCAGAGCCCGCATCCCCGACAAGCCATAAACGACAGAATTTCAACGGTTCATGTTCATGATTTGAAATGCCTTGTAGGGAATTGCATGCGAAATTTCTCCCCGCTGACGAGTAGTGCCCACACGGACTGCGGACACGCCACACGCGCACCATGAGGGCCTTCAGCAGCGCCTCCGCGGCACAACTCACCTGTCCACCACGGCACACCCGGTACAAAACTCACCCAACACACCCCCACCAACACCACCCCGGTACAAAACTCACCCAACACACCCCCCACCAACACCACCACCGGTACAAAACTCGCCCTGCACGCCCCCACCAACACCGCACCCGGTACAAAACTCGCCCTGCACGCCATAAAACGCCCAATTTGGGCACTTTTTCGCGTGCAGGGCGAATTTATTCACGCATGCGGATCGAACAAGCCGAGCATGAGGATTTCTCTTGCACACGCGGCCTCCTTTGAGTCTCGGCATCCGGCCCCGACCTCCACAGCCCAACATGGCAGCGCCCCTCATCAGCAGGCGAAGCCCGACATACGGCCGCCGACCTTCCCGCCCCCCAATCCGACGACTGTTGATGAATCCGGTGGCCACAGACAGGACCGGGATGAAAGAAAATACGCCCACGCGTGAGTTGTTCCGGGGCACCGTGAAATATTATTCGCCCCGGCACGCTCAAAGAGACCACTTTTCGACAGTTTTGAGCGCGCGTGGGCGGTTTTTGTTTCAACGAGGCGTCATGCCACGAACTAGAGCACCATGCTGGGGCGATATTTCTTTCACCGGAACCCGACTGGGGCGGTATTTCTTTCACCAGAACCCGACTGGGCCAGTGATCCAAGTCCAGTAGCCCATAGCACGAGGCTAGTAGCCGTTTCCTGCGGCCGGGGCCCACTGGCCTGCATCGGAGACAGACCCTGAAAAGTTGCACGTAATTCGATGACGAGATCTTTCAACAAACACAGAAAACGTTGCAATTCCAACGATGCGCATTCAAGATTTGAAATAGTCGCAGGGGAATTACGTGCGAAATTGGTGAGTGTCAACTGCGGCGACCGGAGATCAGGCGGGGCCGGGCCAGACATTGAGCCGACACGCCCAGCCACACATCAGCAGCTCGGCACGGTCGGCGTGGTGGGCGCCGGAGGGTCCGCAGGGCCTGGCCGCCGTGCCGGTGGGTGGCGGCAGGCCCAGGCAACACACAGACACCCCGACCGATTGGAGGCCGCCGGAGGGACCGGAGGGCCTGGCTGCGGTGCCCGTGGGCGGCGGGACCTGGCCGGGCACACCAGAACCACAGGCACCGCCGGTGTGGAGGGCGCCGGAGGGACCGGAGGGCACGGGCGGGCTTCGAGGCGCGGCGCCGAACAAAGTGAGGCCGCCTAGCCTCGCGGGCGGCCGGGCCCTCCGGCGCCCGGAACACCAGCGGCACCCGGAACACCAGCGGAGCAACAGACACAGAAACAGACACAGACACGACAAAGCGGGCCGGAACCCCTCGGTTCCGGCCCGCCCTCAATGCTCAGCAGCGATCAGCGCGCGACGCGCCTCAGTAGTGCACGACTACCGTGTCGCCCATGTCGGTCCAGTCGTAGATGAACTTCGCCGCGTCGACGGGCATATTCACGCAGCCGTGGGAGCCGCCGTAGCCGCTCCAGCCGAAGGAGGAGCGCCAGGGGGCGCCGTGCATTGCATACCCGCCGGAGAAGTAGGTGACCCACGGGACGCCTTCCGTCTCGTACTTGGTGCCGTCGGCGTTCTCGCCGCGCATGGTCTGCACGTCGTACTTGAGGTACACGTGGAAGGTGCCGACGATGGTGGGCGTCTCGGGAGCGCCGGGAACCATGTAGAAGGGGCCGCCGGCGACCTTGCCGCCGACGTAGGCGGTGACGGAGTTGTCGGAGAGGTTGATATCAACCCACTTTTCGCCTTCGGCTGCCTGGTAGACCAGGTTCTCGGTGCCTTCGGCGACCTGCTTGGTCTCAGAGCCGGGCTCGACGTCGTCGTAGTGGAACAGACCCTCGTACGCCTTGCCGTCGGTCATGGCGGCGACGATGTCCTTGGTGATCTGCTCGGTGTTGTTGGTCTTGAGGCCCTTCTTGCCTTCGCGGGCGACGGTCAGGACGTTGCCGGAGGAGTCGACGTTGTCGACGCGGTTCTCGGGCTTGACGTCGGTCTTGGCGGCCAGGGCGTTGACCCAGTCAGCGACTTTGACGGTGCTGATGGAGGGCGCGTCGAGGCTGCCGTCGTCCTTCGTGAGGAATTCGACCCACTTGACCTTGTCGGAGCGCTCGGCGGTGAAGGTGTCGATGCCGTCGGAGATTTCGATGGTCGTCTCGAGGAGGCCGTTGGCCTTCTCGGCGGCTTCCTGTGCGTTCTCCGTGGTGATGGAGGGTTCCATCTGGCGCACGCTCACGTCCTGGGTGACGGAGGTGAGGGTGGCGCCCGCCTGCTTGACGGCGGATGCCACGTCCTCGGTGGATACGCCGTTGCCGTTCTGCGCGGGGGTGACGGTGAAGGATTCGCCGTCGTCGGCGACGATCACCGAGGCGTCCTTCATTTCCGAGGTGAGGGTCGAGTTCGCGGTCGCCGCGAGCTTCTTGATCGACTCTTCGCTGACGGTGACGACGGGTTCAACGTCGCGCTCGGAGAAGAGGGCGCTGACGAACGCGGGCAGGGACGTGGAGCCCTTCATCGCGGCGTCGGCGGTCTCATCGGCGTCGACCGTGATGCCCGCTTCGTTGAGCGAGGCCTCGGTGTTCTTGCCTTCGACGGTCAGGGTCACGCTCGTCGCGTCGGCACGCTGGTTCACCGCGGAGACGACCTGGTCGCGGGTCATGCCCGCCACGGAGGCCCCGGCGACGGTGGTGCCGGGCAGGGCGCGTCCGGAGTAGTTGGCGGCGTAGACGACGCCGGCGCATACGACGAGGAGGACGAGGGCGCTCACAACGCCGATCGCCCATCTGGTTTTCAGGGATAGTTTTTTAAGCATCGTCTGCCATCCTATAACCTCGCGTGCACTTGTGGGTCAATCCCGTTGAATTTTCAGCTGCGTTATCTGCCACAAGGAATTAGGCACAATCTGGCCATTTCGACCGACAAACGTGATTATTGCCGCGAGGCCCCTTACCACCTGCGAGAACGCAAGAGCTTATCCTGGTTGTATATGCGTTCGCCGTCGACTTTGGGAGGCTCATCATGGCTGCGCCGCGACTTCTCGTTGTGCCCGGAGGCACCGCTATCGGCGCGGTTGCTCTGGCGAACGCGTCGATTCATAAGCTCGTGGAGCTCTACGAGGAGCGCCAGGCAGACCCGAATCATCCGGCGCCGCACACGGTCGTCGTCCTGCGCGCCCCGGAGGATGTGCCCCCGGCGACGCTGCGCGGTTCTGCGGTGACGCCTGAGGAGGCTTTCCCCGAGGATCGCTACCCCGGCCTCGCCGAGGCGATCAACGCGGACCCGCATTTCTTCGACGGTATTGACCTGGTCGTCCCGACGTCGGGGTCGAGCGCGGGCACCCCCCGCCTCGTCGGCCTGTCGATTGAGGCGCTCATGGCCTCGGCGAAGGCGACCGAGCTGGCCTTGGAGGGCCCGGGCCGTTGGATCTTGGCGATGCCGGCGCACCACATCGCGGGCGCGATGATCCTGCTGCGCGCGGCGGTCGCGGAAACGAACCCGCAGATCGTCGACATCTCCGAAGGTTTCGACCCCCGCGCACTCTTGCCCGCGATTCAGGGCGCCACGCAGGATGAGATGCCCGGCTACCTGTCGCTCGTGCCGACCCAGCTCGCCCAGTGCCTCGACGCTGGCGAGGAGGTCGTGGGGCCGATGCGCTCGCTGGCGGCGATCCTCGTGGGCGGGGCGGCGACCAACCAGCATCTGCTCGCACGCGCCACGGAGGCTGGCCTGAAGGTGCACCTCACCTACGGCATGACGGAGACGGCGGGCGGCTGCGTGTACGACGGCAAGCCCCTGCCGGGCACGTCGGTACGCGCGGTGGATTGGGACGGGCGCACGCGTCTGGCGATCCACGGCCCGACGCTCATGACTCGCTACCTGGACGCGGAGAGCCCCTTCTTCGACGAGGGCGGCCACCGTTGGCTGCTCACCGGGGACCTGGGCATTATCCGGGCTTCGGGGACGGTGGAGGTGCGCGGCCGCGCGGACGACGTGATCGTGTCGGGTGGCCTGTCGATCGCACCGGGTCCGGTGCGCCGCGCGGTGCGTTCCTTCGAGGGCGTGTCGGACGCGTGGATTTTGGGCACTCCGGATGAGAAGTGGGGCCACGTGGTGACCGCGCTCGTGGTTGTCGGTTCGATGCCGTCGGATTCGTTGGAGATGGCGGAGCTTGGCTCGGCGATCCGCGAGCACACTGCGGCGTGCATCGGGCGCGCGCAGGCTCCTCGCCGGGTCGTGGCCGTCGAGGCTCTCCCCTATCTTGGTTTCGACAAGATCGACCGAGCCGCTGCAGCACAGGCTGCGGCCGAGGCCTCGGGCACCGAGCGGGAGTGGGTGCGCTAACCCGCTGCCCGGACCCGGGCCCGCTCCAACTACACTGGTGGGCATGGCTTCCGTTTCTGACTGGATTGAAGGCGCACGCCTGCGCACCCTCCCTGCCGCCGCCGCACCCGTGATCGTGGGCTCGGCGGCCGCGCACTACCTGGGGGGTTTCAGCGCGGCGCGCGCTGCCCTGGCGCTGCTGGTGGCGCTGGCGCTGCAGGTGGGGGTCAATTACGCGAATGATTATTCGGATGGCATTCGCGGGACGGATGACAATCGCAAGGGGCCCGCACGCCTGACGGGCGGCGGCCTCGCCAAGCCGAAGACGGTCCTGGCGGCCGCGCTGGGGTCGTTTGCGTTGGCCGGCGTGGCGGGCCTCGCCCTGGTCGTGATTTCTGGCACGTGGTGGCTGATTGCTGCGGGCGCCGCGGCGGTCGTAGCCGCGTGGTTCTACACGGGTGGCAAGCATCCGTACGCGTACATGGGCATCGGCCTGTCCGAGCTGATGGTGTTCGCGTTCTTCGGCCTGCTGGCGTGCGTGGGCACGACGTGGACGCAGGTGCAGTCGGCTCCGTGGTGGCTGTGGATGAGCGCGTCGGCGCTGGGCCTGCTGTCGGTGGCGCTGCTGATGGCCAATAACATTCGTGACATTCCGACGGACCGCGAGTCCGGCAAGATGACGGCGGCCGTCCGCCTGGGTGATCGCCCGTCGCGCTGGGTGTTTGCGGCGTGCGCGTGGCTTCCGGTCGCGATGATCATGGCCCTCGGCGCCGCGGTCGGTTTGCACCCGCTGGCGACGTGCGCGCTGGGCGT
The DNA here is from genome assembly GCA_916438945.1 of uncultured Actinomycetaceae bacterium. Lineage (GTDB taxonomy): Bacteria > Actinomycetota > Actinomycetes > Actinomycetales > Actinomycetaceae > Pauljensenia. Next base: position 1,414,694 of record CAKAGS010000004.1, on the reverse strand, counting down.
GGGAGCGGCCGCTTGGGCGGTCGGCGTGAGTCTGCCGGTCCTTACCGGAGCCTCGGGCCGCGAGCTCATCACGGTCCTGCGCAACACGGGTTTTTTTTTACGCTCTCCTGGAGTGTTCTCGCAGCCCTTGCCCTCGTGATTTCCTAGGTTTTCATGGACGAGGCCGGGGCTCCTTACGCTCGCAGTGCCTCCTCGGGCAATGAAAAACGACCACCTGTCAGATAGGATGACCTACAGCACTACTCACCGTTTCAGCGGAGGCCACGATGAGCAATGATTCCTACACGCCGGGCGTGCACGCCCCGATGGGTACGACGCCCAGGGCCAGGTGATGAAGCCGTGAACTGGACCGACATTCAGCAATGGGAATCCGCATCGTTGCAGAAGTATGCAGTGGAGTGTGAAAACAAGCAGCGCAGGCTGCAGCCCGTTGGCGACGCCCTTGCGGCACGATTGGATAGCCTCACTGGTTCGGGCCAAACAGACAAGGCTGCCAAGGCGGCACTACGCAAGCAGATTACGGCTATCGAGAAGGAAGTCAACTTCCTCATCAGCTCAGCCGAGATCGCCTCTGAGGGCGCTCAGGGAATTAACGAAGTTCGCGCGAACGCAGACGACGCAAAGCAGCTGGCACAGTCCTGGAATATGACTATTGACTCGAGTGGGAACGTGTCAATGGACGCAGCGCAGGTGAAGGCGCTCCGAAAGGCCGGAAAGAATGTCCTCGATATCAAGTACATGGTCGACACCGCACAGAAGCGTATCAACACTGCCCTCGAGCAGGCCCAGAAACTCGTCGATTCTCTCTCACAGAAGCTAGCCTCCCTTGAGGCAGGTAGTTTCGATAACCACGTACACTACTCCACGAAGATCAAGAGTCGCCCCACCTTACCTCCCGCCGGAGCCTCTGCACAGGAAAACGCGTCTTGGTGGAATTCCCTGTCGGAAGAGGACAAGCAGTGGATGATCCGCGAGCATCCCGACGTCATCGGCAACCTTGAGGGCATCGACTACACGTCGCGCAACCAGGCGAACCGGATCATGCTGCCACGGCTCCAGAAGCAAGCAAAGGAGGAGCTGGACGCGTACATCGCGAAGGTGGGCCCCCACATGAACGGCCCAGAATTTGAGGAATTCGCTCGCCTATCAGCTCGCGTCAAGGCTTTGGATCAAATTGAAGAGACTCTCAAGCAGGAGGTCGACGGCGTTCCTCGCTACCTGATGCAGCTTGACCCGAGCGGACCGAATATCCTTGCTGCGGTCTCGCAGAATAACCCCGACGACTCTCAGCACATCGGCGTCATCGTGCCCGGCATGACGACGAGCGTCGCAGGTAACGGCAAGGATGGTTCCATCCTCGATTACGACACGCACGCCACAGTTATGCGTCAATCAGCACAAAAGGCAGCAGCTCCCGGAGAAAAGGTCGCGATGGTCTCGTTCTTCGGTTACGACGCGCCTCCCGGTGTCCTCGCAGCGTCAAACACCGACATGGCTCAGGCTGGCGCGAAGAAGCTCTCCAGCTTCCTGACCGGCATCGACGCGGCTCGCGAGCATGGCGCTGGCGACGCGCATATTACCGTCGCCAGCCACTCCTACGGCTCGACCACGGCTGGCATCGCTGCAACACTCGTGGGAGATGGCGTCATCGACGACCTGGTGCAATTCGGCTCGCCCGGCTCGGGTGTCCAGGACGTGGGCGAGTTCCACGTCCCCGAGGGACACACCTACGTCAGCGCCGCCCCGTACGTGAACGACATGGTCCAGGGGGTAGGCCCAGACTCCTCGTTTGGAAAGAACCCCGACACAATGGACGGATACAAGCACCTGTCGGGTGACGTAGGGGGAATCAAATGGACACTGCCCCCCACACTGGTCCCTGTCCCGGATCCTTTCGGATCTCACAGCGGCTACTTCACAGAGGGCACACAGGCAAACCGCGACATCGGCCGCGTCATCGGAGGAAATCCTCCCTCATGAGAAAGCTTTTCGCCGCCCTTCTCGCATTTTTTTCAGTTATCGCATGTGCCGCGTGCGCACCGTTTTTCGGAGGATCCATGAACCCGTTTAGTCCCCAGGTCAAATCAATCGAGGCCTTCCAGCGCGACCTTGAGCCCACCATCATTGCCGCGCGCAACGAGCTCGTCACCGCCGAGAACTTCATGGCGTACAAAGACAATTACTCCATCTCCAAGTACATGGATGATGGGAAGGACCTTTATTCTCTCCATTCGCGCATGTTCTTCTTCACCGAGCTGGACACGGACCACATCCGTGAGATCTACAGCGAACGCCTCATCCCCCTCGGATTCAAACTGACCGAAGACCACTGGACCTCCGGCGGAGTCGAGATCGTCGATTACATGTGGATTAACGAGGAATACCACGCCGTCGTATCAGCGACGACGCGACTGGGCGAGCAAACCTCCACCTACTACTACACACAGGGAAACCCCTCGGACGGATCAACCTCCGACCCCAAGCAGCTCATCGACCAACCCGGACGCATCCCCGACTGGTTCGACCCCAGCCTCCCACCAGCAGACCAGAAATGATCACAAGCGTCCAACGCAGGCGAGGAGCGCGACCACTCGCGCTCCTCGTGTGCGCCCTCCTGGCGCTGTGCACGGCCTCGTGCGCATTTATCCCGGGCGGGGCCGGCAACCAGAGCGCTCCCCCGGTGAAATCCATCGAAGCATTCCAACGCGACATCGAGCCCACCATCATCACGGCACGTAATGAGCTCGTCACCGCCGAGAACTTCATGGCATACAAGGACAACTACTTCATTGCTACCTACATGGAGGACGGAAAGACCGTATATTCCTTCCAATCACGCATGTTCTTCTTTACCGAGCTGGACACAGACCACATCCGCGACACCTACAACAAGCACCTTCTCCCCCTCGGATTCGAACTATCCGAAAAACGCTGGACATCCAACGGCGTCGAACTCGTGAACTTCCTATGGACCAACGACGAATACCAAGCAGTCGTGTCGTCGACGACGCGACTGGGCGAGCAAACCGCCACCTACTACTACACGGTAGGCAACCCCTCAGATGGATCCAACGGCGATCCCACACAGCTGATCGACCAGCCCGGACGCATCCCCGACTGGTTCGACCCCAACCTTCCACCCGCAGGACAGGGATGACACAAGGAACAGCAGCACGCCGAGGAGCGCCCTCTCCCGGGCGGTCGGCCTGAGTTTGCCGGTCCTTACCGGAGCCTCGGGCCGCGAGCTCATCACGGTGCTGCGCAACACGGGTTTTTTACGCTCTCCTGGAGTATTCTCGCGGCCGTTGCCCTCGTGATTTCCTAGGTTTTCATGGACGAGGCCGGGGCTCCTTGCGCTCGCAGGGCTCCTCGTGCGATGAAAAACGACCATCTGTCAGATAGGATGACTGACAGCACTACTCACCGTTCAAGCGGAGGCCACGATGAGCAATGATTCCTACACGCCGGGCGCGCACGCCCCGATGGGCACGGACGCCCTGGGCCAGGTGATGAAGCCGTGAACTGGGCAAGTGTTCTAGATTGGGATCCGGCTCCCCTTCGGGAGTACTCCTCTAAGTGCACCACCATGCAGCAGCAGTTGCAGACTGTCGCTGATGATCTCGTCACTGAGCTCAATAGCCTGACCGGCACTGGACACACCGTCACGGCCGCCCAGGACAAGCTTCGCAAGCGCATCAAAGCGATCGAGGACCTGGTTAACTACTTCATCAGCACCAGTGAAATCGCATCAGAAGGTGTGCAGGGCATCAGCAAGATCAAGGCTGATATCGAGGACGTCAAGCAGTTAGCGGACTCATACAGTATCCACATTGATACGAGCGGAGTTGCCTCTTTCCTTCGTTCTATCGCCGACGAGTTCATCGATTTCCTGAAGGATCCCCTTCAACGCACTAGGCTCCTGGCGCGTATCACTCAGCGTATCGCCGCAATTATTGTCGAGGCTGACGCTCTCGCCCTCGAGCTTGCGACGATGATCGCAGCGCTCGATAAAGGGACGTTCGACAACGGCGTGCACTACTCAGCCACGGGCACAACGCGCCCGACACTGCCCGAAGAGCGCTTCTCCTGAACAAGTGGCTTCCTGGTGGAACGCTCTGTCCGACAAGGACAAGCAGTGGATGATCGAGCAGCATCCTGACGTCATCGGCAACCTTGAGGGCGTCGACTACACGTCACGCAACCAGGCGAACCGCATCATGCTTCCGCGCCTTCAGAAGCAGGCAGGGGATGAACTCCAGCAGTTCTACGATACTTACGGCATGCCCATCCCCGTGACGCCTGAGAATGCCTGGTTACTCGCTGAAGAAGAGCGACTGAAAGACCGCGTCACAGCGCTCGATAAGATCGAGGCAACCCTCAAGAAGGAGTCCGACGGTGTTCCCCGCTACCTGATGCAGCTTGACCCGAGCGGACCAAATATCCTCGCGGCCGTCTCGCAGAATAACCCCGACGACTCTCAGCACATCGGCGTCATCGTTCCCGGCATGACGACAAGCGTCGCAGGCAACGGCAAGGATGGTTCCATCCTCGATTACGACGTTCACGCCACAGTCATGCGCGAATCCGCAGAAAAAGCAGCAAAGCCCGGCGAAAAAGTCGCGATGGTCGAGTTCTTCGGATACGACGCACCGCAAGGCGCTGACGTAATCTCGACGAGTAAGGCACATAAGGGCGCAGATCGCCTTGCAGGATTCCTGAACGGCATCGATGCGGTGCGCGAGCACGGTGCTGGCGATGCCCACATCACCGTCGCCAGCCACTCCTATGGATCGACCACAGCCGGCATCGCCGCCACAAAGGTCGGCGACGGCGTTATCGACGACCTTGTCCAGTTCGGATCGCCCGGATCGGGTGTCCAGGACGTGGGCGAATTCCACGTTCCCGAAGGACACCTCTATGTGAGCGCTGCTCCCTACTTTCACGATATGGTCCAGGGCGTCGGTCCGGATGACACGTTCGGGAAGAACCCCGACACGATGGATGGCTACAAGCACCTCTCAGGGGACGTCGGTCCCGCTCCGAGCTCCTATCGACCGTGGGATCAACATAGTGGCTACTTCCAGAAGGACACCCGGGCGAACCGGGACATCGGCAGGGTCATTGGAGGGAATCCGCCCTCATGAGGAAGTTCTTCACCGCCCTTCTCACACTTTTTTCAGTTATCGCTTGCGCCGCATGCGCACCGTTTTTTGGAGGATCCATGACCCCGAGCGCCCCCCCGGTGAAATCCATCGAAGCGTTCCAGCGCGACCTCGAGCCCACCATCATCACGGCACGTAATGAGCTCGTCACCGCCGAGAACTTCATGGCGTACAAGAACAACTACTCCATCGCTCGCTACATGGAGGACGGAAAGACCTTATATTCCTTCCATTCACGCATGTTCTTCTTCACCGAGCTGGACACCGACCTCATCCGCGATACTTACAACAAGCACTTACTGCCCCTCGGATTCGAGCTCTCCGAAGATCGCTGGACCTCCGGCGGAGTTGAGATCGTTGACTACCTGTGGACCCACGAGGAGTACCACGCCGTGGTCTCGGCGACGACGCGACTGGGCGAGCAAACCTCCACCTACTACTACACGGTAGGCAACCCCTCAGATGGATCCAACGGTGATCCCACACAACTGATCGACCAGCCCGGACGCATCCCCGACTGGTTCGACCCCAACCTCCCGCCCTCAGGACAGGGATGACGCAACGAGCAACCGCACGCCAGGGAGCGCGACCACTCGCGTTCCTCGCCTGCGCCCTTCTGGCGCTGTGCACGGCCTCATGCGCTCCGTTTTTCCCCGTGCTTCCGGAGAGACAGTCATGGGCAGATGAGGCGCTTCAAAAGGCTGCGCGGATGAAATCAATCGAGGCCGTCGGCCGCGACATTGAACCCACCCTCATCCAGGTGCGCAACGAACTCATCAACGAGAGTAACTTCAGCCAACGCCAAAGCTGGGACTTTATCTCCAGCCAGCCGGTACGCGACACGCAACTCTATACCCTCACGTCCCCAACGATTTTGTTTGTCGAGAACGATGCGCACAAAGTGCAGGCCGTCGTCGAATCCCATCTGGCACCCATCGGATTCACAATACGGGCAAAGACAAGAAAACAGTAGAGGACGGAAATGAAACACGGATCGTTGCGGAGAATCCAACCTATGGGGTCACCGTCAACGTATACGTCCGCGAATCCACGCGCGCGTCCTTCGGCTACGAGACACAACCTCTGAAATCTGACGGCTCGACACAGGATCCCATGCAAGTCGCTGACATTCCCGACCGTAGACCCGACTGGATGGTCCTCACTCCCCCCAAATAAGACACCCCTGCGACCCACAAAGCCCCTCACCGTCCTCGCCTGCACCCCTCCTACCGCTCACGGTGGCGCGGAGCACGGCCTCGTGCGCCGAGGGTAAGTGAGCGGGTTAGCGCCCGCGGCGGTACAGGTATTCGTGCAGCCAGTCGCCCGCAATGCCGGTCGCTGCTGCGACGACACAGACGAGGGCGATGACCCGGAAGGCGCCCGACGCAAGCATGGGCGTGAACACACCGATGCCGATCGCGGCGCTGCCCTGCATGGCGAGGTCATTCATGGCGACGGCGCGCCCGTTCTGCCCGGGGGCGACGGTCGCGAACACGGTGTCGTAGATGGGCGTAAACAGGGCGCCGAAGCCGGCGTAGATGAAGCACATGGCGGCGGTGATGACCCACGGCCCCATGCTCATGCACAGCGCGATGAGGACGGTGCCCGTCAGGATCAGGCTGACGCACGCGCGCACGGTCCGCCCGCGTCCGATGCGAGCCATGACGGCACCCGACGTCATGGCGGTGGCCAGGGCGACGCAGTAGGCGGGCAGGAGGCGCACGGACACCTGGGCGGGCGTGAGCCCGTAGTTGGCGGCGCCGATGCCGTTCATGAGGGGCGCGACCGTGAAGTTCATGCAGTAGACGATCAGGATGAGGCTGATCGAGCGCGCCCACGGCACGTTCGTGAAGAAGGAGCGCGTGATGAAGGGTGTGCGCGCACGCCCGATGTATCGCCAGAAGATGACGCCGCCGAGGACGAGGCCCGCGATGAGCCACCAGCGCGGGTTCGCGGCGACCAGGGTGAGCAGCAGGGCCAGGGAGGAGAAGATCGCGAGGCCGACGACGTCGACGCGCCCGGCGCGGGTGCGCGCGGGGACTCGGCGCCCCATGATGGGCAGGAAAGCGAGGCCAGCGAGGGGAATGAGGAGGAGAAGCGCCCAGTTGATGTCGGCGAGAATGCCGCCCGAGAGCATGCCGATCGCAGTGCCGCCCTGGAATGCGGCGCACATGAGGCCGACGTAGAGTCCTCGTTTCTTCGGGTCACGAATGGCGGTCGCCAGGATCATGTACGCGGATGCCGCGGCCTGGTACCCCAGTGTCTGGAGGGCACGGGCGACGATGACACCGACCAGGGACGAGGAGAAAGCGAAGCCAAGTAGGGACCCTGCGACAATGAGGCCAACGCCCACGTCGACGATGCGACGCAGCGGAATGAAGTCTCCGAGGGTTCCGTACACGAAGCAGGCGACGCCGAGGACGATGCCCGGGATCGCGGTAATGAGGCCGGAGGCGTCCCCCCGCGCCAATATCCTGAGCAACGCGCAGGTAGACGAGGTTGAATCCCTGGAGGGAGACCGTCCCAAGAGCGTAGATGCCGAGAAGCGGCAGGAGCACGCGCGCGGGTCCGTCGGCCAGTTCACCGTCGGTCGCGATGGTGCGCACATTAACCGCAGGGGCCGAGGCTGCCTCGCGGATCACCTGCGAGGGAACAGTGTTGACGCGGTAGGTCGGGCCTACCGCGCGTGATGAGATGAAGAACCGAAGCGTGCGCACGGCGATTAGTTCACCACAAATCAAAGATTTAGCAGTATTGCAGAAACTAGCATCCAAATAAAGCAACGCTTAACCAGCGACATCACCCGCAGCCCACCACACGCCCCGCCCACAAGGTGTCGAAGCGCACATCATCAGCCCCGTGACGTGGCACAATGGAGCAACCACTCGCAAAGGAGCCCTCATGGAACGCGTCATCGTCGTCGGTTCTATCAACCAGGACGTCACGGTCACGGTCGACCGCTTCCCCCACCCCGGCGAAACACTCTCCGGCTCGTCCCTGACCTACAGCCTGGGCGGCAAGGGCGCGAACCAGGCTGCCGCCGCCGCACACTCGGGCGTCGCCGTCTTCTTCGTGGGCGCCGTCGGCTCCGACCCCTCGGGCCAACGCCTGCGCTCCGACCTGGCTTCCCACGGCGTCGATGTGACGCACCTGCACGAGGTCGATGGCCCTTCCGGGACCGCCCTCATCACCGTCGCCGCCTCCGGGGAGAATACGATCATCCTGGACGCCGGCGCGAACGCCGCCGTGACGGTCGAGCCAGCCAAGGCCTCGTTGTTCCCCTCCCCCCGCCGACATCGTCGTCCTACAGGCCGAGATCCCCGCCGAGGCGAACGCCGCCGCCCTCGCGTGGGCTCACTCCTTCGGCGCGCGCGTCCTGCTCAACCTGGCTCCCGCACGCCCCACCAACGCCGACTTCATGGCCCGCGTCGACATCCTCGTCGTCAACGAAACGGAGGCAGGCCTGACGCTCGGCATGCCCGCCCCCGCCAGCCCCACCGAGGCGATCGGCGTCGCGCGGGCGCTGCGAGGCTCGGCCCCAAGCACGTCATGGTCACCCTGGGAGCGGACGGCGCGGCGTGGGCGTCGGGCAGCGAGGCCGGGCACTGCCCCGCCCTCACCCTCGGCGAGGCCGTGGACACCACCGGGGCCGGGGACGCCTGCGTGGGCGCGCTGGCGGCCGCGATGACCCTCGGCAAGCCCTTCGACGAGGCCGTGGCCGACGGAATCCGGGCCGGATCGACAGCGGTCCTCGCGCCGGGGGCCGCGCCCTCGTACACGTCACTCCCTCGCGTCACACGCTCCTAACTCCCCGGTTTGCTCCCGGAGTGAACGCCCCAGCGTGAGCAGGCACACCCCCGTAGACTAGGGGCATGCTCAGGATCGCCCTTGTCGTCGCAATGCTCGCCGTCACCATATACGCGGCCGCGGACTGGCACCGCACGCCCGAAGACGAGATGCCCGGCAAGATCGCCAAGCCGATCTGGCTCATGATCATCCTGTTCACCGCGACAATCGCCGTCATCGGCCCCATCGCCTGGCTCGTCCTGCGCTGGGTGTCCCGCGCGGAAAAGGCCCAGCAGAAGCAGGCCGAGGCCCCGAAGCGCCCCTCCGCGCCCGACGACGACCCGGAATTCCTGTTCCGCCTCGAGCGCGACATTCAGCGCAAGCGCCGTGAGGAAGAGCGCCGCGAGCAGGAACGCCGCAAGCACTCCGAGGATGAGGGGACCGACCCCGCCGAGGCCTCGGGCGACGAGGCCAACTAGGGGACGCTGTCACCGCACACCTCGCGTGACGAGGCGTGGCGAGCGCTACCGCACCGGCTGCGTCGGCGCCCCCTCACGCAGCCCGCGAAACGGACGCGTTGCACCCCTGTTGCGCCCCCTCAAACGGACGCGGCGCCCCCACGGAGGCACGCACGCCGCCCACAACGATCACATCAGCGGCGCAGATCCGCCTGCGAGTCCCCCGGCGTCATATCCTTCGCAATCGCAACGAGGTCCGCCGCAGGCTCCGCATACGACGTCCCCACGAGCGTCGCGCCCGAGAAAATGAACGACGTGATGGACGCAAGCGCACAGTGACGCGACTTCGGCGCATGGGCGAGCGGCTGACCGTTCACAAAGCGCGTCAGCGTCACAATCGGATTCTGGTGCGACACGACGAGAGCCTCGTGCCCGCGGGCCGCCCGCAGGGCCGAGGAGAGGGCAGCGCTCATGCGCGACGCAATATCTCGGTACGGCTCACCCCACGAGGGACGCAGCGGGTTGCAGTAGTACTTGTAGTACTTCGGGTTTGCCAACAACGCGCGATTCGAGTTCACCGGCATACCCTCGAACACGTTATCGGACTCGATCAGACGCGGGTCCGACTCAATCGTCAACCCGTACGCCGCCGCCGTCGGCGCCGCCGTCAGCTGCGCGCGCAGCAGCGGCGAAGAAATCACGCGCGTAATATCCGCACCCGAATCCACCAGGTACTCCGCAGCGCGGGCAGCCATCGAATGCCCCAGCTCCGTCAGCCCGAAACCGGGCAGACGCCCGTACAAAACACCGTTCGGATTGTCCACTTCGCCGTGGCGCATAACGTGAATAATGGTGCGTTCCATGACACCTAAGTATAGGGCCCCGGATACACGAGAGGCCCGACCAAATGGCCGGGCCTCCGCTCGCTCACTTCTTGTTGCGACGCTGGTGACGCGTCTTGCGCAGGAGCTTGCGGTGCTTCTTCTTCGCCATGCGCTTGCGGCGCTTCTTGATGACGGAGCCCATGGGGTTCCTCCCTCGTAGTGTGTGCGGCAGAGGTACTACCGCTGATGGATGATGGGTGCCCGAGCCGGGCACATCGTGCCTATACTACCCGCCAATGACGCGAGCCTGGTCACCAGAGTGATCCGCCATACCGGCCTGGATCATCTGGGCGACCGCGGCCTCCGGGACTCGGAAGCTCTTTCCGACGCGAATCGCGGGCATTTCACCACTGTGAATCAAGCGGTACACAGTCATCTTAGAGACGCGCATGATGTCCGCCACTTCCGTGACAGTCATAAAGCGCGGCGCCGACTGCTGTTCCATTAATGACTCCCAGATATGCTCGCGAGGCGCGCTAAACCCGATTCGTTCACCGCTTACGTAGCCTCACGAAATATACTACTGCCCAACCACATGGAAACTGCAACTTTGTCCACTTTTGTTGCAGAGTCGTTAAGGAGCAACGATGGCACCGGCACGCAAGGGTCGTCAACAGCGGGGGAAGACCCCTCGCTTACGTCCCGAACCCGGCGCAACACGCTCACTGGTGCGCGCGCAAGCCACGGCCTCGTCCCCCGTGCTCTCTGAGGAACCACTGAGCCCGCAGCCCTCCCCCCGTCGTCCGCCGCGTTCCCGGAGGCCCCCAAAACCCGCACGGCGAGGTGCCCACCACAGTCGTTCAGCGCGTGCGCGCCTGGCTATCCAAGCAGGCCCGCTACTCGCCCGCACGCCTCGCACTCGGCACCTTCGCGCTCATCATCGGCGTCATCACGGCACTCCTGATGTTGCCGATCTCCTCCTCGTCAGACACGCCCGCCCCCTTCGTCGACGTTCTCTTCACCGCCGTGTCCGCCGTCTGCGTCACCGGCCTGACCACCGTCGACACCGCGACCTACTGGTCCCCCTTCGGCCAAGCCGTCATCGCCGCTGGCATCGTCGTCGGCGGCCTGGGCGTCATGACGCTGGCATCGATCCTCGGCTTCGCCGTCTCCCGCCACCTCGGCCTCACCCAACGCATGCTCGCCACGCAGGAAACCGGGACGGGCGCCATGGGCCAGATCTCCACGCTCCTCAAAGCCGTCATCGCCACATCACTGACCATGCAGGCCCTCCTGGCCGCCATGTTCCTGCCCCGATTCCTCGCCATGGGCTTCGACCCGGCGCACGCCCTCTGGGACGCCCTGTTCATGGCAATCTCCGTGTTTAACAACGCCGGTTTCGTAATCCTCCCCGACGGGCTCGCACCCCACGTCACCGACTGGTGGATGCTGGTCCCCATCATCTTGGGCACGACCGTGGGCGCCATCGGCTTCCCCGTCATCATGGATGTCGCCAAGAACCTGCGCACACCCCGACGCTGGCGACTCCACACGAAGCTGACGCTGTCCACCTACCTGATCCTGGCTTTCGTCGGTGCCCTCGCACTGGCCCTCACCGAATGGCACAATCCGACGACGCTCGGCGCGATCGACACGCCGTCGAAGATCCTCAACGCCATGCTCGCCGGCGTGAACTCCCGTTCATCCGGGCTGTCCGCCCTCGACGTGGGTGCCATGCACTCACAGACCCACTTCGTTCAGGACATCCTCATGATGATCGGCGGCGGCTCCGCGTCGACCGCGGGTGGCGTCAAGGTTACGACCTTCGCTGTCCTTGTCCTGGCCGTCATCGCGGAGGCGCGAGGCGACCGCGACATCGAGACCTTCGGCCGCCGCATCCCCACCTCCACGATCCGCCTGTCGGTTGCCGTGTCCCTGCTGGGCCTGGCACTTGTCGCCGTCTCCGTTGTCCTACTCCTGTCGATGACGGAGTACACGCTCGACATCATCCTGTTTGAGACCGTATCCGCGTTCGCGACCGTCGGCCTCTCCACGGGCATCACCCCCATTCTGCCCACCGGCGCCAAATACGTGCTCATCTTCCTCATGTTCGCTGGCCGCACAGGCTCCATGACCGTGGCCGCAGCACTGGCCCTGCGCCAGCGCTCCCGCGTCATCCGCATGCCCGAAGAACAGCCCATCATCGGCTGACCGCTTGGCTTTCGCCGGTACAAAGCTCGCCCAACAACACCCCGTCGGGCCATCCACCGGTACAAAATTCGCCCAGCACACACAAAATCGGCACAATTTGGCCATTTTGGACATGCAGGGCGAATTTTCTCTCGCACCTGACGCCACTCAATGCAGCACACCCGTACACCCAGCCCCCAACCGGTACAAAACTCGCCCAGCATCACCCAGCAACGGCCCCACCGTTTACAACCACAGCAGAAACCAACCAACACCTCAAACGAACTGCACCGCTGCTGTGCTCGCCTCTCCAAATTGAAGGCCCTTAACACTAACGCGGGATACGCCGCTTGCCCCGTCCTGGCACCATCCACTGAAGCATCTTGTGACAAAGACATTGGTTCACAAACTCAACTGTCTTCCCCCCCTCCCCCTGCCACTGGGCTGCGACACAGGCACCATCACCGGCATAGCGCATAACTTTGGCCGGGAACCCCCTCATTGAAAGAAAAACCACCCACACACACCCCAACTCACACCCACCTGAAAGAAAAACCACCCACGCAGCGAGAAAACCGAGCAAAACCAGCCATTTTCAGCGCGTGTGGGCGAAATATTTCATTTTCCCGTCGGAACCCCGACAACCTGCAGAGCAGGGGCGATAAAAGTTTCATTCACCGTCTCGACATCACATCGACACTGCTTCGCAGCACCATCCTTGCGGAACAACCCGCTTGACAAGGCCAGGAAAACCGACGACGCACCGGACATAAGTGAGTTTTCCACAGGCACCATCACCGGCATAGCGCATAACTTTGGCCGGGGAACCCCCTCATTGAAAGAAAAACCACCCACACCCACCCCAACTCACACCCACCTGAAAGAAAAATCACCCACGCAGCGAGAAAACCGAGCAAAATCAGCCATTTTCAGCGCGTGTGGGCGAAAAAGATTTCATTTTCCCATCAGCACCTCGATAGCCTGCAGAGCAGGGGCGATAAAAGTTTCATTCACCGTCTCGACAACATATCGACACCGCTTCGCGACACCATCCTTGCGGAACAACCCGCTTGACAAGGCCAGGAAAACCGACGACGCACCGGACATAAGTGAGTTTTCCACAGGCACCTCGACCGGTTCAGTTATCCACAGGCATGATTCGCAGGCTTGCGCCATGAAGGATGCGCCATCGACAGTGGAACCAGCAAAGCAACGATGGTTTCCAGCTGGAGGTCCTGAAATGACACCTGATCGCATTGCGTCTTTACGTTCCGCCCTTCTCATCGCCGATGAGAACAACACCGCTGTCCGCCTACACAGAAGGCATAAGACCGGTGGGATTCTGCGCATTACGGCGGGCGTTTATATCGAATCAGAGGCGTTTGCGGGCCTAAACCCTCGCGACTGCCAAGCACTCGTGTTCGCTGCACGTCTGTGTGCGCTGAGTGTACGCCACCCGTCCTACACGTTGAGCGGACCAACCATTGCATCTTTGCTCGGTCTACCAGGCACGAGCAGCATCGAGAAGCTCGTCATCTACGTCCCTTCCCGAAGCTGTTCCCGTCTCGTTCATTTCCCTGAAATTGTCATTAATGACAACATCCGCATCCCGTCCGCGCACATTCGTACGTGCCGTCCAAGTCGTCCGGTTTCCTCCATCGAATACTTGGGTTTCCGTATCGCGACACCGGCACGTGTTCTCGTTGATTGCTCGCGCCTATTGAGTGATAAGCGTGGGTTCCCCATCGCCTGCGCAGGCTTAGCCAGGGCATGCCATTTTGATCGTTTCCGTCAGGAGGAGTCGCGCGCCCGGCAGGAGGAGGCACGCAGGGAGTTCCACGAGGCCTTGGATGACACTCCTCGTAACGCCAGAGGACGCAGGCAAGCCCGCTGGATCATCGACCATGCTAATGCTGGATGCGAGTCTCCAGGCGAAGCCCTGGTCCTCCTAGCTTTGCTGCGCGCGGGCATCAATGGGTTAGCGACACAGGAAGAAGTCCACGTTGACGGCCGAACGTACTTCATCGATATCGCACTGCCCGACTTGATGATCGCCATCGAGTTCGATGGGCGCATCAAGTACGGGGAGACCGTCGATCAAGTCCACGACAGCATTGAGGCCGAGCAGCGTCGCCAAAGAGACCTCGAACGCGCGGGCTGGAAAGTGATTCGGGTTCGTTGGTCGGATCTGAAACTCATCGACGAGGTCGTAGCCCAGGTCCTGGTCACAATCCACAGTCGTGCGGCGCGATAGATAGCAGCACAGCACGATGGCGTCGCAGCACAGCACGCCCGCATCACGGAGCAGAACGTCAGCGTCACGGAGCAGAACGCTGACATGGCAGCGCAGCACGCTACACGCTACACGCTTGTTTGGCGCTTCATCGCGCCACAGTACCGTACTATTTCGGCGCCACATCACGCATTCACCCCACCGAGACTTGAGGACCGGCCATCTGTCTGAGGCACAGTTTCTACGCCTCAACTCGGAGCGGTGTCACCACTGCACCACAGTCACTTACGGAGTGTTTCACGCGTGTTTCACGCCTCCAGCTCGTGACGCGTTCCTCGACTACTGCCCCCTCACAAGCGTCTCGCATGCCTGCACCCGCACACCCCGCCCAAGACGCGCGCCCAATTCGAGGCACACAGGCACCGCTCCCTGCTGCCGCAACAGACGCCGCACTCGAGCAGCCCCACACCCACCCGCCGCGACGCATACCTCACCCACCCGCACCACTCGCGGAGGGCGCGCCCGCAAGGAAGAATGGGGGCATGGCAGATGAACGCGAGTCAAAGGAACTCCAGTCGGGAACACTCGTCATCGGGCTGGGCCGTTTCGGCTCCGCTGTCGCGGTGACACAGGACCAGCTGGGGTACGAGATCTTGGCCGTCGAAAAGAACCCCGCACGCGTGCAGGCGTTCGCCGGTCGTTTCCCTCTCGTCGAGGCCGACGCAACCTCCAAGGATGCCCTCGAACAGCTGGGCGCGCGCGAGTTCCGCAGCGCCGTCGTCGGTGTGGGTTCTTCCCTTGAAGCAGCGGTGCTCATCACCGCGAATCTCGTTGACATGGGCATTTCGTCGATCTGGGTGAAGGCCACGTCTTCCCAGCACGGTCGCATCCTCCGTCGCGTGGGTGCCCACCACGTCGTTTACCCCGACTTGGACGCGGGAAAGCGCACCGCTCACCTTGTGGGTGGCCGCATGGTTGACTACATCGAAATGGAGAAGGACGGCTTCTCCATCATGAAGCTGCGCCCCCCGCAGGAGGTCCACGGTTTTTCGCTCGAAGAGCTGGACCTGCGAGGCCGATACGGCGTCAACGTGCTCGCGGTGCGCCACCCGAAGCAGCGCTTCGAGTACGCGGATGCGACCACCCGCATCAACGCTGACGACGAGATCATCGTGTCGGGCGACTCGCACCTGCTGGAGTACTTCGCGAACCGCCCGTAGCGCTTCGTCGGCGCCGGATGCGCCCGGCCACCACGTAGGCCGATGCGGCGGGGTTGAGACGAGGCCGGGG
The DNA here is from genome assembly GCA_916438945.1 of uncultured Actinomycetaceae bacterium. GTDB lineage: Bacteria > Actinomycetota > Actinomycetes > Actinomycetales > Actinomycetaceae > Pauljensenia. The sequence goes on along the minus strand of CAKAGS010000004.1, from coordinate 1,398,751 downwards.
CGGGCATGCGCACGCGCGGGCCCGGGCCATTGGGAACTACGGCAACAAGGAGACCATCGGTTCACGACGCGTCGCCCTGGCGCTCAGATGCATGACCATAAGGGGGCCCCGCACAGAATCTGTGCGGGGCCCCCTTATCACTCGAGGTCGCTCACGCGACTCTTCAAGCTCCTAGAAGCCACTGGAAGAACCCGACCCACCATTGGTGGTTTTATTCGAGTCACTGCCAAAATCACCGGACGCAAACGCCCAACCATTGTTGGTTTCATTCGAGTCACTGCCGAAGTCGCCCGACGCACTCGACCAACCATTGTTGGTTTCATTCGAGTCACTGCCAAAATCACCGGACGCAAACGCCCAACCATTGTTGGTTTCATTCGAGTCACTGCCAAAATCACCGGACGCAAACGCCCAACCATTGTTGACAGTATTCGTATCTTTGCCCCAGTTTTCACCGGAGCCCGAAACACTCGCACCACTGGAACCCTTGCCCCAGTTTTCACCGGAGCCCGAAACACTCGCACCACCGGAACCCTTGCCCCAGTTTTCACCGGAGCCCGAAACACTCGACCCCTTGAAGCCAGAACCGCTGCCGTTCTGCTGTTCGCGCTCCATTTGTCGCTCCACGGTCGACGGGGGGACGTGGACCTTAGGTGTGAAGGGACGGGTGAGGCCGTATCCTTCGGGATCCTCGACGACCTTCTTGACCGCGTCACCAATCGGCTTGACGAGCGGCTTCACAACGTCCTCAGCTACGCGGAAGGGCTCGAGGAACGGGTCCGCGAGGTAATCGATGAGGTGTTTCTCTTCTTTTTCCTCTGGCGGGCACTCACGAACGGGCTCGTCCAGGGGGGAGCGCTTCGGCTTGTCGCTGCTCGAGGAGGAGCCCTCACCGCAGCAACCGCCGCCGGGGGTACCGCATTCCTTACCCACCTCGCGGATCGCGCTCAGGAAGGCGGGGGCAGCAGCCGTGATGATGTCGAAGAGCGACTTCAGTTCGTCGAATGCCATCTTCAGCAGGCTCACCAAGTTCTGAACGTTCGCCCCCTCAACGATAGCCCGGGCGCTGACAGCAGCCCCTGCCTTGAGGAGCGAAAAACCAAGGGTGAATCCAGCGAGCGCTACTCCTTCAACGGCCTCGCCGATAATCTCCGAGATCAGCTTGCACACGTAATCGTGCACCTTTTGCACCAACTCGGCGGCTTTCGCTACTGCGCGCCCAACGGTGGCGGATGCGTCGGCCAGGGTGTTGATCGAACCAATAACCTGCCCCTGACGCCCCAGGTAACGGGAGACCGATTCACCCTTCATGTTCTGCATGGCGCTGGACGATCCGGAGGCGAGTTCGGATGCGGTCGAGCGCAGCGAATCTCCGATGGATGCCCAGGTCATGGCCATGCCGTTGACCTGCGCGGAGTCTCCTGCGAGCTGGTCCATCCAGAACTTCAGAGGATCAACGTAGCTGAGGAGCATCTCGACGCCATAGCTGACCCAGCTGCTGAGTCCACCCAAGGTGAGCTCGGCGATGCCGCCGAGAGCGCTGATGGCCGACTCAGCACCCCCCATCCACTCACCGGACTCGAGCTGGATAACAGCGTCGCGGATGTCTCCGATGGGCCCCAGGGCCTCGTCGGATCCATCCATCCACTCGCTGTGGGTGTATACCGGCTGTTGCGGGCTCACTTCTTCACTCCTTCAAAAATGAAGCGACGCAGCGTGCGTTCTTCGTCTTGACGCTGGCGGGTCAGGAAGGTCTCGATGTCCTGGTCACCATGCTTGTCCTGCTTCTCAAAGAGAGAGCGGACCTCCTCAGGCTTCGAATCAGAGTGAGCCTTCGAGAACTCGTCGATACGCGCGTTCTGGGTCTTCTGCTGTTCGTCGACGAAGGCGCGGAAGCTGGTCTGCTGGTCGTTGCGCTGCTTGGACATGAAGGTGTCGAACTGCTGGGGGGTTGCCTTCGGGTTGTCCTTGACGAACTCGCGGATCTGGGATTCTTCCTCGGTGCGCTGTTTCGCCAGGAAGTCCGTCATCGCGTCCTGCTGGCGCTTCTGGTTGTCCTCGATGAGGGTCTTGACCTCGGAGATGTCCTCACCCGGGTGCGCCTCGGCGTAGCGCTCGAGGGCCTTCGCCTGGTCTTCCTTCTGACGGTCGTAGAAGGTCTTCAGGTCGGTGTTTTCGTCCTCGCGCTGCTTCTCGAGGAAGGCACGGAGTTCGTCCTCGCCCACGCAGACCTTGCCGAGGCCGGCGAGCACGCTCGCGAAGGAGTTCTCGCCGTCCTTTTTATCCTTGTCGAGGCCGGGGACGAGATCCTCGGGCTTGGTCGGCTTGGGCATGGTGGGGGTGCCGCTAACGGGCCCATTCGGGACGGTGGTGCCGCCAGTGGGAGGCAGCCCACCGCTCGGGGGCACGCCGCCGCTCGGGGGCACACCGCCGCTCGGGGGCACGCCACCGCTCGGGGGCACACCGCCGCTCGGGGGCACGCCGCCGCTCGGAGGAGTGCTGGGATAGCCCGGTGCCTCGGGAGTTTCACCGCTGGGAGGGGCGGGCGCCGGGTCAAGTTGTTTTCCGGGTCCCCTCACAAGCTTTGTATTGTCACGCTCGGCTTCGCGCATCCGCTGCTCGAGGTCGATCAGGCAGTTGCTCAGTCGGTGTTCAGCTTCGGCGGCGTCATTGATCATGGCCGCGATGTTCGCGAACTGGTAGGTACACACGGCGGTGTACTGCATGAACATCAGGCCGAATGCGTTCGTGATGACCTGTCCCAGGGTCTGGGTGGCGGTGTCATAGCAGTTGTCGAGGGTGTTGGCGCAGTCATCCACCTCGCCCGCGTGGCTGGTGAGCCGCTCCAGGTCGATTGCGAGATCGTAGTCTGACATCGGTATCAGCGCCCGAGCGAGTTCAGCACCGGCTCGACGGTGGCGGCGTATGCCTCGATCGCGCCACCATCGTCCTTGAAGTCCTTCGAGACGTTCTCGCGGACGAAGGTTGCCATGTTACGGCCGGCCGCGGCGTAGGCTTCCATGATCGAACGCTCAAGTTCCTCGGCGCTGCCGCGCATCGCGTTATCGTCGATGGAAATCTTGGTGAGACGACCGTCGGAGTTCACCTCAACCTCAACGTCACGGTTGGCATCCATGCCGGAAACTCGAGCGGAGGTCAGTCGCTCAACGAGTTCCTGGATCGCTTTCGCCTTCTTCTCGGCGGCGGCAATCTGATCCTTCAGCATCTGTTCAAATTCTTCGGGCGTCTGCCCCATCACATCTACCATACGGTTATACTAACCGACTCGACAGACTCCCGAAGCAAGCTTCAACCTGCGAGACAACCTCTATTCCTACGCAAATCCACCGACCGGACGGTCGTTCAGGATTGACAGATCAACACGCACAACCCTGATGCCTCGTCAGTGCCGGTGATAGCGCGGGCTCGTCCCCAGGTAAACGGGGTATTCATTATCCGCGCTAAAAGCCGCATCCTCGTTCACGCCGCGGTACACGTAGTCGTCGTCGTTCCTCATCAATAGCGGATTGACAGTGCCGTCGATGTAGTCCTCGACATCCTGCCAGCTCGGTTTCAACGAATAGGTCTTCGATTCGCACGGATTGACGTCAGGCAGTGACGCGGCATCCGCGTTGAGCAGTCCCCACGGGTCTGCCGGTCCGAAGCCCGTGTAGTAGTTCCAGTCGCCGTTACTCCCGGTACCGGTCGTCGTCATGGCCTGCAGGATCTGATTCGCGGTGATCCGCTCGTCAAAGCGCTGCCACGCAATCGCGAGGAAACCCGCGACGATAGGAGTCGCGAAGGACGTTCCTTCCATCGTGAGCACTTCTCCGCGGCTGCCGCTACGCACGATGATCTTCCCCAGCGCGACGGTTTCGACGCCGTTTCCCCAGTTGCTGTATTCGGTCAGCGATCCGTCCGCATTGATGGCACCCACTCCGCAGATCCCGGACCACATGGGCAGCGTATCCGCGGGATCTTCGGTGGATTCATTGCCCATCGCCGCAACGACGATAACGCCCTGCGAAATGGCCCGCGCCATGGCCCACCGCAGGTCTTCGTTGTACAGCGGGTAATTACTCGAGATCGAGATGATGTGAGCGCCATCGTTGATCGCTTGCTCGATCAGCAGCGACGTGTCGGCCTCGCCCCGCGCATACACGCCGGCGGTCGCACAGTCGGCGCCCACTTCCTCCTCGCTGTATCCGAGGTCGTAGGTGTACAGGGTCGCGCCGGGGGCTACGCCGAACTTCGGAGCTACGAGGACCTGGGCAACAGCCGTGCCGTGATCCGCATTCTCGGGCAGGGACCGGACCGTGCACGGGCTCTTATTTTCGATCGTCGCGCCGGCCAGCTCAGGAATGTTCGGGTTGACGTGCCCGTCGATCATCGCGATGATCGCACCCTCGCCCGTGTAGCCCTGGCTATGCAACGAGGCCAATTGGTAGTAGGGGTAGTACTCCTGGTCGGCGCCAGTGACCTCGCGGTCGACGGCGTTCGCAGGTGCGGCCGGCACAACGGCAGAACCGACAACGAGGGTAAGGACAGCCGCCCCGAGGGCACACGCGCGCCGACAGCGCCGCTGGCCGAGGACTGTCATGAGATGTCCTCGTCGTCGTCCTTTTTGACGGCAACCGGCCTGCCGCGCAGGTGCGACAGGATCACGAGTCCGCCGAGGATAGCCGCTCCGAGCACAACAATCCCGCAGACGATGTAGGTGCGCATCGTCATGATGTTGTCTCGGCTCGTCAGGTGCGGGGATACCTCTGCGGGGCGATTCGGAACGGGGTGCGCGGCCTGGTCCGGGTGAGGAGGCCCGTACCTCGTGCCGATATCGTCAAAGGTAAGCGCCTCGTAGGGCGCCACGATACCCCAACCGAGCTCATTCGTACGCTGATCGGACGAACCACGCAGCGCAGTCACCTCGAGGCGGTACTTCCACATGTCCGGGGACTCGTTGGGGAACTGCGAGGCCACGAGGGCCGCGAAACCCCCGGCGTAGGCCGTCGCATACGAAGAGGAGGGCAGCGGAGTGTCGCCCGAGTACCCACCGACCAGGCAGTCGGCCTGATCGAACCAGGTCGTGTGAATGACGGCGGCGGGCACCGCAAGGTCCACGTGCGCGCCGTGCACCTGCTGGTCCGACGCGAACCCGTAGGCATCCGAGGCCGTCACCGCGAGGACCCCCTCGTAGGCGGCCGGATACACGACCTCGTTGTTCTTCTGATCCTGGTAGGTGTTGCCGGTCGACGCGACAACGAGCGCACGCCCGCGCACCGCCGCAACCGCGGCCTCCAGGTCGGAATTCGGGTCCTTCGAGGACTGGGCGACGACGATGATCTGCGCGCCGTTGTCGGCGGCCCATCGGATCGCGCGGGCCACGCGCGACATGAAGGGCTCCTGCCCCGGCTTGTCGGTGTTTCCCTGCTCGAGGCCGGTTTCGATACGCACCGGCAGGATCTTTGCCTCGGGAGCGACGCCGACGAGGCCCGACCCCTTTGACTCGGGCAGCTGGCGGGCAGCGATGGCGCCGGCGATTGCCGTGCCGTGCTCGCCGACGTCGACGCGGCCGTCGGTACCTTCGCCACTCAGGTCAATGCCGGGCAGGACCACGGACGGATCTCCCGAGTTGAAGTGTTCGTTGCCCGCAGCAACGCCCGAGTCCACGACCGCGACCGTCACGCCCGCGCCGCGACTGATTTCCCAGGCGCGCCGAACACCCACCTGATCGAGAATGATGGGCTGCTGCTTGATGTACCGGGGAGAGTCCACCGGACAGGTCTCTTCTTGACGCTGCTCCGGGGCCTGCGTCGGCGCGTCCGAAGGCGGCGCCGTGGGGGTGGGACGCACGCTCGGCGTGGGCGCCGGGTCCGCGTGCGCGATCGTCGGGCTGAACGCGGAGCCAACCCCGGCCTCGTCCGAGGAAGAGGCGGGAGCGACGACCGGCGCAAGCGCGAGCCCCGTCACCAGAGCAGCGCCGACGAGGCCGTGGCGGAGCGCCCGAACGCGCGCGCGGTCCCAGCTCACGAGAGCCCCACTGATGAAGCCGCGGCCTGCGGAGTGAGGTCGGAACCCGGCGGGATGATGTTCGCCCAGGCTTCGGGGATCGTCGAGACCTTGTCCTGGGTCCATCCCAGCGCCTTAATGGGGACCATGGGAGTCGGTCCAAGCGAATGGATGTACCCCTGGTCCGACACGAAGGCGTAGGCTGCCGCCTGGCTGCCCGCGGACGTGATTGCAACGAGCGCGCCAGTACCGCCGGCCACCGTCACGGAACGGTTCGTGGTCGGCGAGGGGGAGCCCACGGACTCAGGGTCGTACGAGGCCTCCACGGCGCGCTGGTGCGGCATCGTGTACAGGCCGAGCTTGGGCGCTTGAGCGGACGTCGTCATCTGCGCGCACAGGGCCGTGCGGTTCGAGGCATCGGCCTTCTGGTCGTCCCACACCGGATCGGAGAAGTCCTCGTAGTCCGGCCAGTCCTCGCCGATGAAGTCAGCGTGGACGGGAGTCACGTCCTTGAACATGTCTGTATCGAACTGCCTCGTGGCCGGGGCGTCACGGTACAGGCGCGCGGCGGTGGAGTTGAAGACCGCCAGCTGCGAGGAATTGACGACCAGGTAGGAGTTCTGGACCTCGCCCTTCGTATCGGTCTGCTCAATGACTGTGCCGATTGTCAGGTTCGCGTCTTTGAGGGGGGCCGGGCAGGTCCGTGGCGGGCGCGCCCGCGTTCGGAATGTCGCTGTAGCTCCACGATTTCAGCGGCGTGCCGGAGGGGAAGAGGTCCACCCATTGCGGGTCGGACTCGACGGGGTAACCGATGCGGTTCTGGAACGCGAGGGTCCAGTCGCTCAGGCGGGAATCCGTCTCGTCGATGAGGTACTTCTTCTGGGTCTTGGTATCCACGAAGTAGGTTGTCTTGCCGTGATCCGGGGTGACGAGAGCGGACGTGGCGGGAGTGAGAGGGAAGTTCTGCTCCGGAAGCTTCTGCCCAATCCACGTGTGGTGGCTGTCCTCGATGACGCAGGAGAGCCACACATTCGCGAGCTGATCCATGCCCGGCACGTCGTCGGGCACACCGCTCAGGCCGATCTGCGCGCCGCGCGGAATGTCATCCAGGGACGTGGCGCTGGCTGACACCACAGTTAGGCCGGACTCCTGGGCCAGTAGACGCGCCGTCGTCACGTTCGAGATCGGATGCAGGACACCGTTCGCGAGGAAGTAGCGCGCGCCCGTCGACTTCACATCGACCAGCACGAAGTTCATTCCAGACAGTCCGGATTCGTGTTGAAGAAACGCATACCCACGCCGACGACACACATGACGACTGCGACGAGCACGCCCACGAGCAGGGGGCGCACGGGCGAGGGAGGATCGACCTCGCGGCCGCCGGGGGTACCCGACGTGAACGCGGTGATCAGGCGATTGCGGTTGAAACGCTGGGCTTCCAGAATGTCTTTACTCGACGGCATGGCTCAGCCCCACATGTAGACGGCGAGAGGGATCAGGACAAAGAGCGAGAGCACCGCGATCGTGTCCGCAATGCGCGTCAGGTGCGGACGCGCACGAGGCCCGACGACGTTCGTCACCACGAGGACGAGGGCGGCGGCGATTGCGGACAGGGTGATCCACGGCAGGGTCGACGGGTCGATTCGCGTCACGAGCGTCGCGGCGACCAGGATCGTGGCTAGGCCGGTCAGGGAGCCGAGGAGGACCTCGACGCGTGAGCGAATCGAGCGAGTCTGCAGGATGAGAGAGACCGAACCGAGGATTGCCAGCGCGAGGGGCGTGGACACGGAACGCAGGCCCGGCGCGCTCAGCATCGAGACCGTCAGGAAGATCGCGGCGAGGCCTCCGCCCGCGCGCAGCGCCACGACGAACACAAAGGACGTGTTCACCTGGTCGGTGACGCCCTGGGCGGGGATCTGTTCACTGGTGTTTGCGTCCAGGATTCTCACCGGAATGTGCGCGAGAGCGATCCATGGTGCGATCTGCAGCAGCACGATCACGAGGGCAAAGAGAATGGCGGACACGCCGACCTGGGACAGGGATCCGACCTTCACCAGGAGTCCAGTGGCGGCCATCATCGTTCCGAGCACGAGAGGAGCGGCGATCGAGATCCGGTACTGCTTCGGGAGGGTCAGCGCGGCGAGGGACCCAATGAGCAGGCCGACGCCAATGGCAATCCAGCCACCGGTATCCCACTGGCCCTGCATCAAGCGCAACGCCGATGCGGCGGTCAGGAAGGGGACGGTGTGCGCGAGAGCAATGCCGGAGGGCCCGGCGTACTTGCGGGTCACGACCGCGGAGGTACCGGTGACGAGGAGCGCGGACACCACACCGATCGCACCGTAGACGTAGTTGAAGAACGAAACGTTCGCGGACTGCATCGAGGAGATGGCGTCCTGCGGCGTGGTTGCCAGGAGGACGGCGGCAACAAAGATCAGAGCGGCAGCGGCCAACGCGGCAAAGGTGCGAGCGTCGTCACGCGTCCAAGGGGTGGACACTCTTTCGACAACTTGGCCGACGGCTTCTGTGAGATCGTCGTAGACCATATCGGCGGCACCTTCACCGAGAGGCTCGAGTATCAGGGCAGCACCAGCACGCACTCCCTGCGCGGCCAGGGACTGCGACTGATCGAGGAGGCGACCCGACGCGGTACGCACGGCGAAACCGTCGTTTGTGGGCTGATCACTGAAAGCGCCAACGGATTCAACGAGCCCAGGCAGGAGCTCCACCAGTGGAATCGACTGCGGGATCGTCACATCGGTCCGATCCACGCCAAAAGTGATCGTGAGTGGAATCAGCGCCACTCCACGAGATGTTTTCGATGCCATTGGATCCTCCCAGTTGCCGCGTGATGGGGTCTGTGGCTACACGACACAACCCTGTAAGTCTAGATTGTCGGTCAGGTTTTGTCATGATTTTTGCGTAACATCAAAAAAAGAGATGAAAACATGGTTAGTATTCATGTGTCCCCATGCTCTCACGCATCCCCGCGAGAGGGTTCACTCATACAAATGGAGGTTCACATGGCAGACCAGCGGGCCGTAGATGGCGCCCTTGCACAGGGCGTCTCCGCGATCGAGTCCACCTACAACGACCTGCAGGGCCACTTCCGTCGCCTCGAGGGCGACCTGTCGACCATCGGCAGCTCGTGGCAGGGCAGCGCGTCGGTTCAGTTCACCCAGCTGATGCAGCAGTGGCAGACAACGCGGCGAAGGTTAACCAGGCTCTTCAGGAGCTCGCGGATAACCTGCGTGGCACCGACAAGGCAATGCAGGCCAACGAGGCAGACACCGAGGGCTCGTTCGCGCAGATCCTCGGCGGACTGTGAGAGATTAAGACAGGAGACTGAAGATGGATTTCCAGGTAAATTACGGCGCTCTCGATGGCGCCGCTGCCGACATCAAGTCCGGCGCCGCCAACCTGCAGGGCTGCCTCGATGACCTCGAGAACACGCTGAACCAGCTGCGTTCCTCGTGGGAAGGCCAGGCTCAGGAAGCCTACAACGCCGCTCAGATCAAGTGGAACCAGGGCCTCGAGGGCCTGAAGGACGTCCTGTCCCGCACCTCCGCGGCCGTGGACTCCGCTCGTTCCAACTACCAGCAGACGGACCAGGCTAGCGCCGCCCGCTTCTGATAGCACCGCGCAGACGCGCAGAAGGAGGGGTCGCCCCATCGTTGGGGCGGCCCCTCCTTCGTTTATCTGCCGGGCGCCGCCGGGGTGCGAAACGCCCATCGTGAGGGCAACTGCCTCGTACAACGACAGCATTTTTCGAAATTAACCGAATGACAGAAAGTTGCTCACTGCGGGGCCCATATCTGCCCACACAGAGGCCCAAAACAGACATTGTGGCGTGTCTCTCATTCATAATTTTGTTGATGGCCGTTCATCACTGTGTGTAACTGTCGAAGGTGCTGCATGGCCGTTTGAGCATCCGTCTTCTCGTGGCGTGCCCCGCTCGCAGATTTACGCCTGCGCGAGCACCACAGCGCCCACGGGCTCGCCGCTGCAAGGCCTCACCGCTGCATCGCCCCACCACCGCCCTCACACCTGCGGAATAACTCCTGCAGCCCCGTAGAAGCGAGATCCCGCCGCAGCTTGGCCGCAGCGGGATCATCGAGCAGAAAACGCGTCAGTGCACGGAATCGGCGTCCGCGAGAACGATCGTGGCACGACGATCAGCAATGATGATCTCGGTCCCGGGAGGAACCTCGACGGCCTGCCCGCCCGCAAGAGCCGCGATACGGCCGTCTGGCGTGCGGATCTCCGTACCGTTAGCGGAGAAGGCGTCCTCGATCCACGCGCCCGTGGCAGTGGGCCCGATGCGCATGTGCGTGCGCGACAGCGACAGGGAGTTATCCGGCACGATGATGGAACGGGTGCCTTCGACGGGCGCGGGCCTGCGCCCGATGGTGAGCGGCTCGTCGATCAGCTCGCGCTGTCCGGAATCGAAGATGATCCACAGCAGCTGAGGACGGGCGAAGGTAGCGGGAGCACCCCACTGCGACCTACCAGCGTCGCCCCACTGAGCACCGCCGGGCGCGTCATGCGCCTGCTGGGCTGCAAATGCCTGCTGGGCGGCCTGACCGGCCTGGACCGCACGGCGGCTCGGCGGCGGGGCGGGGACGCCCGCAGTGGTGCCGTTGGCGGCGTGATAGGGCATGGTTTCGAACGACGGCTCGGAGTACGAGGCCGGGGCCGCCTGCGAATAGCCGGGCTGGGCGGGCGCCTGCTGGGCGGGAGCACCCCAGGGATCCTGCGCACTGTGCACGGGGGCTGCGGGCGCGCCGGACGCCTGAGCCGAGAACGTGGGTACGCCGGACTCCGGGGAGGAGAAGGTGGGCACCGACGGGACCGCCGGGGCCTGGGGCGCGGGAGAAGGGGCCGCCGGAGACGGCACTGCGGGCTGTTGGGGCGCGGGTCGGTGCGTGTCGGGCATGCCCTGCGGCGGCGCTGCGGGAATGGACGGCGTGGAAGGCACCGAGGGGACGGACGGCGCCGCCTGCGGTGCGCTGTAATCGGGCCCGTAGGGGTCGTTGGCGCGCTGTCCGGGCGCCGCATAATCGCGCGCGGCCTGCGGCACGGGGGTGAGAGGAGCGCTCGGCGCCCCCCACTGGCCCGGGGAACCGGCCGGGTGAACGCCATCGAATCCGTTGGGTGCCTGGCCGGGTCGCGGCCGCTCGTAGTAGCCTGCCATCCCCGCCTCGCCGGGGCCTGCCGCGAGCGCGGCGTGCTTACGCAGGTCGACGAAGCGGGTGCGGGTGGGGCCGGTCAGCCAGGTGCGGCCGTCGCGGGCCATCGCGAAGCACGCGAGGGGTCCGACGATCGTGATCTGAAGCAGTGCGGTGAGGGCCGTGTAGCCCATCGCAGCACCGAGGGAGGGGGTCTGCGTGTCGTCGTCATCGCGAATGAGGCACACGTGCATGGCCGCCATGCCGGGGGTACGGCCGGTGGCACCCAGCATGATTCCAGCGGCGATCACGGCCTCGATAGTGATGAGCGTAATCGTCAGGGGCGTGAAGTAGACGAACCACGTCGCTGCGAGGAGTGCCCCGAGGACGAGCATGTCGATGACGTAAGCGCCGACGAGCCGCGAGGGAGCTGCGGGCGCGAACGGAGTCTTTGTGGTGTCAGGCATTACAGGACCGCCCTCCAAGCGAACAGGAAGAGACCCGAAGACAAAACCGCCGCGGGTAGAAGTGCGAAGGTGCAGAAGGTTTGAATGAAGTCGAGGATTGTGCCGACGAGGGCGGCATGCCCCTTGGGCTCCACGAGGCTGGTCATGACGACCGTGACGATGCCCACGATGATGAGGACGCACAGGGGAACGAGCGGATAGAGCCAGCCATTGTCCCTGGGGAGCCTCAGCCAGTCACCGAGGAGCAGGGTGCATAGGAGTACGCATGCAGCCAGGCGCGGGAGGATATGCCCGAGGTGGGAGCGGGTGGCGCGCGGCGCGGTGAGCAGCACGATGATCGCGGCGATCAGGAGGACGAGGCTCGCGACCCCCTGTCCCATGTCCTCGGCAGGCTTCGCCAGGGGCGGCAGCTGGGTGCCGCCGACGAGGACGAACACGGTCGAGGCGACGATCAGCAGGGTGTTGCGTGCTTCGGTATGTCCGAGGACGACCGCCATGCGTCCGCCGGTGACGGGACTGGGTTTTTGGACGGGAGGCTGGCGAATGCGCGAAGCGATTGTCTGCACGGCGGAGGCGTCGACGAGTTGGCTATCGGGGACGCGCAGCGCCAGGCGAGGAGCCATGAGGAGGAGATAGATGCCGATCGCGACGGACAGAGGCGCGATGCGAATGAGAGAAAAGGCAGGAAGGGCGCCAATGGTGACGAGCGCCGTGGCACACACCCAGGCGAGCAGGGCACTGAGGCCGAGGGGGTCACGGTCAATGACACGACCGCCAGGGAAACGATGAGAGCGACCCAGACACCGACAACGGGGGCGATCGTCAGCGCGTGGACGTCCGCGACGGACACAAAGCCGATCGCGCTGTATCCGGCGAGGGCGGGCAACAGAAGCAGCATCGTGGGGCGCGAGCGCACCTTGCGCGAGGCGAACAGGGGAATGATCGCACTGATGCAGCACAGGAGCGCACAGGCAGCACGCACCCACACGGGAATCGAGGAGATGGTCCTGGCCCACGAAGGCCCATCTTCGACGTGCTCGTATCCGGCCAGGGCGGCATCGCCCAAGAGGGGCAGGAGGCACAGCGAAGAAACGGCGCCAAGAATGAGGAAGCAGAAGCCGACGAGCGCCAGGGTGGGCGCGAGCCACTGGTTTTCCTGGCGGGCCGAGGCCTCGTTGAGTTGCTGAGCGGACAGAACTCGGCTGGACAAAGCAATCGTCGAACCGGCAGGGAGGTCGCGTCCGAGGACAGCGGACCCCTCGAGGGGCCGGCCGTCCGCATAGGAGACGCGCACGGAGGGGAGGGACAGATCGATCTCCAGCATGGCACACAGGCCCGCGACCGTCGTCCCTTCGGGAGCCGCGAAATCGGAGGTGCCATCGGAGTCAATAACAGTCACTGACACCATGGTGGCGCTCATGTAACCTCCGTTCTCAGGTAAACAACAGTGCCCAGTGTAATGCACCGACGCTAACCGCCGGTTAAAACTTGGAAGTCCACTCAGCTACACTGGGTGCAGTCGCATCGAACACATACGCGCACAGCGCGAGGAGACTCATGGTTACACGCAGAAAACGGCGGAGTGCCGCGGTTCCGGAGCAGCCCTCCGGCAGCCTCGCTATCCAGATGCCGCCGGAGAAGGCCGAGCCCGCATCGATGGGTAACGTCCTCATGATGGTCGTGCCCATGCTGGGTTCCACGGGCGTCATGGTCTTCATGGCCATACAAAACAGCGGCGGCAACAACAACCGCTCGTTGCTCATGGGCGGCGGCATGCTGGTGGCCATGCTGGGCATGGTCGGCTTCAACATGTATCGCCAGTTCTCCCAGTACCGCACGCGTGTGGTGACGCAGCGCCGCGAGTACCTGTCCTACCTGGCAGAGACCCGCGACGCGGTGCGCAAGGTCGCGAAGAAGCAGCGCGCCTACTACAACTGGGTGTACCCCGACCCCAACGCGCTGGTGACGCTGGCAGCCAACGGCTCGCGCCTGTGGTCACGCGAGGGCGGCACCTACGACCTCTTCGCGTTCCGCTACGGGTCGGGCACACAGCCCCTCGGCCTGGTGTTTGAGCGCCCCCCGATCGACCCGATGACGGAGATGGACGTCGTCTGCCTGTCGGCGATGGAGCGTTTCATCAACGTACACGACCACACGGATAACGTGGGTAAGTTCCTCTTCCTCGGCGACTTCAGCCACATTGAGCTCGCGGGCGAGGGCGAGGCCGTCTACGACGAGATGCGCGCGATCATGATGCACCTGGCGTGCTTCATCGACCCCTCGAAGCTCAAGATCGCCGTCCTATGCTCGGCGGATCGCCTGGGCGAGTGGGAATGGGTCAAGTGGATGCCCCAGGCCCGCTCTTCCATCGTGCGCGACGCGGTGGGCCCGGCCCGCATGATCTCCACCGACCCCCGCGGAGCTCGCGGAAATGATCGGCACGGACATCGCGATGCGTGGCCCCTTCCAGTACGGCGATGAAATCCCCGCGTACCCGCACCTGCTGCTGGTGTGCGACGGGGCTGAGTTCCCGGCCTCGTCCCCCTTCGGTTCCTTCTCGGGCATCAAGGGCGTGACCATCATGAGCCGCGCCCGCGAGTGGACCCCGATGAAGTCACACACGACGCTGCGTCTGCTCATCCACCCGAACCCGGATCACAAGGGTGCGGACGTGGTCGACGTGATCGCCATGGACTCCATGCCCGAGCAGGCTTTCGCGGATCGCCTGAGCGCCGTGCAGGCGGAGGCCATCGCGCGCCGAATGACGCCGTTCGCCACGCAGCAGAACCTGGAAGAGGCGGACACCCCGGTGGGTCGCTCGGACGAGTCCCGCCAGAAGGACCTCATGGAGCTCGTCGGCATCGGCGACATCCGCGACTTCGATCCGGAGAAGCAGTGGCGTCGCCGCGAGGGCCGCGAACGCCTCGCCGCCCCCTTCGGCGTCACGCCCGAGGGAGCGCCGGTCGTCCTGGACATCAAGGAATCCGCCCATCATGGTATGGGTCCCCACGGCCTGCTGATCGGCGCGACCGGTTCGGGTAAGTCCGAGGTGTTGCGTACCCTCGTGCTGGCCCTGGCTCTCACCCACTCCCCGGAGCAGCTGAACCTGGTTCTCGTCGACTTCAAGGGTGGCGCGACCTTCGCCGGCATGTCGGACCTGCCGCACGTGTCGGCCATGATCTCGAACCTGGAGTCGGAGCTCTCCCTCGTCGACCGTATGCAGGACGCCCTGCAGGGCGAAATGGTGCGCCGCCAGGAGGTCCTGCGCGAGGCGGGCAACTACGCGAACGTCTCCGAATACGAGGCGGACCGCATCGCCGGCAAGCACGAGTTCCCGCCGTTGCCCGCCCTGTTCATCGTCCTGGACGAGTTCACGGAAATGCTCATGGCCAAGCCTGAGTTCGGCGAGGTCTTCATCATGATCGGCCGTCTGGGTCGTTCGCTGTCGGTGCACCTGCTGCTCGCCTCGCAGAAGATGGACCTCGGTAAGGCACGCGGCCTGGAATCGCATCTGTCGTACCGCATCGCCCTGAAGACCTTCACGGAGAACGACTCTCGCGAGGTCCTGGGTATCCCCGACGCCGCGAAGCTGCCCCCGCTGCCCGGTTCGGGCTTCCTGAAGGCGGGCGGCGACGGCCTCGTTCGTTTCCGCGCGTCCTACGTCGCCGCTCCCCCGCCGGCGCGTACTCTCGCGTCGATTTCCGAGGCCTCGACGGCTGGCGCTCCGAGCGCTCCGATCGAGATCCTGCCTTTCACGGTCGCTCCCGTCATCACGCGCGAGGACACGCTGGGAGACAAGGGAGAAGAGGTCGATCAGAACCAGGAGATCGTCCTTGCGGGCGACGAGGTGTGGGCGGACATGTCCGAGATGGACATCGCCGTGGCGAAGATGAAGGGCAAGGGCTACCCGGCCCACCAGGTGTGGCTGCCGCCCCTGGAGACCCCGGATACCTTCGCGACCCTCATGCCGGACCTGCGTCCGGACCCGGAGCTGGGCTTCGTGTCGCGCGCCTGGCGCGAGTCGGGCACGCTGCGCGTACCCCTGGGCACGGTCGACCTGCCGCTCGAGCAGCGTCGCGAAACCCTCGTCCTCGATCTGTCGGGTGCGGGCGGTAACTTCGCGATCGTCGGCGGCCCCCAGACCGGTAAGTCGACGGCGCTGCGCACGATCGTGCAGGCACTGTCGCTGACGTACACGCCGCAGGAAGTCCAGTTCTACGTGATGGACTTCGGTGGCGGTACCTTCGCCGGTTTCGCGGGCGCACCGCACGTGGCGGGCGTGGCGACGCGCGACACCGAGGAGGTGCGCACGCGTATGCTCGCCGAGATCGCGGCGATCATGGACGACCGCGAGCGTTACTTCGGCCAAAACGGCATCGATTCGATGGACACGTACCGCCGCGGCCGCCTGGAAGGGCGCTACGACGACGGCTACGGCGACGTGTTCCTGGTCATCGACGGCTGGGGCGCGCTACGCTCCGAGTTCGACAGCCTGGATCGCCAGGTGGCGACGATGATGAGCCGAGGCCTGTCCCTCGGTGTTCACCTCATCGTGTCCGCTTCTCGCTGGATGGACTTCCGTTCCGAGGCGCAGGATCTATTCGGCTCGCGCCTGGAGCTGCACACGGCGAACCCGAAGGAGTCGATCGTCAACCGCGAGGGTGCCTCGCGCATTCCGAAGGGCCGCCCGGGTCGAGGCATCGACATGGCTGGTCACGAAATGATGATTGGCCTGCCGCGCGCAGACGCGGAGCAGGATCCGACGACCGTGTCGCAGGGTGTGGCCTACACGATCAAGAAGATTCGCGAGCACCTGGTGGCGGGCGAGGGCCCGAAGCTGCGTCTGCTGCCGGAGAAGATCACGGTCGAGGAGATCCTCGCGCAGCTGCCCGAGCAGCAGATCCTGCCGAGCGGTGGCGGCGACATGATCCTGGGCGTGGAAGAGTCGCGCCTCGGTCCCCTCGTGTTCAACACGCGTGCGGAGTCCCACCTGTACCTCTTCGGCGATTCGAAGACGGGCAAGAGTACCTTCCTGCGTTCGATCATGCAGGAAATCACACGCCTGTACACGCCGGACCAGGCGAAGATCATCGCTATCGATATGCGCCGCTCCATCATGAGCGACGTCCCGAAGGAATACACGCTCCGCTACATCACAAACCACGATGCCGCCATGAAGGACCTGCGCGATGTGGCCAACTTCCTGCGGGCTCGCCTGCCCGGATCGGATGTCACGGCGGAGCAGATCCGTGAGCGCAGCTGGTGGAGCGGCCCCGAGTTCTGGGTCCTGGTCGATGACTACGACCTGGCGGTCACGATGTCGGGCAACCCGCTTGCGGAACTCGTCGACCTGCTGCCGCAGGCGAGCGACATCGGCCTGCACGTGGTCCTTACGCGCCGCATGGGCGGCGCGGCTCGCGCGACCTTCGAGAAGGTCCTGCAGATGATGGGCGACCTGGCGGTCACCGGAATCCTGCTGTCCGGTAACCCAAGCGAGGGCGCGATCATCAACGGAGTCAAGCCGAAGCGCGCGATCCCCGGCCGCGCGCAGGTCGTTCACCGCGACCTCGGGGTGGTCGCCGCACAGATGGCATCGACCCCGCAGCATCGTGGGTAGCCGTTTCTTGACGAGGCAGCCCCGTCATCGCATATGATTGACCAGTCTGACAGTAGGAGAAAATATGTCCCGTCTCGCGTCGCGCCGCACCCTTGCAGCGGCCTCGTCCCTGCTTCTGGCGGCCATCGGCCTGACCGGTTGCCTGAGCCTGCCCGGCGGCGCAGGAGGATCGAAGTCCTCGGACATCTCCTCGATGAAGAACATTCCCGAAGGCATCAAGCGCGACCTCATCAACCAGATGAACTCCGCTTCTGGCGCCGAGAAGAGCAAGATCGTCGACAAGGCCAACGCCTTGAACAATATGGTCGGCAGGGACCTCATTGGCGTTGAAGCCGGCCATCATGGGCCTGCAAAAGTACAAGCTCGACACCAACGGCACAGTCTCCGTGAACAAGGATGACAGTGTCTACGGGCTCATGTCTGCGGCCGATTACTGGCGCCTTGGTGAGGATAGCTACGACCTGTGCGTGGAGCAGAACTGCGAGTACTACTCCTCGTGGACCATCGATATTGAAGGCAGCGGTTCCGACCTCGTCTACGTGTGGACCCTCAAGATCGACAACCCCGACATCACCGACCAGCCCCTGGTCCGCCGCTTCAAGGCCGGCAAGTAAGCAACCGGCGCACACCAGCGCCACCAATACCCCATCAACGCAAGGAGAAAACTGTGGTAGATCAGGCGTATAACGACGAAACCCAGCGCGCGGCTATCCCTCACGTGCGCGATGGACAGGACGCTGTCAACCAGTCCCGCACGCATACCAGCGCACTAAGCGATGCTCAGAAGCATGACGTGTGGGGTGATGAAAACGGCCCTGCATCTGTGCGCTCGAGCTCTGTCAAGCTATTTACTGGCGTCTCTGATGTCCTCGCCAAGGAAATGCCCTGATTGCACGCTTCATCGTGGAAACCGAGCATGCAATGGAAGCAGCTAAGCAGGCAGAGTGGGATGCAGAATATTCCTTTGCGCAAGTTGCCGCAGCCCTGAAGTCTGTTTCACGTTCGGACGAGGCACATGCACTAACCGAAGAGCTTCAGAAGGACAAATACAAGATCGAGACTGACCAGCGTCAGGCGACGACTAAACAGATGGATATCTCTTCCGAGATGGATCAGTCCGCCATTGGTGCAACGGACAGGGACTACAGCAGCGGCGCTCCCTCTGGTAACCAGACCCAGAAGCCTTCCTAATCCCCACCAGCTATAACGTCTATAACTTCCACTCTCCAAGGAGATAAAGCCAATGGTTGATTCACCAAACTACGAAAAACTCAAGGTTTTCCTACAGTACGCGAAGGCAAATGAAAACCTATCGAATTGGGAAAAAGATCATAAGGAAGCCGAAAGGGCTTTCAAGATGCCATCGAGCGCCTCAAGCAGTACCGCGATAGCCACGGTTTCACGGGTAAAGCCGCGGACGCAATGGACAATTGGGTGAATAGTTCTATTCGTCGCATCAACGGCTACCGCGACCAGTACACTCGCGGCTATGAAGCCTACGAGGCTGGACGCAGCGCCATGGCCGCTGCCTACTCAGAAGGCCAATCGATCAAAGATGAGCTCCTCGATGCGTCCACGGCAGCGATGCGATACAACCCGGTTGTTTTTGTCCCGGCCAGCGATCCCGGCGGCGGTTTCTCCGTTGGTCCGGTGCGTGTCACCACCGGTTCCGCATACGTCGACGCCGTCGAAGCACAAGCAAACGCCCAGCGCGAAGAGGCTTGTGCCCGCATCCTCTCTACCGTAAACGACCGTACCTCCGACGTTTCGAAGATAATGGAGAATTATGATCCTCTGTCCGTAATGGACCCGAAGGGCGTAGACGAAGAAGTCAGCAAATCCGACACTACCGGTGGCGGCGGCGGTGGCGGCGGCGGTTGGCGTCCCGGTGGCGGCGGTGGCGGCGGCGCCAGCCGTAGTGGTGGCGGTGGCGGAGGCTACACGCCGGAGAATGATTTTGGTCGCGCGGGTGGTCGTAATGGTGAGGGCTACCCTGGTGGCTTTGATAAGCCGTGGTGGAGTGAGGCTGATGCGGCCGCGGCTCGTAACCGCGTGATCGCCTCCGGTGCCGTCCCCCGTCAGGAGCTGCCGTACGGTGAGCTGGGTTCGCGCACGAACCCGATCACTGACCCGCAGGACCTCATGGACACCGATCTGCTGCACACGCGCGTCAACGGCACCACGTATCGCAACGGCGTCGTGGGCGGACATACCCCCGCTCCTCCCGCCGACGCTCAGCACCCGTTGTGGCGACTCAACGGTGGCGGAGCCTCTGAAGCGGCTGCTGCTGGTCGCTTGGGTGGCGCTGGTGTGCTGGGCGCGGGTGCGCTGGGCATGCGCGGCGCGGCCCGCATGGGCTCGGGCTTTGGTGGCCTGGGCGGCGCTTCTGGTTCTGCTGGCGGTATGGGCGCAGGCGGCATGGGTGGCCTGCGTGGCATCACCGGCACGACCGGTTCGGCTGGCGCCATGAGTGCATCCAACCTGCGCGTAGGCACCTACTCGGGTTCTGGTTTTGGTTCCTACACTCCCCCCCGCCTCCATGACTGGCGCGAACGGCGCGGCCGGTGCGGGCGCTTCCGGCATGACTGGTACGACCGGTGCTGGTGGCGGTGCTGCTGGTGCTGCGGGTGCTGCCGGTCGCGGCGGTGCTGGTGCTGGTGGTGGCTTCATGGGCGGCGGTGGCGCGGGCGCTGGTGCCGGCATGGGCAAGGACGATAAGAAGGGCCGCAAGCGCAAGTACGTGGCTTTCACAGTGGATGAGGACGAGGACGATCTGCCCGCAGGCTACGTCAACCCCCTGTCCCAGACCTACGGAACAGACCGCACCATCACTCCCGCCAAGCGGGAGGACGACGGATGGGACCTACGCCAATGGTGACCACCTCTCACAACGCAACGCCCCGTCACCCCCGCGCTTTCGTGGGCGTGGCGGGGCGCGCCGCACGCACCCTGACCACCGCTATCTCCGCCCTGGCTCTGGCCGTCGGCGCTCTTGCGGTCACACCGGCCCCCGCGCACGCCGACGAGATCACCTCGCAGGAATACGTCTCCTACTACCACCTCGATACCGCGCACGCGAAAGGCTACACGGGCAAGGGCGTGACCATCGCCCTCATCGATGGCCCCGTCAACCTCAGCGACCCCGAACTGGCTGGCGCCAACATCACCGACAAGAGCCGCTGCACCATCAAGTCATCCGAGGCTGGCAAGTACCATGCGAACCACATGGCTGCGCTCATTGTCTCGCAAAAGTACGGAATCGCCCCGGACGCGACCTTGTACACCTACCAGACGTCCTCAAACGATGACGACCTTGGAACATGCGCTGATGGCGGGAAAATTCAGGACACTTTCGCGATCCTCATCAACCAGGCGATCGATGACGGCGCACAGATCATTTCGATTTCCCAAAGCTCAAACGATCACAGCGACGAACTCAAGTGGGCGATCGCCCGAGCCATGAGCGAAGGCGTCATCATCATGGCCTCCACTGGCAACACGGGGCAAGATGAAAACGACTCGCACCTGAGCTGGTGGTCCGGTGTCGTGGGCGTCGCCGCAGTTAACAACGAAGGCGGGTACGCCTCCGACTACTCCTCCTGGGGCCGAGGCGTCACAGTCACAGCAGTGGGTGGCCCGGTCAACGTTCGTGCATTCGACACAGGTAAGGTCGACACGACCAAGGGCACCTCTGTCTCGACGGCAATCGCATCCGGATTGATGGCGTTGGCACGCCAAAAGTGGCCTGACGCGACCGCCAACCAGCTGCTCCAGCTCATGGTCAAGACGGCTCTGAACCCCGATAAGCAGTGGAACGATAAGACCGGTTACGGAGCGATCAGCCTCGGCGATCTGGTGAACACCGATCCCTCACAGTACCCTGACGAGAACCCCATCGCGCAAAAGCAGGGAGGGTCCTCGCCCACCGTCGCAGAAGTACAACAGTACAGCGACGGCCTCGTCGACCCCACCACCAACCATATGGGCGACGCTTACACGTACCGTGGCACGGATGAGGGCGTCATCTCACACCCGCTCATCAAATCACCAGTACACATCGGCACCAGCCCCGCCTACCACCGGAAGTAACCAGATCACGAACTCGTCAAACGTGCCCCGTCACCCCCGCATTTTTGCGTGAGTGACGGGGCACGCCGCATACGACAGTAGACTTCGACCCCGAACACCCAATCAAATTTAAATAGCGGGCATAAATTGACGTCGACCAACGGGCGCACTGACTCCCACACAAACGCCACCAGTGGGATAGACAGCCGCTTAAGTGATTACGTAGACAAGAGCGGCCCACACACATCATCGGCGTACCTCCGACGAAGGCAAAGCATCTTACGCCAATCAGCTTGATCATTTGTTGACAAGCAGGCCTACAAGTCACATAAGATTGACCAGTCTGACAGTAGGAGAAAAATATGTCCCTTCTCGCGTCTCGCCGCACCCTCGCAGCGGCCTCGTCCCTGCTTCTGGCGGCCATCGGCCTGACCGGCTGCCTGAACCTGCCCGGCGGCGCAGGAGGATCGAAGTCCTCGGACATCTCCTCGATGAAGAACATTCCCGAAGGCATCAAGCGCGACCTCATCAACCAGATGAACTCCGCTTCTGGCGCCGAGAAGAACAAAATCGTCGAAAGCCAACGCCTTGAACAACATGGTTGGCGCGCAGCTGGTTGGTGTCGAGCCGGCCATCATGGGCCTGCAAAAGTACAAGCTCGACGCCAACGGCACCGTCGCTGTGAACAAGGATGACAGTGTCTACGGGCTCATGTCGGCGGCCGACTACTGGCGTCTTGGGGAGGATAGCTACGACCTGTGCGTGGAGCAGAACTGCGAGTACTACTCCTCGTGGACCATCGATATTGAAGGCAGCGGTTCCGACCTCGTCTACGTGTGGACCCTCAAGATCGACAACCCCGACATCACCGACCAGCCCCTGGTCCGCCGCTTCAAGGCCGGCAAGTAAGCAACCGGCGCACACCAGCGCCACCAATACCCCATCAACGCAAGGAGAAAACCGTGGCAGGAGAAGTCAGCACCGGCTTGGATGAAGGCAGGCAGAACGTCGCTGCTCCAAGTGTCGAGCAGAGCATTGACGCGGTCCAAACAACGCGGCAGGGCACCGATGCGCAGGAAGCAGCACAGACACAAGCTGCATGGGGCAACGAAAACGGCCCCCAGCGCTTCCGCGAGGCTATTATCAAAATGTTCGGACGGGCTTCAGAGTTCCTGTCTGCGGAGAATGAGCTCATTCGCGATTTCGAGATCGCAGTGACGCAGGCAACAGAAGCTGCCATAGCGGCCGAAAATGACGCCACGGTTACCCTCGCAGCGGTAAAGGAACAGCTTGGAGCCCTTGACCGCTCACAGACCTCGGTTGACTTGGTCAACAAGATGAGGGAAGTAGGCTTCAATCCAAGCCGCATTGTTTACGATCCACAGACCGGCGAAACCACGGAATACCACTTCGTGGATGGCGAGTGGAAGTCCCGGGCGCAAGAAGCAGCTGAAGCAGCGCAGAACGCACCCACCGCCGGCCCTCAGAGCGACTTCTAAGCCCGTCACAAACACTCGAAAGGTACATCGATATGGTGCAGTCACCGAACTACGAGCGCCTCAAGGAATTCATGTCGGCGGCAGAGGTTAACGGCGGCCTCAAAGCCTGGGAGAGCGATCACGCAAAGACCATGCAGGGGTTCCAGGATGCCATTGATCGACTAGCTTTCTATCGCGACAACCATGGTTTCACGGGCGCAGCTGGCAAAGCCATGGATGCCTGGGTGAAGCGGTCCATTGATCGTATCGAAGGATACCGCGCCTACTACACGCAGGGCTACGAGACCTACAAGGCTGCACGCGACGAGATGGCAAAAGCCCTCCAAGAGGCGCAGGCCGTCTCACCGGACCTTCTCGATGCCAAGACCGCTGCCATGCGAGACGATTGGGTCGTCGAAATTCCGGAAAACTCATCCGTTGAAGGCCTCAAGGTTCCCATCATCAACAAGAAGTACACGACCGGTGAGGCCTACGTGAGCGCCGTGGAGGCGCAGAACAACGCCCAGCGAGAGGCCTCTGCACTGCGCGTGCTCAACGCAATCAACAACAAAACTCATTTCCTTGTTGACCAGCTGGGGGGCATTGAGATCAAAGCGCCGACTGAGTATGAAGATCACCGTTTACCGCCGGCTCCCCCGCCGGTGCCCGACAACGGCACTACCCATGGTGGCAGCGGCTACGGTGGCCACGGCTACGGCGGTGGCGGCTACGGTGGTGGTTATTCGCCCGAGAATGGTTTTGGTCGTGAGGCTGGCCGTAATGGTGAGGGCTACCCTGGTGGCTTTGATAAGCCGTGGTGGAGCGAGGCCGATGCGGCCGCTGCTCGCAACCGCGTGATCGCCTCGGGCACTGTTCCGACCAAGGAGCTGCCCTACGGTGAGTTGGGGTCGCGCACGAACCCGATCACCGACCCGCAGGACCTCATGGATACCGACCTGTTGCACACGCGCGTCAACGGCACCACGTATCGCAACGGCGTGGCGGACGGGCACACTCCGGCTCCCGCTGCTGATGCGCAGCATCCGCTGTGGCGCCTCAACGGCGGCGCTGCATCTGACGCTGCCACGGCTGGGCGTCTGGGTGGCGCTGGCGTGCTGGGCGCGGGTGCGCTGGGCATGCGCGGCGCGGCTCGCATGGGTGCTGGTTCGGGCTTTGGCGGCCTGGGCAGCGCGGCCCGCATGGGCTCGGGCTTTGGTGGCCTGGGCGGCGCTTCTGGTTCTGCTGGCGGTATGGGCGCAGGCGGCATGGGTGGCCTGCGTGGCATCACCGGCACGACCGGTTCGGCTGGCGCCATGAGTGCATCCAACCTGCGCGTAGGCACCTACTCGGGTTCGGGTTTTGGTTCCTACACTCCCCCCGCCTCCATGACTGGCGCGAACGGCGCGGCCGGTGCGGGCGCTTCCGGCATGACTGGCACGACCGGCACCGGTGGTGGCGCGGCCGGCGCGGCTGGTGCTGCCGGTCGCGGCGGCGCGGGTGCTGGCGGCGGCTTCATGGGCGGCGGTGGCGCGGGCGCTGGTGCCGGCATGGGCAAGGACGATAAGAAGGGCCGCAAGCGCAAGTACGTGGCTTTCACAGTGGATGAGGACGAGGACGATCTGCCCGCAGGCTACGTCAACCCCCTGTCCCAGACCTACGGAACAGACCGCACCATCACTCCCGCCAAGCGGGAGGACGACGGATGGGACCTGCGCCAATGGTGACCACCTCTCACAACGCAACGCCCCCGCCGCCCCCGCTCGTTCGCGGGGGTGGCGAGACGCGCCGCACGCACCCTGACCACCGCTATCTCCGCCCTGGCGTTCACCATCGGCGCACTGGTGGCGACCCCGGCTCCTGCCCAGGCTGATGACACGATTACGAGCCAGGATTATTTCTCGTATTACAAGCTTGATCAGGCGCGTGCGAAGGGGTATACGGGTAAGGGCGTGACCATCGCGATGATCGACGGCCCCGTCGACACCAGCGCACCCGAGCTGGCCGGAGCCAATATCACCGACAAAAGCCGCTGCACGGTGAACACCGACAACGAATCGAGGACCCACGGGACTGCAATCGCTTCCCTGTTGGTGTCCAAGGATTATGGATTCTTGCCCGACGCGACCCTGCACACCTACCAAACCAGTTTCCGGGATCAGGAGCCCTCCGCGGAGTGCCGCCCCGAGCCGCACATTCACCTTGATGGTTTGGGGGAATTGATCAACTTCGCAATCAACGACGGAGCGCAGATCATTACGATCTCCATTGCAGCGCCCCAGATCAACGCTGAATTCGAAGCCCCATTCAATGCCGCGCTGAGCCGCGCCATCAACCAGGGCGTTATTGTTGTGACCGGCATGGGCAACACCAAGACTGATAACGATGGCGCGAGCTTCGCCAGCCGCAACGGCTTGTCGGTGTCTCCGCCGTCAACTTGGATGGGTCATTCGCATTAGACTATTCCTCCTACGGCGACAGCGTCACCACCGCTGCGTTTGGAGGCCCCATCAAGGTCCGCGACTACGAAAAGGGGAATATTGGCGATACGAGGGGTACTTCCATTGCGACGCCCATCGTCGCCGCATCTCTCGCGTTGGCGCGCCAAAAGTGGCCTGATGCGTCTTCGAATCAGCTTCTCCAGTCGCTTATTCACACCGGCTTGAGTCCCCAACATGAATGGAACCAATACACGGGCTACGGACCCATCGATATCGGCGCGCTCGTGAACACGGATCCTTCTCAGTACCCCGACGAGAATCCCGTCATTCACAAATCCGACGACGCCTTCCCCACCGCCGAGATGATCCTCGAGTACAAGGACGGGCGTACCGATGCTCCATTGGGCCAGTACGATGACACGTACGTGTACCGGGGCACGGACGACATCTACATACACCCGGAGTACCTGGTCCAGACCCCGCACCTGGGCACCAGCCCCGCCTACCACCGGAAGTAACCGCATGACTCGCTCGTCAGCCGCTCCCCGTCACCCCCGCACTTTCGCGGGCGTGGCGGGGCGCGCCCGCGCGCGCCCTCACCACCGCTATCTCCGCACTCGCTCTGGCCATCGGCGCTCTTGCGGTCACACCAGCCCCGGCGCAGGCGTATGATCCCCCTACTACGCAGGAGTACGTCTCCTACTATCAGCTTGATTCCCTGCGGGCCCAGGGCTACACCGGTAAGGGCGTGACCATCGCCCTCATCGACGGCCCCCTGGACACCAATGCCGCCGAGATTAGGGGGGCAAACGTCACCGACAAGAGCACGTGCCAGGTCGAAATCACTCCCGACAGCGCCCGGCACGCGATCGACATGGCGTCCGTTTTAGTGTCCCCATATTTCGGGGTTGCACCCGACGCAACTCTGTATGCCTATCAGACCTCGAGCACAAGTAAGCGTTCATCCGGCACGTGCGCATCCGGTGGCGAGCAACGCGACACCATCGGCAAGCTCATCAACCAGGCTGTCGAGGACGGCGCCCAGATCATTTCCATCTCACAGAGCATCCATGCCAGCGACGAGCTCAAGTGGGCGATCACCAACGCCACCGCGCACGGCGTCATTATCGTGGCTTCGTCTGGAAACAAGTCGATCGACGACAATTCCAAACACATGGGACAGTATTCAGGCGTTGTCGGCGTTTCCGCTATCGACACCACTGGCAACTTCGCGTCGTACTCCTCCTGGGGCAACGGCGTAGTCACTGCCGCTATCGGCGGCCCCTTCATTTCGCTCGATCCGAACACGAATGCACCCGGCAGTACACGGCACTTCAACCTCAGCCGCTATGGTGGCCGGTATGCTGGCGCTCGCGCGCCAGAAGTGGCCCGAGGCTACCACGAACCAGATCCTCCAGCTCCTCGTTCACACGGGCCAGAATCCGAACCATGACTGGAACCAGTACACGGGCTATGGCCCGATTGACATTCATGCAATGATCAACACGGATCCCTCACAGTACCCGGACGAGAATCCGCTTCTTCAAAAGCCGGGCGGTTCCTCCCCCACTGTGCAGGAGTTCCAGGATTACATGGACGGGATCATCCCTCTCGACACCATCATGAACGAGATGCCCAAGGCCTACGTCTACCGGGGCACCGACGAGGAGGTCCTCTTCGGCTTCACCGAAGATCTGCATATTCACCTCGGCACCAGCCCCGCGTATCACCGGAAGTAACCGCATGACTCGCTCGTCAGACACGCCCCGTCACCCCCGCACTTTCGCGGGCGTGGCGGGGCGCGCCGCGCGCGCCCTCACCACCGCTATCTCCGCACTCGCTCTGGCCATCGGCGCTCTTGCGGTCACACCAGCCCCGGCGCAGGCGTATGATCCCCCTACTACGCAGGAGTACGTCTCCTACTATCAGCTTGATTCCCTGCGGGCCCAGGGCTACACCGGTAAGGGCGTGACCATCGCCCTCATCGACGGCCCCCTGGACACCAATGCCGCCGAGATTAGGGGGGCAAACGTCACCGACAAGAGCACGTGCCAGGTCGAAATCACTCCCGACAGCGCCCGGCACGCGATCGACATGGCGTCCGTTTTAGTGTCCCCATATTTCGGGGTTGCACCCGACGCAACTCTGTATGCCTATCAGACCTCGAGCACAAGTAAGCGTTCATCCGGCACGTGCGCATCCGGTGGCGAGCAACGCGACACCATCGGCAAGCTCATCAACCAGGCTGTCGAGGACGGCGCCCAGATCATTTCCATCTCACAGAGCATCCATGCCAGCGACGAGCTCAAGTGGGCGATCACCAACGCCACCGCGCACGGCGTCATTATCGTGGCTTCGTCTGGAAACAAGTCGATCGACGACAATTCCAAACACATGGGACAGTATTCAGGCGTTGTCGGCGTTTCCGCTATCGACACCACTGGCAACTTCGCGTCGTACTCCTCCTGGGGCAACGGCGTAGTCACTGCCGCTATCGGCGGCCCCTTCATTTCGCTCGATCCGAACACGAATGCACCCGGCAGTACACACGGCACTTCAACCTCAGCCGCTATGGTGGCCGGTATGCTGGCGCTCGCGCGCCAGAAGTGGCCCGAGGCTACCACGAACCAGATCCTCCAGCTCCTCGTTCACACGGGCCAGAATCCGAACCATGACTGGAACCAGTACACGGGCTATGGCCCGATTGACATTCATGCAATGATCAACACGGATCCCTCACAGTACCCGGACGAGAATCCGCTTCTTCAAAAGCCGGGCGGTTCCTCCCCCACTGTGCAGGAGTTCCAGGATTACATGGACGGGATCATCCCTCTCGACACCATCATGAACGAGATGCCCAAGGCCTACGTCTACCGGGGCACCGACGAGGAGGTCCTCTTCGGCTTCACCGAAGATCTGCATATTCACCTCGGCACCAGCCCCGCGTATCACCGGAAGTAACCACACCCCCGCGCCCGGGCCCCGGCCTCGTTCAGACTGAGGCACGAGCGCCCGGAAGCGGACATACGAGAGCTCCTGCCCCCAACCGTGGGGCAGGAGCTCGTCGTCTGCCAGCTACTTCTTCTTACCCGTCACCTTCTTGTGATAGCGCGGGCTGGTCCCCAGATGAACGGGGTAATCGTGCTGATCACCACGCGCCATGCGCTCATCCAACCCCCTGTAGGAGTACGAACTGTCATTGAGGATCAGGCGAGGATCCACCACACCATCGGAATAGTCCGCCACGTCCTGGCGAGTAGGAATCGACTCATTCCCCTTGTCCATAAAAGGATTCTCGTCCGGGAACTCCCTCGGGTTCGTCGTCAGCAGCGCATAGGTATCCAGCGCCCCGAAACCCGTGTACGGATTCCACTGCCCGCCGTTGCCTCCCACGCCCGTGCGCGCCAAGCCCTGCATGATCTGGTTGCCCGTCGCACGCGGCCACCGCTCCATCGACAACGCCAGAGCGCCCGCGACGATGGGGGTCGCAAACGAGGTACCCCACCACTCGCCACGCTGCAACGACGTGCTCGACCGCGCAATCGGACGCCCCAGCGCAGCGGTCGAGATGGGATTCCCCCAATTCGTGTAATCGGACGCGTGTCCGTTCGACTCGATCGCGGCCACACCCACGACACCACTCCACGCGGGCAACCACGTCGTCGAGTCCCGGGTCGAATCGTTGCCCGCACAGGCCACGACCGGGACCTGCTGCGAGATGGCTCGAGCGAGAGCCCACCGCATCCCCTCGTAGGTGGTGTTCGGATAGCCCGACGAGGTCGTGATGACGTCAACCCCGTCGTTCAGCGCCGTCTCGATGAGGAGCGCCAGGTCGGAATACCCACGGTCCCATTGACCAATCGCGCAATCCGAGCCCGTCGAATCACCTATAAACGACACCGTGTAAGACTTCAGCCGCGCACCGGGGGCCACACCGAACTGCGGGGACACCAGGATCTGCGCGATCACCGTCCCATGATCCCAATGCGCATCCAACGAGCTCACCGAGCACGGCGCATAGGACTCGATGTGCGCGCCCTGCAGCTCAGGGATGCCCGCGTTAATTGGGCCATCGATCAGCGCAATCGTAATGCCCTCGCCCGTATACCCAGCCGAATGAATCGAATTCAGGCGATAGTGGGAATAGAAAGGCTGCTCCCCCGCCGTGATCGTCGAATCCGCCGAGGCCGGGGCCGCGGGAAGCGCCAACGCGCCCACCGCGAGCGCCGCAGCCACCCCCGCGCCGGCGCACCGGCGCAACAGTCGGGCCTTCTCACGTCTCATCACAGTGTCCTTTCGCCTCGCAGGTATGCGCACTACGGCATCGTCACGCACTGCGTGACGGGCGCAGACTCGCGTCCACTCAGCTCCGCGACGACGCTGACCGTCAGACAATTCTCGCCACTCACAGCCGTCGTCGTCAGAGAGTTGCGGCGCATGGTCTCAGCGACCACGGCCTCGCCCGGACGCTCCAGGACGTACTTGAAGACGAACTGGTCGGCTTTAGCCTGACCCTGCTGGGGGGATGTCCCAGTTCCACAGGATCTCCGTGCCCTTCGGGGTCGCAATGACCTCGGCGACGGGAGCGGGCGGAGCGCCGCCCGCGTCATTCACGCCGCCACCCCCACCGCCACCCGGGGACTCGCTCGTCGGCCCAGACGTGGGATCAGACGAGGCGCCGCCCAGGTGGATGCTGTGTCCGCCCCCGGTCAGCATCGCCACGACCAGGCCGGCCGTCGCGAGCACCGTGACGAGCGCAAGCACCGGCAGCACCCACGCGGGACGCTTCGACTCACCCTCGCCCAACCCGGTACGATTCGTCGTCGAATTCCCAGCCCACGCCTCGTTCAACGAGGCATTGGCACCGTCCGCGAAACTCCCGCGGCGCGCGCGCGTACGCTCCGCATCCAGGGCCGCCCAGGAGGGGGACGACAGGGCCGAAGCTGGCGCACTCGAGGAGGCGACGACGCTCAGCTTCATCTCCGTGACCGGGCGGTGCATCTCGCGCTCGATCGTCTGCAGCGCGTACCCCAGCGCCGCCGCCGACCCGAAGCGCTGCTCCGGATCCAGGCTCATCGCGCGGCGCACGATGGCAGTCACGGCCTCGGGCACGCCCGGACGGTCGATGCGCGACACGCGGCCGCGCGCCACGCGCTGAGCAACCGTCTTCGCGGAATTATCACCGTCAACCACCTCGAAGGGCGAACGACCCATCAGCAGCGTCCACAGCGTCGCACCCAGGGCCCACACGTCCTGCGTCGGGTGAGCGCGCGCCGTGCCCGCGATCTGCTCCGGGGGCGCCCACATCACCGAAAACGCATCCCGGCCACTGCGCGGATCCGCACCCACCGGCTCCGCGACACCAAAGTCCGTCAGCACCGGCGAGCCGTAAGCGTTGATCATGATGTTGCTCGGCTTAATGTCGCGGTGCACGTAGCCCGCGCGGTGCAGCATCTCCGCACCACCGCACATGCGGATCACCATCGACAGGGCCCGATCCGTCGCCATCGGGTTCGCGCGCACCTGATCGAGGATATTCGCGACCGGGCAATACTCCATCACCAGATAGGGGCGACCATCCGCCGTACGCCCCGCACCGTACAGCTGGGCGACGGCCGGGTGACCCGACACGAGGGCCATGACGTCCGCCTCGCGGGCGATCCCCGCCTCACCGTCCGCCCCGCGGTCCCGACGGGCGACCTTGACGGCCACCTCGCGGCTGGGCAGCTCCTGACGGCACAAAAACACGTCCGCGAAACCGCCCGCCCCCAGGGGACGAATCCACTGGTATCCCGGTATCTCCGGGACCATTCCGACGCGAGCGTCACTATCCATCAACGTTTCCCTTTCCCACGGCCGCTCACGCGCCCAATCAGCGAACGACGCCCCTCACCGGAAGCTGCTGCCGCCTGGCGGCGTGCGCGTCGGCGCCAACGCAGCGACTTCAGCGACAGGGCGTGGCGCACGCGCGCGAACACCGACACCGACGAGGCCCACTCGCGGCGCAGCTCATCCACGTCGTTCCACGCCTGCTCGGCATCCTGCTCGCGCGCACCGGTCATCGCGAAGTCCGCGACGTCAGCTCGGCGCGCCACCGTGACCGCGCGGGGCACGGCCCCAGAGAACAGCGACCAGCCGGGCACACGCACATCCGCCGCCGAGCGCGAGCGCGCCTTGCGGGACTTGCGCGAGGAGACCTCGCCGCCCTCGGAGGATTCGGGGGCCCACTGCGAGGCGAGCGCCCACGCAACCTCCTGGCGCGTCAGGTGCGGCTCCACCACCAGGCCGGAGTCGATCGCAGTGTCCACCAGCTCATCCCACGAGCCGCGCACCGCTTCGGCGGCCTGCGCCTTGCGGCGGGCCTTGCGGCGGCGAGACTTCGCCAGGAGCACGAGCAGCACCGGGCCGAGGAACACCAGCAGTGACAGCGTCACCGTACCGATCGCCATCCACGGGATATGCAGGCCGTTCGGATCGTGCGGATCCGTCGCCTGGTCGCGGGTGGCCGGAGGCAGCTCAACCGGCTGCTCCGGGGGCTCCGGCGGCTGCAGAACCTGCGGCTTAGGCACGGACTTCGGCTTGTTGACCTGCGTCGTGGGCTGCTGGTCTCGCGGCGGCGTCGGGTCGAAGGTCGCCCATCCAACACCGGGGAATTCGACCTCGACCCACGCGTGCATGTCGGCGCCCGTCAGGTCCACGTTCCCCGACGTTCCCTCGCGGTACGCACCCATCACGACGCGGGCGTTGATCCCCTGCGAGTGCAGCATGAGCGCCATCAGGGTCGCGTACTGCTCATCATCGCCCACCAGCATGTCCGCGCCGATCATGCGCTGAATGCGGTCCTGAGAGGAACCCGGACGCGAGTTGATCGTGTCCTCGTTCGAGTAGTAGCCGTCCGTGTGCAGGAAGTCCTCAATCGCGCGGGCCTTCTCCAGGTCCGAACGCGCCGTCGTCGTGTGCTCGGCTGCCAGCGTGTCAACGTCCTTCGGGACGTTCGTGTCTCCCCCGGCGTAGTGGGCGGCCTCGACGCTAGCGAACTCCGAGTCCGCGTGATCACGAGGCATCGTCAGGCTCATCGTGTAGCCCATCTCCCCGGCGGGGCCCGTCGTCAGCGCGGTCTCAGCCCACAGGTCGTAGTTCAAGCCCTTCTGCTGATCCGCCGCGAGAGGGTCACTCGGGTCGAACTCCAGGACGTGCACCTGACCGATCGTGGGCACCCACGGTCCCAGCAGCTGCGACGTCGACACGGTCGTCTCAACCTCGGCCTCGTTCGCGTTACGGCCCGGGATCGTCGAACCGACGCGGCGGTATCCCGCCGTGCCATCCGCGTTCGACACACCCATGCCGAAGGTCGTCCCGTCGTACACGTCCATCGCGCCCAGGCGCACGCGCGCCTCCTTGGGCATGTTGGTCACGTGAATCAGGGACGAATCCTCGAGGTCCTTGTTGTAGTGGCGGTAGCTCGACAGCGGCGAGGGGTACTCGCGCGCGTCCACGGGCGGCTCCACGACGTCGCGCCCCACGACACGGTCCGAGGCCGTGGGACCCAGCACGGACGCCGCAGGAATCGCGGCCGCGACCATGATGCCAACCATCAGCGAGGCCATACCCACGCGCCACCACACGTGCACGATCTGCCGCGAGGACCCACCCATCGTCGTGGACGCCGACGTCGTCGACGCCGACATGCCAATGACGATGTCCGCACCCGAGCGCGCCCGGCCAATCGCCGAGGCCCACGACCACCATGCGATGAGGGCAACCCACCAGACGATGACGAGAATGAGGTTCGGAAGTGTGGTTCGTCGGGCCCCACACGATCGCAATCACGCCGCACAGGATGAGGGCCGCCGAGCCCCACATCGGGCGCCCGTAGCGCACCGTCACGACGCCCGCGGCGACCGAGCACACGAGGCACGCCATCCACGGCACCATCGCCGGACCCACATAGGAGCCAGCAGGAGGCGTCAGCGTCAGGAGGTCCTTCCAGGCCTCGACCGCGCCGATGACAAGCGTCTGGAGGGTCCGGGACGTGGGCACCACGACCCAGCGGGTCGTCTCACGCAGGGCCGCAGGCCCGCCGAGCAGGAAGTAAGCGGCCACGACGGAGGCCACGATCGACAGCAGGTCCCAGCGCCACTTTGACGCCGCCCACGAGACGAGCAGACCGACGAGGACACCCAGGCCCGCGGCAATCGCACCCTCTCCCCCCGCCGAAGACGGACTCGAACATGACGATGGGGCCCACGAAGAGGACGCCCAGCACCAGCAGCGACCACGCGGGCATTGCCGCGCGACGCATCGAGCCGCCCATCGTCGTCTCGGTCGTATCCGAGCGACGCGAACGACGCGGCGGGGCCTGATGGGCCGCAGGACGAACAGGAGCGCTCACGCAGACACCCCCCTCGACACCAGCATCGGCAGATCTTCCAGCGACGGGCAGTCAATGATGACGCCTCGGCTAATCTTGCGGCGGCGCCTCGCGCGCCCCGGAGCCACACGAATGACGGACACGACCACGTCGACCGGCGCAATATTGGCCAGGCGAGCCGCCTCCTCGTCATCCACGGACTCGCTCACCACGATCGACAGGACCGAAATCCCGCCGCGCTCCATAATGCAGCGCCGAACGACACCCGCGAACTCCGAACGAGTCGACGTCTCCATCTCCGACAGAGCATCCAGCATCGCCATCGGCGTGCCCGTGGGAATCCACTCATCCGCCGTATGCATCGACACCGTGCGCGCCTCGCCCGACCCGGCGATCGCCAGCGACGCCGCAACGGACACGCCCGTCTCGAAGGCGCGGCGACCCCACGAGTCAATCCGCGTATCCAACAGCACCATGTGATGCGAGCGGTGCGTCTCCTCAAACTGGCGAACGATCAGGCGCCCGTAACGGGCCGTCGACGGCCAGTGCACCGCGCGACGGTCATCGCCCGGCTCGTAGTCTCGCAGGGCGTGGAAGGACACATCCGAGCTCGTCAGCTTCTCGCTGGCCACGCCCTCGACATCCATCTGCATGCCCGTCGCATCAAAGGAAAAACGCACCGTCGGAGGATGCACGTGCACGAGGATCGGGTCATCCCACTGACGCACGCGGCGCAGCAGGCCCAAGCCGTCCATACGCACCGTGCGCGCCGGACCCACGTTGATCACGCCGCGACGCTTCGTCATCACCGAGAATGCCTCGTTCCACGTCCCGTTCCCGCTAATTGGGGGGGGACCAGGAACTCGCCACTGCCTCGTCCGATCGTGACCTCCACGAGGGTCGAACCCGAGCGGCGAGCCGACTCGTTAACGACGCGCACGCGGCCCACCGCCACCTGGCCGGCGACGATACGGTCGTTCTGCATGCGCAGCGACACCGCCAGCGGAGACGGGGACGCCACCGACGCGATCGCCACCACGAGGGCCACGAGGCCCATGACGGCCACCACGAAGCCCTCGATCCAACCGAAGGCACCCGCGGCGATCGAACCCGCGATAAGCGCGACGCTCACCGCCCAGCCGACCGGCGTGAGCGCGCCGAGCCAGCGCGCCAGCCACACGAAGGCGGGAACCGTCTCCAGGCGGGCGCGCGCGTTGCGCCACGCAGCCTTGATGATTCGACGAAGTTTCTTCACGTGCTCACTACTCCGGATGACATTCGAGCAGGTACGGGCCGCGTTGCCTGAATTCATCCTCACTGCCTGCGAGGGTGATCGCATGCGTCTGGAACGGGCCCGCACCATTGATGTGCACCGTCTGCGTACCGCCCGTCTTTTCGTTACGGACCGTGCACATGTGGTTACTCGACGAACCCGACCAACCCGGAGCGCTCAGCGTGAACGTATGGCACGAGCCCGCGGAGAATCCGCGCTCCTCGCCGCTGCAGGTCTCCACCCACTGGGCGCTCACATCGAGCTTCGTGAAGGTCTCGGGGTGCTTAGTCATCGTTCTGGACCCCTGCGAGTTCACAGCGGTGACCGTCGCCTGGTAGCGCGTTCCCTGCGCCAGATCCGAGAACGTCGCCGAGGTGGCACTCTCGGACAAGGTCTTCGTTTCCCCGCCCAGCGACACGCGGATCTCAGTCACCGCCGGGTTTGCACCCACCGGATCCCACTGCACCGTCACGCTCGTCGAGTTGACGCCTGTGATCTGCACACCCACATCCGAGGGCACACCCGTCGCCTGACCGACCGCCGGCACCGGCGTGGAGGCCGCGTTCGGGCTACTCACGCCCACGCCCGTCTGGCAGAAGTAGAACGTCTGCGCCTCCCAACCGGTCACCGTCAGAGTCTGACCGTTCTCGACCGGCGTCCCAGTGGCACACGCGTCCCGCGAACCGGCATAACGCAGCGTCAGGCGCGACGCGTCGAAGCCTCGGCCCGGAACGCGCACCAGACCGTCCACGCGCACCTTGCCTTCTTCTCCGATACCAGACAGGGTCGGGGCCGCGATCTCAACGGGGACCGTGGCGACATTTACCGTCGTGGTCGCGGGATCCGACTTGTCGCCGTCAGCGTTGTACAGCACCACCTTCACGGGCACGTCGGTGTCCGCCGGCACGCCGGGAACGTCAACGTAGGGATCAGTCGCGTTGGCAGTAACTGGCTCTTTATTATTCACCGTGACCTCCGCCCGGCCCCAGCCACTTCCATTCGACTGACCGGGTGTCCAGGACACTCGCACCGTCGCAGTTGACGCGTCGGGTGCCATAGCCGACGCGGAGGCGAAACATTGCCCGGAATGGACGGCGGCCCGTGCGGGCTACCCTGCGTCGAATTAGACACGGGCGAGGGGGACTTCGCATCATTCTGCGCCTGGATGGACACCGAGTAGCTGGCGCCGTTCTGCAGGCCGCGAATGGTCGTGGTGGTCTCCGTGCCGGACACGGACTGCACGATCGGCTGGCCGCCCGCCTGCGGCGCGACGAAGACCGTGTACGTGTGGACCTTCGATCCCCTGGTGGTCGCGTGTGTCCACGAGACGATCAGGCCACCATCCGTGCCCTCGACCGTGGGCGCGGCCATCTGATCGGGCACCGCGTCAACATGCACAGGCGCGGAGGGCGCCGACGGGTCCGAATCCCCGGCCTCGTTGTGGGCGATGACCGTGAAGGAGTGTTCGACGCCGTTTTGCAGGCCTGTCACTTCCATGCCCGGGTTGGTCGTGTGTTTGGGCTCCCCGCTCACCGAGTCGATGATCGTGTACCCCGAAATGGTTCCGCCGTTCGGAGCGGCCGCCTGGAAGCTCACGAAAGCGCTGCCCGGGCCGGTCGCGGCCGCGGTCACGTTCTGCGGAGGATCGGGGCGGTCCAGGACCTTGACGATGACGCGGCCCTGCACAACGCGGTCCGGGTCGTTCGTCGCGTCCATGACGCGGTAGACGACGATCATCTCGCCGTGGAAGCCCGCCTTGGGGGTCACCGTCAGCACGTTGCCGTCACCCGCCGCGGTGCCCTGACCCACGTGCACGGACGCGTCCAGGACGACGAGGGGATCCGGGAACGGGTTCGTCGTGTACTCCGACAGGTTCACGGTCGCCGTCTGACCGGCGTTGACCTTGATACGCGCGTCCGTCGTCGTCACGAGGGGCTTCGAGGACTTCACGATCGTCACCGGGATATCCGCGGTGACGGCGCCCGAGCCGTCGTCCACGCTCACCGTGATCGCGCCGACCGGCCCCTTGGGCTGGTCCTTCTTGCCCGCCACGGTCAGCGTGTAGCCGTCCAGGGACACGTCGATGCCGCCGGGGACCTTCGCCACGCGATAGTCGAAGGAGCTCTTCGCCTGGTCGTCCGGGTCGTCGACCATCTGGGTGAGGTCCACGGTCACGTTCTCGCCCTGACCCACGAGAATCGGGGTCGGAGTCAGGCGCGGGGGCATATTCCTCGCGGGCTGAATCGTGATCGGGATCGTCAGCGTCGAGGACAGAGCCGACTCATCATCGACAGAACCGTCGCGCACCGTGAACGACACCGACGCGCGGCCCGAGGCCGTGTCAGGGGCCGTCAACACGATGTGCGAGGAATCCTGCAGCGTCGCCGAGTCGATGCCACCGCTGGACTTGACCGTCGCCGAGTCGGTGATGACCGGGGAACGCGAGTTATCGCGCACGAGCACGTAGTCGTTGATGTCGAGAGTCAGCGCGGACCCCGCGCGCATCGCCACCGGGATGCGCGTCATATCGAGGCGCGGAGCCAGCAGGTCCGTGCCCGGGACCGTCACGACGGCGCTCGCCTTGAGCCCGTCGGGGTCCGTCACCGTGTAGACGACGAGGCGACGGCGCCCGTCCGGGCTAATCGACAG
Source organism: uncultured Actinomycetaceae bacterium (assembly GCA_916438945.1). GTDB lineage: Bacteria > Actinomycetota > Actinomycetes > Actinomycetales > Actinomycetaceae > Pauljensenia. The sequence goes on along the minus strand of CAKAGS010000004.1, from coordinate 1,361,216 downwards.
GTTCTGGCCGGACACGCTCACGCCCGAGGCATCCGACGAGATCGTCAGAGCACCCGTCGTGCCGTCCGGGTCTTCGTCGTTGACGAGGACGGGAACGCTCACGGGTTTGGAGTCGGCGGGCAGATCCGCGACCGACACAACGTCATCGCGGGCGATCGGTGCGCGCAGCGGCGCCTCAGCGTCAACCGTCACGGTCAGCTGCCCCTGGGCGCGGCCTCCTCGGCCGTCCTGAATCTGGTAGGCGACGACGAACACGCCGTTCGTCTGGGGAGCCTTGACCGTGACCGCATCCTCGGTCACCGACACGGTTACCGAGGCATCCGACACCGACACGGTCGACGGATCCGTATCGACGGAAAGCGCGTCGCCGTCCGCGTCCAGGTCATTGCTCAGGACGTTGATGCTCACCTCACGGCCCGGCCGCACCGTCACCGAGTCCGGGACGGCGGTCGGGTTATGGTTCTGCGATCCAGGCGGCGCGATGCCGACGCGCACGCGTGCACGCCCCTGCACACCGAGGCGGTCCTCGACGATGTAGGAGAACGTGTCCGTGCCGGTCGCATCGTCCGAAGGCGTGTACTCCAGCCACTCCGTGCCCAGCACGACGCTGCCCTTGGCGGGCGGCTGATCGATACCGACGAGGGCCACCGAGTCGCCGTCCGGGTCGATACCCGTCAGCGGCACGGGGATACGCGTCATCTGGCCCTGCACGGCCCAGGCGCTCAGCGCCTTGGGAACGGGCGCGCTGTTCGCGGAGGAGGCCGCCACGACCTCGAAGGTGACGGTCGACGTCGCTCGGTTACCCACCGAATCCACGACCGTGTACGCCACGCGGACGACCCCGGCCTCGGCTCCGGCGGCCAGGCGCACCTGGTTACCGGTGACGAAGACCGTGCCCAGCTCCGCCCCCGACAGGACCGTCACGTCGGGATCCAGGCTCAGCGACAGGCCAATCGGCGAGCGATCGTTGCTCAGGACGCTCACCGAACCAATGTCTTCGGCGCGCACCTTCGTGGTGTCCGGCGAGGCCTCGGGCGGAGTTTCCTCGCTCTGCGCGTCCGTGGGAATGACGCTCACCTGAGCGGTCGCGGAACCCGCGCCGTTGGAGACCGTGTACGTAAAAGAGGTGACATCGCTGAGGCCGCCGGGCGCGGTAATGCGCAGCAGGTGACGCTCAATGAGGGTCACCTCGAGGCCCGAGCTCGCGGGCACGTCAATCGACTGGACGACGAGCACGCCGCCCGACGGGTCCGTGTCGTTGGCCAGCGGAGCGATCAGCGAAGCGCCGCCACTGGGCAGCACCGCCAGGTCGTCCTCGGCAATCGGGAGCGCATGCGTGTCATCAGCGACCACGTCCACGCGGATGACGCCCACCGTCGTCGACGGACCATCCGAGACCGTGTACGTGAACTGGAAGGAACCCGGCACCGATCCCGTGAAGGTCAGGATGCCTCGAGACAGGTCCGCAGACACGGACGTGCCAGCCGGGGGCGTGCCCGCCGCGACGAGCGAGATCGCGTCGCCGTTCGGATCCGTATCGTTCGCGATCGGGTCAATCGCCAGGGCCTCGCCCACGCGGGCCACGTAGAAGTCAGCGCGCGCCACCGGCGGAACGTTGCCCGCCTCCTGGACGCTCACCTGAAGCTCGCCCGTCGTCTCCGCGTGGCCGTCCGACAGGGTCACGCTCAGCATCTTCACGCCCGCGCCCGAACCGAGGTCGCGGACCTGCACCGTCCCATCCTCCGTGAACTGCACGGCGATACCCTCGGGAGCGACCACGGACTTGAGGAAGAACTGGTCGCCGTCCGGATCAATCCAATCCGACAGCAGGTTGTACTCCACCTGAGCGTTCGCGCCGACCTTGATGACCGGGCGCTTGACCTGGCGCGGCCCCTCGTTCTGCGTCCACGGGTGAATCGTCACGCGCACGGTCGCGGTGGCGCCCGCGAGGCCATCCGAGGCCTCGTACGTGAAGGACGTGGCCCCGCTCGTCAGGTTCTCGGGAACCTCCGTGATCTGCAGGGCGCGACCGCCCCTCGTGCGCACGACCGTCCCGAACTCCGGGTTCGTCACGGCGCGCGCCGTCAGCACGTCGCCGTCGTCATCCGAGTCGTTATCCAGGACCGGCAGCAGCGTCGAACGCCCCGGGCGGATGCCGAAGTCGTCGTCCACGGCCTCGGGCGGCGTGTTCTTGTCGTTGTGCTCCGGCTCCGAAACCTGCTCGCGCTGGTCCGGGGTCGGGGTGTCCTCTTCTTCCTCCTCCTCGGTGGGAATCTGATCCCAGTTGTTGACGAGGACCATGTTCTTGTCCGGCAGCCACAGCGTGCCCGTCGAGACATCATTGAGGACGATGCGCGTGCGGTTCGTACGGAAGACGGCGGATGTGGCCTCGGCGAGCGTCGGAACCGTCTGCGCCTGGTTGCGCGACTTATCCGTGCACGTGCGCACGAACGCGCCCGAGCCGGCCCACGCGCCGTAGGAGCAGCCGTTGTGGAAGACGGGGGCAGCCGGGTTGCCCTTTGCACCCGCGTCGGAGGCGGGCTGACGCTCGACGGACTTGCCGTTGAGGGAGACGGCCACGAGCTCCGAATCGGTCGCGAGCAGCACAGATGCGGCCTCGTCACCCGGGTCCTGCAGGACCGCGCCGGTCACGTGTTCCTCGGCGAGGTTGCGGAGCTTCCCACCGGGCAGGACGAGAGTATTACCGGACTGGTCGTAGATGACGGGCTTGTCGCCGACCGCCGTCATCGACAGGGGGCCGGAGGGCTGGAAATCCTTGATCACGCTCGTCTTCGCGCGCCACGTCTGGCCTTCCTTGACGACGGTGACCAGCGACGAGGAACCGGCCGAGTAGGCGAACACCATGCCCGTGCGCGACACCGTAACGACGCCGTCGCTCAGGTCCTTGGCGACCGCGTCTTCGGCGGCGAAAGAAATGGAGGCGGGTTCGCCCGCGTTACCGACCCACAGGAGGCCGGCGGCCGGGTCGAGGACCGCCAGAACGGAACCGCCCTGCACCTGGGTGGCGCCCTCGGGCAGGGTCACAGCCTGGCCGATTGAGAAGGAGGTGGGCTTGACGGGCGACACCGTGCGCGTCACCGTCTCCCCCAGCGTCACGTCGCCGCCGGCCTGACCGATGTCGAAGGACGCGGACTTGACGGACACGGTGCCGTCGAGCATCAGCGAGTCGTAGTTGAGGTGGCCCAGGAGCTTGCGGTCCTGGTTCGTCACCCAGATACCGCCGTCATCGACGCTGACCTGCGTGACCTCGACGCCGCGGTAGACCACCGCGAGGACGCAGAGCATCGCGGACACCACGAGAACGGCGATCGCGGGCATCCGCTTCGACCAGGTGTTTCGCGATTGACGCGCCTTGTTCATGGGGCTTCCTCAGTCTTCATCTGTGCACTGTTGTGGGACGGCATCTGTATCCGTGGGTGGCATAGTGAGCCAGTCCAAGGATACACACCGACCAACCCTATGGATAAACGTCCAAGACAACAACAGGTACTGAATAAGTGCGCTCGCTCGAGGGCTCATTCGTGCGGCGTTTTCGCGCAAATTGCGCGCGCGAGAACCTGACCACAGTGACGCAATTGGATGGTCTGTCTCATTCAACGAGGCCGAGGCCGGGGTCCCACCTCCACCGCTCCCCCCCTCTCGCAGCGGCGCTCGAAGCCCCTGGGCGAGCACACCTGCCCGCTTCCTCGCGCGCGCGAACCGCAGATGAGGGCGGGTCGGGTTACGGTGAGTGCATGGCGAAAGAAAAGATCACCTACCGCTGCTCCGACTGCGGCTGGACCTCCCCGAAGTGGGTGGGCCAGTGCCGCGAGTGCGGGGCGTGGGGCACGGTCGACCAGGCGGGCGAGGTGACGGGGGGCGTGCGGACGGCGGCCACGACCCCGCGGCGCCCCGCCCTGCCCATCGGAGAGGTCGACGGGGAACGCGCCTCGTCGCGCTCCACGGGCGTGGGCGAGCTGGACCGTGTGCTCGGCGGCGGCATCGTCCCCGGTGCGGTGATCCTCCTGGCCGGCGAGCCTGGCGTCGGCAAGTCGACGCTGCTGCTGGACGTGGCCGCGAAGGCCGCGCGCACGGCCGCCGCTGGCGGGCGCGGGCCCGTCCTGTACATCACGGGCGAAGAGTCGGCGGCACAGGTACGCGGGCGCGCGGAACGCATCGGCGCGCTCGAGCCGAACCTGCTCATCGCGGATGAGACGGAGCTTGGAGTCGTCCTCGGGCACGTGCAGGAGGCCTCCCCCCTCCCTGCTCATCGTCGACTCCGTCCAGACCATCTCTTCCGCCCAGGTCGAGGGCGGGGCGGGTGGCGTCGCGCAGGTGCGCGCGGTTGCTGCCTCCCTCATCCGGGTCGCCAAGGAATCCGACCTGCCCACCCTCCTCGTCGGTCACGTGACGAAGGACGGCGGCATCGCGGGTCCGCGCGTCCTCGAACACCTCGTGGACGTCGTCTGCCAGTTCGAGGGGGACCGACATTCGCGCCTGCGCCTGCTGCGCGCGGTGAAGAATCGTTACGGCCCCACCGACGAGGTCGGCTGCTTCGAGCTGACGGACTCGGGGATCTACGGCCTCGCCGACCCCTCCGGCCTATTCCTGTCGCGCACGACGCGCGGCGTGCCCGGCACGTGCGCGGCCGTCTCCCTCGAGGGGCGTCGCCCGCTGCCCACGGAAATCCAGTCGCTCGTCGCGCCCTCCTCGGGCGGCTCGCCTCGGCGCACCACGTCGGGCGTGGACCACGCCCGCGTCGCCATGATCCTGGCGGTCCTACAGGCCCGCATCGGTGCAGACACGTCGGGGGCGGACGTCTACGTCTCCACGGTCGGCGGGGCGCGCACAGTCGAGCCCGCGATCGACCTGGCGATGGCTATCTCGATCGTGTCGTCTCTCAAGGGCCTTCCCCCCTCGCGCAGACCTCGTCGCGGTCGGAGAGATCTCCCTGACGGGCGAAGTACGGGCCTGCACGGGCACCCAGCGCCGCCTCGCCGAGGCCGCGCGCCTGGGCTTCTCCGCGGCCATCGTGCCCGCTCAGGGCAGCGAGGACCTCGCGGGCGTCGACGGCATCACCGTCTTTACTGTGTCGGATCTGGCGACGGCTATTCGTGTCGCTTTCCGAGGGACTCGCAATAATAGGAATCGAACCTACTGTTCTGGGAGGGAATCACATTGACGTCCGATGCAGCGATCCTTCGTGACGCACTACGCGCAGTCGCGCCCGGTACGCCACTGCGTGAAGGACTGGAACGAATCCAGCGCTCCCACACGGGTGCACTCATCGTCCTGGGATACACCCCCGAAGTGCAGGCGATCTGCTCGGGCGGCTTCGACCTCGACGTCGCCTTCACGGCCGCGCGCCTGCGCGAGCTGTGCAAGATGGACGGCGCCGTCATCATCGACCCCGACCTGTGGCGCATCCGCAAGGCCAACGTGCAGCTCTTCCCGGACCCCACGATTCCCACCGACGAGTCCGGCATGCGCCACCGCACCGCCCAGCGCACCGCCCGCCAGACCCACCTGCCGGTTCTGTCCCTGTCCGCGTCGATGCGCATGATCTCCATTTACGTGGGCTCCGAGCACCGCCTCGTCGAAGAGCCCGAGGCCCTGCTCTCGCGCGCCAACCTGGCCGTGGACACGCTCGACCGTTACAGCCAGCGCCTCGACGAGGTCCTGCAGACCCTCACCATCCTAGAGATGCGCGACAGCGCGACCGTACGCGACGTCGCCACCGTCATGCAGCGCATGGAGATGATCCGCCGCATCACCTCCGAGATCACCGAATACCTGGAGGAGCTGGGCTCCGAGGGCCGTCTGCTGGCCCTGCAGGTCGAGGACCTCGTGCGCGGCTCCGCGTCCGAGCGCGCCCTCGTCATGCGCGACTACATCCACAACCCCGAGGACGTCGCCCGCGTCGAGGCCGAGCTCACCTCCCTGGGGTCGGAGCGCATCGTGGACCTCACCGCGATCGCGAACATCCTCGGGCTGGACGTGTACGAGGTCGCGGACCTGGACCGCGAGATTACGCCGCGGGGCGTGCGCGCCCTCTCCCTGGTTCCGCACCTGTCGTGGAGCGCCATCAAGGAGGTATCCTCGCACATCACGACGCTGCCTCAGCTGCGCGCCGCCACCACCGAGGACCTGGAAGCCATCGAGGGCATCGGCCCCTACCGCGCCAAGCTCATCACCGAGAACCTGGCCCACCAGGCGCAGGCGGTCAGCTCCGGCCTGGTCGGCTGGTAGGCCTTAGCGGCCCGACTGGGCCCCCGACTGAGCGCCGGACTGCGGGGCGGGCGTCGGCGCGGGAGTCACGTCGACGACGGTCGAGCCGACCTCGCGGGTGCCCATTGTGACCGCAACCTTGTAGGTTCCGGCCGACGCGGCACTCGCGCCGCCCGCCGGGGTCGTGCAGCCGTTCGTGTACACGTAACCATCCCAGCGCAGCGCGCCGCTCCACGTGGAGCCCGGGCGCAGCAGCAGGGTCGCCGACGACTGCTGGTCCTCGCCGCACTTCGCCGAATTGTAGACCTGCAGGTCACCGGTCGAAATCTGCAGGGCGAAGCGCGACAGGGATGTCGAGCACGCGACGCTGCCGCGGTTTTCGAGCGTGAGGGTCACGGGCATCGCCGACCCGGAGGAGATCGCGGATGCTCTCGCGGTGGCCGTAATGTCTCGATCCAGGCAGGCGGGGATGTCGATTGTCGTGCCGTCGGTGAGCAGGCCGTCGGCGGTGGCCTCCTGGCCGCCCTTGAGCGTGTAACCGGATGCGTCGAGGGCTCCGGACTGGACAGCGGACTGCGGGGTTGACTGGGGCGCAGGATCGGCGGCGAATGCACCCGCGATCGCGCGCACGGCGGCGACGATGCCCCACACGATGAGGGCCAGGATGAGGATCAGCCCGAGGCCCGTGATGATGCGCCGCGGCCACAGGTTGACCGGCGGACGGCCGCCGCCCTTCTTCTTCGCGGGTGCCTGTGCGGCTCCGCCGCGCTGTGCCTTGGGCGAGCTGGCACTGCCCCGCTTCGTGGACGGTGAGGCCTTCGACGAGGCCGTGCGCCCCGTCGAGGCGCGGCTGCCGGCTGCGGCGCGGGATGCTCGATCGCCGGTGCGACCGGTCGCGCCTCCCGACGTGCTACGCCTGGAGGTGGGTCGCCTGGGAGAATTCTTACGCTGGTCAGCCACGCATCCACGATACCAGGCGCGGGGCGCGGCAAGTGGTTAACGCTCGGGTCGGGGGCGACTTTCACACGTTGAGCGCCCGTCGTCACGCCCGAGTGAGGAGGCGATCAGGCGGCGGCGCTGCGCTTGGAGGACGTCGAGCCCTCATCCTCGGGATCGATGACGCACCATCGTTCGACGACGATCGCAATCACGCACCACACGATACCGACGAGGCCGCTGAGGCCCGAGCCGATCGCGTTGGAGAGCATCGCGGGGGCTTCGAGCTGCATGAGAGACACAGCCATAACGCCGATCAGGATCCCCGTCAGGCCCGAGCCGACGATGGCACTGGCCCGCGCAAAGACGGCGACGCGCATCGCGCCGATCGCGTCGATCCACGTCTCTTTGCCGGCGCGCAGGCGACGCACCGCCAAGCCGGACCAAATGAGGCACGCGGTGGCGATGGCAAAGATGACTGCGGGACCCGGGGTGACGATCATCGGGGTACCGCCCTCGCGCATGTGCGCGAAGAAGCCGAGGAAGCTCAGGCCGGCGGCCACGAGGCCCACCGCCAGCACCCACACGATCGACACGGGTTTCATTTAGCGCCTCTTGACGATCGGGATCGCGCCGGTCATCGTGGGCCGCACAACGACGCGGCGCAGGATTCCGGTCTGGGTGGCCTCGTCCTCGGGGATGGGGCCGACGGGGGTGTTGTCGGGCAGCCCGGGGGCGAGGATGGTCGAGCGCCCGTCAGCATGGACCGTGGCCTTGGGCGGCTCGTCGTCGTGGCCGAGGCCGGAACGGTCGTCGACGACGCGCACGTCGTGCGCGGAGCTGACGGAGAAGTTCCAGTCCGGCAGCGCGATCTCGGAACGGGATTCCTCGCGCTTGGATTCGAAGACGGGTACCCAGCGGGGCTTTTCGCTGCCGCTCGGCTTGTAGGTGCCCGTGCCGATCTTGCGGGTCATGCGACCGGCCGCGGAGTCCGCGGGCACGGAGGAAACCGGGTGCCAGGAGGGGCGAGACGAGGCTCGTTCCCCGCGGTGGCGACGCTCACGCTGAGGCGGGGCCGCGTAGGAGGGCGCATTGTGAGCGGGCGCGGGTGCCTCGGACGAGGCCTCGGGGGCTCCGGCAGGAGCCGCGGGGTCCCTGCGCGGCGGGCGCCGCCTCCTCGGCGGGAGCGAAGCGCGACGCGTCGGGTGCGGGCACCTCGGGCGGGGTCGCGGAGGCCTCGGGGGCAGCCTGAGCGGGGGTCTGCGGCTGAGGGACGGACGAGGCCTCGGCATGCGCGACCTCAGGGGGCAGGAACGACTGCGGGAGCTGAGCGTGACCTCGGGGGCAGGAACGACCGCGGGGGCGGGCACCGCATCGGGGGCGGGAACGATCTCGGGGGCGGGCGTCGCTTCGACGGAGGCCTCGGGCGTATCGACGGTCGGCGCCGGCACCTCGGCGGCGAGCACTCCCGGGCGAGTCACGAGGTTGCTGACCTGGCTGATTTCACCGGTCAGGGCCTCGATGAGCTCGCGCATGTCGGCGCTGGCCTGCTCGGCGCGCTGGGCGAGGAGCTGGTCGGAGTCGGACATGACGGCCGCCGGATCTTCGAGCCAGTCGTCGACGGCGTCGATGATGCCCTCGCGGTCGGGGGTGTTGGCCAGCAGGTCGGACACGCGGCCCACGCCCTCGAGGATCGCGTCGGGCTCACACAGGAGCCAGGGCGCCAGGACGAAGGCGCGTTCCTTGGCGCGCGGGTGCGGCAGGGTCAGCACCGGGTCGGAGGAGGCCAGGCCCTCGATCTGGATGATGTCGATGTCGACGGTGCGAGCACCCCAGCGCTCGTGGCGCTCGCGTCCGAGCTCGCGCTCGATGCGGCTGGTCTGGGCGAACAGCTCGTCGGGGCTCGCAATCGCGGAGCCGATGACGACGGCGTTCCAGTAATCCGGCTGGGGCGCCTGGCCGGGGGCGAGCACCGGCTTGGTGCGCATGATCGGCGAGACGTCCTCAATCTGGAAGCCTTCCATGTAGGACAGGGCCTCGACCGTGTGCATGAGGGTGACGGGAACGTCCCCGAGGTTGCCGCCAATCGCCAGGACAACGCGCCGCGAGCGCAGGTGCGCCGGACGGGAGGCGTCCTCCTCGCGGCGGTCCTGCGCGGCGTGCGCGCCGCGGCGCGAGGGCAGGGCCTCACGCTGCTCTTGCTCGGCCGGGCTGGGGGCCTGGGCGTGGCCGTACGCCTCGATTTCGCCGGTGAGGACGGAGCCGTCCTCGGCCTCGTAAATGCCCTTGAGGGACAGCGACAGGGGCATCGCGTCGGTCTGGCCCGCGCGCACGGTCACGGACACGTCCGCGAAGGGGTGGTCGATGGGGGCGTCGGGCTTGTGGACGGTGACCTCGGTGCCGACGACGCCCTCGTGGCTCATGACGCGCGAGGCGATGGTTTCGGCGAGGGTTTCGATGAGGTCGACGGCGGTGCCGGTGAGGACGGCCATGGCCTCGTCGGCGATGTCGGCGTAGGACACGGTGGCGGTGATGTCGTCGGTGGTGCCGGCGGTCTCGACCCACATGACGATGTCGGCGCTGAAGCGCTGGTTGCGGTCACGCTCGAACTCGTAGACGCCGTGGTTGGCGAGCGCCCCCAGTCCTTTCAGGGCGATGATGACGCGTCGGTTAGTCAACGTCGTTCTCCTTTCGGGCGATGGCCGCTACGGTGGCTGCTACGTCGTGGACCCGCACGGCCCACGCGCCAGCTGCCGCGCAGTAGGCGGCAATGTTCGCGCTGTTCGCGTCCACGTCGCCCTCGAGGGCCTTGACGAAACGCTTGCGAGACGCACCGACGAGGACGGGGTATCCGACCTGCGCGAAGCGCGGCAGTTCGCGCAGGATCTGCCAGCACTGGTCGCCCGTCAGCGAGAAGCCGAGGCCCGGGTCAACCACAATTTTATCAGCTGTCACACCAGCATCAATAGCGTCTTGAACCTGAGAACCCACGCGCTCAATGAGCGTACCCACGAGGTCATCCCCGTAGTCGAAGTGCTCCCCCGGCATGCCCGGCAGCGCGCGGTAGTGCTGGACGACGTACGCGCAGCCCGACTGCGCAACCGCCGCGTTCATCTGCGGATCCCAGCGCCCGCCGCTCACATCATTGATGATCGCCGCACCCGCGCGCGCGGCCTCGCGGGCCGTGGACGCGTGCAGCGTATCCACCGACACGATGACGCCGTCGGCGGCCAGGGACTCGACGACGGCGCAGATGCGCGCCCACTCCTCGTCCGCGCTGATACGCGTCGAGTTCGGGCGGGTCGACTCCCCGCCCACGTCGATGAGGTCCGCACCGGCAGCCACCATCTCGCGCGCGTGGCGCAGCGCGGCCGCGACGTCCGTGTATCGTCCCCCGTCCGAGAAGGAATCGGGGGTGACGTTGAGGATGCCCATGATCGCCGTCCGCCCGGCAGGCAGGGGTCAGGCCACCGGGCAGCGCCGGGGGCGGGACCGGGGACGAGGCCGGGGCGGCGGGCAGGGGCAGGGGCACTCACGTCATCGGCTCCCGGACAGGACGAGGGCCATCATCTCGGCGCGGGTCGCGCCGTCGTTCATGATGCCGCGCAGCGCGCTGGTCACGGTCGAGGAGCCCGGCTTGGAGATGCCGCGCATCGACATGCACATGTGCTCGGCCTCAATGACGACGATGACGCCCTGGGGGTTCAGGATCTCGTCGATCGCGTCGGCAACCTGAGCGGTCAAGCGCTCCTGGACCTGGGGGCGGCGCGCGTAGCCTTCGACCACGCGGGCCAGCTTGGACAGGCCCGTCACGACGCCGCCACGCGGGATGTAGCCCACGTGGGCGCGGCCGTAGAAGGGCAGCAGGTGGTGCTCACACACCGAGAAGAAGGTGATGTCGCGGACGAGGACCAGCTCGTCGGTGCCCGCGTGGAACTGGGTGCGCAGGTGCTCGCGCGGGTCCTCGGTCAGGCCCTTGCACATCTCGCGCCACGCGCGCGCCATGCGGTCGGGGGTGCCGACCAAGCCCTCGCGCTCGGGGTCCTCACCGATTGCGACGAGCAGGTCGCGCGACGCCTTCTCGACGCCAGCGGGATCGTAGGTCATTCCTGCTCCTCTTCCACACCCGAGGTGCCGATGACGTCGATCGGCGACACGTCGATTCCCTGCACGGGAACGGACGTCCACTCGTCCTCAGACTTGATACCGACCGGATGGCCCAGGACCGCGCCGGGCACCGCCGCGTCGGACTGGTAGTTCCACACGGGACGCTCGGGGGCCTTCACGACATCCTTGAAGATCTCGGCGAGCTGCGCCTCGTCGAGGGTCTCCTCCTCGAGCAGGCGGGAGGCCAGCGTGTCGAGAACACCGCGGTTCTCCGACAGGATGCGCCACGCTTCGCGCATCGCGTTGTCGAGGAGGCGACGCACCTCCTCGTCGATGATCGCGGCCGTCTCGTCGGAGAAGGAGCGCGGGCCCTCGCCGCTGCCGTGGCCGAAGGCCTCGGTGTCGGCGTCGCCGAGCTTCACCATGCCGATGCGGTCGCTCATGCCGTAGTCGGTGACCATCGCGCGGGCCGTCTTCGTGGCCTGCTGGATGTCGTTGGCGGGGCCGGTCGACGGATCGCGGAACACGATCTCTTCGGCGACGCGGCCACCCATGCCGTAGACCAGGTCGTCGAGGAGCTGGTTACGCGTCTTGTTGAAGCGGTCCTCGGTGGGCATGACCATCGTGTAGCCCAGGGCGCGGCCGCGCGGCAGGATCGTCACCTTCGTGACCGGATCCGTGTAGTTCAGGGCGGCGGCGGCCAGGGCGTGGCCGGCCTCGTGGTAGGCGGTGACGGCCTTATCGTGGTCGTTCATGACGCGGGTGCGCTTCTGCGGGCCCGCGATCACGCGGTCGATGGCCTCGTCGATGGCGCGCTCATCGATGAACTGCATGTTCGAACGCGCGGTGAGCAGCGCGGCCTCGTTGAGGACGTTCGCCAGGTCGGCGCCCGTGAAGCCGGGCGTGCGCTTGGCGATCTGGCGCAGGTCGACCTGCGCGGTGAGCGGCTTGCCCTGCGCGTGGACCTTGAGGATGGCCTCGCGGCCCTTCAGGTCGGGGGCCTCGACGGCGATCTGACGGTCGAAACGCCCCGGGCGCAGCAGCGCGGGGTCGAGGATGTCGGGGCGGTTGGTCGCCGCGATCAGGATGATGTTGGCGCGCTCGTCGAAGCCGTCCATCTCGACGAGGAGCTGGTTGAGCGTCTGCTCGCGCTCGTCGTTGCCGCCACCGATGCCGGAGCCGCGGTGGCGACCCACGGCGTCGATCTCGTCAACGAAGATGATGGCCGGCGCGTTCTTCTTGGCGCGCTCGAAGAGCTCGCGCACGCGGGACGCGCCCACGCCGACGTAGAGCTCCATGAACTCCGAGCCAGAAATCGAGAAGAAGGGAGCATTCGCCTCGCCGGCCACGGCCTTGGCGAGGAGGGTCTTACCCGTTCCGGGAGGACCGTAGAGCAGGACGCCGCGCGGGATGCGCGCACCCACCTTGTGGAACTTATCCGGGGAGGCCAGGAACTCGCGGATCTCCTCGAGCTCCTCCACGGCCTCGTCCTCACCGGCGACGTCCGCGAAGGTGACGTCGGGGCGCTCCTGGTTGAATTCCTTGGCGCGAGACTGGGTGAAGCCGCCCATCATGCGCGAGCCCGACATGGAGCGCATGACGAAGTAGAACGCGCCCATGAGGATCAGCAGCGGAACCAGCAGCTGGAAGAGAGCGCCGAGGGCACCGGCCTGGGGACGGACCGCATTCCACCCCTTGGCCGGTGCCTTGGCGGCCACGGTGTCCAGGATGTCCTTCGTCTGCACGTACGAGTACGTGAAGTAGACGCGCTTGCCCAGATCCACGGTCTTGTCGTCATCGCCGGTGCTCTGGTGCACGTAGCTTTCCGTGAGCGTCAGGTTCACCTGCTGGGTGCCCTCGTTGAGGACCACCTGCTCCACCGTGTCACCCGAGATGAGCGCCAGGCCCTCCGAGGTCGTGACCGAGCGCGGCTGGTTCGTCTGCCACAGGAACCAGCCACCCACCAGCAAGATGATGAGCGGAACCAGCACCCAGCCCAGGCTGGGGCGCTTATTCTTAATCTTCTCGTTCAAAAACGTCCCCTACAGGTCAGTGTTCTCAGTTGTTGTACACGTGCTGCTGCAGCGTGCCAACGAAGGGCAGGTTGCGGTACTTTTCAGCGTAATCCAGGCCGTAACCGACGACGAACTCATCGGGAATATCGAAGCCCACATAGGCCACATCGACGTCAACCTTGGCAGCCTCCGGCTTGCGCAGGGCGGTCGCGATCTTGACCGAGGCTGCGCCACGTCCCAGCAGGTTGGCCTGCAGCCAGGACAGGGTCAGGCCCGAGTCGATGATGTCCTCGACGATCAGCACGTGACGACCGGCCACGTCCTGGTCGAGGTCCTTCAGGATGCGCACGACGCCCGAGGTCTTGGTGCCCGACCCGTAGGAGGAAACGGCCATCCAATCCATCTCGAGGGGAGTGTGCAGCTTGCGCGACAGATCCGCCATCACCATGACGGCGCCGCGCAAAACACCGACGATCAGCAGTTCTTCGCCCGCGTAGTCGCGGTCGATCTGCTCGGCCATTTCACCGAGCCGACGGTCCATGTCCTCGGCGGTGACGAGGATTTCCTTCAGGTCGTTTCCCATGTCGGTGGCATCCACCGTGGCCTCTTTTCGTTGGGTTGTAACGCGAGCGGTTCCACTATAAGCGTGCCACAAAACCGCGCGACTGTACCAGGAAGGCATAGATTCTCACTGTCAGCGCAACATCTTGTGAGAGCATTCGCGCCACGCTGGGCGCCCCGCGGCCCGGCGAGTGGCACGCCGACCGCCGTCACGAGTGGCGTCCATCCTCACCCGCGAGGTGTGCCCACAGAAGGATCTGGGCGTGTTCGCCGCGCCCGACGCGGGAGGCGAACCCTCCGGGCAGGTGGATGGGGCCCTGTCCTCGCCACGCGACGACGAGGTCGTCAAGGTCGTCGATATGGGTACTCGACAGCGCCCGCAGGCCGGCGGCTCGGGCGGCCTCGCGCAGGGTGCGCGTGCGCACCGCGCGGGGAGCACCTCGCAGGAGTGACACCGCGAGCGCCACAGATGCGCCCCCGTCGCCGGAATCTCGTTCGTCGGCGACCCGGGCGGCTCCGGTGAGCTCGCGCGCCCAGGCGGTCAGGGCGTCGTCGTCTTGCGCGCACAGGGCGGCCGTGCGGGCCAGCGCGGGAACCGGGTCCACCCCGAGGGCCGAGGCCAGGGCCGGGATCGCGCGGTGGCGCAGGGCCGAGCGGCGCAGCGGAGTCCCGTCGGCGGCCCGCCACGGGCCCTCAACATCGTTCGTCGGGTCCTCTACCGGGACAAGGCCCGCCTGTTCGCACGCCGCCTCCGTGTCCGCTCGCCGCAACCCGAGCAGCGGGCGCAGCCATGTCACCCCGTCGTCGTCGCGCGAGATCGGGGCGATAGCGCGCAGGGACGAGGGGCCGGAGCCACGCGCCAGGCGCAGCAGCACCGTCTCAGCCTGGTCGTCCATCGTGTGCCCGAGGAGGATCGGAGCGTTTTCTCGCAGCCCGACCGCTCGCAGGGCGGCTCGCCGGGCGTCCCGGGCCGCACCCTCCGGGCCTCCCCGGCCATCGACGGCCACGGTCTCGACGAGGGCTCGCGCGCCCAGGGAGGCCGCCAGGTCAGCGACCTCGCGAGCCTCCTCGCCACTACCCGCGCGCACGCCATGATCGACAGTCACCGTAACGACAGGGATTCCCACTCGCGCGGCCACATCAATCGTCGTCAGCGCCAACGCCAACGAATCCGCGCCACCCGACAAGCCAACGACGAGCGCGGGAGGGGCCCCGGCCTCGTCAATAAACGAGGTCACCTGAGCGCGCACCGCCAGGGAGCAGGCGCGCAAGGGGCCGCGCGGGTTCGCCCCCACGCGGCTCGAGGCGTCAGCGCACACGCGCCAGCCACGCGGAAGGTTCCGCGTACTCGCGAGCGTCGGGCAGGGCCTCGACGCCCGACAGGAGGCGGGCAATCGCGCCCTCGCGCACGACGGTGCGCGCGAAACCCTCGGTTTGTGCCTGCATGGCCTCGACCCCGGCCAACGGCATCCCGGCCGCCGCGCACGCGCGCACCAGTGCCACCCCACCGGCGTGCGCGCGGTGGGTGCGCAGCCACTGGATCGAGGGCAGGTCGCGGGGCGTGAGGACCTCCATTTCGGCCGTGGGCAGCGCATCCAGGAGCAGGACGATGCGCACAAGCTCATCACTGCGCTCGGGCAGCGCGTGAATCAGGTCCGCAATGTAGGGAACCAGGTGAGGCGCGTACGTCAGGTGCACACCGCGCAGACCCGTGCACAGGGACACCCAGCGGCACCAATCCGTCTGATCGAGGGCGTAGCGCTGGGCGTCGGCGAGCACGTTGGGGGCCACGAGGACGCGGCGGCCAGCGTTAATGTCCCAGATGCCCGTCGCATCCTTCGACAGGGCGCGCAAGATGATGGCCTCGGCGGCCAACACGAGGGGGGTGCGCTTGTCCTCGAAACGCTCCAGCAGGGAGCCCACCGAACGAATCAGGCCGCGCCGGTCCACGACGAGGGTCGAGGAGGCAGCAACCTTCTCCGAGGCCTCGGGCAGAGTAGAGAGCTCGGCGAGTCGGCGATCCGACCAAGCGACCGAGCGACGCAGACGCGCCACCACGGCGGAGGCGCCGACGCGAGAGGCCGACGGTCCCGCATAAGACAGCGAGGCGAGAACTCCCGCGACGTCGCGCGGGCCAAACGGCATATCCATGTCCCTAGTTTAGCCCGGCCAGGCCTTCCTCAAAGGCGTCCAGGCGGCCGCGCGTGGCGTAGGCGCCCTCGGTCACGCGGTCGTGCCCGATCGACACGAGGAGGACGCGCCCGCTCATCGTCATGACAGACCCGGACAGGGAGGTGACCTCCTGAAGGGCACCCGTCTTGGCCTGCACGTTTCCGGCCGCGGGTTCCTCGGTCATGCGCTTCGAGAGCGTGCCCACGAGCCCCGCCCACGGGAGCAGACGCATCGTATTCGCACCGGTCCCCTGCCCCGCGTAGGACGCTTTGAGAACGCCGACAAGCGTATCGGCGCTGATCTTGTCGTTGCTCGACAGGCCCGAGCAGTCCTCGAGGGTGAGGCCGTCCGTGGGCACACCCGCCGCGATCAGAGCGCTGCGCACCGTGTCGGTCGCCCCCTCGTAGGTGGCGGGGGCGCCCGCCGCGCGCGCGGCGAAACGGCAGTACTGGTCGGCGAGCGTGTTGTCGGAGTGCGCGAGCATCCAGCGCAGCTGCTCCCCCATCGTCGCGGAGGACACTGAGGCGATAGCGCTCGCGCCCGCCGGGGCGTCCCCGGCCTCGCCGAGCGTCGCACTGATGCCGGCTGCGCCGAGGGCCTGCGAGAAGACCTCGGCGACGCGGCCAGGGGCGTCCGAGTAGAAGGCGTTGGCGCCCTCGTAGGTGCGTCCGGCGTCAATCGCCATGGGGCCGACATGGCCCTCGTAGGCGCCGACCTCCTGCGCGTCCCACGACGCCAGGTGCGAGGCGCCCTCGAAGAGAGTGCCGCGCCAGTTCAGGGTCACCGAGGCGATGCCGCGTTCGCTCAGGGCAGCCGCCGCATCGTTGGCGAGCGTCTGCAGGCCGGCGCGTCCGGACACCTCGACCTCGTCGGAGGTGCCGATGCCGAGGAGCAGATCGCCTTCGGAGTCCAGGTAGAGCGTCTGGTTATCGGCGCCCAGGAGCACGCTCGTCGTCAGCGTCGCCGTCGGATCCAGGTGGGTGAGCGCCGAAAAAGCCGCGAGGGTCTTCGTCGTCGAGGCGGGCGTGTGCGCCGTCGACGCATCCGCGTCCAGCAGCACCTCACCGGTCTGGGCATCCACGACCGTGCCCCACGCCGTGTACCCACCCTCCGCCGCGGCGGCCGCGACCGGCGCCCACAGCGCCTGAACATCCTCTGCGGAAACCGGGTTCCCGCCACCCTTCGCATCACCGGAAATCGGCGCAGCTTCAAGGGTCGAGGCCGTGGGCGCGTCCGCCGGAGTGGCCGTCTGCGTCGAACAACCGGCACCCACCAGCGCGACCGTCGCCACGAGTGCGGCGCTAGCGCTTACAATGGCCCCCATAGACGTGCGATGCATGGATTTCCCTTCGTGGTTACTTCGGTACCTACAGTACCCGTCCATGCGCCGACACAACCAACTGGACCCCCGAGTTTCGGGGCTGAAGCGGAAGGCGCGGCCATGGAATTTGACGTGACCATCGAGATCCCCAAGGGGAACCGAAACAAGTACGAGATCGACCACGTGACGGGCCGCATCCGCCTGGACCGCATGCTCTTCACGTCGACCCGCTACCCGGATGACTACGGCTTCATCGACGACACCCTGGGCGAGGACGGGGATCCGCTGGACGCACTGGTGCTTCTCGAAGAGCCCACGTTCCCTGGCTGCGTGATCCGCTGCCGCGCGCTCGGCATGTTCCGCATGCGTGACGAGAAGGGCGGCGACGACAAGGTCCTGTGCGTTCCCGCCTCGGACCAGCGCGCCTCCTGGCGTACCGAGATCGACGACGTGTCGGAGTTCCACCGCCTGGAAATCCAGCACTTCTTCGAGGTCTACAAGGACCTCGAGCCCGGCAAGAGCGTCGAGGGCGCCCACTGGGTGGGCCGCGAAGAGGCCGAGGCCGAGATTCGCCGCTCCTACGAGCGCTTGAAGGAGCACGAGGGCGAGCACTGAGCTCATAGCTTTCGACAGGGGGCCGCGCGGACTTGCGTCTGCGCGGTCCCCTTCAATTCGCACGTTAACCCGATAGGTGGTGGCCTGGGCGGGCTGCCCACCATGCCACCAGTAGGGTTTAGCTGCGCATTGAAGGGTTAACACTGTCAGCAAAAGGGCCCGACTGCCAGGCACACGGCGCAACACACTCGCTCGGCGGAATCCCACGACTGCTGGTCCGCGAAAAACTCGCCCAGCACGGCCCCTCCAGCCGCATTTCCGTGAAGAATATCGCGCACGAGGCGCGACAACATAGCGACATTGAAACCGACGACACCTCTGCACACCCCCAACAAGGGACCGTTGAAACCGCCATCACCTCTGTACCCGAAAACCGCACTAAAAACGCTCATTTCTCACCCGCAAAGGCGATGGCAGTTTCAATCCCACACGGGTACCAGAAAGCAAAGGCGACGATGGTTTCAGACAACCGGGCCACCTGGTCGACAGGGCCAGGCTGCGGCGCCCGCGGGCCCTGAAGCCATGTCCAGCCCCGCGATTTCACACCTGGTCCCTCTCACTCGCACGTGGGCCCAATGACCTGCACCTGGGCCCTACAACCCGCACGTTAACCCGATGGCATGCGCGTGGGCAGCGCCACCCACATGAACATCTAGAGGTTAACGTGCGCATCGAGGGGTCAACGCGCATGCTCAAGGGCTTACGTGCGAACAACACACACCGCGAGAGACACTTGTGCCCAAAACGCAGACCACCTCGCCCACAACCGCCCATTTTCAGAACTTTTCACCGAGGTGGTCTGCACTGTGGGCACCACACCGACAAAAGCGACGCTCGCTCTGTCACCAAACGGGGGGAAATGACGTCATTAGAACCACGACACGCCGGCGACACGCCGCCAGCCAGCTTCTAATGCTGCAAAACCCCCCACCGCCACCGGCATGAAGGGCACCGGAGGAACCGCCGGGCCCTGCGCCCAGAAAACCTGCGGGTCCACAAGCAACAACCAGCGCCACACAGCAACACGTAGTGCCCTATAACCTCGCTTTGCGCGCTAGTTCTTCCAGGCGTCGACAATGATGCCCGTGCGGTCGTAGATAGAAATTCCGATCTGGGTGCCGGGCGCCTGGCAGGCCTCGACGATCGTGGCGTACAGGGGCGTGCCCTTCTCCGCGTGGCGATCGAGCTCGTATTGGAGCAGGTCGTAGGCGCGCACGACCCCACCTTCCTCAGTCAGCTCGATGTGCACGGCCGGCCTATCGTCACGCTCCTCGGGATTCATGGCCGTGCACGTGACTCCCTCGCGGGTCACCGGACCATCGCGCCAGTCGAGGGCAGCCTGACCACACATGCCCCACGCGACCAGACCAACCAGTCCGAGCACCACGAGCGAGGCCACGACCCCCAGGAACATGGTGCCGGGGTGGGCTTCCGGAGCGTGCTTGCCGCTGGGCATCGGCTTGATCCTGCGAATCAGGTCGAGGATGAAACGACCGAACGCCGCCCGGACGATGGGGAGGAATGCGAGGACTGCTATGGCCGCGATGATCACTCGCGCCTGGCTCAATTGGAACGCCCACTGCGTCCAGTTATCCCTACTGAGGAAACCAATGAAGCCCCACGCAGGAGACACCACGCAGAACCAGAGGAACAGGGTGTACCCGTACGCAGGCCACGGCTTGACGACCTGCGGGACCGTGGTGGTCGCGACCATTCGGTGGGCATCGGTGTCGGCGTCTGAGGCACTCATGCCGTTCATGGTAGCCACATGCCCCAACAAGCGCGCTCGCGGGATCCGCGACGGGGTCGCGCCTCACCACCGGTGGCCACCTCAACCCGCCAATGCGCACGTAAACCCTATAGGTGGTGGCACGGGCAGGCTGCCCACACTGCCACCTCAAGGGTTAACGTGCGCAGGAACGGGTTGACACTGCCAGTTGGTGGGCCCAACTGCCCGTATTCACCACCAGGTACGAGGCCGGGGCCGCGCGGACTTGCGTCTGCGCGGCCCCCTTCGCATTCCCGCCTCCCTCGCTGCCCCACTGCGCCCGCGCTTCCCGGCCTTCGCCATTAGCATGGGCGCATGCACACGTCGACTCCCGCTCAGGCTTCCCCGCGGGGAGAAACCGGACGCTCTGGCTTGATCGCGGCGCCTACCTTGAAGCCGTCGGAGCGACGCCTCGCGCGCCTCATCGTCGTTTACCTCCTGATTCTCGTCGGCGTTTTCTTCTGGGTTTCCGTCGGCAAGCCAATGCTGGGGCCGCTGACGATGCGCGCCACGTTGGCGACCATTCCGTTGTTCGCCCTGCTGTGCATCGGGTGGGTGCCGATCATGTGGGCGGCTGTGCGCTGGATGGTCCGTGACACCCTTCGTCTTTTCCTGCCGCCTGCGCGCGGGCGCCACGCGCGCGCCCCGCATCCAGCGGTCGCCACTGCCGCGTTCGTGCTCTCCGCCTCCGCATTCGCATTCGTCTACGTGGAGCTCGGGGCAGGCTACCTCCCGGCGCTCCAGGACTGGTGGGAGGGGCCCACGCACCACGAGGGCCTGACCTGCCAGAACTTGGACGAAAGACACGGGTCACGGCCCGCCACCAGCCGCTTTGAGCTTGTTGGCCCCGACGGTGCCGCGCGGTCTTTCACGGTTCTCCGTAGCGACCTACTGTCTGCTGCAGGCCGCGCGGGCTCCCCCTACGCGACCATCCTCGACGCATGCTCCACCCCGGGCACCACCCTCGACGCGTCGATCTATCCTCGGACGGGACTCATCACCGAGGCCTCGGCCCGTCAGTAGCGTGCGCACGCCACACACCAGAGCCACACGCACGCACACAACACATAAGGCCGGGGCCGCGCAGACTGTGTATCTGCGCGGCCCCGGATCGCCAAGTGGCGATGCAGCTCAGAGCCTCACGGCGTAGGGCATGATCGAGCCCCAGCTGTACACGCCGGTGATGCGCACGGGCACGCCAAAGGTGGGAGCCTCGATCATCTGGCCGCCGCCCAGGTAGATGGCGACGTGGTAGATGCCGGACTGGGTGCCGTTGGAGGACCAGAAGATCAGGTCGCCGGCCTCCATGGAGCCGATCGGCACGTGCGTGCCGTAGCTGTACTGCGCGCGCGACAGGTGCGGCAGATCAACGCCTGCGCTCTCCCACGCGAGCATGGTCAGGCCGGAGCAGTCCACGCCGCCATAGGATTCGCCGCCCCACACGTAGGGCACGCCGAGGTAGCTCTTCGCGGTCGCAATAGCCGTGTCGGCGCCGCCGCCAGAGTAAGAGGGCGCCGAGTACGAGGGCTCCTCGTAGGAGTAGGAAGGCGCAGAGTAGGAGGGTGCGGAGTACGAGTAGTCGTCATCGTCCTCGTCGTCCGAGGAGGACGAGGCCTGGGCAGCGGCAGCGGCGGCAGCGCGCTCGGCGGCGGCTGCGGCCTCGGCCTGACGCTGGGCCTCCGCGGCTGCGGCGGCCTGCTCGGCGGCGATGCGCGCGGCTTCCTGACGCTCGGCCTCGAGGGCGGCCTCGCGCTGGTTGATGAGATCGACGGTCGTGTTCTGCTTGGTGGCCAGCTCCTGCACGTAGGCGCTGCGCTGGGCGGCGACGATTGCGGCCTCATTCTGGGCGGCAGTCGCGGCCTGGTTGGCGGCGTCGGTGCGAGCCTGGACCTCATTGGTAGCGGCCTGCTGGTTCGCGAGCGCGGCGTTTGCGGCGTCGCGGGTCACCTTGGCGACCTGCTCGAGGGCGGCGACGTTCTGCATCTTCGCCTCGGCGGAGGCGGAGAAGGAGTTGATGCCTGCCTGCTTCGTCTCGACGCTGCGCAGCCCGTCGGAGTCAAGGTAGGGGGCGAGCGAGTCGAGCGTGCCACCGCCATTGCGGTAGGCGGCCTGCGCGACGGAGGCGATCTGCTGCTTGCCTTCCTGGAACGCGGCCTCAGCAGCATCGGCTTCGGCCGAGGCCTGGGTGGCGGTCGCGGTGGCCTCGGACAGGGCGATGTTCGCCTCGTTGAGGTTTTCACCAGCGATCTGCGCGTTCTGCACCGCTGTTGCGGCGCTGGCGCTGACCTCGGCGAGCTTGACCTCGATCTGGGCGACGCTCATCTTCGCAGCCTCTTCGGCAGCCTTGGCGGCAGCGATCTCTTCCTCAGAGGGGGCGGCTTGCGCCATCTGGGGCAGCACGAGGAGGGCGCAGGCGGCGATAGCCGTCAGGCCCGTGCGAATGGTTCCGCGTCGTCTCATCGTTGTCTCATCTCGTCCAATTAGGTGCGCCGGAGCGCGCGTACTGGGAAAGAGCCTATCCACTTTCGTCACGCTTGGCAACAAACACACCACAAAACTCAACTTTCGCACATGCAACAATCGCAACATTAGTAACACCAACACCATGATTACCGCACAAACACCTGCACTTTCATAACATTTTCAACCATCACCGTGAGCCTACTCACATACCCGGCCAGCAAACATCGACTGTCACAAAAGTCCACCATCCGGGACCACCGCGCCCCGGCCTCGTCGATGACAAACAATTGGAGACATGAACCGTCGAATGTGCCGCTGACTGCGCGTCAGCACAAGCGACTGCCGCGCAGTCCCCCAACAGCGGGACGCGCCTCGACGCATGTTCACTTCACCGCATCTGCGGCCCGCCGGAGGGGAATCAGAGACGAACCACCCCTCACCTAAGGAGCCGCACAATGACCGCCAACGACTGGTCCTTCGAAACCAAGCAGATTCACGCCGGATACAACCTCGACCCCGCCACCGGCGCGACCGCGCTGCCCATCTACCAGACCTCCTCCTACGCCTTTGAGGACACCGCGCAGGCCGCGAGCCGCTTCGCCCTGCAGGAGCTCGGTCCCATCTACACGCGCCTGACCAACCCGACGACCGACGGCGTCGCCGCGCGCATCGCGGCCCTCGAGGGCGGCGTCGGCGGCCTCCTCGTCTCCTCCGGCCAGTCTGCGACCGCCCTGTCGATCCTCGCCCTGGCCGTCGCCGGCAACAACGTGGTCGCCTCCCCCTCCCTGTACGGCGGCAGCGTCACCCTGCTGAAGAACACGCTCGGACGCCTAGGCATCGAGACACGCTTCGTCGCAGACCCCCTCGACCCCGAGGCCTGGCGCGCCCTCGCCGACGACAAGACGGTCGCCTTCTACGGCGAGACCATCCCCAACCCGCAGGGCGACATCCTCGACATCGAGCCGATCGCAACGGTCGCCCACGAGGTCGGCGTGCCCCTCATCGTCGACAACACGGTCGCCACCCCCTACCTGATCCGACCGATCGAGTGGGGCGCCGACATCGTCGTCCACTCGGCCACCAAGTACCTGGGCGGTCACGGAACCTCGATCGCGGGCGCGATCGTCGACTCGGGCAACTTCGACTTCGCCTCCCAGCCCGAGCGCTTCCCCCTGTACAACACTCCCGACGAGTCCTACCACGGCCTCGTCTACGCCCGTGACCTGGGCGTGGGCGGCGCGCTCGGCGCGAACCTGGCGTTCCTGCTGCGCATCCAGACGCTCATCAACCGCGACCTGGGCGCCGTCACCTCCCCCTTCAACGCGTTCCTCATTTCGCAGGGCATCGAGACCCTGTCCCTACGCATCGAGCGCCACGTCTCCAACGCGCTGGCGGTCGCCCACTTCCTGGAGGCCCACCCGGACGTCGAGTCCGTCAACTACGCAGGCCTGGAGTCCTCCCCCTACTACGAGCTGGGCAAGAAGTACGCGCCGCTGGGCACGGGCGGCCTGCTCTCCTTCGTCATCAAGGGCGGGTACGAGGTCGGCCGGGCCTTCGCGGACGGCGTGCAGCTCCTGCCCGTGGTCGCCAATATCGGCGACGCGAAGTCCCTCGTCATCCACCCGGCCTCGACGACGCACTCGCAGCTGACCGAGGAGGAGCTGGTCAAGGCTGGCGTCGCGCCCGGTACCGTGCGCCTGTCGATCGGCCTGGAGAACATCAAGGACATCCTCGCCGACCTGCAGCTCGGCTTCGACGCGGCCCGCGCGGCCACGGCCTAACAGACCCGTCGGCGGCCTCGGGGATACGCACACTCCTGAGGCTCCGAGGCCGCCGCTGCCCCTCCCCTGCCTCCCGCGAGAGCGAACCGCCCCTGCGAAAGAAGGACATCATGAGCCGTCACAACCTGCCCCCCGCCCCCGTCTCCGGCGCGTGGCGCGAGGGCGACCCGGTCGCCTTCCGCAAGTTCGCGAACCTGGGCGCCCAGCGCCTGGAGAACGGCGAGATCCTGCCCAGCGTGACGCTCGCATACGAAACGTGGGGCGAGCTGGACGAGGCCGGCTCAAACGCGGTCCTCATCCTGCACGCACTGACCGGCGACGCGCACGTGTACGGCGACGCGGCGCCCGGCCAGCCGACCCCCGGCTGGTGGGACCAGATCGTGGGCCCGGGGCGCATCATCGACACGGAACGCTACTACGTGGTGGCCGCGAATGTGCTGGGCGGCTGTCAGGGGTCGACGGGCCCGGCGTCCCTCGCTCCCGACGGCGCGCCGTGGGGCTCGCGCTTCCCCGTCATTTCCACGCGCGACCAGGTCTACGCCGAGTCCCGTCTGGCCGACCTGCTCGGCATCGATGAGTGGAGCCTCGTCGTGGGCGCATCGCTGGGCGGCCAGCGGGCGATCGAGTGGGCGGTCAGCTACCCCGAGCGCGTGCGCCGCCTCGTGGTCGTGGCCTCGGGCGCGCAGACGACCGCCGACCAGGCGGCCTGGACCCACACGCAGATCCGCGCGATCCAGCTGGATCCGGCCTGGCGCGGAGGCGACTACTACGCGGGTCCCGGCCCCACCGCGGGCTTGGCGCTCGCCCGCCAGATCGCGCACACGACCTACCGCTCCCCCTCGGAGCTGGACGAGCGCTTCGGCCGCATCCCCCAGAACGACGAGGACCCCCTGCACGGCGGGCGTCTGGCGGTGGAATCCTACCTGGACTACCACGGCGAGAAGATCGTGCGCCGCTTCGACGCGGGCTCCTACGTGACGCTGTGCCGCACGATGCTCTCCCACGACGTGGGCCGCGACCGCGGCGGTGTCCTCGAGGCGCTGAAGGCCGTCACCGCCCGCACTCTCGTCGTCGCGGTTGACTCCGACCGCCTGTTCTTCCCCGAGCAGGTCTGGCAGATGGCGGCCGGCATCTCGGGCGCGTTCTACCGCGAGATCCACTCCGACCATGGCCACGACGGCTTCCTCATCGAGCACGACCAGCTGACGGCCCTCCTCGACGAGTTCCTCAACGAGCGCATCCCCTCGCGCGCATCCTCCTTCGCCTGATCGGCGTTCAAAGTCGTCGAGGCCGCCCCGGTTTCTTCTCCTCATCAACGAGGCCAGGGCGGCCTCGCGCGTTATGCTGACCACATGAGCGTTACCAGCAATCCCACGCCCGGCGGCGAGCTGATGCCCGACACGAGCGGCCTGCCCGACCTGTCCGGGGTGGACACCCCGGCCTTGTCGCCCGAGGGGATCCCCGAGCGCGACGTCATGGCCCCCTGGGGCGAGGCCGGCCCTCCCGGGCTTTCGTGGCGCGCCGACATCCTCGGCGACGGATACGAGTCTCGTACGATCGAGCTGCTCGACGACGCGGAGGGCCCCTGCGTGGCGACCCTCGTGCGCGCGACCCCGCCCGCGAGCGCCCGCTTGACGGTCCTGTACCTGCACGGACGCAACGACTATTTCTTCCAAACCGAGATGGCGGATCGGCTGCGCGAGGCGGGCGCCGCGTTCTACGCGCTGGATATGCGCAAGTACGGGCGCTCCCTGCGTCCCCATCAGACGATCGGGTACACCGACGACTTGTCCGTGTACGACGAGGAGATCGGCGAGGCCATCGAGATCATCCGCGAGGAGCGCGACGACGAGCCGATCGTCCTCATGGGCCACTCGACGGGCGGCCTGATCGCAACCCTGTGGGCGCATCGCCACCCGGGCGTGTTGGCCGGCCTCATCCTGAACTCGGGCTGGCTGGAGATGCAGTCGATGGCTGCCTGGCGCGGGGCGATGGCTCCCGTCATCGGGCGCATCGCGTCGCGCAGTCCGATGTGGGAGGTGCCCACGGGAGGGGCGGGGCACTACGGCCGCTCGCTCGCGGGCCGGGCTTCATCGGAGCTGCCAATCCCCGAGGGGCTAGACCCACGCGACCCGTCGGTCGCGGGCTGGCCGATTATTCAGGACTGGAAGCGCCCCGAGTCCTACCCGGTGCCGGCCTCGTGGCTCGAGGCGATTATGGCCGGGCACGAGACGATCGAAAAGGACGTGCATTTGGAGTGCCCGGTCCTGTCAATGGTGTCCACGTCCGCCTATTTCGACGAGGAGTGGTCCGAGCGCGTCTTCACCTCCGACACCGTCCTGGACCCCACGGTCATCGCCCAGCGGAGCCTGGGCCTGTCGGACCTGGTGACGATCGCGCGTTTCCCCGGCAAGCACGATCTGGTTCTGTCGGACGCTCCCGTGCGCGAGGCCGTGTACGCGACGATGCGAGGCTGGCTGGACGCTTTCGTACGCTGAGCATCAGGCAGCGAGGAGGCCCGGGATCGCACGATCCCGGGCCTCCTTCGTTGTGTCAGCGTCGCGCTTTGCGGGCGCTCACCGCGGTCGCGTTAGTGCTTGGCGGAGCGGTGGCCGCGCGGAGCCTGCGCATATTCGCGCACGATCTCGCGGTTGACCTCGTCGAGCGCTTCGGCCAAGGTCGGGCCCAGGCGATCGCCGATGCGCACCTGCCTCCAGGCGTCGAGGTGGCCGAGGCCGCGCGCTGTCAGGAGGGTATCGAGCGACGGGTAGGTCAGACCTGCGCCGAACACCGCGCCGCTGGCAGCGAGCACAAGGTCGGTGGGCAGGCCGAGCTCGCTGCGGGCAACGAGGGGCGTGTCCTGACCGAGGATCTGCGCGAGGGTGCGCAGCCCAGCCTCGTCGCGGCCGAGGACCGGCAGGCCTTCTGCACGGGCCGCGGCGACCTCGGGGGGATTCATCGGAACGGTCCACGGACGAGGCCGTGGCAGCCTCGGTCGCTCCGCCGTCGTTAAGCTCGTGCGCCTCCTCGCGAGCGCGGCGCTTCGCACGGCGGCTCATGTGGGCGGGACGCTCCCAGCGGGGCTTGTCCTCCTCGGACTCCTGCTGCTCATCGGCCTGCTCGGGCATGGCGACGCTCTCTTCGATGGGTTCTTCCGCGGCTTCGACCTCGTCAGCGCGGGCTGATTCTTCCGCGCCAATCTCTTCGTGATCGATGAGTTCGTCGACCTGCTTGCGCTCCTCACCGGGGTGCGTCTCGGCGAGCTGCGCGGCCTCGACGCTGTCGGCCTCGGCCGGGTTGGCCTCGTGCGCGAAGGCGTCGCGCTCGTCTGCGGCATCCTCGGCTGCTTCGTTCAGGTCGGAGCTGTCAACCGCCTCGACGTGATCGTCGGCGACGTGCTGCTCGTCAGCGGCGAGAGCGTCACGGGCATCGGCCTCGCCTGTCTCGTCGGTCGGCGCCCACTCATCCGCGGGCTCCTCGATGTCGTCGCCTTCGATGATGTCAGCCTGATCGGCGGTCTCACCCTGCTGCGGGGCTTCGGCGTCCTCGAGCGCGTCGGCCAACTCAGCCTCGGCCTCGTCCTGGACGCCTTCCTCGGCGGCAGGCTGCCAGGGAGCCGGGGGCTCCTCATCGATCGGGTACGTGAACACGTCGCGCAGGTGAGGCGCCACCTTCGGGGTGGGTCGCGTCGTTGGGGTCTCCGAATCGCTCTCCCCGGAGGCTTCAGCAACGCTCTCTTCGATGGGTTCTTCCGCGGGCGCCGCGATCTCGGGGGCGGGCGCGGTGGCGGAGGCGAGGAGCTGCGGGGCATGGCCGTAGAGGCGCGGACCCACCGCGTTCACGTCCAGGAACAGGCGCCCATTCGACATCTGGCGCAGGTTCATGAGGTGCACCTCGACGCCGGACGTCGCCAAGATGGACAGAGCGGGGCGCACCGAGGGGTCGATCTCGCCCGCCACGATGATGAGTCGCGGGCCCGGCCCCACCGCCGGGGGCATCGAGTCGCGGAACTGCGCCCAACCACCGCGGAAGCCCTCGGGGCCCGAGGGGTACTCGGCCGCTAGTCCGACCACGAAATCGAGGCGACCTCGGCCAGTCGCGACAGGGAAGTAATGAGGGTCTCGGAGTCGAGCTCTTTAAGAATTTCGACGGAGACGATCTGACCCGACACGTCGAGGGCGGTCAGGCGCGGCGTCTCCTCGTCACCCTGGCCGGTCATATCACGCCAGGTCACCGGGAATAGCGGGCGCGAGACGATCTGCAGGACCTGCTGGCAGATAGCGTCGACAAGGTCGGGTCCCAGGTCCTGGGCGACCGGATATCCGAATTGAGCGGGGACGAGGTGTCCATCCTCGAACTCAAACAGGGCCATCGCTCTTCCCTTCACGTGTATGGGGCGCTCGGGGCCATTGTTTCATACGTTCCAAAAGAAACACGGATGACACAGGGACATTGGGATAGATACCACGTAAGCATCTACCCATAGAGCCCCGGCCGACGAGCCGTCTCACCCACGCCCCACGCCGCACCCACAGTTCTTCAATCCGGTAGAATAGTGAGCTAGCACAACAGATCTTTGACGGCAGGACAGGACAACGATGCCCGATCTCGACATCCGCGAGAACGACCTCGAGACATTCTCCCAGAAACTGAGCGATCTCTCGGCGACGATCAACAAAATCGCATCCCTTCCCCGCAACCTTTCCTATGTTCAGCTGGCCATGGAAGGCGGCTCCGCCCCCGCACAGGCGACATACTCAGGCGAACACATGGAGGACCAGCTGCTGGCACTGAAGACCTCCTTCTCAACCCTGGCCGACAACGTTCAGGCCTCGGCCACCGAGTATTGGGCAACAGAAGACATCAACCAGCAGTCAATCCAACAGGTCATGGCGAGCGTCCCCGAACCCTGCCCACCCGTCGGCCCCTCGAAGGGAGAGTGAACCATGGCGATCACATGGGCAAACATTCTCAACTGGGAAAGCGGATCTCTCGAGTCCATCGCAAAGGACCTGCTCGAAGCGAACCAAGTCCTGCGCGAGGCCTACGAGACCGGCGAGGACGCCCTGAACGCCGTCCGGTCCGAAGGCGAAGCCGTCACAGCGATGCGCGCAACGACCCTCACGAACCTCGCCTCGCTTGAGCACGCGCTCACCAACGTCAACGGAGCCCTCATGGCCATCGAGGGCGCACGCGACGGGGTTGCGACCGTCGTGGCAAACGTCCACAGCTTGCTAGCGTACGCATCCGCTGTCGAATGCACGATCCTCACCAATGGCACCGTCATCGACCATAGTTTATCAAGGCGAGAAGACGCCCCTTCTCAGGAATACCTCGATATCGTCGACAAATCAAGGAAATTGTCAAACAGGCCAACCAGGTTGACAGAAACCTCTGCGAGGCTCTTAGCAATATCAATAACGATCGCTACACGGACGGCGACGGGGCAAACAACAAGGTCATCGGCGTCCCCGACTTCCCGCAGCCAAACTGGACTCCCTCCCAGAACGCAGCCTGGTGGAAATCACTGTCATACGAGCAGCAACAATTCCTCATCAATCGACGCCCGGACGACATCCGCCACCTCGACGGACTCCCCGCAGTGGCACGCGACAGGGCCAACAAGCACGCACTTGACGGCTATCTCCACGCCGACGGAACCTATCGAGCAGGAGCCTTCGAGGAATCCAAGGAAGAACTATCCGCTGCCACGGAGGAATACGACAAAGCCAGGAAGGAATACCTCAAGGCCGCAAGCGAAACCAGCACGAACCACATCCCCGCCGACCTGCGAGAAAAATACCGAAAAGCAACTGAGCGAATGAGAGTGGCCCAGGAGCATTACGATGACTTGGCTGCGATCCGACGACAAACCAACGACACCGAACGTGCCAAGAGCGGACTTCCCCCCGCCTACCTGCTCGATTTCGACTACGACAAGGATCGCCAGCGCACAACCGCCATCGTCTCGTCGGGCAATCCCGACACCGCCACGCACGTGTCGACACTCGTCCCCGGTATCGGCACGAACGTGCGCGGCGACCTCGGGGACTACATGGAGATCAACGAACGACTCCGGAAGCAGACCGCTTACGCGGGGATTGACCCTAACAACGTCGCCACCATCTCCTACCTCGGCTACGTCGCCCCCAAAAACGAGGGGGTTGATCTCATTCAGGCAACGGACATTCGCTACGCGGATCGCGCGGCCCCCAAGCTCGCGCGCTTCGAGGAGGGGGCTGCGCGCAAGCGCCGAGGCGAACAATCACAATTTCGTCAACACCCTCATCGGCCACTCCTACGGTTCCACCACCTCCGGCAAGTCGATGACCCTCGTCGCCCCGGGCACCGTCGACCGCTTCATCATGTGCGGCTCCCCCGGTTCCGGCGTTCAGAGCATCGATGAGTACAACGTCCCCAAGGACCACGTCTACGTCTCATCCATCCCAACACACGATTCAGTCCAGGATCTCAACCTACTAGCCTCGAGTGGATACGGGAAGGATCCCCGCAATCTCGATGGAATTACTCACCTCAGCGGGGATGCAACAGACTCGGCAGATTATTGGGTCAACAAGAAGGTCCCCGGCATTTCACGCTGGTTGACAGACGTCTGGCACAGCCTCGAGCATCACATGGACTACTTTGACGAAGGCACACGCACCTCGCAGGACTTCGCAAACATCGTCGCTGGCGCAGACCAGACGACGGACGAGGAATGGGAAATGCTCGACAAGGCTCACGAGTTGGGGTTGACCGATAACTGGAGTGTCTCGCGCAACCAGGCCTAACCCAAACACGCAATGAAGGACGGGCAGCGCTCGAGGATGCACGAGCAAACAAGGCCTCCGACCGCTAATTCATGCTGAGTGGCGCTCCCAGCCCCAGGCTGGGAGCACCGTCGCACGCGCACACCCACAGTCCCCACAGCGGCGCAGCGCCGCGAAACGTCAGCAACTGACACATTCTGAGCAACTATCCTCAATTGTCCGACGACTTAGGACCAATGTCGTGTACGATGACAGATGTCGCTCGGAATCCGGATGGCGCAGCATCTTCCACCCGGTTAGACTACTGCGCGGCATGGCTTGTGAGAGAGAACAGGGTGGTACTCAATGGACAGAGATAAGCTGCGCATCGTTGAATATTCGGCGCCAGAACCGCAGGTTCCGGCGTCCGACGAGACGCGCCGCGAACTGTCCCCCTACTGCCTGAACACGGAGTCGTCGCCCCGACTGTACCCAAAGTCCGAACAGGTGGTCAGCCCTCATCTGCCGCCCGTGGAGCGCATGCCCGTCCCCGTGACACCCTTCCCCAAGCTCTTCCGCGACGACCCGGAACCCGCGTAATCGTCAGGGCCGCAGGCACCCGCTGCCTCGGCCCTCTCCTTTTGTCCAAAGCGCCGCGGCCCCCACGCGCGCCCAACCGGCCACGGCCTCGCGCGACCATCCGCACACCGGATATCCACCGCCCATCGCGCGCCCGCGTGACACACTGGCACCATGAGCGAGAGCTTCCTGACGGACCTGCGCGCACTCATCGACGTCGACGCCTCGAGCGGCACGCGAGCGCGCTACTCCTCCGATGCCGGCCTCACGCGCATCCCGCCCCTGGCCGTCGCTTTCCCGCGCACGTCCGAGCAGGCGATCGCAGCCTTCGACCTCGCCCGCGCCCACGGGGTCCCCCTCACCGCCCGAGGCGGCGGCACCTCGTGCGCGTCCAACGCGATCGGCCCCGGCCTCGTCCTCGATTTCTCGCGGCACATGAACCGCGTCATCTCCATCGACCCCGAGGCCCGCACCGCCACCGTCGAACCCGGCTGCGTCGGCTCCACCCTCCAGGCCACCGCCGCGAAGCACGGGCTGCGTTTTGGCCCCGACCCCTCCTCCCAGAACCGCGCGACGATCGCCGGCATGGTCGCCAACAACGCGTGCGGCCCGCACGCGACCGCCTGGGGGCGAACCTCCGACAACATCGTCTCCCTTGACTGCGTGGACGGGCAGGGGCGCCGTTTCACGGCCACGACCGGCCACGACGCAGCCCTCAGCGACGTGCCGGGCCTCGCCTCCCTCATCGACTCTCATCTGGCGCCCATCCGAACAGGGCTCGGCCGCTTCAAGCGCCAGGTCTCCGGCTACTCCCTCGAGCACCTCACCCCCGAGGGCGGACGCAACCTCGCCGCCATGCTCGCAGGCACAGAAGGCACCCTCGTCCTCATCCTGTCCATCACCGTGCGCCTCGTGCCCCTGCCCGACGCGCCCGTGCTCGCCGCCCTCGGCTACCGCTCCATGATCGAGGCCGCCGACGACGTGCCCGCGCTGCTCGCCCACTCCCCCCTCGCGGTGGAGGGCATGGACCGTCGCCTCGTCGACGTCGTGCGCGCCCACAAGGGCCCCGGCGCCGTCCCCGCCCTGCCCGACGGCGAAGGCTGGCTCCTCGTCGAAGTCGGCGCCCCCGGCGAAGACGTCACCGCCTCCCTGGAGCGCGCACGCGCCCTGTGCGCCGACTCGGCCGCCATCGACACGGTCGTGTATCCGCCGGGGGCCCAGGCCTCGGCTCTGTGGAGGATCCGCGCCGACGGTGCGGGCCTGGGCGGACGCACCCCACCCGACGGCGAGGGCGGCGGCGACAAGCAGGCCTGGCCCGGCTTCGAGGACGCGGCCGTCCCGCCCGAGAACCTCGGCACGTACCTGCGCGACTTCACCGCCCTCATGGAGGAGTTCGACATCGACGGGCTCCTGTACGGGCACTTCGGCGACGGCTGCGTGCACGTGCGCCTCGCCATGCCGCTCGAGACCCCCGAGGGCGTGGCCCACTCGCGTGCCTTCCTGCAGTCCGCGGCCCGCATCTGCGCCGCCCACGGCGGCTCCGTCTCCGGCGAACACGGCGACGGGCGCGCCCGCGGCGAACTCCTGCGCTTCATGTACTCCCCCCGACATGCTCGACCTGTTCGCGCGCGTCAAGCACGTCTTCGACCCGGACAACCTCCTCAACCCCGGGGTGCTCGCCGCCCCCATGGACGAGGCCGAGGCCGCCTCCCGCGCCCGGGCGCGGGCTCTTGCTGCGCGCGGGGGCGTGGCTGCCGGGGCTGCCGGTGTTGCCGGCGATTCGGGAGGCGCACCCGAGCTCCAGCCGGGCGTCGACCCCCTCGACGCGAACCTGCGCCGCGTGGCTGCGCGCCCCATGCCGGCAGACGGCGGCTTCGCCTTCACCCACGACGGCGGCGACTTCACGGCCGCCGTCCACCGCTGCACCGGTGTGGGCAAGTGCCGCGCGGGAGTGTCCGGCACCTTCATGTGCCCCTCTACCTGGCCACGCGCGAGGAGAAGGACGTGACCCGAGGGCGCGCCCGTATCCTCCAGGAGGCCGCAAACTCGCAGCTCGTCAAGGCGATCGACTCCCCCGAGGTCCTGGAGGCCCTCGACCTGTGCCTCGCCTGCAAGGCCTGCTCCGCCGACTGCCCCGCCGGCGTCGACATGGCCCGCTACCGCTCCGAAGCGCTCTTCCGCACCTACCGGGGACGCGTGCGCCCCCTCAGCCACTACACGCTCGGCTGGCTACCGCGCCTCACCCGCGTCACCGCGCGCGTGCCCGGCCTGGCGACCGTCGCGAACGCCATCATGTCGGTGGCCCCCCTGCGCTCGCTCGCCTTCCGCATCATCGGCCTCGACCCTCGCCGAGGCATGCCCGCCCTCCAGTCCGGCACCTTCACCGCGTGGGCTCGCAAGCGTTCGCTGCTGGCAGGCTCTGTCCCGACGCTCACGCCTGACGATGCCGCATCCTCCGACACTGCGACGTCCGAGGCCGCCACCCGTGCCCGCAAGCGCGGAGGCGCCCAGGCCTCGTCCGACTCCGCCCGCGAGCGCGAGGGGGCCACTGCCTCGTCGATGGCGGATTCCCCGATCCTGAGCGGGCCGCGCGACCCCGGCGGGCGGCCGTATGCGCTCGTGTGGGCGGACTCGTTTAGCCAGACCCTGGATGATGCGGGGGCGCGCGCGGTTGTTGACGTGCTCGAGGCGAACGGGTTCGCGCCGATCGTCGCGCCGGACGCGTGCTGCGGCCTGACGTGGATTACGACAGGTCAGCTGACGGGTGCGAAGAAGCACTTGGCGTCGTTGCTGGGCGTTCTTGCGCCTTTCGCGGCATCGGGGATCCCGATCGTCGGCGTCGAGCCGTCGTGCACGGCGGTGCTGCGCGACGACCTGCTGGACCTGCTGCCCGAGGACCCGCGTTCGGCGCTGGTGTCTTCCGTGACGCACACCCTCGCCGAGGTTCTGTCGGCTCTGCCCACGTCCGCGCGGCGCCTGCCGAGCCTGGAGGGCGTCGAGATCGTCGCGCAGCCGCACTGCCACCACTATTCCGTCATGGGCTGGGATGCGGATCAGGCGCTGCTCGAATCGCTGGGGGCGCGCGTGAGGAGGCTCGAGGGCTGCTGCGGCCTGGCCGGGAATTTCGGCATGGAGGCGGGCCACTACGACCTGTCTGTGGCCGTCGCGTCGCATTCGCTACTGCCGTCCTGTCGGCGCAGCCCGATGCCGTGTACCTGGCGGACGGCTTCTCGTGCCGCACCCAGGCCGCCCAGCTGGCGGGCCGCGGGGGCGTCCACCTGGCAACCCTGCTTGCGGGACATTCCGGCTGAATTCTGGTGTTGCTGTGGGTCCCACGGTATTCCGGGCGTCGTCGTGCCGCTCTGTGGGGCAGGCATGCTTGGCGTGCCCTGCTGGGCCGTACTGCGCCGTGGGCGGCGGCCCGCCCGCGAGCCGTCCGCACTGCGAGCTTCGCTCGGCGCGTCATCCCAAAGCCCGGCCAGGGCCCGTAACCGCCCACGGGCGCCACAGCCAGGCCCTCCAGTCTCTCCAGCGACCTCCACACCAGTGGGGCCTTTGCGGCTGATGTTGCTCGGCACGTCATCCCAAAGCCCTGCCAGGCCCCGACGCCTTAATGCCCAGCGACCAGTAGTCCTGACATCGCATCACGCTCCTGATTGATCGAGTGAGGTCCTCCCACTCCGCGATTAACCTTGTTTATCTGCGACATTGCACCACTTAGGGAAGCTATGCACTACGTACTATCTAGTGCAATGCTGCGCTAAGTAGTGCAATGCCTTCCCGTCTCGAGCAGCATTACCGGCGACGCACATGAAAACGCCGTTGCGGACCATCGCATTCTTCTGTCGGAAGTACCCAGAGCATCTCCGATTGCGCAGATATGCGCATCTGATAGGGGCGCAGGACGCTGATAGCCCATGCTCGCAACGCATTGAAATCTTCATAGTCTGTCCACGAGACTCGATGAATCGTCCATCCAGCTTTTCGCAAGTCATTCTCTCGCTGCATCCACTCCCGTTTCGCGCGGGCAAACTCTGCATCATCCTTACCAAGCTTCCCAATGCCATCGAACTCGAAGATGATCATGAGCGCAGGAATCGCTATGTCCGCAAAGTAGCGATGCCCGTTGATGACGATCTCGAACTGGGTCACAACCTCGAAGGCACTCACCGACTTGAGAACCCACAGCAGCGCAGCCTCGGCTGGGTTCTCACACCCCGGATCAGCGGCATCGATCAAAAGCACCGCGCGTTTGTATGGCAAGCAGCTAATTTCCTGTCGTCTCTGCGACAAACGAGCTTTCATACGATCCCTGACCATCTCCGCGAGGCATCGAGCCTCGTCCTGAGCGAATCGTGAGAAACCCGATTCATGGCACAACACCATGCAAGTAGCGACAAAAGCACTCAAAGGCTCCGAGTAGCAAGCCATTCGCACAACAGCATCGACAGTTGATTCACATTGAAGACCATCGACAACTTCTATTTCTTCTTCTCTCGGCCGGCTCGTCGTGGCACAAACATTGACTGCCGGGACAGTTGCTACCGGTATCTTCACAGGAGGGAGTTTCTCTTGGGTCGCCGGGCCCCGAACCATGCAACGACATCCGGATTTGCTTCCCAGAGCGGAATCGAACGCGCAACAAGCGAGCTGATACCCACGAGCACAGGATCACGATGCGCGCTGGCACACACAGCGAGAATTCTTGCTTGAGCGACCGTCATCCACGCGTTCCACAACGTTGAGAACGCATCTGCACTATCGACGCGAACGTAGCACCCTTTTCTTACACGTATGCACGGCCCATCGTTCATGCCCTTGAAGACCCCCCTCTCCCTTGAAGAGGTTGTCACCACTGTCATCGCCCGAATGCTCATGCATCGATGATCCACAAACATGCACTCATCGTCAGCCACACGCTCGTCCCCTGTGGATAACTCGCCCTCAGGAAAACCCCTGTGGATAACTCGATCAGGAGTATCTCTACAGGGCGGCACGAATCGATGAGTACACGGAATGTCACACACGCCGAGCCCGCACACTAGCTTGTTCCAACGTGACACTGCACTACTTAGGAACGTAATGCACCACCTACTACGTAGTGCAATGCCACCCTAACTAGTGCAATGCCTCCGTATCTGGTGCGAGGTCGCTCAGAACCCCGCCCACACCAGGCCCACAACCTTCGCCGAGGCCGGGGCACCCGTCACGCGGGTCCAGCGAGCCACGACATCAGAAACATCGATGGACGGATCGACGAGCAGAGCCGTCGACAGGGCTTCTGCCAGCACACCCGACGAGGCCACGACGCTAACTTGTCGTACACCTGCATGAGCGGGATACCCCGTGCGCGGGTCGATGATGTGGTGGTCCAGCAAGCGTGCAGCCTGGCCAGGAAACGGCGTTGGCAGATGCATCGACGTGAACGGGCGCATCATCGTTGGAGGGCCCGGAACCACGCACATCACCGCTGAGCGGTGCGAGGCCACGACCATGTCGGGCAGTACCACAACCCACAGGTGTTTCACGCGATGTTTCACGCGCGCGACGATCCGACACAGCCCCAGCCGCACGCCCAGCCGCACGCTCGGCCTCACGCCCCGCGCGAACCTCAGCCGAACGCGCCGCCACAGAATCCGCGCGAACCCCGCCCAGCGGCCCCAGGTTGTCGCCGGACGTCGACAGCGACGCCATGTCGCCTGCAGGCAGCTCAACAACACCCGCAACTGACGTGGGCCCTCCATGAGGGTCGCGCAGGCCAGCGCGCCACGAAGAACCGTCGGCGCGAGTCCCGAACACCGACACCGACGAGGTCCCCACCGACACGAGGACGCCGCGCGCGCCCATGGCCACCGCCAGGTCGCGGCACGCGTCGGCGGTGTACCCCTTCGCGATCCCACCCAGGTCGAGGCGTGGGCTGGGCGCATCCACACCGCCCACGGACTCACCGGGGACCCCCATCGCCCAACGTCGCTGACCAACACGCGACAACAATCCCCACGACGACGCGCGCAACGCCGCCTCGACAACATCAGCAGCGGGCGCGGGAGGCAACGGCACACCCGCAACGTACGCGGCCCGCATCGCCTTAACATCCCAGGCGGCAACGAGCGGCCCGATCAGCGGGTTGAACGCTCCTCCGGTCGCCTCCGCGAGCGCCAGCGCGTCACGCAGCAGTCGGTCGGTTTCTTCGCTCACGACGAGGCCGGGGCCGCCTTGCGTGGAATCGGACACACACCGGGACGCACCGTTACCGCACGCGGCATCACGGACAGCGGCATTGAGTCGCGACACCTCAGACGACGGCCGGAACACGCTCCACATGTTCTCGTGGCGCGCCACGACCTCGACAACAGCGTTGACGATCGCCATGCCGTCCCCGCCCCAGCCGATGATGTCGACGCGGGTGCCCATCGCAGGGAAGGAGGAGCGCCACATGGGCGCATTCTCCGCGGAGTCGCCCACGGCCTCGTCAACCGGGGTGCCGGCGAAGCGCGCGGTCTCAGCCGTCGGAGCCTCCGAGGTCCTTGTCGAGGTCGCCGTCCTTGGTGGCGTCGTTCAGGCCGGGGATGTTGATGTCGTCGGCGCCGTCGGGCGATACGCCCTGGGCGGCGGCGATGGCGCGGATGGCGGCCTGCACGAACTGCTGGTGGGCGACGGTGGCGCCGGTGATGACGTCGACCTTGGCGGGGTCGCCGACCTTGGTGAGGTTGTCGGAGTACTCCTGGTAGGAGGCGACGGCGGCCTGCGCCTTCTTGTAGTAGTCCTCGTTGAAGACCTCGCCCGAGGAGCTCTTGCCGTATTCGGCGCCCTTGTCGGTGCCGTCGGCCAGCATCGTCTCGTAGGAGGTGGCGGTGATGCGCCCGCCCTCGACGGTGATCGTGATGGTGCCGATGGAGCCCTGGTCGTCGGGGTTGGACTGCGCGGTCCAGGTGCCGTCGCTCATGGGCTTGGTCATGTCCAGGCCGGTATTGGGCGTGCACGCGGCCAGGATGGTCGCGCCGAGGGCGCCGAGGACCGCGTACGAGGCCGGGGTGACCCAGCGGGATCGGCTCTCAACAGTGGTGGGCGTGGTCATCGCACCTTGTCCTTTCCGCTGCGCGCGTCGCCGTCGCGGCCGGGCAGGACCAGGCCGGAGGCGCGCTGTTCGAAGTCGTGGTCGTGCCAGGTTTCCTTTGACGACCTTGCCGTGGTCGAGTCGGATTTCGCGCTGGCCCTGTTCGGCGACGAGCGCGTCGTGGGTGACGACCATGAGGGTCGTACCGTCCTGGTGGAGCTGGTTGAACAGGTCGAGGACGATCTCCTCGTTGGTCTCGTCCAGGTTGCCGGTGGGCTCGTCGGCCAGCAGCAGCTTGGGGTAGTTGATGAGGGCGCGGGCCACGCACACGCGCTGCTGCTCGCCACCGGAGAGCTGGCGCGGCAGGTGGGTGGCGCGGTCGGCGAGGCCGACGCGGTCGAGGGCCTCGAGGGCTTCCTTCTCGTCGGGCATTGAGTGGTAGTACTGGGCGACCATGACGTTTTCGAGGGCCGTCAGGTGGCCGATGAGGTGGAACTGCTGGAAGACGAGGCCGATGGTGCGGCAGCGCACCTCGGTGAGTTCGTCGGCGGTCAGGTCGGAGATGTCGTGCCCGTCCAGCATGACGGTGCCCTTGGTGGCGGTGTCCATGGCGCCGACGATGTTCATGAGCGTGGTCTTGCCGGATCCGGAGGGGCCGACGATGGAGACCCACTGGCCGCGCGGGATCTCGAGGGACACGTTGTCGAGGGCGTGCAGGTCGCCGTAGATCTTGGAGACGCCCTCGAGGCTCAGCAGCGCGTCCGTGGGGGCCGACAAGGCCGGGGTGGCGGTGGAGGTGGTCATGGTGACTCTCATTCTCCGCGCAGGACGAGCGCGGGGTCGACGGCCAGTGCGCGGCGCACGGGCGGGAGGCAGGCGAGGACGGCAATGAGGATCGAGCAGGCGACCGTGCCGAGGAGGATGACGGGGTGCAGCGAGATGGATCGGTGGAACACGGAGGTGGAGATGAGGACGGCGAGGCCGTAGCCGGCTCCCGCCCCCAGGATGCCTCCGATGAGCCCGAGCATGACGCCTTCACCCATGAACTCGCGGGTGATGGATCGGCCGGTCGCGCCCAGGGCCTTGCGCAGGCCGATCTCGTTGCGGCGCTCGGTGACGAC
This sequence comes from uncultured Actinomycetaceae bacterium, assembly GCA_916438945.1. Lineage (GTDB taxonomy): Bacteria > Actinomycetota > Actinomycetes > Actinomycetales > Actinomycetaceae > Pauljensenia. The sequence goes on along the minus strand of CAKAGS010000004.1, from coordinate 1,321,743 downwards.
CGCGATCATCGTCGTGGACACGCCGATCATGGTCAGCGCCAGCACGATGACGGTAATGACGACGAGGAGGGAGCGCAGCATCGCGAGGACGCCCGTGTCGGACTGGGCGAGTCGGCGCACGGTCTGGGCGTGAATCTCGGGGTTCGCGGCGTTCATCGCGTCGGCGATGGCGCTCAGCTGCTCACCCTCCAGCGCGATCGAGTACTCGGCGAGCGACACGGTGCCGCTCTGGCCCGTCAGGGCGCTCATGTCCTGGGCGGACATGTACACGTAGCCGTCTTCGTTGCCGCCGGTCTTGAGGATGCCGGACACGGTCAGGGTGACGGTGCGCGGGTCGACCTTCAGGCCCAAGGCCGGGGCGCCGGACTGCACCTGCGCGCCCTTCGAGGACGCGCCGGCGTCCAGCTGGCTCACCGTGATCGTGTCCCCGGCCTTCACGTCAATCGTCGAGGCGACCTGCTCGCCCACGAGGACCTGTCCCGTCGCAGCGGGCCACTCACCGTCCACGAACCAGTACGGGTTCATGGCGTGCACTGCCTCCAGGTCGGCGCCGCCCGCGACGTAGGGCTGGTCGTTGATGGTGACGGTCTCGTAGTCGAAAGCGGCGGATCCGACCAGAGCGCTCGCGGGCACCTGGGTGGTCGCGACGGCCACGGCCTCGTCCGTGATGGGCACGTCGCCGGCGGGGGTGACGACGAGGTTGGCGCCGTAGGAGCGGATCTCACGGGCCAGCTGGGCCGGCACGTCGACGGCGATCGTGACGAGGCCGGACAGTGTGGTCGCACCGATGGCGACGGCGAGGATCGCGATGAGGACGCGGGAGCGGCGGCGCAGGATGGAGGAGGTGACCATCCGCCAGAACATTGCTCGTCTGGACATGGGCATCACCTTCCGTGCAGGACTTCCGCCGCGTTGAGGCGCAGCAGGTAGCGGATCGCCGGGATGGAGGCTCCCAGGACGACGAGGATGACGAGGACGGCGACGAGGCCGACGACAACGGGCACGAAGGAGATCGACGAGTGGAAGACCATGTAGCCGATCGCCTGTGCCAGCGCGAGGCCTCCGCCGTAGCCGAGGACGCCGCCCACCAGGCCGACGATGATCGTCTCCGTCAGGAACAGCGCAATGATCTGCTTGTCTTTGGCACCCACGGCCTTCATGAGGCCGATCTCGTTCGAGCGCTCCATGACACCGGCGGTCACGAGGTTCGCGATGGCCAGGGCCGAGGCGATGAGCGCCAGGACGGTCACGAGGACCATGAGCAGCTGGGTCTTTTCCAGGATGACGCCTTCGGACTGGGCGACCTGGCGGACCGGGCGGGCCACGGAGTCCGTCATGACTTCCTCGATCTGGAAGGCGATGGAGGAGACGTAGGCGGTGCAGTACCAGGTTTCCTTCTCGGACACGCTCAGCGAGTTCGGGTTCTTCGCGGCCTTACGGGCCAGGTCGTTGTCGGGCGTGGTCAGGGCAGAGACCTCGACGCTGCCGACGACGCCCTCGCGGTTCAGGAGCGCCTGGGCCTGCGGAAGCTGGATGAACACGCCGCGGTCGGCGTCGTCACCACTGGTGAGGATGCCGCGCACCGTAAAGTCGCGGGTGATGCCTTCGCGCGTGAGGGTGACAGTGTCTCCGACCTTCAGGCCGTGGGCGGCCGCGTAGGTGGAGCCGACGAGGGCGCCGTCCTCGTCATCGTCCGCAGGCCAGGAGCCCTCGATGCCCCACCAGCCGCGCAGCTTGTCGAGGCCGGTCTCGACGCTCTCGCCGGTGGCCAGCTCGAGGTGGTGGCCAAACCACGTGCCGGTCGTGGGCACATGCTCGCCGCTCGCGTCGGTGGCGGACACGTTCAGCAGGGGGGGCGAAGTCGAGGATGTTGTATGTCCAGAAGATCGTCTTGATGTTGCCGAGCTCGTCCTCGCGCAGGTAGGAGCGCGCCTCGGTGGCTTCGCCCGTGCTGTAGAGGTCGTCGAGGACGGCCGCGCCCTGCGGGCGCACCACGATGTTCGCGCCGTAGGACTTGAGTTCCTGGTTGACCTTGTCGCCCACGTTGAACATGACGGAGAGCATGGAGGTGGCGACGCAGGCGCCCAGCGCGACGGTCAGGGCGATCATGAAGTGGCGGTTACCGCGTCTCGTGAGGGCACCGCGGAGCATTCGGAAAAACACGCGTGAGCCTTACTTCGCGAAGATGGAGGCCGAGGCCTCGAGGGCCGAGATCGGCACGGTCAGCGTGCCGTTAGAGACCTGTAGTCGATGGGGATCGGGTTGCAGCCGCCCTTAAAGCCGATGGTCGCGATGTTCATCGCCACTTCACACAGCTTGCAGATGACCTTGCCGTCCTTCTCGTAGTAGCCAGACGGGCCGCAGATCTCGCACGCGTCCAGGCCCACGCCGAAGGATGAGCCGGACTTCTGGATGACGATGAAGCGCACCTTCACGCCGCCCGAGGTCGTGTATTCGAAGCGGTGCAGGTGGCCGTCGGAGATATCGGCGAGGTTGACGCTCACCTGGTCGTCGACGACGCTGAAGGACTCGGGCGGGGACAGCTCGATCTCCTGGCTGCCGTAGGCGACGCCGACGGTGATCAGCAGCGCGCCGCACAGGTAGCCGAGGGCGGCGGTGCCCGCCATGGACTTGTAGAGGCGGGAGCGCGCGCGGCCCAGGCGTCCCTCGGCGGGGTTGGCGCCCACGGTCGGAATCGAGCGCGAGGCCAGCCAGGTCAGGACCACGACGGCGCACAGGGCCAGGCCAGCGGCGATCGTGAAGACGGCCTCGTTGTTGATGAACCACGACATGACCGCCCATGTTTCCTTGCTGGTTGAGATCCAGCGCTTGGCCTTGAGGATACGCACGACCATCAGAGAGTGGTTGGCCAGCAGGGCGATCAGGATGAAGGCAGCCGGCCACACGCGGTTGTTCCACGAGCACAGGCGGTAGGACACCCAGGCGACGAAGCAGACGAGCACCCAGGCCAGAACGTAGCCGACCAGGGCGAGCACGACCGGGGTCGAGTAGATCTCGACGCCGCCCGAGAGCATCATGACGGCCTGGTTCATGGCCGTCGGCACGGCGCGGAACAGGGCGGTAGCGATGTAGAGGGCACCGACGATGCGCACGAGGTTATCCCCGCTCACCGCGGTCTCCACCGACAAGGCCGCCCGGGCCTCGTCGTCAGCGTCGCCGGGCAGGAGGGAACGCACGCGGCGCGAGCGCACCGCGATGAGCGCGAGGAAGAGAACCGCGAGGACGATCGCGACTGGGAGGGTGAACAGGCCGACGGTCTGGCGGTTCACGGACTTGGGGGCCTCAACGTTAATGATCGTCAGGGCGAGGGAGGAGACCATGCCTAGGCCGATGCCGGCCCACACGGCGACCGAGCGCGCCTTCTTACCGCGGCGACCACGCCCGGCGGCGGGCATGAAGCGGATGACGGCACCGAGCGCGAGCATCGTCAACAGCAGCGTCAGGGTTGCTTCACTCATCTGCTGAAGCATTGGCTTTCCTCCCGAAATAAAGGTTCACCGAAGTCGTAGCTACGGTGTCGATTCTAGTCCCCTCACGGGGCGAGGGCCGAGGCCAGCGGTCCCAAAAAAGAACCACCGCCTCGGCCCCGCAAAGAGTGCGCGTCGATCACCAGGAGACGGCCGTGGGATCCCACTGCCAATCCGGGAACTCGGCGACGAGCGGCTCAGTCCAGAAGCGGCCCTCGACACCCGTGGTCTTATCGGTGTGCAGCAGCCACACGCTGGGGGGCTTGATCATGAAGGACACGTCGTAGGTGCCAGCGTCCAGCTTGGGCAGGTTCAGGCCGTAGTGCGGGCCGTCGGACGCGTTCATCGGCATGAGCGTGCCCTCCTGCACGACGTTGCCGGACTTGTCCTTAATCGCGTAGTCCACGGTCAGACCGGGCACGAAGTCGCCCGCGCCGTAGCCGAGCTTGTTGTCGGCGGCGGCGGCGATGTCGGCCTCAATGTGCATCGAGGAATCTGCGGCGGGGGTGCCCACCTGGGGCTCCATCTCGACAGGCTGGAAGTAGACGCCACCCACGACGAGGGGGCCGACGTGGACCTCGTCGCCGAGGGGCTGCTCTTCGAAGCCAGCGTCCTCGCCGGGGGCGGGAGCGGCAGGGTCAGCCGCGGCCGGCCCGCGGGCGTCTCGCTGGAGGACGAGGAGGAGTTGTTGGAGCAGGCAGCCAGGGTGCCTGCGAGGGCCAGCGTGGCCAGGGCCGCGCCGACGCGGAACAGAGAGCGCTTCATAGTGATGATCTCCTGTGCGTGTTGGTTGGATGAAACGTCGGTGTCGCTCGAGAGGAGTCAGTCCTCGGCCCGCGACTGGGCGGCGGCCTCGCGGGCGAGGCGAGCTTTTCCGAAGAAATAGAGTCCGACGATGATGGCGAGAACGATGGCTTGCGCGGCCAGGTTCTCCACTCGGGGGTAGATCCCCAAGAGGTCAATGGTGGGGAAGCCGGAGATGGGCGTCAACGGCACGACGTCCGCCTCCTGGAGTTCCCCGATACCAGAACCCGTGAACGTGAAGGCCATGAAGGCCATCAGCAGCGAGGTAATGGTGAAGAAGGGGCGCAGCGGGATACGGACCGCCGCGAACTGGATGAGCAGGTAGATGATGACCAGGGCCACGAGGCCGACCGCCAGGCCGATCCACACGTAGCGGACGTTGTCCCCCGCGGCCGCGACGATCGGCACGTAGAAGAGCATCGTCTCGGCGCCCTCGCGCAGCACCGCGAGGAAGGAGATGAACGCCAGGCCCAGCAGGGAGCCGCTGGTCAGCGAGGCGTCCGTCTGCTTCTTGATGTAGTCATCCCAGGCCTTGTTGGAGGACTTGTTGATCATCCAGTTGGAGACCCAGATCAGCATGACGACCGCGAAGAGCGCGGCAAAGCCTTCGAGGAGCTCCTGGTTGGCGCCCGCCAGGGAGGTCACGTAGCTGAAGAGGAATGCCAGGCCCACTGACAGTCCAAGGGCGAGGGCCACGCCGCCCCACACGATCGGGGCCTTGTTCTTGTGACCGGCCTTGGCCAGGTAGGCGAGGACCGCGGCGACGACCAGGATCGCCTCCATGCCCTCGCGCAGGATCACGAGGAGGGAGGGCAGGAACTGGGCGATCCACGGGGAGGTGGTCGAACCCTCGCTGGTCTTCTCAGCGGCCTTACCGGTGTAGCCGTCGAGGCTGTTGGCGTCCTCGCGGATGTAGTTCGTCAGCGTCGAGAGGTGCTGGTCGACGGCGGCCGAATCGTCGTCGGTCATGGCCTTCTTGAGGAGGGAGAACTCCATCTCGACGGCGGAGACGCGCGAACCGGAAATGCGGCTCATCACCTGCTTCTCCATGCCGGTGATCTCGTAGTGCTTGTAGTAGGCCTCGTTGACCTTGTCCTTACCGGCCTTGGCGTCGCCACCCTTGTAGGCGTTGGCACCGTCCTCGAGGATGCCGTTGATGGTCTTGGCGACCTCGCCCCACGCGCCGGGGCTGTAGTCATCCGAGGCGGCCTGGGCGGAGCCGGGCGCGACACCGTCCAGGGACGCGCCGTCCTCGACCATGTACTGCTTGAGTGTCGTCGCGTGGCTATCGACGCCGGCGTTATCGCCATCGGTCATGGCCTTCTTGAGGAGGGAGAACTCCATCTCCACCTGCGAGACACGCGCACCGGAAATGCGGGCCATAACCTGCTTCTCCATGCCGGTAATCTCGTAGTGCTTGTAGTAGGCGTCGTTGACCTTGTCTTGCCGCCCTTGGCGTCGCCCGCCTTGTAGGTGGACACGCCTTCGTCGATGAGGCCGTTGATCGTGGTCGAGACATCGCTCCACGTCTGATCCGCGGCGCGCGAGGGCGCGGCGAACATCGCCACAGCCAGAGCCGCCATGACCGCGACGACGAGGACGCGACTGAGCCGCTGACCGACGTTGTGTACGTGAGCGCGAATACTATGCGCGTGAGCGCGAAGCTCTGTCACCGCTTGCCTCCTGTGGATCCGGCGATTAGGCGACGCCGGGATGATGGAATTCCTAAGCATTGAGCGTAGCCACATCTCCCCCAGGTGGAAAGTAGTCCGTTTAGGTCGCCCTAAATTGTGACCATGCCGTGACCGTGTTTAGCGCGCACACATACCCACCATGAGGGACCAAGGGCCCAGGCTGGTCACTTGCTGACACGGTGCCATAAAAATGCTGTGCCATCAGGAAAAACACTGAGGCTCATGCAGCCGCGGACGCTGTACACCCCACACACACGCACATGTCAATGTATTTCAAATTCTGTCATAATATTCGGGCGGTACTATTAACGACAGAAAGCTAACCCTACTCATGACCACCGACCCAGCTACACAGCCCGAGCCCAACGCGACGGTATCGACCGAGTCAGCACCGACCTCGTCCCCCGCGCGCCCCACCCGCGCCGAGTGGGTGCGGATCGCGATCTTCGGGATCCCCTACGCCGCGTTCTTCCTCGTGGGAGTACCAACATCACTGGTCCCCGCATCGTGGAGCCTGACGGCCATCAACCTCGCAATCGACACGGTCTTGCTGATCGTTGTCCTCGCGTTCTTTGCACGCGAGTTTTTCCCCGCTTTCACCTACCTGCGCACGCGCCCCGTCCGCAAGATCGCGATCCTGTTCGGCCTATGGTTCCTGGTCGTCATTGTCCAGGCCTCCGTCCGTCTCGCCCTCTACGGAGGCAATGCGCCGATTGCTACGAACCAACAGGGCGTCATGGATGCACTGTTCGACGGGACCCTTGGCCTCGTGTTCTCCTTCTTCGTGACCGTTGGCGTGCCCGTGATTGAGGAGGTCTTCTACCGCCACATCCTCATCGGCAAGCTCAGCGCCTACGCGCCCACGTGGCTTGTCGCATCGATTTCCGCGGCGCTGTTTGCCTACATGCACTCTCACCAGTGGCAGGATTTCTTCTCATACCTGCCGCTCAGCATCGTCCTGACGCTCGTGTACGTGAAGTCTGGGAAGAACGTCGCCTACTCGTGGCTGTTCCACGCGCTGAACAACACGATCATGGTGGTCCTCATGTTCGCGATGCAGGGAGCACTGCAGAACGCCTGATTGTTGTTTGCGGTAGCGCCCCGCCCGACCTCGGGCGGGGCGCTACTGTACTCGCACGAAAGCCGACGGTTCACGCGTTTCGGCCAGCCGGCTGCGGGCGGCCGACCCGGATACACACGACCACAACCGAGTACGCGAAAGCCGACAGGTGGCAGCCTGGGCCCCTTCATGCGCACGTTAACCCGATAGGTGGCAGTCTGCGCCCATTCACGCGCACGTTAACCCGCTCGGCGGTAGCCTGGGCAGGCTGCCCACCATGCCACCAATAGGGTTTAGCTGCGCATTGAAGGGTTGACACTACCAAGAGGAGGGTCCGGCTGGCCTGACCTCAGCGAGCACGACACCTCGCAGCGCCGTATCAATCAGTCGACGCACGCGCACCCATCGATTCCGCCAAAGTGCAGACCCATTCCGCCGAAAGCACCTATTTTTGGCTGTTTTCACCCACTGGGTATGAAGTTTGGCGAGCACACCGACTCACGTCGTAGCCTCACCGCTTCCAAACGGGGGGAATTGCATCATTAGAGGTGCGACACGCCGGCGACACGCCGACAGCCAGCTTCTAATGCTGCAAAACCCCCACCACTGGCTTCGAGATCGGCAGAGGTTCGGAAGGTTCAACCTCATCGGGAGGATTCAACCCGATCAGAAGGGGTTGAATCCTCCCGATCAGGTGTAGGCCTCGCCATAACAAGAACTTTCATGAATGTGGAGGCATACCGGTATGGGGGCACCGGAGGAACCTGAGGGTACAAGAGGGCCCGGCTGCGGCGCCCGTGGGCTGCGGGGGCTGGCTTCGAGAGTCGGCGACGACACCACCAGCCAAATGTCGCACGTAATTTATCGCGGTCATTTTTCGAGATGCCCCAAAAACGTTGCAATTCCAACGACACAAATGCAATGTTTGAATGAGTCATCGAAGAATTACGTGCGAAGTTGCTGATTGACAGCCATAGATGGGCTCCGAGACGACACGCCGAATCGCACATCGACACACAAGGCCCCACCGGTGTGAAGGGCGCCGGAGGGACCGGTGGGCACGGGCGGGCTTCGAGGCGCGGCGCCGAACGCAGTGAGGTCGCCTAGCCTCGCGGGCGGCCGGGGCCTCCGGCGCCCGGAACACCCGTGGGGCAACAAGCAACACCACAAAGGCACCCACAACGACACGAGGCCGCGACCGGTTTCCCGGCCACGGCCTCGTCACGCTCACGCAGCGCCGTTCACAACGGCGCCACCAGCGATCAGGCGGTCATGTCCACGTGATCCTCAACCGCGGCGCGGCCAGCCTCGAGGCGGGCGACGGGGACGCGGAACGGGGAGCAGGACACGTAGTCCAGGCCCACATTGTGGAAGAAGTGGATCGACAGCGGGTCGCCACCGTGCTCGCCACACACGCCGAGCTTGATGTTCGGCTTGGTGGAGCGGGCGCGGCGCACGCCCTCGGAGACCAGGGTGCCCACGCCGTGGACGTCGATGGACTCGAAGGGGGAGACACCGAAGATGCCGGCCTCGATGTACTGCGGGAAGAACACGCCCTCGACGTCGTCGCGCGAGAAGCCCCACACGGTCTGAGTCAGGTCGTTGGTGCCGAAGGAGAAGAAGTCGGCTTCCTCGGCCAGGTCCTCGGCCGTCATGGCGGCGCGCGGCAGCTCGATCATGGCGCCGATGGAGACACCGGACAGGTCGACGCCATGGGCGGCGGCGACGGAGGCGATGATGTCTTCGGCCTCTTCGCGCACGAGCTGGAGCTCACGCACGGAGCCGACGAGCGGGACCATGATCTCGGGACGCGGGTCGAGGCCGCGGCCCACGAGTTCGGCGGCCGCCTCGCACAGGGCGCGCATCTGCAGGGCGAACAGGCCGGGCAGGTAGATGCCCAGGCGCACGCCGCGCAGGCCCAGCATGGGGTTCTGCTCGTGCATGCGACGGACCTCGACGAGCATGGCCTCGTCGGCGGGGTCGAGGGTGCCGGTGGCCTTGCCGACGGCGACCTTGGTCTCGAGCTCGATGAGGGCGGGCATGAACTCGTGGAGCGGCGGGTCAATGAGGCGCACGGTCATCGACTTGCCGTCCATGACCTCGAGCATCTCCAGGAAGTCCTGCTTCTGCAGCTTCTCGAGCTCGTTGAAAGCGGCCTGACGCTCGGCGGATTCGGGGGCGGAGAGGATCGCGCGCTCCACGAGCGGGCGGCGCTCACCCAGGAACATGTGCTCGGTGCGGCACAGGCCGATGCCCTCGGCGCCGAAGGCGATGGCGCGCTTGGAGTCGAGGGGGGTGTCGGCGTTGGCGCGCACGTGCAGGCGGCGGACCTTGTCGGCGTGGGACAGGAGCTTGTCGACGGCCTCGACGAGCTCGCGGGTGCCCTGGTCGTCACCGGCGGCGGCGATGCCGGCCTCGAGGCCGTCTGCCAGGTAGGTGGTGACGGGCGAGTCGGCGACGGGGACCTCGCCGCGGAAGATTTCGCCGGTCTGGCCGTCGATGGCGATGGTGTCGTCGGCGGTCAGGACGAGGTCACCGATGGTAACGGTGCCGGCAGCTTCGTCGATGACGAGGGATTCGGCGCCACACACGCAGGTCTTGCCCATGCCGCGGGCGACGACGGCGGCGTGCGAGGTCTTTCCACCGCGGGCGGTCAGGACGCCTTCGGCGGCGACCATGCCGGGCAGGTCGTCGGGGTTGGTCTCGCGGCGCACGAGGACGGTCTTGACGCCTTCGCTGGCGGCCTCGACGGCCTGTGCGTTGTTGAAGGCGATCTTGCCGACGGCGGCACCCGGGGAGGCGGCCATGCCGCGAGCGATGAGCTCCTTGTCGGCCTTCGCGTCGAACTGCGGGAACATCAGCTGGGTGAGCTGGTCGCCGGTGACGCGGCCCAGGGCCTCGTCGCGGGTGATGAGCTTCTCGCCCAGGAGCTGGGTGGCGATACGGAACGCGGCGGCGGCGGTGCGCTTGCCGACGCGGGTCTGGAGCATCCACAGCTTGCCGCGCTCGACGGTGAACTCGATGTCACACATGTCGCGGTAGTGGGTCTCGAGCTTGCGCATGATGGCGCGCAGCTCGTCGTAGACGGGCTTGTTGATTTCCTCGAGGGCGGACAGGGGCAGGGTGTTGCGGATACCCGCAACGACGTCCTCGCCCTGCGCGTTCTCGAGGTAGTCGCCGTAAACGCCGGAGTGGCCGGAGGAGGGGTCGCGGGTGAAGCACACGCCGGTGCCGGAGTTTTCACCCATGTTGCCGAACACCATGGTGCAGATGTTGACGGCGGTGCCCAGGTCGTGGGGGATGCGCTCACGGCGGCGGTAGATGCGGGCGCGCTCGGTGTTCCAGGAGCGGAAGACGGCCTCGATGCCCATGTCCATCTGGGTGCGCGGGTCCTGCGGGAAGTCGTTGCCGGTCTGTTCCTTGACGATGCCCTTGAAGGTGTCGACGAGGCCCTTGAGGTCCTCGGCGGTCAGCTCGGTGTCGCCCGCAACGCCGCGCTCGGCCTTGAGGTTGTCGAGGGCGTCGGAGAACAGGTCGCCGTCGATGTCGAGGACGGTCTTACCGAACATCTGGATGAGGCGGCGGTAGGAGTCCCACGCGAAGCGCTCGTTACCGCTAACGGCTGCGAGGCCGAGGACCGACTCATCGTTGAGGCCGATGTTCAGGACGGTTTCCATCATGCCGGGCATGGAGAACTTCGCGCCGCTTCGCACGGAGACGAGGAGCGGGTCGGAGGGGTCGCCCAGGTGGCGGCCCATCTTGTCTTCGACGCCGCGCAGGGCGGCGGTAACCTCGGTGGCAAGCGACTCGGGAACCGTGGAGTCCTTGAGGTATGCGCGGCACGCCTCGGTGGTGATCGTGAAGCCGGGGGGAACGGGCAGACCGAGCTTCGTCATCTCGGCGAGGTTGGCTCCCTTTCCTCCGAGCAGGTCCTTCATGGACTTGTCACCCTCGGAGAAGTCGTATACGTACTTGACCATCGTGGTCCTCAACTTCCGTGTTTGCGATGATCGACCCACCAGCGGGTCGCTACCAGGGGTAAGGATACACGTATCAAGGGACCAAGGTCACCTCAAGACACTCACAAGCATGATTGTCCTTACATAGACGAGGCAGGGGTTCCTTTCCCAGTATCGCTCGCTCGCGAGAAACCACCACACAAGCAGGTGGGGCAGGCCCGAGGGCCTGCCCCACCTGCAGCGTTTAAATCGATCAGCGCACGCGGAACTCGATCGTGGTTCCCTCGCCGACGTCGATGAGGTCGCCATCGTTCAGGGCGATCGTCACCATGGGGGTGACGTCCTGGAACGAGCCGTCGGCGTGACGCAGGACGGTGCCGTTCGCGCTGCCCAGGTCCATGAGGGCCCAGGAGCCGGGCGTCGTCATCATGACGGCGCAGTGCGAGCGAGAAATCTCGGTCTCGGGGCTGGGCACACGCAGGACCGTGGCCACGGGGCGACCGGTCAGCGCACGCGCGTCGGGGTCGCGGCCGATGACGACGTCGCGGGAGACCTCGACGGGCACGGTGCCGCCGTGGATCAGGAATGCAACGGGGGCAGCGGGGCCGGAGTTCGCGGGGGAGAGACGCAGGATGGTCGCCTCCGTGTCGGTCTCGGCGCCCAGGTCAGCCAGGCCCTCGGCGCTCATGGCTTCGGGGATGGCGGGAGCCTCCGGGGCAGCCTCGGGGGCGGACTCCGACGAGGCCGGGGTGCCGGACTCACCGAAACCGCCCGCACGCTCGGCGGACTCAGCGGTGTCGACCGGCGGCTCCTCGGCGTCGGCGACGACGTAGAGCTCACCGGAGGGCTGCTCGGCTTCCTTCGCGGTCGCCTCTTCCTCGACCTGCCCGTCCGAAACCTCGGGGGCCTCAGGCGCCTCGTCGGTGTCGGGGTGACGCGACGCGGGGGCCAGCGAGACGGGACCATTGCTGGTCGCGGCGAGGAACTGGGCCTCGACGGCAGCCAGATCCACGGAAGCGGTGTGCACGGACGGCTCCGGCAGTTCCTCGCGCGCCTCGCGGCGGGCACGGCGCTCGTGGTCCGGGATGTCGGGGTTGATGAGGAAGCCCATGGTGTCGACGGGCATCGAGGCGAGGGCCTCAACCTCGTCGAGCGCGCGACCGATGCGGATCTCGCCTGCCTCAACGCGGTCGGCGGCGGGGACCATCCAGGTGACCTCGTCGCCGTCGATGATAGTGGCCTCGAAAGTCTGCCACTCGCCGGGGTTGAAGGGCCAGGCCCAGATCGGGTCGGTCCACACCTGCTCGGTGATCTGGCCGGCGGCGCGCATGCGCAGCTGAATGTTGCCCAGCACGGTCAGGTAGGCTGCTCGCCCGCGCAGTCCAGCAGGAGGACGTCACCCTTTTCAGCCTGGACGTGGGCCAGCCACGCCTGGGTGTCGGCGCGTCCCCACACCACGTCGGCGGCGGAGTCCGCGAAGTCGAGCGGAACCAGTGCCGCACCGAGGGGGCCCGTGACGAGCATCGCGCCCTGCCCGCGACACAGGAAGCGTCCAATCTGAAGCATCAGTTACTGCCTTCTCTACGAGGAACCCGGCGAGCGGTCTCAATCGACGCCGGACGTACTGGTTGAATCATCCGATTCATGACATTCGTTGTCAATGTTACTCGTGATTTGGTTCCTGCGTAAACTACAACGGCGCTCGCATTGTCCCGAGTGCCCGCCTCCAGCGACGCTCGAACGAGTCTGTCGGCGGTGCCCTGCGGACCGTCGCCGGCCGCAACAACCGCATGAATCTGCGAATCGCTGAGGACGCCGTGCACGCCATCTGTACAGATGACGGCCCGATCGCCCTCTTCCAGCGGCATGATTGTGTAGTCGGCTTTCACACTTCCGGTCTGGCCGGCACCCAGCGCCTTTGTCACAACGTTTGCGGGAGGGATCACACGAGGAGCTCCAGAGGTGGCCGCGAGGTCACGCGCCTCCTGCAGCGCTGAGTGGTCGTGAGTGAGCTGTCGGATGCCTCCGCCGCCCACAACATAAGCGCGAGAGTCGCCCACATTAAACGACAGCCAGTAGGGTCCTTCCGCGGTGCGCAGCACCATGAGACCCGACAGCGTCGTGCCGGGCGCGCTCATCGGATTGTCAGCCGGCGCCAATGAGGCGACCGCCGTGGCCGCCGCGTCGATCGCGACGGACAGGTCCACCAAGTCGACGGGGCGATTGCCCAGACGATCGGTACTCAGAAACGCCTGGAGGGTGATGACCGCGCTCGACGAGGCCTGGGCACCACCCATGTGGCCACCCATCCCGTCTGCGACGGCGAAAACAGGAGGGACCGCCAGCCATGAATCCTCGTTTTCGGAGCGGACCGGACCGATGTCGGTCGAGGCGCCCCATCGAACTGCGGGCCGTTCCGCATGTTCTTCTAGAGACATGTGCCTTCATCCTTTAGCTGCGTTGAGCGCGAGGGACTACGCGCGATACTGACCATTTTACACCCGGAGTGACCGGCGTCTCGTCCGATGACGATGGACTGCGGACAAGAAAAGCGAAACCCTTGAATGCTGTGCGTCACGGAACCTCCACGCAGGACTGCGCCGGGTCCGACATGCGTCCGGACGAACGAGACACCGTCGTAATCTCGATGCAGTTTTCGCCGCTCGCACCGTCGACAGTCACGCTCGTCGTCTCCACGCGCCCCCGCGATGTGCCGGCTGCACCAGACCCCTCGTAGGCGTACAGGATATCCGAGGGAGCGGGCCCCTCGGGCGCTGTCCACGTCCAGGTCACCATTCCGTCAGAGTACTCTCCGACCAGGCCAGACACCTTCGGGGGAGCCGCGCCCAACGCGTCACCCGGCGCCGCGGAGGCGCTCGTCGTCTCCGGCGCGGGAGAGATTCGCGTGAACGACCCCTGGCCGCGGAGCATCCCCACCACGAGGCCGGCCGCGATCACCGCAGCCAGCAGCGCCAGGAGAACACCCGCCACCGGCGACAAGCCCTTCTTGGCCGCCGCAGATCCTTCGACGACGCGACGAGCCGAAACCTCGTCCACGTCCGCGGAACGCTCGATCTTCCACGAGTCCGCCACTGCCTCGACACCGCCGGAGCCAGCCCCACCCTCAAAGGAGTACGAGGCCGAAGAGCGCAGGCGCGTCGCATCCGGGTCGATAACCGGCGCGCCGCGCAGGCGCGTCTTTTGATCGCCCGCGACGGGAGCGGCGGCCTTGGAACGCTTCTCCTTGATCTCCATCTCGGTGCGCGGCAGGCCCAGCTCCGCCTGAACGCGCTGCAAACCCTGGCCAAACTCCATCGCGGAGGGCGTGCGCTCCTGCGGGTCGATCGTCATCGCGGCGCGCAGCACGCGCTCCAGCTCCGCCGGTGCATCCGCGCGGCCCAGGCCACGCATGCGTCCGCGCTGCACGCGGTTCGCGATCGACGCGGCAGAGTTGTCGCCGATCGGATCCTCGAAGGGGCTGCGCCCCGTCACAAAGGTCCACGTCGTCGCGGCCAGAGCCCACACGTCCTGCAGGGGCGAGGCCGGGGAATTCACGTCCTGCTGCTCCGGGGGCGCCCACAGCACCGAAAAACCATCGAAGGCACCGACCTCCAGCTGCCCGATCTTAGAGGCCACACCGAAGTCCGCGAGCACAGGCTTGCCGTAGGCATCCAGCATGATGTTCGACGGCTTAATGTCGCGGTGCACGTAGCCCTGGCGATGGAACATCTCCACGCCGCCACTGATCTTGATCATGGTCTCGAGGGCCTTCTCGAGCGACATCGGGCGCGCACGCACCTGCGTGAGCAGATCCGCCACCGGGCAGTACTCCATGATCAGGTAGGCGCGGCCGTCGGCCGTCGTGCCGACGCCATGCAGCTCCACGACCGAGGGGTGACCTGCCAGCAGGGTCATCGCGTCGGCCTCGCGGTGCAGTTCCTTCGTGCCCCGCTCATCGCCCTGCGTGCGCACGACCTTAATGGCCACCTCGCGACTGGGCAGCTCCTGACGGTAGAGGAACACGTCGGCGAAGCCTCCCTGCCCCAACGGGCGCACCCACTGGAAGCCGGGAATATCCGGGCCCTTCATGCCCGCAACCGGAGGGGTCACTGATTCTCCTCCTCGTTCATCGTGCGCGCGATAGACGCACTCAGGCGCAGCTTGCGGCGCATGCGCAGGCTGCGCAGGGACAGCGCGCGACGAACGCGCACAAAGAATCCGGCGCGCTTACCCACCTGGGAGCGCAGCGCACCCACCTGCTCCCACGCGTCACGCGCGCGGTCACGGGAGGCACCGTTGGACGCAAAGTTCGCGACGTCCGCGTAGCGGGCGATCACGACCGGGGCGGGCACGTCGTCACCGAAGCGGCTCCAGCCGTCGATCACGTAGCGGCCCTTGCCGTCCTCAGGCTCGTCCGCCTCAACGGAATCCGTCGATCCGTCATCGCCGTGGCGAACCTCGCCCGTCACCAGCGTGAAGGGGTCGCCTGGATCTTCGCCGAGGTCCCACTGCGAGGCCAGCGACCAGGCGGTCTCCTGACGCGTCCGTCCCATGTCGATGCGCAGGCCGGAGTCCGCGGCGAGGTCCACGACCTCGTCCCAGGATCCAACAAGCGCATCCGCGGCGGCAGCGCGGCGACGACGCCTACGACGCCCCGCCTTGAAGAGCAGGATCATCAGTGGCGGCAGCAGTAGGAGCAGGATGCCACCCGAAATACCGGCGACGATTCCCCACGGGAAAGGCTCCTCCGGCGGCGCCATCGGATCAGCGTTCTGGTCTCGCGTCGTCGGCGGCAGCTCGGCGGGAGCCTCCGGGGGCTCCGGCGGCTGCAGCACCTGCGGGCGCGGCACACTACGAGGCTTGGGGACCTGCGTCTGCGGCGTGTGGTCGCGCGGCGGCGTCGGGTCGAAGACCGCCCAGTTGCCACCCGCGAACTCGACCTCGACCCATGCGCGAATATCGGAACCGCGCAGGCTCGCGGCGCCACCCTGGGAGCCGCCCTCCGGATAGGCACCCATGACCACGCGGGCGTTGATGCCCAGCTGATGCAGCATGAGTGCCATCAGCGCCGAATACTGCTGGTCGTCACCGATGAGGTCGCCGTCCTCGGAGAGCATGCGCTCGAGGCGGTCCGCTCGCACGCCCGGGCGGGAGAACTGCGTGTTCTCGTTGAGGTAGAAGCCGTTCGTCGACAGGTAGTGCTCGATCGCGCGCGCGGGCCGCCAACGCGGTCGACGCGTTCTGCGTAATCTCCGCGGCCTTCGTGGCTACAGCGTCGGGCACATTGGTATCGGACATGGTCAACGGTATGACCGCGAGGGAAGCCAGGTCCTCGTCGCGCACGGGGGCCGCAAAGGTGGTCGTCACGTTGTAGCTCATCGTCCCAGCGGGGCCAGTCGTCAGCGCGGCGTTCGCCCACGTGTCGACAAACAGGCCTTCCTTCTGGGCAGTGGCGGCGCTGCCCGTGAAGGTGATCTGCGAGGGCTCACCCAGCACCGGCACCCACGGCCCGGACATTCCGCGGGTCTCCACCGTGACGACGGACTGTCCTTCGACGCGGCCGGGGATCGTGGTTTCGACCGGGATGTACCCCGTGTGCGAGTCGTCGCGCTTGGTGGACATGCCGAAGGTCGTGCCGTCGTACACGTCCATGGCAGCGATGCGCACGCGCTGATTCTCCGGCAGGTCGGAGACGGTCAGGAGGGTCTCGTCCTTCAGGTCCGTCGTGTAATGGCGGAACGAAGACATCGGCGAGGGGTATGCCTGGATGTCGAGGGGCGGCTGGACCAGGTCGCGGCCCACGATGCGCGTGCCGGACTTTCCCAGGTAGGAGGCGGCGGGCAGGGCGACGCCCACGGAGACCGCGAGTACCGCGAGCGCACCCACGAGGCGGGTCCACACATAGACGGTCGAGCGGGACTCGCGTCCGAGGGTGTTGTCCATACCGGGGGCGCTCGAGCGACCCACGAGGACGTCCTGGCCCAGGGTAATGCGCTGGTACTGCGCGGCACCCGCCCACCAGGCGGCCAAGAGGGCCCACCAGATCAGGACCGCCCACAGGGGCAGCGGGTTTTTCGCGAGGCCGAAGAAGACGGCGATGACGCCCATGAGGACGAGGGGGATGGAGCCCAGGACCGCGCGGCCAAATCGCGCGGTGATAACGCCGGCGAGGAAAGCGAGGAGCAGACCGCTCATCCACGGCACGAGGGCGGGGCCGGAGTATACCGACACGGGTGCCGTCAGCGTGAGGAGGTCTTTCCACGCGCGGAAGGAGCCCAGGACCATGACCTGCAGTGTCTTGCCGGTGGGCAGGACACCGAAGAGTGCCTCGGAGCGCAGCGCTGCGGCGCTTCCCAGCAGGAAGTAGGTGGTGAGAACGCCAAGCGCACTCATCACGCCGTCCCAGCGCCAGCGCGTCGCGGCGGCGGCCAGCGCCAGGCCGCAGGCGACTCCTGCACCGGCGGCGATGGCCCCCACTCCCCCGCCAAACACGGGCTCGAAGGCCCAGACGGGGCCTGCGAAGAGCAGCGCAAGGACCAGGAGGGACCAGATCGGCAGGCGGGTGCGGTAGGTCGCGAAGCGCTGCGTGATCGTCAGCAGGCGGTTGCGCGTGGTCCTGGGCTTGGGGCCCTCGGACACGGGCGCGGGCGCAGGCTGCTCGCCCCCGCTCTCGCGGATCTCGGTCACGTCCGCGCTCCCGCGGACCTCGCGCACCTGAGTCGAGGCCTCCTCGGGCTGAGCCTGGGGATCAATGCGCTGGGCTCGCGGCTTGGTGTTAACGCTCTTGCTCATGCCAGCCCCCCCGGCAACGATGATGCGCGGCAGGTCGTCTAGCACGGAGCAGTCAAGCAGGATACCTCGGCCCAGGTCGCGGCGGGCTCGCTTGCCCTCGGCACCGATACGGATGATAGACACGGGCACGTCAATGGGTGCCAGGCGGGCCAGGTGCGCCGCCTCGCTGTCGCTCACCTGCGGGCCGACGATGAGCGTGAGCGCGGAGACGCCGGGGCGCTGCGCCACGGCCTCGCGGACGCGCCGGGGAAGATCCCCAAAGGAGCGCGACGAGACCTCGGACAGTGCGTCGAGCATCCGCATGGCGTGACCGGACGGAAGCCACGACTCCGTCGTCGTCAGCGACACGGGACGCGACTCACGCAGGTTCGCCAAGCCCAGCGATCCCGCGACCGACACCGCGGTCTCGAAGGAATCGTGATCCCATGCGTCGCGGGACGTGTCCAGGACGATGACGTGGTGGGAGCGGTGCGTCTCCTCGTACTGGCGAACGATGAGCTTGCCCAGGCGCGCGCTGGACTGCCAGTGCACGGCACGTCGATCATCGCCCGGCTCGTAGTCGCGCAGGCATGGAAGGACACGTCGGAGCTTGACAGCTTGCCGGTGGACACGCCCTCAACATCCAGCTGGAAACCGGTCGCATCGAAGGGGACGCGCACGGTACGCGGATGCACGTGCAGGACGACGGGCTCGTCCCACATACGCACACGACGCAGCAGGCCCAGCGCGTCCGAGCGGACGGCGCGTGCGGGCCCGATGTTGATGAGTCCGCGGTGACGTGAGGAGATCAGGAACATCTCGTCCCAGGTCTCATGCGCGCCCAGCGGCGGCACGACGAATTCACCGGTACCCGAGCCGATCGGCAGCTCAATGATGCCCGAGCGCACCGACCGAGAGCGCTCGTTGCGCACCGAGATCTCGCCGACGGCCGTCTGTCCTGCGACGATGCGCTCGTTCGGCACGCGGATCGACACGAGGTGCGGGGGACGCCAGGCGACGCGCAGGGCTGCGAGCAACAGCGCGACGGCACCCGCGAGCGCGCAGGCCAGGGCCTCGACCCATTCGAGCGTGACCGCAATCGCCAGCCCCGCAATGATGAAGATGACGACCGCCCAGCCGATCGGCGTGACCGCCGAGGCGAGGGCTTTCAGGGGATGCGAAGGACCGGCCTTCGCCCTGCGGGGCGAGACCATCGTGGGGGTGTCCGTACGCGTCCCTGTCATCGTTGTGTCCGGACGGATCCTTACGCGCCGACCGCGGGAGCGGGCACGGAGGTCAGGGCGCGCTGGATGACGCCCTCCGCGGTCGCGCCGGAGAACGCGGCGTCGGGGTCGACGATGACGCGGTGGGCCCACACGGGCACCGCGAGGGCCTTGATGTCGTCGGGCAGGACGAAGTTACGTCCCTGCGCGGCCGCCCACACGCGGGCGCAGCGCACCATGCCGATGGCGCCACGGGTGGACACGCCCAGCAGCGAGGACTCGTCTTCACGGGTGGCTTCCGCCAGCGCGGCCACGTAGTCGAGGACGGCGCGGTCCGTGTGGTTGGCCGAGGCCAGGGCGGCCCACGCGACGATGTCCTGACCGCTGACGATGGGGCGCAGGTTCTTCGAACGGTCCGGGGAGGCGGAGCCGTCGAGGACGTCGATCATGGCGCTACGCGAGGGGTAGCCGATCGAGGTCTTCATGAGGAAGCGGTCCAGCTGGGCCTCGGGCAGCGGGTAGGTGCCGGCCTGCTCGACGGGGTTCTGGGTCGCGATGACCATGAAGGGCTGGGGGGCGGGTCGGCGCACGCCGTCGACCGTCACCTGGGCCTCTTCCATGACCTCCAGGAGGGCGGACTGGGTCTTGGGCGAGGCTCGGTTGATCTCGTCGGCCAGGACGATCTCCGCGAAGACGGGGCCTGCGTGGAAGACCCACTCGCCCGTCTTCTGGTTGAACATGTTCACGCCGGTGATGTCCGAGGGGAGCAGGTCGGGGGGTGAACTGGATGCGCGAGTGCGTGCCGTCGATGACGGCACTGATCGCGCGCGCGAGGGCGGTCTTACCGGTACCGGGGGCGTCCTCGAGTAGGAGGTGGCCGCCGGCGAACATCGTCGTCAGAGCGAGTCGCACGGCCTGGCGCTTGTCCAGGACCGCCACGGACACGCCGTCGACGAGGCCCTTGAAGACCTGGGCGAACCTGGTTGCATCCTCGATGGAAAGTGTCATGTTTCTACCTTTGTTGTGTGGCGGGGGTGGTCTATTCGGCGTGACAGGCGGTGACGGGGGGCTTGGCGAGAAGCTCAGCTGCCGTCGTGGCCTCGGTCAGGATACCCGTAACTTGGGGGTTATCCCGCGAGAAGCGAAACTCGGTGATGGTCGTGGGGCGTCCGGTCTTGACGCTGCACACGATGGTGACGTCGGATTGGAACTTCTGGGCGTTGACGGCGCGCAGCGTCATAGAGCCACACTCCTGCCCGTTTCCGCAGGCCATCTTCCCTTCGAAGGTCGCGTCAATGTTGGCGGGATGTTCGGCGGTCCTGAACGTGGTCCTTACCCTCGCGATGCTGCCCCTTAGTACCGGTGACCTGGACGACTAGCGTGAGGTCACGGCCGGGCGGGAGGTCACCGGCCCACCAATCGGTAAGCGGACCGACCACGGTCTGCTTGGTCTTTCCTTCCAATTCCGCGATCCAGATCTCGGTCTTGGCGATCGTCACGCCGCTAGGGGTATTCAATTTTGCACTCACCGACGTGCCACTGACGCTAGTCTGAACCACGAAGGTCGGGATCTGGTCCCCGGCGTCACCACCGCCGCCGTCGCGCTGGCCGTTGCCGACGACGCCGGAGGCTGCCACAGTGGGACCCCACACGTAGGAGCCATCGTCCTTCTTGCCGCGCTGGCAGAAGTAGTAGGTCATCGTGGCACCGGCCGTGAGAGTACCGATATTGAAGTCCTCCAAACCCACTTCGTTCGCACTCGCGTTACACCCATTGGGGTCATGCGTGTAGAACAGGGTCAGGTCGGCGGCCTTAAAGCCGTTGCCTTCCTTCACCCTCGCGCCATAGACGCTGAGCTTGCCCCACTCATTGTTGATGGGCGTGCGCACGTTGGGAGCATCGGGAGCAACCGGAATCGTCTTGGGAGGAGTGAGATCCTCGTGCACAAGGGCCGGGATGACGTAGCCAGGAGAGGTCGCTGTGTCGCCGTTCGTGTTGCTGACGGTCACGTAGGCGGTGAGGGCGATGCCGTAGGGAACAGCAATCTGGGTGCTGGTCTGGCCCCCCCGGAACCTTCTTCGTCATGCCATTAACCGACACGATCGTCTCGCCCCATCCGGCGCTGCCGGAGCTACCCAGGGACCAGGTGATCGTCAGCAGAGCTCCGTTGCCGTCGCGCTGCTGAATCGTATTGCCGCTCGTGATAGCCGGCTGATCGGGGCCGACGCGCGGGGCCGTCGGGGTTGCCTGAGCGCCGGACGATGCCGGGGAGTCACCGTTGGCGTTGCGCGCGACGACCGTCACCGTGTAGTCCTGGCCGTTGCGCAGGCCCGAGATGGTGCACGACGTCGCACCGGTCGTGCTGCAGCTGCCGGCCGGACCGTTAGCGGTCGACGCGGTGACCGTGTAGCCGGTGATCGGAGAGCCATTGTCTGCGGGAGCGCTCCAGGACACGTCAATCGTGGTGTTTCCGGCCGTCACCGAGGGCCTGGCAGGCTGGCTCGGCGCCCCGGAGATGGTCACCGAGCTGGACGCGGAATGCGCGGACTCACCGACGGTATTCACGGCGGTCACGGTGTAGGTGTAGGAGCGTCCCACAGTCAGGCCACTCACGACGCACACGGTGGACCCGCAGTCGGCGACCTTCGTGCCGGTAGCATCGTAGAGGCGGTAACCGGTGATCGGAGAGCCGTTCGAGGTCGGTGCACTGAACGTCACCCGCGCGGCGCTGGTGCCCACGGCCTCGGCCTGGACGTTCGTCGGCGCGTCCGGCTTACCCGTCACGGTCACCGTAATGGTGCCCTGCACGACGCGAGAGGGATCGCCGAGCTTGTCGTTGACCTGGTAGCCCACGGAGATCGTGCCCGCAGAGCGCGGAGTGACCATGACCGACGTCCCAGAGGATGCGATGTCCGCATCGCCGAGGGAGACTGCGGCTCCGACAAGGGAGATCGGTGTATCCGGGAAGGGGTTGGTGGCGCGCGAGGCAACGTCAACAACAACGGTCTCCCCCACCTTCGCGTTCACGGAATAGGGGGGGCACCTGGATGCGCGGCTTCGTCGTCGTCACGATCTCGACGGGGATCGAGGCGTTGACGGTGTTGCCCTGCTCGTCGGTGACGCTCACGGCGATGGAACCGGCAGATCCGGCGGTCGCACCCTCGGGGGCGGAGACTGTCAGAACGGTGCCGTCGAGGCTTGCGCTCACGGAACTGGGCGCGGAGCCCATCGCGTAGGTGAAGGTCGAGGCATCAGTTCCCTCGGGGTCACGCACAGCGAGCGCGAGGTTCTGGGTGACGGCGCTGCCACCGGCCTCGACACGAATCGCAGTCGGGGCGAAGGTGGGCGGCTGGTTCGTCGTGGCCTTGATGCGCACGGGCAGCGACAGCGAGGCGCTCAGCGCACCCGCGTCGTCACCATCGCCGTCCGCGACCTGAATGAGGAAGGCGGAGTTGCCGCCGAAAGTGGCGGTGGCGGTCAGGGTCAGCTGCGTCGACGAGTCGGCCACGACGGAGTCCAGACCGGTCTGGATAACCGGGGACGTTCCATCGACGAGGCGGGGGCTGCGGCCCGCGCGGGTGACGACGTAGTCCGACAGGTCGATCGTGCGCGAGGTGCCCGCGTCCATCTCGATGGGTAGGCCAGCGGCGCGGAGGAACGGCGCGGTCGTGTCGCGTCCGGGCACGTTCACGACGGCAGAGTTGGTCTGACCATCGCGGTCGGTGATCGTGTAGACGACGAGGCGCAGGGTGTCGGTGACCGGGATCAGCAGGTCGGACCCATCCACGGAGACGCCCGATTCTGCGGTCGTCACGGACAGCTCGTCAATGCTGCCGTCGGGGTCCTCATCGTTTTCCAGAACCTTAACGCGCACGGCGGAGCCATCGGCGGGCAGGTCTTCGTAGGCGACGTAGTCGTCGCGCGCGATCGGAGCCTTCAGGGGCGCATCGTCCTGCACGTACACCGTCACGGTGCCGCGTGCGGAACCGCCGCGGCCATCGGTCACCGTGTAGGAGACCAAGTAGGTTCCGGCCTGCGAGGGCGTGCGGATCTGCAGCGTCGAGGAGGAACGGACCTGTGGGTCGAGCTCGGGCGTGGCCGTCTCGAAGCCGTTTTCCTCCAGGGTGAGGGAGTCGCCGTCGGGATCAACGTCGTTGGACAGGACGTTGACGGTCACCATGCGATCCGGGCGCGTGAGAACGGTGTCGGGCACAGCCACCGGGTTCTGGTTGAGCGAGGGAGCCGCGGAGATCGCAACGCGCACGCGAGCGGTGGCTCGGCCTCCCTGACGGTCGACGACCGTGTAGGTGAAGGAGTCCGTGCCAATCGCATTCTGGTTCGGCGTGTATTCGATCCAGGTCGACTTCGCGGTGGCGCTGCCCTTCTGCGGCGAGGAGTCGAGGCCCGTGAGGTTCACGGAATCGCCGTCGGGGTCGATGCCGTCGAGGGTGACCGGGATGCGTGTCGTCTGACCTGCGGCAGCCCATGCACTGATGTCGCGGGGGCGCGGAGGCTGGTTCTGATCGGAAGCGGCGAGCACCTCGAAGGTGACCGTGCTCGACGCGCGGTTGCCCGCGGAGTCGATGACCGAGTAGGTGACCTCCATGATGCCGGGGGTCGCCCCGGCCTCGAGGCGCACCTGGTTTCCGGTCACGAAGGGGGTGCCGAGGGCGCCCGTCGGGTCGTAACCGAGCGTCGGCTCGACCTGCAGGTTCAGGCCGGCGGGGGAACGATCGTTCGACAAGACCGACACGGTGCCCACGTCGCCGACGCGCACCTTGGCGCGGTCGGGCTTGAGGACGGGCGGCAGGTCGGAGCGATCGGCGGCGCCGGGAATCACCATGACGTCGGCACTCGCCTCGCCCTGGCCATTCGACACCGTGTAGGAGAAGGTCGCGGTGCGGTCAAGACCAGAAGGCGCGGTCACGCGCAGCAGGTGACGGTCGATGAGGGCGACCTCGAGGCCGGGAGCGTTCTCAGCGTTGACCGACGTGATGGACAGCAGGCCGCCCGCGGGATCGTAGTCATTGCCGAGCGGCGCCACCAGGACGGAACCACCCTGGGGCAGAACAGCCGTGTCGTTCTCTGCAACCGGCGGCAGAGTGGACGCAGCCACGACCTCGACGCGGATGATACCCAGCGTCGTTGCGATGCCGTCGGAGACGGTGTAGGCGAAGGAGTAGGAGCCCTCTGCGCTCGCACGGAAGTCAATCGTGCCGCGGTCCAGGTCCGGCGAGATCGTCGCACCCGCCGGGGCACCCGAGACGGCGGCGAGGCTCAGCGGATCGCCGTTGGGATCGGTGTCGTTCTTGAGGGGATCAAGGGTGACGGTCTCGCCGGGGTGTGCCTGGAAGAGGTCGCCGTTCGCCGAGGGAGGCAGGTTTCCGGCCTCCTGGACGGTCACGATGAGCTCTCCACGAGTCTCCGCGCCCTGATCGTCCGCAACGGTCAGGACGACAGTCTTCGGGCCGGGCGCACTACCTTCATCGGTGAGCGTCAGGGAACCGTCCTCGCTGAAGGACACGCTCAGGCCCTCCGGGGACTCCGCGTTCTTCAGGTAGATCGGGTCGCCGTCGGGGTCGCGCCAGTCGCTCAGCGCCTGGTACTGGATCTGCGCACCCGCGCCGATCTTGACGGTCGATGCACGCACCTGAGTCGGTGCCGCATTCTGGCTGTAGGGGTGAATCGTCACCTGCACGCGGGCAGCCGCGGAGGCCTGGCCGTCGGAGGCCTCGTAGGAGAAGGACGTCGAGCCGGTCTGGCTGTCCTCGACCCCGGTGATCTGCAGGGCGCGACCGCTGCGCGCGACGGTGATCGTCCCCCAGTCGGGGGCGCTGGTCGGGGAGGCCGTCAGGACGTCTCCGTCCAGGTCGGAGTCGTTGTCGAGGACGGGAAGGATCGTCGAGCGTCCGGGACGGATACCGAATTCATCATCCACGGCCTCGGGCGGAGTGTTTTCCTCACGCTGCTGTGGGTCGGCGACCTCGTTCGTGAGCTCCGGGCTGTCCTGCTCTTCTTCGGTTTCCTCGAGCTCGTTTTCGACCTCGTCCCAGTTGTCCATGAGGACCATGTTCGAGTCGGGCAGCCACACGCTGCCCTGCGCAACGTCGTTGAGGACGATGGCCTTGCGGTTGGTGCGGAAGACGATCTCGCGCGCGGTCGTGAGGGTGTCGACGACCATCTGCTTGTTTGCCGAAGGATCGTCGCAGGCACGCATGTACGCACCGCTACCGGTCCACGCACCGTACGCGCAGCCTTCGTGGCGAACGGGGGCGGCGGGGGTACCGCTGACGCCGCCCTCGGAGGAGGGCGTGATCGTCGGGGTGCCGCCCGCCAGCGGAATCGACACGAGGGCCGAGGGTGTGGCGAGCAGAACTGAATCCGCCTTGGGGCCGGCCTGCTGGAGGATGCCACCTTCATCGACACCGGCCGCGCTCAGGTTGAGCTGCTTGTTGCCCGGGAGGAAGAGGGTATTGGATTGCGAGTCAAGGGCGACGACCTGGTTGCCGACAACGGTCACGCTCAGGCGCGCGTCGGCGGGGATCCCCTCGATCTGACTGGTCGAGGTCTGGTCGACCGTTCCCTGGTGCATCACGGTGGTCAGCGTGCCCGATGCGGACAGCGAGTAGACGGAACCGTCGAGGCCCGTCACGAAGGCGCTCGCCCCCATGTTCGAGGCCAGGGCCGCTCCCTCAGAGAGGCTCGCGGGGCTGGGGGCGGTGGCCGAGGTGGTCCACAGCGTGCCGTCGGCAGCGTTGAGGACACCGAGGACGTCACCGCCCTGCATGGCGCTTGAACCGGCGGGCAAGGCCGTCGGAGAGCCGAGGGACACCTGGGTCACGTTGACTGGGGCGACGGTCAGAGAGGTGAGGTCGGAGACAGTGACGGTCTCGCCCGCCTGGCCGACGTCGAAGTTGGTGGCCTCGGTGCGCAGTGCGCCGTCGAGGATGCGGGCCTCGTAGTCGAGATGGCCGACCATCTGCTTGGACTTGTTAGTCACCCAGATGCCACCGTCGTTGACGTTGACCTGGGTCACCTCCGCGCCCTTGTAGATGACACCCGCGATGCAGAGCGCAACAACGAGCAGCACGAGGATGAACGCCGGCAGACGGCGCCTCGCACTGATCCGATTGTGTCGCGTTTTCGCGGACATATGGCCTCTCTCGATCGATGAGCAGTACCCCAGAAATAGTGTGGCACGACTACACCGCATACTAATAGTTAACGAGAATCTATCAGATGTGCGATTACTTGACAACTAGAGGGTGGCCCATCGCTGTGCGACGGGCCACCCTCCCAGTGACTGGTTTGTCAGTCGAAGATAATTGGCGAGTAAATCACTCTCCGTTGAAGGTGAACGTGCGGTCCTTACCCTCTCCAGTGACACCAACGGTGACAACCTGACCGGGTTGCAGTTCTCCGAACAGGATGCGCTCAGACAGCGCATCCTCGATCTCGCGCTGGATCGCGCGACGCAGCGGACGCGCGCCCAGGACCGGGTCGAAGCCCACGTCCGCGAGCAGCTCGCGAGCCTCGTCCGTCAGCTGCAGGCGCATGTCCTGAGCCTCCATACGCTTGGCCAGCTTGGCGATCATCAGGTCGACGATGCGAGCAATCTCGGGCTTGGTCAGCGGCGGGAACACGATCGTGTCGTCGACGCGGTTGAGGAACTCGGGACGGAAGTGCTGCTTGAGCTCCTCCGCGACCTTCGCCTTCATACGGCTGTAGTCGTGCGTCGAGTTGTCCGCGGTCTGGAAGCCCGTAAGGACACCCTTGTTGATGTCGCGGGTACCCAGGTTCGTCGTCATGATGATGACGGTGTTCTTGAAGTCCACCTTGCGACCCTGCGAGTCCGTCAGGCGACCCTCTTCCAGGATCTGGAGCAGCGAGTTGAAGATGTCCGGGTGAGCCTTCTCGACCTCGTCGAAGAGGACGACCGAGAACGGCTTGCGACGGACCTTCTCCGTGAGCTGGCCGCCCTCGTCGTAGCCGACGTAGCCGGGAGGGGCACCGAAGAGACGCGAGGCCGTGTGCTTCTCAGAGAACTCGGACATATCCAGCTGGATGAGGGCGTCCTCGTCGCCGAAGAGGAACTCGGCGAGGGCCTTGGCCAGCTCGGTCTTACCCACGCCGGTCGGGCCGGCGAAGATGAACGAGCCACCGGGACGGTTCGGATCCTTCAGACCCGAGCGCGTACGACGGATCGACTGGGCGAGAGCCTTGACGGCCTCGTCCTGGCCGATGACACGCTTGTGCAGCTCATCTTCCATCTTGAGCAGCTTCGCGGTCTCAGTCTGAGTGAGGCGCACGACCGGGATGCCGGTCGACATGGCCAGGACCTCGGCGATCTCCTGATCCCCGACCTCGGCGATCTCGTCGGATTCGCCGCCCTTCCAGGCCTCTTCCTTCGCCTTGCGTTCCTCTGAGAGCTTCGACTCCTCGTCGCGCGCAGCGACGCGGCCTTCTCGAAGTCCTGATCGTCGATGGCCGCCTCCTTGTTGCGGCGCACCTCGGCGATCTTCTCGTCCAGCTCGCGCAGCTCCGGCGGCGCGGTCATGCGGCGGATGCGCAGGCGCGCGCCGGCCTCGTCGACGAGGTCGATCGCCTTGTCGGGGAGGAAACGATCCGAGATGTAGCGGTCCGCCAGCTCGGCGGCGGCCTGGATCGCGGCGTCCGTGATGATGACACGGTGGTGCGCCTCGTAGCGGTCGCGCAGACCCTTGAGGATCTCCACCGTCTCGTCGACGCTGGGTTCCTCGACCTTCACCGGCTGGAAGCGGCGCTCGAGGGCCGCGTCCTTCTCGATGTACTTGCGGTACTCGTCGTTCGTGGTGGCGCCGATCGTCTGGAGCTCGCCGCGCGCCAGCATGGGCTTGAGCATCTGGGCGGCGTCGATCGAGCCCTCTGCGGCGCCCGCACCCACGAGGGTGTGGATCTCGTCGATGAACAGGATGATGTCACCGCGCGTACGGATCTCCTTGAGGACCTTCTTCAGGCGCTCCTCGAAGTCGCCGCGGTAGCGCGAGCCGGCGACCAGCGACCCCATGTCGAGGCTGTAGATCTGCTTGTCCTTGATGGTCTCGGGCACGTCGCCGTGCACGATCGCCTGGGCGAGGCCCTCGACGACCGCGGTCTTACCGACGCCGGGCTCACCGATCAGGACCGGGTTGTTCTTCGTGCGGCGCGAGAGGACCTGCATGACGCGCTCCATCTCAACGCGGCGGCCGATGACAGGGTCCAGCTTGTTCTCACGCGCGGCCTGCGTCAGGTTGCGGCCGAACTGCTCGAGGATCGCGGAGTTGGAACGCTCGGGACCGCCCGAGCCGCCCACGCCCGCACCCACGGACTCGCGACCCTCGTCGTCGCCGCGCTGGTAGCCGCTGAGCATCTGGATGACGGTCTGACGCACCTGCGCCAGGTCCGCGCCCTGCTTTGTGAGGACCTGGGCGGCCACGCCCTCGCCCTCCTTGAGGAGGCCGAGCAGCAGGTGCTCCGTGCCGATGTAGTTGTGGCCCAGCTGCAGGCCTCGCGCAGGCTCAGCTCGAAGACGCGCTTGGCGCGCGGGGTGAAGGGGATGTGGCCCTCAACCGGCTTCTCACCCTCGCCGATGATCTCGATGACGGAGGCACGGACGGCCTCGCCCTTGATATCCATCGTCTCCAGGGCCTTGGCGGCGACGCCCTCACCCTCGGAGATCAGGCCGAGCAGCAGGTGCTCCGTGCCGATGTAGTTGTGCTTGAGACCGCGAGCCTCGTCCTGCGCGAGCACGACGACCCGGCGAGCGCGGTCGGTAAAGCGTTCGAACATGCCTCTCCTCATTTCACAGGACAGGCACTTCGCCGAGCTCGGCGTACACCCGTCCCAGTTGACTGGTTACAGCCTACGGAAAGCTCCCGCTCCGTGCGCGCGCTTTCGCCCTGGGCGCAGGGACGAGGCCGGGGCTGGCACACGGGGCAACGGACCGGGGGCGCCGAGGCTGGGGCGGGGCGTGCACGACAGCGACAGGCAAATCCGGGGCCACTGGGCGGGACTACTGAGGTCCGGCGGTCGCAGCGGGGGGGGTTTGGCGTCACTAGAAGTGTCGCGACGGCGTGTCGCTGGCGTGTCGAGCCGCTAATGCTGCAATTCCCCCAACAGCCGCATGCAATTCCCCCACGTCAGATGTCACCAAATCCCAGAAACGTTGGAATTGCAACGACCATTTTTCAATGCATGAAAGGTTGCCATGGGAATTGCATGCGACATTATCGAGAAACCACACAAAGCGGCGACGCCGAAAGGCCGGGGAGTCGGACCCCGAAGAAGCGCTGCACCAGTTAGGGAGCAATACACCAGTTCCCAGCTGGTGTAATGCTCACCTAAGTGGTGTAACACTGCTTAGGAACAAGTCCAAACGCGGCACCCCGGAGCGTTCAACCCGATCGGGACGATTCAACCCGATCGGGAACATTCCACCCGATCAGAAGGGGTTGAACCTTACCGATCCGGTGTAACACCCCATCGGTAACAAGCCCGAGCATGGTTCTGCACGACCTTCTCACCCGAAACAAGCACAGTCGCGGCAGAACCCGCGAAACTACGCCTCGACGAGGACCGTGAAGGGCCCGTCGTTGACCAGGCAGACCTCCATCATCGCGCCGAACTGGCCGGTTTCGACGTGCAGGCCACGGCCGCGCAGGTCGGCGACGACCGCGTCGACAAGGGGCTCGGCTTCCTCGCCGGGGGCGGCGTGCGCCCACGAGGGACGGCGGCCCTTGCGGGTGTCCCCGTACAGGGTGAACTGCGAGATCACGAGGATCGGGGCGCCCGCATCGAGCGCGGAGCGTTCGTGGTCGAGGATGCGCAGCTCGGCGATCTTGCGGGCAACCGTGGCCACCTGCTCGGGCCCATCGCCGCGCTGGACGCCCAGGAGGACGACGAGGCCCTGGCGCCTCTCCCCCCGCCTCGGCGGGCGTGTCGAGGGCGAGGCAACCGACGACCGCTCCCTCAACGCGGACCTCGCCCGAGGTGGCGCGCTGGATGACGGCGCGCATCAGCGCGACCCCAGGGCAGAGCCGAGGCCGCCGAAGCCCGTGGAACCGCCGCGCTGGCCGGCCTCACGCGAGAGGTCGGCGCCCGGGCGCGTCTCGGGTGACACGGAGGACTTGCCGTGAACGGGCACGATCTCCTCCTGCGCGGCGGCGACGCCATCAATATCGAAGACGGTCGTCACGGGCACTGCGCGGGCGATGAGTGCCAGGGCGATCGGCCCCTCGTCTGCGTGGCGGGCCGAGGAGGTAATGACGCCGACCTGACGCCCACCCACCTCGATGGGCGTGCCGGGCGCGGGCAGGTCGCCGCGCGAACCGTCCAGCTGCAGGTAGGTGAGGCGGCGCGGGGGCCGTCCCAGGTTCAGGACGCGGGCGATGGTTTCCTGCCCGCGGTAGCAGCCCTTCGTCGTGTGGACGGCGCTGCGCAGCCAGTCCACCTCGGGCGGGATCGCGCGGGCGTCGGTTTCGCGGCCCAGGCGCGGCTTCCACGCGGCGATACGCATCGCCTCCCATGCCAGGTACCCGGCGCGGCGGCGCGAGCCGGCCTCGGGGCAGCAGACAGCCACGCGGCCTCGAACTCGTCCGCAGCATCGCGTGAAACAGCGTGAAACATCATCGGGGTGCGCGCGCCGGGGTGGCACTCGCCCTGGAAGTAGGCGGCTCCGCCCTCCACGACGCCGGGCCACGGGTCCTCCCAGGTCCACAGGTGTCCGGGCAGGCCGGCCACGGACTCGGGCGTATTGGCGCCCGCGCGGACCGAGGAGAACACGGCGACATCGCGCTCCTGGGCGCTCACGCGCAGCGCGAAACGCATCGAGTCCAGGAATGCCACGAACCCCGAAAGGTCCGAGCGCTCCACGATCAGGTGCAGCACCTCCCCGTCGTCGCTCGCGCCCGCCCAGTGCTCGACGCGCCCCTCGGGCGAGAGGATCAGCAGCTCGCGGCTCGCGCCGGGCACGAGGTCGGTGACGATCTGGGAGGCCAGCGACGTCAGCCATGTCAGCCGATCGGCCCCCGACACCGAGATCACGGCCAGGTCCGGGCGGCGCACCAGCGCACGGCCGCCCTCGAGGGCCCACTGTTCCCCCGACGGATCCCCGAAGTGCGGGGTAGCGCCGAAGGAGGCCACGGCCTCGTCGACGAACTCGGAGTCGAGCGCGGACTCAGACAAGGAAGCCGTCCTGGGAGTCGTCGATGCCTTCGATGACCTCGCCGGACTCAGTGGAGGCCTGCTCGGTGCGGTGCAGGCGGCCGGAGATCTCGACGTCGGCCTCATCCTCGCCGTCGAGCGTGCGCTCCTGCGTCCACATGAGCTCGCCCGCGACCAGGCCGAACATGCGGCCCAGGTGCGTCACGCGGGTAGCGCCCACGCCGAGAGCGATCGCATCGGAGACCATCTGCACGCGCGGGCCGACGCTCACGCCGTCCCACACGGCGCTGTGGCCCTCGGTGGACGCGGAGGTCGCCGTGAACTCGCGCGAGTTGTACTGGCCGGGCGGGGGCAGCGGCGCGTCGGAGGGGGCGACGGAGACGTACACAGTCTCTTCGCTGATCAGGTCGCCCTTACGAATAGCGGACAGGCCCTTCGCCGCGTCCCACGTGGGGTCGATCGGCTCGGAGGCGACGCCCGCGTACACGCGGGTCACCAGGCGCATCTGCTCGCCGACGACGTCACCGCGGATCTCCTCGATGACGGGGGAATCCTCGGCGGGTTCATCCTGGCCGGGGGCGGCGGGGGCGGCGTACATGCCCCAGCCCTCCCAGGTTCCAAGCATCCACGCGACGGGAGCGACGAGTGCGGGCAGGTCAGCAGGTATCACCATCATGACTCCAGCCTAACGCCTCGGGTGGACGTGAGCGCGCGAGCGGGGCGCGCGCAGCTGGCAGCGAACGGGACGAGGCCGGGGTGCGGCCAGGCAGTCGCCCAGCCGTCGTGGGGTCTCAGATGCCGCCGATGCGGATCATCGCGTAGACGGGCAGGGCGGCGACCAGGAACTTCGCGGCTCCGCGGCCCAGGACGTTGGCGAACTGCGCGGAGGAAGCGCGCTCACCCAGGAGCGCGTCGACGACCGACACGGCGAAGCCGACGCCGAAGCCGGTGACACCGCCGAGCGTCAGGAAGGCGGCGAATTCACCGAAACGCTTAGCGATGAAGGGGAAGACAACGGGCAGCAGGTCCGAGGTCTGCCCGAGGAACCAGGCGATCGACGCTGCAACAAGACCCGCGATGATGCCGGCAAGCATCGCGTAGACGACGCCTGCCTTTGCGCTGCGTCCCGAGCGCGCCGACGCCGCCGCGATAATCGCGATGAGGGCCGCCATGGGAACGATGACGGACCACCGCTCGTGGACGGTCAGAGAGACCCACATAGACCCGGAGGTGACGATCAGGAGGCCGGTGACCGACGAGGCGAGCGCCGCACTCAGGGCCGTGGATCCCCAGTGCTCGCTCGTGTGCCCCACGGAGTGATCGCGGGGCGCGGGCGCGTCCAGGATCGTGGCCGCGACCAGCAAAACCAGGGTGATGCCCGTCAGCGGCACGGCGATGTCGAGGTTCTTCCAGTAGGCAACAGCCATGGGGGTGAGAGCCCCACCCAGGGCGAGGACCGCCTGCGCGAGCCACGGCATGTGCAGGCGCGCCAGCGTCGGCCAGCCGAGGGCCAGGAGGAAGGAGGCGAGCGCGACGATGGGCCGACGCTCCAACGCGACCCGGGCAGCCACCACGCGACGATGGTCGCCGCCGCCAGCAGGGTAACGGTGAGGGTACCGATGCTGTTGGGCACGTGCCGGGTGGCCAGGGTGTCGCGGCGGCGCCCGCGGTTGGTTCGGGGGCGCGTGGGCGGGGTTGATGTCATCACGCTTCCATGGTCCCACATGTGGGCACTCGACGAGGCCGGGGCTGCCCTCGCGGGTCGGCGTCGCCGAGCGGAGGCGGGGAGCCAGCGTAAGGGCACCACGGCCTCGGCGATGATGTGCGCTGTGGCGCACGCCCCGTGTGGGTTGATGCACGCCGCCACGGGATGCGCGCAGCCGGGTGCGGCCGTAAGGTTTAGGGGCACGCCGGACCGGTATGCCCCGGGCTCCAAACTCTGCCGCTACGAGCGGCCTTCGCGCCGACAGGCGCATTCGGTTCGGCGTGCTTTGTCGTATATGCACGCCGACGATGGCGCGTGAAACAAGTGGGGGCCGGTGCTGCATCGCAGCACCGGCCCCCACTGTCGTTCAAAAACCGTCACATCAGCGGGTAGCGCACGATCGTAGCCTCGCGGCCCGGGCCCACGCCGATGGACTGGATGCGGCAGCGCGACAGCTCTTCCAGGCGCGTGATGTAGTCCTGGGCGGCCTGCGGCAGCTCCTCGAAGGAACGGCACTGCGAGATGTCCTCGCTCCAGCCGGGCAGCTCCTCGTAGACGGGCACGGCGGCCTCGAAGCCGGCCTGGTCGAGGGGCATCTCCTCGGTGACAACGCCGTCGACCTCGTAGGCCACACACACGGGGATCGTCTCGTAGCCGGAGAGCACGTCGAGCTTGGTCAGGCAGATGTCGGTCAGGCCGTTGATGCGCGTCGAGTAGCGCATGATGACGGCGTCGAACCAGCCGGTGCGGCGCGGGCGACCGGTGGTCACGCCGAACTCGCCGCCCTTGGTGCGCAGGGCCTCGCCGACCTCGTCGTCCAGCTCCGTGGGGAACGGGCCCTCGCCGACGCGCGTCGTGTACGCCTTGGCGACGCCGACGACGCGGTCGATGCGGGTCGGGCCCACGCCGGAGCCGGTGAGCGCGCCGCCCGCGGTCGGGTTCGAGGAGGTCACGAAGGGGTAGGTGCCGTGGTCGATGTCGAGCATCGTGGCCTGGCCGCCCTCGAAGAGGACGGTGTCGCCGCGGTCCAGCGCGTCGTTAACAACGAGGGACACGTCGCACAGCATCGGCTTGATGCGCTCCGCGAAGGACAGCAGGTGATCCGACACCTCGGCGGGGTCGAGGGTGGGAATGTCCACGGCCTCGAAAATGGTGTTCTTGGGGGCCAGGGCGGCCTCGACCTTGGCGCGCAGCTCCTCGGGGTGGAAGAGGTCCTGGATGCGCAGGCCGATACGGTTCATCTTGTCGGCGTAGGTGGGGCCGATGCCTCGACCCGTCGTGCCGATGAGGTTGTTGCCGCGCGCGCGCTCGTTCGCCTGGTCCATGAGGCGGTTGTACGGCGGGATGATGTGCGCGTTGGAGGAGATGCGCAGGCGCGAGCAGTCGACGCCGCGCTCGGTGATTTCCGCGAGCTCCTCGAAGAGCACGTCCAGGTCGACAACGACGCCGTTGCCGATAATGGGGGTGACGCCTTCGGAGAGGATTCCGGCGGGCAGGAGGTGCAGCGCGTACTTTTCGCCGTCGATGACGACGGTGTGTCCGGCGTTGTTGCCTCCGTTGAACTTCACGACGAGGTCGGTGTGCTGGCCGAGCTGGTCAGTGGCCTTGCCTTTGCCTTCGTCGCCCCACTGGGCGCCGAGCACGATGACGGCGGGCATGAGTATCTCCGTTTAGTTGGGTGAGCCACGCGGGCGCGCGTAGCAGACCCATCCTACCGGAGGAACGACGGGGCCGGGGCACCGGCTGGTCACGCTAGTTTCCGGCGGCGACCAGGGCGACACCCACGCCCCACAGGGTGGCGCTCGTCAGCGCGGCGATCAGCTCGATGGCGATCGTCCACCCGAAGGCCTTGAGGGCCTCGACCGTGGCTTTCCAGGCGGTCGCAGTGTCGTTGCTGCGCAGGTACTCGACGCCGAAGATGGCGACAATCATGCCGAGGACGAGGCCGAGGGGCAGGCCAATGAACCAGCCGACGACGCCGCCGACGGCTCCCCACACGAGCGTCGATTGGGGGGATTCCCGCCTTGTTCATACCGCGAGCCGGGATCACGTACTTGAGGACCGTGCCGAGGATCAGGACAGCGGCCACAATGGCGAAGATGATCCACGCGGCGCGGGTGCCGGTCATCCACGCCCACACGAGAATCGCACCCCCGACGACGGGCGCGGAGGGCCAGATCTGCACGACCGCGCCGATCACTCCGATAAGGATGACGATGCCAACGATGACGGTTCCAAGGACGCTCATGGGGCGATCATACGTGCGGGACTGACCACCATCAAGAAGGCCGCTACGAACTTTAACAACCTGTGTTATTTTTGGTGGACAACACAATTGCTCGTCGTTGAGCGCACACGCGCTGCAGGTCGACGAGGATCCACCATCAAGATTCCACACCTAGCGAGGGAATATGCCTTTATCTGTCGATTACGCGGACTTGTTTCTCGCCAAGGACTTACTCGACCGCCAGGGAAAGCACCTGACGAAGATGCGTGACTTCCTCAAGCAGTGGGGGGATTACTCCGATGGAGGCGAAGGCGCCGGCCTACTCCTGATGGCATTCTCTCCGGTCAACCTTCTCGTAGTTGGGGTGGGTGACACCGTGCTTGGCCTCCTCCAACAAGCACATGAAGGCTCAGCCGGCCACATGGAGGAGACCGTTAACGCATACATCCAGGCAGATCAGAAGATCCATCAGGCGCTTTCTGCAGCCACCTCAGCTCTCGGCGGCTCGCCACTCCCCTTCAACAATCCGCACGACTCGAAGCCAGGGCTCCCTCCAGCATTGAACCGCGCATCCGAGTTGTACGGTGGCGCCGACAAGAATGCGTTTGAAAACACCAAGGACGGGATCAAGAAGCTAAAGGAGTACTTCTCGAACGCACCGGGTAGGTATCAGGATCGAATGGACAGGTTCCTCTCATCCGACCGCTCCATCGTGGAATCGCAAGACGCAAGTTCCTACCTCGTTACACCCGAGGCCCCGGAAACGGAGATGGAAAATCTCCGCTGGTCTGCAGGACTCATCATCGGCAGCGTTGACTGGTTCATCGAGCAGCTCACCGGAGTCTCCGTTCTCAACGATGTCATCTACAAGAACATCGTCGGTGACTGGCGCGTTATCGACCGCGCCTCGACCACATGGTCCGAGATCGGCGACGCACTCATAGCCGTCGGCCAGAACGACTCGGAGCTCCTCCCGGCCCTCGCCGAATGGATCGGAAAAGGATCAGATGCTGCTTTTCTTTTCCTTACAGCACTCGCCGAAGGTACAACGGTGCTCTACAGTGGCGCATACCTAGCCTCCGAACTGCTCACCGCTTTTTCAGAGATCGTCAAGGCTGCCGCCGATTTCATCGGTCAAGTGCTGGATTGGCTGGCAGACAAGTGCCTGCGCATGCTTGCAGAGTCATCGATTCCGATCGCTGGCTGGATTGCCGCAGGCCTTGAGGCCGTTGATGCTGTCGCCGAGCTTGTTGACGCAATCCGCAAGATCTACGACATGTACAACGATATCTACACCGCTATCGAAGAGTACGCAGAGGCAAAGAGCACCCTGATCGAGGTGCAGTACACTCTTTCCAACATTGAAGAAGCAGCCGCACGACGAATTGCAGCACAACTATGAGCACCAATAACCCCCTCGAACGGCTCGAAGAAATCCGCCGTTCTATCGCAGCGAAATCTGAGGCTCTCAAAAAGACAATCGAGGCCGACCGAGAGGCTCACCGCGAGTCGACTGAGAAGCGCGAGGAAGCCGCCCGTCGCGGAGAGCTCGGAGATGACTGGCGCAAAATCCAGGAACGCATCGACTCCGGCGAGACGACGCTGCGCGACGTCTTCTCCGGAAAAGACACCTCCGACGCTGCTGCGGCATTACGACAGACCGCCGAGCGTAACATCACCAAGTCGATAGAAAAGACCCGTCAAGCGGCAGGTGATGCGGAAGATCCTCTCTCCGTCCTTCAGGAGGAGCTTGCCGCAATACGCGAAGAGAATGAACGCCGGGCACGTAATTTCCGGGAAATGTGACAGCCCGTTTCACAAGGAGACATCAATGGCAGATCTCTACGTTAATGCGGACGAACTCCTGAATTTGTCCGCCACGCTCAGCCAGCGCGTAACCACTATGGAGATGTACATCGAGCAGTTTTCTCGAGCGCTCCAGTTGCTCGCCAGCCGCTGGGAAGGCGAGGCTGAGCGCGCCGCCTACGAGAGCGCTATGCAAACGCTACAGCAGCTCACTGAGACGGCAGAGGCACTTGCAAACGCGAAGGACCTCGTCGATTCAGCCGTGGCTACATACAACGAGACTGAGGAGGCCGTCGGCGCGCTCTGGTCCCTCTGAGGCACGCAGCACGTTCAATTTAGACGATCACCTCCTACCCACAATGGCGACAACCAAGAGCAGTCGCCGTTGTGGGAGGGACGCTTCGTCTGGTGACGCGCGCGTTAGCTCATCATTATGGTCAACAAAGCCTCACGAAGACAGTCCCGCAACCGCTGGGACAAGCGCCAGTACGCGACGTACCTCGTCGCGCTGAACCCACAGCAGGCAGTCGACTGCTGTCTGGGTTTCTGGCGCTCAATCGGAGGGTTCGCCGAGCAGACTGGGGTACGCGAGCAGCTCGCGCGCCGCGGTTTCGTCGGTACCCAGTTCACGATCGGTGGAACCGGTCGGTACTATGCCTTCCGCTCCCTCGACAATATGTTTCCGCTGATGAGCGTCTTCCCGAAGCTCATGCCCAAAAAAATCAGGGACTCCATCCAGGAGCCGACCAGCATCATGGTCGCCGCTCGCCCACATTCGGTAGGTGGGCGCCCGGCATCGGAGCTGTGGTGTTTCCTCGCGAAAGATGCCCTCAGGGAACCCGTCATCACGGACGCTTTCATGAAGTCTGCTCTAGAGGGCATAAGTGAGTCCTTCACCCAACAGGGCATCTTGTTGGGCACCCCACAATTCTTCCAAGGTGGAGATCTCCCCCGCGATCACGTCTTCTCCGACATGGGTCTCCTCGCGTTGCGGAGGGACGCCGTAGCTTTCGTCCGTGACCAATCAGGCCGCCAGTGAACCACCCGCAAGCCTCCCTCAGCGCCACGCAGCCCCGCGACCGTGCACCGCGCGGGGGCACCTTCTCTTCTCTCTCCTCCGTCTTTTCCCGGGAAGGCCAGCGATGAACACAGCACCACCGACCTCGTCGTCGAAGGGGCGATTCCTCAACCGAAACCGCTACTTTTACGCGCAGCTGGCGACCGAGCCACACCAGGCGGCGGCAAGCTGTGCCGACTACTGGGTGCCCACAGGAGCACGCAACGGAACGCCGGGGATGCGCGAGCAGCTCGCCAGCCACGGCTGGATCGGCACCGAGCTCGTCACCGGCAGCTACGCGCGTCACTGCGCCATATCCTCGTTCTTCGAGAGCATCCCTGTCATCGGGTTCTTTCCCTCCCTCGCTCCCAGGTCACTCAAGCGCACAGCAGGCGCCCAAGCGCATCATCATCGCCGCTCGCGCCTGCCAGGTAGCCGGCCGCCCCGCGAGCGAGCTGTGGTGCTTCGACGGCGACATCACCCTCGATGGACCCGATGGTCGCCAATGCCTTCATGGACACCGCCCTGCGCGATCTCGCGATCGCGCTCCACAAGCAGGGCACACTGCTGGGCACGCCCAAACGCTTCTTCGGTGGCGATCTACCCAAAGACCACCTGTTCTACTTCCAGAACATCGCGACCATGCGCAGTAACGCGAAGATGAACAGGCACTACTGACACCACACGGAAGATAAACGATGAACTCTCTGATCTCAGCGATGCAACGAGACTACGACGCGTCTTTCAGCCCGATCACCGTTTTTCGCCTGGCGGTAACCCCCGACGACGCCGTGTCTCGCTGCGTCGGTCTGTGGAAGATGAAAGGCATCCGCTCCGAGAGAGTCGGCATGCGCGAACAATTCAAGCAGCGAGGGTGGTCGGGAACGGAGCTGGTCATCGGACACAGCGGGCGCGCACTCCTCACTGATTTTTTGTTCAACACGCGAGGGCTCACCCTCCTGTTATCACAGGCAAACTCTTTCCTGCCCAACCGTGTCAAGAGAGCCGCCATCACCAAGATTGACGTGGACATCATCGCACGCATGATCGAAACCGAAGCGGGGCCGATGACCGAACTGTGGTGCCTCACGGATTGGGCGACGCGGATCAACCTCAGCGGCTTCGAGAACAGTTACATCGAATCGTCGATGCGCTGGCTCGAAGAGTCCTTCAACGCGCAGGGCATCCTGTCCGCCCCCGTCCAACACCTCGATCGCAGGGACATTGAGCTGGACAGTCCCCTCTCGCTCCCCACACTCGTGTCCATGCGCAAGGCTGCAAAGAAGCGCCAACGCTAGCTTCCTCTTTCCGTTTGGTCTCCGCACGCATTCCCATGCCTCGTCAATCCCAATTAATCCCTGCGGATAGTATCCTGGTGATGCATCGGCTCTCAGCAGCAACGCGCTGCGACAGAGCGCAGACTCTTGTTCTTGACACTTGTCTTTCCTCGAGGAGGATTTTCATGGGAGCGGGTAATTCAGGTTTCTCTCTCCGTCGGGTCATCAACCGACGCAGGTACTTCTACGCGCTCGTCGCGGCCGACCCACATCAGACGGTCACACACGCTGTCAACTACTGGGTGTCCAAAGGGGCCTGGGGAGAGACGAACGGCATGGGTGAGCAGCTCGCCCAGCACGGGTGGGTCGGCACGGAGGTCATTATCGGCAGCGACCTGCGCAGCCTCGCGATAAAGCCCCTCCTCGATGCCATCCCCGGGGTTAATATCGTTCCATCCACAGCGCCCACGTCGATCAAACGCACCAGCCAAGAAAGGACAGAGATCCTCGTCGCGGCACGATCCTGCTCGGTTGGGGGACGCCCAGCGTCCGAACTCTGGTGCTGCGAGGCTCGCCTTCTGCACGATGACCGCTGGGGCACAGACGCGTTCATGGACATGTCGCTCGGCGAGCTTGCGGGCGCGCTAGAGCGCCAAGGACTCCTCCTGGAAGCCCCCCCGATTCTTCCACGGCGGAGACCTGCCGAAAGACCACCTCTTCACCATGGATGGCATCCTCACGATGCGGCGTGCCGCCAAAAAGAAGTACGGCCGCAAACCCCGGCGTTTCTGAGAAAACTGAGACTCGCCAACTCCCGCAGAAAATACCTCTTCACGATCCACAACACCCGCACAATACGGCGGACCGCAGACGTGAATGAACGGACAGTAGAGCCGCACATGAAGATGACAACGACTCCCCCGGCCTCTTGGACCGGGAACCTCTTTCGCCGTCCACCACTGGGTGTGTACACGGTCACCGGATCCCCCGAGGACGCGGTCATGCGGTGCCTCGACCTGTGGGTGACGATTGGTGTACGCGAGCAAACACACGGCATGCCCCAGCAGTTTGCACGCCGCGGCTGGGTCGGCACAGAGATCACGGTCGATGCGGAGAACACATCAGCCAAGATGCCCTCCCTCGAGCTTCCCGAGCTGATGGGCGCGGTTAGCGGCGCAGTTAGCGGCGTAGTTAGCGGCGCAGTTACCGGCACTGGGATGCTTCTCCACATGGCATACGAAGCAACCGCACCTGAGGCCTTCGTGCGGTCACCGATACGGTCGGCGAAGTTGCTGGAACAGTCGGCGGGGTCCTCAGCTTCGCTGGTAGCGCCGCGTACGAGGGTGCTGCCAGCGCCGCAAACAAGGTCGGTGGATTCGTGTCGGGCTTCGCGGCCAAAACATGGCGCAAGGAACGCCTGCCAAAACCCGGCAAATGCCGCATCGTGGTCGCGGCCCGCGCGCTTCCCGATCAGGAGAAGGAGGCTGCGCAGCTGTGGTGTTTCCTCAGCGATGATTCACCGAAGCGATCCTTGGGTTCTGACGACCAGATCGACGAGGCCTTCCAATGGGTTGAACGTAAGCTCACCGAACAGAATGTCCTGCTCGATGTTCCGCACTACGTCAGCCAGAAGGACCTCCCCGACGACAGCGCCCTCAGGGCAGATGCCCTCGCCGCGATGCGCCAGGCGGCAAGCGCACAGACACCCTCGTCATCCATCTAGCAATAAAAGCAATCTCGCCGCGGACGCTAACGCGCCCACGGCGAGACAACAGAAAGTCCAGGAGACTCAGCTCTGCGCGCGCAGGGAGGCGACCTCGTACAGGGCAATGCCCGTAGCGACGGCCGCGTTGAGGGACTCGACGGTCGACGCGATCGGGATCGACACGATCTGGTCGCAGGTCTCGCGCACGAGGCGGGACAGGCCCGCGCCCTCGGCACCGGTCACGACCACGAGGGGGCCGTCCGCCAGCGACAGGCCGCGCAGGGGCGCGTCGCCGCCACCGTCCAGTCCGACCACGAAGTAGCCGGCCGCCTTGGCCTCTTCGAGGGCGCGCACGAGGTTCGTCGCACGAGCCACGGGCACGCGCGCCGCCGCACCGGCCGACACCTTCCAGGCAGTAGTGTTCACGCCCGCGCTACGGCGCTCGGGGATGATGACGCCGTCCGCGCCAAACGCGCCCGCGCTGCGCAGGACCGCGCCCAGGTTGTGGGGGTCGGTGACCTGGTCGAGGGCGACGAGGAGCGGGTGGCCCAGCTGCTGCAGGGAGCCAGCGATCAGATCCGAGGCGTCGGCGTACTCGTAGCCGCGCACCTCGATGGCGACGCCCTGGTGGACGGCGCCATCGGTCGCGACATCCAGGTCGCGGCGGGTGACCTCGTAAACGGGAGCACCCATGGCGGAGGCGAGGCGCACGACCTCCTCCACGCGATCATCCTTCACATTGTCAAGGATGAAGACGCGCTCAATCGGGACCGAGGCGCGGGCGGCCTCGGCGACCGGGTTGCGGCCAGCGATCAGCTCGTGGCCGGGCTTGATGCGGATCGAGGACTTCGCGCGGGCGCGAGCGATCGCGGCCTCCTGAGCCTCACGGGCCTCGCGCTTCACCTTGCGCTTGTGGGCGGGATGGTAGGTGCGGTCCTCGGCCTTAGGGGTCGGGCCCTTGCCTTCGAGGCGGCGACGCGAGTGACCGCCGGTGCCGACCTGCGCGCCCTTCTTGGTGCCCTTCTTACGGATGGCGCCGGGGCGCCCGCTGTGTGAGGCCATGGTGTCTCCTCGTTTTCTCGTGAACTGACACAAGCGTACGGGTTTTAGGCCGCATCGGGGCCGCAGGGGCGCGCGCGGGGGCCAAAATCACGATTAGGCACCCCCCCCCCACACAAGTCGCACGTAATTTGGACACCCTTACTTTTTATAGGCATCTAGAAAACCGTGGAATTCGAACGATCCGATTTCAAATCTTGAAATACGCGAAGGGGAATTACGTGCGACATTTCTGGGAAACCATGCCATTACGGCGCCTGGCAGCACGACACTCCCCTCACACACACCGCGCGCACACTCGCTGGGGCCTCGCCGATGCCGCCGACCGCGCGTCGTCTCACTCCTGCGCGAGCATCGAGCCGATTTTCTCGACCGTCGAGCCGGAACGGATCGTCACCTGGCGGTAGAAGTCCTCGCGCAGCAAACGCTTGTGATACGCGGTCTTCAGGAAGCTCTTCTCGTCGAACTTTCCCCAGAAACGGCTTGCTCGCCGAAGTAAACGGCCTCATCCCCCAGCTCCATCGCCTCGATGCGCTCGCGCACGTGGTCGCGGTCCAGGCCTCGCGTGTAGAAGAGCGCGTCGCGGCGGGCGACCCCACCGTGCCACCAGTCGGGTAGTTGATCGAGCTGGGCGAGGTAGTCCTGCCCCGTCAGGAGGGCCAGTCGGATCGGGAAGTCGTAGTGGCGTGCCAGGACGTCCTCGACGGCCTGCGCGACGTCCTCGCACGGGGCGTCGTCCTCGGCCTCGAAGAGGAGGTTGCCGCTGTTGATGTAGGTGCGCACATGTCCGAAGCCTGCGGCGGCGATTTGTGCGCGCAGCTCGCTCATGACGACCTTGTTGTTGCCACCGACGTTGATTCCGCGCAGCAGCGCCACGTACTCCATGCGTTCCTCCCCATCTGTGGTGACGCCTCGTGACGTCGTCTGGTTATCAGGGTACGGCCTCGACTCGCATCGGGCTGATCGCGCACGTTAACCCGCTAACCCGCACGTGGGCCCTCCAAGCCACGAACTCACGACCACCAAACGGGGGAATTGCACGACATGAGGCTCCGACACTCCGACGACACGCCGGCAGCCAGCTCCTAATGCTGCAAAACCCCCCACGGGCACCACACGATACGGGATCACGAAGGGCCGAAGATCCTGTCCGTGGTCCTGTGGGTTGGGGCGAGCATCAGCAAACTGGATACGAACCGTCGATCTGGATAGGTTGTGACGATGCGGATAGTTACGGCGATGCGGATAGGTTAATAAGCTATCCGCATGCTCATAACCTATCCGTGAAATAACAACCTGTCCGCGTACGCAACTAGCATGAGCGGGACTGCGCTGATGAAGGAAGCACTGCACTAGATAGCGCAGCATTGCACTAGCAACTAGCCAGTGCAATGCCTCCCCAAGTAGTGCAAGATCCCTAAACAACAAGCGAAAACGCGGTTGTCGGGCGGCCCGCACTGCGGAGGGCAGCGGAGAGCGCGGGGGTTGTGAGACGCGAGGCCCGGCTGCGGTGCCCGTGGTCAGCGACGACACCACCACCAGCCAAATCTCGCATGCAATTCGATTGGAAGAAGTTTCAACAATGCCTGAAAACGTTGCAATTCCAACGTTGTTAATTCATGATTCGAAAGAGTTTCGGGGGAATTGCATGCGAAATTGGGGGAGCTCAGCAATGATGTGGGTCCTCATCAACACAACACGCCCCACAGGCGTGGAGGGCGCCGGAGGACACAGGCGGGCCTCGAAACACAGGGCCTGACCGCGGTGCGGGTGGGCGGCGGCAGGGCCAGGGCGGGCCTCGAGATCGACCACTCCGAGCCGTCAGGCTCGCGTGTGGCGATCTCGCGGGCGGGCCGCCGCCCACCGGCACACACAGCGGCCCGGCCCATCAAGGCAGGCCGCGCGGCGGCCGGAGATCTGCCGGGGCAACAAGCAACAACAGGAAGGGCCGCCAGCTCATCAGCCAGCAGCCCCTCCGCAGTCAGTATTCAGCGATCAGCCAACGCTCCACGTGGCGCCGTCGCGGCCATCCGCGACGGTCACACCGGCGGCGGCCAGGCGGTCGCGCAGCTCGTCGGCGCGCGCCCAGTCCTTGGCGGCGCGCGCGGCGGCCCGCTCCTCCAGAACGGCCCGAACCAGCGCGTCCAGCGCCGAGTGCTCGGCGGCAGCCGCGCCGGAAGCGCCAGCGCCGATGCCGGCCTGTCCGCGCCACTGCTCGGAAGCGGGATCGAGGCCCAGCACGTCCAGCATGGAGCGGACCAGGACCTGCTCGCGGTACACGGCGGACACGTCACCGGAAGCAAGAGACGCATTGCCGGCCTTCAGGTGCTCGTGCAGGACCGCGAGCGCGCCGGCGACGTTGAGGTCGTCGTCCATGGCGGCGACGAAGGCCTCG
The DNA here is from genome assembly GCA_916438945.1 of uncultured Actinomycetaceae bacterium. Taxonomy (GTDB): domain Bacteria; phylum Actinomycetota; class Actinomycetes; order Actinomycetales; family Actinomycetaceae; genus Pauljensenia. The sequence goes on along the minus strand of CAKAGS010000004.1, from coordinate 1,277,333 downwards.
GGCAGGTCGGCGGGCGCAAGCGCAATCTCAGAGGCCGGCGCTTCCCCAGCCGCCTCGATGGAGCGGGCCACGAAGGTGGAGAACTTCTCCCAGGCGGCGTGCGCGGCGGGCAGCGTCTCGGCGCCCCATTCGATGGCGGAGCGGTGGTGGACCGTGGACAGGGCCCAGCGCACGGCGACGGCCGGATACTCCTCGGTGAGCGCGCCGATCGACAGGACGTTGCCGAGCGACTTGGACATCTTCTCGCCCTTGGTAGTCACCCAGGCGTTGTGGACCCACAGGCGCGCGAACGACCAGCCGGCGCCGTGGGACTGGGCCTGCTCGTTCTCGTGGTGCGGGAAGCGCAGGTCGATGCCGCCGCCGTGGATGTCGAATTCGTCACCGAGGTAGCGCCGCGACATGGCGGAGCACTCGAGGTGCCAGCCGGGGCGGCCTCGTCCCCAGGGGCTATCCCACGAGGCCGTGGCCGGCTCAGACGGCTTACTGGCCTTCCAGAGGGCGAAGTCGCGGGGGTCGCGCTTGCCGGCCTCGACGGCCTCGTCGATCTGGGCGTCGTCCTCGGTGGTGCGCATGTCGACCAGGCGCTGGCGCGTGAGCGAGCCGTAGTCGGCCTGGGAATGGACGTCGAAGTAGACGTTGCCGCGCCCATCCGAATAGGCGTGGCCGGCGTCGATGAGGCGCTGGACGAGGTCGAGCTGCTCGGGGATGTGGCCGGTGGCGCGCGGCTCGTAGGTCGGGGCCTCCACGCCGAGGGTCTCGTACGCCTGCGTGAACTCGCGCTCGAAGCGGTAGGCCCAGGCCCACCAGTCCCAGCCGGCCTCGGCCGACTTGTTCAGGATCTTGTCGTCGATGTCGGTGACGTTGCGGACGTAGGTGACCTCGTAGCCGCTGCGGCGCAGCCAGCGGATCAGGGTGTCGAAGGAGACGGCGGCGCGCAGGTGGCCGACGTGCGGGGATCCCTGCACGGTGGCGCCACACAGGTAGATGCCGACCTTGCCGGGGGTGACCGGGTTGAGGGGCTGGATGCGGGCGCTCTTGGAGTCGTACAGGTGCAGCATGGCACCAATCCTACCTGGCGCGCAGAGGGGGCGAAGGAAACGCGCGCTCCACGGGAGTATGTAACGAGGCCCGGGCCCCCTCAGGCGAAACGGTGCGGCTTCGCAGGTGGGGGCTCGGGCCTCGTCGAGTGAAAGAAAACTCAGGCGCCGGGGCGCACGCGCTCGCGGATGAGCGCCTTGAGGTCCTCGGCGGAGTTGGCCAGCGCCGTGACGCGCTCTTCGCGGCCTTCGATGCCTTCGAAGCGCTCGGGCACGGGCGGGAGGTGGCCGGTGGCCTCGAGGATCGTGTCGGCGAACTTGACGGGCAGCGCGGTCTCCATGACGACGAGCGGCCCCTCGATCTGCGGGCGCACCGCGCGGGCGACGTGGACGCCGTCGGCCGTGTGCGGGTCGAGGAGGTAGCCGCTTTCCTTTTCCGTGCGCGCGATCTCGGCGAGGCGGTCGGCGTGCGTGGAGGTGCCGGAGATGAATCCGTAGGTGTCGCGCAGGGCGGCGAACTCGGGCGTGCCGGACAGGTCGAAGTAGCCGTCGCGGGCGAGGGCCTCATCGAAGAGGGCGCGGGTGGCGTCGCCGTCGCGTCCCAGCAGGTCGAAGATGAAGCGCTCGAAGTTCGAGGCCTTGGAGATGTCCATGGACGGGCTGGAGGTGGCCAGCGTGTCTGCGGAGGAGCGGGGGCGGTAGACGCCGGTGCGGAAGAACTCGTCGAGGACGTCGTTCTCGTTTGTGGCGACGACGAGGGTGCCCAGCGGCACGCCCATCTGGCGGGCGATGTGGGCGGCGCACACGTTGCCGAAGTTGCCCGACGGCACGACGACGCTGACCTTGGACGAGGTGTCGGCCCCTTCCTCGGTGACGCGCAGCCAGGTGGCCACGTAGTAGCAGACCTGGGCGAGCAGGCGCGCCCAGTTGATGGAGTTGACGGCACCCACGTGCCAGGTGGCCTTGAAGTCGGCGTCCATGTTGACGGCCTTGACGAGGTCCTGGCAGTCATCGAAGACGCCGTCGACGGCGACGTTGACGATGTTGGAGTCGAGGAGGGAGAACATTTGTGCGCGCTGGAAGGCGGTCATGCGCCCGGCGGGGGTGAGCATGACGACGGAGAGGCCGCGTCGGCCTCGCAGTGCGTACTCGGCGGAGGAGCCGGTGTCGCCGGAGGTGGCGCCGACGATGGTGAGCCAGTCGCCGCGGCGGGTGAGTTCGTATTCGAAGAGCTCGCCGAGGAGCTGCATCGCCATGTCCTTGAAGGCCGCCGTGGGGCCGTTCGAGAGGTGGGCGAGGTGCAGGTCGGTGCCTTCCAGGGCGTCGACGGGGACGATCTGGGGGTCGGAGAATGCGGGGGTGCGGTAGGCGCGGGCGGTGATCGCGCTCAGGTCGTCGGCGGGGATGTCGTCGACGAAAAGCGAGATGATGCCGGCGGCCATGGCCGCGTAGCCGTCCTCACGCAGGACGATGCGCAGCTCGTCCAGATCGGAGCGAGACAGCGTCGGGTATTCCTCGGGCAGGTAGAGGCCGCCGTCGGGGGCGAGGCCTTCCAGGAGGATGTCACTGAAGGAGCGGGTGGGCGTGTTGGGGCCGCGTCGGGTCGAAATGTAGCGCACGGGTCGATCCTATCGGAGAGGGGGCGTGGCCTGCGAGGGCGCCCGTTCCTCGTCACATGCGCGGGACGAGGCCGGGGCCATGTGAGCCCGGGAAGTCTCACGCCCGCCTGTGGTACAAACGACGGGTGAGTACGAACGATTCCCCGTGGACGCAGCCTTCCGCTTTCGATTCCTCGAGTGCCCCGATTCCCCAGCCGCCGACGGGTGCGCCAGTCACGGGCGTTCCCGGCCCATCGACGAACGTGTTTACCGCGCCATCGTCGGTCCCCAACCCCATTGCGCGCCCGAACGATCCGGGAGCCGCCTCGGAGGTTTCCTCGAAGCGCGGGTGGTTTATCGTCTTGTCGATCCTCGCGTTCCTCATCGTCATCCTCCTGGTCCTCGGCTACTTCTTCCGGCCGTGGGGCTCCGCTCCGCGCGATGAGAAGAGCAGCTCCCAGGGCTACAGCGGGTCCGCGACGAACACCGGTAACCTCTCCAGCGCCTGGGCGGCGGGCGTCAGCACCGCGTGGACCCTCGACAGCGTCTCAGCTGTCCGGGGAGAGCACCAGGACGTGGTGACCCTGGTGGACGGCACGACCCTGTACGTGGCTGGTACCCCTAGCAGCCACGAGGGGATCGACGTTGCTGCCGTCGATATTTCGGGCTCGCAGCCGCAGGTCATCTGGGATTCGAGTGACCCGCAGGTCAGGCGCGATTCCTACCGTTTGCCGCTGCGCATGGTGTCCGTCGGCGACAAGCTTATCGTCGGCAACTACACGGTGGACAAGGCGACGGGTGAGGTTCAGGAGGCCCCCTGGATCGATGACTCGCCCCTGACGGCTGTCGGTGACGTCCTCGTGACGTGCTCGGGTGCCGAGACCTGCGCCGGGTGGACGTGGGAGACCTCCGAGTGGAAGCAGCAGTGGAAGTCGATCACGGCACTGCAGGACACGAGCAACAAGATCTGGGATATGCGCGACAGCCTGGTCGTCGGCTCCGGAGACGACGCGTCGGTCCTGGCCCCCGTGCAGGGCAGGCGATCCCTGCAGCTGATCAACGTGCACACGGGAACGGTCGCGACGCTCAGTGACAGCGTTCGAATGGAGCAATCCGGCTACCGACGCGATGTCCTCGTCGCCAGCGATGGAGTCGCCATTAGGGATAACAACGACGAGGTGCGTTTCTATGACGTTTCCGGGACGCTCGTCAATTCTTTCGAGGTGACGCGCTACCTGAGTGCGATCGCGGACGGCGGCCAGGCCCCGACCCTCGAGGAGCTGCAGGCATACCTGAAGTCCGGGAAGGCCCCGTGGGCGACGGGCATGATCGAGGCGTCGGGCCCCAAGTGCGAGGACGTGACCGTCTCTCCGACTTCGGCCGGAAGCTCGCGCATCGTACACAAAGCCAAGGGCCTGACGGTCAGTTCCAGCGATCCCTGCTACACGGATATTGACGAGGTGCGTATGAGCCCCGACGGCGCCGCGGTGTACGTGTCGAATGGCAACAGCACGGAGATCGAGCACGCTTACTTCCTCGACACGGACGGGGATGTCGTCCACGCGGCGACGGACATGGTGAAGGCGGATCAGCTTACGTGGGCGTTTGACGACCTCGTCATTGTGGTCTCGAAGGGCCAGGTCACGGCCTTTACTCCGGCTTCCGCGTGACGCTACCCTGGTGCCATGACTGATCTGCCTTTCCGCATCGGCCAAGCGGTCGACGTCCATGCGTTCGCTGCTCCCGACTCGCCGCGCCCGCTGATGGTCGCGTGCCTGGAGTGGCCGGGAGAGCGCCCTCTTGAGGGGCATTCGGACGCGGACGTGGCCGCGCACGCCCTGTGCGACGCGATGCTGCTGGCGACGGGCCTGGGTGAGCTGGGCACGGTCTTCGGCGTGGATCGCCCGGAGTGGGCGGGGGCGTCGGGGCGTGCGCTCCTCGAGGAGGTTCGCCGCATGGCGGCCGAGGCCGGGCTGGGTGCTCGGCAACGCGACCGTGCAGGTGGTGGGGAATCGGCCTCGTATGGCCGCGCGACTGCCCGAGGCCTGCGCGGTCATGAGCGAGATCGCCGGGGGCACGGTCACCGTGTCGGCGACGACCTCGGATCGCCTGGGTTTCACGGGACGAGGCGAGGGCGTGGCCGCGCTGGCCAGCGCCCTCATGGTGCGCGCCGAGTAGGTCCCCCGTTCTCGGCTGCTCGGCACCGTCGAGGCTGCCGAGCGTGAGGCCTGCCCGCATCCCCATTCACTGCCGCGAGCGCACTCCGGGCGCGGTTGCATGGTAGAAACGTCTTATGAGCAACGACGACCTCCACCGCAGTCCCGACGACGAGGCGCCATCTCGCCCCTCTGATGGACGGGATGGAGAGCCGTTGGCCGGTATCCCGGATTTCCCCGAGTTTGGGGACCTTCCGGACTTTACTTCGCTGCCTGAGCTCGCCCCTTTGCCGGAGTTGGCGCCGCTGCCGGATTTCAGTGATTTCCTGAACGACACTCCGCCCATCACTGTGGACGCGGCGCTCGACGGTCAGGCGGACAGCGAAAGCTCTCCAGCCACAGACCTTTTTCCCGGTGACGTTCTTCCTGAGCTCGCGCCGCTACCCACCGTCACGGAACTGCTCCAGATTCCGTGTCCTCGCCGGGCGATGAGGCTGCGCAGGTAGAGGGCGGCGATGACTGGCCGCAGGTGGAAGATGTTCCGACCGCTGCCTCCCTTCCCCTACCGGACGCGGTTCCCGAGCCCTCGCGGACGTGGGTGGACAAGACAGCCGTGAAGCGCAAGCCGTCTGTCGTCATGATCGTGCTCGGCTGTATCCTCGCAATCAATGCCGCGGTTTCCCTCTTCTCTCCCAGTCGGAGCGGATCGTCCTCGACGCCTTCGTCCCATCAGACCTCGTCGCATTCCGCCGCACAGGCGAACTCCGAGGTGCGCGAACACGCGGCGAACCTGCCGACCCGCGCCCCCGGGTACCGCGGGAGCGCCACGAACACGCATTCCATCTCTGCTCAGTGGGCATCGGGCGTGGCCACCGCGTGGACGCTCGAGCTGCCGCCAGAAATGACTCAGTTCGGGCCGCAGATGTTCGTCGAGGGCCAGGTCCTCTACGTCGCAGGCTACGACACAATCGAAGGCCAGCGCGGTTCCGCCGTCAGGACTATGGCCTACGACCTGTCCGGGGAGGAACCAGCTCTTCTATGGAACACGATCGGGCCCATAGAAGACTCAGCCATCATGACGCACATACCCGCATTCGTGTCGAGCGATACCGAGCTCTTTTTCCACGACGTGGTCATCGACAAGGCGACCGGCGAGCAGACCCAGGCCCCATGGGGTAAGGCATTGCCCCTCGCATATGCCGATGGCATCCTCGTAACCTGCACGCCGCCGTCCACCTGCAACGGGTGGACGCAGGCATCCGGCGAGTGGACGAACCTGTGGACAACAGCAACGGCAAAGCTGAGCTCATCCCAATCGAGGCAACATCTCTGGGATTACGCACCCTCACAGTTCGTACTCTCCGGCAGCGGGGAACACGCCTCCGTTCTGGTCCCGACGGAGCCCTCGTCAATCCCCCAGATTATTCACATCCATACCGGTGAGCTGACCGACCTGAGCGGCCCAGACAACGACAGCAAGTCTCGAAGCGTCGAGGTCGCATCCGATGGCTACCTCGTCTTCGAAAACGATCGGTCGAGGGGTCACCTCTTCAACAGTGACGGATCCTTGCAGTCCACATTCGTCGCGAGAGACGTGTTTGCTCTACCGTCGGTCAGTAATGATGACATGTACCCGAGCATCTCAGGCCTCAAAACCTTCATGACGGAGAGAAAAGCGAATTGGGCGACGGGCACGGTGGGCCTCGTGGGCAAGGACGACTGTTCCATCGAGGTAACCCTCACCTCCGATGGGTCGACGCACACGACCCCCGTCCCCGGTGTACTGAGCCAGCACATGACCAGCACGTGCATCTTCAGCCCGAAGGAGGTCCGCGTCAGCGCGGATGCTTCGGTTCTCTACGCCGACACCTTCACCTACCAGGATAAGAAGCGGTACTTCATCGATACCATCAACGGATACACCTACACGTCGAACGAACTCAACATGCCAAAACAGACCATGTGGGTCTTCGACGACATGCTCATCGGTATGACCGAGGACGGCCTCAAGGCCTTCGTTCCGGCGTCCTCCTGAGGTCACCACCCGGTTACCACACCAACATTGCGGTGTGGTAGAAACGACTCATGACCAATGACGATCACACGGGCACCGGTGTACCCGCCCACGAGGGAGGCGCCGACTCACTGAGCGCGGCGCGCGCCGTTCCCCTGCCCGGCCCGCCCCAGCCTCGCCCGAAGAGCCGCGCGACGACGGTCCTTCTCGCAGTGCTTCTGTCTGCCGTCGCCATGACCGCAGTCTTCGGCATCAACTGGCTCATGTCGTCACCCTCCACACCGGACAAGCAGCGTTCATTTGCCTCGATGCCCACCGTCGGGTACTCCGGGGACGCGACGAGCACGGGATCGCTCTCCCCCGCCTGGGCCTCGGGCGTCGAGACGGCGTGGAGGATCCCCTTCCCGTCCTCGAAGTACGGCCCCCGGGCGCTGACGACCGTTGAAGGCACCACCCTGTACGCCCTCTTCGAAGACCCCAATCCCACCGCCCACCAGGTCACCGCCGCGGCCTTCGACATCTCTTCCGAGCAGCCGCGCGAGCTGTGGCGCACGACGGGCCCCCGCCCCAAGTCGTTCGGACGCCCTAGCTTCGTGCCCTACGCAGATCAGTTCATCGTCGGCAGCATCGTCATCGACAAGGCATCGGGAGCGCAGTCCGCGGCGCCCTGGGAGGGGTCGGAGGCACTCGCGGCCGTTGATGGCATCGTCGTGGCCTGCGATCACAAACGGGCCTGCTCGGGCTGGACGCAGGAGTCCTCCTCGTGGGTGCGCCAGTGGGAGACAACCACCGCCAGCCAACAGGGGGCCTCGTCCTCGTCAGATAAGTTCACCTACCCCGACACACCCGTGATCGGCACCGGAGAGCACCAGGCGGTCGTCCTGCCCGTCAATTCGAGCACGCATGTGGCCCAGCTCCTCGATCCGCGAACCGGGCAGCTCACGGACGTTGGCTCCGAGAGCCCCTTCAGGGACAGGCAGAACAATGTTGTGTCGTTTGCTATTACCAGCGATGGGCTCCTGGTTTTCAACAATGACCGCTTCGTCACCTACGACGCCGATGGCTTCATCACGGGGACCCAGGCGTACAGGCAGATGAAGAGAATGCCGACGCGCGACGGACGCGTACCTACCACGGCTGAGCTTACAGAGTTCCTGAGCGGCGCCCGTCCGGCGTGGACGAACGCGTCGGTCACGGCCCCGGCACAGGCCCCGGCCGGCACCACCTTCAGCCTCACGGTGACGCCGAGCGACGGGCGCCCACCCTTCACTCTTGATCCCGGGAACAACGACCAGCATCACTACGTCAGCACTTTTTGGCCCTCCGAGGTTCGCGCCAGCGCCGACACGTCAGTCGTGTACGTCGAGTCCGTCGATCACGCCAACACGGGCGACAGATTCTTCTTCGACACGGCGAGCGGTGTGGGGCACGGATCGGAGGAGTTCCACGACGCGGAAAACCTCTCGTGGGCCTTCGACGACCTGGCCATCGGTGTGACGATCGACGGCATCGTGGCATTCACGTCCAAGGCCTCGTGACTATCTCGTATCGGGTAACGACAGAAAAGGCACAGCTTGTGAGCACCAACGATCCCCAGGTCGGGACCTCCTTCCCAACATCTGCACCCTCACGAAAGACGCGCATCTGTCTACTCGGCGTCGTTTTCGTCTCGATCCTCGGTACTTCCGCCTCGTTCTCACTGAGCACGAGCGCCCTCCAGCTCCCCGGCCCGGCGGCGACTCCCCCCTCCGCACTACACGGGCCCTGAACAGAGCGCACGGACGGACGTGATCGGCTACCACGGACAGGCCACCCGCACGAACACGCTGTCGAGCGCGTGGGCATCGGGTTTTGCGACGGCGTGGACGCTCCCCGCTCAAGACGACTCCTTCCTGCCCGCGCAGCTGATCGGCGACGGTTCGACACTGTACGCGGTGTCCTTCGGAAGCGGCGCCGAGGCCGTGGCCACCGTGTCCGCATACGACGTCTCGGGCACCGAACCGGTCGCTCAGTGGAGCACGACCGGACCGCTGCCGTCTCGGATGCGCGCCGAGGCATTCCCCACCTCCGTCGTGACCCAGGACGAGATCCTTCTCAGTGACATCATCGTCGATCGCTCAACCGGCCAGCAGTCGCAAGCCCCCTGGGGCGTCGACCTCCCGATGGGTGTAGCAGGAGGAGTCCTCGTCACGTGTGACACCTTCAGCTCGTGCTCCGGATGGTCCCACGACTCGGGAGAGTGGACGACGATCTGGACCACTCAGACATCGCCCCAGCGCCGCGCGGGGATTGCCCACACGCCACTGACACAGCCCACGACGGCCGTCATCGGCACCGGCACGGGCGCCGCCGTGGTCGTCCCCGTCGACGAGGCCCACTACGCCCCGCAGGTCATCAACCCGGCCACGGGCGCACTCACGACGCTCGGGGACGCCCCTTCGACGAGCGTCCCGCTCGCCTCAAGGGTCACCCTGGCGAGCGATGGAGTCCTCGTGGCCGGAAAGAATGAAACTACCGCCTACAACACCGCGGGCCAGGTTGTCGGCACATTCGACGCCGGTTGGGAGCTCGACAAGGCCCCAACGACGGACGGCGATCTCCCGAGCGTGTCCGACGTCGGAGCCTTCTTGACGAAGGGCACCACCCGGTGGACATCTGGCGCTCTGGAGCGCCCCTATTCCAAGGATGACAACGGTTATCTCCTGTCACTCACTCTCCGCAACGGGAAGAATCTCACGCTCAACCCAGGCGAGTCATTCCGTGAAGCGCGAGGGGACGAGGGATGGTCCGTCGCTGAGGTGCGCGCCAGCTCCGACGGCAAGGCACTGTACATCAGGGGCCTAACGGACTCGTTCTTCTTCAACGCCGAGGACCCGATGACGTACGTGTCGCAGGACCTCAACGAGGCCACGAACCTCGTGTGGATCTACGATGACCTGCTCGTCGGAGCTCGCAGCGGAACGATTATCGCTTTCACGCCCGACCGCAAGTAAGCGGATCGACAAAGGATCGTCCCCGACGCCGAGACTCACTCAGTTGCGTCGGGGACGTATCGTGTGCGGGCGCCTCGTCGAGGAGCTCAGTCCTCCATGTGGGCCAGCGTCGCGCGGTCCGCCTTCACAGGGATCGTGAGGGCCAGACCGACGCCGAGGATCAGCATGATGCCGAGGATGCCCCAGTAGGTGTAGTCCTCGCCGGCGGGTGTCATGCGCTTGCCGAGCATGAGGAAGAGGCTGTACATGGCGGGTGCCATGAAGGACACGGCGCGGCCGGTCGTCGCGTAGAGGCCGAAGACCTCGCCCTCGCGACCAACGGGGATGATGCGCGACAGGAAGGAACGCGACGCGGACTGGGTGGGGCCGACGAAGACGCACAGGACCAGGCCGAGGCTCCAGAAGACGATGGGGCCACGCGCGTGGAGGAAGAAGACACCGAAGCCGGCGACGACCATCGCGCACAGGGACAGGATAATGACCTTCTTCGGGCCGATCTTGTCGTCGACCCAACCGAAAGCCACGGTCGCAAGGCCGGCGACGATATTCGCGGCGATCGCAAAGATCATGACCTGTCCGGCGGTGAAGCCGAAGGCGGTCTTGGCCAGCACCGCGCCGAAGGTGAAGACGCCGGCGAGGCCGTCGCGGAAGACGGCGGAGGCGATAAGGAAGAAGAGAGTGTGCGGGGCCTCGTTCTTGAGGGTGCGCACGGTGCGCCACAGGAGCTTGTAGGAGTCGATGATCGACTCACCTTCGTCGCCGGTGTGGACCTTCTTCGGCAGCGGAGGGTTGACGATGACGGGGATCGCGAAGCCGCCGAGCCACAGGGCTGCGATCACCATGGAAATACGGATCGGCAGGTACTCGTCCGTGGGCACGTTCAGCAGGTTCACGCCGATGAGGCCGACGTAGAGGATGAGCAGCAGGACGATACCGCCGATGTAGCCGGCCGCCCAGCCGAAGCCGGAGATCTTGCCGCGGTCTTCCTTCTCACCTAGGTGGTTGAGCATCGCGTTGTAGTTGACGGACGCAAACTCGAAGAACACGTTACCCAGTCCGAGCAGTGCAATACCCAGCATGAGGGCGCCGCGGGGCCCAAGGACCGACTCGGGGTGGACGAAGTACATGGCGAGCATGCAGGCGACGACCAGCCCGGTGAACCATCCGAGCCAGACTCCGCCCCGGCCTCGTCGATCGGCGCGCTGGCCGGTGATGGGGGCGAGCAGTGCAATGAACAGGCCGGCGATCGTCATGCCGTTGCTGAGCCACGTCGAGGCCGTGCCCGAGTCGGTGAAGACGCCATCGCTGGTCAGGTAGGTCGTGAACACGAAGGTCGTGGCGACCGCGTTGAAGGCTGCGCTGCCCCAGTCCCAGGCCGCCCAGTCGACGACTTTGCGCGTGATGACGCGATGGCGGGTGGTGGGCGTTGTGCTCATAGGATCGGGCTCCTTCGACGGGGAGTGCTCGGCGGCGCGTATGCGTCCAGGGTGAAACTACCACGTTTCGTAGCTCACGCTCTCTTCGGGCCACCCCAGGAACGAGGCCGGGCAGCCGCCAGCGCGACCTGACCACATGCCATATGCTGGTATGTCACCCAGGAAGGAGAAGACGATGGCACACAGCACGCTGGTGAGCCCCTCGGAAGCCGACAAGCAGTACGCCAAGACGAACAACTTAGTTCGCCCCGCCGTCTTCTTCCCGGTGGCCGCGGTCATCTTCCTCTTACTGTCGGGATACATGCCGGGTGGCATCGCGCTCTTTTTCTCCGGCTACTGCTTGCTCTTAGGCATCGCATCCGCATTTCTCGCAGTCGCTCAGATGTTTCGCCGAAACGATGGGTGGGTTGTGCACGTGGAGGGTAAAGGATTGTCGATACGTCCCACCCTTGCCATTGTTCGCACGCAACACATCGCCTTCGGTATCGGCATCGCCTGCGCACCGATAGCAATCATCATCGAAGTGCTGGTGACCCACTCAGCCGTCGGCACTGTCCTCAGCTTGGTCACGGGCCTCCTGTTGTCAACGATGTTCTACTTCATGTTCATGTCGTCTCCCCACCGGCTCTGGTTAATCCATCAGGGCCCAATCATCGAGTTCACGCCTGAACATGTCGCGTTCCGGTCTCTCATCGACAAGTCTGCGACACAAATTCCGTGGCAATGCCATCCAACCATTAGGGGCTTCGATCCAATCACCAACAGCACCTATCAGCTCCCGCTCATGCATGTGTCCGCCGACGGAACTGACCGCGACATGGTGTTCGATATGACGGGAACTCCCATACCGTTTTCCCGGGTGGACAACCTGGTCACCTACTTCAACAATCGACCGGAGAAGCTGGCAAAGCTGACATCCCCGGAGGGATCCAGGGTGGCACGCGCGATCCTGACGGCCCCCTGACGCGCGTCGGTATTTGGGGTTTTGATTAGCTAGAAGCTACCCTACCAACGACCCCTCCGACACCAATCAACACAGGGAAGCCCCTTCATGCAACTAACCAACAAATACGAAGCATCCCTGGATGGGGCTTCCACGACTTCTCTGACCGTTAATGTGTTCCTCCAATGCTTCTCGGCGCTGATCTACAGCTTCCTCCTGTGGCTCATACCATTCAGCACGTTTGTGCTCCTCATATATTTCGCGTTCGGCCAAGCACTTACGCGTTTCTTCTACGCTAGGGCGATGTCTCGAAGGCGGCGCCTTGGCCCAGATCTCACTCTGTCCAACGAGGCAGTTAGCCTCTTTCCGTTTACTGCCCCCATCAAGCTAGCCACTGCGGACTTCATTCTGGTGGCGTCATTGTTCCCTGTCTCCCTTGTCGCATGCTGGCTGACACGCAGCTCGATCCTTCCTATTGCGTTCCCCCAGATTCCCAACGCCATCCGTGCAGTGACCGATGCGATGGATATATTCACCATCGTTATCGGCCTCGTAGGGACCGTATCTGCATTCCTGTTGCGGCGCAGTGCTGCCTACCGCACGAATACGATCCACCGCGCCCCCATCCTGACCCTCTCTCCGACCCACCTGGAGTTCCACCCACTGCTGGAAACGACACCTGTTCGCTTCCCCTGGGATCGGGCGCCCTTCCTTGCGAACATCGACTACCCAGTCGTGGAGAGGGACACCACCAAGCGGGCACACATCACGACGGTGGACAGCCAGACGCCTACGACGATCGACATCACATGCCTGGATCTCACGGCAGAACAGCTCCAGCGCGTCATCGGCTGTTTCGCCTGCCGTCCCCAGTATCGAGAGGCACTCGCCACTGAGGGCGGGATCGAGCTCGTGCGAGGGCTCACCTCAGACAACCCCGAGCTCTGGCCGCGCTGAGGCGCGACGAACGAGCGCACTAACGGCACACGAGCGGCTCGGAAATTTAGGCGCTCGTCTCCTCGCCCACGAGGATCTGCGCGAGGGCCAGGTCGAGGGGGCGCGTGACCTTCATGGAGCGCTCGGCACCCGCGACGGTCTGGACGGAGCCCCCGATCGCCTCGACGAGGCCGGCATCGTCGGTGGCGGCGGCTGCCTCATTCGCACCCAGGGAGGCGCCCGCCTCGTGCGCGCGCATGAGGACGTCCCAACGGAAGCCCTGCGGGGTCTGCACGGCCACCATGTCGGAGCGACGGGGGGTGCCCGTGACCACGCCGGACGCGTCCACGGTCTTGAGGGTGTCGGTGACGGGCAGGACGGGAATGACGGCACCCGCGCCGGCGGCAACCGCGTCGATAACGCGCTCGGTGACCTGCGGGGGGCGTCAGGGGCCGCGCCGCGTCGTGGACGAGGACGATCGTGTCCGCCTCGCGCTCGCCGAGGGCAGCCAGGCCCAGGGCCACCGACTCCTGGCGCGAACGATCGGAGCCGGCGACGACGGTGAGGTCGTCGATATCGGTCAGGGCGCGCTGAAAGTCTTCGATCGACGAGGCCGGGGCCGTCACGATGATCGCCCCCACTCCCCCGGCACGTAGGCCGCGGGCCGCCCACCAAACAAGGGGGCGACCCGAGAGTTCAACGAGGGCCTTCGGACACTCGCAACCGAGGCGAGAACCGGAGCCCGCGGCCGTCAGGACCGCGCAGGACTCACTCTTCGACGGCATCTTCTTCGATCTCGATGCGACCCTCAGCCAGGACGGCGTCGAGGCGCTCGGCGGCAGCAGACTTTTCGATGTTGCGAGCCAGAGCCAGCTCGGAGGTGAGGATTCCGCGGGCCTTCGTCAGCATGCGCTTCTCACCCGTGGACAGCTTCTTGAGGTCATCGCGGCGGGTCAGGTCACGCACGACCTCTGCGACCTTGACGATGTCGCCGGTGGCGATCTTCTCCTGGTTCGCTTTGAAGCGGCGCGACCAGTTGGTGGGTTCCTCGATGTAGGGGGCGCGCAGGACGGAGAGGACCTCTTCGAGGCCGTCCTCGTCAACAATGTCGCGCACGCCGACCATGTCGACGTTTTCGGCGGGGACCTGAATCTCGAGATCGCCCTGGTTCACGCGCAGCTTCAGGTACGTCCGTTCCTCACCACGAATGGTGCGCGTCATGACCTCTTCGATCGTGGCTGCGCCGTGGTGCGGGTAGACGACCGTCTGACCGATTTCAAACGACATGGATGGACTCCTGGGTGCTTGCGTGGATAGCACAACTATTCTACCAGCTGGCGAGCAAAACCGACCCATACAGTGTGAAAGCTCAACGTTACACGCATACAGGGATCGACACAAACCAACTTCAAGCACGACCGCCATTCATCCCAGCATGCGACCCTGCTCACGATCAAACGTGCGCCATAAGGATGGGCATCACACCCCAAAACGCGCGGGATTCTCGATATAACGAAGCCCCGGCCTCGTTCATAACGAGGCCGGGGCAACGCGTCAGGTCACTTGCCCTGGTTGGCGACCGCGGCGATCTTCGCCTCGGCCTCGGGATCCAGGTAGGTGCCACCCTTCTTGATGGGCTTGAGGGTCTCTTCGTCGAGCTCGTACACCAGCGGAATGCCGGTGGGGATGTTAACGCCGGCGATGTCCTCGTCGGAGATCTCATCCAGGTGCTTGACGATGGCGCGCAGCGAGTTGCCGTGCGCGGCGATCATGACGGTCTTGCCGGTCTTGATCGCGGGAACGATGGTCTCATCCCAGTAGGGCAGCAGACGCGCGATGACGTCCTTGAGGCATTCGCTCATGGGGACGGGCTCGCCGGCGTAACGCGGGTCGGCGTCCTGCGAGAACTCCGAGCCGGCCTCGATGGCGGGCGGAGCCACGTCGAAGGAACGACGCCACAGCATGAACTGGTCCTCGCCGTACTCGTCGCGAATTTCCTTCTTGTTCTTACCCTGGAGCGCACCGTAGTGACGCTCGTTGAGGCGCCAGTTGCGCTCAACGGGGATCCAGTGGCGATCGGCAGCGTCGAGGGCCAGGTTCGCAGTCATGATGGCGCGACGCAGCATCGACGTGAACAGGAGGTCAGGCTTCACACCCGCTTCCTTGAGGAGCTCGCCACCGTGGGTAGCCTCCGCGCGGCCCTTGTCCGACAGCGGAACATCCACCCAACCGGTGAAGAGATTCTTTGCATTCCATTCGCTCTCGCCGTGGCGGAGCAGCACCAGTTTGTAGCTCATGTCTCCATTCTCCCACAGGTAGAGGCCACCTCCCACACCCCGTGGCGTTGATCACGCCACAGCTTGGACATCCCCTCCAGCCCACCACGCCCACCGCCCCTCGAACCCCACCCGAGGACGTGAGACCTTATTCAGACAAAGACCCCGGACATACCCTGATTGTCCCCTGACCGGCACATCATTCACCCCTGATAGCCCTGATTTTTCCGCGGTTTTACATGATTACCAGAACAGTGTGCGCGTCGTTCTATTTCCCGTACGGTTAAGAACATGAACATCACACGACGCACTCTGGCAGCCTCCACTCTCATCGCTGCGACCGCTCTCGCCCTTGGCGCCTGCGGCTCCCTCGAAGCCCCAGGCCACCGATGCTTCCCCCGCCGCGGACCCGACGACCCCGGCGGCCACCCAGTCGGCCACGGCCTCGTCCGTTCCGACCGTCCCCGGATACCGCCCCGGCGAAATCCCCCGATCCCCCTGTTCGCCGTCCCTCCATCGACGTCTTCGCCTCCAACGCTGACAAGGCCATCATCGATTCCGCCTCGAAGACCCTCAACACGGTCCCCGGCGTGACCATCTCGCCCGCCAAGTGCGACGGCACCTCCCTGGTGTCCGGCACGACCGTCTTCGGCGGCGACGGCTCGGCAGTCTCCTCCTCCGACAATGGCACCGTCGTCAACGACGGCCAGGGCGGCGGCACCATCACCGAGGGCCCGATCTCGATCATCTACGGCGGCGACGGCTCCGGCACCTACTCCAACGCCGACACGACGGTGTCCCTCGTCGTGAGCGCAGACGGCTCCGGCACCTACTCCACTCCCACCACGAACATCGTCCTGGACGGCCATGGCGGCGGCAACTACTCCAACTCCACGGATATGGAGATGATCACCATCACGAGCGACGGCTCCGGCATCTACACCAAGGGAAGCGCCACGATCATCAACAACGGTGACGGCACCGGCAGCTACACCGACGAGAAGCTGACGATTCAGAACAACGGCGACGGCACCGCAACCATCAACGGCAAGGACGTCAAGGACGCGCCGAAGGTCGAGAAGATCGGCAAGCTCGGCAAGTTCCCGCCCGTCGCAAACCTCAAGCCCGTGGAATCCTGCGGCACCGTCATCACCCTGGAGGACGGCGTCCTCTTCGACTTCGGCAAGTCCGACATCCGCCCCGAGGCCGCACAGAGCATCAAGTCGCTCGCGACCGTTCTCTCCAGCAACAAGGTTCCCGCTGCCCACATCTACGGACACACCGACTCCATCTCGGACGAGGCCTTCAACCTGCAGCTCTCCCAGGAGCGCGCGGATGCCGTGATGGCCGAGCTGAAGAAGGACGGCGTGAGCTCCACCCTGGACGCGACCGGCTACGGCGAGTCGAAGCCGGTGGCCCCCAACGAGAACGCAGACGGTTCGGACAACCCCTCGGGCCGCGCGCTCAACCGCCGCGTCGAGATCTTCATCCCCGCGTTCTAGCACCCTGACTAGCGCTTACCTACGACCGATCAACGAAAGGGAGACACCATGTCCCTGAAGTCCTTCCTTCCCGCCGCGGCCGCCATCGCCGTCGCCACCCTGGCCCTCACCGGCTGCTCCATGACCACCAACGTGTCCGGCGGCGACTCCTCCACCCCCGCTTCCTCTTCCTCCGAGGGCACGGACCACTCCGGCCACGACCACTCCGACAAGTCCGGCTCTTCGGAGAAGTCCGACGCGAAGACCTACACCATTGAGGTGTCCAACTCGCACGTCGACATCCCCGACGGCACCACGAACGTCGTGGTCAACGGGTCGAACAACCACATCGAGGGCGAGGCCGTCTCCGAGATCACGATCAACGGCTCCGCGAATTCCATCGCTGTGGATTCCGTCGACAAGGTCTCCTTCACGGGCTCCAACAACGTGGTTCAGTACGAGAACGGAAACGCCCCGCAGACCGGCTCTGACTCGGGTGCGAATAACACCGTCACCAAGGGCTGACACTCTGTACGAGTGAGGGGTGGCGCGCATGATGCGCGCCACCCCTCAGGCGTATGAATAAAGAATTGTGGGCGCGCCTTTCAGCGCGCCCACAATTGCGTCGCGAATCAGGCGTGGGCCTTGCGGTAGGCCTCAACGATCGGAGCGGGAATACGACCACGGTCGGACAGGTCGTGTCCCTCTTCCTTCGCCCAGGCGCGAATCTTCGCGTTCTCCAGGCGCTGCGTGGGATTTCCGGCGTTGCCACGGCGGCGGGTCGACCCCGTCTTGCGGCCAGCCTTAATGTAGGGCTGAATGGCCTCAGCGAATTCCTCGAAGTGCTCGCGGTTCAGATCAATTTCGTACGACGCGCCATTGAAGGCGAAGCGAACGGTCTGATCGGCGGGGGTGCCATCGAAGTCGTCGACAACTTCAACAATCTTCTTCGTCTTTTTCATGTATTCATTCCTCTCGAAGTATTTGGATTCTCTGACGAGTTCAGATGCTTATTGCACTGCAATTAGAGTAACTCAATTCAAACAATTTAGATCATTTGATCATTCATTCTGAGAACGTGACGTGCGCAGCACCGATTTATACCTGGGTCTAATTGAAAGTTATACTCGTAGGCAGCCCGAGGCCGTTTCGACCTCACCAAGAAACAGTACCGAACGAGGAGAAACCGTGAGCAGAGCACACCACCCCCGAGCGGCGGCCTGGGAGCTCTACTTCACCACGACGGCTCGCCTCACCGAACGCATCGAAGCCTCCCTCAAGTGCGAGGCCGGCCTGTCGATGCCCGAATACTCCGTGCTGCTCATGACCGACCGCGCCGGCGAAGACGGCATCCGCCCCTCCCGACTGGCCCACCAGGTCGTCTTCTCGCGCTCGCGCCTCACCCACACGATGAAGCGCCTCGAATCCCGAGGCCTCATCGAGCGCCGCCCGTGCGAGGGGGATGGCCGCGGAGGCCTCGTCACCCTGACGCAGGCCGGCAAGACCCTCTTTGACGAGGCCGCCCTGGTCCAGCGCGACGTCATCCGCCGCCTCTTCCTCGACGACATCACGCCCGAGGAGATCGACATGCTCACCGGCCTGTTCATGCGGGTGAGCGAGCGCCTCGACTCCGAGACACCATGTCCGTGAGCACGCGCCGCTTCGCGGTCGCAACACTCCTCACAGGGGCGGTTGCCGGCCTCGTTGGCCTCGTGTGTAAGCACATCCTCCACTGGATCCAAGCTCTCGCCTGGAACATGCACGCAGGCACGCTGCTCGAAGCCGCGAGCGCCGCCTCTCCCACCCGACGCATCCTCGTCCTCACCCTCGGCGGGCTGATCGGCGCCCTGTCCTGGTTCGCCCTCTTCCGGCGCAACAGGGCCATCACCTCCGTGACGGCCGCGGTGGACGGCACCCCCATGCCTCCCCTGCGGGCCACCTGGCACGCCCTCACTCAGATCATCATCGTGAGCCTGGGAGCATCCGTCGGACGCGAGGTCGCACCGCGCGAAATGGCCGCCGCCTTCAGCGCGGCCGTCGCCGACCGGCTCGGCCTCACCCCCGAGGATCGCCGCATCATCGTCGCCTGCGCGGCGGGCGCGGGCCTGGCCGCGGTCTACTCGATCCCCCTGTCGGGCGCGATCTACACGCTCGAGATCCTCCTCGTCTCCCGCTCGGGGCGGGCCGTTGCCCCCGCGTTTCTCACCTCGGGCCTCGCCGTCCTCATCTCCACGGGATTCACGAGGCCGGAGGCCTTCTATGCGGTTCCCACCCTCACGCCGTCCCTGTCCCTGACCGTCTTCGCCGCGATCGCCGGACCACTCTTCGGCGCCGCCGGCTGGGCGTTCAAGAAGGCCGTGGCGCGGATCAGCGCCGATCGTCCGCGCGACTGGCGCGTACTCGTAGCACTTCCCGTCGCCTCTCTCCTCGTCGGCGTGACATCCGTGTGGGTACCGTCCGTCGTGGGCAACGGGCAGGCCAGCGCGCAGACGCAATTCGATGCGACGTGGGCTGCCGGCGCGGGGCTCGCGTTCGCTCTGCTGGTGCTCCTGGCGAAGACCGCGACGACGCTCCTGACGATCCGCGCGGGAGGCTGGGGCGGCGTCCTCACCCCCGCCGTCGCGCTCGGCGCGGGCCTCGGTGCTCTCATAGGCCTACCGTGGGCGACCGCGTGGCCGGGGTCGCAGGTGGCGGCCTTCGCCTTCCTCGGCGCTGCAGCGTTCCTGGGCGCGTCCATGAACGCTCCCTTCACGGGCCTCATCCTGGTCATCGAGTTCACTGCGCAGGGCCCCACAATCCTCGTGCCCGCGGTCCTCGCCGTCGGCGGCGCCACGGCGGCCGCGACCTGGCTGAGCCGCCGGGCTTCACTGGGCCATCAACCATAGCCGCCTCTGACAGTCGCTGTGCACATCCGGATAGGTTGTTCGCATCCGGATAGCTTAAGCGCATCCGGATAGGTTATTAAGCTATCCGGATGTTTGTTACCTATCCGGATGTTTGTTACCTATCCGCGTGGGCACTCGTTCGGCGTCCGGGGCACCCCGGCCTCGTCCCCGTCCCCCAAAAGTCGCACGTAATTCGTCGACCAATGCTTCGACTTTTGAAATCTCATGCCCGGAATTGCAACGTTTCTGAGCACAGCTAAAAACTGACCCTGTTAAATTACGTGCGAAATTTGTGGGTACGCCGAGGCGCGCGGCCACCCGGCAGGACTGACGTCAGATCTGCGCGAGCGCCTGATCCAGGTCCGCGATCAGATCGCCTGCATCCTCCAGGCCGACCGCGAGGCGCAGGAGCGTGCCGGGCACTCCACCCACGCCGCCGACGCGCGTCGAGTGGGTCATGATCGCCGGGTGCTCGATGAGGGACTCGGGCGCTCCCAGGGACGCGGCCAGAGCGAAGATGCGCGTGCGCGTCGTCAGCTCGATCGCAGCCTCCTCGGTGGCGACCTGGAAGGAGAGCACGCCGCCCACGCCAGCAGGTTTTGCGTGCGCGCCAGCTCGTAGCCCGGGTCCGAGGCCAGCCCCGGATAGTGGACCGCGCTCACCTTGGGGTGGGCGGCCAGGAACTCGGCGACCTTCTGCGCGTTGGCGCAGTGGCGCTCCACGCGCAGCGCCAGCGTCTTGAGGCCGCGGTGGGCCAGGTACGTGTCGCGCGGAGAGGGCACGTGCCCGAGGGCCATCTGCAGCTTCACGGCCTCGGCGGCCGCGTCACGCTCACCGAAGAAGGGCTCGACGTGCGCGGGCAACTCCAGGCCATCGCGCAGGATGAAGGCACCGCCGATCACATCGGAGTGGCCGCCCACATACTTGGTCGTCGAGTGCACGACAACGTCCGCACCCAGCTCGAGGGGGCGCTGCAAAACCGGCGTCGCGAAGGTATTGTCCACGACCAGCAGGCCTCCCACCTCGTGCGTGAGGGCCGCGATGGCAGCGATATCCGTGACCAGCAGGAACGGGTTCGAGGGCGTCTCCACCCACACGATCTGCGGACGCTGGCTTCGGATCACGCGCTCGGCCTCGGCCAGGTCGGTGAGGTCGACGGCCTCGGACGTAATGCCCTCGGCGGGCTTGATGACGCTCAGGAGCTTGTGGGTGCCGCCGTACACGTCGGTCGAGTGCACGACGTGGTCGCCGGGGCGCGCCAGCAGGCGGATCACCGTGTCCTCGGCGCTCATGCCCGACGGGAAAGCGAAGCCGTGCGTCGCCCCCCTCCAGGGCCGCGAGCGCGCCCGCGAACGCGTTGGTCGTCGGGTTGCCGCAGCGCCCGTACTCGTACCCTTCTCGCAGCTCGCCGGGCCGGTCCTGTACGAACGTCGATGCGACGTGAATCGGAGGCACCACGTCACCCGTGATGGGGTCGGGGTCAAACCCGGCGTGGATGGCCAGCGTGGAGAAGGTCGTACAGTCAGGCGTGCTCATGCCTCCACGTTACGAGGCCGGGGCCGCATCCGCCGGAGGGTTTCGTCCGCCGGTCGATTGTGACAGCGCGATTGTGACAGCGCGATTGTGACAGCTCGATTGTGACAGCGCGCCTACACCCAGCCGGCCAGCGCGATGCGCGCCTGCTCCTCCAGGGACGCGACCGCGCCCTCCGAGTCATTGCCCCACGGCACGTAGTGGAAGTCCCCTCCCCCCGGCCTCGACGAAGGTCTCGCGGTTGAGCTGGTCGATCTCCTCGAGCGTCTCCAGGCAATCCGCCATGAAGCCCGGGCAGATGACGTCCACGCGCGGGCACTTCGCCGCGCCCAGCTCAGCCATTTCCTCGATCGTCTGCGGGCCCAGCCACTCGGCTCGGCCAAACACGGACTGGAAGGTGGCCGTCAGGGATCCCATCGCCAGGCCCAGGCGCGACTCGAGGGCTGCGACCGTGTGACGGCACTCGGCGCGGTAGGGGTCCCCGGCCTCGTCCATGGCGACCGGGATCGAGTGGAAGGACACGACGACGCGGTCCCCCGTCAGGAAGTTCGGGCGACCCACGCGCTCCCAATGGCGTTCGAGGGCGGTCGCGAGCGCCTCGATGTACGCGGGGGCGGCGGGGAAGGACCGATGCAGGCGCAGCTCGAAGCCGTCGCGGTTGCGGCCGATCCACTGCGCGACCGCGTCGTTGATCGTCGTCACCGTCGAGGCCGCGTACTGCGGGTAGGCGGGCAGGATCGCCACACGGCGCACACCCTCGGCATACAGGCGGTCCAGGACCGAGCCAATCGAGGGCTGCCCGTAGCGCATCGCGACCTCAACACGCGCGCCCGGCAGGCGCTCGCCCAGGAGGCGAGCCTGCTCGCGGGTGTAGTGCATGAGCGGCGAGCCCTCATCCATCCAGATGCTGCGGTACTTGCCGGCGACCTCGCGCGGTCGGACTCGCAGGATGATGCCCTCCAGGATGGGTTTCCACAGGAGCGGGCTCATCTCGATGACGCGGCGATCGGAGAGGAACTCGCGGAGGAAGGCGCGCACCGGGCCGGGCTCGGGGGCGGTCGGCGTCCCCAGGTTGACGAGGACGAGGGCGGGCTGCGCCTCGCCATGGTGCGCATGGATAGACGTCGAAGTGGTAGCTGCTGCGTCCTGGGAGTTCGTCACGCCACCAGCCTAATGTTGACTCTCCCCCGTGTCGCTGACGCGGTGTCACCTCCCGGGACGCTGACGAGACCTCGACAAGTTTCCGGGATCGCCACACCCGTACACACAACGCCTATTCCCGTATCAGGGATACAAAGAGTGCCCCGCCTGCGACAGGCGGGGCACCCCACGTTGTTGATGCGAGCCTACGCAGCTCGCTCCCTCCTCACGGAGGAGTCAGGCTCAGGCCTGGCCGTTCTGCGAACGGATGAACCACGCCTGCTGCTCAAAGCGGCGGATGTAGTCGTTGAGGATGTCGGCGGAGGCGGAGTCCTCGGCGTCGACCTTCTCGTGCACGTCGCGCATGGTGCCGACGGTCGCGTTGATGGCGGCGACGGCGAGCTCCTCGGCGTCAGTGGTCTTGATGATCGTCTCGGGGACGGTCGGCAGGGTGTTGCGCTGGGCAACGACCTCGGGCAGGCCGTTGGGGACGACCTGGAGGGCGCGCATGCGCTCGGCGATCTCATCGGAGGCCTCGCGGGCGATGTCCACAACCTCGTCGAGGTAGAGGTGCAGCGAGCGGAAGCCCTCGCCGGTGATGTTCCAGTGCAGCTGCTTGCCCACGAGGGACAGAGCGGTCACGTCGGTGAGGACCTTCTGCAGGTTGCCTGCGAGAACGTCGGAAGCCTTGAAGCCGGTGGACTCAACGGTCATGTTGTTTCTCCTATGCATGTGTATTCGGTACGGGGCTCACCCTTGTGGGGCCATGCCCTTCAGACACATCTATCTTGGTCCTTTAGTCCCGCGATTTCTAGTGCTAACAGCCCTTTAGTCAAATGTTTCACTATCCTGTAGCCGCGTGGGAATAATCCTTGGATTTCAGCGTTTTAAAATCATTGACGCTTTTATTTTTCGAGCAAGGTTCGCCTAACCAATCTTGCCCGAGGGCACCTTGCCTCATGAGCTAGCCTGCCGGCATGTGGGCCGCGGGATCGGCAGGAGCGCGACGGCGCGACACACCGATATGCAACCGGAGCTTCATCAAACACCTCTTACGCGCACGCGGGCCCGATGAGATGCGCGCGGGTCCACCTAGTGGCATGTGGGCCCGCTCATCCGCACGTTAACCCGCTCATGCGAGCGTGGTCAGCCACACCGACACTCCAGACAGCGGATTTGCGTGCAACATAGCAGGTTAATGCTTGCAATAGCGGGTTTGTGCGCGAGCAGCGACCCACAACAGACATACTTGTGCCCAAAACGCAGACCACCTCGCCAATAACTGCCTGTTTTCAGCATTTCACCGAGGTGGTCTGCACTTTGGGCACGACAGCAGTCCAAGAGGCGGCCTCACCGCCACCAAACGGGGGAAATGACGTCATTAGAACCACGACACGCCGGCGACACGCCGACAGCCAGCCTCTAATGCTGCAAAACCCCCATCGCGCCAGATTGACGACGGTTGCACGGGGGCACACATCCCGACGCCGCTCATGCGGTGAGCGCGAGAGGAGCACACCTGGGCCTATACGGATAGGTTGTCCGGATGCGGATAGGTTATGAGCATGCGGATAGGTTAATAAGCTATCCGCATGCTCATAACCTATCCATATCGCAATAACCTATCCGCGTACGCGGCCGGTTTCGTCGGTCTGTAGGGCAGACATACACGGCCCAGCCACAGTGGCGACGGAGGGCCAGGCTGCGGTACCCGTGGGTGGTGGCGGGGCATGGCCGGACAACACACAGAGACCCCGACCGATTGGAGGCCGCCGCGAGGCCTGCGGGGCCTGGCCGAGCTTCGAGCCGACGCGCCGAGCGAAGCTCGCAGCGCGGACGGCGAGCGGGCGGGCAGGCCGCGCGGCGGCCGGAGATCTGTCGGGGCAACAAACAACAAGCAACGCATACAAACGCCCACCCGGAACCGGGTGGGCGTATCTGAGCCGCCTGTGGGAATCGAACCCACGACCTATTCATTACGAGTGAATCGCTCTGCCGACTGAGCTAAGGCGGCCGCGCCTGCCGTTCCACCGTCTCCGGGGCGTGCAGGCAACGGCACAACTCTACTGGACGAATCGCGCCGAACGCAAACCAAGACACCCACCGAGGGGATGTCGTAAGTCACGTCCCTACTGGCACATGAGGCCGTCGGCGGGGACGGTTCCCTTCACGAAGTAGTCCTCGACGGCCCGCGTGACGCATTGGCTTGCGCCGCGACGGTACGCGGTGTGGTTCCAGCCTTCGACGGTGACGAGGACGCCGCTGGCGAGCTGGCCCGACAGGCCCTGCGCCATGGAGTAAGGCGTCGCCGGGTCGTGGGTGGTGCCGATGACGACGATGGGAGCAGCGCCCTGAGCGGTGATGCGAGAGCGCTTGGCGTGCTTGGTCGGCCAGGCCTCAAGGGCGGCTGACGGGTAGCCCACATACTTGCCGAGGATCGGCAGTTCGTTCTTGAGCGTCTCCACCTGGGCGGCCCACTGCTCGATGGTGCCTTCGGGCGAGTAGTCGAGGTTGTTGATCGCGTTGATCGCGTCGAAGGAATTGTCCTGGTAGGTGCCGTCGGGGTTACGCGAGTTGAGAGTGTCAGCGATGGCAAGCAGGCCACTACCGTCGCCCTTCTGCCACGCCATTCCGAACGCCTGCGTGAGCTGAGGCCACCACTGGGTGTTGTACATGGCGCCGGTCAGCGCGGTCACGGCTAGATTTTCGGTGAGCGGGCGCGCCGGGTCGTTGGTCCGCATCGGGCTATCCTCGAGAGAGTCGAGGAACGAGCGCACGGTCTGGATTCCCTCGTCGAGGCTGCGGCCCATCGGGCACGAGGCCTGGGTCGCGCAGTCGGAGATCCAGTGCTGGAGCGAGGCGTCGAGGCCGCGCATCTGGAGTGCCGAGACCTCGTTGACGCTGAGGGTCGGGTCGAGGGCGCCGTCGAGCACGAAGCGACCGACGCGCTCGGGGAAGAGCCCGGCGTAGGTGGCGCCGAGGAAGGTGCCGTAGGAGTAGCCGAGCAGGTTCAGGGTGTCCTGCCCGAGGACGGCGCGCACCATGTCGAAGTCGCGGGCGGCGCTGACGGTGTCGATGTGCTCAAACAGGCTGCCCGAGTGTTCGCGGCATCCTGCCGCGACCTCTCGTGAGTCCTGCTGCGCTTCGGCAACCGCAGACTGCGGGGACTCGTCACCGGGGGTGGTGTCCTCATCTTCGCCGGCGTTACGCTCGTCCTTCTCCGCGTCGGTCATGCAAAAGACGGGGGTCGAGTCGCCCACGCCGCGCGGGTCGAGGGCCACGATGTCGTAGGCCTTGACGACGGCCTCGCCGATTCCCTGCGCCGCGTAGTAGGGCAGCGAGGAGACGACGGCGCCGCCGGGGCCACCCGGGTTGACGAAGAGGGCGGGCGCATTCTCCACGCCGGAGCGGTGGATGGCGAGCGCGAGTGTGATCTGGTCGCCGTCAGGGTTCGACCAGTCGAGGGGCGCCTTGAGGAACGCGCACTGGTACTCGCTCGCGTTGGAAGAGTTGATGCCCTGGAAGGAGTCGAAGGTTCCCTCCGCGCACACTCCCCATTCGATCGTCTGCTCGTAGTAGGACTGGGTGGAGCCCGACTGAACCGGGATGGGCGCGGCCGAGGAGGTGGCCGTCGCCTGGGGTACCGGCCCTTTACGTTGGGTTCCGTAATAGCCGATGATGGTCAGGACGATCGCGACGACAGCGAGGATAGCAACGGCGCCGGCCGCGATGGAGCGAGTCTTCATGGCCCCGATTGTAACGGAGAAACGCTGGGTCAGTTTTCACGCCTGGGGGCGCAACGAAATCGCCATGTCCTCCAGGACCAGCAGGGGGTTTCCGTTCGACACGAGGCGCTTGCGCGCGGTCTCGATGTGGTCGACGCGCGCGAGGGTCTGGCGAGGCGTGGAATCCTGCGCAATCTCGTGCACCAGATCGGACAGGTCCGTGTTGATAAGCTCGCCGTCCCCACCCACCTGGACCATGAGACGTCGCGGTAGATCGCGAGCAGGTCGATGAGGGCCCGGTCGATCGCGTCGGTGAGGGCACGCTTGGAGCGGCGCTTCTGGTCCTCCTCGAGCTGGCGGATCATCGTGCGCGAGGCCTTGGTGGCGCTCTCGCCCTCGTCCATGCCGAGCTGGCGCATCAGTTCGGCCTTTTCGTGGGCGTTTCGTTCGCTCACCTGCGCGTCGGCCTGGGCTTTCGCGGTCTCGAGGAGGCGGTCGGCGGCCATGACGGCTTCGCCGACGCTGCGCACGGACGCGGGCGCGGTGATGATGGCTCGGCGGCGTTCGCGCATCTGGGGGTCGCGGGCGAGCGCGCGGGCCAGGCCGATGTGCGACTGGGCGGCGCGCGCGGCTTCCAGGGCGACCTCGGGGGTGGCGACGCCCTCGCGCACGAGCAGGTCGGCGACCGCGCTGGCGGTGGGGATACGCAGGCCGAGGTGGCGGCAGCGCGAGCGGATCGTGGCGATCATGTCCTCGGGGCTGGGGGCGCACAGCAGCCACACGGTGTGCTCGGGCGGCTCCTCGATGGCCTTGAGCAGGGCGTTCGCGCCGGATTCGCCGAGGCGGTCCGCGTCCTCGACGACGATGACTCGCCACAGTCCCTGGGAGGGCGAGGACTGGGCCTGCAGCACGAGGGAACGGGCGGTTTCCACGTTGATGATCGAGGTCTCAGTGGCCGCGAAGACGACGTCGGCGTTCGTGCGGCCCATCGTCGTGCGACATCCGGCGCACTCGCCGCACCCGACGGCCTCGCCCGTGCACTGGAGGGCGGCCGCGAAGGCGCGGGCGGCGACGGATCGCCCCGACCCGGGCGGGCCGGTGATGAGCCAAGCGTGGCTCATGGAACGCGCGTCGTCGGAGGCGCGTGCGCCGCCGCGGGAGGCGACGATCGCGCGGGCGGAGGCAGCGGCCTCACTGAGCTTAGCGACCGCCGCGTCCTGTCCGACGAGCGAGGACCAGACGCTCATCATTCATCCCAGAGCGCGCCCTGGGATTCACCCAGGGCTCCCACCATGGTGGCGGGCTTACGGGACGAGCCCTTGTTCGGGCTCTTCTCGTCGGCCACAGCGGCCTCGGGAACCTCGAACGAAGACGAGGCCGGGGCCCCCTGACCGGGCGCGGGAGCGTCGTCGGCCTCGTCGATCGTGACGGAGCCGCCCTCGAAGCGCTCGACGAGGACGCCGCGGATCTCGGAGAAGACCTCGTCGACCGTTCCCACCGCGTCGATGACGACGATGCGGTCGGGTTCGGCGTCCGCGAGGCGCAGGTACTCGTGGCGCACGCGCTCGTGGAAGTCCATGGACTCGCGCTCCATGCGGTCCGGGGCGTCGGTGCGGCGGCGCGCGCCGACCTCCGGGGGCAGGTCGAGGAGGAATGTCAGGGACGGGTAGAGGCCGCGGGTCGCCCACGCGGACAGGGAGGCGATCTCGTCCACGCCGAGGGAGCGGGCCGCGCCCTGGTAGGCCAGGGAGGAGTCGATGTAGCGGTCCCCCAGCACGACAGCCCCGCGCTCGAGGGCAGGGGCGATGACCGTGGCGACGTGGTAGGCGCGGTCGGCCGCGTACAGGAGGGCCTCCGTGCGCGCGTCGACGTCCTCGGGGCCATTTTGCACGAGACGGCGGATCTCCGTGCCCAGCTCGGTACCACCCGGCTCGCGGGTGACGACGACCTCGCGGCCACGACTCTCGAACCAGTCGCGCACGGACTGGATCTGCGTGGACTTCCCCGAACCGTCGCCACCTTCGAAGGTGATGAACACTCCTCGCGCTGCCATCAGCTGTCCTTCTTCGTCGCGGCCTTCTTGGTGGCCGTCTTCTTCGCGGTGGTCTTCTTCGCGGCCGTCTTCTTGGTCGTCGTCTTCTTCGCGGCCGTCTTACGCGTGCGCTTGGGGGCGGGGCCCTTGGCGCGCTTGTCGGCGAGCAGTTCGTAGGCGCGCTCGGCCGTCAGGTCTTCGACCGTCTCAGCGCGCGGAACCGTCACGTTGGTCTCGCCGTCCGTCACATAGGGGCCGAAGCGGCCGTCCTTGACGGTGACCTTCTTACCCGAGATCGGGTCTTCGCCGAACTCGCGCAGCGGCGGGCGGGCCGTGCCACGACCGCGCGTCTTGGGCTGCGCGTAGATGGCCAGGGCCTCGTCCAGGGTGATGGTGAGCAGCTGGTCCTCGGAGGCCAGCGTGCGCGAGTCCGTGCCCTTCTTCAGGTAGGGGCCGTAGCGGCCGTTCTGCGCGGTGATGACCTCGCCCGAGGCCGGGTCCGTGCCCACCTCGCGCGGCAGGGACAGCAGCGCCAGGGCGTCCTCGAGGGTGACCGTGGCGATGTCCATGGTCTTGAACAGCGAGGCGGTGCGAGGCTTCGCGGCGCTCTTCTTCGCCTTCTTCGCCCCGTCCTCGCCGCCCTCGGCCGCCTCGGGCAGGACCTCGGTGACGTAGGGGCCGTAGCGGCCGTCCTTGACGATGATCGTATGACCGGTCGCGGGGTCGACGCCCAGCTCGCGGCCATCGTCGGCGGCGCGGGAGAAGAGCTGGTCAATGAGCTCGTCCGTCAGCTCATCGGGAGCGACCTCCGGCGGAACGTTCGCGCGCGTCCCGTCGGCCTTTTCCATGTAGGGACCGTAGCGGCCCACGCGCAGCGTCACGCCGCGACCCAGGTCGATCGAGTTAACGGCGCGCGCGTCGATGTCGTCGCCCAGGGAGGCAACGTCGTGGCGCAGGCCGCCCGTCTCGCCCGTACCGTCGGGACCAAAGAAGAAGCCGGTCAGGAACTCCGTGCCGTTCTCCTCGCCAGCGGCGATACGGTCCAGGTCGCCCTCCATCGAGGCCGTGAAGTCGTAGTCGACCAGGTTCGCCAGGTTCTCCTCGAGCAGGCGCGTCACGGAGAACGCCAGCCACGTGGGCACCAGGTACTGGCCGCGATGCGTCACATACCCGCGGTCCCCGATCGTCTGGATGGTGGCCGCGTAGGTGGAGGGACGGCCGATGCCGAGCTCCTCCATGGTCTTGACCAGCGTGGCCTCCGTGTAGCGCCCCGGGGGCTGGGTCTCGTGGCCGTCCGGGGTGGCCTCGGTCAGCGTCGCGGGATCCCCCTCGGCAACATCTGGCAGGGTCTTCTCCGCGTCGTTCTTTTCCGCGTCGTAACGCCCCTGGTCGCGGCCCTCCTGGTAGGCCAGGCGGAAGCCCGGAGAGGTGATGACCGTGCCCGAAGCCGAGGAGATCACGTCGTGACGCTTGCCGTCGACCTCGATGCCGGTAAGCACGCGGATCGTCGCCGTGTAGCCGAGGGCGTCGGCCATCTGCGAGGCAACCGTGCGCTTCCAGATCAGGTCGTACAGGGCCAGCTGCTGCTTCGACAGGGAACCAGCCACCTCGCCCGGCGTGCGGAAGTGATCGCCCGCGGGACGGATCGCCTCGTGCGCCTCCTGGGCGCCCTTCGAGGTGGTGCCGTACAGGCGCGGAGACTCGGCCACGGCCTCGGCCCCGTAGAGCTGGGTGGCCTGCTCGCGGGCGGCGTGAATCGCCTGGCTGGACAGGGCCGTGGAGTCGGTACGCATGTAGGTGATGTAACCGGACTCGTAGAGGGACTGGGCGGTGCGCATCGTCGAGGACGCGTTCCAGTGCAGCTTGCGCGACGCCTCCTGCTGGAGGGTCGACGTCGTGAAGGGGGCGGCCGGGCGACGGCGGTAGGGCTTGCGGGTCACCGAGTCGATGACCGAGGCCGGGGCGTCCTCCAGCGCGCGGGCGTAGGCGCGGGCGGTGGCCTCGTCCAGGTGGAGGACGCCGGCCTTGGCGGCCTTCGCGCTCAGCTCGCCCTTCTCGGAAAAGTCGGAGCCGGTCGCGATCGAATGACCGTCCACGGAGGCCACGCGCGCGCCGAAGGCCTGGCCCGCCGACGTGAAAGCCGTGTCGATCGACCAGTACTGGGCGCTCACGTGCGCCATGCGGTCACGCTCCCGGGCGACCACGAGGCGCGTGGCCACCGACTGCACACGGCCGGCGGACAGGGAGGGGCGGATCTTGCGCCACAGGAGGGGCGAGACCTCGTAGCCGTAGAGGCGGTCGAGGATGCGGCGGGTCTCCTGCGCGTCCACGAGGTTCGTATCCAGGTCGCGCGTGTTCTCCAGGGCACGCTGGATCGCTTCCTTCGTGATTTCGTGGAACACCATGCGGCGCACGGGAACCTTCGGCTTCAAGACCTGCAGGAGGTGCCACGCGATGGCCTCACCCTCGCGGTCCTCATCAGTTGCCAGATAGAGTTCGTCGCACTCCTTGAGGAGCTTCTTGAGTTCGGTGACCTTTTTCTTCTTGTCCGGATTCACCACGTAGTAGGGCGCAAAACCGTCATCCACGTTGACGGCGAAGCGGCCGAAGGGCCCCTTCTTCATGTCCTTGGGCAGCTCGGAGGGCTGCGGGAGGTCGCGAATGTGGCCGATGGAGGCGGTCACGTGATAGTCGGGACCCAGGTACCCCTCGATGGTGGCTGCCTTCGCAGGAGACTCCACGATCACGAGCTTCGTCGCTGACATTGCCGGTCCCTTCCGTCGCTTCCCCAGTATTTGTAGCACCTCACCGGCGGGTCTACGCGCCGAGGCATCTGGGAGGACCTTACCGCGTCCCACCCGCATCTGGGTACCGGGGACGCTTCCGCGCGTCTCACGCCCCGTGTGTTTGACATTGACGAGGCCATGGCGGATTCTCGCGCGCGTGCGCGCCCGGGCGACGCATCGGGGTCCCGCAAGGCGATACCTATTACATAGGGGAAGCCCCGGCCTCGTCCGTGAAACTGCAGGCTTGTTGGACGCGACACGATCAGGCACAATCGTGTCCATGCTCGCCTCGCTCTTCTCCCACGTGCCGACCCCGCTTCTCTTCGCGATCCCCGTGCTGGCGATCTTGCTCGCCTTCGTCTTCCTCAAGGACGCGAAAGACCGCTCGCGGGGCATCATGCCGGCACCCAAGGACGTGCGCGCGGCTGGAAAGGGGGAGAAGTGGGACAAGCTCAACGAGCATCACACCCCCGTACTCTCAGGATCGCGCAAGGAGCTGGCGACCAGCACACCGGCCCGCCTGCTGGCCCCGTCCACCCCCTACGCGCTGTGCCACGGCAACCCAGTCGACTCGCTGTCGCTGTCTGATCCGGACGCCACCACGCAGATGCTGGCGCGAGACTGGGGGATCTCCGACCGAAACGGCCTGCTCGGCCAGGTGTATTCCCTCCTGCGGGAAGGTCACCGAAAGGACTTCGAGAACCTGCGCAGGCGTTGCACCGACCCCGCCTGGGTGTCCTCGACGCTCGCGCGCCTCGATAAGAAGGCCAACGAGGACACCTACGCGTGGGAGAAGCGTTGGCGCATCCACCGCCTCCTCAACAACGACCGGCGCATCCAAAGCATCGACTTCGCCGCGTGGGACCTCATCCGCGCCGCCATGCTCACGCGCGCCGGCGCCGTCCTCGGGATGCTCAGCGCAGACGAGGCCTGGGATACCCTCGCGGTCATCAACCACGCGCTGCAGCTGAGCTACTCCTCGTGGGACGAGGTCTGGGAGGCTTTCCGCACAACCCGCTGGCTGTGGGCCGCCGAAGGACAGGCGCAGGAGGCCATCAACGACCTGCACGACCGCAACCGCGGGGAGTTCCTCGTCGGAAAAAACGGCCTGTGGACCGCGATCCCCTGGGATGCCCCCTACCCTGCGCCCCGTTTCCTCATCCTCGACACGCTCGCGCCCAGGAACCAGCTACGTACGCTGTCGCGCCAGAGGCGCGAATGCTCCTCGCGCTGGGACCTCGAGCTCGACGGCCAGACGCAGGCACGGCTGGGCTTCACGCTCCCGTAGGGTCCGGGCTGGCGCGGCGACGCGCCCGAGCGCTGGCGGCGCGAGTGCCGCGCCCCCTGCCCCGGCCTCGTCCCGTGTTCCCATCGTGTCCATCGCTTGTGTGACGGGTGCTTCATCGGGCAGAATCGGGGGCGTGATTGCGAGTTTCCTGTCCGACATTCCCTTCCCCGTATGGTTCGCCATCGGCTGCGTCGTCGTGGCTTTGCTGAATTACTACGTCAAGCAGGCGATCGCCCGCTCGAAAGGCGCCGTTCCAGCGCCGCGCGATGTGCGCAAGGCGGGCAAGGAAAAGGACTGGAACAGGCTCAACGAGCACCACACCCCGCGTCTGCGCGGCACACGCGAGGCGATGGCCACCGACCCGCAGGCGCGCCTGCTGGCCCCGGCCATGGTGTACGCGCTGTGCAACGATGAGATCGTTAACCAGCTGAAGCTCGCGCAGCCGGGCGCGATGAAGGCGATGCTGGAGCGCGACTGGGGCATCACGGACCGCGAGGGGCTCATTCGCCAGCTGTATTCGCTTCTGCGCGCGGGGCATCGCGAGGATTTCGCGGCCCTGCGCGAACGCTGCCAGAAGAAGTCCTGGGCGGAGTCTGAGATCGCGCGCCTGAACAAGACCGCTGACTCGTCCACGGAGGATTGGGAGAGCCGCTGGCGTATCCGCCGTTTTTGGCGAACGACCGCGGCATCCAGGACCTCGATTTCGCCGCGTGGGATTTCTTTCGTGCGGCGAACCTGACGCGCGCGGGCGCGGGCATCGGATGGCTCAGTGAGGACGAGGCCTGGGATACCCTCGCGCTGATCAACCGGGCTCTGCAGCACTCCTATTCGTCGTGGGACGAGGCCTGGGAGGCCTTCCGCACGACCCGCTGGCTGTGGGCCGCGGAGGGGGGACGCGCAGACCGCGGCCAACGACCTGCACGACCGTAACCGCGGCGAGTTCCTCGTCGGGAAGAACGGACTGTGGACCGCGATCCCGTGGGACGCCCCCTACCCGACGCCCCGCTTCCTCCTGCTCGATGCGCTCGCCGACATGGGCGCGCTGCGTCTGCTGCAGCCCTCGAGCTGGCATTCCGCGTCTGCGTGGGAGAAGGATCTTGATTCCCAGGCGCGCACCCGCGCTCCCCCTGTCCATCGGCGGCAAGCCGATCGTCAACTGATCCCCTGCCAATCAATAGGAGACCACCATGTCCGACCAGCACTTCCCGACCGAGAACGAGGGCGCAAAGCCCGGCGGCAACACCGGTTCCGTCCACGGCGAGGCCCCGCTCATCCGCAAGAAGGAGGAGCTGACGCCCGAGCAGTACAAGCGCCAGCGCAACAACCTGATCCTCATGGCCATCATGGTTCTCGGCATTATTGCTCTCTTTGTTGCCTTTCCGTACATCAAGGCTGCTCTGCTGGGTGGCGCCGCGGTCGTCGCCCCGGTGGCCGGCTTCGCGCCGCTGCTGTTCTGAGGGTCTCTCAGTAGTCGCTGTTTCCTCCCCCGCGGGCCCCATCGAGGGCTCGCGGGGGAGTATTTTGTCCGGGTGTCCTCCCGCATGCTCATGCCGTCCGTCGGCAAGCCGTTAGTCTTGTCAGACAGCCCCGGGAGGACGCCCCCATTTCCGTGCAGAACTACCGCGCCTGCGCGCCGTTGACGGTACAATGTCCCCATGGACTCCTGACATCACGCCCCTGCCCCACTCCTTCTGTCATCGGTGCGTCATGTCCACGATTGTCTTTTCCCACGTCTTCTTTCCTACGGCACGCTGCCCGTCCTCACTAACGTCTCCTTCACGTGTGGGCCCGCCGACCGCCTCGTCGTCGTCGGCCCGAACGGGATCGGCAAGTCAACGCTGCTGGCCCTTGCAGCGGGCCGACTCCAGCCGGACTCCGGAACGATCACTGGCCCGGCACTCTCCGCGACCCAGCTAGTTCCCCCAATTCATCGGCCCGCGGCCACGCGGTCAGCACCGGGAGTCCCTCTGGCGTCTCGCCCTCCACTCGCGGGGGACAGAGAGTCCCACACCGTCGCACAGCTCATCGATGCCGCCACGTCGGGCACCCGCGAGCTGGCGGCGCGCTTCGACTTCCTCACCGAGCACCTCGCCCGGGACCCCTCTCCGCGCGACGAAGCGGAGTACGACCGCGTCCTAGCGGCGATGATCACGCGGGACGCGTGGACCATCGATACGCGCCTCGAGCAGACCCTGGAGGCCCTCGGCCTGGGCGGCGTCGACCGCTCCCGTGCCCTCTCTTCCCTCTCCCCGGGGCAGCGCGCCCGCCTGCGCCTCGCCCTCACCCTCGTCGAGCGACCGGAGGCCCTCGTCCTGGACGAACCGACGAACCACCTGGACAATGACGGGCGCGAGCACCTGGCACACACAATCGACGACTGGCAGGGGCCAGTGCTCATGACCAGCCACGACCGGGCCTTCATTGAGCGCACGGCGACGGCGCTGCTCGACCTGGATCCGACGCCATGGCGGGCTGTGGCAATCTCCAAGGGAGAGCCCGCGGACTTCGGGGCGTACAGGGTGGGTGGATCCTACTCGGATTACCTGCGCGACAAGGCAGCCGCACGCTCGCGGCACACCGCGATCCATGCGGATCAGCAGGCCGAGAAACGCCGACTCGTATCTCACCAGCGGGATTCGACGGTGGTGGGGCACGCGCGCTTCAAACCCCGCACCGAGACGAGGATGGCGCAGAAGTACTACGCCGACCGCAGCCAGGCCGCCTCGACGAGGCGCATCAACGATGACTCCCAGAGGCTGTCAGTTCTCGCGGCACGCGAAGTCCCCAAGCCCCGTTATGACGAGGGTGCATTCTCTTTCCCCAGCGTCATGAGGACCACCACGGGAGGGAGGTCACCGCACTCACGCGCAATGGGTATCGCCCTGGCCGTCCGCGGCGCGTCGGTGGAGGGACGCCTCGAGCCGACCTCCTTCGAGGTGCGCTACGGCGAGCACCTCCTCGTCGCGGGGCCCAACGGGTCGGGCAAGACCACCCTGCTGGAGTGGATCGCACGCGGGGCCCC
The DNA here is from genome assembly GCA_916438945.1 of uncultured Actinomycetaceae bacterium. Classification (GTDB taxonomy): domain Bacteria; phylum Actinomycetota; class Actinomycetes; order Actinomycetales; family Actinomycetaceae; genus Pauljensenia. Next base: position 1,242,052 of record CAKAGS010000004.1, on the reverse strand, counting down.
CAGCAGGGCGCACGGAAGCATCGACGCCGCCTCCGGGGTCGTCCTCGTACCCCAGGTGCTCCCGCGGCCCGGCGACCCCCTCATCCCCGAAGACGCGTGGCACCTGGGCATCGGAGAGGCCGGGAAGGGATTCGTTCCCCCAGCGGCGTGGAACCGGCCGCTCGGTGAGCTCTCCGCGGGAAACCAGCGCAGGGCACAGCTGGCGTTCGCTGCGCGGGCCGACGCTCAGATCCTCGTGATCGACGAGCCCACGAACTACCTGGACCTGAACGCCCTGGAGTCCCTCGAAGAGACAATGCGCGAGTGGGAGGGAACCCTGGTTATCTCAACGCACGACGAGTGGCTGATCACCCGCTGGTGGGGTCGCCTCCATCGGCTCGACGAGAGACGATAGCGCTGAGGGCAGCCCCCGCACCCGCGCCCCCATGTCCATCGGCGACAATCCGATCGTCCAGTAGCAACACCCTGGAACACGGGACGTATAATGAGTCATCAGTCCTGATACGCGAACCGCACAGTCCAGTAGGAAGTCTGGGCGATGCCTCGCATCCGTCGCTGCCCCGAGCAGAATCCAGCGTCATCGGGTCCACCTTGGTGTACCTGGAGACGAGTAATGAAGACGGAGTCCACACTATATTTCGATGGTCAGTTCTGGGTCGGTGTCATTGAGCGCCACGAGGCCGACCGTGTTCGTGCCGTTCGAATCGTGTTCGGCGTGCAGCCCTCAGACGCGGAGTTCTACGAGTTCCTTCTCGCTCACGCTAACGCTCTCCTGTGCCGCCTCGACGAGGCCGCTTGGGCTTCCAATATGGCCCAACGCCAGGCGACACACCACAACCCTAAGCGCGCACAGCGCCAAGCGTCTCGCCTCGCTCGCCGTGCGCTTCCTTCCACTGCATCACAGGCGGCAATTCAAGCAGAACGCGAACGTACGGCACGAGAACGAGCTTCCACGACCAAGCAGAAGAAACGTGAGAAAGCTGAAGAGAAACGCCGCCTCGCCCGCCTGAAAGCGAAAGCTCGCCACCGCGGCCACTAAGGGCTGCACGTTAACCCCTTGACACACACGTAAACCCCATAACCTGCGCGTAGGCGGCGCTGCCCCCGTGCGGATGAAAGGGCCCACGTGCACATCATCGGGCCCCCGTGCGGACGCGTGCGGGCACGTGCGGCAACAAAGTGGATAGGAAACCACGAACTGGATAGGTTATGACGTTCTGGATAGGAAAATAACCTATCCAGAACGGCTTTTCCTATCCAGATCAGCGCTTCCTATCCAGAACGCACAGCCCTCTCCCTCCCGGGTGAAGGACACCGCGATGCAGACCCCATGCCAGCAGTCCCGCGCCAGCAGTCCCGCAGTAGCCGGTCCCCGTGCGGAGGCATTGCCCCCCGCACATCGCCAGCAGACTGGATACACACACCCTCACTTCCTGTACAATGTTCTGTACATGAACGACATAGGAGGACGCCATGAAGATCATGACCTACACCGAGTCGCGCGCACGCTACGCCGAGGTCCTCGACCAGGTCGTCAACGACCGCGAGGAAATCGTCATCACCCGACAGGGGCACGAGAGCGTTGTCATCATCGCCCTTGACGAGTACGAGTCCCTCATGGAGACCGTCTACCTCATGCAGTCCCCCGCGAACGCCCGCCACCTGCGCGAATCGATCGCACGTCACCGCGCTGGCGAGGGCGTCGCTCACGACCTCATTGAGCTCGACGAGGACTGACCATGCACATCACATGGGATGAGGAGGCCTGGAACGACTATGTCTGGTGGCAGTTCGAGGATCGCAAGACCCTCAAGCGCATCAACGCTCTCGTTGCGGATATCCAGCGCAATGGGAACGAGGGGATCGGCAAGCCTGAGCCTCTCCGCTACGAGTTCTCGGGGTACTGGTCACGCCGGATCGACTCACGGCACCGCCTGATCTACCAGATCAGCGACGACGGCAAAGCCCTCTGGATCATTTCCTGCCGCTTCCACTACAGCCAGTAAACATTCACGAGGCCCGGGCCGATTGTGCCCCGACGGACGAGGCACAACACTGTGACACCAGGCGCCGCGACTGCCCTTGCAGCCGCGGCGCCCGCGCACACAACAACGCTCAGAACGTCAAGAATCCCCACCGGATCAGGTCACGCAGGGGCGCCTCACTCTCGGCGCGCTCGGACCGCATCGAGCGCCTCCGCCGCCTCGCGTGCGAGACCCGTCGGCGCATCCGGCAGAGCGTCGAGTGCGCGCAGGGCCTTGGCCATCGCACTCGTTCCTTTCATCTTCGGGCGCAGCTCCTCGGGCGCGGGCACACCCATGCCGTAATCTCCCGCGAGCGCCACCAGGGCCTCGATCAAACTGTTGGAGGCCCGCACCCCCGCCAGGGAGGGCAGCAGCGCCGCGATCACCTGCGCGACACGGTACCCAGCCAGGGCGGAGATGGACGCACAGTCGGTCAGCGTCTGAGCGACTCGCCCGGGACCGAACCACCCGTTACGCAGGAGGTAGCCGAGGGCCTCGGCCATGGCGGCGGGGTCGAAGCGGCCTGTGTCGGCGAGGCCCGCGATAGCCTCGGCGGTGATCGCACGGTAGTTGGCCTGGGCGGCGGTCGACGCCCACGCCAGTGCCGAGTAGGTGGGCGCACCCGGCGCCCGCCAGCCTGCGCCCAGGGCGGGCACAATAACCTCGACGGGTGTGATGACCTGCGGGAACTTGAAGAACGCCCCCTGGAGGACAGGCATTGCGTGGGCGGCCAGAATGTCCGGGTTGTGCTGGAGGGCCCAGGCAGCCCACGCGTAGGCGACACCGCTCGACCGGTAGTCCCCGGATTCCAGAAGACGCCCGGTGAACTCAGGAGCCACCCCAGCGACGTTGGCGAGAGCACCCGCCAGCAAGTCCTCGCCGGTTGCCGGGGTTTGACCGGGGATCACCCACGTCTCGTGCATGTCGTCGGTCTTCGTGTACTCGCCGCGCACGACCCTGACGGGCTTCTGGTAGGCGGCTCGAATGATCTGACGTTCCCACTGCGGGTGGATCGGTTCCAGCGGTGCGGTCAGGATGGGGTCGAAGCGGTACATGTCCTGACCGTTCGGCCTGTCGTAGGGCTTGTCACCGCAGGCGACACGCAGCTGCTCGTGGAGGAGCGCAACGGGGCCTCTGTGCTGGTCCCACTCGCTGCCCTTGCGCCGGTAGCCGCGGAAGTGCCCCGCCTCGGGTGCGTCCTTCACCTCGACTCCGTCCAGGAGCCGCGAGGCCAGGTAGGACAGCTGGTTGGCGCCCTTCCAGTTGGGCGCGCTCTTCCAGTACGCAGCAAGCAGCTTCTTGTCGGCCTCCACCAGCTCGATGCCCCCGCCGCTAATGCGTGTCAAGAGCGCGGGCAGGGCGGCGCCCGCGGCCGCGTCCTCGAAGAGGGCGTGTAGAGCCGCAACGACCGCGTCATTATCGGCGGGCAGCTCGGTGACACACTCGGCTCGCGGCAAATCGGCGGCGGGCGCGTCGGGGAAGATCCACGAGGCCTGTGCCCCCTCCTCGGGTCCTCCTCCCCGGGCGCTCACTCCCATCGAGGCAGCACCCGAGGACCCGGCATCGTCCGAGCCGTGAGAGCCCGCCGCGGCCACGATGAGCGCGGCGGCCCGGTCTTGCAGGTCGAGGGGGAACTCAGCCTCAGCAACCACGTCACTGACGACGGGGGCGCACTCGGGGTGGGCCTTGACGAGGGCGGCGAGCAGGCGCAGGTGCGCGCGCAGCAGCTTCTTTTCGCTGCGCGCCAGGACCTGGGCGCTGGCCTGCACGAGGGCGTCCGCCTGCTCATCCGTCAGCTCCCGGGCGATACCCAGAAGCGATTTCTGGGCCAGGGACACGCTCGGCGAGGGCTCGACCGCGAGCAGGGCGATCAGATCCGCCACGGCCTCAAGTGTTTCCTCGCGCGTGGGTTCGAGCGCCTCCCAGGCCAGCGAGAAAGCGCGGGCGTTGTACGCGGAGAAGTCTCGCCGTTGGGCGGCCAGGCACTCGGAGAGGATGCGGGGCCGCAGATGCGGGAGGTGCGTCGCCACGTAGCAGATGAGATCCTGGCTGTGCAGGCGCTCGAAGTCGCCGCCTGGCGCGGAGGGGTCCTCGCGGTACATCCACACGAAGAGGGCTGAGCCGGGCAGGGCTCCTTCGACGCGGAAGAGCTGCCAGAACTCGTGGTCGAGGAAGGTCGGATTCTCCTCGAAGAAGAGTCGCGTCTCATCCGAGGTGGGGTAGGGCGCGGGAATGATCCTGCGCGCGAAGTACTCCAGGGAGGGCGCGGAGGCCAGGTACGCTCCACGCTCAGCCAGGAGGGAGCGGTAGGTGTGCCAGAAGCCAACGCCGCCGGGACTCCCGGCTGCCTCCTCGAGCCACTCGTTTGAACGCTGGGACGCCCCGCGCCTGTGGGCGGCGAGCAGCCGTTCCAGGTCCGTTCCCTCGCGCGGGTCACCGCCGCTACGGCCGGACCAACGGGCTCCGTAGTCGTCGCCGGCATCATCACTCCCGGCCAGGGCGGCGCGCAGGAACGCGCACATGCACACCGTGTCCTCGGGGACGGCCTCATCCCGCTCAACGGCTGGTGGGACGAGCGAGCGAAGGGCACGGACTTGAAGAGGGAGCGCCGGTCCTTCTCCGAGGCCCCGAGGAGTACTTCCTCGTAGGCGTCGATGGAGGTCTCCCCAGACGCGAGGAGGCGCTTGAGGGCCGCCCTGCGGGCGGGAAGCGTCATCGGTGAACTCATTGGCTCATCTCCTTCAGTGTGCGCGCATACTTGGTCGCCTGCGAGGAACCTCGGAAAAGGCCAAGCCAGCCGATAAGCTCCTCTCCGAGGGGCGGCGCCCAGCCCTGCTCGCACGCCCGCGAGTACTGCGCCGTGACAACGCCCAGCAGCTGGCCGATGCCCGTACGCCCACGCTCAAGCCCAGGAAGCAAAGCGAGCGCCAGATCCAGCGCGAGGCGGGGATCGATGTCCCCCAGGTCCTCGAAAGCCTGCGCCCACCGATTCAGTTTCACGGTCTGTTGCACGTCCCGCAGGCCAGCGACGGCCTCGTCGAAGGTGAGATCCCCACGCGCCACCAGGGAGGCGAGGGTCTCGACACCGAGCGCGCGCGACTCAACCTCGCGTTCGCCCATCGCCTGGCCGAGGAGCTGGGCAGAGAGCGAATCCCAGCATCCGCCGTGTTCACACAGGGCCCGATAGCAGTCGGCGGTTAGCCCGCTCGAATCGAGGAAGTTCCACCGCGAGGCGAGCAGACACACCGCGAAGTGACGCACTGAGGCGGGGTACGTGTAGCGGTGGAACGAATAGTTTCCCGCTCCACCCGTGACCTGTGCGAGCACGCTCAGCTCCGCTCCCGTCGCGCCCGTCTGTAGGCCGACGATTCGCGGGGTAAAGAACGCATAGACGGGCGAGCCGTCACGCGCGACCTTCGGTTTCCCGCTGCGCGGCTCATAGGCGGGGCGCCCTTCCCACGTCACGGAGAGGGAAGACAGGTAGCTCTCGGCCCTCTTGCGTACCGCCCCTTCCAGGGCGAGGCGGATGCGGGCCGCGGCGGGCAGCTCCGCCTCCCACTCCTCCACAAGCGCAAGCGCGGCGGCGCAGTCAGGATGCTTGACGTCCACTCGCAGCAGCGCCTGGCTAAGGTCGGCTGGAAGCGGCGGGGCGTCCCCGTTGTCCAGGGCGCGGCGCACGAGGACAAGCGGGTTCACGGCCCCCCGATCATCGGTGGGCGTGGCCAGGAGGCGGTAGCGCTGCCCACGCGCGAGCAGCTCCGTCACCTCTCTGATGCGCTGGCTGACGTGGGTGGGCACGTTCTCAATCCCGAACCATTCCCGAGCCGACTCCAGGGGGTCGCTCGCCTCGGCCGCTCCCCCATCGAGTGCGAGGCGCAGGAACACACCCAGCATCTGCTGTGGCCCCGGCACGCCCCCGGTCAGGCGCCGCACAAGCGGGCGCAACGATTCCAGCACGGCCGGGTCGAATTCTGGGGAAGCGAGGAAGGCAAGCAGCAGCTCATATTCGCGCCCCATCTGCGCGCCCTGCGCCAGGACACCGACCCGACCAACCACGTCGTCGGCGCTCATGGGAACCAGGTCCGTCACCTCCCGAGGAGGCGGCAGGAAGGCGGCGGGAAGCCGGCTCGCCAGTGTCTTCCTCGGGGACGAGGCCAGGGTCGGCCTGGTCGGTCGCCGCATGCCCGGGGTCGAGGAGGTCAAGCGTGGCAACGACGAGCGGGTCCAACTCCGCGTCCGACAGGAGGCGGCCGAGCGCTGCGGGGTCGAGGAGGCCTGATCGCAGCGCATCACTCGCCAGCTCAATGGCCAGAGCCTGCACCTGCGCGTGCGGGAAAGACAGCGCGATCGCCAACAGGGGTTCGAGGCCGCCGGGACTCAAAGCCTCGAGGCCACCGCGCAGGATTGTCAAGGCTGCGAGTGCGTTGGCCTTCGAACCCATGAGCGCACCCTCGCAGCTGCGAGCAAAGAGCTCAAGGTCGAGTCGCCCGGCCTTCGAGAGGGCGCTCAGCTGACGAACCCCCACGGTCACGGTCGCCCCGACGGGCGCGGACATGAGGGCACACAGGGCCCCCTGACGCGCCTCGGCCTCGTCGAGGGTCATGGACAGCATCCGCAGGGTGCGCGAATACCAACCGGCGCGCCCCGACGGTAGGTCTGCGGCAAGCATGTCGAGGAGGGCGTCGAGCAAGCGGTCGCGCTCGATAAGCCCCTCGTCGATGCTGGCGGCGAGCGTGCGCGACCAGCCGGGCGTCGACTCCGAACCCATGGTGGCAGAACGGTCGGAGGCAGACAGAGACACGCCGCGGTTGCCTTCCTGGCGCAGCATCCCCCACACCAGCTCCTCGCGCAGCTCCTATCGGCGCGCATGAGGGGTAACTGCAGCCCGGGTTCAAGGCCGATCAGCGCCGTTAGGTACTGCTCATCATGGTCGAGAGTCAGGTCGCCGTTCAGTTCGGCCAGTCGCAAGAATCCGATCCCCTTGAGCCAGGGGTCGGACAGCCGAGCACTCATAGCCAGGTCGTCGTCCGTGGGCGGCCCCTCGTTGAGCTCGACCATGCGCGCGTAGACCTGCTCCAGGCTCCACTGGCCCGGATGCTGCCGGACCCACAGGTGCAGCCGCCAAAAGTCAGTGCACTCGTCCAGGGTGTCGGGCAGCCATTGCCTGGCACTCATGATTCCTCCTTGAGCATGATGGAGACGGCGAGGACGTGCTTGCAGGGGCCTCGCCCACCCCTGTGTTTCATCCACCACGGGCAGGTGCAGCGGTACTCGCCGATGGCGTAAGGGTCAGCGGACACCTCCACCCGGTAGCGGTTCGCACCCGACGACACTCGGAATCGCGCGCCCTCCTCCCGTGTAACCGCACCGCGCTCAATGAGCGTGCGCGCCCCGACCAGACGCGGATGCATGGCCGTTAAGGCGTCTGGCTGGACGGGCAGGGGCCGGTGGAAATAGGCCCCCTCAGTCACGTCGAAGCCCACCTGCCCGCTCGAGGCCAGCAGCGCCAGACCCCCGGCAACCCGATCCGGGGCCAGGCCTGCGCGAACGGCCATGAGCTCAGTGTCGATGCGAGGCTCGAAGGACAGCAGAGCGGAGAGCATGTCGGCGTCCTCCTCGACGCGCGGATCACCCAGGGATGCCAGAACCGCACCCTCCCCGGAAAAGCCGCGCGACTTAGCAGGGCTCAGCCCCACGCTCAGACGCGCGCCGGGCATGCGGGCAACCCACAGGGAGGCGACCGGCTCGCTGCCCGCGTCCACGGGAGGACCGTAGGCCTCAAGCGAAGTGATGAGGTGAAGAAGGGGCTCGAACACGCGCAGGCGCTCGGGTCCAGCGACGCACGCGGCCCCCGGCGCGGGCCTGGTGCCCAAGCGCAACCCGCGCACAGCCCGACCCGCCCACATGACCGTGCCCGTCGCGCTGGACCTGGGCAGGCCTCGAACAAAGGCGCGCGCCTGCGCAGTATTCAACACGTGGAGCGGCATCATCGCAGAGGAGAGCATCTGCGTCTCCGCGAAACCCTTGAGCCAGCGCAGGGACAGCGGCACCTTCTCCTCCGTGACCTCCTCGTCCAAGGTCGTGGCCGTCAGTCCCTCCTCACCCACATCCAGGTGCAGGGGCTCCCCGGCGCGCAGCGACGCCAGGGCGGCACGCAGCGGCTGATTAGCATCCACGTTGGTCACGCCGACCGCGCGGTGGGTGGCGTCCAGGGCCGAGGCCTCCACGTCGAGCCGCGCGTACACGCCGCAGCAGACGCTAAAAGACTCAAAGCGCAGCCCCTCGGCCGTGCTGGTGACAACCGGGTCAAGCATGCCAATACGAGTCAGGCCTCCGCCGGGCGCGACAACCATGCCGGGCGGCACGTAGAAGCGGGTGCGGGCCACTCGTGCGACAGCGAGCAGACCCGCGGCCACCACGTCGGGACGCTCCATAAAGCCCGAGAAGAAATAGGGATGCGCAGCCTCTCCCTCGGGGGTGGACCCTCCCGAAGTGGCCAACGCGAGCCCCGCACCCTCATCCAGGCGCGAGGCAGCCGCGTAGCGGTATGCGAGCTCGAAATCCATGTCGCTCCTTCGCTGAATCGTGGCGCCAGGCTAACACAGGGGTCCCACATCTGGAGTCGGCCTCACGCACCCCAAGCCCGCGCTGACAACACGCCCGGAATGACGCCACAAAGTCAACCTGATACAGCGAGGCGCCGCGACTGCCCCTGCAGCCGCGGCGCCCACGCACGCAACAACGCTCAGAATGTCAAGAATCCCCACCGGATCAGGTCGCGCAGGGGCACCTCGATCTCGGCGCGCACATCATCAACCTCAACCGACGTGAGCATCGCGACGGCCGCAGCGATCTGGCCGACCGTCAGCTCACCGTCGGAAGCGCCCACGACCGCGGACACGGACGAGGAGACGGGCACAGAACGGCCCAGTCCCCCACCCTGGTGCATGATGAGCAGCTCCGGGTCGGGGCTGCCCGGCACGTAGTGGCGCTCCTCGCGAACGTCGGAGGCCCGCGTCAGCGCGGTATCCCACAGCTCCGGGGCGCGCAGGGAGGCCAGCGCCCACGCCACGTCGCGCCCGCGCGGGGCATGCCCATCGAGGGACAGGTCGTAGGCGCGCTTGCCGCCCGAGGCGGCCTCGGCCTCGTTGAGCTTGCGCAGCGCCACGAAGCCCATGCCGATCGCGCCCGTGCCCGCGCGGCGGAAGTCCGCCAGCCATGAGGTGAAGGCGCGCTCGTAGTCGGCGCGGGCCATGAGCTGGCCGCCCGAGTCGCGGATCCACATGTCCACGTAGCGCGCGGGGTCGAGGACGTCGCGCTGGACGACCCACGCGTCCACCGGCAACCCGTCGAGCCACGAGTCCACGCGCCACGACCACTGCGTGTCCGGGTTGCGGTCCGCGGGGATCTCCCAGTTGGCGAGCATCTGCAGGGTGCCACCCTCGTTCATACGCGCGGGCGCGCCGCGCAGGACCGCGCGGATCAGGTTGTCCCGATCCATGCCACCATCACGATACTCGAGCAGGTCGGCCGCGCCGCGCACCGAGTCCGGGGTGATGACGAAGGGCGGGTTGGTGACGATGAGGTCGAAGGTCTCACCCTCGACGGGCTCGAAGAGGGAGCCCTCGCGCACGTCGATGACAGCCTCGTTGAGGGCCGCGTTGAACTGGGTGAGCGCGCACGCACGCGACGACAGGTCGGTCGCTACCACGCGGTCGGCGTGCGTGGCCAGGTAGAGGGCCTGGATGCCGCAGCCGCAACCCACGTCCAGGGCCGAATCAACGTGCTCGCGCACCGTCATCTCCAGCAGCGTCAGGGTCGCGCCACCAATGCCGAGCACATGGTCATCCGACAGCGGCTTGCCGGTCTGCACCTCCGCCAGGTCCGAGGCCACCCACCACTCGTGGTCGCCGTCCGGCAGCGAGGCCGCGTGGGGTCGCAGGTCGAAGAGGGCGCGCATCCACGGGTCCGCCTCGACCTCGGGCTCGGGGGACTCCTCGTCGGGGTCGCGCATTGTCGGCAGGCTCTGGGCCTTCGGGGACGAGGCCTCCTCACGCTCCTCCTTGGGTTCACGCTTGGGCGCACCGCCCACACGGGGCATGACGAGCGCCGAGGCGGCCTCGGCCTCGTCGATGGTGGCCGCGAGGCCGAGGGACTCCAGCCCGCGTGCGCCCAGCGTCGGGAGGGCCTCGTTCAGGGCCGAGGCGCGCTCGGGCAGGCCCAGGATGAAGAAGCGCGTGAGGACCGCGGCGGGGTCGGTAGCACCCGCGAGCTCGACGAGGGCGGGCAGTCGCGAGTCGCGCATGAGGGCGGACAGCGCCCCCTCGCTGATCAGGGTCTGAAGATTCTCAACGGTCCACTCCGACGCGATCACGTCGGCGCGCAGGCGCCCGATCAGGTCGCGGTCGAGGGCGGGAACGGGTACGGAAGTCGTCATGACTCAAGCCTATCCCCACGCGTACAATGCGCGGGTACCCAACCAGAAGCCTGACGTCAGGCTCAGAGGAGGAAACCCATGTCCGGTGGACTTGTCGCGCTGCTCGACGATATCGCGACCCTCGCGAAGGTCACGGCCTCGTCGATCGACGACGTCGCGGCGAACGCCGTCAAGGCCTCCTCGAAGGCGGTGGGCGTCGTCATCGACGACACGGCGGTGACGCCTCAGTACGTGTCGGGCCTGAGCCCGGCGCGCGAGCTGCCGATCATCGGCAAGATCGCCCGCGGCTCCCTCATCAACAAGCTCTTCATCATCCTGCCGATCGCACTGCTGTTGACGTGGCTGGCCCCGCAGGTTCTGCCATTCCTGCTGGTCGTGGGCGGCGCGTACCTGTGCTTCGAGGGCGGGGAGAAGGTCCTCGAGAAGCTCGGCTGGCTGCCCGGCCACCACGAGGACCACGAGGAGGCCGGCGCGACCAGCGCCGAGGAGCTCGAGAAGGGCATCGTCGCTTCTGCGACCCGCACCGACCTGATCCTCAGCGCCGAAATCATGCTCGTCTCCATGGCGGGCTTGTCCAACGAGACCGGCATCATGCGCGTCGCCGTCCTCATCGCGGTCGCGTTCTTCATGACGTTCTTCGTGTACGGACTCGTCGCGCTGCTGGTCAAGGCTGACGATTTCGGCCTCCACCTGGCCAAGGATGCCATCAAGCCCGAGGACAACCGCCCCGGCCCTGTCGACAACGTGGGCCGCACGATCGTGCGCGTCATGCCGCACGTCTTCAACGTGATCGGCGTCGTCGGCACGGTCGCGATGCTGTGGGTCGGCGGCCACCTGGTCATCGCCAACCTCGCCGAGGTCGGCGTCCCCGTCTTCCATCACATCCTCGAGGCTGCCGAGCACGCGGTCGCGTCGGCCGGCGGCTTCGTCACCTGGCTGGTCGAAACTCTCCTGTCCGGCATCTTCGGCGTCATCCTCGGTGCCGCCATCGCGTGGATCGTCGTCGGCACTTCCGCTCTCGTGCGTCGGGCGCGCACGAAGGCCTGATCGTCTGTCGTTTCACGAGGCCGGGGCGTGGTCGCGAGGACCAGCCCCGGCCTCGTCGTTGATCGCACTGCGCGAAAGGTGACTCATAACCCCTACGCAAGGCGGGACTTAAGTACTACCCTTGGAGTCAACAGACAAACGACGACGACGCCCAGGAGGAGCATCATGACCGTCTACACCCTGCCCGAACTTCCCTACGATTACGCCGCTCTCGAGCCCCACATCTCCGGCCGCATCATGGAGCTGCACCACGATAAGCACCACGCCAACTACGTGGCCGGCGCGAACGCCGCCCTCGAGAAGCTGGCCGCCGCCCGCGAGTCCGGCGACTTCGCCGCGATCAACCTGTGGGAGAAGAACCTGGCCTTCAACCTGGGCGGTCACACCAACCACTCCATCTTCTGGACCAACATGACCGGCGAGGGCGCCTCGCGTCCCGAGGGCGAGCTCGGCGCCGCCATCGACGAGTTCTTCGGCTCCTTCGAGTCCTTCCAGGCTCAGTTCGCCGCCGCCGCCCTGGGCCTGCAGGGCTCCGGCTGGGCCGTCCTCGCGTGGGACACCGTCGGCAAGCGCCTCGTGACCTACCAGATGACCGACCAGCAGGGCAACATCCCGGTCGCGACCGTGCCGCTGCTCATGATCGACATGTGGGAGCACGCCTTCTACCTGGATTACCTCAACGTCAAGGCTGACTACGTCAAGGCCTGGTGGAACCTGGTGAACTGGGAGAACGTCGCCTCCCGCTTCCAGGCCGCCCGCCTGTCCTCCGGCCTGGTCAACGCCCACTCCGCACTGACCGACCTGGGCGCCCACGCGGTCGACACCGTCAAGGGCTGGTGGAAGAACTGAGCGTTCGCACCGACGCCGCGGCCGTTGTTTCTGAGCTGAGGCTCGGGCGCTGACTGCGCGGCCACCGCACGCAACGAGAGGCGGGACCCTTCGGGGTCCCGCCTCTGTCGTATCCCTGGAGATATGGAAGGCCCGGCTGCCAGGACCGCGGCACAACACAACTCGCCCGGCGGGATCCCACGACTGCTGCTCCGCGACAAAGTTCGCCCAACACGCCTGAAAACAGCGTTTTTCGTCCATATTGGGCTTACGGGGCGAACTTTTTCGCGCTCGCACTCAATCAGACCGAGCAGGCGACAAATTTCGCGCACAGGACGCAGAAACATGGCGACGTTGAAACCAACAACACCACTGCTCACCCCAAACAAGGCACCGCTGAAACCGACGACACCTCTGCGCCCGAAAAACGCACCAAAAACGCCCATTTCTCGCCCGCAAAGGCGACGGTGGTTTCAAACCCACACAGGCACAAGCGAGCAAAGGCGATGGCGGTTTCAGACCACCGGGCCATCTGGCTGACCGCGCATCGGCCCACTATACGCACGCGGGCCCTGAAGCCATGTCCGGCCCCGCCATTTCACACCTGGGCTCTCTCACCCGCACGTGGGCCCGATGACCTGCACCTGGGCCCTACAACCCGCACGTGGACCCAATGAGATGAGCGTGGGCAGCCCCGCCCACGTGCAGGTCTAGGGGTTTACGTGCGCACCAAGGGGTCAACGCGCATGGTCAGAGGTTCGCGTACAAACAACACTCCACGACAGACACCGTTGTGCCCAAAACGCAGACCACCTCGCCCACAACACCCCGATTTTCAGCGTTTTTCACCGAGGTGGTCTGCGCTTTGGGCGCCTCGCCACCTCTAACCGCACCCTCACCACCACCAAACGGGGGAAATGACGTCATTAGAGATCCGACACGCCGGCGACACGCCGACAGCCAGCTTCTAATGCTGCCAAACCCCCACCGCTGACGTCGAAATGAGCAGAGGTTCGGAAGATTCAACCTCATCGGGAGGATTCAACCCGATCAGAAGGGGTTGAATCCTCCCGATCGGGTGTAGGTCTCGCCGTAACAAGGACTTTCATGAATGTGGAGGAGGCATGCCTGCCTGACTGAGCGACCGGCGGGCAACCGCGTTACAAACGTCGTCAAACCGGAGCAATTTGAAGAGCCTTGCGAGGACTTCTATTACAAACGTCGTCAATCTAAGCCAAAAAACCACCGTTTGCGGCGCGTAGTGACGCCCTGGTGCCAGCCATGTTCAGCCGGCGAGGGCGACTCCGCAATAGGCGATGGTGGCGACGAGGAGGGTGGAGAGCGCGGCCAGGGCGAAGGGCTTGAGGCCCACCTTGATGAGGTTCCGAATCTTGACGCCGCAGCCGAGTCCGAACATCGCTGCAGCCAGCAACCCTGTCTGCAGCAGCCCGCCGGTCGTCAGCACGAAGTCCGGCAGAGGGATAAAGGAACGCAGGAGCACCATGGCGATGAACCCGATGATGAACAGCGGGACGATGGGCGGCAGCTTCGAACTCGACCTCTGTTGACTGGGTTCGCCTGCCGTACGGCTGAGACGGCGCTCCCGGATGCTGAGGATGGCCACGACCGGGGCGAGCAGCAGCACTCGGGCGAGTTTGACGATGACCGCGACCGTGAGCGCTCCGCCGCCGATGATGCCTCCGGCCGCGACGACTTGCGCGATTTCATGGATGGAACCCCCGGCCCACATCCCGGCCGTCTCGGAGTCCAGGCCAAGCAGGTTCGTGAGCAGTGGGACGAGGGGAATCATCAGCGTTCCGAAGATCACCACGAGGGCGACCGCGGTGATGGTGTCTTCCTCTGCCTCGTCGTCCGGGTCGGTGACCCCTGCCGCGCCCGCCACGGCTGCCGCGCCGCAGATGGAGAATCCGCAGGCAATGAGCAGCGAGAAGCCCGGATGGAACCCGCAGCAGCCTCCCCAGGAGAACGGTGCCGAGCAGACCGCCGGCGACAATGCACACGACGACGACCAGCATTGGGGCTCCGAGGTCGAGGATGTCGGTCAGTACCAGCTGGAGTCCGAGGAAGACGATGCCGGCGCGCAGGAGCTTTTTTCGCGGAGAAGTCGATGCCGTCGGAGGCCGCTGCTGGCAGCCGGACGACGTTGGCCAGGAGTACGCCAAGCACGATCGCGATAATGAGCGGGCTGACTCCCGGCAGCAGCAGGCTGACCCCGTACGATGCTCCGGCCGCGGCCAGGCAGAGGACAAGCCCGGGCAGGAGCGCGCGGACTCGGGCAAGCAGCGTGTGTTCCGGTCGGGCAGTGGCAATGTTCTGGGTCTGTGTCATGCATCCATTGTTTCCTGGGACTCGCTTGCGCGGGTAGAGGCAGATACGGTCCGCTATACAAGTTATGCTTGTGGCTGGGAGGCGGAAGATGCACTACGAGCCGGACTTGGAGGCACTGAGAGTCTTGGCGCTCGTCGCGAAGGAAGGCAGCATGTCGGCGGCAAGCGCGCAGTTGGGCGTGAGTCAGCAGGCGATATCTCTGCGCATCCGGAACCTGGAAAAAGATCTGCGCATGCGACTGCTGGTGCGTTCCGCACGGGGCTCCCGACTGACTCCGGCAGGCGAGCTGGTTGTTGGCTGGGGAACAACGCTGCTGACAGCGGCCGACGAGTTCTCGGATGCTGTCAACTCGCTCCGCACGGATCGCGGGAAGATGATGCGCATCGCCGCGAGCCTCACGATCGCAGAACACCTCCTACCGGATTGGATCGCCCGGTGGCGCATCTCTCACGGCAATGACGGCCCGGTCGTTCAAGTCACAGCCGCCAACAGCAGCACGGTCGTCGAGGCCATACGCGAGGGAACCGCAGACCTCGGGCTCGTCGAGACCCCTGTCGTTCCCGCCGGCCTCCGGTCGGTCACCGTCGCTTACGACACCATCGAAGTCGTTGTGCAGCACGGTCACCGATGGGCGAAGACCCGCCGGGTGTCCGTCCGTGAACTGGCGGGCACTGGGTTGGTGCTCCGCGAGACCGGCAGCGGCACCCGACAAGCGCTCGAGAACGCCCTCACCGAGGCGGGCTTTCCCCTCGCAGCCGAGCCCGCAGCCGTGCTGACGACCACGCTCGGCGTTCGCAGCGCGATTATGGCCGGCATAGCCCCCGGCGCGTTGAGCTCCCTCGCCATGTCCGAGGACGCCCGCGCCGGCCGACTCGTGCGAGTTCGGATCAACAATCTCCAGATCACCCGCCCGCTCACCGCCATCTGGGCCGGGACGACTCCGCCCCCCTCACATACGGGACTTCCTGGACGTCATCGCGCGAACTGACCGGTAACGACCATTTTCAGCCAAAAAGCCATCAGATTGACGACGTTTGTAACAACACACACCAGACCACCCCAAACTCAACACACGAGACCCCCGTGACGCCCACAGGAGGCGGCGGGGCCTGGCCAAACAACAAGCCAACGCACCGAGCAACATCAGAGACCTGGCACCACTGGTGTGGAGGGCGCCGGAGGGACCGGAGGGCCAGGCTGCGGTGCCGGTGGGCGGTGGCGAGGCCTGGCCAGGCTGACCACTCACAGCGACAAGCCCCACTGGTGTGGAGGGCGCCGGAGGGTCCGGAGGGCACGGGCGGGCTTCGAGGCGCGGCGCCGAACGACGTGAGGCCGCCTAGCCTCGCGGGCGGCCGGGCCCTCCGGCGCCCGGAACACCAGCGGGGCCACACAGCGCACGGCAACACAACACGCCACGTAGGCATAACAAAACCGCCCGGCCCCAATGGGGCCGGGCGGCAGTGGCGGTAGCGCTGGGATTTGAACCCAGGGTGGCTGTGACACCACACAGCATTTCGAGTGCTGCACCTTCGGCCGCTCGGACACGCTACCTTACCCGGATACTCTACTACACCCTCCCCCCTGCGCACGCAAATCGACCGGGCGGGCTGGGAGCAGGGCCACACCGCAGCCTGGGAACATGGCCGCACAGCCACACGACCACACGCAGCACACGCAGCACCCAAAACGGGATCGACCTCAGCATTTAGATCGATTGAAAATGAGATTAAGTGACCGCATAGGATTCACGCCCACTCATAAATGCACTACTCTTGCAGGGTATCTATTCAAGGCAGCGAAAGGATTTTTCGTGTCTGCGCCAAACGCGACGAAGCAAACGTCGCTCAAAGAACTGACCCTCCGCGGCATCATCCTCGGCGGCATTATTACGCTGCTGTTCACGGCCGCGAACGTCTACCTGGGTCTGAAGGTCGGCTTGACGTTTGCGACGTCGATCCCGGCAGCCGTCATCTCGATGGCGGTTCTGCGCTTCTGGGGCGACCACACGGTCCAGGAGAACAACATCGTCCAGACCATCGCCTCGGCGGCCGGCACCCTGTCGGCGGTCATCTTCGTCCTCCCCGGCCTCGTGATTGTCGGCTGGTGGAGCGGCTTCCCCTACTGGGAGACCATGTTCGTGTGCGCGGTCGGCGGTGCGCTGGGCGTCATGTACTCAATCCCCCTGCGCCGTGCGCTCGTGACCGGCTCGGACCTGCCCTACCCGGAGGGCGTGGCAGGCGCTGAGATTCTGAAGGTCGGCGACGCACAGGATGCGGGTGAGGACAACAAGCGCGGCCTCCTGGCAATCACCTGGGGCGCGCTGGCCTCGGCCGTGATGGCGCTTCTGGGATACATGAAGGTCACGGCCTCCGAGGTCGGAACAGCTTTCAAGATCGGCTCGACGGGCACGATGATCTCCACCTCCCCTGTCCCTCGCCCTGATCGGCGTGGGCCACCTGGTCGGCATGACGGTCGGTATCGCGATGCTGATCGGCATGGTCACCTCCTACGGCGTTCTGCTGCCCCTGTACGCGAACGGCCAGCTGGAAGGCGCGGAGGACCTGACCTCGGCCCTGTCCACGGTCTTCAAGTCGGATGTGCGTTTCATCGGCGCGGGCGTCATGGCGGTTGCCGCCATCTGGACGCTCATCAAGATCATGGGCCCGATCGCCCGCGGCATGTCCGAGTCGCTGCGCGCCTCGCGTGGCACCAAGGAGGACGGTGCTCAGATCGACCGCACCGAGCAGGATATCCCCGGCAAGTGGGTCATCGTCTCCATCTTCGTGGCCATGATTCCGATCGCCGGCCTGCTGTGGTGGTTCATGCGCGGCACGCAGATCGAGCACAACACGGCTGTTCTTATCGCCATTTCGGTCCTCTTCATTCTGGCCGTCGGCCTGCTGGTCGCGGCGGTGTGCGGTTACATGGCAGGCCTGATCGGCTCGTCGAACTCGCCCGTGTCGGGCGTCGGCCTGCTGGTCGTCGTCATCACGGCGGTCGTCATCCTGGCGGTGCACGGCCGCGGCTCGACCACGGAAGAGAACACGGCGCTCATCGCCTACACGCTCTTCACCTCCGCGATCGTCTTCTGCATTGCGACGATCGCGAACGATAACCTGCAGGACCTCAAGACGGGCCAGCTGGTGGGCGCGACCCCGTGGAAGCAGCAGGTCGCCCTGATCATCGGCGTCGTCTTCGGCGCTCTGATCATTCCCCCGGTCCTGGAGCTCATGCAGAACTCCTTCGGCTTCCAGGGTGCGCCCGGCGCTGGCCCGGACGCGCTGGCGGCCCCGCAGGCCTCGCTGATTTCCTCGCTCGCGAAGGGCGTGCTCGGCGGCGGCATCGACTGGAAGCTCCTGGGCATCGGTGCCGCGATCGGCGTCGTCGTCATCATCATTGACGAGGTCCTGCGCCCCGCGTCGAAGGGCAAGCTGGCCCTGCCTCCGCTGGCTGTCGGCATGGGCATTTACCTGCCCGCCTCCCTGACGGTCCTGATCCCGATCGGTGCGCTCGTGGGCTTCCTGTACAACAGGTGGGCTGACAAGCAGGCGGACGTGGAGCGCGCGAAGCGTTTCGGCACGCTGGCTGCGACCGGCCTGATTGTCGGCGAGTCCCTGTTCGGCGTCGTCTACGCGGGTATCGCGGGCGCGACGGGTTCGGAGTCGCCGCTGGCGCTGCCGTTCATCGGCGATGGTTTCACCCCCCTTCGCGAACGTGCTGGGCCTCCTGTTCTTTGCGGGCGCGACGTGGCTGCTCTACGGCTTCGCCCGTAAGATCACGCGCGACTCGGATCGTGAGTCCGCCGCAAAGTAAGCGCGACGTCTGCGCGGGGTACGCCTCGCGTCACACATCAGCCCCGGCCTCGTTCCTACTCTCAGGGACGAGGCCGGGGTGCCTTATGCGCACGCCCGTACAGCACGAGGCCGGGGTTCGTTATGCCCGAACGCCCCCAGGAACGGCAATTGTGCCCATCGCAGTGAGCAAAAATCCCAGAATGTGGTCGCCGTCCCACTTGCCACCCGTAGTTATTCCGCATGTCAAGGCACATTTACCTGCATTTCAGGAAACAATACCGTTTCATGACTAATAACTAAATGGTACTTTTATTACATGAAACACATCCCGGGAACCAGACGTTGCATGGCTGCGGGACCCGGGGGCGTCGGTGAACCGCCTGACGGTGCACTCGACGTGGAGGTCGCGCAGGCCACTCCAAATGCTGTCCAGCACCTGGCAGGTCACAGGTGTGTCGGGCACTGTTGCCGAGCTGATCGAGCGTACGCCCCACCAACGCGACTTTGAGGCCACGTCCATCCCCGGCATTCTTGAGCTCGACGGCCTGTGGGTGCGCCGCGAGGAGGAGGCCCGCAGGGCGGACGAAGCCCGGGGAGAAACCACCGCGGATCTGGTTCGCGCCTCGATCCTGCGCCGCGAGTTCATCCTCGACGCGCCTTTGAAGGACGCGGCAGAGCGCGGGTGGACGATGACGCTGACGTTCGGCGGCTTCACCGGCCCTCTCTACGTGTGGCTGGACGGCATTTTCATCGGTTTTTGTGCGGATGGATTCATCCCGGCGGCTTTCGACGTGACGGACACGCTGCAGCCGACGCACACCCACGCGATCGCCGTGCTTCTGATGGATTCGCCGGCGTGCTGCCACGGCCTGTTCCGCGAGGTCTCGCTCGAGGCTCGCCCGCCCGCGCACGTCGTCGACGTGATCCCGCAGGCCTCGCACGACGGCACGAGCGGGTCCCTGCGCCTGCGCGTCGAGTGCTCCGAGGCCTCGAACACCGCGACAATCCGCGCCGCACTGCTGGGCGAGGGCCAGCAGGAGGAGATCTGGTCCGCGAGCGCCCCCGCCGGCGAGGACTTCGAGGCAAGCGGCGTGGACGTGCTCCCGTGGAGCGCCGAGGAGCCGGTGCTGTACACGCTCGTCGTGACGTTGAGCGACGAGGAATCGGGCACGCAGGACACGATCGCCCTGCAGGTGGGCTTCCGCGATCTGACGGTAACCCCCGAGGGCTTGCGCCTGGCGGGCCGCCCGCTGACGCTGCGCGGGGTGCGCCGCAACGAGTGCGATGGGCGCACCGGCCTCGCGGTGGGCCTGCAGGACATGGTTGAGGACATCGTGTGGTGTAAGCGCCACGGCGTGAACGCGGTTGTGATCGAGCAGGGGCCCGCGCACGCGCGTTTCTACGAATTGGCCGACCTGTACGGCCTGTACATCATTGGCCGGGCCTCCACGTTATACGAGCCTGGAATCGCTCGCGACGAGGCGATCGAGGCAATGATCCGCAGGGACCGCGCGCACCCGAGCGTCGTTGCGTGGAACGTGGGCGAGGAGGACGAGGATATCCGCGCCGCCCGCGCGCTCGATCCGACGCGCCCGGAGTATGCGGATACGGACTTTCCGCTCTTGAGCGAGGTGCGCGCCGAGGAGCTTCACTACGCGCCGGTGACGGTGGCGCCCTCGTACACGGGGGTGACGGTTCGCAACCACATGACGTTCACGTCGACGGCCGACCTGGAGTTCCTGTGCCGCGTCGTCGAGGATGGTGCCGTCACGTGGGAGTACCCGGCTTTCCTGGACGTCGCGCCCGGCGAGACGGGGTTCCTCCCGGTGGAGTGGCCGGCCTCGGGCATGCGCGAGGTGTCGGTGCGCCTGTCGTATGGGACGGGCTGGGCACCGGCCGGCTTCGAGATCGGTCGCGGGGTCATGCCCACGCCGTAGGGCACCGAAGACGAGGCCAAGGACAGTGCGCACGAGGGGGTGCGCACGCGAAGGGGGACGGAGCCAGCGAGCTCCGTCCCCCTCTCGGTGTCACGGCTGGGTCAGCGGAAGGCTGCCCGCCTGCTCGGGATCGTCGGCATGCCGAGCATGACCGAGCTGGACCCGCCGCACGACGCGGGCTCTTCGACGTCGACGAGCTGCAGGACGTCGCCGTCGCGCGCCTGCGGGTCCTGCAAGGCGGTGGCCAGCATGAGCTTGATGCGGTTGAGCTGGTTGACCTCGGAGGCGCCCGGGTCGTAGTCGACGGCCACGATGTTGGCCTCGGGGTAGCGGGTACGCAGCGCCCGGAACATGCCCTTGCCGACGACATGGTTGGGCAGGCACGCGAAGGGCTGGGCGCAGATGATGTTCGGGCAGCCATGTTCGATCATGTCGACCATTTCGGCGGTCAGGTACCAGCCTTCGCCGGCCTGGTTGCCCAGGCGGGCGATGTCCTGGGAGCGAGAGATCATCTCTTCGATGGGCCGGTGCGCCTCGAACTTGCCGTTCGTTGCAGCAAACGCGCGATGCACGGGCTTCTCGTACTTCTTGAGCGCCCACAAAACGATCGGCATGATGTAGCGCTGCTTGCCCTCGATACCCAGGTTCTCCTTGTCCCACGCAGCGGTGGCCACGGAGTTGTGGAAGAACTGCATGAGGCCGGGCAGTTCGGCCTCGCAGCCCTCGGCCTCGATGACGTCGACGGCGTGGTTGTTGGCGTCGGGGTGGAACTTCACGAGGATCTCGCCGACGAGGCCGACGCGCGGCTTACGCGGGATGTCGCGCAGGGGCAGGGCGTCGAAGGCGCGCACGCACTCGCGGATGATCTTCCCGTAGGAGACGCGTCCGCCGAGGGCGGCCACGCGCCCGCTGGTGATCCACTCCTGGACGTAGCCGTCCCACGTGCGGTACAGGTCCATCGCGGAGCCGGGGGTGGCCTCGTAGGGGCGCACGCGCAGCAGCATCGACTGGATGGCGTCGCCGATGACGAAGGCCTGGATGGCCTTGTGGATATGCGGGACGCCGAGGTGGAAGCCGGGATTGTCCTCGATGCCCTGGACGGACAGGGCGATGACGGGCACCTGCGGGTATCCGGCGTCGCGCAGGCCTTTGCGCAGCAGGGCCGCGTAGTTGGAGGCACGGCACATGCCGCCCGTCTGGGTGATGCCTACGGCCGTGCGGTCGGGGTCGGCACGCCCGGAGATGAACTCGTCGAGGAGCTGGCCGATGACGACGATCGCCGGGTAGCACGAGTCGTTGTTGACGTATTTCAGGCCGACCTCCATGGAGGTGCGGCTCGTATGCTCCAGGACGCGCACCTTCAGGCCCGCGGTTGCGAACAGCGGGGTGAGGAAGCGGAAGTGGATCGGCGACATCTGGGGCGCGAGGATCTCGTATCCGGCCTCGCGCATCTCCTCGGTGAAGGCGGCGCGGGGCTGGACGTGCCCGGCCTCCTCCTCGCGGGCGGCGTCGCCGGAGGGGTCGCGCAGGGTCGCGGTGTCGACGGAGCCCGACACCAGGCCCACGGACGAGGCGGGGGCCAGCTGCGCCCGATCCGCGCCGTTTTCGCCGTCCCCGGCCCCGGCCTCGTCGATTGTCGAGGCCAGGGATGCTCGCTCGGCGATCGCCGCGTCGAGGGAGCGCAGGCGGATCTTGGCGGCGCCCAGGTTGGAGACCTCGTCGATCTTGAGGACGGTGTGCACGTCGCCGCGGCCTTCGAGGATCTCCTGGACCTGGTCGGCGGTGATCGCGTCGACGCCGCAGCCGAAGGAGTTGAGCTGGACCATCTCGAGGTCGGGCTCGTCGCCGACGCGGGCGGCGGCCTCGTAGAGGCGCGAGTGGTAGGACCACTGGTCGAGGACGCGCAGTGGGCGCTCGAGGCGCGCGTCGATGATGGAGTCCTCGGTGAGGACGGCCATTCCCAGGCCCACGATGACCTCGGGGATGCCGTGGTTGATCTCGGGGTCGAGGTGGTAGGGGCGGCCCGCGAGCACGATGCCGCGCACGCCGTGCTCCCGCATCCACTCGATGGTTTCGACGCCCTTCGCGCGGATCTCGGCCTTGACGGCGGCGTCTTCCTCCCACGCCTTATCCAGGGCGGCCTTCATCTCTTCGACGGGGATGTCGTAGCCGTATTGCTTGAAGGTCTTGGACAGGTGGGCGGGCAGGTACTCACGGTTGCCGAAGTTGACGAAGGGACTGATGAACTGCGTGCCCGGCTCAAGGAGGCGCTCCATGTTGTTGCGGATAACCTCGGGGTAGGTCGCCACGATGGGGCAGTTGAAGGAGTTTTCGGATTCGGTGAGCTTCTGCTCGAAGTCGACGCAGGGGTAGAAGATCGTCGTGATGCCCTTGTCCAGCAGGGACTCGATGTGTCCGTGGACCAGCTTGGCCGGGTAGCACACGTTCTCCGAGGGGATGGACTCCATGCCGGTCTCGAAGAGGTCGTGGTTGGAGCGGCCCGAGATCATGACGCGGAAGCCCAGAGCGGTGAGCATCGTGAACCAGAACGGGTAGTTCTCATACATTCCGAGCACGCGCGGGATGCCGATGTCGCCGCGGAACGCCTTTTTCTCGGTGAGTCGGCGGTATCCGAAGATCCGCTTGTACTTCCAGTCGTAGAGGTTGGGCAGGTCCGACTTCTTGGGGACGCGCTCCAGCGACGCACCGCGCTCGCAGCGGTTACCCGACACGTGGCGCTCGCCGTTGGAGAACGTTGAGATGGTCATCTGGCAGTGGTTCTGGCACAGGCGGCAGGTCTTGCGCGTGGTGTCGACGCCGAAGCCCTCAAGGGCCTCGATCGTGGCGAGGGACGAGGTCCCCTCCCCCGTGTCGTGCATGCGCGCGGTCAGGGCGGCGCCGTACGCGCCCATGAGGCCGGCGATGTCGGGGCGCACGACCTCGCGGCCGGTGAGCAGCTCGAAGGCGCGCAGCACGGAGTCGTTGAGGAAGGTACCGCCCTGGACGACGACGCGCTCACCGAGGTCCGAGGGCTCCTTGAGCTTGATGACCTTGTAGAGGGCGTTGCGCACGACGGAGTAGGACAGGCCGGCGCTGATGTCGCGCACGTCCGCGCCTTCCTTCTGCGCCTGCTTGACGGAGGAGTTCATGAACACCGTGCAGCGGGTGCCCAGGTCCACGGGGGATTCAGACTCCATGGCCATGCGCGCGAAGGAACGCACGTCGGTGCCCATCGTCTGCGCAAAGGTCTGCAGGAAGGAGCCGCAGCCCGAGGAGCAGGCCTCGTTGACGGAAATCGAGTCCACCGCGTGGTCGCGGATGCGCAGGTACTTCATGTCCTGGCCACCGATATCGATGACGGAGGTGACGCCGGGGCAGATGAACTCGGCGGCGCGGTAGTGCGCCATCGTCTCGATCTCGCCCTCGTCCATGGTGAGGGCGGCCTTGACGAGGCCTTCGCCGTAGCCGGTCGCGCACGAGCGGCCGATCTCGCATCCCTCGGGCAGCGCGCCTCGCACGGCTCGCACGATGTCGACGGCGGCGGCCACGGGATCGCCCTCGTTGGAGGCGTAGTGGGTGAAGACGATGCGGTCCTGGGAGTCGATGACGACCGCCTTGATCGTCGTTGAGCCGGCGTCGATGCCGAGCCAGCAGCGGCCCTCGGCCTCGTCGAGGCTGGCCTTGGGGATGACGTCGAGGCTGTGGCGGGCTATGAATTCCTCGCGGTCCTCGGGGGTGGCGAAGAGCGGGTCCATGCGCGGGGACTCGACCTGCACGGGGGCGGCGGCGAGGCGCTCCATGAGGGTCGTGAGCTTGTCGCCGCGCGTATCAAACGAGGTGGCGCCCGATTCCTCGGCCTGGCGTGCCTTCTTGGCGGCTTCCTTCTCGGCGAGGAGGGCCGCGCCGATCGCGACGTAGAGCTGGGCGTCGTCGGGGGTGACGAAGGAGTCGGCCTTGGGCAGGAGGGCCTTGTAGGCCTCGCGCAGGGCGGGCAGGAAGTGCAGGGGGCCGCCGAGGAACATGACGGTTCCGCGGATCGGACGCCCGCACGCCAGGCCGGCGATGGTCTGGGTGGCGACGGCGTTGAAGATGGAGGCGGCCAGGTCCTCGTGGGCGGCGCCCTGGTTGATGAGGGGCTGGATGTCGGACTTGGCGAAGACGCCGCAGCGCGAGGCGATCGGGTAGAGCTGGGTGTGGCGGGTCGCCATCTCGCCCAGGCCCGCGGCGTCCGTGTGCAGGAGGGTCGCCATCTGGTCGATGAAGGCGCCGGTGCCGCCCGCGCAGGTGCCGTTCATGCGCTGCTCGGGGGTGGGGTGCAGGTAGGTGAGCTTCGCGTCCTCGCCGCCCAGCTCGATGACGACATCGACCTCCGGGTGGAGGCGCTGGGTGGCCTCGGTGCCCGCGATGACCTCCTGAACGAAGGGGATGCCCATGGCGCGGGCGGTCGTCAGGCCGCCGGATCCGGTGATGGCAGCGTGGACGCGGGCGCCGGGCAGGGCGCGCTCGACGTCAGCGAGGAGGGCCCCCAGGGATGCGCGCACGTCTGCGTTGTGGCGGCGGTAGTCGGAGAAAAGGCGGCGATTCCCGTCCAAAACGACGGCCTTGACCGTCGTCGAGCCGACGTCGATGCCGAGCTGGTAGGGGCGCGTTGCCTCGTGGTGACCCTGTGTTGTCATGAGGTACCTCCTGGGTTCTCACCACAACTTAGGAAACACCTTTCGCAGAGTCAAAGCTGTCCACCGACTGCCGGTACGCGCTGACTAAAACCGCAGAATAACCGCGAAAATAGGGTGCGTTTTGCGTTTTGGAGGGACAGATCCCGCTCATGCGAAAACCAAGAATTACAACATATGAAGCGTGACAAAATTCGCTCCACGAGGAAACAGTGAAGCGATCAGGAGCCGGGCGCGACGCGGATCGCTCGGACCTGGGTGGCCTTCACGCTCACCCACAACCCCTCGTCAACGCCAAGGCCCAGCTCGGACCAGGCGGCGGCTGTGACGCGAGCAGTCACCGACACGCCCTCCGCGAGTGCGACGCGCACGCTCACGAGAGAGCCGTCGACGTCGATGCCCGCAACGACGCCGGGCAGGACGCTTCGCGGCGAGGCGTGGGCCTCCTCGCGGGACAGGGCCACGGCCTCGGGCGGGAAGGTGAGGGCGACGCGCGCCGACTCCTCCTCGGGGCCAACGCTGTCGGAAGCCGCCCACAGCGCCCCGTCACCGACGCGCACGCCGACCATGCCGGGACGCACCACAGGAGCCCCACTCACGATGTTGAGGCCGGCCAGGCGGGCCGCGAACACCGACGCGGGAGAGGCGAGCACGCGGGCGGGTTCGCCCTCCTCGACGATGCGCCCCTCCCCCATGACGATCATGTGGGAGGCGAGGGACAGGACTTCGGCGATATCGTGGGAGACCAGCAGGGTCGTGATTCCCGCACCCGCCAGGCGCTCGCGCAGGACGGCGGAGACCTGGGCGGTGGCCTCGACGTCGAGGGCGGCCGTGGGCTCGTCGAGGATGAGGACCTCGGGGCGGAAGACGAGGGCGCGCGCGATCGCCACGCGGGCGGCCTGGCCGCCGGACAAGTCGGAGGCGCGCTTGAAAGCGAGGTCCGCGATCCCCACGGCGCGCAGCTGTTCGAGGGCAGCGGCCCGGGCCTGCGCGCGCCCCACCCCGCGCACGCGCAGGGGGAAGGCGACGTTGGACAGGACGCTCATGTGGGTGAAGATGCGGGGCGCCTGAGAGACCATGGCGACGCCGCGCCGGCGGGCGGGCACGAACGTGGCGGCATCGTCGACGACTCGCTCGCCGATGCTGACGGTCCCGCTATCCACGCGCAGGGTCCCGGCGATCACCTGGGCGAGCGTCGACTTTCCGGCGCCGTTGTGGCCGACGACGGCGGTGACGAGGCCGGGGCGAAGCTTCGCGTCCACGTCCCATCCGCGCGCGTCCACGGTTCCGGCGACGCGCACGGCCACCCCCTCGCCTACCTCGCCCGCGAGCGCGGAGGTGGCGGTGGAACGAGCGGAAGGAGCAGTCGGAGCGGAGGCACGCCCCGGCCTCGTCAATCGAAGGAAGAAGGAGAGCCGTCCCCACGGGGTTTCCGTGAGCGCGACGACGACGGCCGCGACGCCGAGCAGGACCACGCCGAGCGCGAGGGCAAGATCCGCGTCGGACTCGCGGGCCAGGTAGATCTGGAGCGGCATCGTGCGGGTGACACCCTGCATGGATCCGGCGAAGGTGAGGGTCGCCCCGAACTCGCCGAGGCAGCGGGCCAGCGCTAGGGCGGTGCCGCGTCCGAGGCCGGGCAGGACCGTGGGCAGCGTGATCTGCCAGAAGACACGTGAGGGAGAGGCACCCAGGGAGGAGGCCATCTCGTCGAGTCCCTGCTCGCGGGCGCGCAGCGCGGACTCGAGGGTGACGATGAGGAAGGGCAGGGAGACGAAGACCTGCGCGATGACGACGGCGGTCGTCGTGAAGGCGATGTCAAGGCCGGCGCCGCTGAGGAGCGCCCCGAGGGTCGAGCGCCTGCCGAAGGCCGCAAGCAGCGCGATGCCGGCGACGACGGGAGGCAGCGAGAGCGGCAGGGCAACGAGGATGCGGGCGGCGCGCACGCCCCGCCAGGAGCGTGACAGCACGAGGGCGGCGGGGACGCCGAGGAGGAGGTCCACGCCGAGCGCGATGGCACACGTGCGCAGCGATAGGCCGAGGGCCGAGGTAGCCTCCGGGGTCGCGAGGGTCGAGCCGAGGGTGGCCCAGTTGACGCGCCCCAGCATGAAGGCCAGGGGCAGGACCAGGAAGCACAGGGCGAGCGCGCCGAGGCCCCCCCGCCCAGACGGGCAGGGGGCTGACGGCGGGCGTCCTGCGTGACTTCACGCGTCGATATTACTTCGCGGCGGGCGTGAAGCCGGCGCCTTCGAGGATCTTCTGACCGTCGGCGGAGAGGACCAGGTCGATCCACTTCTGGCCCAGGTCCTTCTTGGTCGAGGCGGTCACGAGGGCGATCGGGTACTTGTTGACGGCCTCGTCGGCGCCCTGGATGGCGATGGTGTCGACGGCGTCACCCTCGGCCAGGGCGTCGGTCTTGTAGACGATGCCGGCATCGGCCTGGCCGGACGAGACCTTGCCGCGCACGTCGGTGACGGCCTGCTCCTCGGAGACGGGGTTCAGGGTCACGCCGAGCTTCTCCGTGAGGGTCTTGGTGAGCTTGCCGCAGGGAACCTCGGGCGCGCAGATCACCAGCTTGACGCCGTCGAGCGAGGAGTCGAGGCCGGTCACGCCCGCCGGGTTGCCGGGCGTCGTGATGAGGGTGAGGGTGTTGGTGACGAAGATGGTCTGCGCGTCGACCTGCGAGGCGTCGGCGGCCTTCTTCATGGTGGATTCGTTGGCGGTGGCCAGGACGTCGACGTCCGCGCCTTCGCCAAGCTGGGTCACGAGGTCCTGGGAACCCGCGAAGTTGAAGCGCACGTCCACGCCGGGGTTGGCTTCCTCGAAGATCTCTTCGAGCTCGCCGAAAGTCTCGGTGAGGGAGGCGGCAGCGTAGACGTTGAGGACGGTGGTCTCGGCAGGCGTCGCCTCGGGCGAGGCCGTGGAGTCGGCGGGGGTGGAGCCGCCCGTGCAGGCGGCGAGCGCCAGGGCGGCGGCGCCGATGGCGGGGAGGATACGAAGGGAACGCACTCGTGTCTCCTTTTGAGAGGGAATGGAACGTATTAAATCTAACAACTCGAGATGCGAACGCGCAACGATTTGCTCACGCGCACCCAAATCGTTACTTTTGCTTGCGATATTAGGGAAATATACGCACGCATTAAACATGGTTCAATCCATCATAAAACGGAATATTCTGCTACTTGCGAGTTGCTACGACCATCTCTCAACACGCACCAACGCCCACAGTCATCTTTTACCTCGGCTCACACGCGCACAAAATCAACTCGCGACCACGCTCGACTCCCAGACCCACCTCACCGCGAAGAAGGGACTAGGATCACATTCGTACGCATTACTCTCGGAGGACACCATGCCCAAGCCCGTCGACTACGACCTCAGCCAGATCAGCGCCCACATCATCACCTACTCGGACCGCATCCAGCGCGGCACGAAGGAGGATCGGGCGACCCCCGCCTGCACGGCAGCGCTGGCCGAGGCCGGCCTGGGCCCCGTGTCGGTCGCAGCGATCCCCGAGAGCGCCGACATCCTCGAGACGGAGATCCGCGACGCGCTCGAGGCCGGCACCCGCTTCATCCTGGTCCTGGGCGGCTCGGGTTTCGGCGTGGGCAACTACGCGCCCGAGGTCGTCCGCTCGATCATCGAGGTCGAGATCCCCGGCATCGCCGAGCAGATCCGCACCCACGGCCTGACCAACACCCCCCTGTCGGGCCTGTCCCGCGAGGTCGTCGGCGTGACCGCGCGCGACTCCTCGGGCGCCCTCATCATCTCCTCCCCCGGCTCGCGGGGAGGCGCGCTCGACACCCTCGAGGTGGTCACGCCCCTGCTCACGGCGATCTTCCACCAGCTCGACGAACAGCGCTGATCCCCCTTCCCCCTCCCCTCCACCTCATAGTCGCACGTAATTTGGATCACCTCACTTTTGTAAGGCATCTAGAAAACCGCAGAATCTCAACGATGCGATTTCAAGGTTTGAAAGGTTTACATGGGAATTACGTGCGACATTTGTGGGGAACCATGCGGGAGGCGCGTGGGGGCACGCTTGAGTGTGGCTTTTCGAGCGGACGGCGCTTTGTGAGGATGACGCTATCACCGACATATCATCGGCGAAGAAAGTCCTCCCACCAGGCCACATCCGCGGGGGTGTCGATGTCCCGGCACACGTCGGCGTTCACGTTCACTCGCTCGACCTCGAGGGCGCGCAGCACCCGGCGCACCCCCACTCCGCGCACTGACCCGAGGGAGGCCTCGGCCTCGTCGAGGACGCGGCGCAGCGCGCCCGCGCGATAGACGCCCATGAGGTACTGATCGAAAGGCTCCGGATCGCCGCCGCGCACGATACGCCCATCACTACCCTCACCCAACGCAGGTTCGAGGAGGGCGGGCAGAAAAGCCCCCACCCCGGGAGCGTCGACGGAAACGACGACGACGAGGACATCGTCGCCGACACTCAGCGTGCGCAGACCGGCATCAATACCGGCAAGGGGACCGCCGTTCGGCGGGTCCTCGAGGGTGCGCTGGACACTGTCTGGGACGCATACAGCGGGCGGCACGACGGCCACGCAGCCCGCGCCGCACGCCTCCAGGAGAGCCCTACATACACGATCAATGAGGCGCACGCCACCCAGCGTCAGATCCGGCTTCGAGACGCCACCCAGGCGCTCTCCCCCCACCGCCGCCGACGACGATCGCAGCAACGTCAGCGCGCCGGGCGGCGACGGGACTCAGTCCCACGGCGCAAAGGTCAGCACGTCGGCGCGCTGCGTCGCCGCGTCCATCATCAGAACGCGCCCAATCAGCGGCTCACCGAAGCCCACGAGCACCTTGATAGCCTCCGTCGCCATCGCGGTACCCGCCTGGCCGACGACGGGACCCAGCACACCCACCTTCGGCGAGGCCGGCGTCGTCCCGGGGGCGGGCTTGACCGGGTGCAGGTTCCGCAGCGTCAGCGACGGAACGGGGGCCGGTGCTTGGGACCAGAACACGCTCACCTGGAAGGCCATCGACACGACCGTGCCCCACACCAGCGGAACGCCAGAATCCGCACAGTAGTCCGCCACCAGGTACTTCGCGTCAAAGTTATCCGTGCACTCGACGATCAGGTCCCACTCGCGACCATGCTCATCCAACCACTCGCGGGTCACGTGCCCGTAGCGCTCAAAATGCACCGAAGAGTTCAGGCCGCTCAGATGACGCACCGCGGAGTCCGGCTTCGGATCCCCCATGTCGCCCTCGCCGTGCAGGAGCTGACGCTGAAGGTTCGACACCTCAACCACGTCAGAATCGCAGATGCCGATCGTGCCGACGCCCGCCGCCGTCAGGTACAGGAGAACGGGAGAGCCGAGGCCGCCCGCGCCCACCACGAGCACGCGCGCGGCTGCCAGGCGCGCCTGGCCGAGCCTCGCCAATGCCGGACACCAGCCAATTGCGACGGAAACGCTCCAGCGCGGGATCCCCGGCCTCGTACGGGACGGGCTGATTGATCAGCGGAAGCGCGACGGTGCGCCTGGAGACGGCCGCATCACGGGAAAAAAAGGATCGCCGATCGTCATCTCACAGACCCGACCAGTTGTGAGAACCGTCAGTCAATTCCTGCTTCTTCCAGATCGGGAGCTTCGCCTTCACGTCCTCGACAATGGCCTCAACCGCGCGGAATGCCTGCGCACGATGCTCCGCGGCGACGGCGACGACCATCGCGTCCTCGCCGATCTCCAGATGCCCCACGCGGTGCCACGCGACAATGCGATGCACACCCGGACGATCCTTGAATTCCACGACGATGTCCCGCAGAATCTGCTGCGACGAGGGGTGCGAAGAATACTCGATCGCATCCACGCTCTCTCCGCCGTCATGGTTACGCACCACCCCAATAAATGACGCCACAGCACCACACGTATCCCGACGCGCGCTATCTATCAGCGCGCCAGTATCCAGCGGCTCATCGGTGATGCCGGTTGCAATCTCAGCTGACATGGGATCCTCCAGGGACGGGAGTGCCTTCCCCTCCATCTTACGCGGGAGCGGTCAGGATTATTCTACAACCCTGACCACCCCACAGAAATGACTAGAAAATCTCACCCGCCAGCGAACGGAGGCAGCACGTCGACGCGCGCGCCGGGCGCGAGCTCGGCGTCCAGACGAGCCGAGCGCTCGTTAACCAGGTAGCTCGACACAGCGAGGATTCGCTCCAGCTCAGGGCTCTCTGAGCTGAGCTGATCGATGAGTTCACCCAGAGTCGCGGGAGTCTCAGCGGAGGGCAGTTCACGCATGTACCCACCGGCCGCCTCGGCCGCGCCACCAAAGAAGTGAAGAGTCGTCGACAGCGGCTTCGGGTTCGCCTCATCGAGCCGTCGAATATAGACGGTCAGGCGCAGAGGGTCGGAAGGATCCGTCTCCAGTGACCAGGTGGCAAATCCGGTCGCCGTCCGTTCGAACACGCGCTCAACGATGCCTCGGCGCAGCTCGAGGGCCAGGTCATCGGGGGTGCCCGGCTCGGTGAACGGGCAGGCAGTCAGCACGACAGCCATCGGATCGGTGTCGTGCGGGACAGACGCGAAACCCATGGCGTTCATAAACAGCCGGACCTTACCCAGGTGCGCCGCGACGTTGAAAGTGTCGCGCATGGAGCGACGGTTCGCGTTGTGGCTATGATCAGGCACCGCCATCGTCTCGAGGGCGGCGTCCGCCCAGCGCGAGCCGATCTCACGCACCGAGGCCGCCGGGTCAGCCGCATCAACGCGCAGCCATGCCAGCAGGGATGAGGTCAGCTGGTGCAGCATCTGCGCCGCAAACGACGGATCCACCGGGGTCGTCGTCGAATACCCGAGTGCGGGACGGCCTCGACCCGACGAGGGAAGCTGCTGTTTCTCGACCAGACCAAGCGCGAACAAGCCCTCGAGGGTCTCGCGGACGCTCGACACGTGCAGGCCGGCCTCCTGGGCCAGCTCAGCAACGGTCACGGGGCTCGCATGGTGCGAGATACGCTCAAGAAGGGCGTGCTGCGCGGGAGTCAGGGCCGCCATCGCGGCGAGTGTTTCAGCCAGAGGCCGAGAACGGGAGGTGTCATTCATTGATAGTCCTCTCTCTCCCTCATAATCAGTGGAAATACCCTTCATAGGCATCTCCATACGGCATTAAAGCTGTTACGTTACTTACAAAGTGCGCTTTATTCTACCCATCACAGACAGCCCCCCGCACGGCCAATACCAACAGTCGGTCGCATTACGCGGGGTCTACCGGTTCATTCATACAGGTGAGAACGCGGGAACCCCCGATAAAGAGACGGGGGCGAGCTGACGCCCGCCCCCGTAACTCTCTCGCTGCCTGCGCCACCTCGTGAGGCGACACCGCAGACAGACGAGGATCAGTCCGACATACCGCCGCGCGTGATCTCGTGCGTGCGGCGCTCGTCGCGCGACCGGTAGATCACCGGGGGACGCGCCACGTAGCCGACCGGCGCGCTCACCGCGTGCACGAGGCGCGTGAACGGCCAGATGCAGAAGAGCAGCAGGCCCGCGATGATGTGCAGCTTAAAGCTGAGGGGCACATCCACCATCAGGTGCGCCTGCGGGTGGAGATAGAAGATCGAGCGGAACCAGACGGAGATCGTCTCGCGATAGTCGTAGCCCTCGTGCCCACCGAGCACCTGGTTCAGCAGCGTCGCCGCGCCGCCCAGGAGCACCGGAATGCTGAGCATCACGTAGGTGACGATGTCCATACGGGTCGTCGCCACGCGGACCGACTTGACCACCAGGCGACGGTAGATCAGCAGCGCGAGGCCAACAATCGTCATGATTCCGGCGATCGTACCGGGGATCGTTGCCATCAGGTGGTAGACGTGCTGGGGTACACCGGCCGCCTCGGTCCAAGTCTTCGGGATCACGAGGCCGAGGATGTGGCCCATGAACACGAAGAGGACGCCGAAGTGGAACAGCGGCGAGGCCCAGCGCAGGATGGCCGGCTCATTCCACTGCGAGGAACGAGACGTCCACCCGTACTGGTCGGTCTTGTAGCGCCACGCGAGGCCCACGATGAGGATCGCGAAGGACACGTACGGCAGGACCACCCACAGGGCGATGTCCAGGAAGGACAGCGACTGCGTCGCAGATGCCGACGCGGCATGCAAAAGTGCGGATTCCATGAACGTTACCGTCCCATCGTTGAATCGGAAGTCGGGAAGGGCGTCGCAGACAGATCGCCCACACCCACCAGCTCGGTGGGCGGCCCCTGGCTAATGAGCTTACGGAAGCCCTCAATGGTCTTTTCGTCCGGCTCGGGCAGCGTCGCGACCAGCGCATCCAGCAGCGGCGCGTACGGGGAGTCCGCGGCGCGCAGGGCCGTGCGGATCACCTCGATGCCCTCGCGGTTGGAGCGCAGCAGGCCCTCGGCCGTGCCGGTCTCGTCGAAGGCCGCGAACTCCAGGACCACCGGCAGTGATCGGGAAGCTCCTCGCGTTCCATCTCGAAACCGGCGCGGCGCAGGATCTCCTTGAAGGCCAAGATGGCCTGGCCGCGTCCGCGGGTGTCGCCGTGCGTGTAGTACGTCAGGCCGAGCGCACAGCGGCGGCGCTGGTCGAACGTCTCCACGTAGGTGGTCTGCATGGCGCGCAGGCCAGCGGCGCGAGCGTAGCTCACGAACGCGGCCAGGGACGACGAGGCCGGCTCCGGCAGGTCCGCCAGAGCCTCCTCGACCGCGTCCAGCTTGGTCTCGAAGTCATCTCCCGGGTAGTCCAGGAGGACCGAGACCGCCATGCGCACACCGCGCGCGTCCTGCGGATCCATCTCCGTTTCCGGAGCGGCCGTAGGAATGCGCGGAATGCCGACGAAAGTGCTCATCGAACGACCTCAAGGGGGAGCATCTGGCGTCCCTCCGGCGACGAGCCACCCATCGGGCGGTTCGACGTGGCGGGGGCCAGGCCGTGGAAGGCCTCGACGTCGTAGGACACCGGGCAGCCCTCGAGCTCCTTGATGCCGCGCGGCATCTCGGGGTGGGCGGTCGGGATGACGAAGCGGTCGTCGTACTTGGCGATCGACAGCAGTCGGTACATCTCCTTGACCTTCTCCGGGGTCATGCCCACGGAGGCCGGGATCTCCTCGTTCGTCGGGTTGTCGACGAAGACGTCGCGCATGTAGGAGCGCATCGCGGCGAGGCGACGCAGCGCCAGCTCCACGGGAGCCGTGTCTCCGGCCGTGAACAGGCCGGCCAGGTACTCCAGCGGGATACGCATCTGCGAGATGGCGGACAGCAGGACCTTGTGGTCCTCGCCGTCGCTGCCGGACGCGGTCACCTGGTCGACGACCGGGGACAGCGGCGGCACATACCAGACCATCGGCAGGGTGCGGAACTCGGGGTGCAGCGGCAGGGCGACCTCGTACTCGGTGATGAGCTTCCAGATCGGGGACTGCTGGGCGGCCTTGATCCACGAGTGGGGAACGCCGTTGGCCTGAGCCTGGGCGACCACCTGCGGGTCGTTCGGGTCGAGCAGGATCTCGCGCTGGGCGCGGTACAGGTCGCGCTCGTCCTCCTGGGAGGCGGCCCAGGTGACGCGGTCCGCGTCGTAGAGCAGCACGCCCATGTAGCGCAGGCGGCCCACGCAGGTCTCCGAGCAGATGGTCGGCT
The DNA here is from genome assembly GCA_916438945.1 of uncultured Actinomycetaceae bacterium. Classification (GTDB taxonomy): domain Bacteria; phylum Actinomycetota; class Actinomycetes; order Actinomycetales; family Actinomycetaceae; genus Pauljensenia. The sequence continues at coordinate 1,207,348 of CAKAGS010000004.1, read as the reverse complement.
GGCCGACCTCGAGGCGCGGGTAGCACAGCGTGCACTTCTCGGCCTTGCCCGTGTTGTGGTTGAAGTAGACCTTCTTGTAGGGGCAGGCGGACACGCACATGCGCCAGCCGCGGCACTGATCCTGGTCGACCAGGACGATGCCGTCCTCGGTGCGCTTGTACATCGCGCCCGAGGGGCACGCCGACACGCAGGTCGGGTTCAGGCAGTGCTCGCAAATGCGAGGCAGGTAGAACATGTACGCGTCCTCGATGGTCTTGGCGACCTGGAGGTTCATCTGGTGCAGGACCGGGTCCTGATCCAGGGTCTCCATGGAGCCACCGAGGTCATCGTCCCAGTTCGGGCCCCACTCGGGCTTGTCGATGTGCTCGCCCGTGATTGAGGACTTCGCGCGGGCCGTCGGGATCGCGCGGGAGTTCGCGGGCGCCTGGAGCAGCTTGTCGTACTCGTACGTCCACGGCTCGTAGTAGTCCTTCATGGTCGGCTGCGTCGGGTTCGCGAAGATCTTCGCGAGCGAGGCGACGCGTCCGCCCTGACGGGGAACGAGGCGGCCGGTGGCGGTACGCTTCCAGCCGCCCTTCCACTTCTTCTGGTCCTCCCAGCCGCGGGGGTAGCCCACGCCGGGACGGGTTTCGACGTTGTTGAACCAGATGTACTCGGTGCCCTCGCGGTTGGTCCACACCTGCTTACAAGTGACCGAACAGGTGTGGCAGCCGATGCACTTGTCGAGGTTCATCACCATCGCGATCTGAGCCATGACCTTCATCAGAACTGCACCTCCTGGGAGCGGCGGCGGATAACCGTGACCTCGTCGCGGTTATTGCCGGTGGGACCGTAGTAGTTGAACGCGTAGGCGAACTGCGCGTATCCGCCGGCCAGGTGGGTCGGCTTAATGAAGATTCGCGTCAGCGAGTTGTGCGTACCGCCGCGCTTGCCGGATTCCTCGTTCAGCGGGGTGTTGATCTGGCGATCCTGGGCGTGGTGCATGAACACCGTGCCCTCCGGGATACGGTGGGAGACAACGGCGCGAGCCGACACGGTGCCGTTACGGTTCTTCGCCTCGATCCACTCGTTGTCGCGCACACCGATCTTCTCGGCGTCCTGCGGGCTCATCCACACCGTCTGGCCACCACGACCCAGCGTCAGCATGTACGGGTTGTCGTAGTACTGGGAGTGGATGGCCCACTTGTTGTGGATCGTCAGGTAGCGAACCGCGACCTCGGCCTGACCCGGCTGACCGGGACGGTGGTCGCCGACGGGGCGCTCACCGTAGATGTGCGCCAGGTCGAGCGGGGGACGGAAGATCGGCAGGGACTCGCCCATGTCCATCATCCAGTCGTGGTCGACATAGAACTGCGGGCGGCCCGTCAGCGTGTGCCACGGCTTGCGGCACTCGACGTTCTGCACGAAGGCGCTGTAGCGGCGACCGCCGTGCTCGGAGCCCGACCACTCGGGGCTGGTGATGACGCTGCGCGGCTGCAGGACGGTGTCCTGGTAGGTGATCTTCTTTTCTTCGTCACCTTCGGCCAGGAACGCCATCTCGTTGCCGACGCGCTTTTCCAGCGTGCGGAAGCCCTGAACGGCCAGCGAGCCGTTCGTGGTGCCCGAGAAGCGCAGCGCCATGTTCGCCGCCTTGATGGCGGTGTCGCACAGCGGCATGCCCTCGCCGGCGTTGCCGTCCATGGGGGCGCGGCCGTTGAGGTCGCCGAGCTGCTCGTACGCCTCCTGCACGTTGTACGCCACGCCCTTCGAGGCCAGGCCGGCCTTGGGCAGGAGCGGTCCCATGCGGTCGAACTTGTATCCGACCTGCCTGTAGTCGCGCTCGATCGGGACCAGCTTCGGCATGGTCTTGCCGGGCGTCCACGTCTGCTCGGGGACGACGCCATCCGCCATGGTCATGGCGTCCGGGGAGTCGTGCCCCAGCGGGACGGCGACGACGTCCGTCTGGATGTCCAGGTGGCCGGGGGCCATGCGGCCGACGAGGTGAGCCAGGGTCTGGAACACCTCAAAGTCGGTGCGTGCCTCCCACGGCGGGTTCACGGCCTCGTCGAAGCAGTGCATGAAGGGGTGCATGTCCGTGGAGGACAGGTCGTGCTTCTCGTACCAGGTGGCGGCGGGCAGCACGACGTCGGAGTGCAGCGTCGTCGAGGTGTTACGGAAGTCCGCGACCCACATGAGGTCGAGCTTGCCGGGGTGAGCCTCACGCCAGTTGACGGACGCGGGGCGGTTGCCCTCTTCCAGCTCCTGCGCGTTGACCTCGTTGCCGGTACCCAGCATGTGGCGCAGGAAGAACTCGGTGCCCTTCGCGGACGAGCCGAGCAGGTTCGTACGCCAGTTCGCGAGGATCTTCGGGACGTTGTGATGGGCGTCCGGGTCCTCGATCGCGAACTGGAGGCGACCCTCACGCAGCTCCTGGGACACGTATTCCGCGGGGGCCATGCCGGCCTCGGCGGCCTCACGCCCCAGCTGGGTCGAGCCCTTGGAGAACGTCGGGTAGCAGGGCATCCAGCCGCGCTGAACCGACTCGACGAGCGTGTCGACCAGCTGTTTGCCGTCCAGGTGCGAGGACCTGATCGGGTTCGCCATCGCCGAGGCCGGGGCCCCGTCGTAGCGCCACTGGTCGGTGGTCATGTAGTACCACCCGGTGGAGATCATCTGGCGCGGCGGGCGCGCCCAGTCCAGGGCGAAGGTGAAGGAGCCCCAACCCATGATCGGGCGGACCTTCTCCTGACCCACGTAGTGGGCCCAGCCGCCACCGTTGCGGCCCTGGGTGCCACACATTTCCGTGAGCGCCAGGAACGTACGGTACATCTGGTCGGAGTGGTAGTAGTGGTTCGTGCCGGCGCCCATGAGGATCATGGAACGGCCCTCGGTCTCCACCGCGTTCTGCGCGAACTCGCGACCGATCTTGATGGCGGCTCCGGCGGGAACCGAGGTGAACTCCTCCTGCCACGCGGGCGTGCCCGGCGTGGAGGCGTCCATGTAGTCGGTGGGCCACTGGCCCGGCAGGCCCTCACGCTCAACGGCGTACTGGGCGAGCAGGATGTCGAACACGGTCGTCACGAGGCGGCCGTTGACGCGGCGCGCGGGCACGCCACGCAGGACGTAGCCGCCACCGACCGAGGCCTGGCCGGGGGCCGCGGGCAGGTCGAAGCGCGGCAGGGCGATCTCGACGGGCTCCCACTCGTCCGTGTCCATGATGGACATGACGGGCTCGACGCCATCCAGGTTGAGGTTCCAGTGGCCGGCGCCCTCCTCGCCGAAGCGATCGGCAAGCGTGCCACCCGGATCCTTGACCGTGCCGTCGGCCTCGATGACGAGGGGACGGAACTGGTTGTTCTCAGTGCGCTCGGTCGTGCCTGCGGGCATCTTGGCGGCCGTCAGGAACTTGCCGGGGACCAGGGTCGTCGGGTCGATTCCCTCGTGGGCGCCCTCGCCGACCTCGCCGATCTCCACGAGGAACGGGGAGTCGGTGTAGCGCTTCATGTAATCAAGGAACATGGGCTCGCGCTTGCCGACGTGGAATTCCTTGAGGATGACGTGACCCATGGCCTGCGCCAGGGCGCCGTCCGTGCCGGGCTGGACGCGCAACCAGTCGTCCGCGAACTTCGTGTTGTCCGCGAAGTCCGGGGACACGACGATGACCTTCTGGCCGTGGTAGCGGGCCTCGGCCATGAAGTGGGCGTCAGGGGTACGGGTCAGCGGCAGGTTCGTGCCCCACATGATGAGGTACTGCGAGTTGAACCAGTCGCCGGCCTCGGGCACGTCGGTCTGATCGCCGAACACCTGCGGGGAGGCCGGGGGCAGGTCCGCGTACCAGTCGTAGAAGGACAGCATGGTGGCGCCGATGAGCTCGTGGAAGCGGGCGCCCGCACCGTAGGAGATCATCGACATGGCGGGGATGACCGAGAAGCCGGCGATGCGGTCGGGGCCGTACTGCTTGATCGTGTGCACGTAGGCAGCGGCGACGATCTCCATCGCCTCTTCCCAGGACACGCGGACCATGCCGCCGCGACCACGCTGCGACTTGTAGGCGCGCGCCTTTTCCGGGTCCTCGACGACCGCGGCCCACGCGTGGACGGGATCCCCGAGGCGCTTCTTGGCCTCGCGGAACATGTCGAGCAGGACGCCGCGCACGTAGGGGTACTTGATACGGGTCGGCGAGTACTCGTACCACGAGAACGCCGCGCCACGCGGGCAGCCGCGGGGCTCGTACTCGGGCATGTCCGCGCCGGTGGTCGGGTAGTCAGTCTGCTGGGTTTCCCAGGTGATGACGCCGTCCTTGACGTAGATCTTCCACGAGCACGAGCCCGTGCAGTTCACGCCATGGGTGGAGCGCACGATCTTGTCGTAGCTCCAGCGGTCGCGGTAGAAGGAGTCGCCCTCGCGGCCGCCCTCGAGGAAGAGCTGGCGCGCGTCGGCGGACGCCTTGCCGCGACGCAGCCACGAGCCGAGCGCGAACAGGGTCGCGCCGGTCGCGGGCTTGACCTCGCCGCCGTAGGTCGGGAAGGTCATATCGGATTCGAGATTCGTCATGGGGTGCTCCTAAGAGTCGATTGACGAGGCAGTGGCAGGTCCGTTGGCACCACGCAGTGCCGGGTGGATCAGCCGGGGAACGGGGCGTTCTTGCGCGCGTACATGATCCAGCACAGGACCGAGCACAGGGCGCAGAAGATGGCGCAGCCCAGGAAGAAGGCCCATGCACCGCCAGTGCCGACCGCGGAGAGAGCGACGCCGACGAGGAAGGGGCCGAGGGATGCGATGGCGGAGGTGAAGCCGATGGCGCCGCCGGCCTGGCGGGCCGACATGATCATCGGCATCTGCTTGAAGGTACCGGCGTTACCAAAGCCGGAGAACAGGAACATGGTGAGCATGAGCGCCATGAAGATGTAGAAGTCGGTCCAGCCTGTGGGGTTGCGCAGAACCCAGGCGATACCGCCCAGGGTGATGGCCATGCCGACGCCGGAGATGAAGGTCCAGATGGCGCCACCCATGCGGTCGCAGAAGATGCCCCAGGACATGCGGATGATCGAGCCAATGAGGGGGCCGAGGAAGGCGAAGGTCGCGCCCTTGACGCCCAGGTTGAGGGCCGACTGGTCACCGAACTGGTTGTTGATCAGGAGAGCGAAGACGGCGGAGAAGCCGGAGAACAGGCCGAAGGTCATGACGTAGAGGATGGTCATGTACCAGGTGTTGGGGTTGGAGAAGATGTCCAGCTGCTGCTTGATGTTGGCCTTGACGGGAACGTCGCGCAGCCAGATGAAGGCGAGGACCGCCGCGAGGATGCACCACGGGATGAAGAAGGCCGCGGCGTTGTAGACCCAGATCTCCTGGCCGGCGCCGTCGCCAGCAACCTGCTTCTGGGGCGCCAGCCAGGTCAGACCAAAAAGGCCAAAGCCCATGAGGATGGGGCCGACCAGCTGGATGACGGATATGCCGAGGTTGCCGATGCCGCCCTGCAGGCCGAGCGCCGTGCCGGCGAGGCGCTTGGGGAAGAAGTAGCCGGTGGAGGGCATGTAGCCGGAGAACGCGCCACCGCCGATTCCACACATGAAGGCGAGGGTCAGCAGGACCCAGTAGGGGGTCGTGTTGTCCTGGACGACGTAGAACCAGCCGGCCATGGGGATGATGCACAGCAGGGAGGTGATGCCCACGAGCTTGCGGGTGCCGATGAGCGGGGGCAGGAACATGTAGATGAGGCGCAGGATGCCGGCGGCGAGGCCGGGGAGGGCGGTCAGCCAGTAGAGCTGCGACTTGTCCAGGTTGAAGCCGAGAAGCGTCAGCTTGGGCGCGATCGCGCTGGGCAGGAACCACACGCAGAAGGCCAGGATCAGCGAGTACGTCGTGATCCACAGCGTGCGCCACGCGAGTTTCGAGTCCCACTTGGATTCGTCGTTGGGGTTCCAGTCAGTGAGCAGGTAGCGGCTCTTCTTGGCCGCGGGGTCGGTCGCGCTCATGGCTCTCCTCGTGTTGGAAGGGATGTCCGGGCGCAGGCGCACGCCGGACATTCTTTAACACGGAGGCTACCAATTGAAATGACGTAACCCACAGGAACGTGTTGGGACGTACATCACCCTTGTGAGTACAGGGAAAAGTGCGCCTGCCAGAGATGTTTTCCCCAGCGACAAACGAGCAATTGACCGCTGTTAGAAAACATCGGCGTCACGAAATTAATGGGAGGCTACCCACCAATACGGCTCATGGTGCGCGACGCGCGAGCAAAAGTGTCGATATTGAGCCCGTGTGCGGCCGGCTTCGCCCACATCGCGTCGGCCCATCGGGCGGCGATCTGCGCGTCGTCCCCGCCGCCCCGCAGCAGGTCACGCAGGGATGTCTCCTCGGTGGAGAACAGGCAGGAGCGCACCATGCCGTCCGAGGTCAGGCGGGTGCGGTCGCACGCGCTACAGAAGGGGTCGGACACGGAGGCAATGACTCCGAGGCGCTTCGTCGGGTCACCGTCGACGATCCAGCGTCCCGCCGGGCGAATGCGGATCCTCGCGAGGCGCGGGGGTCAGCGTGTGGCGAGTGCCCATGATGTGCAGGATCTCGTCGGCCGTCATGATGTTTTGGCGATCCCACGTGTCCGGCGGGCCGATCGGCATCTGCTCGATGACGCGCAGCTCGATGCCCCGGTCCAGGCAGTAGTCGACCAGGTCGGGCAGGTCGGCCTCGTTCATGCCGCGCAGCACCAGGGCGTTGACCTTGATGGGGCTCAGCCCGGCGCGGGCGGCAGCCTCGATGCCCTCCAGGACGTCGCCGAGGCGGTCGCGGCGGGTGATCGCAGCGAAGTGCTCGGGGTCCAGGGAATCAAGCGAAATGTTGACGCGGTTCAGGCCCGCATCCTTCAGGCCCTGTGCGCGCTTGGCCAGACCGAGCGCGTTCGTCGTGAGGGCCAAGTCCAGGCGATTCCCCTCGTCGGTGCGCAGGTGGGAGCACTCTTCGATGATCCCCTCAAGGCCTCGGCGCAGCAGCGGGCTCCCCGCCGGTGAAGCGGACCTGGCGGATCCCGAGCCGCTCGACGCCAACGCGCACGAGGCGCACGACCTCATCGTCCGTCAGGGTTTCCTCGGTGGGCAGCCAGTCCAGGCCTTCGGGGGGCATGCAGTAGGAGCAGCGCAGGTTGCAGCGGTCGGTGAGCGACACACGCAGGTCGCGGGCCACTCGCCCGAAGGTGTCGACGAGCCGCAGCGGCGCGTCACACGCCGCCGCATCTGCCGCCTGAGAGGCGGAAACGAACTCGACAGACATGGCGCAACCCTACCGCGTTTTACCCGGTGCTCGCCCCTTGAAAAAACAAGCGCGAACGGCAAGACGCGGCCCCTGCCTCGTCGCTGAGACAAAAGCGACAGGCACCTGCACCACCCACCCCACCATTGGGCAGATATTGCGACTCCCGCGCAACACGAGGGGAGATCGTCGGCACTCACCCCCTCTCCGCGACGCGCCACACCCTTCGGGACACCTGACACCGCGACACATCGAACCGAATGGGGGTTTGGCAGCACTAGAAGTTCCGCCACGGCGTGTCGCCGGCGTGTCGCACCCCTAATGCTGCAATTCCCCCTTTTACAGCCCACCGCCAGACCACCCGATCGCGCCACAACCGCCCGCCCCAGTCTGCACCTCGCCAAGTCGTACCCACCGACCCACCAACAACAGCCCATCAGGCCACCCAACCGGGGGTTTGGCAGCACTAGAAGTTCCGCCACGGCGTGTCGCCGGCGTGTCGCGCCCCTAATGCTGCAATTCCCCCCCCACTCACCCGGGAAGGAACGACTGCCGCACCGCCGTCGGCGCCGCCTTCAGCGCTGGCAGGCACATCCGACGCTCCACCCGCGCAGCGGCTCCACTCCCCGGCCACGGCCTCGGGCCAGTCAGTCGCCCGCCGCCACCGGTGGAAACTTTGGACTCCACCCGCTATTCAGTCGAAACGAAATCAGACCAACTCAACTCGCTCGAACTGTCACAAACCGATCTTCAATGCACTAGAATTCATGCATGAGCCCAGAAGATGGGGGCATCGGAGCCCCCTACATCCTAGGAATTGTTGAACGTGCAATTATTCGAGTCCCTCGCTCGAGTCATCACGGTCTGACGAGGGTGCCGACGGCAGTAAAAATTGCGGGTAGGACCTACCTTGACCTGGCGAAGCTGCGAAATATCGGCGTCGAACACCTACCAGAGGTCGTGCTCGCCGCGCGCCTCTACCACCTTGCGCACACGCATCAAACTCTCGTTACTACCGGACAATGTGCACTATGGGCGCACGGCTATGGAAGTAATCCCCCCGCTTCCACCCATCACGGTTGCCGCATCATTCACTATCCACCCCATCGTCCTGCCCGCCATAGCAATCGGCACTCACACCTTTGCTCCCATAAAGGTCAAGCCCAGGCACGTCCGTCACCTCCCTGCTATCAGCGACACACGCGGGCTCCTCATTGAGAACCTTGAATCTGCGCAGATTACTGCGGCCCGCACGTCACGCAATCGACGTGATGCTTTCACGCAGATGTGCATGAACGCCCACGCCTACACGCACTTCGACAACTTCCACATGAAAGCGTCGCGCAACAACGAGGAGTCATGGAAGTTCTTTCTTGAGCGAGAGCTGAAACAGCTGGGTAATCGGGCAAGAGGACGCTCTCAAGCACAGTGGATCATCACCCATGCAGATGCCGGATGCGCCTCCCCCGGAGAAGCGCGCGTACTGTACGAGCTGTGCGCCGCCGGCCTGACAGGCATGCGCACACAGGTCGAGGTGCACACACGGGGTCGTCGCTATTTCATCGATTGCGCGTTCGCAGCCGAAAAAGTCGGCATCGAGTTCGACGGCCGCGCCAAATACGGGGACGACGCCCGCAGCATCCACGCGTCACTCTCCCGCGAGCGCGAGCGCCAACGCCACCTCGAAGCCGAGGGCTGGCACATCATCCGCATTGGCTGGCACGACCTCGATCATCCGGACGAGTTCGTTGCGCAGGTCCGCGCGGCGCTAGACGCGCGCCTGGGGATGAGACAACATGAGGACTGTCGACCCAACGGGGGTTTTGCACTACACGAAGCCTTCCAGCGGCGTGTCGCCGGCGTGTCGCACCCCTAATGCTGCAATTCCCCCCTTGCGTCCCATATCCAGGTCGCTAAAACGCGCCACAACCGCACAACCCGGCCCACGCCTCGTGCAGCGGGCGCGAGGCAGACGCCGCGCCCAGCTGCCCAAAAAGCAGCCCCACAACACCATGAGCGAATCCGCCCCACACGCCTCGCCCACCCCACCTGGCCCTACACTGGTGGCATGCACGATCCCGCCCTGTCTACCGCGCAGCATCGCGAGCTGATCGAGGCGCTGGCGCTCAGCCACGTCCTCCCCCACGACACGCTTCCCATCGAGGAATGCCTGGGTCGCCGCCTGGCGGTCGACGTCTTTTCTCTGATTCCTCTGCCGCCCTTTACGAACTCCGCGATGGACGGGTTCGCGGTACGCCGCGAGGACCTGGAGGGCGAGGGCCCGTGGACTCTGCCCGTCGCGGGCGATATTCCGGCAGGCGACACCCGTGAGAACCGCCTCGAGAAGGGGCAGGCCTGGCGCATCATGACGGGCGCGCCGATCCCACAGGGCGCGGACACCGTCGTGAAGGTCGAGCACACGGACCACGCGGCGGGCATCGCGCAGGCGCCCGACACCGTCGAGATCCGCGTTGCCCCGAAGCTGGGCACGAATGTGCGCGTGGCGGGCGAGGCCCTCGAGGCCGGCTCCCCGGTCCTGGAGGCGGGCCGCATCCTGGACGGGACAGCCCTGTCGGCCGCCGCCTCGGTCGGGCACGGTACCCTCACGGTCCTGCCCCGCCCGCGCGTGATCGTCGTCTCCACGGGCACCGAGCTCAAGCGCGCCGGCGAGGCCCTCGAGCGCGGACAGATCCCCGATTCGAACGGCATCCTGCTGCGCGGCCTCGTCGAGGAGGCCGGCGGGCAGGTCGTCGCGCACCTGCGCACGGGGGACACCCCGGCCGAGCTGCGCGCGGCCCTCGATGAGGCTCCGGAGGCCGACCTGGTTCTCACGGCCGGGGGCATTTCGGCGGGCGCCTTCGAGGTCGTGCGCCTGACACTTGGCACGGACGCGGGCTTCCACCACGTCGCACAGCAGCCCGGCGGCCCGCAGGGCGTCGGTTCGACGCGGGTGGGCGCAGGCGGTCGCGAGACGCCGGTGATCTGCCTGCCCGGCAACCCGGTCTCGGTCTTTACGACGTTCCACATGTACGTCGCGGGCGCGCTGGCGGTCATGTCCGGCCTCGTCGCCCCCGAGCACGGCGCAACGGTCCCGAGCGGCATCATCGCCCGCGCGCACGTGGGCTGGGACTGCCCGCCTGAAAAGACGCAGTTCATCCCGCTTCGCTTCGTGGATGCGCCCGGGGACGAGGCCGGGACCCGCTGGGTGGAACCGGTGCACCCCCCTGGGGTCGAAGTCGCACCTGGTGGCCTCGCTCGCGAACGCGGAGGCGATCGGCGTGGTCGCGCCGGACGTCGAGGCGGTCGAGGCCGGCCAGGAGCTGGCGGTCGTCCCGCTCGTGGGCTGACGCTACTACTGAGAATTAACGAGAGGAAACCGTGAAATTTACGCATCTCAACGAGGACGGCGCCGCCTACATGGTGGACGTGACCGCGAAGAATCCGACGGTGCGCCAGGCGAGCGCCGTGTGCCGCGTGGATTGCTCGCCCGAGGTCATGCAGGCACTGCGTGACGGTACCGTGCCGAAGGGCGACGTTCTGGCGGTGGCGCGCGTGGCCGGCATTTCGGCGGCGAAGCGCGTCCCCGAGCTGCTGCCCCTCGCGCACACGATTGGCGTGCACGGCTGCGCGGTGGACCTCAGCCTGGAGGACGATCACGTGGCGATCCGCGCGACCGTGCGCACGGCTGACCGCACGGGCGTGGAGATGGAGGCGCTGACCTCGGTGACGGTTGCGGCTCTCGCGATCGTCGACATGGTCAAGGGCGTGGACCGCTCCGCCCGCATCCGCGAGGCGAAGATCGTGGCGAAGTCGGGTGGCCGCAGCGGCGACTGGGTGCGCCCGGAGGATCCGCAGGACTGACGCCCCGACGTACGAGGAGGCCGCCCGCAGCGTGTACGCCGGGCGGCCTTTTCGTTGTAATTTCAGGCTTTTATGCGCGCGGGTGGTCGCCGCCCGCGAGCTGGTCGATGATGTGGGCGACGAGCGGGCCGATGACGGCCACGGCGTCGGTGACGCCGCCGCGCGAGCCGGGTGCGTTGACGACGAGGGCACCCTCGGGGGATCGCGCGGTCACGCCGACGAGGCCTCGCGACAGGGCTGCGGAGGCGACCTTTTCCTCGCCTCGGCGCCGAATCGCGTCGGCGAGGCCGTCGATGCGGGTGACGAGGAGGGGCTCGGTGGCCTCGGGGGTGACGTCGCGGGGCGCGAGACCGGTCCCACCGGTCGTGAACACGAAGCGGGCGCCGTCCTCCACGGCCGTGGTGATCGCAGCGCGGATGGCGTCGACCTCGTCGGGAACGATCACGACCGAGGCGTCAACGCCGTGATCCGCGAGGAGGCGTGCGGCGAGGGGACCGGAGAGGTCCTCGGCGAGGCCGGCAGAGCAGCGGTCCGAGACCGTGATAACGCGCGCGGGGATCATGTCAGTGACGAGCATTGCCGCGGCGGCGCGCAGAGCGGCGCACGCGAATCCCGGAGGTAATGGGGTCGACGTCGTTGAACTGCCGAGGGGACAGTTCGTAGTCGACGCGGCGCGCGGGCTCGGGTTCGAAAGCCTGCGGGAGGGGGCGCTGCGGGCGCGCGCTCTGGCGCGACGTGGCGCGCTGCGGGAACGCGGGCGGCGCGGGGATCGGCTCTTCCACGACCTGGGCAGGCTGTTCGGGCGCGGGAGCCGGAGGACGGGGCGCGCTATCGCGCAGCGGCTGAGACACGGGACGGCCGGGCTGAGCGGGCGTGTAGAGGCCTTCGGGCACGGACGCGGAGGGGCGTACGTGGACGGGTCGAATCTGGGGAACGGAGCGCGTAATGGGACCGCGCGTCACGTCGGGCGACACGGCGGGCATGACCGGCGCGGCGCTGCGATAGGGCGGCTGCGACGGCGTGGCGGACACTGGCGCGCCGGGTTCGATCGATTCGCCCGCGGGGATGTCGGCAGGGTTGTCGGCATTGCCGGAGACGCGCTCGGAGAAGGGGCGGCCCACTCGACGAGGCAGGGGCGACGCCTCGGTGCCGCGGTGGCGGCTGGGGACGCGCGCGGCGTGGGCAGGGGCATTCGTGGGCTCAGCGGGAGCTGCCGGAGCTGCGGGAGCCTCGGGGGTAACGAGCTGGGCGGGAACACCCTCGTCATGGGGGAGTTCCTCGCGGGCCGCTTCCTCGCGAATCGGCTCGGGCGCCTCGTCCTCCTCGTAGGGGACGACGATGGGCGCGACGATGTCGCCGGGTTCATGAACGGGGGCCTGGACGACGGGCATTTCGTCGGGCGTGCGGCAGCCGAGGAAGAAGGAGCGCAGCTGCATGGCGGCCTCTTGTGCGAGGACACCGCCGACGACCTCGGTCGGGTGCGGCATGCGAGCATCGCGCAGGACGTCGCGCAGGGATCCGGCAGCGCCAGCCTTGGGGTCCCAGGCGCCGAAGACGACGCGGTCGATGCGAGAGGCAAGGATGGCGCCCGCGCACATCGTGCAGGGCTCGAGGGTGACGATCAGCGTGCAGCCGGTCAGGCGCCACGTTCCTCGGGCGTGGCCCGCCTCGCGCAGGGCGACGATTTCGGCGTGGCCTGCAGGGTCATGGTTGGCCTCGCGGCAGTTCCACCCGCGTCCGATGATGCGGCCGTCCTCGTCGACGACGACGGCTCCGACGGGAACGTCTCCCGTCTCGCGGGCGCGGTTGGCCAGGAAGAGGGCCTTGCCCATTGCTTCGCGGTACTGCTCATTCACGGTCACCCTCCTAGCTTACCGGCCAAACGACTGTTGGGGTAGTTGGAGTCCATCGTGACTCGTGGTGCTAATGTGACCAATGAGTTTGACATGCACTGACGATACGACCGCAACGGCGGCCACCAACCTGCGCGACGGGGCACACAAGAGGCACTCACCTCGGCTTCGGCACACCGGAGTGCGTTTCCGCATGCGAACGAGGTAGCCTATAACCATGCGCCTCCACGTTGCTCATCACCCCCTGATCACCCACAAGCTCACCGTCCTGCGGGATCGCGAAACGCCGTCGGCGACGTTCCGCCAGCTCGTGGACGAACTGGTTACCCTGCTCGCCTACGAGGCGACACGCGAGGTGGCCGTCACCGAGACCCCCATCGAGACCCCCGTCGCTCCCACGGTCGGACTGAAGCTCTCCGAGCCTCGCCCGATCGTCGTGCCCGTCCTGCGCGCAGGCCTGGGCATGCTCGAGGGCATGACCCGCATGCTGCCCACAGCCGAGGTTGGCTTCCTGGGCATGCGTCGCGACGACGACACCCTGGAGATCGAGACCTACGCGAACCGCCTGCCGGACGACCTGTCGGGCCGCCAGTGCTTCATCCTCGACCCCATGCTGGCCACCGGTCACACCATGGTTGCCGCCACCAACTACCTCTTCGAGCGCGGCGCCAAGGACGTCACCTGCGTGTGCATCCTGGCCGCTCCGGAAGGCATCAAGACCCTTGAGGACGCGATCGGCGATCGCGCCGACGTGAACGTCGTCGTCGCTGCCGTCGACGATCACCTCAACGAGAAGTCTTACATCGTCCCCGGCCTGGGCGACGCGGGCGACCGTCTGTACGGCATCGTCGACTGACGAGGCACGCGCCCCTCGCGCATCACAGCGCCGGGGTGCGACGCACTTAACGCCACATGAGGGGCGGGTGCGGGACTTTCATCCCGCACCCGCCCCTCATATTTACTCGTTAAATCAAGGCATAAATTAACCTCCTTGGCTATTTTTAGCCCATTTTCCCTCATTACACCCTTGTGTGACCTTGAGCGCTAAGCACCCCGAAGCCTCGAAAATGCCCTACGTGCGTTTCATGCTTGTCACATGGCACTGATTCAGACCAATCCGAAGCGCCGCCGCTACGGCGTCGCAGCACTCGCAGGTGTTCTCGGCGGAATCGTCTCCGCCATCGTGAAGTTCGGTTGGGAGGTGCCGCTGCCTCCGCGTACGCCCGAGCGCAACGCCACCAACCCGCCCCAGGAACTGCTCCAGCAGCTGGGCATCCCGGAGAGCGTCACCCACCTGTCCTACACCTACAACGGGAACGAGGGGCTCCCCTGGGTCTCCTTCATCGTTCACTTCGCGTTCTCGATCGGCTTCGCGGTCATCTACTGCGTGCTGGCCGAGCGCTTCCCGCAGATCAAGCTCTGGCAGGGTGCCGCCTTCGGCATCTTCGTGTACGTGGCCTTCCACGTCGTCCTCATGCCTCTGATGGGTACGGTCCCGGCGCCCTGGAACCAGCCCTTCGCGGAGCACTTCTCCGAGTTCTTCGGCCACATCATCTGGCTGTGGGTCATCGAAGTCTTCCGCCGCGACATGCGTAACCGCATCACGCACGAGCCGGACGCCGAGTTCCCGCTCGAGTCTCGCACCAACTGATCGCACCGCTTGCGCGAACGAACGGGTGGGCCCCGGAACCGTAGGGTTCCGGGGCCCACCCGTTATCTATGCGAGAGCCGCAGCCCTTACGATCTGTCAGCACGAGCGCCAGCGCGCCCCGGCCTCGCAGGTCAGAACGCCGGGATAACCGAGCCGTCCGACCAGGTCTGCTCGATGTACTGCTTGACCTCATCGGAGTGCAGGAGCTTCTCGAGCTTCGCGATGGCGTCAGCCTTCTTGGAGCCGGCCTTCCACACGAGGACGTTAACGGCCGGGTTGTCCACGGGGGACTCGACGACGAGAGCATCACCGGAGATGGACTTACCACCCTCCTGGGCGAAGTTGCCGTTGATGACCGCGTAGTCGAAGTCATCGAGCGAGCGGACCAGCTGCGGGCCCTCGACCTCGCGGAAGTCGAAGTTCTTCAGCTTGGTGACGGTGTTGATGTTGACGTCGCCGTCGCCCTCGGGGATCGAGACGAGGCCCTGGGTGGCCAGGAGCTCGAGCGCGCGGGACTGGTTCGCGGTGTCGGAGATGATACCGATCGTACCGCCGTCGGGCAGCTCGTCGAGGGACTTGTGCTTGTTGGAGAACACGCCGAGGGGCTCAAGGTGGATGCCCTCGCCAGCCTCGAAGTCGTAGCCGAACTGCTTCTCCGCGTTCTCCAGGTAGGGAACGGTCTGGTAGAAGTTGGCGTCCAGGTCGCCATCGTTCAGCGCGGTGTTGGGCTGGACGTAGTCGGTGTACTCAACGATGTCGAGCTTGATGCCCGCGTCCGCGGCCAGGTTGTCGTTGATGTAGGTGAGGATCTTCGCGTGGGGCGAGGGGGTCGCGCCCACGGTCAGGGTGACGACGTCCGAGGAGGAGCCGGAAGCATCCGAGGAGGAGGAGCCGCCGCCGCAGGCCGCCAGGCCCAGGGTGGCAACGGCCGCCAGGCCGATAGCTGCGAGAGAGCGATGACGCATGGTGTTTCTCTTTTCTTCTGCGTACTGGATGGGATGAATGATCGAGGCCGGGGTGGCCTGACCGGATCGGTCAGCGCGCGCGGTGGTCGACCAGGCGCGAGAGGATATCGCCGATCAGCTGGATGATCTGGACGATGACGATGATGGCGACGACGGTGGAGATCATGACGTCGTCCTGCCAGCGGTTGTATCCGTAGTTGATGGCCATCTGGCCCAGGCCGCCGCCGCCGACTGCGCCCGCCATCGCGGAGTAGCCGATGAGGGTGATCGCCAGGGTCGTGATGGACTGAATGAGGGCGGGCATGGCCTCGCGAATGAGGACACCCCAGCGGATCTGACGGTTGGAGGCACCCATCATCTGGGCGGCCTCGATCTTTCCGGGGTCGACGGCCAACAGGTTCGTCTCCACGAGGCGCGCGAAGAAGGGCGCGGAGAGGATGACGAGCGGCACGACGGTCGCGAGCGAACCAGTGGACTTGCCGACGATCATCTTCGTGACCGGAATCAGCATGATGATGCCGATGATGAAGGGCAGGGAGCGCACGATGTTCACGACGAAGGACACGGCCTGGTACACGCCCTTGTTCGGGGTGAGGCCGCCCTTACCGGTCTGAACCAGGACGAGACCCAGGAGAGTGCCGATGATGACCGCAAAAACGGTCGACAGGCCCGTCATCATGAGGGTCTCGAAGATCGCGGGCACAAACTTGTCGGTGAGGGCCGGGTTATCGAACCACGTGGGATCGCCCTTACCTGTGGGCACGACCACCTGCGCGGCGGTCGCGGCGGCGAGGTATGCGGTGGTCATTGGGTCCTCACTTCCGCGTGGACGTTGTTCTTGCGCAGCTGCTCGATGATCTTGTCAGCGTGGTACGCGGGGACGGTGAGGGCCAGGCGGCCCACCTGCACGCTGCCGAGGGACTCGAAGGTTCCCGCGGTCACGTCCGCGCCCATCGACGAGGCCAGGTGCAGGACCGTGGCGCCCGTGGGCACGCCCGGGTGCGAGGTGAAGACGACATCGAGGAGAACGGTGCTCTTCGTCAGGCCGTCAAGGCTGGCGGCCGTGGGGGCGGGGACCGATTCGACGACCGGCATGGGGACCAGTTCGCGGGCAAGCGGGGTCGAGGGGTCTGCCACGACCTCGTCGAGGGGGCCGGTCTGCAGGACCTGTCCGTGGCCGAGGAGGGTCACGGAGTCACAGATCTCGCGGACAACGGCCATCTCATGGGTGATGATGACGACGGTGACCCCGGCGACATCGCGCACGTGGCGCAGCAGGGAAAGGATCTGAGCGGTCGACTCGGTGTCGAGTGCGCTGGTTGGCTCGTCGCACAGGAGCACGGCGGGGTTGTCGGCCAGGGCGCGGGCGATGCCGACGCGCTGACGCTGGCCGCCCGACAGCTGGGATGGGTAGGAGTCGCCGCGGCCTTCGAGGCCGACGAGCTCAAGGAGTTCCTCGACGCGTTCGCGGCGCTGCGCACGAGGCACGCCCGCGAGCTTGAGCGGGTAGCCAATGTTGTCGGCGGCGGTACGAGCATCCAGGAGATTCGCGGCCTGAAACACCATTCCGATACGGCGACGTGCGGCGCGCAGCGCAGAACCCGACAGCGTCGACAGATCGAGGCCGTCGACGACAATATGGCCCTCGGTGGGCTTCTCCAGGGCCGTCAGACACCTGATGAGCGTGGACTTACCCGCACCGGAACGGCCGACGATCCCGTGGATCGAGCCGCGATCGACGTGCAGGTTCACCCCATCAAGCGCGACGACTTCGCCGCCGTTTTTCACGGGGTAGACCTTGGACACCCCGGTGAGGTCAATCATGTGCATCTCCGTTACTGGGCCACACGGCCCGCACCATCAGCATATGAGGGCCACGTGGGCGAGCGCTCGGAATGCCGTTACAAAACTCCGTATCGTGGCTAAACCCTCACCGAACAGCCCGTATAGTGGCTAGTTGCGCGACAAACCCCTATCCGGCAACGGCGATGCCCGCGAGCGCCGCGCCCCACGAGGCCGCCCACGTGCCGAGCGCGAGGGCGAGGCTGCGACCACGGAATCCGTCGGCCCACAGGGTCACCGCGTCCACGAGCGCGGTCGAGAACGTCGTAAAACCACCTAGGAAGCCGGTCGAGACAATCGGCATGACATCAGCGGGCACCAGCTGGGTGGCCGCACCGGCCAGGAAACACCCGATGACGTTGACGACCAGGATGCCGAGCTTCGCTCCCCCCGGGTCGCCCCATGTGGACAGGGCGCGTTGAGTTCCACGGTCCAGCCAGAAGCGCGCGCACGCGCCCACGCCGCCGGCCAGGGCCACACACAGGAAGGTCGCTGCGCTCATGCTCGCTCCCCCTCATCGGTAACGGAGCGCGGGCCCGAGCCGCCACACAGCCACTCCCCCACGCGCATACCCGCCCAGGCGCAGGCCCCACCCAGGGCCAGGAGACCGAGGGACTGAGAGACGGCCTCAACAATTCCATTGGGCGACGCGTAGCCCACCGACGCGACGATGTACGTCCCGTACGTCGTGAAGGCGCCCGCAAAACCCGTGCCGATCAGGAGCTTCAGTGTTTTCAGCGACGACGCATCCCCCACTCCGCGCGCCAGGCGACCCGCCACCCACGCGGCCAGAGCGCCGAGGAGGAAGGCGCCCACGGCGTTGACCGTCAGCGTCGACCAGGACAGGAAGAGGCCGCGCACGGGCAAGGCCTTCGCGACCTCGTCCAGGCCAGCGCGCGCAGCCGTCCCCACGACCCCGCCCACAAAGACCGCCAACCAGTCGGGCACCCGCATTCTCGCCATGCACCCCACTGTACGCCCTCCGCACACTGCACCCCAGGGAGGCGGATCCCGGGAGGCGGCCACGGCCTCGTACACTGGGCGCATGACGAACACCGGACGATTCGCGCCCTCCCCCACGGGCGACTTCCACCTGGGCAACCTGCGCACCGCGATCCTCGCGTGGGCGTGGGCGCGCACAACCGGGCGGCGATTCGTCCTGCGCATCGAGGACATCGACCGGGAGCGCGCCGGGTCCGCCAAGCGTCAGATCGAGGACCTGGCGGCGATCGGCGTGGATTGGGACGGCGAGCCCCTCATCCAGACCGCTCGGGCCGACGCGCACGAGGCCGCCCTGGCGTCGCTGGCCGCGCGCGGCCTCATCTTCGAGTGCTACTGCACCCGCCGCGACATCCGCGAGGCCGCCTCCGCCCCGCACGTGCCGCCCGGCCACTACCCGGGCACCTGCCTGACGCTCAGCGAATCCGAGCGCGAGGCGAAGCGCGAGGCTTTGGCCGCCGCTGGGCGCGCCCCCGCGCTGCGCCTGGCCGCCCCCTCGCCCGAGTGGACGGTGTTCGACGAGCTGCACGGCTCCTACACCGGGCCCGTCGACCACTTCGTCGTGCGCCGCGCAGACGGCGTGCCCGCCTACAACCTGGCGGCCGTCGTCGACGACGCGTTCCAGGACGTCGACCAGGTCGTGCGCGGCTTCGACCTGCTCTCCCAGGCGCCCGCGCAGGCGCAGCTCGCCCACCTGCTCGGGGCGCCCGAGCCGACCTACGCGCACGTGCCCCTCGCACTCGCGCCTTCAGGGGCCCGGCTGGCCAAGCGCGACGGCGCCGTCACCCTCTCTGACCTACGAGGCCTGGGCTGGTCCACCGACGACGTCGTTTCGTTTATCGGGTCGTCCCTGGGAGTGCCCGGGGCGCGTTGTGCCTCCGACATTGCGGAGGCCCTGGGGATTTCAGGATTGCGTTCCCTGCCGACCGAGCCGTGGATCGTGACTCCTCCCAGTTCCTGAGGTTTTGCTTCGTATGCCCTGCTGGGCCGGGCTGCTTGTGGCCCCACGGGTGTTCCGGGCGCCGGAGGGCCCGGCCGCCCGCGAGGCTAGGCGGCCTCACTTCGTTCGGCGCCGCGCCTCGAAGCCCGCCCGTGCCCTCCGGTCCCTCCGGCACCCTCCACACCAGTGGTGCCTGGTGTACTGAGGCGATCCACGTCGTCTCGAAGCCCGGCCAGGCCCCGCCGCCACCCACTGGCACCGCGACCAAGCCCCGCTACCGCCCACGGGCACCGCAGCCAGGCCCTTCAATTCCCTCCAGCGCCCTCCACACCAGCGACGCCTGGTGTGCTGACGTGTGGTTCGGTGCGTCGCCCTGAAGTTCAGCTATGGCTGTCAATCAGCAACTTCGCACGTAATTCCTCTACGACTCCTTCAAACATTGAATTTGAATCGTTGGAATTGCAACGTTTTTGGGGCGTCTCGAAAAATGACCACGATAAATTACGTGCGAAATTTGGCTGGCGGCGGTGTCGTCGTCACTCATGGGCACCGCAGCCAGGCCCTTCAATTCCCTCCGGCGCCCCCACACCAATGGGGCGGCCTCGCTGTTCGGCGGTTCGACGCATCGTCTCGAAGCCCAACTACGCCCGCCATACACACCATCTGACACCAATGGCCCACCGAGCACTCACAAACCGCCGAAACCGGGCATGTGCCACTGACAAAGGGATTATTGGTTTCACCTAACCACCCACCCCCAGCAAATGTGTCGTCGGTTTCTTCAACGGGCCGTGGAAACCCAGTACTGGCACTTCCTGTTTCACAACAGGACGCGTCGAGTGATCTGAGCGAAAGAAATATCGCCCCAGCACTGCACGAAAACGTACCGACAAGGGCCACTTGAAAGAAAAATCGCCCCCACTCATCGGAAATAGGCGATTGTGAGCGTGCTGGGGCGATGAAAGTTTCATGACAGCCCATGTCCCATGAAGCGGGGGCGGTTTTTCTTTCAGCCCATCATCCGCTTCCAAGCCCCTGCGAAGGCTCGCCTGCGATACACCATCTAGGCCACGACCACACACAACGGCCCTGCGTCACACAGATGGGCCCACCACAAGCAGATGGGCATGAAAAAAGCACTCCCGAAGGAGTGCTCGGTAGAAATGCAGAACCCCCACCGGTGGATCGCACCGAGGGGGGCCGCTGCGCGCCCGGAGGGACTCGAACCCCCAACCTTCTGAACCGTAATCAGATGCTCTATCCATTGAGCTACGGGCGCTTGCCGTTTGGCTGGGTATAAGCTTACACGCTCCTCGCCGGGATGCAAAATCAAGAGCTATGGCCTGAACCACATCGAAGAAATGCATCCTGCAGTCGACCAAGATCGAGCAGCATATACAAAGATCCTCCGCGCACCCGGCAGCGCACCCTTATCCTTGCTGCATTCCTGCCCTGGGGAGGTTCGGATGATACCGTCACGCGGAGGACCGGCCCCCAGCATACACGTTTTCACCCCGCGCGCGCAGCTGCGGCGAAGCGCAGCACATCACCACAGGACTGCCCACCTACAACTTGCCACGGCGCCGGTGCGCAGTATCAAGGCAGGGCCTGGCTGCGGTGCTCGTGGGCGGCGGCAGGGCCTGGCAGGGCATCGAGACGACGCGCCGAACCACACGTCGAGCGGGCGCCGCCGGTGTGGAGGGCGTCAGAGGGATCTGCCGCAGTGCCGGTGTGCGGCGGGGCCTGGCCGGGCTAGTCCAAGCACCACAAGTGCCGCCGGTGTAGAGGGCGCCGGAGGGTCCGGAGGGCACGGGCGGGCTTCGAGATCGACCACTCCGAGCCACAGGCTCGCGTGTGGCGATCTCGCGGGCGGCCGGGCCCGACGGCGCCCGGAACACCAGCGGCGCCATACGCAACAAAAACCCCGGAACCTGAAGCGGTCCCGGGGTCCGGTGGCGGAGGATGGGGGATTCGAACCCCCGAGGGCTTGCACCCAACACGCTTTCCAAGCGTGCGCCATAGGCCACTAGGCGAATCCTCCGTGCACATCGTGCCGGACAATCATAAGCGAAAAATGTCTCCCCGCGCCAATTCTGGCCAATGGAGCAGGTCACAGGCCTGAGATTTCACGAAAAACAGCAACGAAGCGGGCACAGACAGGCGAGCCGAACCCGCTGAATCTCAGGCAGCCAAAGCAGTAGAGCACACCAACGCGGCGCGCGGACTCAGCCACCGCATAGTCAGCCACACGCACGCGGGGCACCCCGGCCTCGTCGATTAACCGAGCCCCAGCACGTAGATGTAGGCAGCGATACCGACAAGAATCCCATCGAACACGAGGGCGGCGGTAGCCTCCCGCGCACCGATGCGATCGGGCAGAGATTGCGCCTGAATGAGGGCGATGACCGCAAGCACAATGCTGACGATGATGGGGAAGCCAAAGAAACCAAAGACAGCGAACCAGAGAGAGGCTTTGGCTACGGGGTTCGTGATGGGCACGGGGGAGGTGTAGCCGCCGTCGGCGAAGACCTCTCTGACGTTGACGTACTCCGTCCCCGGAAAATCACCATACGAGACCGGCGCGCTCCCCCGCGTCACACTCTCGGGCGCATAGCCATAGCGGTCGCCAGCGACGTTCATGGACGAGGCATCGGCCGGGTTGGCCTGCGAGGCCAGGTCCGGGTTCGCCCACGGCATGCCAGAGACGGTGGGGGCGACGTTCGGGGATGGCTGGCTCATGTGCTCCACTATTCCATAACGGGAGGGGCATGCACCACACTTTGCCCGCTGGAGGGGTTTACGCGTGGCGAAACCTGCGGGCACGGGGGCGAACGCGCTACCCTGTTATTCCGACCGGTACGGCCATCCCGCCCATCAACTGATCGGATTTTTACGCTCATGAGCGAAACGAAGACCTCGCTGTTCCGTTGGAAGCTTCACGGTAACGGCACGTCCATTAACCCCGGCGACGTCGTCCTCCCGAATGAACGACTCTCGTGGCCTCGCACTATTGGCATTGGTGCCCAGCACGTGGTCGCAATGTGCGGCGCCACGTTCCTCGTTCCGTTGTTGACAGGTTTCCCCCCGTCAACAACGCTTTTTTTCACCGCGATCGGCACCCTGCTGTTCTTCCTGATTACGGCGGGCCGTCTGCCCTCGTACCTGGGTTCCTCGTTCGCGCTGATCGCGCCGATCCAGGCAGTGACAGCATCTCTGGGCGCTCCTTACGCGCTCGGCGGCATCATTGCGGTGGGCGCGACGCTCGCCCTCGTCGGTCTGATCGTCCACTTCGCGGGCGTGCGCTGGATTGACGCTGCCATGCCGCCCGTGGTGACGGGCGCGATCGTGGCACTCATCGGCCTCAACCTGGCGCCGGCTGCGTGGGACTGGGTCAAGGAAGGCCCGATCACCGCAGTCGTGACGATCGTGTCGATCTGCCTCGTGACGGTCCTCTTCAAGGGCATCCTCGGCCGCCTCTCCATCCTGATCGGCGTGCTGATCGGCTACGTGGCCGCGATCATCCAGGGTCAGGTCGACTTCTCCGGCGTCGGCGAGGCCGCTTGGTTCGGTTTCCCCGAGTTCCACACCCCCGCCTTCTCCTTCTCGACCCTCGGCCTGTTCCTGCCGGTCGTGTTCGTCCTGGTCGCCGAGAACGTCGGCCACGTGAAGTCCGTGTCCGCGATGACGGGCGAGAACCTGGATGACATCACGGGCCGCGCGCTCATGGCGGACGGCATCTCCACGATGCTGGCCGGTAGCGGCGGCGGCTCGGGCACGACCACCTACGCCGAGAACATCGGCGTCATGGCGGCAACCCGCGTCTACTCGACGGCAGCCTACGTGATCGCCGCATGCGTTGCGTTCGCCCTGTCGATGCTGCCGAAGTTCGGCGCCCTCATCGAGGCGATCCCCCACGCCGTCCTCGGCGGTGCGGGCACGGTCCTGTACGGCATGATCGGCATGCTGGGTGTTCGCATCTGGGTGCAGAACCGCGTGGACTTCTCCAACCCGGTGAACCTGAACACCGCCGCAGTCTCACTGATCGTCGCGATCGCAAACTTCACGTGGGTTGTCGGCGACATGACCTTCGGCGGTATCGCGCTGGGCACGGCCGCCGCTCTGCTGATCTACCACGGCATGCGCCTGATCTCGAAGCTGCGTGGCACGAACCTGGAGGCGGCATCGCCCGCGTCCGCGCCGTCTGGTTCGGAGCTGGAGGGCGAGGCGTACTCGAAGCGCCACCGCTCCCCCGCGCCGCAGGCTGACGCCTGATCTGACGCGTTCATTGACGAGGCCGGGGCTCGGCCACTCGCTCACCGCTCGGTGAGGGGTGGGTCGGGCCCCGGCCTCGTTTGTCCCCATAATTCCGCACGTAATTCCCCCAGCGCACCGCAATCATCGTCAGCGCAATGCCCGGATTTCCAACGCTTGTAGGCTCACCCACAAAGTGACCGGGTGAGAATTACGTGCGAGTTTTCAGAGGAGGGCGCAGGCAGCACGGATGCACGCAGCCACAAAAGTCCATGCACATCAGTCGCCGACGTCTCCGCCGCCGCGCAGCTCCTCGAGCATGCCCGCCGTGATGATGCCCGAGGGCAGGGCAACGACGGCGACGCCCATGAGCGAGGAGATCATGGCGATGGCACGCCCCACGTCGGAGGTGGGGTAGAGGTCGCCGTAGCCGACGGTCGTCAGGGAGACGACCGCCCAGTACACGGCATCGAAGAAGGTGTTGAAGGTTTCCGGCTCGACGTTAAAGATGGCGAGGGCGCTGACGAGGATGTAGCCGATGGCCAGGCCGAGGACGGCGAGCAGCGCCTCCCTCTCTTTCTCGAACACGGCGGCGATGACGGAGGCGCTCTTCGAGTAGCGAATGAGCTTGAACAGCCGCAGGGCCCGAAACAGGCGGAGGACTCGCAGCGTGCGCGGCGCGTCGTTGAGGGCATTGAAGACTGGCAGGATCGACAGCAGGTCGATAATCGCCATGGGGGTGAAGGGATAGATCAGGAACGACAATGCGCCCTTGCCGAGCTTCAGATCCGCCGTCGCCCATCGTGCCAGATAGTCGGCGATGAACACGAGGACGCAGGCGTACTCGATTGTCTCGAGGACGGGGCTGGATTCCTTGAAGCACAGGGGGGAGCAGGCTGGCGATAATGAGCACGGTCATGACGTGCCCGCACCACATTGCCGCTCCACCATCACCGTCCAGCAGAGAGTAGAGACGTTTCCGCACCTTTAACACTCCTCATCGATATGCGCGTCACGCGCCGGAAAAACGCACCCACGACTGGGCACTGACTTGCGTCGAGCGAGGGCCCCGGAGCTTGCCACTCGCCGATACCACGCACTGTAGCACCGCGCCGAGTCCCGCCGACCACGCCCCACACACAGTTGTGGGCCGCTCACAAACAGCACAAGAACGCCTATCTCGTCAAAAACTCAACGAGTTTCCCCTCACAAACACCATACATATCAATTATTTACGCGTAAGGTAGTGGGCATGGCAACAGATACATGCACGCTGTTCGCGACACTGATCGACACGGAAGTTCGCGCTTGGGAGCGCCGTTGAATCCGCCCTCTCCGAGGCCGGAAACGCGCTGACACTCGGCCGCTTCCTCGTCCTGCGCACGGTCCGAGACACCCCCGCGTGTCGCATCCAGGAGGTCGCGGCGAGCCAGGGGATCACCCTGGGAGCGGCCTCGCGCCTCGTCGATCGCCTCCACCGCGACGGACTGCTGCACCGCACCCCGTGCGAGCACGACCGGCGCGCGACCATCCTGACGGTGACGGACCGGGGCCTGGCACACCTCGAGGAGGCCTGCGCGGTCGTCGAGAAGGAGCAGGAGCGCCTCTTCGCCCCACTCTCCACAGCCCAGCGCGAGGAGCTGACGCGCTGCCTCGCGCTCATCGCCGAGGCTGCCAAGGAGCGCGCATGATTCGCTTCGACCACGTCTCCAAGACCTACCCGGGCGGCACACGCGCCGTCGAGGACTTCTCCCTCACCGTCGAGCAGGGTTCCACGACCGTCTTCCTGGGCACCTCGGGCTGCGGCAAGACGACGCTCATGCGGATGGTGAACGCGATGGTCACCCCAACCTCGGGCAGGGTATTCGTACGAGACCAGGACGTCGCAGGCGAGGACCCCGTGCGCCTGCGCCGCTCGATCGGCTACGTCCTACAGGAGGGCGGCCTCTTCCCCCACCGAAGCATCGCAGACAATATCGCGACCGTCCCACGCCTGGAGGGCGCCACGAAGCAGGCTTCCCGCGAGCGCGCGCTCGAGCTCCTCGAGCTGGTGGGCCTGGATCGCGAGATGGCTGATCGCTACCCCGCCCAGCTGTCGGGCGGCCAGCGTCAGCGCGTGGGCGTGGCTCGGGCGCTGGCCAATCGCGCGGACATCCTGCTGATGGACGAGCCCTTTGGCGCGCTGGATCCGATCGTGCGCACAGAGCTGCAGTGCGAGCTGAAGGAGATTCAGCGGGCCCTGGGCACGACGATCCTCTTCGTGACGCACGACGTGGACGAGGCGTTCACGTTGGGCGACCAGGTTGCCGTCCTCTCGACGGGTGGCCACATCGAGCAGGTGGGGACGCCCACCGAGCTGCTCTCCTCTCCCGCCTCGCCCTTCGTTGCGGAGTTCGTCGGAGCCTCGCGCGCGGCACGCCCGGTGCGCGTCGCCGGGCCGGGCGGCCTGGTTGTCGACGACGCCGGCACCCCCGTGGGCACGCTGACGACCGACGAGGCCGGGGAGCGTCCGTGACCTGGCTGTCCTCCAACTGGGGGCTCATTGGCTCCCTGACTCTTGCTCACCTGTGGATCGCCCTCCCAGCGATCGCACTGTCGGTGCTGCTCTCCGTGCCGATCGCGCGCTGGGCGGCGTTTCGCGCCGCGGCGGCTGGGTCCTGTCCGTCCTGTCGGCGCTGTACGCGGTACCGTCGCTGCCGCTCCTGATTGTCATTCCCGTGATCGTCGGGGTGGCGCTGCGCTCTCCCGCCAACATGATCATCGTCCTGACTCTGTACGGCGTGGCGGTGCTGGTGCGCCAGGCCGCGGAGGGCTTCCGCGCGATTCCTCGCGCGACCCTGCAGGCCGCGAACGCGTGCGGCTACCCACTCTTTCGACGCTTCGTCGAGGTGGAGCTTCCCCTGGCGACGCCCGTCATCGTCGCGGGCACGCGCGTTGTTGCCACGTCGACGGTGTCGCTCGTGACGGTGGGCGCGTTCATTGGGGTGCGCTCGCTGGGAACGCTGTTCACTGACGGTTTTCAGCGTGGACTCATCGCCGAGGTCGTGGCCGGCTTGGTCGCGACGGTTCTCCTTGCGCTCGTCATCGATGCGCTGATCCAGGGAATCGGCTGGGCGCTCACTCCGTGGACGAGGAGGGGGCGGGCATGAACATTCTCCTCGACGCCCTGAATTGGTTGGCGGTCCCCGCCCACTGGCTGGGTGAGTCCGGGATCCTCGTGAGGGCCACCGAGCACTTGGGCCTCACCCTCCTGATCGTGGCGCTCGCGGCCCTCATCGCGCTGCCGCTAGGCACCTGGATCGGGCACACGGGCAGGGGCCGATGGCTGGTGAGCGCGACGGGCGCGGCCCGTGCGGTTCCGACGCTCGGCGTCCTGACGCTGGCGGGCCTATGGCTGGGTATTGGACTGGCGGCGCCCACGCTGGCTCTCCTCATCCTGGCGATTCCGCCGCTCCTGTCGGCGACCTACTCAGGGATCGCCTCGACGCCGCGCGCGACCGTGGACGCGGCGCGAGCGATTGGGCTCACTGAAAAACAGGTCCTCGCGCAGGTCGAGGCCCCGCACGCGGCCGGCCTCGTGGCTGCCGGGGTGCGCTCGGCGACCCTCCAGGTCATTGCGACGACGACGCTGGCGGCCTACACAGCAAACTACGGCCTCGGCCGTTTCCTCTACGAGGGCCTGAAGACCCGCGACTACGCGGAGATGATCGGCGGCGCGATCATCGTCGTCGCCCTCGCACTGGCGACCGACGCGCTCCTGGCCCTGGTGGCGCGACGCATTCGGGCCCGCACCCACTCTTTTGCAGACGATGAGAACAACTCACTCAAGGAGTCACTATGAAACGCACGATGATCACAATGGCTGCCGTCGCGGCTTCTGCCCTGGCCTTGGCCGCCTGCGGTTCGGCGGAGTCGGTCGGCGGCAACGCGAGCACCGGAAGTTCAGAGAACGGCTCGACGACGCTCGTCGTCGGCTCGCAGGACTACTACTCGAACGAGATCATCGCAGAGGCGTACGCCCAGGCTCTCGAAGGGGCAGGCTTCACGGTCGACCGCCAGCTGCGGATCGGCCAGCGCGAGGTCTACATGCCCGAACTCGAGGCCGGGTCGATCGACGTGTTCCCCGAGTACACGGGCAACCTGCTGCAATATCTGGATGCTGACGCGACCGCGCGATCCACGGACGAGGTGTATTCGGCCCTGCAGACCGCGCTCCCCTCGGACCTGCGCGCCCTCGAGCAAGCACCTGCGACCGACCAGGATTCCTACGTGGTGACGGCCGACTTCGCGCAAGCCCACTCACTGACGTCGATCGGCGACCTCGCGGGCGCGGGCACGCTCACGCTAGGCGGCAACTCCGAGTTGCAGACGCGCCCCTATGGCCCGACGGGGCTGTCGCAGACCTACGGCGTGACCGTCGGATTCACCCCGATTGAGGACTCAGGCGGCCCGCTCACCGTCAAGGCACTGAAGGACGGCGACATCCAGCTGGCGAACATCTACTCCTCGGACCCCGCGCTGGCTGACGGAACGCTGACGGTCTTGGATGACCCGAAGGGCCTGTTCCTGGCCTCGCACGTGGTGCCCCTGGCCTCGTCGCGCGTGAACGACGATGCCGCCGCGGTCATCAACCGGGTGAGCGCCGCGATGGATGCCGAGGACCTGGTGGAGATGAATCGGGCGTCGACGGCGGACCAGAAGTCCGCTTCGCAGATCGCCCGCGAGTGGCTCATTTCCGAGGGTTTGCTCCCCTAATTCCCACGTATCAACTCGACGAGGCTGGGGCTGGGTGTGCGCGCACGCTCAGCCCCGGCCTCGTCGTACGCCTAGTCGGTCACATCCCGCCCCCTTTTATGTGACCCACACCATCATTTGACCTACTTTTTACGTTTGTAACCAAAATGTAATGCGCACATGATGGACATCTTTCATGAATTCCACGCGCCACGGGTTAATCTCAGACCATACCTGAGGGCACCGCCCCCAGTTCCACCCATCAACCAGGAGGAAGAATCCATGAACCTGAAGAAGGCATGGCTCGTCATCCCCGCGGCTGCCGCGCTCGCTCTGACCGCCTGCGCCGGCGGCGGCAACACCGCCTCGTCCGGCTCCGGCGACAAGGTCATCACGGCCAACGGAAACGAGCCCCAGAACCCGCTCCTGCCGGGCCTGACCAACGAAACGGCGGCGGCAGGATCCTGACCGTCCTGTTCAGCCAGCTCGTCCGCTACGAGACCGACGGCACGGCCGTCCTCGACGTCGCCGAGTCCATCGAGCCCAACGAGGACGCGTCCGAGTGGACCATCAAGCTCCACAACGACCGCAAGTTCTCCGACGGCACCCCCGTCCAGGCCCACAACTTCATCAAGGCTTGGAACCTCATCACGTCGAAGCAGCAGCAGCAGGCTGCGTTCTTCAGCATCTTCGAGGGCACCGACGATGAGGGCAACGGTGAGATCACCGGCCTGACCGAGATCGACGACTACACCTTCACCGCGAAGCTGAAGAACCCCACCTCGGACTTCATGTCGCGCCTGGGCTACGTCGCCTACGCGCCGCTCCCGGACTCGACCCTCGCTGACCCCGACGCCGGCGGCCAGAACCCCGTGGGCAACGGCCCCTACAAGATGGCCTCGGCCGACGCGTGGGAGCACAACGTCAAGTTCAGCACCGTTCCCAACGAGAACTACGTGGGTGACACCAAGGCTCAGAACGACGGCGTGACCTTCGTCTTCTACACGAGCCTCGACGCTGGCTACCAGGACCTGTCTTCCGACTCCCTCGACATCCTCGACGGCGTCCCGGCCTCCGTCTTCAAGACCTTCGAGTCCGAGCTGCCCGGCCGCACCGTGAACCAGCCCTACGCTGGCGTCCAGTACTTCACGATCCCGCAGTACCTGCCCCACTTCTCCGGTGAGGAAGGCCGCCTGCGCCGCCAGGCCATCTCCCTGGCCGTCGATCGTGACACCATCACGAAGACCATCTTCAACGGCACCCGTACCCCCGCCAAGGACTTCACTGCTCCAACCCTCGAGGGCTACGACGCCAACATCTCCGGCAACGACGTCCTGACCTACAACCCCGACAAGGCCAAGGAACTGTGGGCACAGGCCGACGCCATCTCCCCGTGGGACGGTACCTTCACCATCGGCTACAACTCCGACGGTGGCCACAAGGAATGGGTCGACGCGACCGCTAACTCCATCAAGAACACCCTGGGCATCGCCGCTGAAGGCAACCCCTTCGCCGACTTCAAGTCGCTGCTCGATGCTGAGGACAAGGGCGAGATGACCGGCGCGTTCCGTAACGGCTGGCAGGGCGACTACCCGGCGCTGTACAACTTCCTGCAGCCCCAGTTCGCCACCGGTGCCGACGCCAACAAGGGCGGCTACTCCAACAGCGAGTTCGACTCCCTGATGGTCCAGGCGTCCTCCGCCACCACCACCGCGGACGCCGTCAAGACCCTCCAGAAGGCCCAGACGATCCTGCTCCAGGACCTGCCGGCCGTCCCGCTGTGGTACCCCAACGTCAGCGGCGGTTGGTCGAAGAACGTCGACAACGTCCAGTTCGACTGGAAGGGCCAGCCCGTGCTGTACAAGGTCACCAAGAAGTGATCGCACGAGGTTAACCTCTCCCGCGGGGCGGGCGGCGCAAGCCGCCCGCCCCGCGCACATCTCTTTTCGGCAGCCCCACACAGATCAACGCAGCTCAGCGACGCACTGCGCACCCGCATTGACGCGGCACACACTTTCATCTCAAAACAGCACCGCGGGTTTGATCCGGCAGACAAATTCAGAGACCGATGCGCCATTTGCCCATTCTTACCCTATGATGGGACCATAGTCGGCCTCGCCCGCGAGGCACCGCCAGGGATCGGAACCTCCCCTCCCACGACACGAACACTAAAGGATTGTCCATGCTCCGCTACATCGGACGGCGACTCCTCCAGACCATCCCGGTCTTCTTCGGAGCCACCTTTCTGATCTTCGCGATGGTCTACCTGATGCCAGGTGACCCCGTCGCCGCACTCGGTGGCGACCGCGGCCTCTCCGAGGCCGCCGCCGCGCAGATCCGCGCCCAGTACAACCTGGACAAGCCCTTCTGGATGCAGTACCTGCTGTACCTCAAGGGAGTCTTCACACTCGACTTCGGCACCGCGTTCAACGGCCAGAAGGTTACGTCCATCATGGCGACCGCCTTCCCGACGACCGCGAAGCTCGCCATCTACGCCCTCGCCATCGAGACCATCCTGGGCATCAGCCTGGGCGTCATCGCGGGCATGCGCCGCGGCAAGTGGTTTGACTCCACCATCCTCGTGGTCTCCCTCCTGCTGATCTCGGTCCCCACCTTCGTGCTCGGCTTCGTCCTCCAGTACGTCCTGGGTGTCCAGCTCGCGATCCTGCCGACCACGGCCTCGGCCTCCGTCGACATTAAGAGCCTCACCATGCCAGCCATGGTGCTCGGCGGTGTCTCCCTGGCCTACGTCATCCGACTGACCCGCCAGTCCGTCTCCGAGAACGTCTCTGCGGACTACGTGCGCACCGCGCGCGCCAAGGGCCTCTCCGGCGGCGTCGTCATGACGCGCCACATCCTGCGCAACTCCCTCATCCCCGTCGCCACGTTCATCGGCGGCGACCTCGGCGCTCATGGGCGGCGCGATCATCACCGAGGGCATCTTCAACATCCACGGCGTCGGCGGCACCCTGTGGAACGCCATCATCAAGGGCGAACCCCAGACCGTCGTGTCGGTGACAACAGTGCTCGTGCTGGTCTACATCATCGCGAACCTAATCGTCGACCTCCTGTACGCCGTGCTCGACCCGAGGATCCGCTATGAGTGACCAGATTCCTTCCGCCAACATCACCCGCACCCGCGCGGGCCAGGACCACTACGTCTCCGACATCGACGAAACCGGCCTCGGCGCCGTCGACGCGGTCGCCGACGAGGGTGCCCCCTCGTCCATGTGGGGCGAGGCCTGGAAGCGCCTGCGCCGCCGCCCGACCTTCTGGATCGCCGCGTTCATTATCACGCTCGCCGCGCTCCTCGCGCTCTTCCCGTCACTCTTCACCGCGACCGACCCGAAGTTCTGCGAGCTCTCCTCGTCGCTGGCTGGCCCCTCCGCCGGACACCCCTTCGGCTTCGACAAGCAGGCTGCGACATCTACGCCCGCGTCGTCTACGGCGCCCGCGCATCCGTGTCCGTCGGCATCCTCACGACCATCGCGGTCGTGCTAATCGGCGGCACCGTCGGCGCACTCGCCGGCTACTTCGGCGGCTGGTTCGACGCCCTCCTCTCGCGCGTCACCGACGTATTCTTCGCGATCCCGCTGCTCCTCGCCGCGATCGTGTTCATGCAGATGTTCAAGGGCTCGCGCTCCATCATGATGGTCGTCATCGTCCTGTCCATGTTCGGCTGGACCTCCATCGCGCGCATCACCCGCGGTTCGGTCCTGTCCGCCAAGAACGAAGAGTTCGTAACCGCGGCCCGCGCGACCGGCGCTTCCCGCGCGCGCATCCTGCTGAGCCACATCATCCCGAACTCGATGGCCCCGATCATCGTGTACGCGACCGTCGCGCTGGGCACCTTCATCGTGTCCGAGGCCTCCCTGTCCTTCATGGGCATCGGCCTGCCGACGTCGGTCGTCTCCTGGGGTGCTGACATCTCGTCCGCTCAGACGTCCCTGCGCACCAACCCCATGGTCCTGTTCTACCCGGGCGCGGCCCTGGCCCTAACCGTCCTCAGCTTCATCATGATGGGCGACGCCGTGCGCGAAGCCCTCGACCCGAAGGCACGCAAGTGAGCGAAACGAACACCCCCCAGCTCTCCGAGAAGGAGATGGAAGAGATCGTCGAACGAGCCGTCGCCCCCAGCGCGGCCCCGGCCTCGTCCGACATCCACCCGGACGACGCGCAGCCCCTGCTCAAGATCACGGACCTGGAGGTAACCTTTACCTCCTCGACCGGCGTCGTCCCCGCCGTGCGCGGCGCGAACCTGACGATCTACCCCGGCCAGACCGTCGCCATCGTCGGCGAGTCCGGCTCCGGTAAGTCCACGACCGCCGCCGCCGTCATCGGCCTGCTGCCCGGCACCGGCAAGGTCGCGGGCGGAAAGATCGAGTTCGACGGCCGCGACATCACCCACCTGACCAACAAGCAGTGGGTGGAGCTGCGCGGATCCGGCATCGGCCTCGTCCCCCAGGACCCGATGAGTAACCTCAACCCCGTGCTCCGCGTGGGCAAGCAGGTCAAGGAGGCCCTCCTCGCGAACAACGTCGTGCCCCGCTCCGAGGCCGGCCAGCGCGTCACCGCCCTCCTCGAGGAAGCCGGCCTGCCCGACGCGGAACGCCGCGCCAAGCAGTACCCGCACGAGTTCTCCGGCGGCATGCGCCAGCGCGCCCTCATCGCCATCGGCATGGCCGCGCACCCCAAGCTGCTGATCGCCGACGAGCCGACCTCCGCCCTGGACGTCACCGTCCAGCGCCGCATCCTCGACCACCTCGGCAAGCTCACCTCCGAGATGGGCACCGCCGTCCTGTTCATTACGCACGACCTCGGCCTGGCCGCCGAGCGCGCCGAGCAGCTCGTCGTCATGCACCGCGGCCGCATCGTCGAATCCGGCCCCGCCCTGGAGATCCTCCAGCACCCCCAGCACCCCTACACGAAGCGCCTCGTGTCCGCCGCGCCCTCCCTGGCCTCGGCGCGCATCGAGTCCGCCCACAAGCAGGGCATCAAGGTCACCGACGAGGAGCTCGTCGGCGCCGGCAAGGGTTCGACCTCCACGGACGCCATCATCCGCGTCGAAAACCTCACCAAGGAATTCGACATCCGCGGCGCCAAGAAGGGCCAGGACACCTTCCTGGCCGTCGACGACGTGTCCTTCGAGCTGCGCCGCGGCACGACCCTCGCGGTCGTCGGCGAGTCCGGCTCCGGCAAGTCCACCGCCGCGAACATGGTGCTCCAGCTCCTCAAGCCCACCAAGGGCAAGGTCTACTTTGACGGTGAGGACACCTCGCAGATGAGCGAGGCAGAGCTCTTCCGCCTGCGCCGCCGCCTCCAGGCCGTGTTCCAGAACCCCTACGGTTCGCTGGATCCCATGTTCTCGATCTACCGCCTGATCGAGGAACCGCTGAAGATCCACGGCTACGGCACCCTGGAGTACGCGCGCGCCGAAATCAAGCGCGCCGAGGCCACGGGCCGCGAGCCCGAGGAGTGGATGCGCGTCCTCGTCGAGGCCGCCGACGCGAAGCGTTCGCTGACCGCCGCCGAGAAGCGCGAGTTCAACCCGAAGAAGCTGCGCATCGCTCGCGCTTCCGAACTGCTCGACATGGTGGCTCTGCCCCGTAGCGCCATGCGCCGCTACCCGAACGAGCTCTCTGGTGGCCAGCGCCAGCGCGTGGCCGTGGCCCGCGCCCTCGCGCTCAACCCGGAGGTCATCGTCCTGGACGAGGCCGTGTCCGCCCTGGACGTGCTCGTGCAGAACCAGATCCTGTACCTGCTCAACGACCTGCAGGCGCAGCTGGGCCTGTCCTACCTGTTCATCACGCACGACCTGGCCGTTGTCCGCCAGATCGCCGACGACGTGATCGTCATGGAGAAGGGCAAGCTCGTCGAGGCCAACTCGACGGACGAGCTGTTCAACAACCCGGTCCAGGACTACACGCGCGAGCTGATCGACGCCGTCCCCGGACGTCACATCCAGCTCAACCTGTGAGCCACTGACACGCGAGGGGCCCGAGGCGCTGCGGCGCTTCGGGCCCCTCGCTGTTTGCTGTGTCTTTATTCCGGGCTTTGCTTGTGGCCCCGCCGGTGTTCCGGGCGCCGCACGTTCTGTCCTGTGGGCCGTGCTGCGCCGTGGGCGACGGCCCGCCCGCGATCCGTCCGCCCTGCGAGTTGCTGCTTGTTGCCCCGACAGATCTCCGGCCGCCGCGCGGCCTGCCCGCCCGCTCGCCGTCCGCGCCGCGAGCTTCGCTCGGAGCGTCGGCTCGAAGCCCGGCCAGGCCCTGCAGGCCTCGCGTCGGCCTCCAATCGGTCGGGGTGTCTGCGTGTTGCCCGGCCAGGCCCCACCGCCACCCACGGGTACCGTGCTCCGGCCCATCAAGTCCCTCCGGCGCTCTCCGCGCCGGCAATGGGGGGGTTTTGCACTACATGAAGCCCTCTGGGGGCGTGTCGTCGGCGTGTCGGAGCCTCATGTAGTGCAATTCCCCCCGATTGGCTGTGGTGAGGCCCCGACGTGAGGCGGTGTAGTCGCCAAACTGCAGACCCATTGTGCAAAAACTCCGAAAATCGGTCATTTTGAGTCAATGGGTCGGCACTTCGGCGGAATCGGTGGGCGCGCGGGTGACGACAGCCACCAATCGAAGCAATTTCGCACGTAATTCCCACGAGAGTGTTTCAAACTATGAATACAGGTCATTGGAATTGCAACGTTTTTGGATGCTCTTAAAAAATGACCGTTGGGAATTATGTGCGACTTTCGGGGGATGCCATCCCTGACATTTGTCATGGCACCTCCTGCATCAAAGGGCACTTCCGACCCCATTAATGCGAGAGCAAACTGGGAGCCATGAACGCACAAGCAACGCCCGCCCTCCAGGCGACGAACATTCACCAGTCTTTCGGCCACGTCGACGCCCTGCGCGGCGTGAACCTGACCCTCATGCCCGGCGAGATCGTGGCGCTCCTCGGCGTTAACGGTGCGGGCAAGAGCACCTTCCTGGACATCGTCCTCGGCCTGGCCACCCCCACGCAGGGCGACATCAGCGTCTACGGCATGAGCCCGCGCGAGGCCGTGCGCCGCTCCCTCGTGAGCGCGATGCTTCAGACCGGATCGATGCCGCGCGACGGGAAGGTCCGCAACACAATCGACCTGGTCGCCTCGATGCACGCCAACCCGATTCCCACCGACGAGCTCCTGGAGCGCACGAACCTCACCAAGCTCGCGAAGCGTCCCCTCGACAAGCTCTCCGGCGGCGAACGCCAACGCGTGCGCCTCGCCCTCGCGCTGGCCGGCAACCCTGACTTCCTGATCCTCGACGAGCCGACCGCCGGCATGGACGCGCTGGCCCGCCGCGCATTCTGGGAGACGATGCGCACCGAGGCCGCGGAGGGCCGCACGCTCCTCTTCGCCACGCACTACCTGACCGAAGCCCGCAAGGACGCCGACCGCATCGTCATCATCGACGCCGGGAAGGTCCTCCTGGACGCTCCCACCGAGCAGGTCGTCGCCGACAACGAGGACCTCGAGGACGTCTTCGAGCGCATCACCTCCCACGCCGACGCCGAGTGAGCGCGACGCACACCCGCCCCGACGAGTCGGCCCCAGCCTCGTCCCGAGGCCCCCGCCCCACGAACGCAGACACGACACACGAAGAAGGCATCATGACCACCCACGCACCTACGCGAGCCGCCGACCGACCGATCCCTTCCCCCTTCACGGGAGCGGGAAAGCTGTGGCTCTCGACGTTCAAGTCGCACATCCTTAACCCGTGGAACATGGCGTTTGCCCTGCTGCTCCCCATGTTCATGTACGCGATGTTCGGCATGACCGATGTTGCGCGCGCGACCCAGACCGGGCGCGGGAACTTGGCAGCCGCGATGATCGCGATGATGACCACGTACGGCGTCATCCTGGTCGGAGGCTCGCTCGGCGCGACGCTGTCCGTCGAGCGTACGACCGGTATCTCGCGCATGTACGCGCTGACCCCCATCCAGCCGTGGGTGATCCTCCTCGTACGCCTGAGCGCGCTTGTGGCGCTGAGCGCGTTCATCACCCTCATCACTTTCAGCTTTGGCCTGGCCACCGGCGCGCAGATGACGCCGGGCGCATGGGTGGCCAGCGCAGCGGTCGTCGTCGCGCTCTCGGCTCTGGGTGCGCTCATCGGACTAGCCTGTGGATACACGATCAAGGGTGAGAACGCCTACAGCGCCTCCGCGTTCGTCATGCTGATGGGCGCATTCGTGTCCGGCATGTTCATCCCGCTGGACCAGCTGCCGCCCTTCGTCGCGCAGATCGCGCCGTTTACTCCCCTGTACGGCGCAGTCCAGGCAATCTACGCGGTCGCCGGAACCGTGACGATGCCGACCGCCGCGTGGCTCAACATCGCTGGGTGGGCGGTTATCACGGCGGGCATCGCCTGGTGGGGCGCGTCCCACGACACGGGTCGATAGGCTGGTGCTATGAAGGAGCGCTTAATCTCCCTGGCGTGGGCGGCCCCGTGGATGCTGTTCATGGGCTTCCCCCTGGCCTACGCCCTGGAGTTGACGGACTCGTCCCAGCGCGCGGGCATCATCGGGCTGTGCACCCTCCTCGCGGTCGCTAACTCGGCGGTGTGGCTGACCAATCCCCTGCCCGCGCGCAACTCCTTCACGAGGCCGTTCATTCTCTCCCACGCGGCGCTGGCGGCGACGACGGCCATCTACCTCGCCTACGCGACCTCCGTCGGCTTTCCCTACGCGTTCATGCTGACGTCGTATCTGCTGGTCGCGTGGATCTTTCAGGCGCCAAGCAGATACATTGTCGCGGGCGTTGTGCCGATCGTTGCGATTGCGGGCGTGGCGGCTTACGCGGAGGGGGAGCCGCTGTGGATGATCTGGTATCTAGCCCTCCTCATCGGTTTCGTCGGTATGGCCCGCTGGGGCATGGAGCGCTCGGCCCGCGAGCGCCTGCGCCGCCAGGACGCGATTCAGCGGGCGAAGGCCGCGGAGCGGGCGCGTCTGAGCACGGACCTGCACGACATCCTCGGGCATTCGCTAACGGGCGTCACGATGGTGTCCGAGCTGGCGGGCCGTCTCCTGGACGCGGGGCGCGTGGAGGAGGCGCGCGAGCAGCTGCGCGCGGTCACCGCGCAGTCGAACGAGGCCTTGGCTGACGTCCGCCGCATCGTGGCAGCCACGCGGGCCCTGTCCCCCATCGAGGAGCTCGACGAGGCGCGCTCACTGCTAGAGCTCGCGCGCATCGACGCTGACATCACGAACGAGGGCGAGCCGCCGTCAGGGCCTCGTTCGGCCGCGGCCGCCCACGTGATCCGCGAGGGGGTCACGAACGCGCTCCTGCACGCGCGCCCCCTCGTGGGTTCGCATTCGTCTCTCCCCTGGCGGCGTGACCGTCACGAACGACGGATACACGGCCGCCTACGCCGCGTCGAGCGCGGGCTCGGGATCGGGCCTGGCGGGCCTGTCCGAGCTGGTCGGCGACGAGGGCACGCTCACCTGGGGCGCGTCGGGCTCCACGTGGACGCTCGCCTTGGCCTTCGAGGCCACACCCGACGCCCACTCATCCTGACTGTCCCGCTGCCCCTCGACGAGGCCGCGCTCCCTTCCCCGGTCTTGCGCGGTCCCGGAAGGGGGAGCCCGCCTCGTCCTGAAGGGCGAGCACACCCGAGAGATGATCCTGCGACCTGCGCTAGCCTGGTACCCCAAGCGCAGGTAGACAGGAGGGTAGCGTGGCGATACGGGTACTCGTGGCCGACGACCAGGCGATGATTCGCGGCGCCCTGGCGGGGCTGCTAGACCTGGAGAGTGACATTGAGGTCGTCGCCCAGGCTTCCGACGGAGCCCGCGCCCTCGAGGAACTGGCGCGCCTGGCATCAGCGGGCGGCCCGGACCACGCAAGCGCCCCCGTCGACGTCGCCATCATCGACGTCGAGATGCCTCACATGGACGGCATCACGGCCACGCAGGCGATTTGCTCGCGCTTCCCGAGCGTGCGCGTGCTCATCGTGTCGACTTTCGGACGCCCGGGATACCTGCAGCGCGCTCTCGACGCGGGCGCTACGGGCTTCATGGTCAAGGACGCGCCGGTCGAGGCTTTGGCGCACGGTGTGCGCACGGTGGCCGCGGGAGGCCGTGCCATTGACCAATCCCTGGCCTTAGAGGCCCTGTCGACTGGATCCTCGCCGCTGACCGACCGCGAGGCCGACGTGTTGCGCGAGGTTGAGGGCGGCGGCACGATCGCCGACATTGCCCACTCGCTGGGGCTCAGCCAGGGGACTGTGCGCAACCACGTGTCCTCGGCGATGTTGAAGATGGACGCGCGCACGCGCGCCGAGGCGGCCACCCTGGCCCGCGCAGCCGGCTGGCTGTAGCCAGGGCACGCGAGTGGTATCAGAGTGATACCATGTCGATATGGCTATGACACTTCGACTCGACGAGGAACACGCACGCAAGCTCGACGAGCTCGCTCAGCGTTCCGGCACGTCAAAACACGACGCAGTGCTGCGCGCCATCGATGAGGAATTCAACCGCATGACCCACCGCCAGCGCGTCACCGACGCACTCAACCAAACCGTTGAGCGCTGGGGGGACGCACTTGAGCGACTCGGTCAGTAACACCATGCCGCGGGAGTTTCTCTCACTTGAGGACCTCCTGGATATCGTCTCCGCACTGAAAATCGGTCCCGTCCGGGATCTCGGCCTCCTCAATGCGGCAGCACTACGCCCCCAAACAACGCTGATGGGCCAGGACGCCTATCCGTCCACCGCCGCCAAGGCCGCAGCTTTACTCGAATCGCTCACGAAAAACGACGCGCTGATCGACGGAAACAAGCGCCTGGCCTGGGCCGCATGTAGCGTCTTCTTGTCCCTCAACGCAGCCGTCATCAACGAGTCAGTCTCCAACGATGACGTGTACGAGCTTGTTATCGCCGTCGCCTCCTCTCACGTGACGTTTGAGCAAGTTTGCGCCACGCTATCGGAATGGACAGCTACGCGCCCATGAAGCGCGAGTTGCGCGCCATGAAGGGCAGCAGGCGCACGCCAGCGTAGGTGCCCAGCGTGTTCATGATGACGTCGTCGATGTCGACGACGCGGTAGGTGCAGGGAACGACGCCGAAGAGGCCCGTGTACTGGGTCAGCTCGATGAGGCAGGAGACGGCACAGCCGATCACTACCCACGCCAGGACGCGGCGGTGCGGGATCGAGCGGGCCAGGCGAGACCCGTCGGCGGGCACACCCTCGGGTACGCGGCGCATGCGCCGGATGCGCCAGGTGGTCTCCGCGAGGGCACCCAGCGGCACGAACAACGCGATATTCAGCAGGATCGACAGCGCGTACAGGGTGCCTCGCAGGTTCTCCCCGTCGCGGAACTGGTCGGCGACGGCCACGAACGATCCGAAAGGCACGTAGTTGTCCCAGTGGATGATCGCGGCGCACGCAGCCACCGGGTCTGAGGGCAGCGGCAGCAGCGTGAAAATCAGCAGGCCCGCGAGATACAGGATCCAGATGAGCGGCAGGGCGCGCGGGAGCCTCCACTTCGACGAGGCAGGGGCCGCCACCACTGGGATCTCGGCCGTCGTCGGGGTGTCCGGGTTCTCCTCGCGCGGCAGGAGCGCACCCGTGCGCTTCGAGCGACGGTAGATGAGAGGCAGTGCTTGAGCAACGGTCAGGTCAGCGCGGCTCACCCGCCCGTCGCTCTGGGCGGAGTCGGTCGAGGCCTCGGCACGCCCCGCGGTGACACTGGGGTTCCCGCGGCGCCCGAGCAGCCACCACAGCGCACACGTGACCGCGCAGACGGCAGCGTAAAGCCCCAGATCAAGCGCCCAGTTAATCGCCGTGTACATGTCACCCTTCCCCTTGAGGGGAACATTACCGGCGTTATCGGGCAATGTTGCGGACGTGCGCCCAGTTCCACACGCGGTGGACACAATGTGAGAAAACGGCTGGGAATCCGCTGGAAATTGTTGGTCAGAATTGCGCGTTGCAACAGCGCATCGCGCAGGGCTAGCTTCCGCGCATCACCCAGAACAGATTGACAGCTGCTCGGCGAGCGCGTCCTGCTCGGCGCGCGTGACACTCAGCCCGTACGCGTTCTTGACGGCGATCTGGCGCTTCACGTAGTCGCAGCGGAACGAGGTATTGGGCGGCAGCCACTGGTCCGCGGACGAGGCCGACTTGTCCTCATTCGCCTGGCCATCCACCGCGAGCAGGTTTTC
This sequence comes from uncultured Actinomycetaceae bacterium, assembly GCA_916438945.1. Lineage (GTDB taxonomy): Bacteria > Actinomycetota > Actinomycetes > Actinomycetales > Actinomycetaceae > Pauljensenia. The sequence continues at coordinate 1,166,834 of CAKAGS010000004.1, read as the reverse complement.
CGGGTCGTTGGCGAACTCCTGGCGGCGCTGAGCATCCCACTGCCAGGCCCCCGACCGCCACGCGTCCGCGAGGGCCACGACATGGTCGATCTGCACCAGGGCCGAGGTCTTATCCCCCCTCTGAAACTCGATCGTAGCCCCCGTGTAGGGCTCGGCAAGCATGCCCGACAGAACCACGCAGTCATGCGTCCCCGGCTTGAACGTCGGGCGCGCCAGGTCGCGGGCAAGGATGTCGTTTCGGGTGTCGCAGCCGTTGTGGTCGGTATCAGCCCAGCGCTGCCCAAAGGCCTCGCGGTCATACGCCGGCGCTGCGGGGTCGTCGACCGACTCTCGGACCGTGAGCTCGCGCAGCTGGCGGGCCGCCTCGCTATCGGGCAGGGAGGACAGGGCCTGCCCGCTGCGCAGCGGCGGCCACCCCAGGCGCGAGCGCAGGCCCAGCAGATCCCAGCCCACGCCGGGCGCAAAGGCCCACACGAGGGCGGCGACGATCGCCAGCAGGACAATCGTGTCCCCGATGCTCCTGCGCCGCTTGCGCGCCATCTCCCTCTCCTGTCTCTCACACCGCCCACGTAATGAGGGCACCCCGACCGTCCGGAGTGCCCCCATCATGCACCGACCCACCGGCATCTGCGTCCCGGCGGCTAGTGCCTGTGGATAACTAGGCGCGCTTACGCGAAAGCACCAGCTGGCGCACGAAGTAAATCGCGATGATGATGAGCGTGAGAGCCCCCATCGAGATCAGCTGAGCCCGGCCCTCGTCGCTCATGAGCATGAGGACACCGATACCACCCAGGCCAGCGAGAACCAGCCACGGCAGCCACGGCCATCCGGGCATACGGATCACGAGGGAACCCGAGCGCTCCAGCGAGGGATGCAGGCGCATCAGCGAGATGATGATGAACGTCCACACGATCAGCAGAACCATACCGATCGCGTTGATGAGCATCGTCAGGATTTCACCGGGCAGGTACCAGTTGCCCAGAACCGCCAGCAGCGCCAGGACCACGACGAGGCCAACCGCACGCTTCGGGGTACGACCCGCCTCGATGTCCCCTTTGGATCTCGGCGGCCAGGACGGCCTCATCATCCTCGAGGGCGGCCTCGACGACGGAGCGTGCGCGGGCCTTGTTGGACGCGGACGCGCCCAGCAGCCAGCGCGGACCCATGTCTCGGGCCGACAGGGAGTAGGCCATGCGGGAGGAGGCGTAGATATTCGCGGAGAACGCGGAGATGAGCGCCATGAAGATGATGACGTTCATGAGAGTCCCGACCGCGGGCACGCCCGCCATCTCAAGAACGGCGGCGAAGGCGTTCGTGTTCATCGCCTCGCTGTCCCACGGCAGCAGCGCGATCAGCAGATGACGGAGCCGACGTAGAACACGAGGATGCGGGTGACGACCGAGCGGATGGCGCTGCTCATGGCGGCCTGGGGATCCTCGGCCTCGGCGGCGGCAATCGTGACGATCTCAAGGCCACCGAAGGACGTGATAACCGCCAGAAGAGCCACGGCAACGCCGGACAGCCCGTTCGGCATGAATCCATTGTGTCCCAGCACATTCTGTAGGACGCCCTCATGGCCCGGCAGCGGGCCGACGATCGCCGTGCGCGCAACCAGGTAGACGCCAACGCCCAGGAAGGCGATGATCGCGACGATCTTCACCATCGACAGCCAGGCCTCGATTTCGCCGTACTGCCCGGCCGCCAGCAGGTTAATTCCGCCAATAACAACGACAATAACGAGGGCAACCACCCACTGCGGAACCGCGGGGAACCAGCCGACGAAGAACGTCGCCGCGCCCGTCACTTCCAGGCCCGACACCATGATGAGCATGACCCAATACAGCCACCCGATCGTGAACCCGGCCCACCGACCGATCCCGGCCTCGGCGTAGGACGAGAAAGAACCCGTCGACGGCAAGGAGGAGGCCAGTTCCGCGAGCGCCAGCATGACCGACACGACGATGCCGGCTGCCAGCGCATAGGACACGATGACGGCGGGTCCGGCCTGATGGATCGCGGAACCCGTGCCCAGGAAGAAGCCCGCGCCGATGGCGAGGCCCAGGGCCATCATGGACAGGTGCCATGTTTTAAAACGCTTACGCTCCGAGGCGGGCGCCGCTGCGGGAGTTGAAGAATCGGGTGTTGATTTGGGAGTCACACCGCCATACTAACGCCTGCCTCTACGCAGAGCTTTCAGCTGCGAGTATGTGAGAGTGATGGTCCACTCGCGGGTCTGCGGGAGCTTCCAGCGGCGCCAATGCGCCATTCCCGTGAACACGAGGCCCACGATGATGGAGGCGCCCATGCCGAGAACCGGCTGCCCCATGTGCCAGAAGATGACCGTGACCAGCGAGCACGCGAACGCGGGGGTGGCGTACAGGTTGTTGCCGCCAAAGACGCGCGGGACCAGGCCGGCGGAAATGTCGCGGACCATGCCGCCGCCGATCGCCGTCATGATGCCCAGGAGGATTGCCGGCATGATCGCGAAGCCCGCATCGAGAGTCTTGATCGCGCCGGTCGCGCTCCAACATCCCAGCACCATGCCGTCGGCGATGACGAGGAGGACCGACCAGGTACGCGAATCCATGCGGAAGGCCATCGCGATGAGGGCGCCGACGATAGCGAACCCCAGGTAGTAGGGGTCCGTGATGGCAACGGGCGCACCGGCTCGAGTCGTCAGGAGCAGGTCACGGATCATGCCGCCCGCGAGCGCTGTCATGATCGCGAGAATGCAGAAGCCGACGGCATCAAAGTTCCGTTCTCGGGCGACCTTGCCGCCGAGGATGCCATTGAGGAGAACGCCCATGAGGTCAATGGCTCGGAAGACCTCGGGCAGGGAGTTATTCAGCGCGTCGAGCAGGTGCATGGCGATCCGAAAGAGTCGATGAGTGTCGTTGTTCATATGCTACAGGGTTTGTCGGCCCGTCAGCGAGGGCCGCGACCAGCCTGTCTCACGCGGCCACAGGGTGCGACAATGTCCCCATGACTGCTCTCTTCGCCGGGCTCACGACCCTGGACGTCCTGCACCGACTCGACCACGTGCCGGACCCTTCACTGAAGGTCACGTCGACGGACTTCACGATGGCCGCAGGCGGTCCCGCGACGAACGCGGCCGTCACGTACGCGGCGCTGTGCGCGGCCTCGCGCGTTTCTTCTGGCCCTGTCGACGAGGCCGGGGTCGTCTCGGGCGCTCCCCTTCCCTCGGTGGATGAGCCGACTCTGTTGACGGCGCTCGGCGAGGGCCCGGTGTCAGCCTTCCTCGCGGCCGACCTGGAGGCCGTGGGCGTGCGCGTCGTGGATGCGACGGCGCCTGCCGTGTCCCCCGCTCCCGACGCGGGCGAGCGCGCCACCGTTGCGGGCGGCCTGGCCCCGGCCTCGTCCCCAGTGTCGCGCGAGCCCGCCGTGTCCTCGATCATCGAGCACCCGAGCGGTCGAATGGTGGCTTCTACGAACGCGCGGCTCGACGCGGACGCGGAGCGGATCGCGGGCGACCTGCCCGAGCGCGTCGGCGCGGTCCTCATCGACGGGCACAACCCGGCGCTCGCGCATGCCGCCCTCACCCTGGGTGTGCCCGAGGTTGACGGGGAGGACCCGTTCGCCCTGCTCGAGGCGCGCCCGCCGCACCCGCGTATCCTAGACGGCGGCTCGTGGAAGGACTGGCTCACTCCCCTGCTGGGCTTCGTCGACATCGCGGTCGTGTCGGAGGATTTCGCGCCTCCGCTGATGGCGCGCCCTGACGGGGCGCAGGTCGCCGAGTTCCTGCGAGGCTTCGGCATCACGCGCACGGTGCGCACGCGCGGGGATCGCTCCGTGCAGTACTGGTGGGACGGCGCGAGCGGCGAGGTTCCCGTCGAAGCCGTCCCGGACGCGTCTACGCTGGGGGCGGGCGATGCCTTCCACGGGGCTTTCACGTGGGCGATCGAGCGCGGCGGGGACGCGGATCCGGAGCGCCTCATCCGCTTCGCGTCGGCCGTCGCCGCGGTGTCGGTGTCCTCTTTTGGTACGAGGCAGTGGCTGACGTCCCCGGCGCTCGCGGAGCTGGTGCGCGGCTGGTAGGTGGCCGGCGGCGGGATAAAACTTGCCCTGCTCACGTCTCGCAGGTCTCGACCCGGTTGGCGGCGGGGGCACGCCGGGACAAAATTCGCCCTGCTCGCCCGCTTCTGGGGTACCCCGGTACAAAACTCGCCCTGCTCACACCACTTACAGGCCTAACCGGTACAAAACTCGCCCTGCTCGCCATAAAACACTCATTTGGGGCCATTTTGCGCGTGCTGGGCGAATTTTTTCACGCTTGGGCCAGCAACAGGGCGAGCAGGGCGAAAAGTATCCACACCAACACTCGCCCTCACTGCGCTGGGCGAGTTTTCTCGCGCCGTCGCCTCTCCCGCACCACGCGGCGCATGGCGGGCATCAGTGACGCCTCAACGAGCCGAGGACTGAAAGAAAAGCCGCCCCCCGCGTGGGGATCCAGCACCCTCCCACGCGGCCCCGCCCCAGCGCGAGAAAGAAAAGCCGCCCCCGCGCGCGGGGGTCCAGCACCCCGGTTGAAATATTTTTCGCCCACGCGCGGGGATCCAGCACCCCGGTTGAAACATTTTTCGCCCCTGCCTGCGGATCCAGCACCACGAATGAAACATTATTCGCCCACGCACACCCAAAATGGCTAATTTTCGACCATTTTCACCGTGCTGGGGCGATATTTCTTTCACAGAGGCACCCCGAACGAGCGCCCGGTGATACGCAGGGGCGATCTTTCTTTCATGCAGCCCCTCGGGACGACACCGAGAGCCCGCCGGTGTGGAGGCCGCCGCGCGGCGTGGGTCCTGGCCGCGGTGCCGGTGGGCGGTGGCGGGGCCTGGCCGGGCAACAAACAGACGCCCCGACCGATTGGAGGCCGCCACGAGGCCTGCGGGGCCTGGCCGGACAACGAGTCGACGCGCCGAGCGAAGCTCGCAGCGCGGACGGCGAGCGGGCGGGTAGGCCACGCGGCGGCCGGAGATCTGTCGGGGCAACAAGCAACAACAACAGGAAGACCGCCGCCCACCGGCACACACAGCGGCCCGGCCCATCAAGGCACGGCCACGCGGCGGCCGGAGATCAGGCGGGCCAGCAGCAACGCCGGAAATCAGGCGATCAGCGGCTCACAGGCACCCAGCGGCTCGCCCACTTGGCAGCAACATCCGTCAGCACGGGCAGGTGCGCCGAACCGGACGCGGCGAGCGCGCGGTCCACGGCCTCGTCAATGACGGGCACGCCGTCGACCGGGGTGTACTCGCCCGCGATGCCATCGGGGGCGGCGGTCATCTCGACGAGGGAGCCGTCGGGCAGCAGGTGGAAGACTTCGCGCGTGCGGTCGAGCAGGCCTGTTTCCTCATCGAAGGAATCGTGCGTGATGAGCACGGGGACGCTGAGGCCACGCAGGGCTTTCTCGCCGGAGACCATGGACATGTCGGCGAGGGTGCGCTTGGAGATCGTGAACTGCTGGCGCACGGACTCGGAGTCGTCGGGCACGGTCGTGACCCCGTGGTGCTCGAGGTCGGAGAGCTGCACGTCGGAGAACACGAGGTTCCAGTCGTAGGATAGGGGGCCGAGGACCGGGGAGACCAGCACGTACGTCTGCACGGCGGGCGGGCGGGAGTGCAGCGCGACGGCGGCGCCGAACTCGTGGCCGACGCAGATTTGGCGCGCGAATCCTTGGTCGGCGAGCCACCCTGACGCGGAGCGGAAGTCTTCGATGAGGGGGTCAAAGGTAATGATTTCGTCGCCCGAGGCGCCGTGGCCTGAGTAGTCGAAGGTGAGCGTCGCGTACCCGGCACGACGCAGTGCACGCCCGAGTGAGTCGAACATGCCCGATGCGTGACGATCCGACAAAAAGGTGTGAGAAAAGATCACCGCGGCGTCGCGGCAGTCCACGGGACGCGTGAATGTACCGGAGAGGGATACTCCCCGGGGCGTCTCAATCGTTATCTGGCTCACGCTATAAACATAGCGTGTGAGGACCACTCACGGAAAGAGGGGCCCACACTGTGCACGAATGTGACAAGAGGCCACCACGACAGTGAGGTATCCGTAAATAATCCCCACTCAGGACGAGGATCGTGCGGCGCGGCGGGCAGCGCCACTAAGATGGGACGCATACGCGCCGGTGGGAGCAGCGCCCACGGGGATTGCGAAACACCCGCCACGACGGGACGCCCCACTACTTGCAGCAAGAGAAGGACATTCATGGGAACCAAGACTGGAATCCTCATCGGAGTTGGCATCGGATACGTCCTGGGCACCCGAGCAGGCCGCGAGCGCTACGAGCAGATCCGTGCGAACGCCTCGAAACTGCGCCGTTTTCCGATCGTTGCCCGCCCCCTCGATGCGGCGGGTCAGAAGATGTCCGACCTCGTGCGTGCGGGTGGCGAGCAAGTGACCGATAAGGTTGCCGACGCCGTGAAGGAACGCCTGTTCGGCGCCCCCGCCTCCCAGCCGACGACGGTCGACGCGCAGGCCACTTCCTCCACGACGCACCGTTGAGCGCGCGAGGGAACGAGGCCGTGAGCGCAGACCCACAGCTCGACACCCAGGAACCCACGCGCGCGCAGATCAAGCGCTGGCGCAAGCACCTGGCCGAGGAGCGCATGGAGGCTCGCACCTACCGCGACCTGTCCGAGCGCCGAACGGGCGAGGAGCGCGCAGTCCTTTTGCAGCTTGAGGAGGCGGAGCGCCGCCACGAGGAGTATTGGCTGGCGCGCCTGGGCGACCACGCTCTGCCCGCCCCCAAGCCGCCGCTGCGCACGCGCGCTGCGTCCGTCCTCGCACACCTTTCGGCACGATTTTCATTCTGGCCATGGCCCAGCGCGCAGAGCAGCGTTCCGCGCGCGACGTGGATGACGACGTGCCCGCACACATGCAGGCGGATGAACACATTCACGCAGAGGTCATCCGCTCCCTGGCTGCGAAGTCCCGCGAGACCCTGGCGGGCACATTCCGCGCGGCGGTGTTCGGAGCGAACGACGGTCTCGTCTCAAACCTGGCCCTCGTGCTGGGCGTGGCGGCCACAGGCATGGAGCCTCATGTCGTTCTCCTGACGGGCATTTCGGGCCTGCTCGCGGGCGCCCTGTCGATGGCGGCCGGCGAGTGGGTGAGCGTGCGCAGTCAGCGCGAGCTGCTCGATGCCTCGATTCCCGACCCGGACGCGCATCAGGCGGTGCCGGACTTGGACGTGGACGCGAACGAGCTGGCCCTCGTGTTCCGCGCACGCGGCGAGAGCGAGGAGGAGGCTGAGCGGCACGCGAAGCAGGTCTTCGCGCGCGTCGCCAAGCCTGCGAACGGTGAGTCCGGCGCGATCGCCGTGCGAGCCGCGCTGGGTGGAAGCCCCGAGTCGGACGGTGCGGGCGACCAGGTGGGCACGCCCATGAAGGCGGCGCTATCGTCGTTCTGTTTCTTCGCGGTGGGCGCGTTCTTCCCGCTGATTCCCTACCTGCTGGGCATGACCGGCACGACCGCGATCGTCGTCGCCGCCGTGATCGTCGGCGTCGCCCTGCTGTTCACGGGCGGCGTGGTCGGCATCCTGTCCGGCCAGTCCCCCGCGCCTCGCGCGCTGCGCCAGCTCGTCGTGGGTTACGGCGCGGCGGGCGTCACCTACCTGCTGGGCTGGCTGTTCGGGACGTCAATCGCCTGACGTTTCCTCCCTGGGGACGAGGCCGGGGCTGACCCGCGCGTTCCCCTGGCCTCAACTGCCCGCGGGCCGGAGGCCGGGGCCCAGATGCGGTGTCCCTGTGCCACACTAGGGGCATGACGGATTTCTTTCTCGGGCGCGCGGCGCCCTCATGGGCCTGGCCGTCGGCGACGCGGTGGGCACCACGAATGAGTTCAAGTGGGCGGGCACCTTCGAGCCGATCACGGACATGGTGGGCGGTGGCCCGTTCCTGCTGAAGCCCGGGCAGTGGACGGATGACACGTCGATGGCCCTGTGCATCGCGGATTCCCTGCTGGCGAAGGGCCGCTACGACTCTTTCGACGTGATGGAGCGCTACCAGCGCTGGTTTTCGAAGGGTTACCGTTCGTCGACGGATAGGTGTTTCGATATCGGTGGCCAGGTGCGCGCCGCCCTGTTCGATTTCGAGCACGAACAGCGCGTGCCGGTGACCGCCGAGCGCACGAACAGCGCGGGTAACGGCGCGATTATGCGCCTGGCACCCATGGTGATTGCGGGTTTCCGCTCGCGTTCCCCGCGCGAGGTGGTCGCGACCGCTCGCTTGAGCGCGCGCGAGACGCACTTCTCGGTCGAGGCCGAGGCCGCCACAGAGGTTTTCGCCGCCCTGCTGGTTGGCGCTCTGCTGGGCTGGTCCCCGGAGCAGCTCATGGATGTGTCGTGGGCGTCGACGGGTGCGGCTTTCGACGAGATGGCCGCGCGGGTGATCAGCCCGGATCCGCAGGTTCGCGCCTCGTGGGAGGCGGAAACCAGCGGCTACATCGTGAACGGCCTGCGCCTGGCGGTGCACGGCCTCCTGGATTTCCCGTCCTTCAAGGATGCGACCCTGGCGATCGCCAACATGGGCGGCGACTCGGACACGAACGCCGCGATCTACGGGCAGCTGGGCGGCGCTTTCTATGGGATCGAGGGCATCCCGGCCTCGTGGAGGGAGCGCGTGTACTTGGGCGATGAGATCGACCAGCTGGCGCGCGACCTCGTGGATCTGCGCCTGGAGCCTCCCGTGACTCGCTTCGACGAGGACCTGCAGGGCGAGGCGCCCTCCGCCTGACCGGCGTCCGCCTCTGGCCAGCGACTAGACTGGCGCTATCATGCCTGACTCTCACCCCACGCCTTCGTCCGAGCCCAACGCGCGCGACTCTCGTTCTCGCAACGCGGGCCGCCCCGCCGACGGGCGCGGCGGGCGCCGCCGAGGCCAGGGCCACGAAGGACGAGGCCGGGGCAGCCGAGGCCGGGAAGGTCGAGAGAACCGCAACCGCGAGGGCCACCGCCCCCAGCGCGAGCACGCGCGCCCCTTCAAGCCTTTCACGCCGGAGCAGCTCGCCGAGCGCGCGGCGGCAATCCCGGTGATTTCCTTCCCGGACCTGCCGGTGAGCGAGCGCCGCGACGAGATCGCTCGCGCTATCCGCGACCACCAGGTGGTCATCGTGTCAGGCGAGACCGGCTCGGGTAAGACTACGCAGCTGCCGAAGATCTGCATGCAGCTGGGCCGCGGCGTGGCCGGCATGATCGGGCACACCCAGCCGCGCAGGCTCGCGGCGCGCTCCGTCGCGGATCGCATCGCCGCCGAGCTGGGCCAGACCGTGGGTCGCGAGAGCGGCCAGGTGGTCGGCTACCAGGTGCGTTTCACGGACGAGGTCGGCCCCACGACCCTCGTCAAGCTCATGACGGACGGCATTCTGCTGGCGGAAATCCAGTCGGATCCGATGCTGCGCCGCTACGACACGCTCATCATCGACGAGGCCCACGAGCGCAGCCTGAACATCGACTTCATCTTGGGTTACGTGGCGCGCCTGCTGCCCGCGCGCCCGGACCTGAAGGTCATCATCACGTCGGCGACGATCGATTCGGAGCGTTTCGCGCGCCATTTCGGCACGTGGGAGGGCACTCCCGGCTCGGGCCGACTGATCGAGCCGGCGCCGGTCATCGAGGTGTCGGGCCGCACGTACCCGGTGGAGATCCGCTACCGTCCCCTCGGCCCGACGACGCCCTCGTCGTACACGTCCGAGGCATCCGCGCAGGCGGAGAAGCCCATCGAGGTCATCGAGACCACTGACGTCACCGAGTCCGGCCCGATGCAGCTGGTCCTGGAGGACCCGGACGACGAGCTGGCGACGCTGGGCTACGGCATGGGCGAGGACATCGACGTGGAGACCGCGATCTGCCACGCGGTGGACGAGCTGAGCGCGGAGGGCGACGGCGACATCCTGGTCTTCCTGCCCGGCGAGCGCGACATCCGCGACACGGAGGCGGCCCTCCTCGATCACCTGAAGGGACGAGGCCGGCGCACGGGAGACGACAAGGGTGCCCGCCCGACAGACATCGAGATCCTGCCCCTGTACGCGCGGCTGACGGCGGCCGAGCAGCATCGCGTGTTCGAGCCGCACCGGCTGCGCCGCGTGGTCCTGGCGACGAACGTTGCGGAGACGTCGCTGACGGTGCCGGGCATCCGCTACGTCATCGACCCGGGTTTGGCGCGTATTTCCCGCTATTCCAACAAGACGAAGGTGCAGCGCCTGCCGATCGAGCCGGTCAGCCAGGCCAGCGCGAACCAGCGCGCGGGCCGATGCGGCCGAGTCGCGGAGGGCGTGGCGATCCGCCTGTTCTCCCAGGCCGACTACCTCTCGCGTCCGCGCTTCACGGAGCCCGAAATCCTGCGCACGTCGCTCGCCAGCGTCATCTTGCAGATGGCGTCCCTGGGCCTCGGCGCGGTCGAGGACTTCCCCCTTCCTGGACGCCCCGGATCGCCGGGCGGTGCGCGACGGCGTGGCCCTCCTCGTGGAGATCGGCGCGCTCGCGCAGGATCGCGAGACCGCGGACGCGGCCCCTACCTCGTCCCAGTACAGGCTCACAGGCATCGGACGGGACCTGGCGCGCCTGCCGATCGACCCGCGCCTGGGGCGCATGCTGCTGGAGGCCGAGCGACTGGGCTGCGCCTCGGAGGTGCTCGTCATTGTGGCAGCGCTGTCGATCCAGGACGTGCGCGAGCGCCCGGCGGAGCATCAGGCACGGCGGACGCGTCGCACGCGCGCCTGGCGGACCCTCATTCGGACTTCATCACCTACCTGAACCTGTGGCGCTACCTGGCGGTGCAGGCACGCGACCTATCGGGCTCGGCGTTCCGGCGCATGTGCCGCGCGGAGTTCTTCCACTACCTGCGGTGGCGCGAGTGGCGCGACGTCGTCGGCCAGCTGCGCCAGATGGCCCGGGCGCTCGGGATCGCCGCGGGGCCGGTGGGCGAGCCGTCGACGGGCGACGTCGTGGAGGCTGCCCAGTTCGGCGGCGCGCAGGACGCGGCCGTTCGCGCGGTCCTGGCCTACGGGCAGGGGCCGGCTTCCGTGGACGCGGACCAGGTGCACCGCTCGCTGCTGGTCGGCCTGCTGTCCTATCTGGGGTCGTGGGACGAAACGAGGCGCGACTACGAGGGCGCGCGCGGCACGCACTTCACGATCTGGCCGGGCTCGGGCGTGAGCGGGCACCCCGCCTGGGTGATGACCGCGGAGCTCGTGGAGACCTCGCGCCTGTTTGCGCGCACGGTGGCCCGCATCCGCCCGGAGTGGGTGGAGCCGGCGGCGCGCGGCCTGCTCAAGCGCTCGTATTCGGAGCCGTTCTGGTCGGTCGCAAAGGGCGCGGCGATGGTCCGCGAGCGCGTGACCCTCTACGGGTTGACGCTGGCGGCGGACCGCGAGGTGCTGCTGGGTCGCCTGGGTGACCTCGTCATCGACGAGGCCGTGGCCGCCTCGCGCTCTCACGCTCCGCGCGCGGGGTCGCTGGAGGCGCTGGCGGCCGGGTTGGTGTCGGCGTCGAAGGATCCACTGTCGTCGGGGTCGTTTGAGCCGCGTCATTTCGAGGAGCTGGCGGCCACGCGCGAGGGGACGACGGCCCGCGAGCTGGCCCGCGAGATGTTCATTCGCAACGCCCTGGTGGATGGCCAGTGGAGGGATAGGCATGCTTTCCAACGCCGAAACGAGGCCCTGGTGGAGCAGGCTCGCGAGGTTGAGCGCCGTAGCCGCACCCACGGCCTCGTCGCGGACGAGCAGGCGCGCTTCCGCTTCTTCGACGACCTGATTCCCGAGCACGTGACCAGCGCGGCGGCGTTCAACCGCTGGTGGAAGGACGAGCGCCGCTCTCACCCGGATCTGCTGATTTACCCGGCATCCCTGCTGATGCCGCGCGAGGCGACCTCGGGCGAGGGCTTCCCGGATCATTGGCAGTGCGGCGAGCTGTCGCTGCCCTTGAGCTACGAGTTCGCCCCGGGCAGCCCGCGCGACGGCGTGTCGATGCACATCCCGATCGAGGTGCTCGAGCGCGTCAGCGATGCGGGCACGGACTGGCTGGTGCCCGGCATGCGCGAGGACCTGCTGACCGAGGCGATCCGCGCTCTGCCCAAGGGCGTGCGCCGCCTCCTGGCCCCCGCGCCGGACGTGGCCGCGTCGGTGGCTCGCTGGATCGAGCAGGCTGGCGATGAGCCGGTCGAGGCCGTGGCGTCAGCGGACAAGTCCGCCGACAAGGCCAAGGCCGACGGCCCCGACGAGCCGGACCCGCTGAGCCTGGACGCCGCGATGGGCCGCCTGGCCGCGTGGGGCGCGACCTCGGGCCGTCTCTCGACGCGTAATTCCCCTGCAAAGGCACCGAAGAAGGCCTCGCAGAAGGAGGCCCCCGAACAGGCACAGGCCGCCCAGGGCCCCGAAGCGACCGACGAGGCCCCCAAGTCCCGCCCCCTCACCGAGGGCTCCGTCCTGGACGCCCTCGCCCACGCGGTGCGCGTCCTGCGCGGCGTGGACCTCAGCGAGGCGGACCTGGCGCACGCGCGCGCCCACCTGCCCGATCACCTGCGCATGACCTTCGTCGTCACCGACGCGTCGGGCAAGGAGCTGGGCGCGGGCAAGGACCTGGCCTACCTGCAGCGATCCCTCGCCAGCGACGCAAACAAGGCGGTGCGCACGGCCGTGCGCGCGGCCCTCGAGGAGGCCGGCGAGAAGCAGGCGCGCAGGAACAAGCGCGGGCGCGGGGCCTCGGAGAAGGCCTCCACACGCGGTGGGGAAGATTCCTCCACCCACACCTCCGCCTCCGGGGGTGCGCAGCCCGCACCCGGGGGCGCGCACGCATCCAAGGATGCCCAGACCTCGGCCCCCACGCCGGACCCGGCGTTCCACGCGGACGGCGTCACGCAGATGCCGACGCTGCCGCGCTCGATCACCCAGACCTCGGGCTCGATGACACTGCGGGCCTTCCCCGCGCTGGTCCCCCAGGGCACCGCCGCGGCCCCGGCTGCGGGCGTGCGCGTCATGGCCAGTGCCGCCGAGGCGGACCGCGAGCATCGCGCCGGCCTCGCCCGCCTGCTGCTCTCCCGCATCGCCCTGGCGACGAACCGTGTGACCACGCGCTGGACGGGCCGCGAGGCCCTCATGCTGGCGGCCTCCCCCTACGCGGACACGGCGGCCCTGGTCGCGGACGCGCAGCTGGCCTCGGCCCTCGCCCTCGTGGACGAACTGAGCACCCCCGCCGACGTGCGCGACCCCGAGGCGTTCGAGACCCTCGTGGCGGCCGCGCGCGACGCGCACGAGGACCGCGTCTACCAGATCCTCTCCCACGTCGTGCGGGCCCTGGAGGCCAGCGCCGAGGCCGACGCCGCCGTGCGCTCCCACCCCCAGGCCTCGCTCAAGGAGACGACGCGCGACGTCGCGAGGCACGGCAAGACCCTGCTCTACGAGGGCTTCGTGTCGGCGACGCCCGCCTTCGCGCTGCCGCACCTGGCACGCTACCTGCGCGCCGGGGCCGTGCGCATCGAGCGCGCCGCCTCGTCGCCCGGGGCGCTGGCTCGCGACCTGGAGGACATGGACCGCATCCACCAGGCCGAGGCCGAGATCGCCGCCACGCGCGAGGCCCTGGAGCGCCGCCCCTACGACGCCCGACGCGACGCCGCCCTCACCCAGGCGCGATGGATGGCCGAAGAGCTGCGCGTCTCGATGTTCGCCCAGACCCTGGGCACGCCCAACAAGGTGTCCATGAAGCGCCTGCTCGGCGTGCTCGCGGGGGCCCGGTGAAGCGCGAGGACGCCCGCGCCCTCGCGCGTTCCCTCATGGACGCTGCGGGGCTGGCCGACTGGCGTTTCCGCTTCGACCACGCCAAGCGCCGGGCGGGCGCGTGCACGCACACCTCGCGCACGATCAGCCTGTCCGGCCCGCTCACCGACCTGTACGACGAAGGCACGATCCGGGGCATCATCCTGCACGAGATCGCCCACGCCCTCGTCGGACCTGAGCACGGGCACGACGCCGCGTGGAAGCGGACCGCACGCGCCCTCGGCGCCCCGGATTCCGCGCGCCTGCCCTCATCCCTGCCCTCCCCCGAAGCGCCCTGGGTAGGCACGTGCCCGCGCTGCGGGGCCACCCGCCGCCTGTACCGGGCGCCGCGGCGCGTCTCCTCGTGCGGGGTGTGCTCGCGCGCCTTCAACCCGGCGTTGATCCTCACGTGGGAGCACCGCGGGCAGGCCGCCTCGCCCGGGCGCGCCTACGAGCGCGAGCTCGCCTCGATCCGCCGTCGTCGTTAGCGTTACCGACACCAACGGAGTCCGAGCATGGTGCCGGTTACCCAACAATGTCGCACGTAATTCCCCCCTTACTCTTTCAAACTTTGAAATCAGGCCATTGGGATTGCAACGTTTTAAGTCATACTCAAAAACTGACCTAGTTAAATTACGTGCGAGTTTTGGGGAGGGGCCTCCCGGGGCCTTCCTCGACCCCGACCTCGGGGACCCGAAACGGCATCCGCGGCGTGCATCTGCCCACGTCACAGTTTTATTACCCCTACAGGCGAGCACACACCCGCCCGACGGCGATACCCTTGAACCCAACACCCCCGAGAGAAGGAAGCCATGGGTACCACCGCCAGCCCCGACGCCACCACTGCTCCCGACCGCGAGGTCCTCACCTGGGAGGGTTTCGGCGACGCGTCCCGTGAGCTCACTCAGCAGATCATCGACTCCGGCTGGATCCCGGACCTGATCGTCGCCATCGCGCGCGGCGGCCTCATTCCCGCCGGCGCCATCGCCTACGCGATGGACGTCAAGGCCATCGGCACCATGAACGTCGAGTTCTACTCCGGCATCGGTGAAACCCTCGAAGAGCCCCAGCTGCTTCCCCCCGCTCATGGACGTCTCCGCGATGGACGGCAAGCGCGTCCTCGTCGTCGACGACGTCGCCGACTCCGGCAAGACCCTCAAGATGGTCATGGACCTCATCGACGAGCACGGCCTCACTCTCGACGGCTCCGCCGCCGTGCGCGTCGAGGCGCGCAGCGCGGTCATCTACAAGAAGCCCGTGTCCATCATCGATCCCGACTACGTGTGGGCGTACACCGACAAGTGGATCAACTTCCCCTGGTCGACACTGCCCGTCATCAAGCCGTGACTTCCGTACGGGCGGGCTCGGGACGGCAGGCCGCCTCCCCTGAGCGCGCCCAGACCTCGTCGACCACTGGGCGCATCGTCGAGGCCGTGGCCGAGCGCGCCCGCCTCGGTGACCCCGTGCGCGTGCTGGGCCTGACCGGTCCTCCCGGGACCGGCAAGACGACGATCGCCGCCGAGCTGGCTCGCGCCCTGCCCGAGGCCGGCATCCCGGTTGCGGGCCTGGCGCCCATGGATGGCTTCCACATGTCCAACGCGGTGCTGGCCGCGCGAGGGATCGCCGACCACAAGGGCGCGCCCGATACCTTTGACGTGGGCGGATACGTCGCTCTCCTGGGGCGCGTGCGCCGCGCGGACGGCGTGGTCCTCGCCCCCGACTACCGGCGCGACCTGCACGAGCCGGTCGCCGCTTCCCTGCCCGTCGAGGTCGACGGCGTCGTCATCACGGAGGGCAACTACCTGGGCCTCGAGCTGCCCGGTTGGGCGGACGTGCGCGGCCTCATCGATCTGCTCGTTTTTATCGACACCCCCTTCGAAGAGCTCGCCTCGCGCCTGATCGACCGACACATGAGCTTTGGCCGCGACCGCGCGGACGCCGCGCACTGGGTGCGCACGGTGGACGCGGCGAACATGGCCCTCGTTGATCGCACGAAGGAACGCGCGGATCTGATCCTCTCCCACTAACACCCCCGCGCACCCAAAATGTCGCACGTAATTCCCCCGGGTCAGTTTTAGAGTGCGGCAGAAAACCGCATGATTTCAACGATCTGATTTCAATATTTGAAATGCCAGGGGGAGAATTACGTGCGACTTTTCAGGGGCCAGCCAAGCCGTCCGGTTTCCATGCGTGCAGTCGATAAGTAGCGTGCATTTTCAATCACTTCCAAGTAAGGTGAACCTATGTTCCTCTTGCTTGGCCTTCTTGGAGGCTTCATCACGGGCATCTCCCCGTGCATCCTTCCCGTCCTGCCCGCACTCTTCCTCGGCGCCGCTGGCACCCGCACCTCGAACGAGGCCCGGCCCTCCGAGGACGGAAAGGCGGGCGTGGACCCGTCTCTCTTCCGCGTCGCTCCGGGCGTGAACCTGGGCGGGGAAGCTCCGAAGAAGGCCGTCAAGGCCGACGGCAGCGACTCGGTGACGCGTCGCCCCGTGCTCATCGTCCTGGGCCTGGTCACCTCGTTCATGCTCATCACCGTCGCAGGTTCGGCGCTGCTGAGCCTGCTGCACCTGCCGCAGGCACTGATCCGCTGGACCGGCATCGTCCTGCTGCTGGCCGTCGGCATCGGCATGATCGTCCCGAAGATCATGGAAGTGCTCGAGCGCCCCTTCGCGCGCCTGGCACCCCGCACGACGGGCGACAGCGCGGGCTTCGGCCTTGGCCTCGTCCTGGGCGCGGCGTTCGTGCCGTGCGCGGGTCCCGTGCTGACCTCGATCATCGTGGCCTCGAGCTCCGGGGAGATCACCTGGCACATCATCGGCCTGGCCATTTCCTTCGCGATTGGCGTGTCGATCCCGCTGATGATCGTCGCGATCGCGGGTTCGGGCGTCGCCGCCCGCTTCCTGAAGACCCGCCAGCGCCCCCTGCGCATCGCTGCGGGCGTCGCCATGATCGCGCTCGCGCTGGGTATCGCGACGGACGCGCCGATGGCCTACAGCGCATGATCCCCGAATACACGGCCGCGCTCGAGGCGACCACAGGGAGCGCCTGCGAGGACGGCGCGTGCGAGCCCGAGAAGGAAGTCGAGGCGAGCACCGACTTCGCGCAGTGCGCGCGTAATGGTGCGAAGGATTGCGGCGTCATGCCGACGATCCAGGCCTCGGAGTGGCTCAACACCCTTGGCCAGCCGTCCGGCACGGTGACGCTCGTGGACTTCTGGTCGAGCTCGTGCACGAACTGCCAGCGTGAGATCCCCGAGCTTGAGGCCATCTACGAGAAGTACAAGGACTACGGCCTGGTCGTGGTGGGCGTGCACTCGCCCCAGCAGGCTTTTGAGCGCGACGCTTCGGTCGTGAACGCGTCGATCGAGAAGCTGGGCATCACCTACCCGGTCGCCCTGGACCCCGACCTCGAGGCCTTCAAGGCCTACGGCGCGACGGCGTGGCCGACGCACTTCATCGCGGGCGCGGACGGCAAGCTGGTCGCGATGGGCCGCGGCACGAAGGGCGTCGAGGAGCAGATCCGCACCCTCCTCACCGAGGCAGGAGCATCCCTGCCAGACTGAGGCGTCACGCTTTAACGCAGCGAGCGGCTACCACGGGGTGGCCGCTCGCCTGTATCCGGCGGAGCTACTGGCTCCCCCCATCAATTTCGCACGCAATTCCCCCGCGACTCTTTCAAGATTTGAAATCAGATCGTTGAAATCATGCGGTTTTCACGAGGTTTTAAAATACCTCGGGAGGGAATTACGTGCGAAATTTCTTAGTTATCCACAGATTTTTCAAACAGCTCACACAAAGCGCCACGAAGTAGCACGATCTATGTATGGATCTCAACGAAGAGCTACGTAAACGCCACGGCATCACCAAACTATCGGGCCTGCGCCACGCAGAGCTCACTCCTACAATGCTCCCCCAGTCCATCGGACACTACCGAGGCTGGATCTATGACAAAAACAGCTTCACTCTCGATCAGGTTCGAGCTTTTGTATACAACGCGTGCATCTCCTGCGTGAGCGCTGCGCAAATATACGAGCTTCCGGTTCTCATGGAGGAACGCCCCCAAAAGACCCACCTGTCAGTTGCGTATAACAGAGGAATGCACCCGTCAAAGCTACGCCGCTTCGATGACGTGTGCATCCATCGGGAACAGATCATAAGCGACGAAGAAAGACGCACTCACGTAGCCAGCATCGGGACAGTCTTGGAGCGAGTGCTCGTCTGCATGCCACTCAAGGTCTCACTCCCGATGCTCGATGCAGCGCGCAACCGTGGCCTCTACGACGTCTCGACACTCACTATCCCACCAACCGGCAGTCGGCTTCCTCACCTCAGAGAGGCGCTTTCCCTCTCGTCGAAGCGTGCCCGCTCGATCCTCGAAACCGTTGCCCGCTTGCAGCTCGTCGACATGGGACTGACGCCGCAGGTCGGAGTCTGGATCGAAGGAGTCGGCGAGGTCGACATGATCATCCTCGGCTTCATCGTCATCGAGGTGGATGGGTGGGCCTTCCACTCGTCAAAGGAACAGCGCGAGAAGGACCTCAAGCGCGACCGTAAACTTCTACGGCGCGGATACGTCGTCCTTCGATTCGCGTATGACGACGTCATGAATGGCGACTTTGCGCGAGAGGTCCCCGAATCGGTCAAGGCGATCCGAGGCCTCGTGTCGCACGCGGAAGCTGAGGGAGCTCGCGCGGCTGCCAAGAACATCGGTTTCCTGCAGACCTTGGGCGGTCTCTACCTGCCGCACCACGGCCTCGGACGGGCATCTTGACGCCACACACCACGCTTACCCAAAAATGTCGCACGTAATTCCTCCACCGCTATTTCAACTTTTGAATTCACATCGTTGAAATTCCACGGTTTTCAGAGGACTCCAAAACTTACCGTTTTGGAATTACGTGCAACATTGGGAGAAAGCCCGCTCAGCGCGCCAAGGCGAGGATCTGCGGGGTGACCCGCTCAATGACCTCAAGGGTGTCCAGGAAGTCCTGGTGACCTCCGTACCATGGGTCGGGCACGTCGCCGCTGCCCTCGGGGTCGAGGTCGCGGTACAGGCACACGCGCGGCCCCTGGCCCAGGTCGGCCGAGGACGCGGGCGCGCCCTCATGCTCAACCCCCGCGCGGTCGGCGAGGCGCTCCAGGACGCTCAGGTGGCGCGAGGTCATGGCCAGGATGAGGTCCCACTCCCCCAGCTCGCCGGCGCTGATCTGGCGCGCACGGTGGTCGGGCACGGTGTACCCGGCATCGCGCAGGACGCGGGCGGCGCGGCGATCAATCGGGTTACCGGCTTCCTCGTCGGAGACGCCGGCACTATCGACGACGACGTCCACGCCGACGCGCGCGGCGGCCTGTTCGAGGATCGTGTGGGCCATCGTGGATCGGCAGATGTTGCCGGTGCACACCATGAGGACGCGGGCGGGACGGGTCATGATCGTTTCCGTTCGTTCGGGGCGACGAGGCCGGGGCGACGAGGCCGGGGCGCGGTTCAGTGGGGGCCGCAGGGTATAGCCGGGGCGCTCAGAGCAGCGTCAGGTAGGCGCGCACGGCCTGGGCGCTGTGCGCGGCGGCGCGGGCGCCGTCCATGTGGAAGGCCTGGTCGGCGGTGGGGCCGCACAGGTCGGAGACGGCTCGAAGTGAGATCCAGTCGACGTCGGAGGACCAGCAGACCTGGGCCATCGCGCAGGTTTCCATGTCGGTGCCGATGGCGTCGGGGAAGCGCTCGCGCATGGGGCCGACGTTGGCCTCGGTGCAGAAGGAGTCGGAGGAGATGATGCGGCCGGCGCGCACGGGGTGCTCGATGAGGCCGCGCAGGATGGGCAGGCGTTCCTCGGCGGCTTCGGAGGTGGTGTAGTCGACGGGCATCTGGGGGACCTGGCCCATGGCGTAGCCGAAGGCGGTCGCGTCGGCCTGCCCGTAGATCGCGCGGGTGCCGGCGGCGATGTCGCCGACGTTGATGTCGCGGGCGAGGCCGCCGGTGGTGCCGGCCGCGATGACGATGGGCGCCTCGGCGAGGGTGAGGGCGCGCGCGGTCGCGGAGGCGGCGTTGGCCAGGCCGATGCCGGAGGTGACGACCAGGACGGTGCGTCCGTCGAGGATGCCGAGCACGAAGCGCTGGGTCTTGTGACTGCCCGCGAGGATGGCCTGGGGCGTCTCGTCGTCGCCGATGGGCGCGAGCTCGTGCAGGAGGGGCGCGGCCTCCATGTCCATGGCGGCTTGGATGATGGCGTCGACGCGGATGCGCTCGGGGAAGCTGAGGTTCATGGTTCCCATCGTAGGGGACGAGGCCCGCCGCGGTCGCGCTCGCCTCGCGCGGGGGCGGCACGGGGCACACACCACAGGGGACACGAAGCGGGTCCGAGCCCCGGACTCGTTCCGGTCAGGCGGCGCGGCGGCGTACCCACGCGCACGCGCCGGCGAGGCCGAGGAGGGCGGCGCCGACACCGAGGTGGGGGTAGATGCCGGCGGCACCGGAGTTGGGCAGCACGCCGACCTGGGTGTCGACGACGCGGATCGCGGGCAACGCGGCGGTGCCGGTGCCCGCGGAGGCGGGGATGACGCGCACGGAGGTGAACCCCTCGTCGGCGCCGAAGTCGGTGGTGATCACCGTGGAGGCCGAGGCGTCGGCGCCCACCTCGATGTGGAAGGGCACGGCGCGGGGCAGGAGGACGTGCCCGGCGGGGGCGCGGGTCTCGACGAGCCAGTAGGTCTTGCCGGTCTCGAGCGGCGCGGTGACGAACTGCGAGTCGCCGTCGGAGGTGGACACGGGGGTGCCGGTCAGGGCCTCGTTGTCGTAGATCGCGAAGGCGGCGCCCTCGAGCGGGTAGGTGCCGTCCTCGTTGGCGGTGCCGACGGGCTGGGTGCCAGCCTTTTCGATGCGGATGGTGCGCGGGCGGGCGGGGGCGCAGGCCTCGTTGTTGGCGGCGCCGTCGTGGTCGTAGGGGCCGGCGACGGAGTTGTAGAGGCCGCGCTTGGGGGTCATGCGCCCGTTCGAGGAGACGCACTCGAGGGCGGACTCGCTGTATCCGGCGGCCGCCTTGTCGCGGGTGACCTTCATGCGGATGAACCAGGTCGCACTCTCCCCGGGGGCGACGTTGGTGCCCTGGGTGAGGACGTAGGTGGCGGCACGGTTCTGTTCGCGGGCGCTACCCAGGCCCTCGAGAGAGGTGGCGATCGCCGCGGAGCGCAGGGTGAGGCCGGGCGCGAAGGCCGGAGTATCGACGAGGCGGCCCGTTGTGCCCGCAATCGTACCGTCGTTCGTGGCGGTCACGCGGTAGGTGACGGTGATCGTGTCACCGGAGGCGCCCTCGACGCTTTCGACGGTCTTGTCGATGCGCAGCTTGGGGGCCTGCTGCTGGATCGTGAAGTTGCAGGTGATCGGCACGGCGGCCGCGGTCTTGGCCGGGGGCACGTCCGAGAAGTCGATGCCGCCGGTCATGGGGTCGCGCGTGACGTTGACGGGCTCGCCGATGCCATTGACGCAGCTGATGTCGGTGAGCTCCCAGCGTGCCGAATTCGGGTCGTCGGAGACCTTCCAGGGGCCAAAGTAGCCGGGTTCGCCGAAGCGCAGGGGGCGGCGCCCGGGGATGCGCGGGCCGGTCTCGGCGATGACGAACTGGGAGTAGCCGGGGATGAAGGCCTGATACCCGGACGTCACGGTACCGTCCTTGCCGTAGCCCGTGGGGGTCAGGGGGCTGTCCGCGAAGGAGGACCAGTCGACGAAGCCGCCAGCGTTCTCAGCGGTCTTGAGGGGCTCGCCCGTGGGCGAGACGAAGTCGCCGATGCCCAGGGTCGTGAAGTTGAAGGAGGGGATCTTGCCGCCGATAACCTCAGATTCCGGGGTGATGGTCTTCGCGATGCGGATGTAGCGCTCCTGGCTAAAGGTGGCGTACAGGCACCCGTAGGAGGTCTTGTTTTCCTTCGAGCTGAAGGTGGAGACGGGGGTGACCCCCTCGGGCGGCGTGTCCGGGCAGACGCCATCGCCACTGGGGGTGAAGCCGGCGATGACGAGGCGGTACGGGATTCCGTCGATCGTGACGGTCTTGTTCGAGGTGGTCCGCGAGATCGTCAGGACGTCCTCGGAGCCCGGGCTCTGGTCGGGCGTGCCCGCGGCGTCGGGATAGGCGGCCGGGTTGTTCGTGTAGATATCTCGGTTACCGCGGCCCTTGCCGACGTGGCGGTAGCAGTACCAGACGCCCGGTCCGGCGTCGCGGTTGAGGGCGGCGTAGGGCGCGTTGGCGGGGCAGGAGTTCGGTCCGCTGGCGCGCGAGGCGAGCATGTAGGCGCCCTCGTCGCTCAGGGCCGCGGTGGTGTCGGTGTCGTCCTCGGTCTCCTCCTGGTCAAAGGGGGGAAGGAGTCCTCGATGCCGCCGATGGTGACGTCGATCGACGAGTGGACCCACTGGCTGGCCGAGTGGACCTGGAAGTTGTTGTGTCGCACGGTGCCCAGCAGGAAGGGCTTGCCGATGGGGACGTTGCCCGGGTTGTTGGGCTTGTAGCCCAGGGCGTTGGTGTTCTGCGGCGAGATGACGCCGGTGGCGACGGGGTTGGTGGCGGGCAGGCCGCGCGCGATGTAGGTCCAGTAGTCGCCCGAGGCGACGGCGGCGTCCAGCATGGGCTGGGCGATTCCGGGCTGGAGGGGGGGCCGAGGACTGGGCTGGGTCTGCGGGATCATAGGGGCCCGCGCCGCGCACGGTCCCGACGTATGCGTTGTCGGGAACGTTGGTCGTGCGGTCGAAGCCGGAGCCGTTGATGGTGGTCGCACCGAGGCGGCCAGCGGATGAGGTGACGGGGACGGTGCCGCCGCCAGGAGGCTCGAGCGCGGGGTCTGCGTCGGCGCGATCGGGGACGACGAGGCCGGGGAGGGCAGCACCCGCGACGAGGAGGGCAGCCAGGGCACGCGCGACGGCGCGACGAAGCCGGGACTCGGCCCTCGCGTGCGTGGCGCGGCGGGAGCGTGCGCCGCTGGGGTGATGCTCCACGTGCCCTCCAGATTGTTTGACAGTTACTCACTGACTTTAGCGTAAATGCGCAGAAACGCGCGGGTGAGCTTGCTCGCTCATACCCGCCCGTTTCCGCGTCTCAGGTGGCCCACGAAGGCCACGCGACAGTGTTGCTTACTGTTTGCCGCGCTCCTCAAGCATCTTCCTCAGGGCGGCGGTGCGGCCGGCGGCGATCTCCTCCTCGGAGATCTGCTCGGCGTCCGTCAGCAGGTCGGGGGCGGCGTGCGCCTCGGGGGCGGCGGCCTCGGCCTCCGCGGAGGCGGACGCGACCACGCCGGACGGGGCGGCCTCGACGGGCTCAGCCCCGGCCTCGTCCCCGGCGGAGGCAAGCGCGCCAGTGGCGGCGCCGTCGAGCGCCTGCGGCTCCTCGTCCTTGCGCTTGCGGGAGCGCAGCCAGATGATGCCGGCGACGAGCAGGATGACGGCGACGGATGCGAGGACTGCGATCATCCACGGCTTCATGACGGAGCCCTTGACCTGCGCGGCTTCGGCGGCGACAGCCTCTTCGTCCATGGGGACGCGCTCGCCGGTCACGAGGAGGCGGTGAGTGTTGACGCCGTAGGGCGTACAGGTGATGAGGGTGGCGAGGTCCTTGCCCTCGACCTTGTTGAGGGACTCGGTCTCGTGGGGCAGGACGACGCGGATGTCGGTGACCTGGTACTTGAGGTGTCGCCCGGCGGTCTCGATGTAGAAGTAGTCGCCCATCTTGACGCTGGTGAGCTGGTCGAACATGGTCGCGTTGCCCAGGCCGGTGTGGCCGGTGAGGACTGTGTGCGTGGACTCGCCGCCGACGGGCAGGGCGGTGCCGAAGAGGTGGCCGATGCCCTTGTCGAGCGTCGCGGTGTCGGTGCCGTGGTAGATCGGCAGGTTGACGTCGATCGAGGGGATCTTGATGGTCGCCATGACGTCGTTGAGGTTGAGTTGGCTCAGGTAGTCCTGGTACTGCGCGGTGCCGGGGCGCTGGGCGTCCAGCCAGGGGTCGAGGATGGGCGACTCGGAGGCCTTGAGGTTGTATTCGTCGGCGCGGCGCAGGGATTCGGCGACGGCGTCGGGGCCTGCGTTTTCGGCGACAGCGCTGAATTCGGAGGCGATGCGTTCCTGGCGCGCGTTGTTGTACTGGGTCGCGAAGACGGGGTACAGGAGGACCAGGATGCCGGCCAGCAGCAGGATCGGGGGCGCGATGGTGAGGAGACGCCACTTGAGGGGTGTCTTCTTCTTGTCGGGCGCTTGGGTGCTCACGCTTTCTCCGTTCATTGCCGAGGCCGTGGAAGTTTGTCTGGTTACAGGGTAGTACCGCTGGGGGCGGTTGCGGGTAACGCAAGGGGGGTGTGGACCCGCGGGTCCACACCCCCGTGTGTCGCTAGCTAGGCTCAGGCGTCAGCCTGCTCCTTGCGGCGCTTGTTGGCCAGCGCGATCGCACCGGAGCCGCCCACGAGGAGGGCGCCAGCGCCGATCAGGACGCCAACACCGGCAGCACCGGTCAGCGGCAGGTTGAAGCCACCGTTCTTCGGAACATCCTTCACCGTGGTGTTGAGGGTGTACTCGTTGTCAGCCTTGGAGTTGGACTCCAGGATCTGGAAGGCGATCGGGCGGGTCTGGAGCTCGAAGCCCTCGGGGGCCTTGGTCTCAACGAGGCAGTACCAGCCGCGGTCAGCCTCGGCGACAGCAGCGTTGTTCGCCCAGTCGTTGTTGCGCAGGCCGTCGATGGTGACCTCACCGTTGGCATCGGTCTTGTAGGTTTCGATGCCGGCGGGCGCGAGCTTGGTGTCGAGCGTCGCGTCAACGGACTGGAAGTTCTCGGTGGGCTTGGTCGCAGGCGTGCACTTGTAGACCTCGAACTCGGCGTCCTTCAGCTTGGCGGTGGCATCCTTAGCGGAAACCTTCGTGATCTTCACCTTGCCGAACTTGGAGACGACCTCGGAGTTCGGGTAATCCGGCGGGGGAACCTCGCCCGAGTTGGGCTTCCAGCCGTTGGAGGGGGCGTTGGGGAGCAGGATGGCCTTGTTCTTGAACAGGCCGTCAGCCTCAACCTTCTCCTTGACCTTGCCGGCCAGGTCCATCTGGACCTTGGTGTTGTCGTCCTTGCGGTTGGCGATCAGCTTGGCGCGGCCATCAGCGGTGAACTCGGCGGTCCAGAACTTGGTCTTGCCGTCGGTGCCGTCAGCGGCGACCAGCGTGTAGTCGGTGCCCTTGGCCAGGGCGACCTCGCCGTTCTTGCCGTCGATGATCTTCAGCGTGATGCCGGCCTCGGGCAGCTCAACGCGCTTGTCGTACTGGTCGACAACGTCGTAGAAGTCGAGGGCCTCAGCGGCGGGGATGTCCGACTTGATGGTGTAGGAGATATCCGAACCAACGGCGGGGGTGTCCATGTCGGCGACGGTCTTCTCGATGCCGGCCTTCGAGTTCTTCGGGTAGGCGTGGACGTCGTAGACCCACTTGTTGAGCTCGGTCGGGTGCGTCATGGGCACCGTGATGATGAAGGGCTTGGAGCCGACGTAGCCGGCGGGGGTCACGGTCTCGGTCACGACGTAGGCGCCGAGGGGGAGGCCGGAGAAGGTGGCCAGGCCGCCGCCGGCGGTGGTCTTGGTAACGGCAGCGTCAACGCCGTCAGCCTTCGCGGCAGTGACGTCACCGTTGAAGCCAGCGAGCTTCTCCCAGCCGGCCTGCGTGGTGAGGTCGACGTTGGTCAGCTTCTCGACGGTGAAGGTCGCACCGTCGAGGGGGTCGCCGGAAGCGTTGGCGTCCTCGAGGCCGTTGCCAGCGGCGGTGCCGTTGGTGGCGTCCTTGACCAGCTTGTGGATGGTGATGGAGCCGGTCTTGGACGTGTCGAGGTCGACCAGCGAGGGGGCGCGCTCGACGGTGGCAGCGAGGCCGAAGGCGGGGGCAGCCTGGGTCGCGGAGGTGGCGGCGGGCAGGGCCAGCGCGCCGGCGGCGACGGCGAAGGCTGCGAGCAGGCTCAGGCTGCGGCGGGTCTTCGTGGTGCTCATGGGTTTTCTTTCTCCTGTGTGTGTGATTTCGGGAGTTTTTCCTGATGGTGGGTCTCGTGGTCACGGGACCTCATGGGTGGCTCAGGCGATTGCCTTGCGCCTCTTGGTGGTGACCACAGTCATCACCATCGCCCCGGTCATCAGCACAGCTGCGGCGCCGATGTAGGGGTAGATTCCGGTGCTGCCGGCCTTGGGCAGCTCGCCAACCTCGGTGTCCTTGACAACGATGGTGGCCTTGCGGGTTCCGGCGGCCAGGAAGCCCTGGGGGCCGGGGAGGGAGGAGGCCTCGGAGGAGAACGCTTGGACGGCGCTCGTGGCCCACTTAGCCTGGTCCCTCAGGTCGGCCGCAAGCTCAACCGTGGTGCCGGAGCCGCTGGGTCGGGACGTCAGCTTGAACTCGAGAGGCTGGGGCAGCAGGGAGTGTCCCGCGGGGGCCTTGGTCTCGACCAGCCAGTAGGCGGTGTCGAGGTTCAGGTCGCTGACGGACCAGTAGTAGCCGTCGGTCGCGGTCGCCTGGGTCAGGGTCTTGACCACGGTGGCGTTTGCGTCGGTATTCGGGTTGGCGTTGTAGATCGCGAACTCAGCGCCAGACAGCGGGTAGAGCGGCATGTTGTTGGGGCCCGTGTACTGGTTCGAGGCATCCGCGAAGGTCTTGCCCGTGTTCTGCGTACCGGCCTTCACCACCACGAAGTCGTGGGGAACGGTGGGGCCACAGGCCTTGTTGTTATCCGTGCCGTCCCAGTCCTTGCCGTTCTGCGCCAGGACCTCGTTGAAGAGGCCGTAGCCGGCGGCGGGGACGTTCCCCCCTCGGAGTCGAGCAGGCCAGGTCGGCCTCGTTGTAGCCGGCGGCCGCGGGGTTACGGACGACCGCGAAGCGGATCCAGTATTCCTTGGTGGCTCCCGGGGCCAGCTCGACACCGTCGGTCAGCGTGTAGACGCCGCCGGTGGCGGTGGCGTTGGACGCGGAGTCCAGGCCGGCCTGAGTCTCGGCAATCTTCGCGGACTGGATTTCCAGGCCCTTGGCGAAGTCGGGCTTGTCGGTGAGCTTGCCGGTGTTGGCGGCCAGCGAGCCGTCGTTTGTGGCGACGATCTTGTAGTCCACGTTGAAGCTCATGGCGCCATTGGCGCCGCCGTTCGCTCGATGGACTTCTGGACGCGCAGCTTGGGAGCCTGGTATTCGTTCACGAACGTACAGGTGATGGGGGCTGCCTCGTTGGTGGCGGCGCCTCCGACGTTCTTGAAGCTGACGCCGCGCTCGGTCTTGGTCACGGCAACGTCTTCACCGATGCCGTTGACACACTTGATGTCCTTGAGGTTCCACTTGTCCTCGCCGCCGGTGTTGATCTCCTTCTCCGTGATGGTGAAGTCGGAGTTGCCGACCTCGAAGGGGATGAACGTCGAGTCGTACTTCGCCTGGCCCGTACCAAAGGCGGTGGGGGTCAGCGACGCGAGCGAGTCGGTGGCGGACATGTAGGTGGCGCGCGCCGGGGCGGACGAGGCCGTGGGGGCCGTGACGGACACGGTCCCGGTGGTTGCCGGGGTACGGTCAGTGTTATCGTGCCAGGTCGCGCCGGTCTCCACCGCGAAGTTGGCAGCAGGGATCGTCGGGTTGGCACCCGCCGGGTCCTCGACGGCCTTCGCGATGCGCACGCTTCGCTCCTCAGTGATGACGCCGTAGAGGCAGCCGTAGTTGACCGAGAGCTCCTGCGTGATGAAGGTGTCGGTGCGCTTGGCGTCCGGAGCGGGGGTCTCCGGGCACTGGGCCGTCGGAATGCTCTGAATATTCTCCGGGGTGATCAGCGTCCTGGGGTTGTCCGCGGGAACGAAGCCCCACAGCTGCAGGCGGTAGGTGCGACCGTTCTTCGTGAAGGTCTGGTCCGAGGTCGTCTTCGTCAGCTTCACGTTGTCCCACACGTAGGGGTTCTCGTTGACATTGCCCTTGGCGCCGGCCACGTACGCGGCAGAACCTCGGGATGATTAGTACCCAGAGTGCTGGCGGGCTGCTCGGCACCCTTGTTGTAGTACTGGCTGTACAGGTCGTACTCGCCGTTGCCCTCGCCCACGTACTTGACGCAGTACATGCGTCCGGACTGAGTTTCGGGCTTGTTGACGTAGCCCTGCGAGCGATCCGCCGCGTTCACCGGGTCGGGCTCGTAGGCGGGACCGATGAAGGAACCGGAGGGCGTGTAGCCGGGGGTACCGTACTTGCCACCTTCGAGGAGCCAGTCGCGGGGCCACTTACCCTCGATCTGCTGGGTCGCGGGCCAGCCGTTAAGGCCGAAGCTGGAGGAGCAGGTGCCCGTGCCAGGCTCGCCGGCCGTCTTCACGTAGGCACCGCCCTTGCGGTAGATGATCGTCGTCGCCAGGGTGTTGGACGTCTCCTGGTTGACGAAGGGGAAGTTCTCAGGCGTGCTGCCGACCAGGTCCGGGAGCGTGAGATTCAGGCTCGAGTGCAGGAACTGCTTGACATTTGCGCCGCCGCGGATCGGCAGGTTGTTGTGACGGATGGCGCCGAGCAGGAAGGTCTGACCGGGCTGGACGGTGCCCGGGTCGTTCGGCTTAAAGCCGATAGCGGACTGGCCATTCACCCAGATCGTGCCGTCGCCACCATTCTTCCACTGTTCATAGTGGGCCTGCATCCACTTTTCACTATCGTTGGCCTTTGCGGGGTTCTCATCCCACTTCCAGGGCCAGCCGCGGGCGATGTAGGTCCAGGCATCGTTATTCTTCGCGTACTCGCCGCCAAGGAACGTCGTCGTCGGGGCGGCGCCCGTCCTGATCCTGTCAGCAGGCTTGTCGCTCATGCCCTTGACGATGCCGTAGCGGATGAAGTTGTCGGGAAGGCTGGTGGTCATGTCCGTCGCGGACGCGTTGACGAAACCCGTTCCCATGTTGGCGCGAACGGGGCCAACGTTAATACCGGCGGAGGGCTGCTCCTGGGCGGCGTGCGCGGCCTCAGGGGCGGCGACCTGGGAGACGACCAGCGTACTGGCCGCAGTAGCCACGACGGCCAGGGCGGCCAGGGCGCGGGACGCGACTCCTGCTCGCTTGGTCCGCGCGTGGCCTGCGCGCGCTCGACTCGTTGCCATTAATCGCACTCCTTGAAGACTGTTGCTTCGCTGTGTCGTACTCGGGGGGATGTCCCGAGAGGTTTTTCCACAACCTTGATGACACTCAGCGTACGATGCAGTTACCGAAAAAAGCAACCTATTTTGCACAGCTTTGTGAGTGGTGTAGCTTACAGAATAATAGTAAAGCTACATTTCCGCAGAACATCAACGTTTGACCTACTGGTTTCAATCTATGAAAACGGGCCTTTTCGCCAATTTTCATCTTTTTTAACGGCTGGCAACAAATCATAATGTGGAACTTTGCAGCGCTTGACACATCCTCGATAATCAACCGTTAGTCCTATTCTCAAGCCGGTGTCATCCCCAAAGCGTCAAGCATCGCAACGAAAACCCTTTATCCTGTCATCCACTTTCACCCAAACTTCTTCCCACCTGCGAATACATGGGACTTCAGTCCCATCTGCACACCCCACTTTCACCCCGCCTGCCCGAGTTACGACCCTCCCTCCCCAAAGTCGCATGCAATTCCCGAACAGGAGTGACTCAGCGACATGAAGTGATACGGACGAACAACATGCCCAGGGGGAATTGCATGCGAAACTGCCGGGCACCGCACTGTGCCCCCCGACAAGTCGCACGTAATTCCCCTAGGACCTCATTCACCAACAGCTCAAAAACCGCGGAATACCAACGATCCCATTTCAAAACCAGAAACATCCTCAAGGGAATTACGTGCGAAATTGCAGCACCTGAGGCCGCTATCAGGACCAGTGGCCACCCAAGCCCGCCCGGAGACCAATGCGCCCAGGCTGCAACACATCCGGATAGGTAACAAACATCCGGATAGCTTAATAACCTATCCGAATGCGCATAACCTATCCAGATAGCGGCAACCTATCCGGATGCGCCCACACTCTCCGCATACCCCCACGCGGAATGCGGCGGCAGGGCCAGGCCGGGCCATTCACAGCCACAAGCCCCGCCCGATTGGAGGCCGCCGCAGGGCCTGCGGGGCCTGGCCGCGGTGCCGGTGGGCGGCGGTAGGGCCAGGGCGGGCCTCGAGATCGACCACTCCGAGCCGTCAGGCTCGCGTGTGGCGATCTCGCGGGCGGGCCGCCGCCCACCGGCACACACAGCGGCCCGGCCCATCAAGGCACGGCCACGCAACGGCCGGAGATCAGGCGGGGCACAGCAACGCCGGAGGCCCGGCGGGCTGCCACAACAGGCAGCGCCCCGGGCGTCTGCTGCACAATAGTCCCCATGGATCTTCGCCCCGTCGCCCTCGGCGCATCTGTTACGACGTACGACCCGTCGCGCCCCACGCCTGCAGCTATCGTCTCGGGTGAGGTGGCCGCGCACGATGCGCCGCACCCTCTGTCGGTCTTCGACATGTTCCGCATTGGTATCGGGCCGTCCTCGTCGCACACGGTGGGTCCGATGCGCGCGGGCTTGGCGTTTACGACGGAGCTGACGACGCTGAAGCCGCCGTCGCACATCACGATTGACCTGTTCGGGTCGCTGGGTGCGACGGGCCGTGGTCACTCGACGGACCGCGCGGTTCTCCTCGGGCTGGCGGGTTACGACCCGGAGACGGTGGATATCGAGACGGTGGAGTCCATCTTGCCGACCCTGGCCTCGTCGAGCATGCTGACGCTGCCGAGCGGCACGCAGGTTCCCCTCGACATCGCCGAGGACGTGCGTTTCGTGCCGCGCACGGTCCTGCCGTATCACGTGAACGCGCTGACGATCACGGCGTCCGACGAGGACGGCACCGTCATCCTGGAGCGCACCTATTATTCGGTGGGCGGCGGCTTCGTCATGATTCAGACGAATGACGACCCGCAGAATCCGGAGGTGTCGTCGCTCGCGACGAGCCAGGCGGGTGTCGGCATCGACGTTCCCGCGCCGCACCCGTTTGCGTCGGGTGCGCAGCTGCTCGCCGCGTGCGACGCGTCCGGCCTGAGCATCGCGGACCTCGTGCGCAGGAACGAGGAGGCGGTGCGCCCGCGCGAGACCGTCAACGCCTACCTGGATCGCATCGCCGACACGATGTTCGACTGCGTGGACGCGGGCACCTCGGCGGCGGGCATCCTGCCGGGCGGCCTGGACGTGCCGCGCCGCGCCCGCGCGCTCGCCGGCCAGCTGGCGGAGCGCCTGACGGGCATCCCTCAGTCTTCCACGGACGAGGCCGGGGCCTCCTCGGGCGCATCTCCCGCGGACGGCGTGCACTCCCCCCGCTGCTCGCGCCTGGGTGTCGACCGTGGCCGACCCGATGCGGGCGATGGACTGGGTGAACCTCTTTGCTCTGGCCGTCAACGAGGAGAACGCGGCGGGCCACCGCGTCGTGACGGCGCCGACGAACGGCGCGGCGGGCGTGATCCCCGCGGTGCTCGGCTACCTGGTGACGCACTGCCCGGAGACGGGGTCGACGCCCGGCGTGGCGGCGGGGCCTGCGACCCAGGACGGCGCGGTCACCCCGCTGGCACACATTCGCATGACGGCGGAGGACTCCTCGGAGACTTCTTCGGACGATCCCGCGTCGCCCGAGGCCTGCGCGGCCCGCCGCCGCACTCTCGTGCACGACTTCCTGCTGGCGGCGACGGCGATCGGTGCCCTTATTAAGACGAATGCGTCCATCGCGGGCGCGGAGGTCGGCTGCCAGGGCGAGGTTGGGTCGGCCTCGGCGATGGCGGCCGCCGGCCTGGCGCAGGCCCTCGGCGGTACCCCGCAGCAGGTGGAGAACGCGGCGGAGATCGCGATGGAGCACTCGCTGGGCCTGACGTGCGACCCGGTGGCGGGCCTCGTGCAGGTGCCGTGCATCGAACGCAACGCGATCGCGGCCGTCAAGGCAATCAACGCGGCGCGCATGGCCCTGTGGGGCGACGGCCGTCACACGGTGAGCCTGGACGTGGTCATCGAGACGATGCGCCAGACCGGCAACGACATGCTCTCGAAGTACAAGGAGACGTCGGAGGGCGGCCTGGCCGTCAACGTCGTGGAGTGCTGAGGCGCAGCGTGGCCTGCCTGGGGCGGGGCGAGCGCGCGAGGAGCACACCTTGGCCTATGTGGATAGGTTGTCCGGATGCGGATAGGTTATCGGCATGCGGATAGGTTAATAAGCTATCCGCATGCTCATAACCTATCCATATCGCAATAACCTATCCGCGTACGCGGCCGGTTTCGTCGGTCTGGAGGGCAGACATGCACGGCCCAGCCACAGTGGCGGCGGAGGGCCAGGCTGCGGTGCCTGTGGGCCGAGGCGGGGCCAGGCTGCGGCACCCGCGGGCGGCGACGACACCACCACCAGCCAAATTTCGCACGTAATTTATCGTGGTCATTTTTCGAGATACCTGAAAAACGTTGCAATTCCAACGATGCAAATTCAATGTTTGAATGAGTCATAGAGGAATTACGTGCGAAGTTGCTGGTTAACAGCCAGAGCTGAGGTACAAGCAGCGACTCGGCCCCACCGGTGTGGAGGGCACCGGAGGGATCTGCCGCCGTGCCGGTGGGCGGTGGCGGGGCCTGGCCGAGCTTCGGGGCGACGCGCCGAGCGAAGCTCGCGGCGCGGGCGGGCCGCCGCCCACGGGCGCACCAAGCAGCCCGGCCACAAGCAACACACGCCAACGGGCGGGGCGCCGTGGGATAGACCCGCGACACCCCCGCCCATCAACATCCGGTCTGTCAACCAGTGGTGATCACTCCGTCGCTAGCGCCTCCGACGGGCTGACCTTGGCGGCCCGGCGACCGGGCAGCCAGGACGCGATCAGTGCGGACACGATGGCCACGACGCACACGCCGACCAGCTGCAGCCACGGCACGCTCAGCACCGGGGTAGCGCCCTCGATCGGCAGGGACATAACGCCCACCCACCCGAAGGCGACGCCCATGCCGACGCCAATCAGCGCACCGGTCATCGACAGGAACAGCGCCTCGAGGGCGAGGAGGCTCTTCATTTGGCGTCGCGTCAGGCCGAGGGCCCGCAGCAGGCCGTTCTCGCGGGTGCGTTCGGCGACCGACAGGGACAGCGTGTTGGCCACGCCCACCAGGGACACGAGGACGGACACGCCGAGCAGTCCGACGAGGACGAGCATCAGTCGATCGATGATCTTCGTGTACATCTGGCGTTCCAGGGCGGAGCCGTTGACGCTCAGGTTCGAGTCCTTGAGCAGCGCGGCCTGCACAGTCTCAGCGTCTGCTCCGTCGGCCATCTTGATGATGATCGCCTGGCGCTCGAGCGAGGTCGCGATGGAGCGCAGGGTCTTCTCGGAGACCTGGGCCTCCCCGATGCTGCCGTTCTTGTCGTAGGTGGCGCTCAGGTCCACGCACGTGTCGGCACACAGGCGCAGCGTCTGCCCGGCCAGGGCCTCGTCGCCGACGCGCACCTGGTTATCGCCCAACTGGGTGACGGTCGAGTGGGTGACGCCCGTGTAGTCGGGTTCTCCGGTGATCATGACCGACGAGGCCTGGGCCTCGTCCTGCGCATCGGTTCCCTGACCGGGAGCGTAGGCGGGCGCGCCCGAGGTGGTCGTCAGGGTGCCGGGGGCGGCGTACTGGGCGACGGTGGCGGCGACGCCGTCGGTGGCCGCGATGGCGGCCTGCTGGTCGTCGGTGAGCGCTCCGGAGGTAGACACGGCCATGAGGTCAAAGGGGCGCGCGTCGTTGACGGCGTTGGTCAGGGTGGTGCGCACGGATGCGGCGCCGACCATGATCGTGACGACGAGGGTCACGCCGATGATGATCGCGGTGCCGGTCGCGGAGGTGCGGCCGGGGTTGCGCATCGTGTTCTCGCGGGCCATGGCGGACAGGGTGCCCGGGAAGGCCGCGCCGAACGCGCGGGTGAGGGCGGGCAGCAGCACGGAGGCGACCAGCAGCACGCCGAGGAGCGCCAGGAGCGACCCGCCGAAAGCCCCGAGGAATTTCGTGCCGCCGCTATCCGAACGCCACGCGGCCACAACGGCAGCGCACCCGGCCACCGCGATGAGCGCGCCGATGATGAAGCGGACGGTGTGCTTCTTGCGGGCGGCGGCCCCGGCCTCGTTCACGGGGGCGAGGCGGCGACGGGTGCCACGCGGGAGGCCGCGCGGGCCGGGAAGACGCCGACCAGGGTCGTGAACAGGGTGGCGCCCAGCCACGTGAGGGCAAGCTGCCAGACGGAGGCCCCCGCCAGCGCAGCGACGACGCTAGAGGCCAGGCCGGTTCCCGCCTCCGCGAGCGCGCCAATCAGCCAGCCGAGTGCGACGCCAATCGCGGACGAGATCACTCCGATCGCGAGGGCCTCGCGGGTCACGAGCGAGCGGACCTGTCGCCTGGTTGCTCCCAGCGTACGCAGCAGCGCCAGTTCGCGGGTGCGTTGGGTGAGCACCACTCGGAATGTCGAGGAGACGACGATAGAGGCCACGAGCGCCGCGATCGCCGGGAAGATCAGCATGATTCCGATCGTCATGGTTGCTCCCAGGCGCGCCTGGTCGAGGTCCTTCGTGATCGCCTCGTGCACGCTGGTGACGGTCACGCCCGAGATGCCGCTGAGCGCGGAGTTTGCTCTCGCCACCCACTCGTCCTGGGTGGCGCTGGGAGGGTTTGCGTTGCTGTCCGCATCCGCTCCGGAGGTCGCGACGATGAACTGGCCGGACGCGGTCGTCCCGAAGATCGAGGAGAAGCCGCCGTCAGTCACGTAGCTGGCGGGGACACCCATGCTGATGGTGTTCGAGCGCGTGGTGCCGACGATGGTGAGGGTGCGGTAGTCGCCCTCGGTGAATCCTGCGCGCACGCGGACGGTGTCGCCGACCTTCAGCGAGAGGGCCGAGGCCGTGTGCTCGGGGATGGTGATCTGGTCGTCGGCAGTTGGCTTGGTTCCGGCGCTCAGGTCGAGGTCGGCGAAGGGCTTGGGGGCCAGCGGCGAGACGTAGAGTTGACCGCGCGTCGCGTCGGTCTGGGCGTCGGCGGGCCACTGGGCCATGTGCTTGATGGCGGTGACGCCGCTGGTTGCTGTCAGGGCTTTTTCGGCGCTTTCGATGGCGCCCTCAGGAGCGTCCTTGTCTTGGGAGACGACGATCGTGCCGCCCCTGTACTGGTCGTAGACGCTGGAGGTCAGGCCCGAGGTCATCGCCGTCATGACGATGAGGGTGATGACGATGAAGGCCGTGGAGATGGCGACGGCCAGGCCGGTGGAGATATAGCGGCGGCCGTGGGAGCGCTGGTTAGCGCGTAGGAGTGAGTGTGTTGCAGACATGAGATGAGCCTTGGGGAGTGGGCGTGCGCGTTCAGCGCAGCGCCGCGGTCAGGGAGTCGGCGGTAACGTCGCGCAGGTCGGAGACGATGCGTCCGTCGCGGCACACGAGGACGCGGTCCGCGTAGGCGGCGGTGGCGGTGTCGTGGGTGACCATGATGACGCTCTGGCTGAGTTCGTCGACGGCGCGGCGCAGCAGGTCCATGACCTCGGTGGTCGAGTGCGAGTCGAGGTTGCCGGTGGGCTCGTCCGCGACGATGACGGCGGGGCGGCTCATGAGGGCGCGGGCGACGGCGACGCGCTGCTGCTGGCCGCCGGACATTTCGGAGGGGCGGTGGCTGAGTCGGTCCGCGATGCCCAGGGAGTTGACGATGAGGTCGAACCATTCCTTTTCGGGGGCCTTTCCGGCCAGGCGCATGGGCAGGAGGATGTTGGCGCGCGCATCCAGGGTTGGCACCAGGTTGAAGGACTGGAACACGAAGCCGATGCGGTCGCGGCGCAGCTTGGTCAGCGCGGTGTCTTTGAGGGCGGTGATATCGGTGTCTTCGACGAAGACATGCCCGGAGGTGGGGGCGTCGAGGCCGGCGAGGATGTGCATCATCGTGGACTTGCCCGATCCGGAGGGGCCCATGATGGCGGTGAATTCGCCGGAGCCGAAGCCGACGCTCACGTCGTCGAGGGCGCGCACCTGCGCGTCGCCGCTTCCGTAGATCTTGGAGACGCCCTGAAGTCGGACGATGGACGAGGCCGGGGCCCCCTGGTCGGCCACGGGGGCCTGCGCGATTGTCGTGTTCGTGTTCATGCATCCATCGTGCACCTGCGGTGCGCGTCACCGCTACGGAGGTTTCCCCTGATTCATCCCCGAGACCACCCGGGGGGTTCTCGGGGACGCTCGGTCGCCCTACCCCAGGGGCGCACCCGTTGAAATTCCCGTGTGATGCGCCTGCGGGGTTGTTGGTGCTGACCACGCCGCCCGTGGGCGGCGGCGGGGCCTGACTGCGGTGCCCGTGGGCGGTGGCGACACCACCGCCAGCCAAATTTCGCACGTAATTTATCGTGGTCATTTTTCGAGACACCCCAAAAACATTGCAATTCCAACGATGCAAATTCAATGTTTGAATGAGTCATCGAGGAATTACGTGCGAAATTGCTGTGCGCACATCAGCACACCAGGCCCTACAGGTGTGGAGGGCGCCGGAGGGCACAAGAGGGCCTGGCCGCGGTGCCGGTGGGCGGTGGCGGGGCCTGGCCGGGCTTCGAGCCGGCGCGCCGAGCGAAGCTCGCAGTGCGGACGGCTCGCGGGCGGGCCGCCGCCCACGGCGCAGCACGGCCCAACAAAGCACATCCGGCGCCCGGAACACCCGTGGCGCCCAACAACGACTAGGACTCGGAGACCTCGCCGCGCGGCTCGCGCAGGGACAGTCCGCGGTAGCGGTTGATGGCCGCGCCCACGTCGATGAGGCGCGGGCGCGCCAGGAACGCCGGGTAGGAGCGGGCGCCGAACTTGCAGACGGCGTCCAGGCCCTCGGAGGCGAGGCGTCGGCCGAGCTTGGCCATGAGGTCGGGCATCGACTGCTTGCCGGCCATCTCCTCGAGGACGCCGCGCACGCACCAGGCGATGGCCGCGGCCTGCCCGGGGTCAACGACGGCGGCGACGTCGGAAATGTCGACGGTCGAACGGTCGATCGTCAGCACAGAGGTGCCCGAGGCCTTGGTGCGCGGGCGGTCCACGCGGGCCTTCGCGGACGGCACGCGGGGCGCGGCCTCCCAGCTGGTGGGCGCATCGGTGCGGGGGCGCGGCAGGTCGGCCACGACCTCGCGCGCGCGGGAGGTGACGTCGAGGCAGCGGTAGTTGTCCATCATGAGGACCCGGTCGGCGGCGTCGAGGAACGCACCGGAGCCACCGACGACCATGATGAGGGAGACCCCGGCCTCGGTGAGGGAGGTGACGCGGTCGACGAGGGGCGTGATGGGTTCCTTCTCGGCGGCGACGAGGTCGCGCATGCGCGTGTCGCGGATGAGGAGGTTGGTCGCGGAGGTGTCCTCGTCGATGAGGAGCGTGCGCGCGCCCAACTCGAGGGATTCGATGATGGAGGCGGCCTGCGAGGTGGAGCCGGACGCGTTTTCGGTGGAAAACGACGTGGTGTCGGCGCCGCCGGGCAGGTGGGTGATGAACGGCGAGATATCAACGCAGGTGACGGCTCGGCCATCGGCGGCGCGCACCTTCGTGGCGGTGGGGTCGGTGGCGACGAGCTCGCGGCCGTCCCCGGGGATGTGCGCGTAGACGCCCTGGGCGATGGCCTCGAGGAGCGTGGACTTGCCGTGGTAGCCGCCGCCCACGATGAGGGTCAGGCCCGGGGGGATCGCCATGCCGGAAACCTCGCCGGCGTGCGGCAGGTGACGGTGGCACGCAGGGTTTCGGGGGCGCTGAAGGCGACGACGCCGTCACCGGTCAGGGGTGTTTCGGACACGCCGGAGCGGCGCGCCAACAGCGCCTCGTCGGCAACAAAAGACACCCAGCCGCGTTCCTCGAGGATCCCCTGGAGCGCGCGGTAGTCCTCGTAGGCGGCGACGTGGCCGAGGAGGCGGGAGCGCTTGCGTGTCGTGTCCGGGTCCTCGGATACGAAGTCGAAGCAGTCCATGACGATGTTGGGCACGTCGACGTCAAAGAGGCGGGCGGCGCTCTTGCCGAGGATCGTGCGTCCGCGCGCGGGGAGCTTGACCTGGAAGCGGACCTCGACGCGGTCGGGCAGCACGGTCGCGTAGGAACGCTGCAGGATGAGGGCGCCGGCGCGGGCGATGGACACGTCGCGCGCTCCGCGGGCTCGGATGGCCTCGTCGAAAGAGCGTGCGATGAAGTCGGCGGCCGCCAGGCGCGCGTCGGACGAGGCCAGGGCAGCCTCGGGCAGTCCCATGGCCTCGGGCGTCGACCAGGCGCGCAGGGACGAGGGCGGGGCGTAGGGGTCGGCCTGCACGTGGTCGATCGCGAGGGTGAAGTCCCCGTAATCCCAGGCACCGAGGGCGTTCTTGTAGAAGCCGTAGGGGCGCCCGTCCGCGTATCGCAGCTGGTCGAGGAGGTCTGCGTCGGTTCCGGAGATGGCGCGCGAGGGGGCTTCGTATCGGGGAGTCATGCTTTCAAGAATACAGGCGAAGCCTGCGAGAACGGGGGTGGCGTTCTCGCAGGCTTCTGTGGCGTTGGGCGACGCTGACGCGTCTTCTCGCCGGTTGTTATAGTTCGCTCATCACGGCGAAAACAACGAACAGGACGCCGAGCAGCAGCTGGAGGCTGGCCATCACGATCGTGACGATCATCGCGATCTTCGAGATGTTGACGAAGTTCTGCGGGGCGCCTTCACGCTTCGCCTTCACGTTCAGGATGATTGCACCGATCATCGCGGGGACCGACAGGAAAATCTGGAAAAGGAGCCAGCTGAAGACCGAGACGCCGATGGCCACGAACGAGCCAATCTGGATGTACGAGAAGTCCTTGCCCGCCGAGGGAGCGTACATCGGCTGGCCGTACATGGGCTGCCCGTAGGCCTGCTGAGGCTGGCCGTACGCACCCTGAGGCTGGCCGTACGCACCCTGAGGCTGGCCGTACGCACCCTGAGGCTGGCCGTACGCACCCTGAGGCTGGCCGTACGCACCCTGAGGCATGCCCTGCGGGGCACCCTGGGGGGCCTGACCGTACTGCGCGTACTGGTTCGTACCGGGCTGGGTGAACTGGGGCTGGCCGGGAGCGGCAAAAGCATCCTGCTGCGGGAGCGCCGAGGCCGTGCCGGCACCTTCGGGCGCGTAGGGCTGCACAGCAGCCGAGGAAGCGCCGACACCCTCAGGTGCGTAGGGCTGCTGGGCCTGGGCGGAAGCCCCGTAAGCATCCTGCTGAGGGGCGTACGAAGCGGCACCGGCACCTTCCGGCGCGTAGGGCTGCGCGGCGGCATCCGCGGGGGTCGGGTTCAGGGGGTCGCTCACTGGAGACTCCAATTCATCTATCCGTTTAATTCCGTAAGGAATCCTATCAGCACTGTTCGACGGAAAAATGTGAGGCCCGGATCAAGAATCGATCCGGGCCTCACACGGTAAAGAACTCAGTAGCTCGAGCCACCCGCGAGGATAGCAATGAAGGCGATGACGTAGATCAGCACGACCGCCACGAGGACGACGATGTGGATGATCGAGCAGATCTTCGCAGTGTTACGTGCGCTCTGCAGGTCCGTCATGATATCGAGGGGGGCGCCGAGAGCCTGGGCCTCAGCCGTCATCTTGTTCGCCCAGTACCACATGCCGCCGGACAGGAACAGGCCGCCGAAGATGAAGCTCAGGAAGGAGGCGATACGAACGGTCGAGGCGTTCGAACGGATCTTCTCGAGGGCCGGGTTCACGGCGTAGCCGGCCTGGCCGTACGCGCCCTGGGGGGCCTGGCCATACGCGGGCTGCGGGGCGCCCTGGGGGGCCTGGCCGTAGGCGGGCTGGTCGGCGGTGGGGTACTGGTTGATGGGATCGCTCATGGGATACTCCAAATGGAATAGGTCATCAGTTACGCGGCTCATCCTAGCGCACACATCGCGCTGCACGGAAAGAACGAGGAGGGATGAGCGCTGTACCACTTCAATAAGAGGGATGCGCGCCCCACAAGGGGCGCGCATCCGATATCCGTCGCTCGATCTCGTCAGTACCCCGACGTTCCACCTGCAATGAGCAGAATAAGGAAGGGTAAAACAACAGAAAGAAGGATCAAAAGGACGATGCCGACGATCTGAATGATGCTGCAGATCATCGCGATCTTCTTGGCGCCTTCCACGTCGTTGATCACATCCATGGGGGCGTTGAGGCCCTGCGCCTCGGTCACGAGCATCCCACCCCAGATCCACGCACCGATCGACAGGATCGGCCCAATGGTCACGAAACTAACGAACGCCATGATCCGAACCATCGATGCGTTCGAACGCACGCGCTCAACCGCGGGATTCAGGCCGTACCCCACGTTGCCGTAGCCAGGCTGACCGTACCCACCCTGCGGCTGGCCATAGGCCGGCATGTCCGGCTGACCTCCGTACGGGGGCTGACCCGCGCCATACGCAGGCTGGGAACCGTACGCCGGCTGAGTGCCGTACATGCCCTGCTGGTCGTAGCCACCTTGGCCCCCGACGCCACCAGCGCCGTAGGGATTCATGGGATCGCTCATCGCTTACTCCGGGAAGATGTGAGGGGATTTACCTCCCACATCATACGAGTAGCTTTCCGAAAATCCGAATAGACGGCGAGGTTCACACACGAAACCTGCGAGTTTCCCGCGGGCTGCGCCCCGACCTCGTCCCTGATAAAACGGTGCGGGGGCCGGTTTCCCGACCCCCGCACCACCCGACAAACGGGCGTCACGTCACAGCATGCAGGACACGCAGCCCTCGACCTCCGTGCCCTCCAGGGCCATCTGGCGCAGGCGCATGTAGTACAGGGTCTTAATGCCCTTCTTCCACGCGTAGATGTAGGACTTGTTCAGGTCACGAGTCGTCACCGTATCCGGGTAGAACAGCGTGAGCGACAGGCCCTGATCCACGTGCTGGGTGGCCACCGCGTAGGTGTCGATAATCTTCTCCGGACCGATCTCGTACGCGTCCTGGTAGTACTCCAGGTTCTCGTTCGACATGTAGGGCGCCGGGTAGTAGACGCGGCCGATCTTGCCTTCCTTGCGGATCTCCACGCGGGACACGATCGGGTGGATCGACGACGTCGAGTTGTTGATGTACGAGATGGAACCCGTCGGAGGCACGGCCTGCAGGTTCTGGTTGTACATGCCGTACTTGGCGACGTCGGCCGCCAGGGCCTCCCAGTCCGCCTGGGTCGGAACCTTGATCGACGAGGCGGCGAGCAGCTCACGGCACTTGTCCGTGGTGGGGGCCCACTCCTCGTCAATGTACTTGCGGAAGAACTCGCCCGACGCGTACTTCGACTCCTCGAAGCCCTCAAAGGTCTCGCCGCGCTCGCGCGCGATCTTGCACGAGGCCTTGATGGCCTCGAACAGGACCGTCATGAAGTACATGTTCGTGAAGTCCAGGGCCTCCTCGGACCCGTAGTGCACGTGCTCGCGCGCCAGGTAACCGTGCAGGTTCATCTGACCCAGGCCGATCGCGTGGCTCATCGCGTTACCGCGAGCGATCGACGGCACCGAGCCGATATCCGACAGGTCCGAGACGGCCGTCAGGCCGCGGATCGCCATCTCAATCGTCTTGGAGAAGTCCGGGGAATCCATGGTCTTCGCGATGTTGAGCGAACCCAGGTTGCAGGAGATGTCCTTGCCGACGTGGTCGTAGGACAGGTCATCGTTGTAGGTCGAAGCCTCGGACACCTGCAGGATCTCCGAGCACAGGTTCGACATGGTGATGCGGCCCTTGATCGGGTTCGCCTTATTCACCGTGTCCTCGAAGACGATGTAGGGATAGCCGGATTCGAACTGAATCTCAGCGATCG
The DNA here is from genome assembly GCA_916438945.1 of uncultured Actinomycetaceae bacterium. Taxonomy (GTDB): domain Bacteria; phylum Actinomycetota; class Actinomycetes; order Actinomycetales; family Actinomycetaceae; genus Pauljensenia. The sequence continues at coordinate 1,125,312 of CAKAGS010000004.1, read as the reverse complement.
TCTGGAAGAAGCGACGCGCGTTGATCTTGCGCTTGTGGATACGGCCGTCATCCACCATCTCGTGGTACTTCTCCGTCACCGAAATCTCGGAGAAGGGCACGCCGTACACGCGCTCCACGTCGTAGGGGCTGAACAGGTACATGTCCTCGTTCTTGCGGGCCAGCTCGAACGTGATGTCCGGGATGACAACGCCCAGGGACAGCGTCTTGATGCGGATCTTCTCGTCCGCGTTCTCACGCTTGGTGTCCAGGAACTGCATGATGTCCGGGTGGTGCGCGTGCAGGTACACAGCGCCCGCGCCCTGACGCGCGCCCAGCTGGTTCGCGTAGGAGAAGGAGTCCTCGAGCAGCTTCATGACGGGCACGACGCCGCTGGACTGGTTCTGAATCTTCTTAATGGGGGCGCCCGACTCACGCAGGTTCGTCAGCTGCAGGGCGACGCCGCCGCCGCGCTTGGACAGCTGCAGCGCGGAGTTGATGCCGCGCGCGATCGACTCCATGTTGTCCTCGATGCGCAGCAGGAAGCAGAGACCAGCTCGCCGCGCGCCGCCTTGCCGGCGTTAAGGAAGGTCGGGGTGGCGGGCTGGAAGCGGCCCGTCATGATCTCATCGACGAAGCTACGAGCCAGCTCAATATCGCCGCGCGCCAGGTACAGGGACACCATGGCAACACGATCCTCGAAGCGCTCCAGGTAGCGCTTCCCGTCGAAGGTCTTGAGCGTGTACGACGTGTAGTACTTGAACGCGCCCAGGAACGTCGGGAAGCGGAACTTGTGGGCGTAGGCCTGCTTGTACAGCTCCTTGATGTCCGCGAAGTCGTACTGATCCAGGACGTGCTTCTCGTAGTAGCCCTCGTCCACCAGGTACTTCAGCTTCTCTTCCAGGTCGTGGAAGAACACCGTGTTCTGGTTGACGTGCTGGAGGAAGTACTGGCGAGCCGCCGCACGGTCCGCGTCGAACTGGATGTGTCCGTTCGCGTCGTACAGGTTAAGCTGCGCGTTCAGCGCGTGGTAGTCCAGCTCCGGGGAGGGAGCTTCCTCTACGCCTGTGTCGGTGTAGTTTTCTGCCAAAACTGTTCCAGTCCTTCGCGAACTCTGGAGACGTCCTCGGGCGTACCGAGGAGCTCGAACTTATACATGTGGGGGACCCCCAGCTTGGCCGCGATGATGTCGCCCGCGATGCAGTAGGCCTTGCCGAAGTTAGTGTTTCCCGACGAGATGACGCCCCTACACAGGGCACGATTGTCGGGGTCATTGAGGAACTTGATGACCTGTTTGGGCACCGCTCCCTTGAGATTGCCGCCGCCGTAGGTGGGGACAACGAGCACGTACTCGTCGGTCACGCGCAGGGGTTCATCCTTGGGAAGCAACGGGATTCGCGCCGCCGGGAGGCCGAGCTTTTCGACAAAACGGCGGGTGTTACCCGTCGCCGACGAGAAATAGACGACGCTGCCCATGGTGATCCTTCCTGCTTGGCGGGATGCTGAATCTCTAGTGTCTCACCCCCGAGGCCCGCTCGGGGGTGCCTCGCACGCGTGTCCCATGTGGGATGATCGACGCGCCCGGCTCGGCGGGCGGACAAGGTCGTTGGTGGCGTGCCTACGCAGTCGTGGGCGGCGGGCCCTGACAGCCGGTGAGCCGCTCTTTTCCTTATTTCCACCACGGGTTCGCGCGCCGCTCATTCGAGCACATCCGCGCCGTTTCCGCAGGCTACGCCCCGGCCTCGTCCCCGCCCAGATATGCGAAAGCCCCGGCCTCGCGGCCGGGACTTATCGGCGCAACTCAGGCCTGCAGCGCCAGGGGGGGCGACTGCGGCGGCGACGGCCTTGATGCGGTCGGGGCGGAAGCCGGACCAGTGGTCCTCGCCGGCCACGACGACGGGGGCCTGCTGGTAGCCGAGGCCCTTAATGAAGGCGAGGGATTCCGCGTCCTGGGTGACGTCGATCTTCTCGTAGGAGACGCCCTGCTTGTCGAGGGCGCGGTAGGTCGCGTCGCACTGGGGGCAGCGGGGCTTGGAGTAGACGGTGATCGACATGTTCGTGTCTCCTTGCGGCTCGAGGCCGGACGTTGGCATCCTGTGTTGGCTTTCTAGCGGCTCGTTCGCCGCGAACACGACAACACTACACCTCGTGGCCGCCCACGCAAGCGACCCCTAGATGTTGTGTGTACCGCCCCGACTGTGGATGAGGCCGACAGCGCCTGTGGACGGAGCGGGCGGTCAGGATCAGGGAGGAGTCTTCAAGGTTTGTCGCCCCCTGCGCACGGGTGCGCAAAGATGCGCGCAAACATTGGGGTTTGCGGTTAACCTACGGGCACATCTAGGGCCCTCCAACACCCCAACACACCCCTGCGCACCCTGTGGACGAGCACATCACCACCCTGTGTATAACCACTTGCCAACCACCTAAAAGATGTTGAGCGTCACACTCTCTGGCAGGGCTCTTGGGCGTGTCGCACCCATACATCTAGGGGTCGTTGGCGACTAAGCGCCCCTAGATATAGGGGTTGGCCACCATTTCAACAAAATCGGCGGAATCACGCGGAAAGTCGGTTGAAGGGGGTCCGAACAGACCACTTCAGACGGCCCCCGACGGCCAGCACACCCTAGTTCTAGGTGCCGGAGTGGACCCTAGATCTAGGGGCACGACCAGAGCGACCACGCCACCCAGCCCAACGATCAGGAGTGCACCCTAGATCTAGGGGCACGACCCACACCTGAGATAAGGCGCGACCTAGATCTAGGGGCACACCGCTCACTCAACATCCATATGCCGCTCCTAAGACATCGCACGCCCCACGCAGCCCCAGCCCCTCACGCAAGTCGCATGGAATTCCACAACACAAGTGACACGTTGTAACGAACTGGAACAAAGAAGCATGAAACTTGAAGGGAATTGCATGCGAAATTACTGAACAGCGACCAGAAACGCCGCGCACGACCGCTGCGGACGGATCCGCGTGGCTCGTCGACCTTGTTGCGGCCTCATTGGGCGCCGCGGCCAACGCACAACGACCCCCAGTACTACGCCCCCAAGTCCCCATCGGCACAAAACTCGCCCCACACAACACCTGCAGCGGCATGTCCGGCACAAAACTCGCCCAGCACACCAAAAGACGCCTATTTTGGGCCTATTTCAGCGTGCTGGGCGAAAATATTCACGCTCACGGCACAACCAACCGACGCAGGGCGAATTTTGTCACGCACATGGCACGTCAACACAAGCAGCTTGAAAGACAAATCGCCCCTGCACGAGGTATTGGGGGCCATCGTGAAACTTTTTTCGCCCACGCACGCCCACAAGAGCCATTTTTGGCCCATTTCGACTGAGCAGGGGCGATGTTTCTTTCACTGAGGAAGCATGTCAGGCACTGGAGCAATCCGCTGGGGCGATGTTTCTTTCAGACAGAACGAGACGACCGGACGACGCCGGTGCGGAGGGCACCGGAGGGTCCGGAGGGCACGGGCGGGCTTCGAGGCGCGGCGCCGAACGAAGTGAGGCCGCCACGAGGCCTGCGGTGCCTGGCCGGCTTCGTGGCGACGCATCCAGCCACACACAGCAACCAGGCGCCACTGGTGTGGAGGGCGCCGGAGGGACCTGCCGCGGTGCCGGTGGGCGGTGGCGGGGCCTGGTCGGGCTTCGAGACGACGCGCCGAGCGGAGCTCGCGGCGCGGACGGCTCGCGGGCGGGCCGCCGCCCACCGGCACACACAGCGGCCGGGCCCTCCGGCGCGCGGAACACCAGCGGCGCCGCAAGCGCCGCCAGAACATGCGCAGAAAGAATCCCCTACAGCCCCAGGAATGCCTTGATCGCGGGCATTTCACGCACGGCCTGCACCAGGCCGGCACGGTAGGTGGCCTCGAGGCGCTCGCGTCGCGACTCGGTGTTGTTGATCCACAGGTTGTCGGGGGCGAAGACGTAGGCCTGGCATCGTTCCTCGAGCTCAAAGAGGAGGCGGCGTCCCGCGTTGTAGCGGTTGGGGCGCCGGGCCACGCCCTCGAACACGGAGGGGAACTGGCGGTAGGCGGTACGCAGGAGGGCACCGACGCTGGCGGGCATGGGGCCCTTGACGTAGTCGCGGGGGCGAGTGAGGACGACGAGGAGCTTGCGGTAGCCCTCGCGCAGGGGCTGGTCGAAGGGCAGGCCGCCGTTGGGGCCGAGCGCGCCATCGACGTAGATATCGCCGTCGATGTCGACGGGCGGCATGAGGATCGGCAGCGTGGAGGAGGCTCGGATGATGGGGCCGAGCGTGTCCAGGGTGCTCATTTCTTCCTTGGAGAACCAGCGGACCTGCCCGCGCGACGCGTTGAAGGTGGCGACGCGAGTGGTCGCCGGGTTCGCCAGGAAGGTGTCCATGTTGAAGGGCAGGGCGCCGTCGGGGTAGCAGATCTGCTGGTAGATGTACTCGGCGTTGAAGTAGCCGTGCCCCTTGCGAAAGTGCTTGAGTCCGCCGAATTCGGGGTCCTCGACGAGGTCGACGAAGGTATCGTGAGAACGCTGAGCGTCGCGGGAAGTGAAGTTGCACAGGTGGCTGGACCCCGCGGAAACCCCGGAGATGTGGGGGAAGTTGATGCCTTCGGCGATCAGTCGGCTCACGAGCGCGGCCGTGTAGGCGTTGCGCATGCCGCCGCCTTCGAAGACGAGGGCGGTGTCGTCGATGGTGACCATCGTGGCGATGGACTCTTCGGGGGTCGGGTAGTACTCTGCCGTTTCCTTCACGTTTCGACCCTACCGCCGCGCCTCGAACCTACGCGCGCGTATGCCCGGTGAAGACCACGTAGTGGTAAAAGAAGAAGCGGAACGCGGTGCCCAGGGCGAAGCCGACGACGTAGACGGCGATGTTGTCGGCCAGCGCCGAGGTGAACCCGAGGATGTGGTGGGTGAACAGCAGGCAGAACTGGGAGATGCCGATGCCGCAGGCGTTGGCGAAGAAGAAGAGGATGGCCTCGCGCGTGGCGTTCTCCCGGGTGCGGCCGCGGTAGGTCCACAGGCGGTTGGCGATCCACGAGTACAGGGTCGCGGTCGCGGCGGCGAGAAATTGCGCGGTGTTGGGGTGGCCGGCGAGGAAGCCGAGCGGCCCGTGCTGGAGCAGGTTGAACAGGCCGGCGTCGACGACGTAGGCGGTGGCTCCGACCATGCCGAATTGGATGAATTCGCGCACCCAGGCGAGGAGTCGCTGAGTGAGGCTCAGGGACGAGGCCGGGGCCGCTCCCCCGTCAACCTGTCCGCGGGTGCCGGGCTGGGGACGAGAAGCGGACGGCGGGTCCGCGAGCGCCACAGGTTCGCGGACAGGGGCTGTGGGTTCGAGCGCGGCAGCGGATCCGCGCGAGGGAGCTTGTTCGTCGTTCACTCGTATAGTCTCGCACGCTCGCGCCGCTGTTTCGTGGATCCCCACCAGTTGCCCCACCTCTAAGATGGTTCCCATGACTGAGACGACCCCGCACCACACACCCCAGGCCTCGTCGAACACTCCCCCGGTTGCCCCGAAGCGTTACGGGTACCGGGTGCGCGACCAGTTCGGGCAGCATTTTGATGACCCGTGGGATTGGCTGCGCGACGCAGACAATCCCGAGGTCAGGGCTCATTTGGAGGCGGAGAACGCATGGGCGGACACGGTGACGGCGCCGACGCGCGAGGCGGCCGTGCGCCTCGTGGAGGAGGTCAAGTCCTCCACGGCGCTCACCGACGTGACGGTTCCGATCCGCGAGGGCAAGTTCTGGTATTTCCGGCGTTTCGCGGAGGGTCAGTCGTACGCGACGCATCACCGCGCGCCGGTGGAGCGCGACGAGGCAGGCGTCCCGATTCCGCTCGTCCCCCAACCGGGCGTGCCAGCGCCGGGCGAGGAGCTCCTCGTCGATGAGAACGAGTGGGCGCGCGGGCAGGAGTTTTTCCGCCTGGCGGACATATACCCGTCCCCGGATGGGCGCCTGATCGCATGGGCGCGGGACACGAGCGGGGATGAGCGCTACACGTGGGTCGTGCAGGAGGCCTCGGGGCGCGTCATCGACGAGGCCGTGGTGGACGCAGGGTATGGCTTCGCGTGGGCGGATGATTCCGATTCCTTTATCTACATGGGCGTGGACGACGCGTGGCGCGCGTGCGACGTGTGGCTGCACCGCGTGGGCACGCCGCGCGAGGCCGACGAGCTGCTGCTGGTCGAGCCGGACGAGGGCTTCGAGATGGGGTTCGCTCCCTCGGGTTTCCCGGGGCACGTCGTCATTCATGCCTCGTCGTCGACGGCGGGCCGCGCGTGGCTGTGGCTGCCCGCCCACCCGTCCGTGCGCCCGCTACCGCTCATGCCGGTGCGCCCGCGCACGCTGGTGTCGGCGGATTCGGCGGGCGACCGCCTGTTCATCGTGCATACGGGGTTGACGCAGGAGGGCTCGCTCGCGCAGGCGATGCTGCCCGCAGGGGGGTCGCCCGAGGCCTTGGCGCGCCTCGGCGTCACGTCCTCCTCCGCGTTCTCGCGGGATTCCCTGGCGGATCGCACGCCGGGCACTCCCCTGCCGGAGGACGAGCCCGCACCCCTCACGCCGTTTGAGTCCTGGGAGCCGCTGCGTAGCCCCGGCCCCGGCGAGCGCATCACCGACGTCGAGGCTCACGCGGACTACGTGGCGCTCTCGCTTCGTTCGGACTCCCTGACGCAGGTCGACGTGTGGGACCGCCACGAACAGGCGCCCACGTGGCGGCGCGTGGAGGTCGACGCCCCGGTGCGCACGATCGCGACGGTGCCGACCCCGTGGACCGATCCGCTGCGCGTCGAGTTCCAGTCGCAGACCGTGCCACCCACAGTAGCGGAGGTTTCCCTGCCCGCCCCCGCCCCGGCCTCGTCCCCCGAGAACCCCGAAGGCGCGACCCTGAGCGTGCGAAACCTGCGCACCCGCGAGGCGCCCGGCTGGGACCCCACCGAGTACGTCGAGGAGCGCGTGTGGGTGCTCGCGCGCGACGGTGCGACCCGCATCCCCGTCACCCTCATCCACCACCGCGACGCGCGCCCGGACGGCACGCACGCAGGCTGGGAGATCGGGTACGGGTCCTACGAGGTCAGCTACGACCCCGAGTTCGAGACCCTGCGCCTGCCGATCCTGCGCCGCGCCGTCTACGCGATCGCGCACATTCGCGGCGGCGGCGAGATGGGCCGCGCCTGGTACGAGGACGGCAAGGAGCTGGTCAAGGAGCACACCTTCACGGACTTCATCGACGTGGCCGACTGGCTGGTCGACTCCGGGTGGGTGGCGCCCGGCCGCCTGGTCGCGGAGGGCCGCAGCGCCGGAGGCCTGCTCATGGGCGCGGTCATCAACGCCGCCCCCGACCGCTTCCGCGCGATCCTGGCGGGCGTGCCCTTCGTGGACGCGCTCACGACGATCCTGGACCCGTCCCTGCCGCTCACCGTCGGCGAGTGGGAGGAGTGGGGCAACCCCCTGACCTCGCGCGCCGTGTTCGATGTGATGAGCCGCTACACCCCGTACGAGAACGTGCCCGACGGCGCGCTCCTGCCCGCGATCATGGCGACGACATCGGTCAACGACACACGCGTCGAGTTCGTCGAGCCCACCAAGTGGGTGCAGCGCCTGCGCGAGGCCACCGGCCAGGTGCCCTTCACTGACGAGGCCGGGGCTGGACAGCGCTGCAATTGCTGCGATTCTAGGTTGGCGAGGCGAGCGTGAGCGGGGAGGCCAGAGGAGGCCTCGTCGCCGCGCGTAACCCGCTTGAGCGTCCGATCATCCTGCGCACCGAGATGGTCGCCGGGCACGCCGGCCCGTCCGGACGCGAGGGCCGTTGGGCGGCGCGCTGCGAGGAGTTCGCCTTCGCGCTGGGCCAGGTGGGCGTCACGCTGTAACAGGTGGGGGCGGTCTTCGTTGGAAGGCCGCCCCCACTATCGCGCCGCGCACGTTGCGGCACGATAGCGTGCCTTACTGCTGCGCGCCGCCATCCCAGCCGGGGCGCAGCGCAAAGGACTCAATCTCGCGCAAATAGCCCGCCGACATAATGCCACCTCGCGGCGCGATGTAGCCCGCCATCTTGTCCGTAGAGAAGACCTCTCGGCGCTCTCCCCCATCCCACGGCCGGTAGGCAAGGGTGACACGGTGATCATCCCCGCGATCCTCAAGCGCATAGACGCCAGTATCGCTCACCTGGTACACCGTTCGTTGGCTGGTACCTGGACCGGCATACTTAAACAGGTAACGGCCCTGGCCACTGTCCAAGTCAACCGAAAATGCATGACCCTCCTCACTGATGAACCTGTATTCGCGACCCACCTGGACTCCCTTGTAGAGAAAGATATTGAGGTCTCTATTCAATTCAATGGGATTTCCTTGCTCATCACGCACGGGAATAATAGTGCGCTGCCCCGTCGCTAGATCCCACCGCTGGAGAACCATGGTTCCCTTCAGATCACGCAAATTCGTCTTCTTCGCGGACTCAGGGTCGGCCGCCTGAATGGTCGGCATCGTGATCACATCTCCGTCACAGGCGAACATCGTCTGCCCCGAATAGAGGCCATCAATCTTCGGTGCCACTGCAAGAACCCGAGGCTCATAGTCATTAATCTCGTCCAACTGGGCAACTGCCGCTAGCGCTTCCGGCTGATCGCTGTCGCCTCCCGATTGGGCGGCGTACATCGCGAATGCTGCCGACTTGATGCGCGGAGATTCTTCCGTTTCGGTGATCAGTAGGATGCGTGATCCACACAGCCCGATATCACCTTTAGTGCTGGTCGTTTCCGCGTACTCAACGCTTCCATCGAGTTCAATGCTTTCAAGGCGGTGCCCGCTCGCCGCTGAGGAAGTCACCACGACGGTTCGTCCGTCCGGGAGCCCGTAGCGCTGAATCTCGTATCTGTCCCAGGTTTTGCTTTTAATGACGCTCGTTCCGACATCCGTCGTCAAGTAATTTTCTTCTGGCCCACCGTAGGAAATCCCGTTCTTCGTCCACAGAATGTCCCCTCCCGTCTTCTCTCCAACGAGAGATGCTTTTTGCCGCGCTTGCTCGTCAAGAAGCATGATCCAGTTGTCATCAAGCGGCGCCGCCAAGCCCGACCGCGACTGTCCTCCACTCAGGCGCACAGCAATGACGGCATCCCCAATGGCCAGTTTGCTGGTCGGCGTCACTGGCAGGGGAGCCTTCGGAGCGCAACTCCACGCGAGCAGCGCAATCGGAAGAGCGAGCGTCAGGAACGCCCATCGCCGGGAACGCTTCGGTTTCTTCGAGCTGCCTTGCTCCTGTTCGTCGGCACCTGCCTCGCGTCGCTCATCGTTGTGTGCACTCATGGTCGTCTCCGTCCTCGTCTGTGCGCGCTACTGCGCACCACCATCCCAGCCGGGGCGCAGCGCGAAGGACTCAATGGCGCGCTGACCACCCGAGAACAGCTTGCGCACCCTCAGGTAGCCCTCCAAGCTGCCTGTCGAAAGAACCACGCGAGAATCGTCACCGTCCCATGGATGATAGGAAAGAGTGACTGCGTGCTCGCGGGAGCTATCCGTCAAGAAATAAACGCCGCTCTCGGTCACCTGGAACACCATGTCCCCTTGTCCGACCTGCTCGGGGATGGAAAACAAGTGATGGCCCTGTCCGCTCTTCAGATTGATCGAGAAGGCGTGACCATGTCGACTGATGAGCCTGTATTCGTCGCCCACCAGGATCGCCTTGTCACCATAGATATCCAAATCCTCATTGAGGTGGATAGCGTTTCCTGCCTCATCGAGCACGGGGCTCACCGAGCGCTGCCCCGTCGACAGATCCCAGCGCTGGAGAACGAGGGTCCCCCTCGCCGCAACGACGCTGCTCCCTCTCGCGCCGATGGGATCATCCACTTGGATGCTCGGTGCCGTCAGCAAATTCCCTTCGCAGGCGTACAAGTGCTGCACTGACCTTAAGCCCGGAATCATCGGCGCTGCCGCGAGGATCCGCGGGGTAGCTCCGGCAGGATCGTCCAACTGCACGACAACCGAGAAATCTTCCGGTTCACTTCCGTCGCCGCCCGACTGAGCGGCATAGACCTCGAGCGCCGCGGACTTCATGCTCTGGGACACCTCCGTATTCATAATCGCTAAAACCCGCGACCCACACAGCCCAAAGCCGCCCGACTTGTCGTCGGTCTCCACGCTCGTCATCGTTCCATCACGCTCGATGATGTCCGCACGAATACCAGAGCCTCTCGCAGCACTGATGACTTCGATTCGCCCATCGGGGAGCGCAAAACGGAAATATTCAACGGAACGATCACCCACGCGGGGGATCCGCTGCGTCCCCTCCTGCGTCGTCAAAAAATCCTCCGCCTGGACGCCGTACGACACCCCGAGTTCAGTCCATGCGATGTCACCACGCTCCCCGCGTTCGACATGCCCGGCTTGCCCCCGCCCTTGGGAGTCGAGGAGCACAATCCAGTTGTCACCCGTTCCACCCGGCAGGGCCGCAGACGCCTCTGCACCACCCAGCCGCAGGGCGATGACCGCCTCACCCGTCGTCAGCTTGTCGATAGCTTTTCATCGAGAGATGCAAGGGAAAGACAGCCCGACAGCAGCATGACGATCGACAGTGCTGCCGCACCGACGCCGCACCGACGCGCGCCCTTGCGGCTGAGCGATCCCCTGCGGTTCCTCGCGCGGGTGCCATCACTGAGTGGCTCGTCAGTATGCGGCTTCATCGTCCTGATCCATTCTCATCACTGCACTAACGGGCGCATCATGCGCCCGCATCCGAGTCTAGGCCACGACACCCGATCACCCGATCCCAGGCCCCACCTACCGCGCAATGCAGCGACACCGAGCCCCGGCCTCGCGCGCCAACACCCAAGGTCGGCGCACCATCCAGCTGCGCGCGCTACTGCGCGCCGCCGTTCCAGCCGGGGCGCAGGGCGAAGGATTGGATGCTGCGCCTGTACCCCATCAGCAGATTTCGCGCCACGAGGTAGCGCGACATTGTGCCCGTCGTCAAGAGCACCCGCTTGCCGCCCCCATCCCACGGCTGGTAGGAGAGAGTGAGGACGTCCTCATCGTCATTTTGCTCGAGCGCATACACGCCGGTCTCACTCACCTGGAATACCGCTGGGTTGCGAGTATTCTCCGATGGAATCGAGAAAAGGTGCCTGGCGTTGCCGCTCGTCACGTCAACCGCGTAGGCGTTCCCTTTCTCCGTCACGAACCGGTACTCATCCCCCACCCGGATCGCTCGAGAATAGTAGAGGAAATTATCCTGATCCGTTTCAATGGGCTGTCCTGCTTCATCGAGTACAGGAATGATCGTGCGCTGCCCTGTAGTCAGATCCCATCGCTGCAGGACCAAAACCCCATCCCATTGGTGCCTTGTGCCACTACGCACAGCGGCTGGGTCGTCCTGCTGAATACTCAGCACCGTGATGACGTTCCCGTCGCACGGAACACTCATCCAACCCGTCAGCAGGCCACCAATCGCAGGTGCCACCGCAAGGACTCGGGGAACACCACCATTGAGTTCATCGATCTGAATCACAGCAGCAACATTCTCCGGCATATCACCGCCCGACTGGGCTGCATAGGCCTCGAACGCCGCCGACCTGATGCTCTCAGAATCCTCAGTATCAGTGATCCCAACGATGCGCTGCCCACACTGCCCAACCGACCCACTAGTATCGGGGATTTCCGCCGTCACAATGCGCCCATTAGGGTGGATCACGTCGACCCTAATCTCCTCGCCCGAATCTACGACAACAGTTCTCCCGTCCGAGAGCGAGAAGCGTTGATCCTCAGCGCGCGACGGTTCTTTAACATCGATCTCCTGCGTTCCCTGATCGGTCGTCACGTATTCCTTATCCGGCGCCCCAAAGGAGAGACCACGATCAGTCCACAAGAAAGCGACATTGCCGTAGCTTTTCGCCTTGATACGGGTCGCTTGCCCCCGCCCCTGCTCGTCCAGCAGCACGATCCAGTTGTCTTCCGGCGGGGTCGGAAGCCCCGGCGAGAACTTTCCCTCGCTCAGCCGCACAGCAATCACCGCATCCCCCAGACTCAGCTGATCGGCCCGCGTCTCCGTCACATCCCCCTGAGGCATGCAGCTCGACAGCAGCATGACGATCGACAGTGCGGCCGCGACGGTGCCGGACCGGCGCGCGCCCTTACGGCTGAGCAACCCCTTGCGGTTCCTCGCACGGGTGCTATCGCTGAGTCGCTCGTCAGTATGCGGCTTCATCGTCCTGATCCATTCTCGTCACTGCGCTAACGAGCGCATCATGCGCCCGCACCCGAGTCTAGGCCACGACACCCGATCACCCGATCCCAGGCCCCACCTACCGCGCAATGCAGCAACACCGTGCCCCGGCCTCGCGCGCCAACACCCAAGGTCGGCGCACCATCCAGCTGCGCGCGCTACTGCGCGCCGCCGTCCCAGCCGGGGCGCAGGGCGAAGGATTCGATCTCTCGCTCATGGCCCGACGACAGGAATCCGCCCGGCGTCCGCAGATATTTCTCCAGCTTGTTCGTCGTGAAGACCTCGCGGAGTTCTCCCCCATCCCACAGTCGGTAGGAGAGCGTGACGACGTGCTCACGGTAGCGGTCCTCGAGCACGTAGACACCGGTTTCGGTCACCTGGAATAAAGTCGGATGCGACACGCTCTCCGCGGGGATGGTGAAGAGGTGACGGGTCTGACCACTCCTGAGGTCGACCGTGAAGGCATGACCCCTACTACTGATGAACCTGTACTCGTCTCCAACCTGAATCGCCTGATAGCCGAAGATCGTCAGATCTTTGCTCAGCGTAATCTCGTCGCCATTCTCATCGAGGACAGGGATCACCGTGCGCTGCCCTGTCGACAGGTCCCAGCGCTGCAGAACCATGGGGCCAGTCGTTGCCATCATGCCAAAGTCACGTGCAGCGACAGGATCATCCTGCAGCATACTCGGCATCGTAATGACATCCCCCTCGCAGGCAAACATGAACTGCCCTGATTTCAATCCATCAATCATCGGTGCGGTGGCGAGGACTCTGGGCACATCGCCGACGGGATCATCCAATTGCACGACAGCCGCGAGTTTCTCCGGCGTTACGGGGTCACCCGACTGAGGCGTATAGGCCTCGTGGGCAGAGGTCTCGATGCTTTCGGATGCCTCAGTGTCGGTGATCGCCAAACCGCGAACCACACAGTCCAACATCCCCTCCTGTGTCCCGTGTTTCCGCACTCGTCATCGTTCCATCAAGCTCGATAGTGTCGATTCGATACCCCCAGTGCCTCGACGCGCTGAGAACCGCGATTCGCCCATCGGGGAGCTCATAACGCCTATATTCCAATGATCGATCAGCCGGGCGCGGGATACGTTGCGTTCCACTCGCCGTTGTCAGAAACTCATTGTTCTCTTCGCTGTAGGAGAGGCCACGCTGAGTCCACGCCAAGTCCCCCACAGTCCTCTCATCGATAAAACTCAGATCAACGTTGCCTTCCTCATCAAGGAGCCCGATCCCACTGTCGTAGGTTGGCTTTCCGAGGCCCGACACCGACCGACCCTCACGCATCCACACAGCCAACACAGCGTCCCCCGTGCTCAGCTTGTCGACCGGCGTGCTCGTCGGCGCAACATACGCCTCGCAGCTCGACAGGAGCACAGCAGCTGACAGCACGGCCGCCACAATGGCACCTCGACGTGCGCCCCTAGAACTCAACAGGGGGCCACATCGTCGCGCCTGCATCTCTGTCAGCTGTGAGTCGGTGGCGTTAGCGTTCATCATCGATTCATCCTCGTCTGTGCGGCGAAGGGCGCGGCCGCGCCTACCACCAGAGTCTAGGGCACGAGGGGCGCGCGGCCCCGGCCTCGTCCCATCGACTCAACAGACGGAGCCACATCCCAAGAGGCGCGCGGCCCGCAACGACAGACGACGTTACTGCGCGCCGCCGTTCCATCCCGGGCGCAGGGCGAAGGACTGAATGTCCGAGGCACTGGAGATATAGCCTTCGTTGAGGTAATAAGCCAGATCACGGGTCGTGAAGATGTCACGCCACTCGCCATCTTCCCAGGACCTGTACGAGAGGGTCACGACGCGGTCAGAGCGACGATCCTTCAGCGCGTAGACGCCGCTCTCGGTCACCTGGAAGGTCGCCAAGTATCCGTCCGGCCCATACGTCGACTTTTCCAGAGAGAACAGGTGACGCCCCCGACCGCTCGTCAGGTCAACAGCGAAAGCGTCCCCGCCCGAGGACACGAACCTGTACTCGTTATCTACGTGAATCGCTTCACTGTCAGCAACACCCAGGTCTTCACCCAGCTCTATAGAGCTCCCATCCTCATCAACCACGGGAACAATCGTGCGCTGCCCCGCAGACAGGTCCCACCGCTGGAGGACGAACCATTCCCGCTCGCTCTCCGTCTTCCTGCTCGGGACCGTGATGACGTCCCCTTCGCAGTCGAACATATGCTGGTTCGAGGACAAGCCCTCTGCCATCGGCGCAACCGCGAGGATCGGTGCAACGTCACCGTCATGATCCGTCAGCTGAACAACCACCTCCAGAGCCTCCGGCATATCACCACCGCCGAACTGGGCAGCGTATGCCTCGAAAGCCGCCGTCCTCATACTCTCGGAGCGCTCGGTGTCCGTGATCGCCAAGATCCGCGACCCACACTGACCGACGTTCCCCCGCACCCCAGAACTTTCGACACTCGACGTGGTTCCATCGGGGTGCACGGAATCAACCCGATACCCCGTGCCTTCCTCTTTCACGACCGCGAGCGTTCCGCCGGAAAGCTCGTAGCGCGAAACGTCCTCGTCACGCACATATTTGCGCGCAATCTCCTGAGTTGCGCTGTCCGTCGTCACGTAGTCATGGCTCGGCGAACCGAAGAAGACGCCGCGATCACTCCAGAGCACGTCCCCGCCGAGGACCTCGTCGACGGACGCCACCTGGCCTCGGCCCTGGGCGTCGAGGAGCACGATCCAGCGGTCATAGTACGGTTTGTCCTCAGCCACCGTCGTCCAGCCTCGCCCGAGCCTCAGCGCGATCACCGCATCGTTCGTCGTGAGGAAACCGACCGGCTTTCGGGTTAATGTCCCATGAAAAACGCAGCTCCACGCCAGCGCGGCAACCGAGAGTACGACGACGAGAAGCGCCCATCGGCGGGCGTGCCTCGACTTCTTCGAACGACCGTTCTCTTGTTCGTCGGCAGCCGTTTCCTTGCGCTCCTCGAGGCGGTCCGCCACGCGTCTCATCCCTTTCATCACGGCAGGGCGCGCAACCACGCCCACCCCAGAGTCTAGGGCACGAGGCCGAGGCGGCCCCGGCCTCGTCCCCTTTCCGATCAGGGAAGCTCAATGCCGATAGGATGAGGTCATGACGATTACGGCGGCGGCGGACGGTTCTTCCCTCGGCAATCCCGGGCCCGCGGGGTGGGCCTGGTACGTGGACGAGGACACGTGGGACGCGGGCGGCTGGCCGCAGGGCACCAACAACCTGGGTGAGCTGACCGCCATCCTGCGCCTGCTTGAGGCCACGGCCGAGACCGGCGAGGAGCTACACATCCTCGCCGACTCGCAGTACGCGATCAACGTCGTGTCCAAGTGGCGGCTCGGCTGGAAGAAACGCGGCTGGACGAAGGCCGACAAGAAGCCCATCAAGAACCTGGAGCTCATCCAGGAGATCGACCGCGCCATGGAAGGGCGCCGCGTCACCTTCGAATGGGTCAAGGGCCACGCTGGCCACCGCATGAACGAGCGCGCCGACGACCTCGCGCGCGCGTGCGCCGAGGCCTACCAGGCCGGGCACACGCCCGAGCCGGGCCCCGGGTTCGGGGGCGGCTCGTCGCGCGGTGCTACGTCCGCGGGCCAGGCGTCCGGGGACGCTGCCTCCGCGTCCGCGGCCGTTGAACCGCACAACGCTGTGGAGTCCGACGCGAGCACACCTGTTGGGCAGGAACACGCCGAGGCCGACACTGCCACTGCTACGCCCGTTTCACCCAACGCCGCCGCAGATGAGGCCACCACATCGACTTTTCGTTCTCATCCCAGCGTTTTCTCCGCACCCACCGAGGTGAGCGAACCCACGGAGGCGGCCCCGGCCTCGTCCGTGAGCGCGGCGACCACCGAGGATGCGATCGCCCGCGAGCGCGAGTTCATCCTGGCGTGGACCGGCGGTGACGAGGAGGCGCTGGCGGCCATGACCGACGACCGCACGACGCGCATCTGGCCGGGCGGCAGCGCGACGACGACGCTGGCGGGACCCTCACCCGCTTCCCCGGCGATCGGCCGCATCGACGCGCACGACCTGGGTGGGGCGTTCCTGACCCGCTACCGGGTGCGCTGGGAGGGCGGCGCTTCGCTGGAATCCAGCGTGTGGGCGCCGGCGACCTCCGGCGAGGCTCGCCTGATCATGGTGCACCACCAGTCGACGCTGATCTCCTGAGCCGGGGCGTCATGTCGTGGGTGAGCTCGGCGGGCGAGCTCCAGATGCGTCAGATGATCATGCGGGCACCGAGCCGCTGCGCGAATAGGCACCCCCGCGGCCGGGTGCACGTACCCCAGTCCACCCCAGCCCCTTACGCGGATAGGTTGCGCACATGCGGATAGGTTATGCGCATGCGGATAGGTTATTAAGGTATCCGGATCCTCATAACCTATCCGTATCCTCGTAACCTATCCGTATCCTCGTAACCTATCCGCGTAGCCGTTTCCTATCCACGAGCCCCAACGGCAGCTGTGCGACACTGCACCCGATCAGTGGCAGTGCACCCGATCAGTGGCAGTGCACCCGATCAGAAGAGGTGCAATGCCTACGGATCGGGTGCAGCGCCCCAATCAACAAGAACAAACGCGGCATCGACAGGTCAATCGATGCCACCGCCGCAAGCAAATTGCACGCAGGACGCCGCCGGGTCGAGCTGAATCGGGAAATTTCCCGACACACCGAGCCCCTGCCGTGTGGAGGGCGCCGCGCGACTGCTGATCCAGGCTGCGGCGCCCGTGGGCGGCGGCAAGGCCTGGCCGGGCTTCGAGATCGATCACTCCGAGCCGTCAGGCTCGCGTGTGGCTTTTCGAGCGGGCGGGCCGCCGCCCACGGGCGCACCAAGCAGCCGGGCGCACCAAGCAGCCGGGTGCACCAAGCAGCCGGGCGCACCAGCAGCCGGGCCCAGCAAGGCCAACCCCTCCGGTGCCCGGAAAACAGCCGGGGCGCACAGCAACAAGCACAACAACGGGGGCGCAAGCTCGCCAGAGCGCCCCTGCAACCCACTACAGCTTGGCACCCTCGAAGCTGAAGATGTCAAGGAAACGACGCGCGCGATCCGAGGAAGGATCGGCGAAGAACTTGCGCGGCGGGTCGACCTCGACGATGCGCCCCTCGTCCATGAAGACGATGCGGTCGGCGATCGCGCGGGCGAAGCCCATCTCGTGCGTGACGATGAGCATCGTCATGCCGGTGCGCGCCAGTTCGAGGACGACGTCGAGGACCTCGCGCACCATCTCCGGGTCAAGGGAGGCGGTGACCTCGTCGAGGAGGAGGATCTCAGGATCCATCATGAGGGCGCGCACGATGGCGACTCGCTGACGCTGGCCGCCCGAGAGCTGGCGCGGGTAGTCGTCGGCGCGGTCCGCCAGGCCGACGCGCTCGAGCAGTTTCAGCGCCCGCGCGCTCGCGTCAGCGCGCGATTCTCCCGCGACAAGGCCGGGGGCGAGCGTCAGGTTCCCCATGACGGTCAGGTGGGGGAAGAGCTCGTAGGACTGGAAGACCATGCCGATGCGGCGGCGCACCTCGGGCCAGGAGACGCCGGGGGCCGCCAGGTCCTCGCCGTCGAAGAGGATCTGCCCGGAGTTGATGGGCTCGAGGCCGTTGATGGTGCGCAGGAGCGTGGACTTGCCGCAGCCGGAGGGGCCGATAATGACGACGACTTCACCGTCGGCGACGTCGAGGGAGACGCCGCGCAGGGCGTGGTGGCCGCCGGGGTAGGTCTTGTCGAGGTCGACGAGGCGCAGCTGCGGGTCGGAGGTCAGTTCTGCCATGTTTTCTCCATGTGGCGTGAGAGGAGCGAGATGGGCCAGCAGATGAGGAAGTACAGCACAAAGATCAGGCCGTAGATCCACAGCGAGGCGGTCGGGTAGTTGAAGCGGTTGGCGTCGATGATCTGCTGTCCGACTTTGAGGACTTCGACGACGCCGATGAGACGACGAGGGAGGTCGTCTTGATCATGCGGGTGATGAGGTTGACGGCCGGGGGCGCGAGCCTGCGCAGGGTTTGCGGCAGGATGACGCGGCGCATGGTCTGCCCCGGGGAGAGTCCCAGAGCGTAGGCGGATTCGTACTGGTGGCGCGGGATCGCGATGAGCGCGCCTCGCACGAGGTCGCCCATTTCGGCGCCGCCCCACAGGGTGAAGACGAGGACGGACGCGGTGATGCCGTCCAGGTTGATCCCCGCGACGCGCGTGAGCCCGAAGTAGGCCACGAACAGGAGGACGAGCTGGGGCATGATGCGCACGAACTCGAGGTAGATCTGCATGAGCCAGCGCAGGGGGCGCCAGCGAGAGCGCATTCCGAGGCCGACGAACACACCGAGCACCAGCGACAACACGACGGACAGCGCGGAGATGCCGACGGTGACGCCCAGGCCCTCGAGGATGCGCACGAGGTTGCGCCCCTCGAAGATGACGTTAATTCCCAAATCCGCCACGGCGCACCTTCTTTTCGATGAGTCGGGCCGCGATGGACACGGGCAGGAGGATCACCAGGTAGGCGATGACCAGGAGGACCAGCGCTTCGGAGGTGTTGTAGGACATGCCGATGAGGTCTTTCGCGACGTACACGAGGTCGGGCAAGGCGACGACGGAGACGACGGAGGTTTCCTTGATGAGGAAGATGACGTTGGCGGCGAGCGGCGGCACGGAGGTCGCGATGGCCTGCGGGAGGGCGACGTGGCGCAGCGTCTGGGTGCGCGTGAGGCCGAGCGCGGACGCCGACTCCCACTGGATCGTGGCGATCGAGTCGAGGCCGGAGCGCAGGGCCTCGGCCATGTAGGCGCCGCCCAGGAAGATGAGGCCGACGATCGCGCAGGTCTCGCCGCTCCATTTGAGACCCACGCGCGGCAGGCCGAAGTAGATGAAGAAGAGCTGCACGAGCAGCGGCGTGTTACGCGACAGTTCGACGTAGGCGGCCGCGATCTGGGTGGCCACGGGGATCCGGTACTGCCGGATCGCGGCCACGAGCAGGCCCACCGCGAGGGAGCCGACGATGCCGATAGCCGCAATCCGCAGGGTGAGGATGGCGGCGTCGACGTACAGGGGCGCGTATCGCGCCAGGATATCGAGATTCATAGGAAAAATCTGGGACGAGGCCGTGGCCGGTCCGGGCGATCACCCGCGGTGGGCGCTTTCCCCGGTGGGGGCCACGGCCTCGTGCCTGTCAGTTGGTGGAGGTGGTGTCCACGCCGCCTTCGACGACGAGGTCGTCGGGAGTCGCTGCGTCACCGTAGACGGGGGCGAGGGTCTGCTCGTAGTCCTTGTGGAAGAAATTTCCTTGCCGAGCTCGACGAGCTGGTTGTTCAGCCAGTCGAGGAGGGCGGTGTTGCCCTTCTTGACGGCGGCCGCGATGTAGCTGGTCTCGCCCAGGCTCTTGATGCCGACGCTGAAGCCGGGGTGCTGGATCGCCCAGGCGATGACCTCGGTGTTGTCGGTCGAGAAGGCGTCGCCTCGGCCGTCCTCGAGGGCCTGGTAGGCGTCGGAGTACTGGTCGTACTTCTGGAGCTTGACCTCGGGGTGGTTGGCCTCGAAGTAGGCTTCGGCGGTCGTGCCCTTGGTGACGATGAGGGTCTTGCCGGCCAGCTGGCTCACGTCGGTGATTTCAGCCGAGGTGGGCGAGACGACGCCGAGGGAGACCTTGAAGTAGGGGTTCGCGAAGTCGACCTTTTCGGCGCGCTCGGGCGTGACGGTGAAGTTCGCGAGGGTGATGTCGACCTTGTTGGAGGCGAGGACCTCGGTGCGGGCGGCGGCGTCGACGGGGACGTACTTGGCGGTGA
Organism: uncultured Actinomycetaceae bacterium; assembly: GCA_916438945.1. Classification (GTDB taxonomy): domain Bacteria; phylum Actinomycetota; class Actinomycetes; order Actinomycetales; family Actinomycetaceae; genus Pauljensenia. Next base: position 1,105,359 of record CAKAGS010000004.1, on the reverse strand, counting down.
CGCCCAGGTCGGCGGCGATGCGGTCGCCGTATACGACGTCGTATCCGGCGGGCTTGCCGTCGGCGTCGATGTAGCCGAAGGGGGCCTTGTCAGAGAAGATGCCGATGACAATCTCACCGGCTTCCTTGATCTGCTCAGGGCTGCGGTCGCCGACCTGCGCGCTCGACGAGGAGGACGAGGAGGTGGACGCGCCACCGGAGCATGCGGCCATGCCGAGGGCTGCGACCATGGCGACGGCGGCCGTGGCGAGTCGAAGGAATGGCTTCTTGCGTGCGTGAGTGGCGCTCATGAGGGCTCCTGATCTGCGTTTTTATGGAAGCGCCGAGGCGATGTTCCTCGGCGACGAGAACGATATTTCCACCGTACGGTCTATTGCGCGAGAGCTATTTCCCGTTTTGAAACTATGTGACAGGTACGTGACGAGGCTCCTTCCCACTTCGTGGAACGCCATCGACGCGAGAGCGTGCAAGTCGTCACGCACGGCCGCGCCAGCGCGCACTCCCACCGCCTCACACGCCACAATTGCACCCATGCCCAAGCTACCGCGCACCGTGAACCTCCCCGTGCCGGCTAGCCCTACCCGCCGCGAGATCCTCGAAGGTCTGCGCTTGACGGCGCCCGTGGCCGCGGGTTACATCCCTCTGGGCCTGGCGTACGGCGTTCTCGTCATCCAGCTGGGCCTGCCGTGGTGGTTGGCTCCGGCGCTGTCCCTGACCGCCTACTCGGGGTCGGCCGAGCTACTCGTCGTGACCCTTGCCGCGCAGAATACGCCGCTGGCAGTCATCGCGGTGACGATGCTGCTGGTGAACTTCCGCCTCCTGTTTTTCGCTTTCTCGTTCCCGCTGCACGTCATCGAGGGTCGCTTCGCGCGCCTCTTCTCGATGTACGCCCTCGTGGACGAGGCCTACGCGCTGACCGCCGCCCGCCCGAACGGGTGGACGAAGCCTCGTCTGCTGGCGATGCAGGTCCTCTTTAACCTGACGTGGCTGATCTCGAGCCTCGTGGGCGTGTCCGCGGGATCGTTGATCCCCACGCAGATCGAGGGCTCGACTTCGCGCTCACGGCTTTGTTCCTCACGCTGACCCTGGACGCGGCGCGCACGAGGCGCGAGCTGCCCTCGATCCTCCTGGCTGGTGCGTCCTTCGCGGTGGCCATGGTGGTGGCGCCGGGCCAGCGCCTCCTGGTGGCGCTTCTGCTGTTCGTCGCATGCCTGGTGGTTCGCCACATTCTTCATCGCCGAGGCATCCTGCGCTCCGCGGATGAGCTGGCCGAAGGGGGTGCACAGTGACTCCGACGCTGGGCTACCTGCTGGCACTCCTGGCGATCACCTTCGTCATCGACTTCACGTTGCGCGCTCTGCCGTTCAAGATCCTGGAGCCGCTGCGCGATTCGCGTTTCGTCTCCGACATGGCGGTGTGGATGCCGCCGGGCATCATGCTGATTCTGGTGCTCTCGACGCTGACGCAGGGCGCGCAGGAGGCCGGTGGCCGCTGGTGGGCGGCGCTGGTGGCAACGGGTGTGACGGTCGCGGTGCATCTGCTGAGCGGCCGCAAGCTCCTGTGGAGCGTTGGCATCGGAACGGTCTGCTACGTCGCGTTGCTGAACTGGCTCTGACGAGCTCCGCCGAACGACTCCGACCAGCTGGCTGGGCGCACATCAAACAGCTCGGCCTCGCCGCCACCTATCTGGGGGGGGAATTGCATCATTAGAACCCCGACACGCCGGCGACACGCCGCCAGCGAGCTCCTAATGGTGCAAAACCCCCATTACCACCCCAATCGGAGGCCACCGCATGGCTTGCTGGGCGAGGACTCACCACTCACGGCAGCCACGCGTTACAAACGTCGTCAAACTGGAGCATTTTGAAACGCCCTTCACGGACCTCTGTTACAAACGTCGTCAATCTGAGCCAAAAAACCACTATTTTCAACAAAAAAGACGTCGGATTGACGACGTTTGTAACAACCACACAAGAATCCACACGAAAAACTCCTCGGATTGACGACGTTTGTAACAAAACGCGTCGAGCCACCGATCAGAGACCCGGCCCCACTGGTGTGGAGGGCACCGGAGGGACCGGAGGGTCAGGCCGCGGTGCCGGAGGGCGGCGGCAGGGCCAGGGCGGGCCTCGAGATCGACCACTCCGAGCCGCAGGCTCGCGTGTGGCGATCACGCGGGCGGGCCGCCGCCCACCGGCACACACAGCGGCCCGGCCCCGCAGCAGGATCCGACGGCGCCCGGAACACCCGTGGGGCCACAAGCAGCGCCCGGAAAACAGACGGGACAGCAAACGGGCACAACGGCACCGCCACAAAACCGCTACCATTGTGTCCATGCACACAGAGTCGTACCTGCACCACGGTCACACCGTTTACGAACACCGCCTGGACGTTCCGCTTGATCACCTGCGCCCCACCGGCGAGGACAATCCGACGATCCAGGTTTTCGCGCGCGAGGTCGTGCGTAAGGGCCGCGAGGACGCGCCCTACGCGGTGTTCCTGCAGGGCGGCCCCGGCTACCCGAGCCCGCGTTTCGGCACGTTTACCGGCGGGTGGATGAATCGTCTCCTGCAGGATTACCGCGTGGTGCTCCTCGATCAGCGAGGCACGGGCCAGTCGACACGCATGGACGCACAGGCGCTCTCCCACTTGGACACGGACGAGGAGAAGGCCGCGTACCTGCGCCACTTCCGCCAGGACCAGATCGTGTACGACGCGGAGGCGTTGCGCCGCGAGCTGTGCGGGGGATGACCCGTGGACGACGCTCGGCCAGTCTTTCGGCGGCTTTATCACGACCTCGTACCTGTCGTTGGCTCCCCAGGGCCTGAAGGCCAGCCTGATCACGGGAGGCCTGCCCGGCCTCGTCCATGTGGACGACATCTACCGCCTGACGTATGAGCGCACGGCGGCCCGCAACCGCGTGTATTTCCAGCGCCACCCGGGCGATGAGCGCACGGTGCGCGAGCTGTGCGCGCACCTGGCGGACACGGAGGAAACGCTGCCGACGGGCGAGTGTCTCTCCCCGGCGCGTCTGCGCATGATCGGCATGATGCTGGGCGGCCAGGGCAACACGGATCAGCTGCACTACCTGCTGGAGGGCCCGTGGACGTCGGTGCGAGGCCAGCGCAGGCTCTCGTCGCAGTTCCTGGCGGCGATCGGTTCGCAGGTGGACGTCGCGCCGATCTACGCCGTGTTCCAGGAGTACATCTACGCATGCGCGACGCCGGACCTGGTGGGCACGGCGACCGGCTGGGCGGCAGATCGCCTGGCCGAGGAGATCCCGGGCTTCGCAAAGGACGCGAACCCGCTGGATGAGAGCGAGCCGTTCTACCTGACGGGCGAGCACTTCATGCGCCGCGTCTACGACGAGGACCCGGGCTTGGCGCCGTTGAAGGGCGTCGCGGAGATCCTCGCGTCGACGACGGAGGCGGCCCCCGTGTACCTGCCGGATGTGCTGGCTGAGAACACGGTGCCAGTGGCTGCGGCCGTGTACTACGACGACATGTTCGTGCCGCGTGAGCTGTCCGTGGAGACGGGCGAGCTGATCGGCGCCCGCCACTACATCACGAATGAGTACCAGCACGACGGATCCGCATATTCCGGCGGAAAGGTCGTTTCTCACCTGCTTGACCTGCTCGCGGACTGATCCGCGCGCTCCCGATTGAAAGGACTGGCCATGGCCGCCTCATCTAGCTGTTCTTGTCCGTGCGCTGGCTCGGTGGACCCAACTCGGGTCGCGGGGTTTGCGGCGGGCGTGGGTGCGACCGTCGCGTGGTACGCCCTGCCTGATTACGTGCGCTCACGCCCGTTGCGCGGTCTCGTGAAGGCAGGCCTGCTGGGGGTGCTCGGCTGGTCGATGGTGGCGCAGTTGCCGGAGCCCTCGGAGCTTCCGCCCTACGATGACGAGGACGTGGATTGCTCGAAGTCGTCCCCCGTCGCGGGCGAGGATCCGCTCGAGGGTGTCACCGAGGCGGATCCGGCGGAGCTGGCGGTTCTCGCGGGCGCGGCGCTGGGTTCGGCGATGATCACGGTCGGCGTGGAGCGCTGGCTGTTCCGCCGCGGCGAGGGTCGCCGTGCGCAGGGCGTTCGTTTTGCCCACACGAGGCAGGGGCTGGCCCTGGGTGCTCTGGAAGCGGGCCTGACCGCGCTGACGTTTGGCGCGGGGGCTGTGCGCGAGAAGCTTTCGAAGGGCTGACCTTCCGTCCCGCGCCAACGAGGCCGGGGCTCGGTGATCGGGTCCGTGCGCGTGAGCGTGCGGGCCCGACGTGCGTCAGAGGGTGCGTCCGGTGATGCGGCGCAGGGCTTGGCAGGAGCGCCAGGAGTTGAGGAGCCCCATGGCGAGGGGCAGGGAGACGAGGGCGGCGAGGAGAGCGGATTCGGTGGCGACGGCGATGGAGCCGACGGCGAGGAAGCCGATGAACCAGGCCAGCTGCATGCGCGCGCAGGCGGTCATGACGGCGCCGTCTTGCCGGGCGGCGTGCAGGGCTGCGTGGGACTCGGAGAAGATGACGAGGTCTTCATTGCCGTCCCATTCGCGGTGCCAGCGACGGGCGGCGATAAGAAGTGCGGCGAGGAGTGCGAGGAGGATGAGCCCTCCTCCGAGGATGAGGGTCAGGGCGAGGCCGGCGAGCTTTTCGAGGATCGTGTCGGGCATGGAGGAAAGTTCGACGATGGCGACGATGGCGCTGACGGAGACGATCAGGAGGATGGTGACGACGTCGATGGCGATGTTGACGCGGCCCTGCGTTCGCTGGCCGGCGCGCACGCGGTTGTAGCGGCGCAGCTGGTCATTCCCCAGGCGGTAGGGCCGGGGCGCGGCATCAAATTGCAAGGGCTGATAGGTCACGCCCTCACAATAGCGCTGTCCGTTAATTTTTCGCGCCTTACAAAGCAACTGTGCGATGCCCAGTTGGACACTTTTTCGCTGGTCAGGATATGAGCATTTTTCGCCGTAATCACTGAAACTGCGCGGCGACGGGGATCAGCGGGTGAGCGCCATCAGCCCGAAGAGGATAAGCCCCGCCAGCACGATCATCCGAATGAAGTCCATGACGGAGCTTCCCAGGTCCGGGAAGCGCTTGCGCAGGATCCTGAAGGTCAGGCGCACACCTCTCGGGAGGACGCGATTGAAGAGCGCGATCTGCGCGAACGTCATGAGGTAGCCGCTCAGCGACATGACGGCGTACAGGAGGAAGAAGAACAGCGCGAGCTCATCCGTCATGACGCGCAGGGTCGCGACGTAGCCGATTCCGCAGCCAAAGCCCGCGAAAATGGCGAAAATCCAGGCTTTGTCGAGGGCGAAGGTCACGCGCTTGAGCATCTGCCCGTAGGCCTCGGCGACGGTCGGCTCCATCTCGATGGCGTACGACGAGCGCCCCGCTCCCCTGAGCGGGTGGGCCAGGGAGTCGTATGCGAACTTCGCTTCGGCCAGGTCCGGGGCGTTCGCGGTGGCGCGCCCGAAGGCCCACTGGGCGCCGTTGGGTTCGACGGATGCCCACAGGCGCCCGTATGCCATGAGGAGCTCGACGTCGTTGGGAAGGCCGTCGGTGGCGATCTCGGAGACCGGGCGCGCTTCGTCGTAGCGTCCGAGGTCGACGAGGCAGAGGGTCAGCTCGCGGGCGATCTCGGCGGATTGGGGGTGCAGGCGCATGCCGGCCGAGGCCGTGGCCTCCGCGTCCTCGACGAGGCCTTGGTGGCGCCGGGCGCGCGCAATGAGCGCGAAGGGGTCGGCCATGTCGTCCCCGTAGGCGCGTGCGCGCGTCGCGTACTCCTCACACAGGGGGTACAGGCCGAGGCGGTCGGCGCAGGCCGCGGCCTGGACGTCGCGGCGGTAACAGGCGTCTTCACCCACGACCTCGAGAGATTCGAGGATGGATAGGGCCGCGCGGTAGTCGTGGCGGGCGAGGGCCTCGTCAACGTCGGCGAAGGTGGGCGTCGTCATGGCGAACACGATACCGCCCCGCACGCGCCAGAGGTGACCTCGTCCACGACATGCAAACTCCCGCCACGTCACGGTATGGGAAAACCGCTCGCAACCTCGGACAACATTATTCGTCGGCGCTCTTCGGCCAGGTTTCGCTGCAGATTGTTAAACAACCGGAGTACGCTGACCAATAAGTGATGCGCAACACGCGCGCCGCTCGATTGTTCCAACGGAGTGAAGCAATGCCCCCCCCTTCCAGCCACCTCAACGGTTCCCGAATCAGCAGGAACCGTAGAATTCGCCGAGTCCTTTTCGTGGGACTTTCCGGTTAAGGTGGACGCGATCCTGTCGCTGAAGGACCAATGCGACAAACCGATCGCGGCACTCGACGAGGCCATTGGCGACGCGACGGCCGCCCGAGGGATGGTCGAACATCAGAGAGCCAGGCTGGTGGAGACCGTCGTCGAGCACCTGACGAATGTCATCTCCGCGAGCGAGCACGCACTGTCATGTTTCCGCTCGCTGCAATCCGCCCTGGAGGACTACGGGGGTGCCATGCAGCCCGTCAGGACAGAGTTTCGGGCCATTGTCACCGACGCCAGCAGCGCCGGGCTGACAGTTTCGCGTAACGGAACGAAAGTGACCATCAGCCACCCAGCGAATGTCTCGGGCGGCGTTGGCGCCTTCTTCGCGTCACTGCGCTCACGCTACGAGATCAATCAGAGGAAGTTCGCCTACGCGGAAAAGCTGTTCGGCGACAACCTCGCGGGCATCGACCCCACTGTCTGGGAGTCGACGCTCCTCCCCGTGTTCAACAAATTCGTCGAAACATACGGATTCCCCACGGGATTGAATGCGACAGCTCGCTTACCCGGCTGGGCTGACACCATGCGCAATACCCTCGCAGACGGGATCGAGTCGGTCTACCTACAGGCGAAGGGCGCCAAGTACCAGGCACCGGCCGGACTCAAGGATGCATCCCCCTGGAAGCAGATCACCGAGCGAGGGAACCTCAAGAACTGGAAAGTCCCGGGGGTGGACGCCGTCAAGGGCGGTAGTCGAGCGGTCAAGACCGCCGACGTTTTGCGAACGGGCGGCAAAGTCGCGGGCCGCGCCTGCGCGGTCCTCGACGGAGTCGTCAGCGCCTACGACAGCTACCAGTCGGACTCCTACCACCACCCGGAGATGGGTCAGGGCGAAAAGATAGCAAGAGCCGGCGTAATGGGTACTGCCAGCGCTGCAGGCGGTTACGGAGGCGCTGTTGTCGGGGCTAAGATCGGCGCAGCCATTGGCTCATTCGGAGGCCCCGTCGGCATTCTCGCCGGAGGAGTGATCGGCGGAGTCGTTGGGGGTCTCATCGGCAGCAAGATTGGTTCAACCATGGCAAGCGGATTTAACGAGACCTTCCTCAGCTAAATCAGGAAGTAGGAGGACAAGATGAGATATCTATGGTGCTTAGCGGGCCTCACCATCGGTCTATTTGGCGCATATTCATGGTATTTGGAAACTTACACAGACTCACCTATTGCCTCACTATGGCGACACATGGGCGGAAGAAATAATAAGGCCACAAGTGGTTCTTCTCTATCTCCTCTATTCATTTCAACAGGATTTTCATTGTTTGCATTAGCAACACTTCTATCCACGCCCCTTCCTAAGGGAAGCGTCGCACTGCTACCTCTCTTCATCATCGGCATCTCAGGACTGGCGCTTTGTGTCGCTGGTTTCATTTGCTTCTTCCCTTTCCCCGTACCCCGCTGGGCCGACGCTCGGTACCAGTACATGAAGCGCCACGGCATGCTGGACGAGAACGGTGACCCCCCTCCCGCAGTTCGAGCTTTCGGAGGACGGCGAGGAGCCCGCTGACAACGATCAGGGCTGGGGCACGCCATGAGTCTGTCAACCTATTGGCTGATGCCTCCGCGCTGGTTGTCGTGCCCGAAGGAGGAGATCTCCTCGATCCTCAACCAGGCATTCGGGAGCGCCGACGACACACAGGATCGAACTCCAGACAGCGATCAGCATCCGGCCGAAGGGGGCATCATCGCCCTCGCCGTCGGTCCCATCGATGCCGATTACGATTTCACCCCCACCCTCCTCGTGCTCGCATCCCCTATCCCCGCGAGCACGACGCCCGCGCAGGCGCTTGCCGATTCGGCACGGTCCATGTCCGATCAGGTTCCCGGCTTTCGCATGCTGGAGGATTGCGAGTGGCCGGCGCGACCCGAATCGTCGCAGCTGCGCACGGGGATCTACATTCAGGGCAGCGTTCCCCCTCACCGCCTGCCAGTGGGCTTGGATTCATTCCGACGGCGGGAATGACTTCCTCCTCACGGCGACTGCGACGATGACGACACCCACTTTCGGCGACCTGAACGATGACGTTCTCGCGATCATCATGAGCCTGGAGGTGCGCAATGCCTGACCGTCCTCACATCGTCATTCCGGGTGACGTCACCTCAAGCTTCGCCACTTCAGAGGGACTCACCGGCGACGCGGCTCATCTCACGACTCTCATGCACACTGCTCGCTCGCGATTGGTCATCGCCACCACGTCTCCGGATACTTCCCAGTGCCGCCAGGCTCTCATCTGGATGCAGCCGGGGCCCTGCGTCGTCGCCCGCACCGCCACCACCCCAGACGGCGACACTGAGACCCACATTTATCAGATCGATAACGAGGAAATTCCGCACGTTGCGGCGGCAATATCTCCGCTCACGCCTAATCCCGCCGTCTTTGACGGACCTCCCGTGCTACCGACGGCCATCGTCTACGCCGCACAGCAAGGCTTCGTCGATCAGACGGCCCAGCTCCTCGAGAACTATTCCTCCTACGGCCCCTCAGATTCCGCCTTCGCGCAGGCTCTCGTGGCCCAACGCTGGGCATACACCACCTGGATCCGGGAAGAGCGCACGGACAAGGGATCCTTTGTTCCGACCTCCACCCTCTCCACCTTCATCACGCCAGCCGCCGCCTACAGGGTCGAGGCTCCGCTTTTCGCACCCAGCACCGGGCCTCACATTCCCATCCACCCCATCTACAACACGCAGTTGTGGGGCCTTATCACACACTTCTTCGCCCTGTCACCCGAGAGGAATCAGCCATGACCTACGTCAACATCGAATGGAACTACAACGAAGTTCAATCCATCATGTCGGCCCTCGACCGTGCCTCCACCTCCCTGAAGAAAGTGCCCACACCGAGCACTACGAACACAGGCAGCACCCACCATGCGACCCTGATGAAACACCTCACGGCTCTTGACACAACCATCAGCCAGATGGCGTGGATCGCAAACGGCGTCGCCCTGGGCCTGGGCGCAGCGACAGAAGACTTCAAGTGCACAGACAACGCGGTGGCGGACGTCATGCGGGAGATCCAGCGCTACAACGACGCGTACGCCCATAGGTATCCGGTCCGTCCCCCGATCGGGCACACACAGGCCGACACCTCGGCGACCCCACCGAGGTGACCTCGTCCACGAAACACGGCATGTCACAGTTGACTTCTGAGCACACAACATGATTGCGATAGTGGGACTAATTCTCATCGGACCCTTTGGCCTGTACTCGTGGTACACACAGACCTACACAGACTCATCAAGTGCCTCACTATGGAGACGTATGTCAACCTCCCCGCAGGCGTTGGGGAAGAGCCGCACTCTCGTCAAACCATTGCTTAGTCTGCTCTTCACTCTCATGGGAGTGGGAATGCTATTGGACAAATCGGCTTACCTCCGCAGCTGTACCTGATTCCTGCTGCTCTCGGTTTCCTTTGCCTACCACTCGCAGTTATCTGCTTGTTCCCATTTCGCGCCCCGCACTTCGTCAATATGGAGTACCAGTACATGAAGCGCCACGGCATGCTGGATGAGAACGGTGATCCCCTCCCGCAGTTCGACCTTTCGGAGGAAGAAGATTCATGAGCAGCCAACTCACCAAAACCTCAACAATGAGAGCATGCACCCCACCTCGCAACACCGCAGTCACCAGCGGCGGAGGAGCACAGTCATGATTTTCTGGGAAGTCTGTGGCGCAATTTTCGGGCTCATGATTATTGGCGCCTGGTACATGGAGACCTATCTCGATACCACGTTCTCGAGCAACTCCCGCATTATTACCTCGCGGATGAGCAGCAGCGCGAGAAGCCAAAGCAACAACACGCCCACTTGTCGGCCTTGGCTTCTTCATCTGCAGCATCGGAAACGCCAGCTACGCACTTGGTTCCCATTACATCATCACGGGGATCCTCACAGTCACCGGCCTACTCTGTTTTCTAATTGCCGCTATCTACCATTTCTTCCCCTTACCAGTTCCCCGCTGGGCCGACGCTCGGTACCAGTACATGAAGCGCCACGGCATGCTGGACAAGAACGGCGATCCCATCGACGTCGACGAAGAAGGATCCGCCCCACCGAGGTGACCTCGTCCACGAAACACGGGCCACCAGCATCGTCGGGAGCCAAGCACCCACTATCCTGGAGCCTATACGCGAGGCTGCCCCGGCCTCGTCCGTCCGGCACTGTACGTAGAGGAGCCCCCATGGCGACCGAGCCCGTGTTCGAGGCCATCAACTGGAACAAGATCCAAGACGACAAGGACCTTGAGGTCTGGGATCGCCTGACGGGCAACTTCTGGCTGCCTGAGAAGATTCCGCTCTCCAACGACCTGCCGAGCTGGAAGACCCTCACCAAGGACGAGCAGCTCATGACGAACCGCGTGTTCACGGGCCTGACCCTGCTGGACACGCTGCAGGGCACGGTCGGCGCGGTGTCGCTGATCCCGGACGCGCGCACCCCGCACGAGGAGGCCGTCTACACGAACATCGCGTTTATGGAGTCGGTGCACGCCAAGTCCTACTCGTCGATCTTCTCCACCCTGCTGTCCACGGAGGAAATCAACGAGTCCTTCCGCTGGTCGAACGAGAACGAGGCCCTGCAGAAGAAGGCCGAGATCGTCAAGTCCTACTACGACGGCAACGACCCGGAGAAGCGCAAGGTCGCCTCGACGATGCTCGAGTCTTTCCTGTTCTACTCGGGCTTCTACGCGCCCATGTACTGGAGCTCGCACGCCAAGCTCACCAACACGGCTGACCTGATCCGCCTCATCATCCGCGACGAGGCCGTCCACGGCTACTACATCGGCTACAAGTACCAGCTGGCCGTCAATGAGTCGAGCCAGGAGCGCCAGGATGACCTGCACGACTACACGTACTCGCTGCTGTACGAGCTCTACGAGAACGAGGAGCAGTACACGGAGGACCTGTACGATCCGCTCGGCCTGACCGAGGACGTCAAGAAGTTCCTGCGTTACAACGCGAACAAGGCGCTCATGAACCTGGGTTACGAGGCCCTGTTCCCGCACGATGCGACCGACGTGAACCCCGCGATCCTGGCGGCCCTGAGCCCCAACGCGGACGAGAACCACGACTTCTTCTCGGGTTCCGGCTCGTCCTACGTGATGGGCGAGGTCGTGGACACCGAGGACGAGGACTGGGACTTCTGATCCTCACGAGGCCGGGCACATTGTCTGTGTGCCCGGCCTCGTCGTCTGTGCGCATCCCCTTTTCTGCGGCACCCACCCAAATGTCGCACGTAATTTAACACGGTCATTTTTGGACATAGCCCACAAACGCTGCAATTCCAACGACTCGATTTCAATGTTTGAAATAGTCGCGAGGGAATTACGTGCGACATTGTTGAGGAACCACTCCGCGCCTCTACCTCGTCATGCCTCGTCGCATACCTTACGAGGCCTGCGCCTGCTCTCGGCGTCGCAGCCACGCGCATGCTCCGGCGAGGCCGAGCAGGGCGGCTCCTCCCGCGATCTGCGGGTAGACGCCGGTGGATCCGGCCTTGGGGAGCACACCGACCTGCGTGTCGACGACGCGGATGCCGGGGGGGTGCGATCCGCGCCGGGCAGGCTCACTGATGCGGGCAGGACGCGCACGGAGCTGAAGCCCTCGTCGGCGCCGAAGTCCGTCTTAATGACGGTCGTGGCGTCGGCATCCGTGCCAGCCTCGATATGGAAGGCAACGGGACGAGGCAGCAGCGCGTGCCCGACGGGCGCGCGGGTCTCCACGAGCCAGTAGGTCTTCCCCGTCTCCAGCGGCGCAGTCACGAAGCGCGACCCGCCATCGAGGACGGAGACCGGGTCCCCAGCCAAGGCCTCGTTGTCGTAGATCGCGAAGGCCGCGCCGTCGAGCGGATACGTGCCATCGTCGTTTTGTGTTCCGACCGGCTGCGTACCGGCCTTTTCGATGCGGATCGGGCGGGGGCGCGCGGGCGCGCAGGCCTCGTTATTGGCCTCGCCATCGTGATCGTAGGCACCCGTCACCGCGTTGTAGAGGCCGCGGCCCGGGGTCAGGCGATCGTTCGACGAGGCGCACTCGAGCAGCGCTTCGGAGTACCCGGGGGGCCGCACTGTCGCGCGAGACCTTCATGCGGATGTACCACGTGGAGGACGCGCCCGGCTCGATGGTCGCGCCCTCGGTGAGGACGTACGAGGCGGTGGCCCCCTGGTCGGTCGCGCTGGCAAGCGCGTCGAGGCTGGTCGCAACAGTCGCGGAGCGAACGGTCAGGCCAGGCGCGAAGTTCGGCGTGTCCGTCAGGCGGCCGGTCGTACCCGCGAGGGTACCGTCGTTCGTGGCGGTGATGCGGTAGGTGACGGTGATGTCGTCCGTCGTGGCGCCTTCGACGGATTCGAGGTCCTTCTGGATGCGCAGCTTGGGCACCTGCTCGCGGTTGGTGAAGGTACAGGTGATCGGCAGGGCCGCAGGCGACGAGGCCGGGCCAACCTGGGAGAAGTCCACGCCGCCCGTGTCAGCATCGCGGGTGACGTTCACCCGCTCACCCACGCCGTTCAGACAGGTCACATCGACGAGGCTCCACTGAGCGGAGTTCGGGTCATCACTGGTCTTCCAGGGGCCGAAACGGCCCTGCGCGCCAAACTTCAGGGGGAACCTGCCGGCGATGCGCGGCCCCGTCTCGGCGATGATGAACTGAGAGAAGCCCGGCATGAAGGCCCTGTATCCGGAGGTCACCGCCCCGGCCTCGCCGTATGCGGTCGGGGTCAGGTTCGCGTCCTCGAAGGAGTTCCATCCGACGAAGCCGTCGGCCGTCACGCTCGTGGTGAGCGGGGTTCCGGTGGGCGCGGCCCAGTCACCCAGGCCCATCGTCGTGAAGGTGAACGGGGGGATCGCATCGCCCACCTGCTCGGAGTCCTCGGTGAGAGCTTTCGCGACGCGTACGTAGCGCTCCTGACTGAAGGAGCCGTAGAGGCAGCCGAAGGAGGTCTGATTTTCCTTGGTCGTAAAGGTGGAGACCGGGGTCGAACCCGCGGGAGGGGTGGCGGGGCAGTTGCCGTCCGCGTTGGGCACAAATCCGTAGAGGACAAGGCGATAGGGGATCCCGTTGACGGTGATCGTTCGGTCCGAGGTGGTCTTCGTGATCGTCAGGACGTCATCCGAGTCAGGCGTATGGTCAGGAACACCCGCCGATCCCGGGTAGTACTGAGGCTGGTCCGTATAGATGTCGTAATTCCCATTTCCTTCACCGACTTTTTTGAAGCAATGCCAGTTTCGATCAGATCGGGCAAGCGCATAGTAAGGGGCAGTCGATGGGCAGGTGCGCGGAGCAGAAGCGCGGGAGACCCACTCGTAGGGGCCACCTTGCGCCGCACGGCCGTCGTGTCCGTGTCGTTGTCGGTTTCCTGCTGGTCGAAGGGGAAGGATTCTTCGAGGTCGCCGATGCGAATGTCGAAGGACGAGTGCACCCAGTGAATCCGGGAGTAGATCGGGAAGTTGTTGTGGCGCACCGCCCCGATGAGGAAGGTGCTGTTGAGCGGGACCGTCCCGGGGTTGTTCGGCTTGTACCCGAGCGCGCTCGTCGTCGATGTCGAAATCGCGCTCGGCGTGTATTCGCCGTAGTAGGGGTACCGGTAGTAGGCGGCCATGTGGTAGTCCCAGGCGACGCCTCGGGTGACGTAGGACCAATAGTCGCCGCCCTTCGCCGTATTCGCATCGAGCCAGTCCTGGGCATACCCCGAGCGATAGGCGACGGAACGCTGGTTCGGATCGGCGGAGTTGTACTTCGTCATGCCGGGCACGATGCCGAAGTAGGAGTTGTCCGCGACGACGGTGGTGCGATCCGTGCGGGAGTCATTGAGGACGGCCTTACCGATGCGACCTTCGGATCGATTGAAGGTGATGCTCTCAGCGCCGGGGGTCTCAAGGGGAGCCTCCGCACGTGCTGCGCCGGGCACCATGACGAGGCCGGACGCAGCGAGTCCGGACAGAGCGAGCGCGATGAGGCCGCGCGCGAAGAAGCGACGCGGGCGCGATGCGCCCACCGCTCGGCAGATCGCATGGCCAGCCGCCGGTTGATGGTCGTCTCGGTAGGCGTCGCCACGATTCTGGGCGCTGCGCCGCATGTCAGCGAGTTTCATACTGCTCCCACATCGATATGGTTACTGACTCACCATAACAATGGGACTTAGTTCCCGCATAACCCTGCAGGTCAGTATTTATCTGCACCCCCACACATAGACCACCACATTCTCGCCGCGTGGACCCCATAGGCACTGACGGCCAAGCCGAGCGCATCCACCCCAAATGGCGACCGGCCCCACTTTTTGAAGATCTCATCCAACTCCCAGCCACCCAGCGCGAGATACCAGAACCATCGACCGAACGGTCGGAGATTTCGACTGTGCACTGCATAACAGCCGACAACATGCGCAGTGTCAGAACACGCCCCGACACAATCCCTCCCAAACGGAAGCACAGGACGCAGATCGCAACCAGGCAAGACCGAAACATCCGGCACAACCTGTCCACACTCTGTTTGCTCCGACACACTTATCGTCACGCGTGTAACATGTGCATCAAATGTCACAGGCGCATCATCACAAGGTATTCCCTGCCATGACGGGCCTTCGACGCGAGCGGGCGGGCCTTTGCTCATCGGGAACATCCCGACAGATGGGGCCACACCACTTCGCACGGCGGCTAAACTGTGACTGGGAGCGGCCTCGCTTCCACCCACACCGTACGTCGCGCACACAGCGCGGGGGAATGAGGAGAGCACGACTATGAGTATCTTCGACCGCTTCGAGAGCGCCGTCGAGAGAAGGCGTCAACGGCGCCTTCTCGCGCGTGTTCCGGTCGGGGATCAAGCCCGTGGACATCACCACGGCGATCCGCCGCGCCATGGACGAGTCCGTCCAGGAAGTCTCCGCCTCGCGCATCATTGCCGCGAACCACTTCTCGGTCTACGCCTCGCGCACCGACCTCACCTCCCTCGAGGCGTCCCTCGACGTCCTCGCCGACGAGTTCGCCCAGCAGGCCACCGAGCATGCCTCCGCGAACGGATACTCCCTCCTCGGCCCCGTCACAATCGAGTTCATCGCCGACGCCTCCGAGCCCAGCGGCACCCTGAAGGTCGACGCCGAAAACCGCCGGGGACCCGCGGCCCCCGCCACCGCCTCGTCCGCATCCCCCCGAGCACCCGATCATCGACGTCGACGGCGAAAAGTGGCTCCTCACCGAGCCCGTCACCGTCATCGGGCGCGGCTCCGAAGCCGACATCGTCGTCAACGACTCGGGCGTCTCGCGCCGCCACCTCGAACTGCGCATCACCCCCACCGGCGTCATCGCAACCGACCTGGGATCCACCAACGGCACCTTCGTTGAAGGCCACCGCATCGACGCAGCGACCCTGCTCGACGGCAACCAGATCGTCATCGGACGCACCAAGATCCTCTTCTGGACCCACCCAGACCAGAGCGGAGTTTAACGAAGTGACCACCGACCTCGCATTCACCGTCTTCCGCATCGGGTTCCTGGTGCTGCTGTGGCTCCTCGTGCTCGCGGCCGTCAACACGCTGCGACGCGACATCTTCGGCACCGTCGTGACCCCGCGCGGCAAGGGACGCGACAAGGCCACGTCACGCCGCAAAGCCTCCCGAGAGAAGCGCAAGGACAAGAAGCGCACCTCCTCCAACCCGCTGGCCCCCAAGGATCTCCTGGTGACCGGCGGCCCGCTCGTGGGCACCATGCTGCCCCTCGGCGAAGCCCCCATCGTCATCGGCCGCTCCCCGGCCTGCACCCTCGTGCTCGAAGACGAGTACGCCTCCAGCCGCCACGCAGCGCTCACCCCCCAGTCCGACGGCTGGTGGATCGAAGACCTCTCCAGCCGAAACGGCACCTTCATCGACGACGAGCGCCTGAGCGCCCCGCGCCAGCTCAAGATCGGTGACGTCATCCGTATCGGTCAGACGACTCTCGAATTGGTGGGTTGATATGTCAGGAAACGCGGTTCAATTCCACTACGCCGCCCGCTCCGACGTGGGCCTCGTACGTTCCAACAACCAGGACTCCGGCTACGCCGGCGCGAACCTGCTCGTCCTCGCCGACGGCATGGGCGGCCCCGCGGGCGGCGACATCGCCTCCTCGGTGGCCATCGCGCACCTCGTGCCCCTCGACACGGACTCGCACCCGGCCGACTCGATGCTGCCCCTCCTGCGTGAGGCACTCCTCGACGCACACGAGGAACTCACCGAACGCTCGAGCCGCGACCGCGACCTCGAGGGCCTGGGTACCACCTGCATCGCGCTCATGCGCAGCGGCAACCGCCTCGCCATGGTCCACATCGGCGACTCGCGCGCCTATGTGCTGCGCGGCGACACACTCACGCAGGTCACGACCGACCACTCCTTCGTGCAGTACCTGGTCGACACCGGCCAGATCACGCCTGAGGAAGCCGAGCACCACCCCAATCGCAACGTCGTCCTGAAGATCCTCGGCGACGCGCAGGCCGATGTGGCCCCCGACGAGACGATCCGCGAGGCCGTCGTCGGCGACCGCTGGATGCTGTGCTCCGACGGCCTATCCGGCGTCGTCTCCCCCGAGACGATCGGCCAGGTCATGGCCGACATCAAGGACCCGGGCGAGTGCGCCGAAGAGCTCATCCGCCTGGCCCTCCTGGGCGGCGGCCCCGACAACATCACGTGCGTCATCGCGGACATCGTTCCCGCCGGCACGTTCCCGCCCGCGCCCCCGCAGATCGTGGGCGCCGCGGCCATCGACCGCAACGCCAAGTCCCGCGGAGGCGACGGCGCGGCTGCTCGCGCGGCCGCCCTCGGGTCAGCCTCCTCCGACATCCTCTCCGACGAGGACGAGGCCCCCCTCGAACTCAAGCCGCGTTCCTCCTGGTGGACCCCCGTGTTCGTCTCGCTGGTGACGGTCCTCGTCGTCGCGGCCTCGTGGATGTCGTGGAAGTGGACGCAGACCCAGTACTACGCGATCGGCCAGGACGGCTACGTCGTCATCTACCAGGGCATTCCTCAGTCGATTGGACCCTGGCAGCTGTCGCACGCGGTCGAGGTCTCGAACGTGGCCCTCGCCGACCTGCCCCCCGTCGACCGCCAGCGCCTCGACACGCCGGTGCTGCGCTCGTCGCGGGCCGACATTGACTCCTATATCGAGGGTCTCAGGCGCTCCGCGGCCGACAACGCGTCGGCCCCCTCATCCTCAACGACCCAGTCGGGCACACCGCAGTCCGGCACGCCCCAGTCCGGGGCGCAGAGTGGGGGCGCCTCGTAATGGCAACCGTATCGATCGCGCCCGCCCGGCCTCGCCGCTTCCTGGAGCTGACCCTCATGGGGTTGGCCCTGGCGGTCGGCATCGCCGGATACGTGCTCACGTCGCTGAACTACACGGGGGAGATTCCCGCGAACCTGCTCACGCAGGTTGGCGTCCTGGTGGCCATCGCCATCATCGCCGAGATCGGCGTGCACTTCCTGGCGCCCTACGCAGACCCTGTGATCCTCCCGGTCGCGGTAGCGCTGACGGGCCTCGGACTGGCGATGATCTACCGGTTGGACCTGTCGTACGCCCGCAGGGACGAGGCCGTGGTCGGATTCCGCCAGGCCCTCTTCGTGGGCATCGCGATCGTTATCGCGGCCATCATCCTGATCATGCTGCGCGACCACCGCATGCTGCGCCGCTACACCTACACCTTCGGCGCACTGTCGCTATTCCTCCTGCTCCTGCCGATGATCCCGGGCCTCGGCCAGGAAACCTTCGGCGCGCGCGTCTGGATCCACCTGGGCCCCATATCCGTCC
The DNA here is from genome assembly GCA_916438945.1 of uncultured Actinomycetaceae bacterium. Taxonomy (GTDB): domain Bacteria; phylum Actinomycetota; class Actinomycetes; order Actinomycetales; family Actinomycetaceae; genus Pauljensenia. The sequence goes on along the minus strand of CAKAGS010000004.1, from coordinate 1,087,314 downwards.
AGCCCGGCGAGCTCGTGAAGATCACCCTGGCGATCTTCTTCGCCGGATACCTGGTGACGAACCGCGACAACCTGGCGATCGGTGGCCGCAAGTTCCTCGGCATGCGCCTGCCGCGCGCCCGCGACCTCGGCCCGATCATGGTCGTGTGGCTGATCGGCATCGCAATCCTCGTCCTGCAGCGCGACCTCGGCACCTCGCTGCTGTTCTTCGGTCTCTTCGTCGCGATGCTGTACGTTGCCACGAACCGCGTGTCGTGGCTGGTCATCGGCTTCACGCTCTTCGTGCCCGCCGTCCTCGTGGCTGTCAAGTCTTTCAGCCACGTGCAGACGCGCTTCAACATCTGGCTTAACGCCCTCGACCCCGAGGTGTACGACCGCGGGTCCTACCAGCTCGTCCAGGGTCTGTTCGGCCAGGCTTCCGGTGGTCTCATGGGTACTGGGTGGGGCCGCGGATACCCGCAGCTGGTGCCGCTGGCGAACTCGGACTTCATCCTGTCCTCCTTCGCGGAGGAACTGGGCCTGACCGGCATGGCCGCGATCCTGGTCCTGTACCTGATTCTTATTCAGCGCGGCCTGCGTGCGGCGCTGACGGTGCGCGACGGTTTCGGCAAGCTACTGGCGACCGGCCTGAGCTTCTCGCTGGCCATTCAGCTGTTCGTGGTGCTCGGCGGCATCACTCGCATTATTCCGCTGACCGGCCTGACGGCCCCGTTCCTGGCGGCCGGCGGCTCGTCAATGGTGTCCTCGTGGATCACCGTCGCCCTGCTGATCCGCGTGTCGGACGCTGCTCGCCGCCCCGCGTCGACCCCCGCGCCGTGGAACTCGGGCATCCAGCCTGCCGTGGGAGTGGGTGAGTAAGTCGTGAACAATCAGATTCGCAAGATTTCATCATCGTCCTGCTCATGTTCGCCCTGCTGGGTGTGGGCGTGACGAACACGCAGTTCATCTCCGCATCCTCCCTCAACGCCGACGCGCGCAACCAGCGCACGATCCTGCACGCGGCCGAAACCGACCGCGGCCCAATCATCGTCGACAAGACGGCGATCGCCTCGTCCAAACGCGAGGCCGATTCCAAGCGCTACGCGCGCTCTTACGCCGAGGGGCCCCTATACGCCTCGGTCACCGGCTACTTCTCGTCCGTCGGCAACGCGTCGACGGGTATCGAAGCCGCCGAGGAGGACGTGCTGGACGGCCAGTCGCAGACGCTGCTCGGCCAGCGCCTGCGTAACCTCCTGACGGGACAGAACCGCCAGGGCGGCGGCGTGGAACTCACGCTGAACCCGGACATGCAAAAGGCCGCGGCTGCGGCTCTTGGTAACCGCAAGGGTGCCGTCGTGGCCCTCGACGCGCGCACTGGCGCGGTCCTAGCGATGTATTCGGCGCCGACCTTCGACCCGAACCAGCTCGCTTCCTCCGACGCGGGCGCGGTGTCCGACGCATTCTCCGCGCTCTCCTCGGACCCCAGCAACCCTCTGCTCAACCGCACGATCTCTGAGCGCTACGCCCCCGGCTCGACGTTCAAGATCCTCACAACGATCGCCCTCATCGAAAACCACCTCGCCGACCCGGACATGCACATGCCCTCCCCCGTGTCGACGACCCTGCCCGGCACGGCCACCGAGGTCTCCAACATCGAGTCCTCCACCTGCGGCGACGGCAACCCGACGCTCACCGAGGCCTTCGCCCGTTCGTGCAACACGACCTTCGTACTGGCTTCCGAGCAGCTGACGAACCAACAGCTTGTCGACGTGACGAACCGGTTCGGATTTGGACGCGAGACGCAGATTCCTCTGTCCGTGACCCCCCTCCGTGTTCCCCGCCGACGCGGATGCTGCACAGCTCGCGATGAGCTCGATCGGCCAGTACACGGTCCAGACGACGCCCCTGCAGATGGCGCAGGTCGCCCAGACCATCGCGAACGACGGCCAGATGATGACCCCCTACCTCATCGGCTCGATCGTGGATGCCGACAACCAGGTCGTGCGTACGACCACCCCCACCGACGCCGGACGACCGATCTCCTCCGAAACGGCCTCGAAGCTGCGCGCGATGATGGAAGCCGTCGTGTCCCAGCCCTACGGCACGGGTACGACGATGGCCCTGCCGAACGTGTCCGTGGCCGCCAAGACCGGTACCGCTGAGACGGGCGAGGGCGACCGCGCGAACGCCTGGGCCGTCGGTTTTGCCCCCGCGGATAACCCGCGCATCGCCTTTGCTGTCCTCGTCGAGGGCGACGATACGAACCCCACCCCCGCACGGCGGCGACGTGGCCGGTCCGATTGCTCGGGCTGTCCTGGAAGCGGGGCTCAAGTGAGTGTTCCACGCATGACGTCAGGCGCCGGGCGAGTGCTCGGCGGCCGCTACACGCTGCTCACCCCGATCGCACAGGGCGGCATGGGCGAGGTCTGGAAAGCCCGAGACCGGGTCAGCGGACACATCGTCGCCGCGAAGGTCCTTCGTCCCGAGCTGGCCGGCGAGGAGCTCTCCCTGTCGCGCCTGCGCCTCGAAGCCCGTAACTCGATGTCGATCTCGCACCCGAATATCGCAAACACGCAGGATTCAGGCGAAGAAGACGGCATCGGCTGGATCATCATGGAGCTCGTCGACGGATACCCGCTGACGGATTACCTGCGCGGCGGCTCCCGCATCGAGCCCGAGTACCTCATGCCGATCCTCGTTCAGGTCGCGATGGCGCTGGGCGCTGCCGCGCGCGCGGGCGTCGTGCACCGCGACATCAAGCCCGCGAACATTATTGTTCGTCCTGACGGCATGGTGAAGCTAACGGACTTCGGGATCTCGCGAGCCACCGGACAGGTGAACCTGACCGCCGCGGGCATGGTCATGGGCACCGCCCAGTACCTGCCGCCCGAACAGGCTATGGGCGAGGTCGCCACCCCCATCGGCGACCTCTACGCCCTCGGCGTCATCGCCTACGAGGCCGCGGCCGGGAAACGCCCATTCACCGGCGAAACGCAGGTCGACATCGCGTTCGCACACGTCAACGACCCCGTGCCACCGCTCCCCGACTTCGTTCCCGAGCCTCTCGCCGACGTCATCCTGCACCTGCTAGAAAAAGACCCCTCGAAGCGCCCCGAGTCCGGGTCGGCCGCCGTGCGCGAGATCGCCGCAGCCGCCAAGGCCATGGGCATCTCCGTGACTCCTCGTCCCCTTCCCCTGCCGAAGGCCGCCCAGCGCCCGGCAGAGGTCCGCACGCCCGTCCAGCCCTCGGTCCCGATCGTCGCGCCGGTTCGCCACCTGACGCGCCGCACGCTGCCCGAGGACATGCTGCAGCCGCCGTCGGGCCTCACCCCCAAGGCGCGCACCGCGACTGGCCGACATGCCGCCGTCCCCGTCCTGGACGAGGCGACGACGATCGCGCCCTCCTCCTCGGCGATTCCCGTCACGGGCCGTCACGCCGCCGTCCCCCGCGTCCTCGACGAGGCCGAGGTCCTTCCGACCTCCCATCCCATTTCCGCACCCACCCGGGTACGCCGCCTACACCCCGAGACCACCGGCGAGCACACTCCCGCCGTCTCAGGCGCCGTCCAATCGCTGACCTCGACCGGGCGCCATGCGGCCGTGCCAGCTCCGGCCCCCGCCCCTCAGGCACCAGTCTCCGCGCCGATCCCGACTCGTTCCACATCTACGGTGGACCGCACGACAACGCCTGCTGCTCCCGCAGCGGCACCGGCGGCCCCAACCACGGCTTCCACCCCGCGTCACGCCGCGCCCGCTCAGCCGACGCAGGTTCCCCAGCCCACGCAGAGCGCACAGCCCGCCCGGGCCTCGGCACCTACGCCGCGCCAGGCACCCATTCCCGCGCCACCCACCACACCCGCAGCCGCGCAGACTTCTCCTGCCGCAGCCCCCGCCTCGGACGACCGCCGCGCCGCCCTCGCCGAACGCCTGCGCCAGCGCGCAGCACACCGCCAGGCCGAAGACGCAGCCGAGGCCGAACGCCGAGCGCGCGTCGCCCGCGAAGAAGAGCAGCGTCAGCGCGAGCTCGAAGAAGCGCGCGCCCGACGCGAAGCCGAACAGGCACAGCGCAAGGCCGCCCAGCGCAGCGCTCCCACGATCCCCCAACCCCGCTCCGAGCAGCCTCGCCGGGAAAAGGCAGCCACGGCCTCGTCGCCGCGCGCCACGACCGGCTCGACGCCCCGCGTCTACGGGACTGTCCCCCAGCCTCGGGCCACCAATCCGTCGTCTCGTCCGCGTCGATCCGTGTACGAGCCTCGACCCAACAAGACCACGCGCGGACCGCGCTGGCACGACCTCGATGCCCGATCGGCTGCCCGGACACGCCCGCCGGCCAAGACCGCATACTCGCGCAGCGTGGTCGCACCACCCATCCCAGCATCCAGGCAGATTATTCGCGCGGCAGTTATCGCAATCATCGTGATTGCGCTGATCGCGCTCACAGCTATTACGATCAAACACATGCTTGGCTCCCTGATACAACCAAGTGCGGGGGCACACATTATCGAGGAGGTTAGGACATGGCAGAGCCCATGGCCCACCGTCTAGCTGGCCGATACGAGGTCCGCTCGCTCATCGGGCGCGGCGGCATGGCCGAAGTCCATCTGGGATTCGACACTCGTCTGTCGCGCGTCGTCGCTATCAAAATGCTGCGGCGCGACCTGGCGCAGGATTCGATTTTCCAGGCGCGCTTCCGCCGCGAAGCACAGTCAGCGGCGTCGCTGAATCACCCGAATATCGTCGCCGTGTACGACACGGGCGAGGAGATCATCGAGGATGCGAACGGCCGCTCGATCGCGGTGCCCTACATCGTCATGGAGTACGTCGAGGGGCACACGGTCAAGGACCTGATCTCCGACGGCACGGCCGTTCCGATCAACGAGGCCATCGAGATCGTGTCGGGTGTCCTGTCCGCCCTCCAGTACTCGCACGCGAACCACCTGGTGCACCGCGACATCAAGCCCGGCAACATCATGCTGACGTCGGACGGCAAGGTCAAGGTCATGGACTTTGGCATCGCGCGCGCCCTGACGGACTCGCAGGCCACGATGACGCAGACGAACGCCGTCGTGGGCACCGCCCAGTACCTCTCCCCGGAGCAGGCTCGCGGCGAGACCGTGGACGCGCGTTCCGACCTGTACTCGACGGGCGTCGTGCTCTTCGAGCTGCTGACGGGCCGCCCGCCCTTCAAGGGCGACTCCGCCGTCGCTGTCGCATACCAGCACGTCGAGCAGATCCCGCCCACTCCCTCGTCGATCCTGTCCGACATCCCGGACTCCCTCGACCGCGTGGTGCTGAAGGCCCTGGCGAAGAACCGCGAGGACCGTTACCCAAGCGCCGCGGCAATGCTCGCGGACCTGCAGCGTGTGGCCCGTGGCCTCGACGTGGGCGCTCCGCCCGCCGACTCGTGGGCCACCGAGGTTCTGCCCGCCGCCGGCTTGGCTGGCGCCCAGACCGCTGCGACCACTCCGATGGCCGCGGTCCCCAGCCATACGCCTGCCGCAGCGATGGCCGCAACCTCCACGTCGCTGCCTGCAGTCGCCACCGCGGACGCGGACGACGAGGCCTCGAAGTCCCGCAAGCGCCGCACGGCGATCATCGTCTTCCTGCTTCTCGCTGCGCTTGGCATCATCGGCGGCTCGGTGTGGGCCCTCACGCGCGGCGCCGCGGAACCCGAGACGATCGCTGTTCCCAACGTCGTCGGCCTCACCCAGGCGGAGGCGAAGTCGCAGATCGAAGCGGCCGGCTTCACCTGGGAGCTCAACCCTGACAAGGTTGCCTCCGACACCGTCAACGAAGGCTCCGTGGCCTCGACCGACCCGACGGCCGGCACGCAGGCTGAGAAGGGCGCGACCGTTCGCGTCACCATCTCCTCCGGTCCCGATTCGGTGACCCTGCCCGACAACCTCGTTGGCATGAGCCCCGACGACGCCCGCAAGGCGATCGAGGCCCTGGGCCTGAAGTGGGAGCTCGATAACAGCAAGGTCGCCTCCGACACCGTCCCCGAAGGCAAGGTCGCTCAGACCAACCCGTCGCCGGGTTCGAAGGTCAAGGCAGGACAGACGATCCGCGCCTACCTGTCCTCCGGCTCGGATGAGGTGGATGTCCCCGATCTGTCGGGCATGACCCAGGATCAGGCGCGCAGCACGCTCAAGGGCGTCGGTCTGGAGCTGGGCAACGTGACGAGCGTTGACTCCGAAAAGGAGAAGGACCGCATCGTCGAGCAGGATCCCGCGACCGGCACGAAGGTCAAGAAGGGCACCACCGTTGGCGTCTCCGTGTCGAGCGGCAAGGCCGCTCAGGTGGAGATTCCCACCGTCGTCGGCATGGGCCGCGAGGATGCCGAGGCACAGCTCAAGGCTCTCGGCCTGAACGTCACCGTCGAGGAAGTTGCGGGCAACCAGCCCGCCGGCCAGGTCCTCTCCGTCGAGCCCGGCGAGGGTTCGAAGGTCGACAAGAACTCCAGCGTGAAGCTGAAGGTGTCGAAGGGCAGCCAGTCCGGCAACAACAACGGTAACAACGGGAACGGCCACTGAGGCTCCCACGGGTTGCTTCCACGGCATGGTTGAGCCGGGCGGTAACTGATCGGGTTAGTAACTGATCGGCTTAGCGGCTGACCTGGCTAGCGACTGACCCCGCCGATTGATGAGGCCCGCGCCGCAGGATTTCTCCTGGCGAGCGCGGGCCTCGCCATATGCGCGGGGTGTGCGGGGTGTGCGCGGGGTGTGCGGGGTGTGCGGGGTGTGCGCAGGGTAGCCGCCACAACGCACATCAGATCACCAATCACTTGGCAGATAGGTACTGTGCTGCGACGCGGACTTCACTGCATGCGGGCGCGGCCAGCACGCGCGGGGCGAAAGCGGGCCCTTACGCGGATAGGTTATGACGATGTGGATAGGTTATCGGCATCCGGATAGGTTAATAAGCTATCCGGATGCCGATAACCTATCCGGATGCTCGTAACCTATCCGCATGCACGCGCCCACAAGCACACCTGCGGCACGGTAGCTGCCACGCCTACCTACATTCGCAGCGCGCTACACCTATTAGGGAGCATTGCACCACTTAGGGAGCATTGCACCAGCTCGGAAGGGGTGTAATGCTCCCGAAATGGTGTAACACCACAAAGGAACAAGAACTTTCGCGGCGACGGTAGCGTCACGTGGGGTTTTGCACTACATGAGCCTCCGACACGCCGGTGACACGCACTCCCAACGCCCCAAGTAGTGCAAACCCCCCACTGCTCCCCAGTTGATGAGCACGAATGTGAAGAGAGCGGGCTGCGGCACCCAACGATCTGGATAGGTTATGACGATCCGGATAGGTTAATAACCTATCCACATGCGCATAACCTATCCGGATGCTCGTAACCTATCCGGATACTTGCCCCTGTCCGGAAGCACCTCCCGACGAGCAGATCGACAGCACCGCCGCACCACGTGATTCGGTAGCCACGACGCGCCACACGGCGACACGAAAGCCGCGACGCAGACCGCGCAGCCTACAGCGTGAAACGCTCCGCAACGACGGGCTTCAGGGACACGGCACGCTCACGCGCATCGGCGTCGCCGCAGGCGGCTAGCCAGTTGGCAAACATGAGGTGCCCGGACTGGGTCATGACGGACTCGGGGTGGAACTGGACGCCCTCGAGGGGCAGGGAGCGGTGGCGCACGCCCATGATGATGCCGGACTCGGTAGTCGCGGAGACTTCGAGCTCGTCGGGCATGGTCGCGGGGTCGATCGTCAGCGAGTGGTAGCGGGTGACGGTCAGCGGCGAGGGCACGCCCTCGAAGACGCCGCGACCGTCGTGCGTGATGACGGAGGTCTTACCGTGCATGAGCTCGGGCGCGTGCCCGACGGTCGCGCCGAAAAGCTCGCCGAGGGACTGGTGCCCCAGGCACACGCCCAGCATCGGGATGCCGCGTTCGGCGCAGTCGGCGATGGTCTGCAATGAGGCGCCGGCGCTCTTGGGGTCGCCGGGTCCGGGGGAGATGAGGACGCCGTCGTAGCCGGCCTCGAACCAGGCGGGATCCACGACGTCGTTGCGCACAACATCCACGGTCGCACCCAGGTGGCGCAGGTAGCCCACGATCGTGAAGACGAACGAGTCGTAGTTGTCGACGCAGAGGATTCGTGCCATCGCGGGTCCTTCATGTACGAGGCCGTGGCCTCTTCTCCGGCATCCATCGTAGGGCGCTCCCCTAGTGGGCGCGCGGGCGCTGTCCGCTCTCCGGGCGCGCGATCGCGTACGGCGGCACCCAACCGACGTCCGCGGATACGACACGAGGCCGGGTCTCCCCGGCCTCGTGTCATCGACGAGCAGGCGGCTCAGGCTCAGCCGACGGAGGACTGTCCGAGCTCCAGGTAGGACTGGACCCAGGGGTAGACCCAGGTGAACAGGGCGGCGACGGCCGCGCCGATGAGGGCCAGGGATTCAATGACCTTGAACCAGGTGGGGCCAGGCAGGTGGCGGAAGATCCATGCGTACATGTTGGGTCCTTCAGTTCGTGGGTTCGTCGACGAGTTCGGCGGGGACGCCCGTGTCCTTGGGGGTCCAGGATTCGAACTTGAGGTGAACGATGTAGCGCTGCCAGTTGCCATATTCGGGGTGGCAGGTGGTCATGGTCATCCAGCGTTCGGTGGGGGTTTCAGACCAGGAGACGTCGTCGATGACGGGGGCGACGACGCGCATCTGCGTGGGGTCGGTGGCGTCAATGATCTCGGAGGAGACCATGGAGTAGACGAGGTAGTGGTCGTCGACTTCCACGACGACCTTGTCGCCCTGGGTGAGGCGGTCGATCCAGCGGAAGTTGTTGCCGTAGGTGCGCCGGTGGCCGGCGATGGAGAAGTTGCCGACGCCGCCGGGCTGGGTGGTCATGTCGTAGTGGCCGGCCCATCCCTGGTCGAGAACGTAGGAGGTGGTGCCCTCGGCGAGGGGGATCTTCATCCAGTCCCAGGTGGGCACGTGGACGAGGCCGTAGACTTCGCCGTCGCCGACTTCGCGGTCGAAGGCGGGCGGGTCATCGGTGCGGACTTCACCGAGGGTGCGCTTGGAGGGCTGGTGGCTCTCTTCGTACGAGGCGATGGTCTGGGAGACCTGTCCGGCGACCTCGTAGTCGTCCAGTACAGCTGCCAGACGGAGAAGAGGCCGACGATGAACGCGAAGGTGATGAGCAGTTCGCCGACGACACCGACGATGTTCCAGAAGATGTTGGAGCGTTTTTTTCTTGTCGGCGAGGCGGGGGCGACGTGTTCACCCATTCGTTTCCTCCACGGTTGCATAGTTGGCTGTCAGCGAGGTAGTGGCGGGAGCAAAGCTCAGGGAGTCTTTGGTCTGCATCTCCCACCCGAGGCCGTACTTTGTCACGTAGACCTGATAATTCACCATACGTGGGTTTGCAGTAACCGTCGCGCGCAGGGTGGCAGGATCACCAATTGCTTGGATCACATAGGGCGGCGAGTAGCTGGTTCCGTCCACGAGGATCACGTTGCCGATGCAGCGGATGACGGTGCGCGAGGTGACGCGCACGCCCTGGACGGTCATGGCCTCGGCGCCGCCGCTCCACAGGGCGTTCATGGTGTCCTCGATGTCCTGCTGGTGAATGACGAGGTCGTTGGGCGTTGCGCCTTCGGGGATTTCTCCGGGGGGCGCGTCGCTGAGAGTGATTTGGACGCCGGGGCCGGTGACGGGGCGGGTGGAGCGAGCGGTGAACGCATCTTCGTCAGGGGTGCCGGACTGGGGGGTGGCGGCAGCGAAGCTCTGAATCTGAGCGTCGAGCGCGGCGACCTCGTTTTCGACGACTTTGACCTGTTCCTGGCGGTTGCGCACGAGGGTGGACAGGTCGGAGGTTGCCGCGGGATTTTTGCGTTCATTGAGCGCAGAGACGGAGAAGAGGAGGCCGGAGGCGACGGTCACGGCGAGGACGCCTGCGATGTGGCGAAGTCTGCGTCCGTGCATGTTTCCCCCTCTCATGGCGCTGCGCTTTGGCACTTTCCACGTCCGAGACTACGCTAGTGTTGCGACTAATTCATCACCGCCGGGCGGTTTTCTTCCCGCGCGGGCCAGCAGAGAGGACCCGACGTGGCCGAATCCAAGAAGCGTAAGAAGAATGGACACGAGGTCGAGGACGACACCGAGATCCAGAACTGGACTGACGGTATTCCGCTCAGCCCGGCCTGGTGGGCCCCCACTTTCGTGGCCCTGATGATTCTGGGCCTGCTGTGGGTCGTCGTCTACTACATTTCGTCGGGCACCTACCCGGTGCCGAAGCTGGGCGCGTGGAACATCGCGGTGGGCCTGGGCACGATGATGGTGGGCTTCCTGATGACGCTGCGTTGGCGTTGAGCGCGGGTAGTATCGCGACAAACGTATGAGTGGGGCGTTCCGGCCGCGGCCGGGACGCCCCACTATTTCTATGGACGAGGCCGTGGCTGGCTACCGGGTCACGGCCTCGTCCTCGGGTCAGGGCCGGCTCAGCTCAACCCTCATGCCAGCGTCGTACATGCCAAGGAGGGAGCGTCCGGCCAGCCCGTCTTCGAGGCGCGCGGGGTGCGCGCTGGCGAAGGACATGACGGTTGCGGCCCCGGCGTGAATGATCGCGGGCGAGGCCGGGGCGGAGGGGCCGAGGACGACGGTGTGGGCGTCGGAGGCGAGCTCGAGGAGGCGCGGCATGGTCTTGTTGACGAACGCGGAACCGGAGATGAAGACGTAGTCCATCTCGGGAAGCAGGTATTCGCAGGCGGAGTCGGGGTAGTCACCCTCAAGGACGTTGCGTTCGAGGATGTTGAGCTCGGCAGCGTCGGGCATGGCGGCGGCCGCGAAGGGAAAGTGACCGATGACGGCGACACGCTTGCCGGCGACGAGGGGGGCGTAGGGGTGGAAGGTGCGTGCCCAGTTGTTTTCCTTGCAGGGGCGGAATCCGTGGGCGAGGGCGCGTACGGGGTGGGAGTGGTAGGCGTTGACGGCGGCCATGCCGATGCCGGCGTCCTCGAAGTTCCACGACTTGGCGAGGGCGGCAACGTCTCGCAGCGGACGACCGACGAGGTCGGCGGGATCCTCGGTGGCGCGCGGGCGGGACTGGACGTTCATGCCGAAGGCCATGCCGACGCCGTCTTCGCTGGTGGCGACGCGGCGCCACTTGCCGTCGGTGTGGATCGCCGTGACGGTGACGTCGGAGGAAATCTCGTCGATGAGCTGGTCGTACAGGTCCCAGGGGCTGGTCATGGTGTCTCCTGTGGGGGCGCATGAGGGAGGGTCCGGCACGCTATGCCGGACCCTCCCTATATTAGGTCATCCTTAGATACCATGCGCCTGTCGGCCGTTGACCCGTCACGCGCCATAGACCTCGTACAGGACGCGGAAGGCGAGCGCGTTGAGCGCAACCATGCCCGCGATCATCCCCAACGCCGCGAGCGCCTGGCGCCGATTCTGCGCCGCCTCGGTCACGCCCGAACGCGGACGGGCCATGCGCACTAGGACCCACGTTGCGGCCACACCGGCGATCGCGCCACCGATATGCCCCTGCCAGGAGATACCGCTGACCATGAAGCCGTACACGAGGTTCACGCCGAGCAGCGTCAGAATGGCTGTCGTGTCGGAGCCGCCCAAACGCTGGAGGACGAACACCGCCCCGAAGAGGCCAAACACCGCTGCAGACGCACCCACCGTACTAACGTAGATCTCGGAGGGTTGGATCAGGCACCAGGCGATGATAAAGGCGGAACCGCCCAATGCGCTCACCAGGTAGACGGTGAGGAAGCGCCACCATCCCATGACCGGCTCGATCGCACGCCCCACCCAATACAGGGACAGCATGTTGAACAGGATATGCAGCAGGCCCCCGTGCAGGAACGCGCCCGTGAGGATCGTCCACGGGTGCGCCATTAGCCACGCGGGCACGAGCGCTAGCGCGGACGTGAGGGCGGGAGCCAGCCACGTGAGGACGTACATGAGGACGCAGGTCGTCATCATCGCGTAGGTGACGACCGGCGCCCCGGCCGCCGCCGCGCGCGACGGGGAACGCATCCACTGCTTCTTCGAGGACGTGCAGTCCACGCAGATCGAGCGGACCTCGGTGGGGATCGCGCAATCCACGCACATCGGCCGGTTGCAGCGCTTGCAGTAGTCGACGCTGCGCACGCCCGGGTGACGCGGACAGTCGGGGGCGGCGCGCGGGTCCGAGCGCTGGCCGTAGCTCGGCATGCTCATAGCTTCCCTTTCGGCGGGGGATAGGGGACGAGGCCGGGGTGCACCATCCCGGTCACTGCACTAAGCAGCGGGGGCGGCCCCGGCCTCGTCGATGATGAGGGGAGAGGATCAGTCGACGATCTCGATAGAGTTGATGACCTGCTCCGTCACGGGGCGGTCCTGGAGGCCCGTGGGGGGTGTTGACGATGGCGTCGACGACGCGCTTGGACTCCTCGTCGGCGACCTTACCGAAGATGGTGTGGTTGCCGAGCAGCCACGGGGTGGGGGCCACGGTGATGAAGAACTGCGAGCCGTTGGTGCCCTTGCCCATGCGCTTGCCAGCGTTGGCCATGGCGAGCAGGTAGGGCTCGTTGAAGTTGAGCTCGGGGTGAATCTCATCGTTGAACTGGTAGCCGGGGCCGCCGGTGCCGGTGCCGAGGGGGTCGCCGCCCTGGATCATGAAGCCGGGGATCACGCGGTGGAAGATGGTGCCGTCGTAGAGAGGGCGGGAGGTCTTCTGGCCGGTCGTGGGGTCGACCCACTCGCGCTCGCCCTTGGCCAGGGTCACGAAGTTATTGACCGTGTTGGGAGCGTGGTTGGGGAACAGTTCGACGGTGATGTCGCCGGCGGAGGTGTGAAGAATAGCTTTCATGAGACTAATGGTCGCACCTTTTCCTGGGTGTTTCCTGTCCGTCACGCAGCTCACGCAAGCCGGTGGGCTGCAGATCACAGCCCGTTGTAGCACAATAGGAGTGAGTGGCGCGTCCGCGCCCCCGTTTATTGTGGACAGAATCGGAGACATCATGGCTACTTCGCCGACTTTCGATGCAGATAAGCTGCGCGCATCCTCTCAGCATCTTCGCGACGCTGCTGCCATTTACGCCGGCAAGGTTGCCGTGCGGGCCGCCGATCTGGCTGGCCAGGGCGTTGACTGGGCCGCGCCTCGTGCCCAGGCCGCGCTGCATTCCGCGATCGAGCACGCGACCCCCGCGATCGAGAACGCCGCCGCTCGTGCGCAGGCTGCCGCCGCGCAGGCCGTTCCGGCGATCGAGAACGCTCGCGAGCAGCTCGTGGATGACTACCTGACTCGCGCTTCTCTCGCCGTCGACCAGGCGGGTGCCGCCTGTCGGCTCGCGGCTCGCTGTCGGAGCGCGCTCGTCGCGCCTCCGAGGCTTCGGCTGTCGCTCTGGCGACGCCGGTGCGCAAGCGCCGCAAGTGCCGCGTCCTGCGCGCCTTCGGCCTGACGGCCCTCGTTGGCGCCGTGGCCGGTGCGGGCTACATCCTGTGGAAGCGTTCGCAGCCGATCGAGGATCCGTGGGCCGAGGAGTACTGGGCGGATCTGGACACGGATTCCTTCGTGCCGGACACCGAGGCTGAGAAGGCCACCTTCGAGGCGGGCGAGTGATTCACACCTTCTGAGAGGCTTGTGCTTCGGGGCCGCGACGCGTTGCGTCGCGGCCCCAAAACTGTATCCCGCTCAGATGAAATACCCCGCGCCGCCACCGGTTGGTGCTCGACGCGGGGTTTCTCGCCTCTCGGGATCAGCTCCTCGACGAAGAGTTCATCACTGCTGAGACGATAGCGGCGACGATGCCTGCAACGATGAGGATGAGGCCGATCGGCAGAATGTAGAAAATCATCCCGACCGCGAGCCAGTACAAGCCGTCTCCGCCGTCTCCATGGTTGCCCGGGATGAGCTCAATGACGAACCAGGCGAGGAAGGGAGAGACGGCGAGCAGTGCCCCGATTCCGGACAAAATACCCGCTAGTTTGTACGACGTGCGACGCTTCACAGGGGCCGCCGGAGCGTAGCCGTAGCCCGTGTACCCAGGCTGCGCATATGCCTGTGCGGGGGCACCGTTCCCAGGCTGCGCCGCCCAGTTCTGTTGCATCCCCAGCTGCGGCATCCCCTGCGGAGAAACGCCACCCTGGTACTGGTAGGACGGCTGCTGAGGAGACGAAGCGGGATACACGTTCGGGTCCGGAACACTTGGATTCGGGGTTGTCATAATCTGTCCTTCCAACAGTGGCGTGCGCCCGCGGGCGCAACCGTCACAATCCTTAATGATGACGAGCCGCGGGAGACGAGCATGACAACCACCTCAGCCGGGCACAACGACGTATCCAATGCGGGATCACGAACTCCCAAACCGCATTGACAGCCACACCCATGCTGTGAACAGAAGCCACGGGCTCACGTGTACGAGGATTGCATAGAAGCTCCACCAGCGCCCTCTCGGCTCTTTCGTGGTGAACATGCCGATGAGCGCGAGGAGGATTCCCAGCAGACCATTGAGGACGAGAATGATAAGAAAAAATACAATGGCGTACCCAAAGCCGTAAACTTCGAGGTAGCCCTCCTCCGTGGTGTGCTCGCGAATCGACACGCGGAGGCTTCCGAAGGCAATAAAGAGAACGAGAATCCACCCGCCAACGCCCAGGATCAGGGACGTGGCCTGTGTCCCTCCGAGGCCGGTCCACCAGCGTCTTACTTCTTGCCCCTGGATGGCAGGAGCATCAGGCTGGGTCAGAGCGGCTGCCTCGAGCAGATTCTCGCCAGCCATGCTCGTCATTTGTTCCTCACTCATTGTGGGTCACACTCCTTAGACAACGAGATGCGCAGTTTAGAAACCCTAAGCGGATGAAAGCACTACCGAGAGCAGGAGGAACAGAAGCACCGCGGCCATGACAACGACGACCGGGATGGCATTCAGCCGAAGCGCACGTGAGACATATTTGCCTTCTTCGGGAGTCCTGACCTGATCCATCGCGGCGACACCAAGGATGGCTCCAATGAGGTTGATCAAGCCAACGGGGATGGATCCAAGGCCGACGATGAAAATAAAACCGAGCGGTGCCAACGCTCTTTCCAAGGAATCCGTCGACGTCATCGCAAAACGCACCCAGGCGACAAGCCCGATAACGATGACTACTCCGAAGACGACAAGGCCGGCAACACCGCAACCGAATGATGCTTTTCCTGGGGATTTACCCGGATTCTGTCCGTAAGGAGCAGGCTGGGGCACCTGGTTGTAATTGGCGGCAGGAGGCTGGGGCACCTGCCCCGGGTATGAGTTCGGTTCGGGGTAATTCGGATACGGTGTCGTCATCATCATTCCTTCACGTCGTTCGTCTCGTGCCGACACTGGCTCGTCAATCAACGGGTGCTGCTCGCTCATCTGCACCCTCGCATATCGTCGCGCGGCTGCTCGAGTTCCTTGTCCGTATCAGGAGCTGTCATGACTCTCCCTCCGAAAAAGTATTTCAAGAATTGAGATTATCGGAGAGGGCAGTTCTTCGCAAGGAATGAGGAGCCGAGGAAAGTGCGCAACACCTGGGCAACCCCGGCCTCGTTCGTCGAAGAAGCGCCCTACGCGACTGAACCAAGAACCATCAGGGGAAGAAACAGAAGACACAAGCACAGGGTTCCATTCAGGACGATTCCCCACGTAGCGAGTGCCTGCTCATCCTCACTGTCGGCGCGTCGATGCGCCCGTATTCCCATGATCAGGCCCGTCAGCTGGGCGATGCCCACCGGGACGGACACGATGATGAAGGCGATCACAACAAACATGCCGAGCAAGAACGAGTCCTCCGGCGTCGAAGTAATTCCGCCAAGCATCGCGAACAGGCCGACAAGCAACGCTCCACCCATCACCAGCAAGCCTGCGACTCCCACCCCAACGGATCTCGCGCCCGCGCTGCTAAAGAAGCGCTCGAACAGGGAGAAACACGCGAACAGGACCGCACCGCCACACACAGCAAGGAGGACAACGGGGCCAACCGGGTTGTCAGCAAGACCCGCGGCAGGGATGATGCCGGCGCAGCCAAGGAAGAAGGCATTCGCTCCCACTCCAAGCGCGCAGCGCCCGAGCTCCGCGCGATCCTCGGCGTGCCTTCGCCCCACGAACCCGGCGATGACACCCGCCAGATGAATGATCCCCGCCGCGCAGGCTACGGGCAGGACAGAACGGATGAACTCATCGTCGCTCATCACCGCAGAGTCCCCGGGGATGACGGGGTGAGTGCCGGCGTTCATCTCGTCAAAAAACGAGGTCGACAGGACGATGAAACCCCCGATGATCACGGCAAGTCCCGCGAGTGCGCAGGCAAAGGACAACCTGTTCATCATTCTCAACATGCGCTTGTTGGGCACAGGTGCGGGACCGCTGTGATCATTCATGGTTTTCTCCGTCCGACGCTTCAGTGACCTACATGAACAGCATCAGAACGATCATGAAGGCGGTGAAGACGATGTATGGGCTTGCGTTCAGGAGGATTCCCAGCCAGTTGAGCTTCCTCGTCTTCGGTTTCCCCACTGCCCCAACAATCCCGATAACACCGCCGGCGAGGTTCACCGGGCCAATAAACATCAGCGCAAAGAGCGGCAAGAATCCGATCGCTTCCTTGCCACTCGGGTCGGGTCGGATGCGCTGGCTCGGATAGCAAGCCACATGGCCAGTATCGTCAGGCCAATGAGGGCCCACCCGACAACACCCAAGATGATCGACACTCGATTCACCTTCTGAACCACAGGCCCCTGAGGCACGGGCGCATAGCCCGGAGCAGTCCCCTGATATGCATGCTGCGCGGGAACTGCGGGCTGCCCCACAGGCTGCTGAGGATAAGGGACGCTCATCAGATTCCTCCTCTATTGCACCAACATGATGCGGCAACGAGACTGTGAAGAACCCACACATCCCCCATACCGAAAAGTCTTTCAAGAATTGAGACTAATGGTAAGTTCCTGCCAGCGCAACGGACAATCAGCCAAGAAGAGCGCGCAACACCTGAGCAACCCCGGCCTCGTTATTGGAGGGCGCCACGAGGCATGAGGCCTCCTCGCGTCACGCGACTACACCATCCACGTCCAGGTGCCGACAATGATCCACGGCAACACATTGAGAAAGAGCGCGATGCAGCTCTGCATGACCTCTCTGCGGGTGCGACACCGAAGGAGTTCGACGAAACCGACGAGAGCACCGATGACGTTGATGACGAAGAGCACGAGAAGCACGAGGACAATGGCGACGACGAAAACATAGTCTCGAGGCGATGCCTTGTCTTCGTTCGCGGCCATAAGGATGTTGACGACACCAAAGACGATCATACAGGCAATCAAAAGCCAGCCGCCGACCCCGCACGCCATGGACAGGATCCACGTACTGCGTGTACGCACCCGCCGAGCGGCGACAGACTCGCTGCCGTCGGAAGCTTCCATGAACACCCTCACTCCGACAAGTATTTTAAATACTTGAGATTAATGGAGAGGAGACGCTCACGCAAGGTGGACGATCGGAAGCGCATCGTTTTCGACGACATTCTTACGACACCTCAGTGACCCACCCCGCCGTAGAGCTGTGGAATACCACCCGGGTAGGCGGGTCCTCCCGTCGGATTCCCCGGATACTGCGCTGCGTACGGCTGTGCGGGGCCCGCCTGCGGCAACCTGTCTCCATATTGCGCGTATCCGGGCGCGCTCACAGGGTCCTCCATCCAGCGGATATTTCAAGAATTAAAACTAACGGTAAGTTCCTACCAGCGCAACTAACAGCTACACCAGAAGCGCACGCTCACGACCTACGACAAAAACGCCTCCACAATCATGCCGACAAACATGATGACGAAAAAGATGACGTACGGGCTCAGGTTGAGGATCATTCCCAGCCTATTGAGCTTCCATTTCGCCGGCTTCTCCTTCGCCCTTGAGGACGCCACGATGGCACCGACGAGGTTCAACGGACCGCAGAAGCCCAGCACAAAAAGAGGATAGAAGCCGACAATAGCCGCCCCGCTCGCGGACACATCCGGCGAGTGCATCAATCTCCACGCGTCCAGCACTAACAGCGCGATGAACACCCATACACAAATTCCAAAGACGAGGGAGACGCAGTTAACCCGCACTTTCACAGGCCCCTGAGGCACGGGCGCATAGCCCGGCGCAAATCCCTGGGGCACTGCTGAATACCCCTGCGGCGCCGGTTGCGCGGGAGCTGCTGGCTGCGCGGGTACTCCCGCCTGGGGCACAACCTGCGGCGCCTGCCCCACAGGCTGCGCGGGCTGCACAGGCTGCGCGGGAACCGCGGGCTGCCCCGCAGGCTGCTGAGGATAAGGCGTGCTCATCAGATTCCTCCTTTATTGCACCGACATGCGACAACGAGACTGTGAAGAACCCCCACATCCCTCCTTGCCGAAAAGTCTTTCAAGAATGGAGACTAACGACAAGACAACCCCCATGCAAAAAGCACTCACCCAAGGAGAGTGTGCAGCACCTGGGCGACCCCGGCCTCGTTGTTGGAGGGGGCGATGAAGCGCGCGGCCTCGATGACATCCTGGGAGGCGTTGGCCATCGCGAAGGACAGGTCGCCCTCGCTCATCATGGACAGGTCGTTACCGGCGTCGCCAAAGACGGCGGTCTGGGAACGATCCACCCCGAGGAAACGCTGCAGGTCGCGCACGGCGCTCCCCTTGTCGACGCCTCGGATCTGCAGGTCCGCCCAGTTCGCACCCGACACCGCGTACTGGTGTGTGTCGGCGAATCGCGCGAGCGTCGCCTCCGCGAGCGTCTGGACCGGCCCAATGACGTAGACCGCGAGCTTGACGATCGCGTCGTCGATCTCGCCGGCCTCGATCGCGTCGATGATGGCAATCTGGTCGTCGATACGCTTCGTGCGGTGGTAGTAGGGCAGAACACCGTCGACGAAGCGGTCGTCGGTGCGCTCGACGTAGGCGAATTGCTTGCCGCACATGACCAGGCCGCCGTCGATCCCGTCCGGACCCGAGGTAGCTTCGCGGACGAGGCGGACTGCCTCGCGCATGGTGGGGGCATCGAGGGGGCTGGAGGAGACCTCGACGCCGTCGCGCATGACGATGCCGCCGTTTTCGCCGATGACGGTCATGCCGGGGCGCCCGGGGAACATGTCGATGAGGGTCCACACCTGGCGACCGGACGCGGGCGCGAAGGTGACGCCGCGCGCGTCCATCTGGTCGAGCAGCTCGTCCATACCGGGCGGAAAGTTCTTGTCATCGTCCAGGAGGGTGCCATCCATGTCGACGGCGGCCAGGCGCAGGTAGGCGCCCGCGTAAAGCGCGGGGTCAGTGGGGGTCATCATGGGTCCATTGTGCCCGACGGGAGGCACGGGTGCTTGCGACCTACGACGAGGCCAGGGCAACCTCACGTGACCTCGTGAGGTACGCGCATGGTCACTCTGAGCGCTCCTGATCCCTGTCTTTACCCTTTTCGAAGAGGCGAACGAGGAGGGCGCACAGGAACGCAAGCAAGCCGAACGGGGCGACGAAGAGCAGCGCGGAGAGGAAGGCCAAGTTTATGGCGACTGCGGGCGGGTTACCGTCCGGATCAAAAAAGCTGGCAAGCCAGGCCAACGGCGGCAGGTACAACATACTTCCGGTGAGGACGAAACCCAGGATGACGCAGACGCGCACCACGCTCGAACCCCGGCGCTGTTTCTCGCGGACCAACTCGCCCGCGTTGTCCGCAGATCCATCGGCTAGATTAGCTCGCGTCACCTCATCGGCGGCCTTTCTTTCACGACTTTTTGCTGCCGTCACGTCGACAGCCAGCGCTAGGAAGGCAACAAATAGGACGGGGGCAGCAAGCAGAAGAAATCCGACGAGGAACACGACACCTCCAGATGATGGAACCGAGGCCGTCACGACCCCCGTTCCATTCGGGGGACGTCGAGATCCTCTCAGAACCACCACCATAGCGCAGCGGCAACGGGGGCCAGCACGGCGGCCACGAAGGCCCCGACGCGCGGGAACAACAACCGTTAGCGTCCCCGCTTTCTCTCCTCTTCCCGCTGGGAGAGCTTCGCAAAGAAGGCGTACAGGAACGCAAGGAGACTGAACGGAGCGACGAAGAACATGGCAAAGAGGCCGATCCAGCTTCCCATGCCATCCCGCTCACCGCTAACGGCATCTATCAGTTCGGCTATCAGCGGCAGGTAGACCACACTTCCGAGGAGAACGAATCCCAGAATGATGCTGAAGCGCGCAACGTTCCCGTCGCGGGCCCTCGTTATCCTCTTATCGATGGCCAGAGCCGCCGATTGAATCAACAGAATGATACCGACTACTGGAAGGATGTAGAGCGGGAGGAGCAAGCCCTCCCAGGGCATGAAGTTGCTATCAAATACCCTCTGTGCTGCATTCAGACCAAGCACAACCAACACGGGACCAACAGTGAACGCCAGGCCGACTCTCGCGCACGTCCCAGCCCAGCTTTTCTCCTTCTGCGGTCGCGTTGCACCGCCTCGCAGCTGAGGATTCTGACTCTCGTCGGCCGAGATGCGAGCACTACCCTGCGCAGAGTCGCCGTCAGCGGCTGTCACTGCCTCGTTGCCACTCATGTCAGATCCTTTCACTACCCACCGGGGTTGGCTCAGAACCACCACCATAGCGCAGCGGCAACGGGTGCCAGCACGGCGGCCACGAGGGCCACGAGGCGCGAAAAGCGCCGCGTACCCACGGACAGCGGGCATTGGGTCGAGGTGGATAGGGAAAAGATCTCCTCGTCGAGGTCGGCTCGCGCTCGTACGCTCGGGCGCACGGCGGGCGGGTATGAGGGCGGCGCGGGGCGCCGGCGACGCGCGGCTGGCCTGGTGACCTGCGCTCCTCGCGCGGCCCCACCGACCCCCTCCGCGTGCGAGTACTGGGAAGGCGAGCGGTACACGATGTCTCCATCGACTATTGCGGTGTGAATGGCGCAATCCTAGCACCCATGAGGCGCGCGTCACATGCATTTGATTTCTTTTATTTCAAACAATTTGACCGGAGCCGCAAACCAACAAACGGCTTGCATCCCCTTACAAAATGAGCTGCCTATCGCGCTATGCGTTAGGCTGGTCATGTTCGTTCACAGCATCGAACGACCCTACGTTGAGGAGAGAATCATGAGTCTGGAAGATCTGGCCAAGAAGGCTGAAGAAGGCTTCGAGAAGGTCGTTGACGCGGCCAAGGAGAAGGCTGAAGAAGCCAAGGACAAGCTCGCCGAGCTCGCTGGCGACGCCAAGGACAAGGCAGAAGACGCCAAGGACAAGGCAGCGGAGGCCGCCGAAGACGCCAAGGACAAGGCAGCGGAGATCGCCGAAGACGCCAAGGACAAGGTCGAGGACGTCAAGGACGAGCTCGAGAAGTGAGTCACCAGAAGGGGGGGCGAACCAAGAGGTTCGCCCCCCCTTCTCCATACACTCACGCCCCGACGGTTTTACATTCCCCCGTAGCTCGGACCCACGCGACTAGCGACGAGCGCTCTACTCCCGCCCCTCGCGCACGCCCGCGAGGATTCGGCGACGCAGCGGGACGGTTGCCTCGGAGGCAACGACGATGAGAATGACGCCCACAATCGCCGAGGCGAGCGCAATGAGGAATCCCTTTCCCGCACCTGCCGCAAGCATCGGCGACATGAACACCATGCCGAGCAGCATCGAGCCAACGATCATGGCGAACGCGGGAATCGCGACCTCGAGGCGACGGCTGCGGTCCATGAAGCCGCGCGGCGACCCCATGTAGGACAGGGCGCGCACCTGGTCGGCGGAGTCGAGGACGCGGATCGACTGGTTGACCGCCGTCGACACGGCGCCCAGGGCGAGGGTAATCGCGAAGGTCAGCAGCATGCCCCTGTTGATGTCGCCGATGACGATAAGCGCGATCTCGTCGGTCCTGTCCCCGCTCATCGAGATTGCATCACTCGCCGGATACATGATGCCCACGAGGAACCCGACGAGGGCCACCGCCCCGAAGGAGCGCCACACGGCGCGCGGGTCGTCGGCCATGCGTCGCCCGGCCACCATCATCTGGGGGCTGCGCGAGGCCCAAGCCATCAAGCGCCCCATGAGGCTGATCGACCAGACACCCACCAGGTTGACGATGAGGAAGATCGCGCCCATGAACCCCAGGAATACGGCCATGCCGATGGCGGTTCCCAGGTTCATTGCGAGGGTGCCAACGCTCAGCCAGAGGACGAGCAGGACCAGTCCAAGGACGGGGCCGACCGCGCTCACGCGGCCCGCCTGCATGCGGCGTGCGACACCCAGGGGTGTGATCGCGACCTTGCGCATGGCCAGCCACGAGGACAGGGCGGCCAGGAGGATCATGGCGAGCCCCTCGACGAGGAGGGCCACTACCCCCACCCACATCTCGCTGACCCCCATCGGGCGTCCCTGGAAAGACAGCGCACCCCACGCGGGCAGCGTCACGGCGTACAGGATCGAGCCGACGACGACGCCGACAACCGCAAACACGCAGGTTTCGAGGATGCAGGCAAGCTTCGTCTTGCCCGGCGCGAGGCCGACGAGGCGCAGGACCGCGAGGTCGCGCTCACGCCGACTCATACCCAGGCGCGCGGCCGCTGCCCCCATCGAGATGATGGGGACGACGAGCAGGGTGGCCGCAAAGTACGCGAGGATCACGTAGAAGGACGCCATCCCGTCGAGGCTTGAGGGGTCGTCGGCCGTGGCGGAGGTGGCCGCGACGGCGGCTCTCGCCCCGAAGGCCATGACGCCGCCGGTGACCGCGAGCAGGAACGCGTGCGGCAGGGCGAAGGCAGCGACCGTGAGGACACTCGTCGCCCGGTCGCGCGACCGCAGCAGTGCCCCGGCGGCTGTGCGCACGGCGCTCATCGGGCCACCCCCTGGCCGGAGGTTCCACTGCCTCGTCCCTCGAGGGAGATGCGGCCATCGCGCACGTGGATCGTGTGCGGCAGGCGCGCGGCAACGGCGGGGTCGTGGGTGACGAGGACGAGGGATGCACCGGTGGAGGCGCAGGCACTCGTCAGGAGGGACATGACCTCGCCGCCAGTTGCCTGGTCGAGAGCGCCCGTGGGCTCATCCGCGAAAATCACCGATGGATTGGTGGCGAGCGCGCGCCCGATCGCGACGCGCTGGGCCTGGCCGCCCGAGAGCTGGCCGGGTCGGTAGGGGCCGGCACCGTCGAGGCCGAGGTTCGTCAGAATCTCGCGTGCGCGAGCGATCGCCTGCGATTTCGGCGTTCCCGCGAGCATAAGGGGCATTGCGATGTTCTCTTCCGTAGGCAGCTCGGGCAGAAGCTGGCCGTCCTGGAACACGAAGCCGAAGCGGCGCAGGCGCAGGTCGGAGAGCACGCGCTCCGACATGGTCGTCATCTCTTCGCCGTCCAGGGTGATGGACCCTGAGCTGGGGCGCAGCACGCCCGCCAGGCAGTGCAGGAGGGTGGTCTTACCGGAGCCCGAGGGACCCATGATCGCCACCTGCGTACCCTGCGGGAGTGTCAGGTCGACACCTGCCAGGGCGTGGACGGGAGTATTCCCGCGCATGTATGTCTTCGTCAGTGCTCGGGTCACCAGACCCGCCGTGTCGTGTGTCATGTTTGAACGATAGGCCCGCAGCCCCGTGCATTTCTATGAGGGGCCGCCCTGGTCACCCCCTGACTCATCCCCGACATTGACGCCGCAGTTGCTACGTTTGACGCATGAGCCGCACCCTGGATCCCCTCGCCGCCCAGCTGCTGCTACGCGCCTACGCGCGGGCCACGAACATGCTCATCGCGGGGCGTTCCTTCGCGACGGACGACCCGACGCTCACCGCCCTGCTGCGTGCCTTCGGCGCCCACGTGGGCCCGCTGTCGGACGCCGAGGGGACCCCGTCCTCGTCCCCGGTCGTCTTCTCGCTCGAGGAGGACGCGGCCCCGAGGCCCGGCGCGATCACGGTCCTGGCGCCCGGCGGCGTCTTCCGCGCCGTCATCGCCCCCGACGGGCGCACCATCACGGGCCCCGGCGACGAGGGGCGTATCGAGTGGGCCCGTGCCCACATGCCGGTCACCGAGGCGGCGGCACGCGCCCTGGCTCCCCTGGTGGCGGGCCGAAGCGTGGGGCTGTCCCTCGTCCTGGAGCCGAAGACGGCCGCCCTGGCCCTCATGCTCTCCGAGGCCGGGGCGCGCGTCAGCGTCTTCGGCTGGTCGGCCGAGACCCGCGAGGACGTCGCGGCCCGCCTGCGCGACGCCGGTATCCCCGTCTTCGCGGACTCGGCAGCCTCCCGCGAGCGCGAGTGGGAGCTCGCGCGCGAGTTTTTGGCCCAGCGCAGCGAATTCCTGCTGGATGATGGCTCCCACCTGATCCGCCTGGCGCACGAGACGGACACCTGCCCCGGCGTCCTGGACGCGCTGGTCGGCGCGGCGGAGGAGACCACCTCGGGGCTGCGCCCCCTGCGTTCTTTCGACCTGCGCATTCCGGTCCTGGCCTCGAACGACGCGCGCTCCAAGACACTGTTCGACAACGCCTACGGGACGGGTCAGTCGTGCTGGACGACGATCCTCGACCTGATCGACCCGCGCGGCGTGGGCGCGCCCGTAGCGGGGATGAGCGTCGTCGTCATCGGCTACGGCGACGTGGGGCGCGGCTGCGCGCGCTTCGGCGCGGCGCTTGGCGCGGCCGTGACCGTCGTGGAGCTGGACCCCGTGCGCGCCCTCCAGGCGTCGATGGATGGGTTCGGCGTGGCCTCGCTGGAGCAGGCCGCTTCCGAGCGCCGACATGTTGATCTCCGCGACAGGCGAGCGCTCGACGATCCCGCTGAGCGCGCTGGAGGCGGCGCCCGAAGGCGCGATCGTCACGGTCGCCGGCGGCGTCGACGGGGAGGTGTCCATCGACGAGGCAGTGGCCGCCTCCTGGGTCATGTCCAAGTCGGGCGACCCACACGTGCAGACCCTGACCAGCCCATCCGGCAAGACGCTGCGCGTCCTCGAGCGCGGGGAGGGCATCAACTACACGGCGGGCGAGGGAAACCCCATCGAGATCATGGACATGAGCTTCGGCGTGCAGCTGGCCTCCCTGCGCGAGCTCCTCACCCACGAAGGCGAGCTGGCTCCCGGCCTGCACGACCTGCCGCGCGAGGCCGACGACGCGGTGGCCGCGGCCGCGCTGGGCGCTCTGTCCCTGTCGTAGTCGCAGCTCACGTCCACCGGCGGGCGGGTGCGCCCGCCCCACTTCTACACTGTTAGTCAGCGTCCCCCACTGAAAGGTCCCCCATGAGCGACGTGGTCGTCTGGTCAGCCGGCATGGTCATCCCGATCACCGCCCCCCTCGATCCTCGACGGCGCTGTTGCCGTGCGCGACGGGCGCATCGAGCACGTGGGAGCGCGCGACTGGGTCATCGAAACGCTCACGCAGCGCGGCCTTCCCTTCACCGAACGCCACTTTGACGGCGTGCTGCTCCCCGGCCTCGTCAATGCGCACACGCACCTGCAGTACACGGGCATGGCGTCCGTGGGCGCGGGGCAGTACCGAGGTTTTGACGACTGGGCGCGTGCCTTCGACGAGGTTTACGACGCGGGCGGCCTGGACTGGGGAGGCGACGCGGCCGCGGGCGCGCGCCTGCTCCTGGAAAGCGGCACGACCGCCGCCGCCGACGTGGTGACGGACGCAGCCGCGGCCTCGGCACTGCACGATGCGGGCCTGCACGGCGTCGCCTACTGGGAGGTCATGAGCTGGTCGAACGAGGAGTGGCGGGCCCGAGGCGAACGCGAGGTCTCCGCGTCCCTCGACGCCATGCCGACCCCTCCGGCCGTGGGCATCTCCCCGCACGCCCCCTACTCCCTCGACGCCGAGCCGCTACTGGACCTGCCGGACATGGCCAGGCGACGCGGCATGCGCATCCACATCCACCTGGGCGAGTCCCACTCCGAGGCCGAATGGTCCGAAACGCGCACGACCGCCCTGGCCGACCTGTGGAAGAGCGAGCACTCCTCGTCGTTCACGGCGATGCGCTCGCGCGGCGGCGGCTTCTCCTCGACGCAGTTCGTCGATCAGCTGGGTGTCCTCGGGCCCGACTGCCACGTCGCCCACGGCGTGTACATGCGCGCCGACGACCGCCGGCGACTGCGCGCCCGCCAGACAGCTGTCGCGCTGTGCCCGCGTTCGAATCGGGTGATCGGCCTGGACGCGCCGCCGGTCGGCGCCTACCTCACCGAGGGCAACATGATCGCAGTGGGCACGGACTCCCTGTCCTCCTCCCCGTCCCTCGACCTGCTCGAGGA
Source organism: uncultured Actinomycetaceae bacterium (assembly GCA_916438945.1). Taxonomy (GTDB): domain Bacteria; phylum Actinomycetota; class Actinomycetes; order Actinomycetales; family Actinomycetaceae; genus Pauljensenia. Next base: position 1,061,127 of record CAKAGS010000004.1, on the reverse strand, counting down.
CGTCGCCCTCCTCTTCGACCTGGCGCGATCCCAGGGCTACGAGGACCAGGACCTGGCGCGCCGCCTCTGCAGGCCGCGACCCTGGGCGGCGCCACCGCGATGGGCCTGGCGACCGGCCCCGACCGCCTCGGTCAGCTCCAGTCGGGTGCGGTCGCCGACATGTGCGTCGTCGACGTACCCGTGACCTCGATCGTGGAGACCATCGACACCGTCGCCCGCCACGGCGCCGGTCGCGTCGTCGAAACCGTCGTGTCCGGACACGTGCGTTACTCGGCCTCGCACTGACCCTGTCGTTTCCCTTTCGCTCAGCCTCCCTTTCCCTTCGTTTGGAGCTTCGCATGACTGACGTATCCCCACTGATTGATGCCATGGGCCTCGCGCCCCACCCCGAGGGTGGCCACTACCACCGCACCTGGACCGCGCCCGCACAGGTGGACACGCCGCGCGGGAGCCGCCACAGCGCCTCCGCGATCATCTTCCTCCTCGACCGCGACGAGGAGGCCCGCTGGCACCTCGTCCACTCCGACGAACTGTGGATCTGGTCGGGGCCCGGCGCCCTCGAGGTGCACCTGGGAGGCAGCGGCGACGCACCCGAGGCCGACCCGCGCATCGTCACCCTGGGCTCTCCGGCGGGCACCGAGGCCTCCGATGCGAGCAACCCCGTGCAGGTCCTCGTGCCCGCCGGCACCTGGCAGCGCACCTTCGCCCGCGGTGACTACGCGCTGGCCACCTGCGTCGTCTCCCCCGAGTTCACCTTCGACGACTGGAAGCTCGCCGAAGGCCTCTGATCCCGACGGCACACTGTCCCACGGTGCGGACGCGCAGAGAACGATTGCGCCACGGGACCCCTTGAACGCGCGAGCACCCCGGTTCGAGCATAGGGTGAGACCATCCGCTCGACCAATACGGGCGGCTCGTTCCAAGGAGGAAACATGGGTCTGGAAGATCTGAAGAAGCAGGCTGAAGAGGGTCTCGAGAAGGCTAAGGAAACCTTCGGCGAGGAGAACGTCGAGAAGGCCGTCGAGGCTGCCAAGGACAAGGCGACCGAGGTCGTCTCCGATCTGAAGGACAAGTTCCAGAAGTGATCTGACGGGAGGGCCGGGCCGATGTGGCCCGGCCCTTTCGCATACCCACACGGCACTGTGTCCCATCCCCCACCCCCACGAAACCCCAACGATTCCAACGTTTTCCCAGCCCAGGCCTCGTTCCATTGTTTCGTGCATCGAAATGACGCCAGCGCATTTTTCGGCGCACCGATACTCTCGTCGAGTCAGACCCGCCCACAAGGCGGAATCCCCCACGTCACCGGGAGGCCCCATGCGCCGCTCTGTCCGTTCCCTCGCTGCCGTTGCCGCCGTCGCGGCCCTCGGCCTGGCCGCCTGCACGGGCGGCACGAGCTCCTCTTCTTCCGCCGATGCCGAGCAGACCTACGGCCCCGGCGCGCTGCCGACCGTGACGGAAGGCAAGCTCACCGTCGCCACCTCCGATCCCGCCTACTCGCCGTGGATCCTGGACAACGACCCGGCCTCGGGCGAAGGCTACGAGTCCGCCGTCATCTACGCCCTGGCCGAAGAACTCGGCTACACCGCCGACAACGTCCAGTGGGTGCGCGCCACCTTCGATTCGTCGATCACCCCCGGCGCCAAGGACTGGGACCTGAACATTCAGCAGTTCTCCATCACCGACGAGCGCAAGAACGCCGTCGACTTCACCTCCCCGTACTACACGACCACCTCGGCGATCATCACCAAGGCTGGCACCCCGGCCGCCGACGCGAAGTCCATCGCGGACCTCAAGGACGTGCTGATCGGCGTCCAGGCCGGCACCACCTCTCAGCAGTTCGCGTCCGAGAACCTCGAGCCCGGACTCACCCAGAAGCTGCAGATGTTCAACTCCTCCGACGACACGGTCCTGGCCCTGCAGACGGGCCGCGTGGACGCGATCGTCGTCGACCTGCCGACCGCGTTCTACATGGTCTCCGCGCAGATCGATGACGGCGTCATCATCGGCCAGTTCGACGACACGACGGGCGGCGAGGAGTACGGCATCGTCCTGCCCAAGGGCTCCAAGCTGACCCCCACGGTCTCCGCCGCGGTCGATCGCCTGGCCTCATCCGGCAAGCTCGCCGAGCTGCAGGAAAAGTGGCTGAACGAGGCACAGAACGTGCCCACCCTCAAGTGAGGCTCCCACACTCATGAGTGACTACTCGAGTAACGCGGCGGCCACGCTCACCGTTTCGGCGGTGGAGCGTGGCCGCCGCGCTTATCGGCGCAAGCAGACGGTCCGGTCGATTCTCATCTCCCTGGCCTCCACGATCGTGGTCGCGGGAGTCCTCATCGCCGTGGTCGTCAACTCCGACGGGTGGGAGGCCACCCGCAACACCTTCTTCAACGGCAAGTACTTCGTCGAGGCCTTCCCCCAGGTCCTGTCCGGCCTGTGGCTCAACATCCGGATCCTGCTGATCTCGGTGCTGGGCGTCGCCGTCTTTGCGACTCTGTTGGCGGCCGCGCGCACGCTGGCCGGTCCCGTGTTCTTCCCGATCCGCTTCCTGGCGGCCGCGTACACGGATATTTTCCGAGGCGTCCCCTTCCTGGTCGTCCTCTACCTGATCGGCTTCGGCATCCCCGCGCTCAACCCGACGACGCGCATCCCGACCGCGTTCCTGGGCACGGTCGCGCTGATCCTCACGTACTCCTCGTACGTCGCCGAGGTGCTGCGCGCGGGCCTGGACTCCGTCCACCCCCTCCCAGCGTTACGCGGCCCGCTCGCTGGGTCTGTCCCACGGGCAGACGCTGCGCATGATCATCGTGCCGCAGGCGATCCGCAAGGTCACGCCCGCCCTCATGAACGACTTCATTTCCATGCAGAAGGACGTCGGCCTGATCTCGGTCCTGGGCGCGGTCGATGCGATCCGTTCGGCGCAGATGGTCCAGGCCAAGACCTACAACATGACGTCCTACGTCGTCGCCGGCCTGCTGTTCATCATCTTGTCGTTCCCCTTCATTCGCCTGTCGGACTGGTACACGGCCCGACTGCGTAAGCGCGAGCAGATGGGAGGCACCGTCTGATGTCGGTCTCCACGAATTACGAGGCCTCCCCCACCTCGGACAACACCACCCCGGTTCTGCGCGCCGTCGGCGTCGTCAAGCGCTTCGGCGACAACGTCGTCCTGCGCGGCCTGGACCTGGACGTCGCAGCGCACGAGGTCGTGGTCCTCCTAGGCGCGTCGGGCTCGGGTAAGTCGACGCTGCTGCGCTGCGCGAACCTGCTGGAGCGGGTCGATGACGGCCAGATCTTCCTGGCCGGCGAGGACATCACAGATCCCCGCGCGAACGCGGATCAGATCCGCGCGCGCATTGGCGTCGTGTTCCAGCACTACAACTGTTCCCGCACATGTCGGTGCTGGACAACGTGACGCTCGCGGCCCGCAAGGTGCACGGCTGGGAGAAGGATCGCGCACACGAGCGCGGCATGGAGCTGTTGGACCGCATCGGCTTGAAGGACAAGGCGAAGGAGTACCCGGATCGCCTGTCGGGTGGCCAGCAGCAGCGCGTCGCCATCGCACGCGCGCTCGCCACGAACCCGGAGCTGCTCCTGCTGGACGAGATCACGGCGGCACTGGACCCGGTGCTCGTGGGTGAGGTCCTGGACCTTGTGCGTGAGATCAAGGAGCAGGGCTCAACCATCCTCATGGCGACGCACGAGATCAGCTTCGCCCGCCAGGCAGCCGACCGCGTCGTGTTCCTGCGAAACGGACAGATCGTCGAGCAGGGTCCGCCCGAGCAGGTCATCGATAACCCGCGCGAGCAGGCCACCAGGGACTTCCTGGCGCGCATCTTGCACTGAGACGTGGAAAACCAGAAGGGGGGTGGCCAACTGATCGTTGGCCACCCCCCTTCTCATCCACTCGCAACGTGGTCCATTCCCGCAGGGATCCTTTCAGGGGAAAGAGCTAGCCCACTCGCACCGCAGATGCTAAGGTATCTACACGTACGGATAATGTCCGTACGAGCGAAAGAGGAATTGATATGAGCATTGCAAAGACACAGCGTCTGGAACTACGCCTCACCGAGGAACAGAACACTCTCATTCGCAGCGCCGCCACATACACATCTCGCAGCATCAGCGATTTCGTCCTCTCCGCAGCCACATTGGAGGCAGAGCGACGGCTCGCCGACCAGCGCTTCTTCATTCTGAACGAAGAGGAGCACGCCCGCTTCGAAGAAATCCTTGCGGCCTCGCCGGCGGACGACCCCAAGCTGCGCAAACTCTTTGATCGCCCCTCGCCCTTCGGCACTCACATCGACCTGAACACACCGAGCACCTCCAAAAACTGATGTACGTATCACTCCTGCAAGAGCCGCGGCCTCTCGAGCGGAGGGACGACCGGTCGCGCTTCCAATCGGGCAACACTGAGATCGACGATTGGTTCCACCGATTTGCGTGGCAGAACCATCGAGCCGGAAACGCTCGCGTCTTCGTTACAACACAGGAACCAGAGACGCTTGGTTTCTACGCCCTGTCGATGGGAGCAGTGCAGCGCAGCAAACTCCCAGATGCCCTTAAACCCGGTCGGCGCCCGGAGCCATGCCCAGTTCTCTACTCGCGCGACTCGCCGTCGACCAGCGCGCGCAGGGACGAGGCATAGGCGCAGCTCTCCTCAAAGATGCACTCTTGCGAGCCTACAAGCTCAGCGATGAGGTGGGATTCGCTGCCCTCCTGGTCCACTGCGCCGACGACCACGCACGCGACTTCTACCTCAACCAGTGCTCACAGTTTGTACCCTGCCCAGGAGCAGAGAATCACCTGATGCTACCGCTGCGGGCACTGCGGGAATTTATTAACACTCTCTAACACCCAGCGGCCGGAACACAACGCACAGGGCCCAGGATCCGCAGATCCTGGGCCCAAAGCGTTGTCAGTATGGAATCAGTTGGCGCCCGGCGTGATAACGACGGTGATCTCGGTGCTAATGCCGTCCGGATCGGTCAGGGTCACGGTGATCGGGTCGTCTTCCTCGCCCAGCGCACGCAGCGGGTGCAGGGTGACGATGTTCTTCTCGGACTTGCCGACCTCAAGGGCGGTGGGATCAGAGACCTCGATCGTCCACTTGGCGGCCTTGTCGGAGTCGGCCAGCTTGATCTTCAGGTCGCGCTTCTCGGGGACCTTGATGCCGCTATCGTCGATCTGAGCGATGGGACGCTCGACCGTCTTGACGTCCTTCGGGGTCACGTAGGAGTGAGCGGAATCGGAATCGGTGGCGCAGCCGGTCAGGGCGGTGATGCCCAGGCCGAGAGCCAGCACTGCAGTAAGGATGGAACGCTTGTTCATAACCACCATACTAAGCATCCATCCTCATAGATACGCATTACAAGGCCCGTTTTGGGACGATGTCACACCATCTCACGTCACATGGACCAGACCAGCGCCCCCGACTCCACATCCGCCCAGTACGAGCTGGCAAGCTCCGCCCACTGGCGCGGGAACTGCAGCTGCGGGCTGTGCGTGCCCCCTCGGATGATGCTCTCGCGGGCCCCCAGGTCGGCAGCCTCCTCCGCGTACCACGACGGCGGCCAGATCTCATCCTGATCCCCGTACAGCACGTGCACGGGCACGCCCGTGGCCGCGAGCGCCGGGGTGTCAGGGCGCAGCTGGGAGAGGATGCGGGCGATACCCACCAGGTTTTCCGAGGCCGTGTCCAGCGCACGAATACGTTGGAATTCCGCCCATCCGACGCCGGGCTCGTCGAAGTTCATGTCGGGGAAGTAGGTGCGCAGCACCTGCTGACGCGCGCCGGGACCCGTGGGCAGGGGGTCGAGGATCGGCAGGGTGTTCATCCAGTCGTAGACGGCCCGACCCGAGCAGAACAGGGTGACGGAGGCGAAGAGGTCGGGGCGAGCGACGACGGCCGCACGCGCGACGATGCCGCCGAAGGAGTGTCCCACGAGGTGGACGCGACCCGTGGTCCCGGCCCAGGCCTCGGCGACGGCGATGAGGTCACCGACAAAGTCGCTCATCCCATACGCGCCCAGGCCGGCAGGCGCGGCAGACCCGCCCTGGCCTCGTTGCGAGTAGGCGAGTGTGTCCCAGCCCGCTTCCCCGAGGAACGGCAGGACCGGGGCGTAGTCTTCCTTGGATCCCGTGTACCCGGGGACGAGGAGCGCGCGGTTCTCCCCCGCCGCGTCCGGTGATGAGGCCGCGGAAATCGTGGGGGTCCCATCGACGAGGGCGGGGGCGCTCGGGCCGGTCAGCAGGCCGCTCAGCTCGCCTGCCGGGGAGGGCACGGCCACGGGAATGACGTTTGCTGCCAGCGCAAAAGGACCGAAAGGATCTATCTGTTTCACGCACCCAATCGTAGAATGAACGCATGACAAACGAGACGATTGCGAGCCAGCTCGCCCACCGCACGATCCGCGCCTACAAGGACCAGCCGCTCACCGAGGAAGAGGTCACCACGCTCATGGACGTGGCCCGCCACACCGCCACCTCCTCGTTCCTGCAGTCGTGCACGATCCTGCACATCACCGACCCGGCGGTGCGCGAGGCGATCGGGGAGGCCTCCGGCCAGCCCTACGTGGGAGGTACGAAGGGCGACCTGTTCATCTTCGTCGCCGACCTGTACCGCAACAGCCGCATCCGCGCCGAGCAGGGTGTCTCCTCAGAGGCCCTGTCCTCGATGAACCTGTTCCTCACGGCCTTCGAGGACGCACTGCTGGCGGCTCAGAACGTGGTCGTGGCCGCCGAGTCGATGGGCCTGGGCACCGTCTACCTCGGCTCGATCCTCGCCGATCCGCGCGCGGTCGTGAAGGCGCTGGAGCTGCCGGAGCTGACCTTCCCCGTTGTCGGCCTGCTCGTCGGCCACGCGGACCAGGATCCCGGCCAGAAGCCGCGCATGCCCCTGTCGGTCACGACCGCGAAGAACACGTACCCGCGCGTCGAGTCCTACACGCAGGCGCTGGCCGACTATGACCGTGAGGTCACCGAGTACTACGACCTGCGCTCGGGCTCGCGCCTCGAGTCCTTCACGCACCTGGTCGCCACCAACATTGGCGTGGGCGGCGCGCACGTCTCCCCCGTCATGGAGGTCCTCAGCGAACAGGGTCTGTGCCTGCGCTGACTCTCCGTCATTGACGAGGCCGTGGCCTCCCCTCGTGGTCACCCAGCCACCCGGGACGCCGCGGCCTCGTGGCATGACCGGCTGGCCTGGCGCTTACAATGAGCGCATGGCTGAGCTTGGTTTTTCCACCTACGTGTTTATCGAGCGCATCGCCGCGAACGCGGCCGCGCTACACCCCTTCCCGGAGCACAACGTGGCGCTCGTGCGGGACGCGCTGGCGGACGCCGGCTTCGACATCACGCTCCTCGGACCGGACGCGCCCCAGGTCGGCGAGGGCGTGTACTTCCAGCCCGAACCTTTCGGAGACGAGGTCATCGGGCTTCTCGCGGACGCCCTGACCCTGCGCGGTATCGGCGCATACGGGTACGCCCTCGTGGATTCGTCGCTGGGCGGGGACCTGGCCGACATCGCCCTGTTCATGCGCGTCGGCGACGTGTTCCCCCCGTCACGGCCGCCACATCCTCATGACGCGCATGTACATTCAGCGTACCCCCACGGGCGCGGGCAACAAGGCCGTGACCTGGGCCTTCGGCTCCCCCGCCGACTTGGAGGAGGCGAACCGTCTGCTGTCGGAGAAGTTCGACACCGAGCCGGTCACGGACCCACGCGGGATGGCCGCCATCGAGATCCGCCACCCCGAGTTCGCTGCGGGCACGGCAGAGCCGATGGTCCTCCTCGACGAGATTTTCCAGGTGCTGGGCGCCGCCGGCTTCGAGGGCATCACGATGTGCAACGACCCGGGCCAACCCCAGGGCTGACAGACGCAACAAGGGCCGCCTATAATGGGGGTCACCAGAACCGGCTCTTACCCTGCAACGGGGATCCAGAGTCGGTCTTCTCTTTTGCAAAGGGCATGAGCAGTGAGACCATATTCAACCCCACTATGAGGCGCCTCACAACTATTCCAGATTGGCATAAGGTACCAATAAACAGTACAATATTGTTATCAACACCGGTTCCGCCGCAAGGTCCAGGGCCGGTTTTCTTCTATGCAAGGGCGCATAACCATGGAAAAGCCTTTTCGAACTATCGACGAACAGATCGATATATTGCGATCACGCGGAATGGTCATCGATGACATTGAGACAGCACGGAAAGCACTCGAGAAGATCAGCTACTACAGATTGTCTGGCTACTCTTACCCATTTCGCCAATATGATAAGGCAAGCCGAACACGCTCCGATCAGTTCCTCCCTAAGACAAACCTCGAACAGGTCTTAGCGCTCTACAGATTCGATGAGCGACTCCGTGCAACAACTTTTCAAGAACTCTCGCGGATCGAAGTAGGATTACGAGCGCTCATTGGCTACACGCTCGGCAAAGATCACCCCTATCTCCACCTTGCATCGCTTCGATTAGGACCCTCAGGTTTCGACAAGGAAAACAATCATGAAACCGATGAATACAGAAGATGGATCAAGTCCTACAACATAAACCTCAGTCGATCACAAGAGGATTTTATCAAACACTATAAAAAAGAATACGCAAGTAAACTACCCATATGGGTAGCGGTTCACATCCTTGAATGGGGACAGCTTGCCATGCTATTTAAAATGGCACCCATTCACTGCCAAGACAGCATCGCTGACTCTCTGCACTTAACTCGCCCACAGGTCAATTCATGGCTCGAGAATCTGAGAATTCTACGCAATATTTGTGCACACCAGGGGCGACTTTTTAATCGCACACTGCGACAAGTGAAGCTTCCAGAAGACGCTGAAATTCTCGGAATCAGAGAGTTGTCACCAAAGAAAAACAAGTGTTTCGACCAGCTCACACTCGTCCAATACCTCACCCGCACGATGGACCTGGGAGATGGAACCGCCCTTCCCTCAGTCCTCGCAACGTTCCCCGCTACCGACGTCGTCCCCCTGCGAGCGACGGGCACACCCGATAACTGGCAATCCCTCCCCCTGTGGGCGTACGAGCCGACAACTTGAGACGCCCCCGCTGACATGAGGGCCGCCGCGCTCGCCTTCATCGGCAAGCGCGGCGGCCCTGTGTGTGCCGTTTAGCGGATTGCCTCCATGACGCGCACGCCGTCGAGCACGCTCACGTAGGGCAGGGGGTTCACGCCGGACTCGAGGACGTACTCGGTGAGCTGGTCGCGCACGACCGCACGCAGCTCCTCCGGGTTCCAGGGCTTGCCGATGTAGTAGTCCAGGCCAGCCTGGTTGACCGCGCGGATCGTGTCGGACTGGTCCGCCTGGCCCGTGACCAGCACCGTGCGGGTCGCGCTGAAACGCTCATCCTTCATGAGCTCCACGAGGAAATCCACGCCCGACTTTCCGGGCAGGCGGTGGTCGGATAGGACCAGCGCGAGCTCGTCCCCGTCTTCGACGATCTCGTCGATGACGGACCACGCGTCGTCAACGTCCTCGGCGACTTCGAGCCGGATCTTGTCCCAGAACTGTTCAAGATCGCGCTCGAGAGCGTCGCGCACATCTGCTTCGTCCTCAAGGGACAGGATTGTCAGGGTCATGATTCCTCCTCGTGTGATTGGGCGGGCAACGAGATCCGCATGATCGTGGATCCCGGGTGAGAGTCGATCGTGAGGGTGCCCCCATGATCGGCAATGATGCTTCGGACGATGGACATGCCCATGCCCAGGCCGAATCGAACGCGCCCCGCCTTGGTGGTGAAGTGGGGCTCCATAATCTTGTCGACGATTCCCGGGTCGATGCCCGGGCCGTTGTCGTGGATGGTGACGCTCACGCCCTCGGGCGTGGGACGCACGGTGATGCGGATGAGGGCCTCGGCCTCGCCGCGGGCGGGCAGCTCGGGTACGCCACCCGAGGCCTCGGCGGCGGCAACCAGGTCGGCGGTCTCGTCCTCGATAGCCTCGGCCGCATTCACGATGAGGTTCGTCCACACCTGCTGCAGCTTCGCCGGGTGCGCGCACACGGGAGGCACGTCCTCGTAGTCGCAGTCGATGCGGATGCCGCGCACCCTGTGGGCGGTCAGTCGCAGGACGTCGTCGATGCCCTCGCGCACGTCCACGGGCTTGAGGTCCTCGGCGTCCGGGCGCGCGTAGCCCTTCAGGGACTGGGTCAGCTCGATAACGCGATCGCCCGCGGCGAGCACCGAGCGCAGGGACCCACCCAGGCGCGCCCCTGCCTCGTACGCGTCGATGCCACCCGGGATCTGCGCGAGAGCGCGCGCACCGTCCGCCCCCTGGATCCCCGCACGCACGAGGCGACGCGCGAGCGTGCGGTCACCGACGACGGGCAGGAGCTCCTTCATGAGGGCGCGCTCGACCGACGTGGAGCGCGGGGGCGCGGTGAGGGCGCGGGCCATCGCCTCCCTCGACGAGGCCGTGGCCGGAGCCGCGAGCGCCGCGTCCACGTCCTCGTGCAGGTGCTTGGCGGCGCGCACGAGGGCGGTCACCGGGTTGTTGAGCTCGTGGGCGATGCCGGCGCTCAGCTCACCGAGCATCGCGAAGCGCGCGCGTTCGACCAGCTCAGCGCGGGTGGCGCGCAGGTCCTCGAGGGTGGCGGCCAGGGCCTCCTTCTGGGCCTCGAGGTCCTCGGCGAGCATCGCGTTCTCGAGGTGGAGGTCCTCGGCGCGCATGAGGCGACGCGTCAGCGAACGGATCGCGAGCGCGGTCAGCGTCGCGCCGATCGACGGGTCCTCGGAGATGACGATCTGGAGCTGCTCGGTCGTCAGGCGCACGAGCGTCGCCTCGGTCGCCGTCTCGCCCGTGAAGAACGCGTCCTCCGCGCGGGCCAGCGACACGAGACCGATGAGCGGACCGGACGAAGCCAGGTGCGCCAGGACCTCGCCCCGCACCGAATCCCTGTGCAGCGACACTTGGCCATCCAACACCAGGTAGACGGCGCCCACCGGCTCGCCCTGGGTCACCAGCTGCGTCCCCTCGGGGACAATCAGTCGAGGCCGCTGGCCAAGCACGCGCTCGACGCCGGCGAGGAGCTCCATGACGACCTCGCGCTCGTCGCGGTCCAGGCCCTCCAGGAGCGGGCCCTGCACGGCGAAAGGAGGAGGATCAGCGATGAGCGAGCGGATCTGCCTGTCCGAGTAGCCACATCCGCGCAGGTAGCGCACCATCGTCGAATAGGCCTGCCCCGCCAGCAGGGGAACCGTCCACGGGGACTTAAGGACCGAGGAGAGCGCGCACGACTGCATGCACCGGGCCAGGTCGCGGTGCTCGGACTTATCCGTCACCACCACCCACTGCATGCGCTGCAGCGCCGGGAAGGTCCTCGCGCGGTCGATGAGCGCGTCAATGTCGTCGACCTCGGAGGTCACCAGGCCCATCAGCACGTGGTCGCCCGGCTTCAGGCTGGCCTCGTAGCCAGCCAGGTCATCGATCCCATCGATGCGGTCCAGGCACAGACACGGGAAGGCATGGGCCAAGTCCCTCGTGACGGGCGCTGCAATCGAGCGCGAATCGTCGCCCACGACCAGCATGTGAATCGGGTAGCCGGCACGGTGCCCGCCGCTGCGCACGTCCGTGCGGGCCAGCACCGAGGCGTCCTCCGCCGCCAGCCCCTGCGTCCACCCGTGGGCCAGCCCCGGCCGGGGGCGCGGTGCCCCCGAACCGACCATGGCCTCGTCCCCGGACACGTCACATCACCCCGATGAATCCCCAGGTCAGCGGCGCGATAAACGCCAGGAGGATGATGCCTATGACGCCCACCACGATGCCGACGATCGCCATCTCGCGGGTCGGGGTCGTGCCCGTCGAGTACGCGATCGCGTTCGGCGGGGTCGAAATCGGCAGGCACATGCCGAGCGAGCAGCCCAGGGCGATGACGATGGCGATCTCCGCGGCGCTCGTCGAGACCGTCGTCGCCAGGCCCATGCCCATGGGGATCAGCAGGTTCGCGGACGCGGAGTGCGAAATGACGTTCGAGGTCACCCAACCCACGAGGGCCAGCACGAAGATCAGGAGGATGCCGGGGATCGAGGCCCACTGGATGGAGCCGAGCATCCACTTGTCAAGGCCCGTGGCGGCCACGCCCGAGCCCAGCGCAATACCGCCCGCGACCAGCCACAGGACCGGCCAGTCCAGGGCACGCAGATCGTCGCCGCTCATCACCTTCGTCATCAGAAGGACCACGACCGGGAGGAAGCCGACGACGTTGGCGGAAATGTGGTGCAGGGACTCCGTCATCCACAGGAGGATCGTCGCACCCGCCACCGAGTAGAAGATGATCGCGCTGCGCGACTTCTCGAAGCGCGCCGACGTATCGATGTCAAACTTGGCGTCGGTGGGGATGTAGCGCCACGCGATGAACGCCCAGGACAGGGCCAGGAGCACGAGCATGAGCGGGACGGCCGCGAGCATCCACTGCAGGAAGGTCACCTTGACACCCGCGTTCTCCAGGGCGCCGAGCGCGATCGCGTTCGGGGGCGTGCCGACCGGCGTGCCCATGCCGCCGACGTTCGCGGCGACCGGGATCGACAGGGCGATGCCGGTGCGTGCCTTGCCCTCGGGCAGGGCCATGATGACGGGCATCATGACGGCGAACATCGTCGCCGTGGTCGCCGTGTTCGACATGAACATACTCATGATCGCGGTGATCAGCATGACGCCCATGACGGTCAGGCGCGGCTTGCCCATGAAGGGCTTGAGGAGGACGGCCGACAGGGCGCGGTCCAGCTTGTACTTAGCGGCGCCGTCGGCCACCATGAAGCCGCCCAGGAACAGGATGATGACCGGGTTGGCCAGGGCTCCGAAGAACTTCGTGTAGGCCGGGGCGCCCTCACCCACGCTCAGCAGTGCGTGGTCCGAAATGAACAGGACCTCCAAGAAGATGACGAGGACGGCCGTGCCCGCGAGTGGCACCGCCTCCGTCACCCACAGCAGAATCGCCGCCAGGAAGATGCCAAACATGCGCGTGCCGGCCACATCCAGTCCGGGTAGCTGCACGAACAGGCAGGTTACGATACACGCCAGCGCCCCCAAGGCGCCGAATACCTTAACCGGGCTGATTGCCTGCTTTTTCTTGGCAATATCTGCCGGTCGCGTGGACATATTCTGAGCGGAGCGCGGATTGATTGACACCGCGCCCTTGGAGCGTCGAGCCATTATGTGAAGACCTCATCGTCTTGCTTGGATAGTGTCCGACCAGTGTATGCCAGCACACACCAAAAGGGAAACCGGGGTGGGGCTTCCCAATGCCCCACCCCGGCATGATGCCGAGACACTAATCGATTCTTGACATCTCTATCCCGATCGCCGCCGAGACGATCCGATAACCGAGATTCCTACTCCCAGTCGCCGAACCGCGCGGGACCGGCTAGTCGGCCACGACCTCATCGATGTCGTAGCCCGTCGGGAGGGTGCCCGGACGCGCCGGCTCCCATCCGAGCGCGGGAGCCACATACTCCGCGAAGTTGCGGATAATCGACCAGTTTTCCTCGAATCCGAGCTGGTTGGGGATCGTCAGGAGGAGGGTGTCAGCTTCCGCGAGGGCGCGGTCCTGGCTCAGCTGCTTGATGAGCGTCGACGGGTCGGCCGCGTACGTGCGCCCGAAGGTCGCGATGCCCGAGTCGATGTGGCCGACCTGGTCTCCCGATGCGCTCAGGCCATACAGGCCGCGGTCGCGCTCGGACAGGAGCGGGAAGATCGAGCGCGACACGGACACGCGCGGCGTCCAGTCGTGGCCGGCCTCGGCCCACGCCTGGCGGTAGGCGCGCAGCTGCTCGGCCTGGATGTCACCGAAAGGCTTGTCCCCATGCTCGAAGACCAGGGTCGAGCTCATGAGGTTGACGCCGTCGCGGGCCGCCTGGACCGCCGAGGCGTTGGATCCCGCGCCGTACCAGATCCGGGATCGCAGGCCCGGTGAGTGCGGGAGGACCGGCAGGGGCGTACCCGGGTTCAGCTGCGTCGGGTACTGCTCGTGCAGGGGCGCGGCCTCGGCCATGGGGCGGCCGTCGATGGCCTCGAGGAAGCGCTCGTAGTGGGCGCGGGCGAGGTCGGCGCCGCTTCGCTCCTCGGAGTGGTAGCCGAAGGATTCCCATCCCTTGTTGGCGATCTCGGGGGCGCCGCGGGAGACGCCGAGGGCGGTGCGACCGTCCGCGATCAGGTCCAGGGCGGCGGCCTCTTCGGCGAGGTACAGGGGGTTCTCGTAGCGCATGTCGATGACGCCGGTGCCGACCTCGATGGCCTTCGTGCGCGAGGCAATGGCGGAGAGAAGCGGCATCGGCGCGGCCGCCTGCGGGGCGAAGTGGTGAACGCGGAAGAAGGCGCCATTGACGCCGAGCTCATCGGCGGCGACGGACAGGTCGATCGCCTGGTGAAGGGACTCGGCGGCAGTGATGCCGTGACGGCCGCCGTTCGAGTAGTGACCGAAGCTCAGGAATCCGAAGTATTTCATGGGTTCAGCCTACGGGGGTTCGATTGAATCTTCAACTATATGACGTGTGGGATGCGAGACAGCAGGGCCACCTGGGCCCAATTTCGGCGTTTCGCGTCAGTGCGCGAACCTTTTCACGCGCACGTGGGCCCACCTAATCCTCCAAAACGCAGACCAACTCATCTACAACCGCCCGTTTTCAGCGTTTTTCGTCGAGGTGGTGTGCACTGTGGGCACCACACCACCCCGGACCCCAATCTCGCCACCACCAAACGGGGGAAATGGCGTCATTAGAACCACGACACGCCGGCGACACGCCGCCAGCCAGCCTCTAATGCTGCAAAACCCCCCATCGCGCCAGATTGACGACGGTTGCACGGGGCACACATCCCGACGCCGCTCATGCGGTGAGCGCGAGAGGAGCACACCTGGGCCTATACGGATAGTTGTCCGGATGCGGATAGGTTATCGGCATGTGGATAGGTTAATAAGCTATCCGCATGCTCATAACCTATCCATATCGCAATAACCTATCCGCGTAAGCGGCCGGTTTCGTCGGTCTGGAATGCAGACATACACGGCCCAACCACAGTGGCGACGGAAGGCCAGGCCGCGGTACCCGTGGGCCGAGGCGGGGCCAGGCTGCGGTGCCCGTGGGCGGCGGCAGGGCCAGGGCGGGCCTCGAGATCGACCACTCCGAGCGAAGCTCGCGTGTGGCGATCTCGCGGGCGGGCCGCCGCCCACGGGCACACACAGCGGCCGGGCCCTCCGGCGCCCGGTCGCCCGTGGGGCCACATACTCCGCGAAGTTGCGGATAATCGACCAGTTTTCCTCGAATCCGAGCTGGTTGGGGATCGTCAGGAGGAGGGTGTCAGCCTCCGCGATGGCACGGTCCTGGCTCAACTGCTTGATGAGCGTCGAGGGCGGTGTGGCCGTCGGCGATCAGGTCCAGGGCTGCGGCCTCCTCGGCGAGATAGAGGGGGTTCTCGTAGCGCATGTCTGAGTTATGGCGTTGGACGGAACACCTATTGCTTGCGGGCACGCGCAGCCCGCAGTCCGTTGGCGATGACGACGACTTCGGCGACCTCGTGCACGAGGACGACCGCTGCCAGGCCGAGCACGCCGGTGATCGCCAGCGGCAGCAGCACAGTGATGATCGCCAAGGACAGAACGATGTTCTGGTTGATGATCCTGCCGCCACGGCGGGCGTGGCGCAGAGCCTGCGGGATAAGGCCGAGGTCGTGGCCGGTGAAGGCGACGTCGGCGGACTCGATCGCGGCGTCGGAGCCGGTCGCGCCCATCGCGATGCCCACGGTCGCCCCGGCCAGGGCGGGCGCGTCGTTGATACCATCGCCGATCATCGCGGTCGGCGACGTCTCCGAGAACCCGGCGACGATACGAGCCTTGTCCTCGGGACGCAGCTCTGCGTGCACGTCGCCGATCCCGGCCAGCTTCGCCAGCGCAGCAGCGGTGCGGGAGTTATCGCCGGTGAGCATGCTCACCTCGACGCCCTGGTCGCGCAGGGTCCGCATGACCTCGGGGACCTCGGGGCGCAGCTCGTCGCGGACGCCGATCGCCCCGGCCAGGAAGCCGTCGACGGTGACGAGCACGCAGGTCTGCCCCTCGGCCTCCAGGTCTTCGACCCGGGCCTTGAGTGGACCAGCATCGATCCAGCGCGGACTGCCCACCGCCACCCTGCGACCGTCGACCAGGCCACCGATGCCGTGCCCGGCCTCCTCGGCCACGTCCTGCGCGGCGGGGGTTCCCCGGCCCGCGGCGGCGATGGCGGCGGCGAGTGGGTGCGTCGAGTGCTGCTCCACTGCGGCAGCCCAAGCAAGCACCTGTGCATCGTCGAACCCATGGGCGGCGACGATGGCGGTTACCTCGGGCCGGTTGCGGGTCAGAGTGCCGGTTTTGTCCACGGCCAGGTGCCGGATGCCACCGAGGCGCTCGAAGGCGGCCCCGCTCTTGATGACGACACCGAACTTGGTCGCCGCGCCGATCGCGGAGACCACGGTGACGGGCACCGCGATCGCCAGCGCGCAGGGGCTGGCCGCGACGAGGACGACCAGGGCGCGGGTGATCCAGGTCTCCGGGTCACCGAGCAGGGACCCTAGCACGCCGACGAGGACGGCGAGGATCATCACGCCGGGCACCAGCGGGCGGGCGATCCGGTCAGCGATCCGGGCTCGGTCGCCCTTCTCGGCCTGGGCCTGCTCCACCAGCTCCACGATCGTGGTCAGTGAGTTGTCGGTGCCCGCGGCGGTCGCCTCGACCTCCAGCACGCCGGCGCTGTTGATCGCGCCCGCCGACACCGCTTCTCCGGGCGCGACCTCGACCGGGATCGATTCACCCGTGATCGCCGAAGTGTCCAGGCTCGACCGGCCCGAGCGGACCAGCCCATCGGTCGCGACCCGCTCGCCAGGCGGACCAGCAGCACGTCGCCGACGGCGATCTCCCTGGCCGGGACCGAGGCGGAGGTCCCGTCGCGCAGCACGGTCGCGGTCTCCGGAACGAGCTTCAGCAGCGCGCGCAGCCCGCCGCGGGCGCGGTCCATCGCCTTGTCCTCCAGGGCCTCGGCGATCGAGAAGAGGAACGCCAGCGCGGCCGCCTCCTCGACGTAGCCGAGGATCACCGCGCCCACGGCGCTGATCGTCATCAGCAGCGCGATCCCGAGCTTGCGCTTCACAACGAGATTCCGGATCGCACCGGGCACGAACGTGTACGCGCCCAGCAGCAGGCCCGCCCAGAACGCGACCAGCGCCACGATGTGCAGCCCCGACCACTCCAGCGCCAGGCCAGTACCGAACGCGACGCCGGAGAGGATCGGCACGACCAGGCCGGGATCACGCCACCACGGGCGCTCTACCTCCTCTGCCTCGTCCGCGGGACTGGTCGTCGGCTCGTCGCAGCCGCAGGCGGCGCTCACGAGGCGTCCCCCGAACTGCTCGCGGCGCAGCAGCCCGGCACCGAGCAGGCTGGGTCGATGCACGGCGCGCTCTCGTCCACGGCGAGGGTCACATCGACCAGTGCCGTCAGCGCCGCGGCCAGGTGCGGGTCGGCGATCTCGTAGCGAGTCTGGCGGCCCTCGGGCTCGGCGACCACGATCCCGCAGTCGCGCAGGCAGGTCAGGTGGTTGGACACATTCGAGCGGGTCAGTCCCAGCTCGCGCGAGAGCACCGCGGGGTGGCTCGGGCCGTCAAGCAGGGACATCAGGATACGGGAGCGCGTCGGGTCGGCCATGGCCCGGCCGAGCCGGTTCATGACGTCGAGGCGCGAAGCAATAGTCAGCATGCACTGAACTATACAGTGATAGCTGACCAATAGTCCAGTTGCAGGGGCTGCCGCACGTGCTCCGCGCGCTTGCCCTCGCGAGGCATGATCACCTCTTGCGCCAGTGAGGCCACTTCGGCATCCCGCGGCCCTTCCATGTCTCCACGAGACCCGCAACCCAGCGGACGGACACGAAGAGCCCGTAGCCGGCCCCGGCGAGGCCAGCGCCGACCACGAGCCAGCGGGCGAATCTGCGCGGACGGCGAGCGGGCGGGCCGCCGCCCATGGCGCAGCCCGGCCCCACAGGTGTGAAGGGCGCCGGAGGGACCGGAGGGCACGGGCGGGCTTCGAGGCGCGGCGCCGAACGAAGTGAGGCCCTAGCCTCGCGGGCGGCCGGGGCCTCCGGCGCCCGGAACACCCGTGGGACCACAAGCAACACGAGAAAACAGGAGCGGCGACACCCCAGCCACAAGCAGGCAAAACAAAAACCGCAGATCCCGAAAGGATCTGCGGTTTCATCGTGCGCGAGGGGGGAGTTGAACCCCCACTCCATCACTGGAACACGGACCTGAACCGTGCGCGTCTGCCTATTCCGCCACTCGCGCGTACCCAGAAAGAATAGGGGCATCACACCCCCCACGTCAAATCAGCGCCGTATGACCCAGGGCACAAGCATCTCCACAAGATGGATTAAACGGCACTATTTCAACGAAAGATACAACCGGCACACTAGAGCATCAACCTGCACGCAACGATGCCAGCGACACCCAACAGGCTCACAGCGATCACAGCGGCATCAACCCACCCAAGCCGCACACGCGCTCCACGAGTCGCACCATCCTGGGACTCGATAGCCCCGCGCATAGACATCGCGCGCCCAGTTTCAGCTGCCCCACGCGAGGTGGCGGACAGGATCGCGGTGATGACATCGACGCACAGGCGCGCATACCCGCGCAGCGACAGCGTGGCCATGTCCTGACCGAGGCGCAGCTTGGCGGTGTCGAGCACCGCCTGCGCCTGATCGCGCAGCATCGGCAGGCCTCGCAGGGCCGAGGCCATGACGAGCGACCACTGATCGACCGGAGCACCCAGGAGCCGCAGGGGCCGCATGAAAAATCGCAGTGCGCCCGCGAGCGCGGCGGTCGGCGTCACCCAGGCGATGAGTCCGGACCCCCACAGGACGACAAGCGCCAGGGTGGAGACGCGCAGGAAGAGCTCCAGGCCATCCCCCAGCCACGCGCCAATACAGCCGCCGATGAAGCCGGAGACAAACCACATGGGCGGACGCGGGGCGACGCTGACGGGGAGGCGAACGATCAGCGAGGCAAGGAGAAGGAGGCCTCCCACGATCGCGAGCGTCGACCACCGCGGCGACAGGATCACGCAGGTGGTGAGCACCGTCCAGCAGGCGATAAGGGTGCCGGGCCAGGCGCGCGACAGTGGCGTCGACCAGGGCAGGGGACGAGGCAGGGGGAAGCCCGCGCTTCGCCGGGGCTTCGGGCGCGGGGGCCCTTCGCCGAGGCCGGGTGGGGTCCTCGAGAATCGGCCCTCGCTGGCGCCGCCGCCGGGGCCGGTCGCCCCGCAGGCGGAATGGGGTTCCATCATGAGAGCACCCCCTCTGCGAGGCGTCCATGGGTGTCGCACAGGGAGTCCATGCCTTCGAGGTCGTGGGAGATGACGAGGATGGACAGGCCGGCGCGCCGGCGCTCGTCCAGGACGGAGATGAGCAGGTCGCGCGAGGTTGCGTCGAGGCCAGCCATGGGCTCGTCGAGGATGAGGACGCTCGGGTGGGAGGCGAGCAGCCCAGCGAGGGCGACGCGGCGCATCTGCCCGCCGGAGAGGTCGTCGATGCCGCGCGAGGCGAGGGCGGGGTCGAGGCCGACGAGTTCCATAGCCTCGGCGACGATGCGGTCGCCTTCCTCACGGCTGATGGCACCCTTGCGATGCACAGATCCGGTGCCGATGCGCGGCCCATGACCGGCGGCGGCGAGAATGTCGGAGCGCACGGAGGGGCGCTGGAGCTGGAGGCGCGCGAATTGCATGGAGAGGGCGACGTCGCCGACGCAGCGCTCCATGGGACGCCCGCCGAGGGTGACCCGCCCCCAGGTGGGGACGAGCAGGCCGGTGAGGACGCGCGAGAGCGTCGTCTTACCCGAACCATTGTCCCCGGTGATGAGCATGGCCTGCCCGGGGTCGAGGATGAGGCTGACGTCGCGTAGGACCGGCTTCTCCCAGGGGGTGCCGAGGTCGTAGGTGTGGGCGACACGGTCAGCCCACAGGTGGGCGGCCTTAATGAGGGCGGGCGCGCCCGCCACAGACGACACAGTCGACACACCGGTGGCGGGGGAAGCGGAAGGATCCCCGGCCTCGTCGATGAGGGGAGCGCCTTCCCCCGCGCGTCGATCGGAGACGATGCGACCGCTACGAATCGTGACGACGCGGTCGGCGCGCGCGCTTTCGGCGGGGTCGTGGGTGATGTGGACGACGGCGATGCCGCGCGCGGGCAGGGATGCGAGGAGGTCGAGCATCTCGGCGCGGCCCGCGCGGTCGATCATGGCGGTGGATTCGTCGGAGATAAGCAGGCGCGGGGAGCGCGCGAGGGCGCCCGCGAGCGCGAGGCGCTGAAGCTGCCCGCCGGAGAGCGAGCGCGGGTCGGCATCGGCGAGGCCCGCGAGGCCGACGCGCTCGAGCAGCTCCTCGAGGTCGAGGTCGGCAATATGCTCCGCGCTCATGCCCCAGGTGACATCTTCGGCGACACTCTGTCCGAGAACAAGGAGTTCGGAGCGCTGTCCCACGAGCGCGGTCCCACCGACAGCTCCGAGGACGCCGCCACCCTCACGCACGCCAGAACCGGGTTGAGCACCCGCGAGGAGGAGGGCCAGGGTGGACTTGCCCGAGCCGTTATGCCCGACGATGACCGTGAATTCAGGCTGCTCGAAGCTGAGGGTGACACCGCTCAGGGCGGGGTGGTCGGCGCCCGGGTAGGTGAAGTCGACGTCGGTGAGGGTGAGGGGCAGGGGGGACGAGGCCTCGGCCCCTTCACGCGGGTCCGCAGAGCGGGCAGTCGCGGCCAGGAGCGGGTCCCAGCCCGCGTCGAGGGAGATGCGGCTAAGGATGGCGCCGAGGAGCCACCGGGCCGCGAGGACCAGGAAGGCCACGCCAATGAAGCGGGTGACGGGGATCCAGATCCACCACCAGTCGACGAACCATTGGCCGAGCTGATGCCCCGCATCGACGAAGCCGCCGGAGTGGGGGATGTGGCCGACCAGCTTGAGGAAGCCATTGAGGGTCTTTTGGATGCTCTCAAGGCCGAGGGTGCGCAGATCGGACAGCACCCAGAACGCGACGCCCGTGCCGATGCCCCAGATGACGCCGAGGCCGGCGGCGACCCCGGAGACGGGAGCCAGGAGGCGCGTTTCTTGTGGAGGAAGCCGATGATGAGGCCGACGAGGGCTGCCTGGAAGGAACGGCCTGCCGTGGCGACGCCGCCGACGGCGATGGCGAGGAGGATCGTCGAGGCGAAGGCTGCAACCGCGGCTCGGGGACGCAGTTTGAGGGAGACCATCGCGAGGGGAACGGCCGTGGCGACCTGGAAGAAGAGCTGGAAGACGGGGGTGACCGCGGCGATAAGGCCGAAGGTGACGGCCAGACCCGAGAGCGCGCCAGCGGTCGCCACCTCGACGGGGGTGAGGCGGCGGGCATCGCGCGCGGATGAGCTCATGTGCCTAGTCTCCCAGGCCGCGCCCACATCTGCGACCGCCGGGCCAACACTACTTGGGAGCTACATAGAATAAACATTTATGATCTTCAACACACTAGATTAAATGAGTTGACAAAACTCTCGAAGAGGAGGTATTGATTGTGAGCATCTCTTGCCCAGAGAGAATGGAGCAAACAATGGCACAGCGCGTGGAAGCATGCCTCACATTCAAAGCGTCTGAGGCTTTCTCACTCTTTATCACCTTCCGACGCAATCTGCTCCGCTACGCGAAGGGCGAGTTTTCTACGCACGGAGTCTGCAAAGCCGCTGCCTACATCACCGATGACCCACTTGAAGCATGGGCAGGATTCCAGCGCGTTGACGTGTTCGTCGAACTTGAATGCGACTCTTGGACACAAGCTGAAACAGTCGCGCGCGAGCTCCTCCAGGCAGCGGCAAAAGCGTCACAGGTTACACTGACGGAAGATAGCGATTGTGGCGTGAACCTTAGCCAGTCTGACCTCGCCGAGAATTCTTCCATGTTCGCAGGGGTGTGAAGACCGTGCGGTACCACCATATTGAAGATGGTGCCGCACGGGCTGCGCACCGCGCTGTCCACTACATCCCAGAAATCCTGAACACGCTGAGTACACTTCTACTCGGCGCACTAGGTTTCATAGACGGGAACATACGGTGGCTGCTTTTGGCGATGGGAGGCTGCCTCTTTCTTTTCGGGACAACTCTCGGGAGAAAGCGAGATCGCGACTACAGGCACGAGCGCGACAAAGTAGCCCAACTCGAGGCAGATAATCTGGAGGAACGAAACGCGATGAGGCGCGTCCTTGAGCGCCTTGCCCACGAGCTGTGTGTTGAGTTGTCATTGTGGGATGAATCCACACGCGTGACAATCTATGGCCACATTGAAGACGGAACCGCATCTGGCTTCCTCCCCCTAGCGAGATGCTCCAATAATCCGCGTTACGAAAAGCTAGGAAGAGCCTTCTACGAAGACACCCAGGTTGGGTACCTCGGTGTAGCTTGGGAGGAGGGCCGAGTCCAACGCAGTTTCCGCTCATCGAACGGCGCACGCGAAAACCTATGGAAGCCCAGCACCGACAGGGACGGCCTGAAGAGGAAACCTCCCCTCACCTGCGAGCAGGCAGAGGCACTAACACTAACAATGGAGCCTCGAAGCGTGATCGGCATACGTCTTGATGGGAACCAGGGATCCGAGAAACACGGCGTCATTCTTTTCGAATCAATGAAGAATGACAGCCTCGACATCCGCCGATTAAACGAACTGACGAATGCACCCCAGGTACGTTCCCTCAAGATCGTCATGAATGCAGTATCCGCATTGTTCCGATCAATCACTATTGCACAGGCAACCGAGGAAGCAGAACAGCTCCGTGATTCCTAAGCTCGATTGAGCTCTCCGAAGGGGATGTGGACGCTCGGGGTTGAGAGCGACGCGCCTTCGACGTGGCAGCGCTGGTCGTCGAAGAAGATGTGCGGCTGCAGCACCTCGAGCATGGGCCCTTTCGGGAGGCCTCCCAGGAAGAAGGCGTCGTTGACACGCAGGCCCCACTGGTGGATCGAATTGATCGCGCGCTCGTGAGCGGGGGCGCTGCGCGCAGTCACGACAGCGACCCGCACCCGACGCTTGTAGCCCACCGGATCACATGCGCTTCTGGCGTCCTCTAGCCCTTGAATCCGATTGATCTTCTGCAGGAAATCTGCCATTGGGCCTCGCGGGATCGGCACCTGAGCCAGGGCACTCTCGCTTTCCTGATACCTTGCCAGACCGCCGCTTTGATACACGCGCTCGGCCGAGTCATCGGCCAGCACTCCGTCGAAATCGAAGGCGATGCGCAGGTCAGTGCCCCCATCGTCGGCCACGGCGCGCCCCACAACGCGTCCGGCAGCGAACCCCAAGGAGATAGCCTCGCGCACGTCGTCTTCGTTGGCCGAGAGAAAGACGGACATGCTCAGCGGCCCCATAAACTGGTACGGTGCACGCCCCTGCATGAAGATTGCGCGCGTGATGTCTAAGCCGTGATATTCGACCGAGCGCATGACGCGCAGCCCAGTTTCGGGGTCGTTGCGCGACAGGATGACTACTTCGACCAGGCGTTCGTCCTCGGAGAGGTCGTTGAGGGCCAGGAGGCGCCGAATGAAGGGGAAGGCAACCCCCGGTTCCAGCACATCATCGATGTGCTCGCGCTGATACTCGCGGTACTTCTCCTCGCCCTCGTTACGGAATACGGCGTCCGACTCCGACAGGTCGAAAAGAGCGCTGGACGCAACACCAATAACGAGGGCGCGCTCCAGATCAAGATTGCCGGGCATCGCATCTCTCCTTCCGCTCGCAGGTGCTCGCTGCCTTGAGAGACAGGGTATAGCTGGCCGTGCACACCTGCGGCTCTGAGGGACAGGGACGCGCACGTGCGCGGGGCCTACGCCTCCTCGTCGGCGGGCAGCGTGACGGGGACGGGGGTGTCGAGGTCGCGGATGCTCGGGATGACATACATTGCCGCACCAAGAAGACAGAAGAAGGTACCCGAAGCGGCAAAGAGGACGGGGCCTCCCATTTTCTCGGCGAAGGCACCGCCCAGGACGACGCCGACGGGCGTCGCCAGCCCGAGCATCAGCTGGAAGAACCCGAGGGCGCGCCCGACCTTTTCCTCCCCGACGTGGCGCTGAATAAGGGTCATCAGGGGCGCGTGGAACCACGCCAGGAAGATGCAGCCAAATCCCATGAGGGCGACGAACGCCCAGAAGCCACTGCGGGGCAGCAGGCCGACGACGGCGAAGGGGAGGCCGACGACGACGGTCGTGGCACTGATGAGCAGCGCCAGGCGCTTGCCCCCGCCCCAGGCCATCATGATGACCGCACCGAGCAGCATGCAGGTACCCGTGATCGCCTCGGCGACGGACACCATTGCCCCGTCGGCCCCGAAGTACTGCTGCGCCATGAGCGGGTAGACCGCCGCGAGCGCCTCGAAGACCATAATCCCTACCGTGAGGGCGATGATGAGATACACGAGGCCCACGTTGGCGCTCAGCGCCCGCCAGCCCTCGCGAATCTGCCCCATGATGGTGGGGGGCATCTCGGCCTCAACGGAGGGGATGCGCGCCAGCGCCAGGCCGGCGACCGCGAGGAGTGCCCCGGCAAACTCCAGGCCCAAGGCGTAGGGGAGCCCGAAAGCCGTGTAGAGGCCGATGCCGATCGCGGGGGAACCGATGTTGGCGATGGATCCCACGGCCTGGTCGAGGGTGTTGACGCGCATGAGGTGCTTCTCGGGGACCAGCATCGGCATGGCCGCGCTCATCGCGGGGAAGTGGAAGGCCTGGAAGCAGCTGCGTAGAGCAGCGAAGAGGCATATAAGGGCGAAGCTCCCGTGTCCCAGCCAGGCCAACGCCCCGAGCACCAGCGACATCACACCCGCCCCCAGGTCCGAGATAATCATGACGGTGCGGCGGTTGTAGCGGTCAGCGGCAACCCCGCCGAGCGGGGCCAGAAGGCCGAGGGGTAGCTGAGAGAGAAGCCATGATCATGGCGAGCTTGAGGGCAGATCCTTCGGTCGTGGTGACGTGCCAGATGATCGCCCATCCCGACGCGCCGCTGGTGATGATCGAAAACGCCTGGCCACTCCAGATCATCGCGACCACTTGCCACCAGTTCGACGCCAGGGCGCGTCCGGAGGCGCTAACCATCGCGGGTGAGGGTGAGGAGGTCTCTCGAGTCATTCCCACGAGGGTAGCCAGTCATTTGTAGCCAGTCAACGGCCGGTGTGAGCCGACCGTCATGCCGACAGGATCGCGGCGGGAAAAAACACCGTGTCATAATGCCGCACTCACCCTTGTGAGGAACACCTAATTTTATGTAGCATCTCCCTCATAATCCCAAAAACACGAGAGGACCCAATGAAAACCCGCCTCGCCACCCTGACCGCAATCCTGGCCACCGCCACCCTCGCCCTCACCGCCTGCGCGGGCGGCTCCGGCTCCACCACCAGCCAATCGGAGCAGACCACCCAGGAAACCACGGCTTCGTCGACGCGCACGATCACCGACCACGCGGGCAACGAGGTCGTCCTGCCCGAAAGATCACCCGCGTCGCCATCGACCAGATCCCGATCGAATCCACCTACCTGGCCTACTTCGACGGCAAGGCCCCATACCTGGTGGGCATGAGCGCCGCCCGCGTCAAGGCCATGAGCCAGACAATCGCCGCCGAGATGGCGCCCGAAATGATGCAGGTGGACACCAGCTACTACGACAAGGGCGAGCTCAACGCCGAGGCCCTCCTGAATCTGAACGTCGACGTCGTCTTCTACAACGCCTTCAACAAGGAACACGGCAAAATGTTCCGCAAGGCCGGCATCCCGGCCGTCGGCTTCACGACGCTGGGCAATCCCTCGGAGACCTACGCGGAGTGGATGGAGCTCCTTGAGGACGTCTTCAACGAGGACGGCCACATGGCCGACAAGATCGCGCTCGGCAAGGACCTCGTCGCTGACGCCCGCGCGCGCACCGCGAAGGTTCCCGAGGACCAGAAGGTCTCGACGATGGTGCTCATGGGCGCGGCCGACGGCCAGCTCGCGGTCGCGGGCGGCAAGGAC
This sequence comes from uncultured Actinomycetaceae bacterium, assembly GCA_916438945.1. GTDB lineage: Bacteria > Actinomycetota > Actinomycetes > Actinomycetales > Actinomycetaceae > Pauljensenia. The sequence goes on along the minus strand of CAKAGS010000004.1, from coordinate 1,035,090 downwards.
GGCTGGTTCACCAACGAATGGGCCGACTCGCTGAACTACACGAACGTCACGCGCGATACCGACACCTCGCACACGCCCGTCACCTTCGAGCAGGTCCTCACGTGGGACCCCCAGGTCCTCCTCGTCACCGGCAAGGGCATGTCGAACATGACGGCGAACACCGTCCTGACGAACTCGGTCGAGGGCGTGGACCTGTCCACCCTCAGCTCCGTGAAGTCCGGCCGCGTCTACTCCACCGGCCTGGGCATGTGGAACTGGTTCACCCCCAACCCAGATTCCCCGATCGTGGCGAACTGGATCGGCGCCTCCCTGTACCCGGAGCAGTTCTCCGACGTTGACCTCGTGTCGATGACGAAGGATTACTACCAGAAGATGTACAACTTCACGCTCACGGACGAGCAGGCCCGCACCATCATCAACCCGGACTCCGCGTCCTGATACCTGTCCCCGGCCTCGTCTTCCCTATCGACGAGGCCGGGGTCCCTTGTGTGCATGACACCCGGCGCGCGTCGGGGAGAGGACATCATGAAGTCTGTACTGACCAGGAACGGGCGACTGCGCGTGTGGGTGATCCCCACGCTGGTCGCCCTCATCGTCGTGTGCGCGGTAGCAGCCATGCTTATCGGCCGTTTCTCCGTATCCCTGGAGGACGTGGTTGCGGCGCTGCGCGCACGTTTCTGGGGAGGCCCGGCGGTGCCCCCACGCGTCAACTCCGTCGTTTTTGACCTGCGTGCGCCCCGCATCATCGTGGCCATCCTGATCGGCGGAGGCCTGTCGGTTGCCGGCGCCTCGTTCCAGTCCCTCTTCTCCAACCCCCTGGCCACGCCGGACACCCTGGGCGTCGCGGCGGGCACGTGCGTCGGCGCAGTCATCGCACTGCTGCTGGACTGGAACCTGATCGGCGTGCAGGCCGCGGCCCTCGTCGCGGGACTGGCAACAATGGCTTTTACGACGGCGATTTCGCGCACGCGCACGGGTTCTTTCAATGTCATCACGCTCGTGCTCGGCGGCGTCATCGTCTCCGCCCTGGCGAACGCGGTCCTCTCACTGCTCAAGCTGACGGCCGACCCGACGAGCCAGCTCCCCGAGATCACCTACTGGCTGATGGGCTCCCTCGCCGCGGTCACCTACCACCAGATCGCGCTGGGAGCCCCCTTCATCATCGCGGGCGTCGTCGTCATCGTGGCGCTGCGCTGGCAGCTCAACATCCTCTCCCTCTCGGAGGACGAGGCCCGCTCAGCCGGTGTCAACGTCTCCCTCATGCGCGCGATCCTCATCGTCGCCTCGACGGTCATCACGGCCTCGGTCATTTCGATGTGCGGCCAGGTCGGCTGGGTCGGCCTGCTCGTGCCGCACTGCGCGCGCATGCTGTGCGGACAGAACAACCGCGCGGTTATCCCCGTGTCGCTGCTGCTCGGGTCGGCGCTCATGATCGTCATCGACACGCTCGCGCGCTCCCTGTCGGCCTCGGAAATTCCCATTTCGATCCTGACGGCCATCATCGGCGCCCCCTTCTTTATCGTGCTGCTACGCCGGACGGGAGGAGCGCGATGATCAGCGTCGAAAACGCGACCTTCACATACCCGGGAGCCCCTTCCCCAATCCTGACGAACGTGTCCTTCGAGGTGCCCGAGCGCTCGCTCCTGGCGATCCTGGGGCCCAACGGCGCCGGAAAGACGACGCTACTGCGCACCATGATCGGCCTGCAGAAGTGGGACAGCGGGCGCACGCTCATCGACGGCACCCCGATTTCGTCGATGTCGACCCGGGCGCTGGGCCGCGTCCTGTCCTACGTGCCGCAAGCCCGCAACGCATCCAACGTGGCGCTCACCGGCCTCGAGATGGTCATGGTCGGGCGCGCCCCGCACATGCGCACCCTCGCCCAGCCCGGAGCGCGCGAGGAACGCATGGCCCGTGACGTCCTCGACGAGGTGGGCGCCTCCCACCTGGCCGAGATGCACTGCGCGACCATGTCGGGCGGCCAATTCCAGATGATCCTCATCGCCCGCGCCCTCGTCGCCGACCCGCGCGTCCTCGTGCTCGACGAGCCGGAGACCGGCCTCGACTTCCGCAACCAGCTCATTGTCCTGGGACTCCTGGAGCGCCTCGTGAGGGACCGAGGCCTCGCCGTCATCATGAACACGCACTACCCGGCGCACGCCCTGCGCGTCGCGGACCAGGTCGCACTTTTCTCCTCCACGCACGAGGCCGTGGTCGGCCCGGCATCCTCCGTCATGAACGCGGACACCCTCGCGAGCGTCTTCGGGGTGGACGTGGCAATCGGGAGCGTGGCCTTCGAGGGAGAGGACGTGCAGGCGATCGTTCCGGTTCGTCTGAGTGGAGACAAGTAGCGCCAACACACCAAAAACTTCTTCGTCGCGATTACGCAGGTCAGCCACATTTTTGCCGCGAGTGCGGTACCGTATAAGTGTGATTCCGCACGCCCAGTCCGGGGGACAACGATGCCGGGCCGGGCCGTCGGGACCATGTCGGCTCCACAGGCGGAGCCGAACGGTGCCCCAGCGTTGGGGCGAACACGAAGGAGGGCCCATGGCTACCGGGACCATCAAATGGTTCAACGACGCCAAAGGCTTCGGATTCATTACTCCTGATGACGAATCCGGCGACGTCTTCGTGCACTATTCAAACATCGTCGGCCAATCTGGGCGCCGCACTCTTCTAGAGGGCGAGAAGGTCGAATATGAGGCGATTGAAGGACCAAAGGGCCTCCAAGCCATGAATGTGGCACGAGCCGAGTGACACTGTGTGCCCGGGTGGAGTCCCCACTCGGGCACACTTGCACGAACTGGCATGTTCTCCACTAATTTTCACGCATGTCTTTTTCCATGGCAAAACAGCTCTTTAACAGGCTTTTACAATGCTTGTGCCATGCCTTACAAGCGCTTGCGCGGTATAGACCGAGCGGTGGAATCCGCGTAGAATTGGAGCTGCACCAAGGGGGGCGACCACGAGTCAGCCCCCTTTTTTGATGCCGTCGCCCACCCGGGCGGCACGGGCCAACAGGTCCACAAACACGCTGGCGTGCGGGGCGCGCTTCGCGCATCCGTGCGAAGACACTCTCAAGGAGAACCCCATGAACAACATCGTCAAGGCTGAAACCGCCCCCACCATGTCCCAGGCCACCGCCTCGGCTTCCGTGCTCGTGGCCCTCATCGTCGCCCTCGCGGCCCTCGGCGTTTTCGCCGCCCTGCAGGTCGCTTCCGTCGCCTCGGTCGTCTTCGCGGTCGTCATCGCTCTGACCGCCCTGATCGTCTCCCCCGCGATCCTCTCGATCGCTCGCACGCGCGCCTGAGCCTATGCGGGGCGCGTGAACGACACGCGCCCCTCCCCCGCCAGCGTGACACCACGAAGGTGTCGCGCTTTTTCTTTGCCCGCACCCACCCCAGCCCCACCTCGTCTTCGATACGCGTCACGAGCACCGTCGCTCCGCGTTCGAGGAACCGCACCCCCGGCTATCACAGACTCCACGAACGAGGGGTGGGGACCCAGCAGATCCCCACCCCCTCAACCGGTCACGGCACAGGCGCCGCGAGGCAGTCGATTACTCGGGCTGAGCCGCAGCGGCAGCCCGCGCGGCCGCCGGAGCGGCGGCGGCAATGGCTTCCAGCTCCGCCTCGCCGTGAGCGCCGGACACGAACCACACCTCGTACACCGAGGGCGGCAGGGCCACACCCGAGGACAGGAACGAGTGGAAGAAGGGGGCGTAGCGCCACGCCTCCTGGGCGCGCGCCTGGTCGTAGTCGTACACGCCCGAGGAGGCCGCGGCCTCGCCGAACATGACGGAGAACAGGGATCCCGTGCGCTGGACGCGGTGCGCGACGCCGGCAGCGCTGAGCGCGTCCGACACGATCGTGCTGATCTCCTGCGCGGAGGCGTTCACGCGGTCGTACACACCCTGATCAGCGAGTTCGAGGGTGCGCAGGCCGGCGACCGTGGCCAGGGGATTGCCCGAGAGCGTGCCCGCCTGGTAGACGGGGCCCAGGGGGGGCCAGCAGGTCCATGACGTCCGCACGCCCAGCAACGGCCGCCAGGGGCATACCGCCGCCCACGACCTTGCCGAAGGTCACCAGGTCGGGCACCCAGTCGGCGCCCTCCACGCAGGACACGTCAACAAAACCGGCGCTGTAGCGGCCCGAGGGCGCGCCGTCGACCCACCCGGCCACGGCCTCGAGGCCCCACCAGCCGGCGGGGTCAACGCGGAAGCCGGTGAGGACCTCGTCGAGGATCATGAGCGCGCCGTGCGCGGTGCACAGGCGGCGGATCTCGCGGTTCCACCCGGGGTGGGGCGGGACCGTGCCCATGTTGGCGGGGGCGCCCTCGAAGATGACGGCGGCAATACTGCTACCCGCCTGCTCGAAGCACGCGCGCAGGGCATCGACATCGTTGTAGGGCAGGACGATCGTCTGGGCGGTGATGGCCTCGGGGACGCCGGCCGACCCGGGCAGGCCGCCGGTGGCGACGCCCGACCCGGCGGCAGCGAGCAGGCCGTCGGAATGGCCGTGGTAATTGCCGGCGAATTTCACGATGAGGTCACGCCCGGTGGCGCCGCGCGCCAGGCGGATCGCCGTCATCGTCGCCTCGGTGCCCGTGGACACGAAGCGGACGCGCTGCGCGAAGGGCACGCGCTCGCGCACGGCGCTGGCCAGCAGCGTCTCAGTTTCGGTGGGTGCGCCGAAGGACAGGCCACGCGAGGCCGCCTCCTGGACGGCTGCCACCACCTCGGGGTGTGCGTGGCCAAGCAGCGCCGGGCCCCACGAGCCAACAAGGTCCACATAGGAACGTCCCTCGACGTCGGTGACGCGCGCGCCACTCGCGCTCGCGATGAAGCGCGGGGTGCCGCCGACGCCGCCGAAGGCGCGCACGGGCGAGTCGACGCCGCCGGGGATGACGGCTTTTGCTTGGGAGAATGCGGTTTCGTTAGTGGTCACGGCTACCTTCACAGAAGAAAAACGGATTGTTGGTATGGTATGCGCGCTCAGCGGGCCCGGCGGGCGACCTCGAGGGCCCAGTAGGTGAGGACGGAGTCGGCTCCCGCCCGGAAGATGCCGGTCAGGGATTCGTCGATAACGCGGGTGCGGTCAATCCACCCGTTGGCGGCGGCGGCCTCGACCATCGCGTACTCGCCGGACACCTGGTAGGCGGCGACGGGAATGTCGGAGGCGGCGGCCACGTCGGCCAGCACGTCCAGGTAGGGGTCGGCGGGCTTAACCATGAGCATGTCGGCGCCCTCGGCCGCGTCGAGCAGCGCCTCGAAAAGGCCCTCGCGTCGGTTCGCGGGGTCCTGCTGGTAGGTGCGGCGGTCGCCCTTGAGCGTGGATCCGACGGCCTCGCGGAAGGGCCCGAAGTAGGCGGACGCGTACTTTGCGGAGTAGGCGAGGATGGCGACGTCCGCGTGTCCCGCCTGGTCGAGGGCGGCGCGGATCGCGGCGACCTGGCCGTCCATCATGCCCGAGGGCGAGACCATGTGTGCGCCCGCGCGCGCCTGGGAAATCGCCATCGCCTGGTAGAGCGGCAGGGTCGCGTCGTTGTCGACGCCGCCTTCGGAATCGAGGAGTCCGCAGTGCCCGTGGTCGGTGAACTCGTCCAGGCAGGTGTCCGCGCACACGACGAGAGCATCGCCGACCTCGGCGCGCACGGCGGCGAGGCCACGGTTGAGGATCCCATCCTCCGCCCACGCCTGGGAGCCGATCGCGTCACGGCGGGCGGGCACGCCGAACAGGTCGATGGCGCCCACGCCCGCTTCGGCGGCCTCGGCTGCGGCCCGGCGCAGCGAGTCGATCGTGTGCTGGTATTGGCCCGGCATTGCGGCGATTTCGCAGGGTTCGTCGATGTCGTCGCGCACGAAGACGGGCCAGATGAGCTTTGCGGGGTCGACGTGGGTTTCGCGCACGAGCGCACGCATCGCGGGAGTCGAGCGCAGGCGGCGCGGGCGGATCGTCGGGATCGGGGAGGAGTCCACCCCTGCCTCGGCGAGGTAGGAGGTAACGGATTCGGGGACGGTGGTCATGAGTCTCTTTCTTCAGGTGCGTCGGCTTGGGTGGGGCGGTCGAGGCGTCAATGAGGGCGCGGACGATGGCATCGGGCGTGGGGGACGAGGCCTGGGCCGCGACGGCAATCCCCTGCCGCCTGGCGGTGGCTGCGGTGGGCGCGCCGATGGTCACGACCCGAGTTGAGGGGGCGGCGGCCCGAGGAGCGGGGAGGGCGCGCGCCTGGGAGGAGGCGGTGAGGACCGCCGCGTCGTAGCGCCCCGCGCGGAAATTCCCCGCGATATCGTCGGGAATATCGGCGGCGTCGGCGGGAGTGGTGGCGTAGGCGTCGACGGCCTCGACGCTCCAGCCGAGGGCGCGTAGCCCGTCTGGCAGCGTGTCGGGCGCTGCCGCGGACCGGGGGATGAGGACCGGGCGTGCATCGGAGGCCGGGGCGGGGAAACATTCGAGCAGCGCGGCGGCGGATCCGGTGCCGGTCATGTCCGCGCTGACCCCCGCGTGGTCGCTGATCCATTGGGCCGTGGCCTGGCCGACGGCGGCGATGCGCGTGCCGAGCGAACGTGCCCGTGGCAGGGTGTCCGCAACCGCCCGCGCGGCCCTCCAGGAGGAGAACATAACCCACGCGTATCCGCCGTCAGCGAGCCGGGCGCGCGCCGCGTCGAGCTGCGCGGAATCCAGCGGCGTCGAGACCGTGAGGGCGAGAGCATCCACCTGAGCCCCGGCCGTCCGCAGGGCGCGCGCGATGGCGTCATCGGGCTTGGCGCGGGTCAGGAGGATCCGCCGCCCGGTCAACTCCGCGTTCACGGAGGGTGCGCTCACGTGGGGCTCGTTCACGAGGATTGCCTCGGCGCTTTCGTCGCTCCCAGGTCGGTGACCTCGGCGGCGCCACGCGCGAGCAGCTGGCGCGCCACGTCCTCGCCGAGGCGGGCGGCCTCGTCCAGACCAACCGAGTCCGTGAGCGCGAGCGCGCCACTCGCCTCGACCCGCTCGCGCCCGTCAACGCTCATCACGCGCGCGTCGAGCAAGAGGGCTGAGGAGGCCTCGTCCACACGGGCGAACGCACCCACGGGAGCCGCGCACCCCGCACCCAGGGCGGAGAGGACGGCCCGCTCGGCGCTGGCCGCGAGCGCGGTCGGCCGATCATGAAGGGCGCCAAGGAGAGCACACAGGAGGGGGTCCAACTCATCACGCGTTTCGATGGCGAGGGCTCCCTGCGAGGGGGGCGGGCATCATGACGGTGGGGTCGAGCACGTCGGTGGCGTGGGCGTCGAGGCCGATGCGGCGCAGCCCGGCGAGGGCGAGGACGACCGCGTCGAGGCGCTCACCCGTGCCGAGGGCGGAGGGCGCGGTGCCCGCGTCGGCGCCCAGGTCGATGCCGCGCACGCGCGAGAGCCTCGTGGGGACGTTGCCGCGCAGGTCGCAGACGCGCAGGTCGGGGCGCGCGGCGAGCACCTGGGCGGCGCGCCTGGGCGAGCCCGTGCCGACGAGCGCGCCCGCGGGCAGCGACGACAGCGTCGCCCCGTCGGCCGCGCACAGGGCGTCGCGGGGGTCTTCGCGCTGCGGAACGGCTGCGATGCGCAGCCCCGGCGTGGGGGCGGTGGGCAGGTCCTTGAAGGAGTGGACGGCCAGGTCGCACTCTCCCCCAAGGAGGGCGAGCCGCAGCTGCGCGGCGAACACGCCGACGCCTCCGAGCGCGGCCAGGGGTGCCGCAGACACGTCACCGTGGGTGCGCACGACCTCCAGATTGACGCGGACGTCCTCGCCGAGGCGAGCCCCGGCCTCTTCGATCGCCCGCGCGACGGTCGTGGATTGGGCGAGCGCCAGGCGCGATCCCCTGGTCCCCAGCACAAATGTCCGCGTGGTCATAGCAGTCCTTTCGCGCCCGCGCGGGCGTGGGAGACGACGGAGGCGATACCGGTTCCAGCGACCCAGGCGCCCGTGAGCGCCACGCCCCCCAGGGGACGCACCTGTTCCTCGAGAGCGCCAACGCGGCTGCGATACTCGGGCGGCAGGGGTGGAAGCGTGCCGTTCCAGCGGGCGAGCAGGTGGTCGGTGACGGCCTCGGCGGCGATGGTGACGCCGGTGAGCGTGCGGATGTCGCGCAGGGCCCCCTCGACGGTGACGGCGGGTTCGGCCTCGCCGAGGCGCCCGTAGGACAGGCGCAGCAGGTGCGTGTGGGGCGGGAGTTGGTCGGCGAGCCAGGGCCACTTGACGTTCAGGTGGGACAGCGCCTTGGCCGCCACCGGCCGCTCGTCGGCAGGGGCGGGCGCGACCAGGAGGCCCTGGGAGATGGGCGCGTCGTCCAGCTCGGGGGCGTGGACGGCCAGGGTGAGGCGCGCGATGGGCGCGCCCTCGGGAACGCTCACATCGGGCACGAGGCCGGGGATGCGCGCCTGCGTGAACAGGCGCAGGGCGGCGCTGGCGCTGCAGGCGAGGACAAGGCGCTCCGTCGTGACGCTCACGCCCGGCCCGCTCGGCACGGGTTCGGCTCCGGGGGTGGGCCCGGGCTTGGTAGGCCCGCACTCGAGGGACCATCCCGAGGCCGAGCGAGCCATCGCGAACGCGCCCGTGCGGCTCAGGACGGTTCCCCCGGCCTCCTCGATGGAGGTTCGCAGCGCGTCGACGAGGACGAACATACCGCCCTCAACGCAGGCTTCGGGGGTGCGGCGCGATCCGGCGGCGGCTAGGCGTGCCGCGACCGCAGCGGCCAGGGATCCGTGGCGGGCGGTCTCGGCGCGCAGGCCGGGGGCGACCGTGTCAGTCGCCAGCATGGAAGGATCGGCAGTGTAGATGCCCGCGATGATCGGCCGCACCGAGCGCTCCAGCACAGCCTCCCCCATGCGCGCGGCCACGAAACCGGCCAGGGTGTCCCCGGCCTCGTCCATGCCGACGCCGCCACCCATCGAGCGATCCTCGAGGGCGCGGCTCACCCCGGCCTCGCCGAGCACATGGGCGCAGTCGGGCGCGTCCGGGTGAGCCGGGATTCCCAGGAACGAGTCGCGCAGGAATGGGCGCAGCTCCCAGCCTCCGCGCAGGGAGGGTGCGTAGAGGCGGGCGCCCGATCCGGCGGGCTCAACCGAGGTCAGCCCCAGGGCCTCCACGATCGACGAGATGTCGGTGCCGCGCACGACGTATGTCTCCGCGCCCAGGTCCACGCTCGCTCCGCCGACCGTGCCGCGGGCGATGAGACCGCCCAGATAGCCGCGCGCCTCGATCAGGAGGGGACGCACGCCCGCGCGAGCCAGTTCCCACGCACTCACGAGGCCGGCAATACCTCCGCCGACGACGACCGCGCCGGGGTGGGTGGGGATGGCCTCCAGGGGGTTCATCGTTCGTCACCCAGCTCGTGCACCAGCTCCACGATGCGCGTCAGCACGTCGGGGTCAGTCGTGGGTGGCACGCCGTGACCGAGGTTGAAGACGTGGCCTGGGGCGGAGCGCCCGGCGTCGAGAATATCTCGAACAGCCTGTTCGATAACGTGCCACGGCGCCTGAAGTAGCGCAGGGTCCAAATTTCCCTGCACGGCCTTTCCAGGCACCTGCGCGATGGCCCACGACAGGTCCGTCTTCCAGTCCACGCCCACGCAGTCGGCACCGACCTCGGCCATGTCGGCCAGGATCGGCGCACTGCCCGTCCCGAAGTGGATGAGCGGAGCGCGCTCGCCGGTCACCGGGCTGACGGCGCCGGCGACGCGCTGCGCAACCATGCGCGAATACGGCGCGACGGATTCCCTATAGGTACGAGGCGAGAGAGACCCCACCCACGAGTCGAAGAGCTGCGCGGCGCTGGCGCCGGCCTCGATCTGAGCGGTGATAAAGTCGGCACTCACCCGCGCACACCAGGTCATGAGAGCATCCCACGCGCCCGGGTCCGACGCCGCGAGCGCGCGCGCAGCCATGTGGTCGCGGGAGGGGCGTCCCTCGACCATGTACGCGGCCAGGGTGAAGGGGGCACCGCCGAATCCAATGAGCGGTGTGGAGCCCAACTCGCGGACCGCCGTCGCGACGCCGTCGCGCACGGACTGGGCACCCTCGGCGCAGTCGCGCGCACGCCCGGTGGAATCGGTCCAGGAACCCTCCCCGTAACGATGACTCACCAGCTCGTCGATACTCTCGCGCGTGCGATAGGGATGATCGAGGACCGGGCCGACCCCCGGCTCAATCTCGACACCCACCCCGGCCAGGCGCAGGGGGACCATGATGTCCGAAAAGAAGATGCCCGCGTCCACGCCGTGGCGCCGCACGGGCTGCACCGTTGCCTCGGCGGCCACGTCGGGGCGCAGGCAGGCCTCGAGCATGGGCAGGCCGACGTCGGCGCGCAGCTCGCGGTACTCAGGCAGGGAGCGTCCGGCCTGACGCATGAACCACACGGGGGTGGGCCCGCGTTGCCCGGTCAGGGCGGCGACCAGCGGGGGCGTCGTCATGTGTCTCCCTTAATTTAATGATGTTTTCATGCGTTAATTCGCGCATTTCCGTCGTTTTCCAGTTTAGTTCAAGACAATTTCTCACACGTCGCAAATGCTTGAATTTACGTGTCTTTATGTCCATTTATCCGCGGGAGAGAGCCATTTATTTCACCGACATTCCGAAATGACACGGCGTCACCAACATAAATAGCTTCGCTACTCTGCTCGCGCTACCCGCGTGCCCTTAAATGGACGCGTTGTGACTATTCATGTGCTCTCCGCGGACCACCGCTACACCCCCCCTCGATGACATCGCCCGGCTCTCCAGCGCGGACGATCTGGGGCCTACCCTCACGCGTTCACTACCGAACGCGCGCGGAGTCATGGTCCTGCGCACCTGCAATCGCGTCACCATCTACGTCGATGCCCCGGCCTCGGCCGACCCCCACGCGCTCAAGGACGCGGTGGAGCGCGAGCTCGCCCAGGCCTCGCACGCGCCGCGCGAGGACGTGCAGCTGCGGCACCTGTGGGGTCGCGACGGCCTCGTCGATCTGTTTCGACGGCGGCGGGACTGGAGTCCATGGTCATCGGCGAGCGCGAAATCGCCGGGCAGATGCGCCGCGCCGCGCGCACGGCCTGGGAGGACGGGACCCTCAGCTGCGACCTGGGGCGCGCCGCCGAGCGGGCCTCGGCCACCTCTCGCCGCGTCACGACCGAGACCGGACTGGCCGGAGCTGGACGATCCGTCGTCGCCGTCGGCCTCGACATGGCTGCGGCTCACCTGGGACCGTGGGAGGGCGCGCGCGTGCTCATCGTCGGCACGGGCGCCTACGCGGGCGCGACCGTCAGCGCCCTGCACGCGCTCGGTGCATCGGACGTGTCCGTCTACTCGACGTCTGGGCGCGCACGCGAATTCGCCCAGGGACGAGGCATCGGCTGGGTCAGCGCCGCCGATCTTCCCTCTGCTCTGGAGCGCGCCGACCTCGTCGTAACATGCCGCGGGCTGGGAAGCCCCGTCCTAACACGCGACATGGCCGCACAGGCCGGGCCCACCGTGGTCCTGGACCTCGCGCTCATGCGCGACACCGAAAGCTCCGTCGCTTCACTGTCGAACGTGACACTCATCGACCTGCCGACCATCCAGGCCTCGGTCCCGGCGGCCGATGCTGACGCGCTGACACGCGCCCGCGCCATCATCGACGAGGAGGTCACCTCTTTCGAGCGCGGCCTCGGCGCGCGCTCCATGGACCCGGTTGTGCGGCACCTGCGCTCACGCGTTTTCCGCATCGTTGAGGAGGAAATCGATCGCCTCGGCGAGGCCCCCCTCTCGACCGACGACGCGGCCCGAGCACTGCGTCACCTGGCCGCGCGCCTCATCCACAACCCGACCGTCATGGCGCGCCGGGCCGGAGAGGAGAGCCAGCAGGAACGCTACCTGGAGGCACTCGGCGTGGTCCTCGGCATCGACGAGACCGCCCTGATCTCGGGGGACGACGCGACCCCTCACGCTTTCTCGCCAGGTGATCACAGCCGTTCCCGCGGCGGCGTCTGCCCACACAATGTTCATACACTGGGTGCATGAGCACCCAGAAGAACGAACCACGCGCACTCGCCCTCGGCGTTTCCTGCTACGTGATCTGGGGTTTCTTCCCCCTGTACTTCTCGCTGCTCTCCCCCGCCGGCGCCGTCGAGGTGATCGTCCACCGCGCGGTGTGGGGCCTGTTCTTCTGCCTGGTCGCACTCGCTGTGACGGGTTCGCTGGGGAAGATCCGCGCGCTGATCGCCGACCGGGGAGCCCTGTGGCGCCTCGCGGTCGCGGGCGCGCTCGTCGTCGTCAACTGGTCGGTGTACGTGTACGCGGTCCTCGCCGGCCACACAACTGATGCGGCGGTCGGCTACTTCATCAATCCCCTCGTGACGATCGCGCTGGGCCTCATCGTGCTGCGCGAGCGCGTCACCCCGATCCAGAAAGTGGCCCTGGCCCTCGGCGTCGTCGCAGTCGTCATCCTCGTGATCGGCCAGCGTTCAGTCCCCATCGTCTCACTCACGCTCGCATTGACGTTCGGCCTGTATTCCCTCGTCAAGAAGGACGTGGCCGCACGCGTCGACCCACTCGCGGGCATGGCGATCGAGACGGCCGCGGTCTCGCCCGTCCTACTCGGCTACTACGCCTACCTGGCGGCCACATCCTCCACGTCTTTCCACACGATCGCTTCTTCCGACGACTCTGGGGTGTCCTGGGTGATTCACCTGGCGCTCCTGGTGGGCGCGGGCGCGTTGACGATGATCCCCCTCATCATGTTCGCCTCGGCGGCGAGGGGCCTGACCCTCGGGACGATGGGCTTCCTGCAGTACCTGGGGCCCACCCTGCAGCTCCTCGTCGCAGTGTTCATCTTCCACGAGACCGTTCCGACGTTCCGCTGGATCGCGATGGGCGTTGTGTGGGTGGCGCTGAGCTGCCTGAGCGCCGACTGGCTGCTCTCCTCCGTGCGGGCCAAGCGCCTGGCGCGCACGGGCACCAGGACTAATTCCGACGATCCCGGTGGGCACGGTGGGCCCGCGAGGAGCGCCCGCACCCACATCAGGCCGCGCAGGGCGAACTCTTCGCCCACAGGACGCGGCGACGTGGCGACGTTGAAATCAACAACACCTCTGCGACCGCTCATGCAGGCCAGCATGAAACCGCCATCACCACTGCTCGCCCCCAAACAGCAACCATTGAAACCAGTGACACCTCTGCTCACCCCCGAACAGCAACCGTTGAAACCGGTGACACCTCTGCAACCGAAAAACACGCCAAAAACAGCCATTTTTCACCCGCAAAGGCGATGTCGGTTTCAACCCCACACGGGCACGAGCGAGCAAAGGCGACACCGGTTTCACGCGAGAGATTTGTGATGCCCGCGGGCTATGGCGGGGCCTGGCCGGGCTTCGAGACGACGCGCCGAGCCACACGCCAGCGACCAAGCACCGCCGATGTGGAGGGAGCCGGAGGGACCGGAGGGCCTTGCTGCGGCGGCCGTGGGCAAGATGAAACTTGCCCGGCAGGAGTGGATTCTGGGTGGGACCGAGACAAAACTCGCCCTGCTGGCGAAAAAAGGCCGATTTTGGGGTGGTGCGTGCTGGGCAAGTTTTGTACCGCTTGGGTGCTGATGGAGCCGCGCAGGGCCAGTTGTGACCCGCCTGTGGGGCAGGCGCGTGACTGGGATGAAAGAAAAACCGCCCCTGCGTGAAGGGTGGGGGCGTGCCGTGAAATATTCTTCGCCCTGGCACGCTGAAAAGTGCTGTATTTTGCTCATTTTGAGCGAGCAGGGGCGATATTTCTTTCACGAAGGGCGTGAGCCAAGCGGTGGGCTGCCTTGCTGGGGCGGTATTTCTTTCATGGAGGCTCGCTGGAAGTGGCGGTCGTGTCCGTGGAGTGTGTCGACGGGCCGCGGTGTCCGTGGTGGTGTCGGGGGCATGGCCTCAGAAAAGTCGCATGCAATTCGATTGGGTGAAGATTCAATAAAGTCTGAAAACGTTGCAATTCCAACGATCTAGTTTCAGGATTTGAAAGGGTCGTGGGGGAATTGCATGCGAAATTGGGTGTGGGCTCAGGAATGTGGGAAGTGACCACTGGATGTGAGGCCGGCGGGATGGAGGGGGCCTGGCTGCAACGCCCGTGGGCGGCGACAACACCACCGCCAGCCAAATTTCGCACGTAATTTATCCTGGTCATTTTTCGAGATGCCCGAAAAACGTTGCAATTCCAACGATGCAAATTCAATGTTTCAATGAGTCATAGAGGAATTACGTGCGAAGTTGCTGGTTAACAGCCAGAACTTAGGTACAAGCAGCGACCAGGCGGCGCCGGTGTGGAGGGCGCGGGAGGGACCGGAGGGCCTGGCTGCGGTGCCCGTGGGTGGCGGCGGGGCCTGGCCGGGCTTCGAGGCGCGGCGCCGAACGCAGTGAGGTCGCCTAGCCTCGCGGGCGGCCGGGCCCTCCGGCGCCCGGAACACCAGCGGGGCCACAAGCAACGCTAGGCCCCGGGCAAACCGCCCTTACTCTCCGCCGCCGGGCTCCGGGCGTCCCGTGTAGTTGACGAAGCGCGCCATGTCGCCCTGGAAGAGGGCGGTGACGGTCGCGGTCGCGCCCGCGCGGTGCTTGGCAACGATGATGTCGGCCTCGCCGGGGCGGTCTTCCTTGTCGTAGTAGTCGGGGCGGTGCAGCAGGATGATGATGTCGGCGTCCTGCTCGAGCGAGCCGGACTCACGCAGGTCGCTCATCATGGGCTTGCGGTCGGTGCGCCCTTCCGAGTTACGGTTCAGCTGCGCGACGGCGATGACCGGAATGTCGAGATCCTTGGCCAGGAGCTTGAGGTTTCGCGACATCGCGGAGACTTCCTGCTGACGCGACTCGACCTGGCGGCCGCTCGTCATGAGCTGGAGGTAGTCGATGACGACGAGGCCCAGGTTTTCCTGCTGCTTGAGGCGGCGGCACTTCGAGCGAATCTCAGAGATGGTGATGTTCGCGGAGTCGTCGACAAACAGGGGTGCCGCGCTCATGCGCGAGGTGGTGTCGGCGACCTTGCCCCAGTCGACGTCGGTCATTTTGCCGGCCTGCATCTTGGACAGGCGTACGCCGGACTCGGCGGAAAGCATGCGCATCGCGATTTCCTGCGAGCTCATTTCCAGGGAGAAGATCAGCGACGTGATGCCGTGTCTAATAGACGCGGATCGACAGAAATCCAGGGCGAGCGTGGACTTACCCATGGCGGGTCGAGCGGCGACGATGATCATCTGGCCGCCGTGCAGGCCCTGGGTGAGCTCGTCGAGGTCGGTGAAGCCGGTGGGCACGCCATTGAGCTTGCCCTGGTTCTTCTCGATGTCTTCGAGCGCATTGAGAAGGTCCGTGCTCATCGTGTCCATAGACACGTAGTCGGTGGTTTCGCGCCCGTCGGAGACGGCGTAGACCTCGGCCTGGGCCTGATCGACGATCTCGTCGACGTCGCCGCCCGCGTCCGCGTAGCCGAGCTGCACGACGCGCGTGCCCGCGGTGACGAGGCGGCGCATGATGGCGCGCTCGCGCACGATGCGCGCGTAGTAGGCGGCGTTCGCGGCGGTGGGCACGGAGGCGATGAGGGTGTGCAGGTAGGCGGCGCCGCCGACCTTGGACAGGACGCCCGCGCGCTTGAGTTCGCCGGCGACGGTGATCGCGTCGGCGGGTTCCGCGCGGCCAATGAGCTCGATGATGGTGTCGAAGATCGTCTCGTGGCTGGGCTGGTAGAAGTCCTGCCCGCGCAGCATCTCGGAGACGACGTTAGCGGCCTCGGTCGTCAGCATCATCGATCCGAGGACGCTCATCTCCGCGTCGATGTCCTGCGGCGGGACGCGGTCGAACTGGTCGTCGGACATCGTGATCCTCTCGGGTGCGGTGGCTTTCGGGGACGAGGCCGGGGCTGGGCTTGGTGCCGCGAGCGCGACCCGGGGCCCTGTGGATAGAGAGCCTTCAGGCGAAGACTAACGCGTTATAGGCGATTGCGCGACCGGCGCTGTGCACGGGCATGTGCACATATTGTGGATAACCTGTGCACAACGCCGACAACGCCTGTGCACAACGTGAAATGACCGATCTGTCAGGGCAGATATGCTTATCACAGTCACATGATTGTCATTCATTGGGCCGTCTAGAATTTCCCAGTGCACGGCTTTCCACAAGCCTGTGCACACATTGTGGAAAGAATCGGAGTGTCATGACGAGCACACAGGGACCCGGCGACCCGACCTCGCCCGCCAAGCACGAGGAGGCCCCGGCCTCGTCGACCCCGACGATCACCACGCGGATGATCCTGGCGCTCGCGCTGCCCTCCCTGGGCGCACTCATCGCGGAGCCTCTGTTTACCGTCATCGACTCCACGATGGTCGGCCATCTGGGCACCCCGCAGCTGGCGGGCCTGGGCATCGCGTCGACCGTCCTGAACACGGCGGTCGGGCTGTTCATCTTCCTGGCCTACTCGACGACGTCCCTGGCGGGGCGCCACCTGGGGGCCGGGCGGCGCGACCTTGCGATCCGCTCGGGGGTCGAGGCCATGTGGCTGGCGGGAGGCCTCGGCGCCCTCGCCGCGATCCTCCTGGCCGTCTTCGCCTCTCCCCTGCTCGCCTGGCTGGGAGCCGACGCGGCGACGATGCCGCACGCCCTGGCCTATCTGCGCGCCTCCGCGCCCGGCCTCGTCGGCATGTTCGTCGTCCTGGCGGCGACCGGCACCCTGCGCGGGTTGCAGGACACGCGCACTCCCCTGGTCGCGGCGTCCGCGGGCGCGGCCTTCAACGCGGTGGCCAACTGGGTGCTCATGTACCCCCTTGACCTGGGGGTGGCGGGTTCCGGCCTGGGCACCGCGATCACGCAAACCCTCATGGCGGCCTTCCTCGGGTGGATGATCGTGCGCGCGGCCCGGCGCGAGGGCGTGAGCCTGCGCCCCTCCACGCACGGCCTGTTCGGCGCGGCACTCGAGGGAGCACCTCTGCTCGTGCGCACCCTCGCTCTGCGCGTCGCGCTGCTTGCGACCCTGAGCGCGGTCACCGCGATCTCCACCCAGGCCCTGGCCGCCCACCAGATCGTGTGGACCCTGTGGTCCTTCGCCGCCTACGTGCTCGACGCGCTCGCAATCGCCGCCCAGGCGCTCGCCGGATTCACAACCGGCACCGGCGAACGCGGCGCCATGCGCCCCCTCCTGCGCACCCTGTCGCGCTGGGGCATCGGCTTCGGCGTCGCCGTCGGCGTCGTCCTGGCGATCACCGCGCCCTGGATCACGCGCATCTTCACGACCGACCAGACCGTCATCGACTACGCGACCGTCGCCATCATCGTCGGCGCGCTCTTCCAGCCGGTCGCCGGCTACGTCTTCCTCCTCGACGGCGTCCTCATCGGCGCGGGCCGAGGGCGCTACCTGGCCGTCGCCGGCATCATCAACCTGGTCGTCTACGCACCCCTCCTGTGGGTCATCGCCCACTCCGCCTCGCTCACCGCGCGCCCCTCACTGGCCCTCGCGATGGTCTGGCTCGCCTACTCGGCCGTCTACACCGGCATGCGGGCCCTCACCAACGGGCTCGGCGCCCGCTCTCTGTAGTCGATCGACGAGGCCGGGGCCTGCCTCGCCCCCACCCGCAGTTTCGCGGTGGGTTCGGGTTCCCGGCGGGGTGGGCCCAGGCCTCGTCCCGAGGAGCCCAATCGTGACCGGAAACGCCCTAGCGAAGACGCTGCCACCCGTGTAAAGTGGGTAGCTGGACTATCCGCACCCGCGGACGGTCCAGCAGGCCCTCACGGGCCATACGCAACGCCCTCCTGTCACGGACCGTCCGTGACCGTAAAGACCATAGGAGGTGGGAACCAACGTGCGTAACTACGAACTGATGGTGATCCTCGATCCTTCGATCGACGAGCGCACCGTCGCCCCCATGATGGAGAAGTACCTGGCACCCGTGGCTGCCAACGGCGGATCCGTCGAGAACGTTGACGTCTGGGGCAAGCGCCGCCTTGCTTACGACATCCTCAAGCGTTCTGAGGGCATCTACGTCGTCATCGACATGACCACGACCCCCGAGGTCGCTCTCGAGATCAACCGCCGCATGGGCATCGACGAGACCATTCTCCGTACGAAGCTCCTGCGCCCCGACGCTCACTGAGCCGACACCACACCCTCTAAGCCCGAGGAGCCGACATGGCCGGAGATACCGTCATCACTGTCATCGGTAACCTGACCGCTGACCCCGAACTGCGTTGGACGCAGTCCGGCGCCGCGGTCGCCGATTTCACGGTGGCCTCCACCCCCCGAACCTACGACCGTAACGCCGGTGAGTGGCGCGATGGCGACACCCTCTTCATGCGCTGCTCCGTGTGGCGCGAGACCGCTGAGAACGTCGCCGAGTCGCTGCGTAAGGGCATGCGCGTCATCGTTCAGGGTCGCCTCACCCAGCGCTCGTACGACACCCAGCAGGGTGAACGTCGCACGGTCGTTGAGCTGCAGGTCGACGAGGTCGGCCCCTCCCTGCGCCGCGCACGCGCGCAGGTCACCCGCACCGCCCCCTCCGGTGGCGGCGGCTACCAGTCCGACAACCGTGGCCAGCAGGGCGCGCCCCAGCAGGGCGGCGGTTACGGCGGCGGCCAGGGTGGATATGGCCAGGGTGGCGCCAACTACGGCGCACCGACCGGCGGCTCCCCCCGAGGACCCGTGGCGCTCCGCCCCCGCTGGCGGCGCCACCTCCTTCGGCGACGAGCCCCCGTTCTAAAGTCGCGCGCCCCGGCACCTACGCCGGATAGCGCCACGTCGAAGACAACACGCTTGGGGCGGCACAGTCCGCCCGGATTCACTAGGAGACCATCATGGCGAAGCCCCAACTTCGCAACAAGCCCATCAAGAAGAAGGCCAACCCGCTGAAGTCGGCCAAGATCGAAAAGATCGACTACAAGGACACCGCTCTGCTGCGTAAGTTCATCTCGGACCGCGGCAAGATCCGCGCCCGTCGCGTGACCGGTGTTTCCACGCAGGAGCAGCGCAAGATCGCTCGCGCCGTCAAGAACGCGCGTGAGATGGCTCTGCTGCCCTACTCCACGACCGGCCGCTGATAAGGGAAGGACACAGCTGATATGGCTACCACGAAACTGATCCTCACCCACGACGTCCCCAACCTCGGCCACGCCGGCGAGGTCGTCGAGGTCAAGGCTGGCTACGCCCGCAACTACCTGGTCCCCCGCGGCTTCGCCGCCAAGTGGACCGCCGGCGCGCAGAAGCAGATCGACCAGATCGCCGCTGCTCGTCGCCGCCACGAGATCGCCACGATCGACGACGCTCGCGCCGTGCGCGACGCCCTCCAGGGTGCCGTTGTCGAGATCTCCGGCAAGGTTGGCAACTCCGGCCGCCTGTTCGGCGCCGTCTCCGCTGCTGCGATCGCTGACGCGGTCAAGGAGCAGCTGGGCCAGACCATCGATCGTCGTCGCGTCATCATCGCCTCGCCCATCAAGGCCGTTGGCGACTACACGGTGACCGTCGGCCTGCACCCCGAGGTGTCCGCGAACCTCAAGGTCCGCGTTTCCGCCGCGAAGTGAAGGCTTCACGCATCGGTTGAATGCTGAAGGGGTGGCCCCCGCTCATTCGAGCGGGGGCCACCCCTTTTGCTGTGTCTGCAAGATCTGACGTTCGTCTACGACACATCATTGCTTGTCCCCTCAGGAGCGCGGCAACGGAGGGCACATGGTGGGAGCGCAGACGCTGACATCTGGATAGGTTGTGCGCATCCGGATAGGTTGTGCGCATCCGGATAGGTTATTCGCTTGTGGATAGGTTATTAACCTATCCAGATGTTCGTAACCTATCCAGATGTTCGTAACCTATCCGCATCGTCGTTTCCTATCCGCATACGCATACTCCCGCAGTGAACGCACTGCGGGCCCCGAGGATGCTCCTCGGGGCCCGCAGCTCGGCGCTAGGACGCGCGGCTAGTTTCTTCGACCGCCATTGTTGTTGCCGCCATTGTTGTTGCCGCCGTTATTGTTCCCGCCGTTGCCGTTGTTGGAACCGTTGCCACCGTTCCCGTTGTTGGAACCGTTGCCACCGTTCCCGTTGCCGTTGTTACCGTTGTTGGAACCGTTGCCACCGTTCTGAGAATTCTCGGTGGGCTCAGCGGAGGGCGTCTCCGTAGGCGTGGGCGTTTCGGTGGGCTCGGCAGCGGACTGCGGGGCCTCGGTGGTCGCGCTCGGCGCAGGGGTCGGCGCGTTGTTGTGCACCTTGCGGTTGGATTCGACCTTCCACGGGAAGTCGTCGCCCGGCAGGTTCGCGGTCGCGGGCTTCATGTAGTCGATCCACACGTCCACGGGCCAGTCGCCGCCGTGGAACTGTCCAACACCGCCGACGTCGTCGAGAGGCACGGAGTTGCCCGCGTCGTCGGACTGGTACATCGACACGGCGGTGACCATGCCGGGCACGAAGCCCACGAACTGTGCGGAGAGCTGATCGGAGGACGTGCCGGTCTTACCGGCGGTCACCAGGCGCGGGATCGAGTAGTCCACGCGGTTGGCCGTACCGTCACCCTTCGTGACGGCCTCAAGGGCCGGCATGATCGAGGAGATTTCTTCGACCTCGAACACGCGCTTGGGGGCCACGTCGCCGCTGTAGAGCAGCTTGTTATTCGAGTCTTCGACCTTCTTGACGATGTGGGCGGTGACGCGCTCGCCACCGTTCGCGATCGTCGAGTAGGCGGTCGTCAGGTCGATGTTGTGCGGCGAGGAGGGGCCCAGGACGTTGAGGAGCTCATCGTTCAGGCCGACCGTGTCCTCGGGGATGCCCGCATCGATGGCTGCCTTGAGCGTGTTCTCCGGCTCGACGTCGTCGTTCAGGCCCACGAACACCGTGTTCATCGAGTAGGCGGTCGCCTTCACGAGGGTGACGTTACCAAACGAGTAGCCGCCGTCGTTCGAGACGGGGGTGCCCATGCCTCGGAAATACTGCGGGGACTTACCCGAGTAGGTGTCGTAGACGGTGCCACCCAGGCGCGCGTTCGCCAGCAGGGCGAAGGGCTTGAAGGCCGAGCCCGCCATCGCGATATCCTGCGTGACGGCGTTCTGCTGACGCTTCTCGTAATCCGCGCCCGCGTACTCGGCGAGGATCTCGCCAGTGGCCGGGTCCATGGAGGACAGGGCCACGTGCTGGTGCGTCGGATCCCAGCCCTCGACCTCGTTCATGCCCTCGGCGGCCGCGACGGCCTGATCCTGGTGTTCCTTGACGATCGTCGAGGTGATGCGCAGACCACCCTGGCTGATCTTGTCCTCGTCGAACTGGCCGGAGGCGAGCAGCTCCGACTTCACCTGAGCCATCAGGTAGCCGGTCGTTCCGGTCATCGACGCGCTGTTGAGCGTGTCGGGGTCGATCGTCTCGGGGAAGACCGCGGCGTCCTTCTCGGCCTGCGTAATCCAGCCGTCCTCGACCATGAGGTTCAGGTCGCGCTCCCAGCGCTCCTTCGCCTTGTCGGGATTGACGGCGGGGTCCCACGCGGAGGGCGCGGGAATGACGGCCGCGAGGAGAGCCGACTCGGACAGGGTCAGCTGATCGGCGCCGTGCCCGAAGTAGGCCTGGGCGGCAGCGTCGATGCCGTAGGCGCCACGACCGAAGTAGATCGTGTTCATGTAGGCGCCGATGACCTCGTCCTTGGACTTCTCACGGTTGATCTTGATCGCCAGGACGGCTTCCTTGAGCTTGCCCGTGTAGGACGTGGTCTCGCCGATGTAGTAGCGCTCCACGTACTGCTGGGTCAGCGTCGAGCCACCCTGGCGAGCACCGCCGCGCAGGTTGTTGATGAGCGCGCGGAAGATGCCCTTGAGGTCGACGCCGGAGTTCGTGTAGAACGTGCGGTCCTCGGAGGCCACGATCGTCTTGGAGACGTAGTCGGGCAGCGTCGTCGTGTCGATGATCTGACGGTTGATGTCGCCCAGGGTGCCCATCTCGGTCGTGCCGTCGGCGTAGTAGACGGTGGTCTTCTGCGCGAGCGCCAGGTCGTCCGGCGCGGGCACGGTCAGCGTGTTGTAGAGGTACAGGAACACGGCCATGCCGGCAATGAAAGCGCCCAGGAAGATGGTCAGAATTCCGAACCCAATGCGCTTGGCCCACCGGAACTTCTTCTTCGCGGGGCCTTTCTTACCGGCCGACGAGGCCGTGGCAGCCTTCTTGGAAGCGCGCGACGAAGCAGCGGCGCGCGCCGCACGGCGCGAGGGCAGGGCGTCACGCCCCGACGCGCCCGAGCCGCGAGGCTCGATGATGTCGTTCCAGTCGGACTGTCCGTTGTTAGTAGCCACGTATTCGCCCTTTCAGCGGATTGTTGTACTCCTAGGGTAACGGTGTTTCCTGAAAGAACCCCAAAGTATGGGCTCAAACACAGGGGGGTGGGCGCGCACCCGGCACACCCACCCCCCTACCGCGGCGCACGCCGCAGTCTCAGATCAGGACCACTGTTCCTCGGGACGACCCGGGGCAGCCCACAGTGTGTGGAAGACGCCCTCCTTGTCTACCCGGTGGTAGGTGTGGGGAGCCGAAGAAGTCACGCTGACCCTGAATGAGGGCGGCCGAGCAAGCGCGTCGCGCGAATCTGGTCGAAGTAGGCCAGGGACGAGGCGAACACGGGGATCGGAACGCCGAGCGAGGGCCGCCTGGGCCACGACGCGACGCAGCGCGGGCGTGCACTCCTGGAAGCGGGTCGCAAACGGCTCGGCGGCCAGCAGCAGCGGCAGGTCGGGGTCGGCCTCGTAGGCGCGGGTGATGTCGTCGAGGAAAGCCGCGCGGATGATGCAGCCCGCGCGCCAGATGCGAGCCAGGGCGCCCTTGTCGATGCCCCACCCGTATTCCTTCGCGCCGGCCTCGATCTCGTCGAAGCCCTGCGAGTAGGCGACGATCTTGGAGGCGAAAAGCGCCTGGCGTACGTCCTCGATGAACGCGGCCCGGGCCTCGTCCGACTCGATGACGAGCGCGGTGGCGTTGCCCGCGAGCGCTTGTCCGGCCGCACGCTGGGCGGGCTCGGAGGACGCGGCGCGCGCAAAGGTCGCCTCGCCGATCGCAGTGACGGGGACGGCCAGGTCGAGGGCGGTCTGCACCGTCCACTTGCCGGTGCCCTTCTGAGAGGCGGCGTCCACGATGAGGTCGACGAGGGGCTTGCCGGTCTCGGCGTCCACCTGGCGCAGGACCTCGACGGTGATCTCCATGAGATAGGAGTTGAGTTCGCCCTCATTCCAGGCGGCGAAAATATCAGCGATCTGCGCCGGGCTGGCACCCAGGCCCTCACGCAGGAGGGTGTAGGCCTCGGCGATGACCTGCATGTCGGCGTACTCGATGCCGTTGTGCACCATCTTCACGAAGTGGCCAGCGCCGTTCGGGCCGATGTACGTGCAGCAGGGCACGCCGTCGTAGGTGCCGGCGATGGCCTCGAACATGGGGCCGAGGCGGTCGTACGAGGCCCGGGTGCCGCCGGGCATGATGGAGGGACCCCACAGCGCACCCTCCTCGCCGCCGGAGACGCCCGCGCCCACGAAGTGCAGGCCGCGCTCGGCGGCCCACTTCTCGCGGCGGATCGTGTCGGTGAACAGGGAGTTACCGCAGTCGACGATGATGTCGCCCTCCTCCATGAGGTCGGCGAGCTGCTCCATGACGGCGTCCGTCGAGGGGCCGGGCCTGGACCATCATGATGGCAACGCGAGGCGCGCGCAGGGACGCGACGAAGTCCTCCAGCGTGGACGCGGGAACGAAGGTCGCCTCATCGCCGTGCTGGGCCATGAGCTTCTCGGTGCGAGCCGGGGTCCTGTTGAAGACGGCGGTCGCGTAGCCGTTGCGGGCCAGGTTGCGGGCGAGGTTTGCGCCCATGACTCCCAGGCCGTACACGCCGATGTCGGCCGACGCCTTCTCGGGGGTGAACGTGCTCATGCGATAACTCTCCTAACAAAAAGTTGAATTATTCCCAGAGTACGGCGGCATGACTGGGACCGCACCGCGCGCGGGCGTGACGATTGTCGCCCGCGGGCGCTCGCGCCTACTCCTGAGCCTCGCGGGCGGCCTTCGCGGCGGCCTTGCGGGCCTTCTTTTCCGCGACCTTGGCCTCCCAGTGGGCCTGCTGGGCCTGGTACTCCTCGGCGAGGGCTCGCACGTCGTCCGATGCCCACCAGTCGAGAAGCGCCTGACGGGCGGCCTCCTCGCCCAGCGGCCCGCGTTCCATGCGCAGCTCGAGCAGGTAGTCGCGAGCGATCTTCACGGCGCGCGAGGGGCGCAGGCCCAGGATCTCCATGATCTGGTCGCCGTCGAGGTCGGGGCGGATCGCGTCGAGTTCCTCCTGCTCGCGCAGGGCTGCGATGCGCGCCTCGAGGTCGTCGTAGGCGGCCGACAGGTAGTTGGCCTTGCGGCGGTTGCGGGTCGTGCAGTCCGCGCGCGTCAGGCGGTGGAGCCGCTCGAGGAGGTCGCCCGCGTCGGCCACGTAGCGGCGCACCGCCGAGTCGGACCAGGCGGCCTCGCCGTAGCCGTGGAAGCGCAGGTGCAGCGCGACCAGGGTGGAGACGGCCTCGATCGTCGCCTTATCGAAGTGCAGGGCCTTCATGCGCTTGCGCGTCATCTTCGCGCCCACGATCTCGTGGTGGTGGAAGGACACGGTGCCGTTCGGCTCGAAGCGGCGGGTCGCCGGCTTGCCGACGTCGTGCATGAGGGCGGCGAAGCGCAGGATGAAGTCGGGGGCGGGAACCGGACCATCCGGGCCGGTCTCCAGGTCCATCGCCTGCTCGACAACGGTGAGGGTGTGCTCGTAGACGTCCTTGTGGCGCTTGTGCTCGTCCACCGTGGAGACGAGGCCGGCGACCTCGGGCAGGACGATGTCGGCGACGCCCGTGTGTACCATCAGCTCGATGCCGCGGCGCGGGTAGGGCGAAATGATGAGGCGCTCGAGCTCGGCGCGGATCCGCTCGGCGGAGACGATCTCCAGGCGCGAGGCCATGGTCTCCATCGCGTTCATGACGTCCATGTCGACGTCGAGGCCCAGCTGCGCGGAGAAACGCGCGGCGCGCATGATGCGCAGCGGGTCGTCGTCAAAGGACTGCTCGGCAGACACCGGGGTGCGCAGGTTGCCGTCAGCGAGGTCGGCCAGGCCGCCGCACGGGTCGACGAGGGCCATCTGCGGCAGGCGCATCGCCATCGCGTTGACCGTGAAGTCCCGGCGCGTCAGGTCACCTTCGAGGGTGTCGCCGAAGGTCACCTCGGGCTTGCGCGAACCGATCTCGTACTCGTCGGTGCGGTAGGTCGTCACCTCGACGACCAGGTCGCCGCGGCGCCCGCCGATCGTCCCGAACTCCTTGCCGATGTCCCAGGTCGCGTTACCCCACGTCGCCAGGAGTTCCTCAGTGCGCTCGGGGCGCGCGGAGGTCGTCATATCGAAATCGTGCGGAGTCACTCCCAGGAACGCGTCGCGCACGGGCCCGCCGACGAGCGCGAGCTCCTCCCCGGCCTCGTGAAAAATCGTGCCGAGTTCCATAATCGCGGGCGGGAGCGCCGCAAAGGTCCTCGTGGCGTTCGCCATGAGGGTAGGAATGTCCGTCGTTCCGGCGTTTTGCGCGGTCACGGGGCCGTTATTCGGGGAAGCTGACTGGGTACTCATCGCCCCTAAGCATGCCAGGAAAGCGCCCTGGCCGACTACCGGGGGCCGCGCACCGGCTAAAGTGGAGTCATGCCTGCACGTCCAGTTGACCGCCGAAGCGGGGTGCCCCGACCCCCGCGTCGGTCCGCTTCTGCGCGCGCTGGCCGCTCTCACCTGCCGATTTCCGCGGAAACCAGCGCGGGCGGCATCGTCGTCGACGTGCGTGACGGAATTCCCTATGCGGCATTGATCGCGCGACGCAATCGCGCGGGCCGCATCGAGTGGTGCCTGCCCAAGGGCCACCTGGAGGGTTCCGAGACCCCCCAGCAGGCCGCGCTGCGCGAGGTCGCCGAGGAAACCGGCATCCACGGGCGCATCATCCGCCACCTCGCGTCTATCGACTACTGGTTCTCCGGCAACGACCGCCGCGTCCACAAGGTCGTCCACCACTACCTGATGGGGTATGAGTCCGGCACGATCTCCGTCGACGGGGATCCGGATCACGAGGCCGAGGAGGCCGCGTGGGTGCCGCTGCGCGACGTGTCGCGCCAGCTGGCCTACCCCAACGAGCGTCGCATCGTGCGCATCGCCCTGGATCTGCTGTATCGGGATGGCCGTGACTAGGCGCGCGCTCGCGGCCGGCGTCCTGTGCGCGGCGATGGCTCTTCCCTTCGGCCTCGGTCTGAACGAGGCCGGGGCCGCCCCGCTGCCCGCCGTCACCTCGCAGTCCGACGCATCGCGCCCCGCGGTCATGGGTGCGGCGGCCGAGGCATCCGGACTTGTCATCTCGATCAATTCGCTGTCGCCACGCATCATCACCAGCGAAAACGAAGTGATCGTTTCCGGTACGGTTCGCAACGATTCGCCCACGACGCTCGCAAACATTTCCCTCGAGGTGTTTGTCGCCAACGAAACGCCGATCTCGGTGGCCGCGCTGACGACCGCCCTCTCCGATGACGAGCCTGACGCCACCCACGTGGCCTCCTCCTCGCTCACCAACGTCGTCCGAGGAGCCACGACTTCCTTCGAGATTCGTATCCCCACCTCCTCCCTTCCCCTGACCGACGAGACCGAGTGGGGCCCGCGCGTCATCACCGTGGCCGCCAACTCCGGCGAGTACTCCGGCAAGGACCGCTCAATCCTCGTCTGGGACTCCGGCGCCCAGGTCTCCGCCTCGCGCGTGAGCACCGTGGTGCCCTGGACATCGTCGAACGCCACCCAGGACCAGGCCGAACGCTCCGCGGTCCTCAACCTGGCCGCATCCTCCGGCGTCACCCTCGCCGTCGACCCGCTGCTCATCCCGCGCGGACCGCAACCCACGGCATCGCCGAGCCCCACGCCCGATTCCGAAACCTCCGACGCCGAATCCGGCCAGTCCGATCAGTCCGGCGCCGAATCCGAGCAGTCCGGCGCACCCACGGCCTCGCCGAGCGCGTCCGCCTCCCCCACCCCGACCCCCGCGCCCACGGCAACAGACCCCGCGCAACGATCACGCGACCTGCAGTCGGAGGCCTTCGTGTCCGCCCTCATGGGAGCCGCGAACGAAATCATCGCCCTACCCGAGGGCGACGCCGACCTCGGCGCCCTCGCCCTGTCGGGTAACGCAAGCTTCTGGGACCGCGCATCCAACTCCATCGCGGGCTTCCCCTCGTCCCTGCGCGAGGCCGGATGGGTGGCCCCCACACCCTCCACCGCCTCACCGAGCCCCTCGCCGTCCGCGGGCGCCACAGAAACGCCGAGCCCCTCGCCGTCCGCGAGCGCCTCCGGACAGAGCGGCACCACGACGACCTCACCCGACACGGGGCCCACGATCCTGCGCAACGTCGCGTGGCCTGCCGACACCACCTTCGGTACGACTTTCCTGTCGAACTACGCCTCTGCCGACCAGATTACGATCGCCCCAACCTCGGCGCTCACCCCCGCCGAAGAGGTCACCTTCACCTCCTACGCGCGCGTGAATATCAACCCTTCGACGGGTGAGACGGCAACCGACGGAACCGGGGCACGCACAATCGCCCAGCAGGCCGACCTGGCCTCGATCCTGTCGTGGAACGCGTCCGGCAGTGACGAGCTCGACGCCGAGCAGGCCCTGACGGCGATCACGGCGATCATCGTGCGGGAGCGTCCCTCCTCGTCGCGAACTGTTTTCGCGGCGGCCGCGCGTGGAACGACCGTCAACGAGTCGCTCACCAGCGGGTCAACGCCCTGTTCTCGCCGCGGTGGGTCTCCGCCCTGTCCTTTACGGATATGGCCTCCAGTGAACCAACTGACGTCGACCGGCAGACCGTCGACGCGGGCACCCTCGACGCCGACACGTCCACCGCGATCACGGCCATGGCCTCGTCCCTGACCATGCTGGAGCCGCTCGCGAACGCGACCGACGATCCCGACGCCGTGTACGACTCGGTCACGCCCCGGATTCTGCCCGCTCTGTCCGCCCAGCTGACACCCTCCGAGCAGCTCGAGTCGGCCACAGCGATGACCTCCCAGATCACGGGCATGCTCTCAGCCGTGACCGTCGAGCCTTCCTCGGCCGTCAACCTCATCAACAAGTCCGCGAACTTCCCCGTCCTCGTGCGCAACAACCTGCCCTGGCCGGTGCACGTCAACGTCACCCTCGTGCCCGACGACCCGCGGCTGCGTGCCACCCCGGCGCTCTCCCAGACGCTGGCCGCGCAGGGCGCCACGACCGTCGAGGTCCCCGTCGGGGCGATCGGCAGTGGCGACATCGAGGTCACCTACAAGGTGACGACCCCGGACGGCACCATTCTCGACGACTCCCGTACCGTCACTGTGCGCATGCGCGCCGGGTGGGAGGATGCGATCACCGCGGTCATCGCCTCCCTCTTCGGCCTGCTCTTCCTCGCCGGCATCAGGCGATCGCTGCGGAAGAGGGCAGCGCGCAAAGCGCAGGCATCCTCCGACGGATCCGCACAGGAAACGACGCGGGCAGACACCGAGGCCAACCCCACTGCCGATGGCATCGACGAGGCATCGGCCCTCGCGAACGACACCACCGAAACAGAGACAGCAACGACGAAGGAGACCCCATGAGCTCGAATACGCCTCGCCGATCGATCCTGAGGGCATCGGCGCTCATGGCGTCGGGCACCATGGTGTCACGCATCCTCGGCTTTATCCGCAACGCGATGCTGATCGCCGCGGTCGGCGCGACCGCTGGCGGCGTGGGCGCGGCCTTCCAAACGGCGAACACACTGCCCAACACGGTGTTCAACCTGCTGGCTTCCGGCATCTTCGACGCGGTCCTGGTCCCGCAGATCGTGGGCGCAATCAAGCGTCGCCACGACGGCGACACCTACGTGAACCGCCTGCTGACCCTCGCCGGGACACTCCTCTTCCTCGTCACCTTCGTGACGATGGTACTGGCGCCCGTCCTGGTGATGATCACGGCCGCTGGCTACACCGAAGACATTCGCAATCTCGCGATCCTCTTCGCGCTGCTGTGCCTGCCGCAGCTCTTCTTCTACGGGCTCTACAACCTGCTGGGCGAGCTCCTCAATGCTCGCGAGATCTTCGGGCCCTACATGTGGGCGCCGGTCGTCAACAATGTCGTCGGCATCGCTGGCCTTGGAGTATTCCTCGCGATTTGGGGCGGCGCACCCGACGGCGGCATCCCCGCGGGCGACCTGACGGGCGCGCAGTTCTGGGTTCTCGCAGGATCGGCAACCCTGGGCGTCATCTGCCAGGCCCTGTGCCTGCTGTGGCCGATGCGCAAGGCGGGCGTGTCCTTCAAGCCCGACTTCCACTTCCGAGGCACCTCCTTCGGTTCAATGCCCCGCGTTGCAGGCTGGACGTTTGCGACCCTCGGCGTCTCCCAGGTCGGCGTCCTGTCGACCAACAACCTGGCCGCGATGGCTGACGGATTCATCGGCCAGGGCGGCGCGCAGGGCGGCGTTGTCGGCATTCTGGCCTACTCGACGGCCTTCATGATTTTCATGGTGCCCCAGTCGCTCATCACCGTGTCGCTGACGACCGCGATCTTCACGCGCATGGCGGGCGCCGTGGCAGACGGCGATGACCGGGCGGTGGCCGACAGCTACCACCTGGGCGTGCGCACGATCACCTCGCTGACCCTCGTCGCGGCGGCCATGCTGATGGCTGGCTCCGTACCGATGATGGAAATTGCGATGGCCGCGAAGGGCGGCGACCCCGCTGCCGTCACCGGCTACGCCCTCGTCTTGACCTCTCTCATGCCCGGCGTCGCATCCACCGGCATGGTCCTCATGAGTCAGCGCGTCTTCTTCGCCTACGAGAACGTCAAGCCCGTATTCCTCATGGGTATCGGCCCCACGATCATCCAGGTCATCGTCGGCTGGTCGATGTACGCACTGACCGGCGCACGCTGGTGGGTCGTCGCCGCCGCCCTCGGCGAGACGGCCTGTCGCCTGACGCAGGCGTCATCGCCGTCGTCTGGGTCTCGCGCGAGAATAGCTTCGTTGATCGTGCCGGACTGCTGCGCTCCTACGTCGCCTACCTGGGCGCAGCGATCGTCGCTGGCTTCGTCGGATTCGGCGTCCTGTGGCTCATGGGTATCCACACGGACATCTCCTCGACGCTGGGACGCATGCTGGTAGCGGGCGTCAAGCTCTCCGTCGTTTCGGCGGTGACCGGCCTCGTCTACCTCATCGTGCTGCGCTTCGCTGCGCCCCGTGAGTCCGCCGTGATGATGCGCCCGCTACTCACGCGCCTGCACGTGCCCACCGCTGTGGTGAACATCCTGGCAGCGTCTTCCACTGCGACCCCCAACCCAGCTGCGATAATGACGGGACACACACCCGACCAGACGGAGGACCCGATGGCTCCCACGCCCGAACGCACCGGCGACGAGAAGAAACTGCCGTCGTTCGACGAGGTCGTCGCTGACTCGCCGATTCCGGCCCCCCCGGCGCCCCCGGCCTCGTCGAGCGACGAATCGGTTGACGCTCCGCCCATTCCTGCCCCCGCCGAGGTCCCGGCATTCGGCCCCGCGACGCAGGCTCCCGTCGAGAATCCCATCGTTGCCGAGGCCATCGCAGCGCCCGCTGTTGAGGCCATCGCCCAGGCGCATGGTATCCCCCTGCCCGACGCGGACACGGTCCCCGCACCCGAGGACGAGCCCATCCCGGCACCCGACGAGGACCCTATCCCCGCACCCGGTGACGAGCCTATCCCCGCGCCCGACGAGGACCCTATCCCCGCACCCAACGGCACGTCGATGGCGGAGTCCCTCGCAGCCCTGGGCGTCGAGCCCGTCACCGATGCCACGGACAGCGCCGAGGTTGCATCCGCATCCTTCCCGCTGGCTCCCCGCCGCCCGCCCCCGCGGCCAGCGGCTACGAGCGTGACGGCGAGGTCAACCCCGCGGACTACCCGCACCCCGAACCTCTCGCTGACGCGCCCGTGACGCACCAGATTCCCCGCGTGCAGTCGGCAGTCGAGTCCGCGATCCCCGCACCTCCCGTCGAGGATCCGACCGAGGTCATGGACTCCGTTCCCCCGATCCCCGCGGCGCCCGCGCAGCCTGCCCCGGCCTCGTCCGAGGAGGAGGAAGCCAAGCCTGAGCGTTCCGCTAAGCTGATCGACCCGACACGACCCGCCCTCATCTTCGGCGTCGTGCTGTTCCTCTTCGGCGCGATCTGGGGTCCGTGGATGGCGACGCGACCGGTCACCGACCTGGATCTCGGCCAGTCCCTGCGTAACGGCGTGGCCGCGCAGGAGTCCGGCGAGGAGCCCGCCCCCGCGCTTACCACGACGCCCCCGCCGACACCGACCACGACCCCCGTGATCTCCTCGGTTCAGGTCCTATCGTGGAACAACGACGACGGCGACCACCCGGACCGTGCGATCAACATGATCGACTCGAACCCGTCGACGTCCTGGTCCTCGCGCTGGTTCGACAACAACCAGTTCCGCGACGAGACTTCCGTGACGATCGTCGTCAAGCTCCAGCAGAAGGCCACCGTGTCCTCGGTGACGCTCAACATGGATCCGGCGACGTCCGGCGGCGAGGTCGTCGTGCGTAACGTCACGGACCCGGCGAACCCGCGCGGGGGAACAGAGCTGGCCACTTCTGCGTTGTCTCCGACGACCACGATTCAGCTCCCCACCCCTGTCGAGACCGACTCGATTGCGCTGCAGTTCCGCTCCATGCCCAAGGGCCAGGACGGCCGCAACTGGGCGTGGATCTCCGAACTCACCGTTCAGTAACCCCCAAGGAGGGTACGCATGTCTTTCGTGACGATTCCGGGCCTAGTGACGGCCGATAACACCGATTCGACCCCCGAGGCCGTTGAGGTTCAGATCCCGTCGGCCGAGGTCCCCGAGGGCGCCACCGTCCACGACGTTGTCATCGTCGGCTCAGGCCCCGCCGGCTACACGGCCGCCATCTACACGGCCCGCGCCGGCCTCGCGCCCATCGTGCTCGCCGGCCAGCTGGCTGCTGGCGGCGCGCTCATGAACACGACCGAGGTCGAGAACTTCCCCGGTTTCCCGGAGGGCATTCAGGGCCCCGAGCTCATGGATAACATGCGCGAGCAGGCCGAGAAGTTCGGCGCGGACATTCGCTACGAGGACGTCGTCGCCGTCAACCTCGAGGGCGACATCAAGGCCGTGGCGACCGAGGACGAGGTCTTCTACGCGCGCGCCGTCATCCTGGCCACCGGCTCGGAGTACCGTCACATGAACGTGCCCGGCGAGGACGAGTTCTCCGGCCGCGGCGTCTCCTACTGCGCGACCTGCGACGGCTTCTTCTTCAAGGATCGTCGCCTGGCCGTCATCGGCGGCGGCGACTCCGCGATGGAGGAGGCCACCTTCCTCACGAACTTCGCATCCGAGGTCGTCGTCGTGCACCGCCGCGACGCCCTGCGCGCCTCGCGCGTCATGGCCGAGCGCGCCCTGAACAACCCGAAGATCTCCTTCGAGTGGAACGCGACCGTCGACGAGGTCCTGGGCGACGAGGCCGTGACCGGCCTGCGCCTGGCCTCCACGGTGGATGGTTCCACGCGTGAGATCGCCGTAGACGGCGTGTTCGTCGCGATCGGCCACCTGCCCCGCACGGGCTTCCTGCGCGGCCAGGTCGCCCTCGACGAGGCCGGCTACATCACGGTCGACGAGCC
This sequence comes from uncultured Actinomycetaceae bacterium, assembly GCA_916438945.1. Taxonomy (GTDB): domain Bacteria; phylum Actinomycetota; class Actinomycetes; order Actinomycetales; family Actinomycetaceae; genus Pauljensenia. The sequence continues at coordinate 1,002,437 of CAKAGS010000004.1, read as the reverse complement.
GTCGACGCGCACGTCCGTCGCGGGCGTGTTCGCCTGCGGCGACGCCGTGGACCACACGTACCGCCAGGCCATCACGGCGGCCGGCTCCGGCTGCCGTGCGGCACTGGACGCGGAGCGTTGGCTGGCCTCCCTGGGCGACCAGGCGTGACCTCCTCCCCTGCTGCTCCCGGCCCTGCGAGCGCTGGCGCGCCCCGGCCTCGTACCTGCCCGTGCGGGTCGGGGGCGATGCTCGCGCAGTGCTGCGGGCGCTACCTGGACGGCGAGGCGGCTCCGACCGCCGAGGCGCTCATGCGGTCGCGCTACACGGCCTTCGCGTTGCGCGACGAGGACTACCTGTTCCGCACGTGGCACCCGCGCACGCGCCCCGCTCCCCCATACTGGGTGGAGGGGACGCAGTGGACGGGTCTGCAGATTCTCGGGGCCGAGGCCGGGGGCCCTTCCGACGAGGAAGGCACCGTGACGTTCGTGGCCTCGTGGCGGGACACGGAAACCGGCGAGACCGGGCAGATGCGCGAGCGTTCGCACTTCTCGCGCCGGGCCGGGCGCTGGATGTACGAGTACGGCGCCAACGACTGACACTACGGTAGGATTTCACTATGATTGCTCGTCGCCTCCTGTCTCCCCCCGTGATCATCGGGTTCCTCCTCGTCGCGGCTGTCGCCGTCGCGGGCGGATTCATTACGAGTCCCCTGTCGATCGACACCACGGTGTGGTCTGACTTCGTCGCGTCGCGCAGCCCGGCGATGAACTCGTTCATGACGGGCGCCTCGTGGCTCTTCGACCCCAAGCGTGCTGTCGTGGTGGCGCTGGCCGTGGCGGGCGCCGTGTGGTGGTTCATCAAGAAGGTCATGAACGCCCTGTACATCCTGTGTTCCGTGGTGTTCTCGGCCGCAAACAGCTTCATCATCAAGCACGTGTACGAGCGTCCTCGCCCCGAGGAGGCGCTGCGCCTGATCACCGAGGACGGCTACTCGTTCCCGTCGGGTCACGCGACGGTGGTGACCGCACTGTTCGTGTCGCTGGTCCTGGTCCTGACGACGACGCGCATGGGTCGCCGTCTGCGCTACCTGCTGTGGGCCGCGGCGCTGACGTTCATCGTGTTCATTTGCGTGACGCGCCTGTACCTGGGCGTCCACTGGGTGACCGACGTGATTGGCGGCTTTAGCGTGGGTCTGGGCTCGTCGATGATCCTGGCACCGTTCATGATTGGGCCTAATGCCCTGAAGTTGTTCCGCTAGTTATCGGAGCTCATTTGTTGCGGGAGCGCCCGGGGCCACGGCCCCGGGCACTCCCGTATGTGGCGTTGGGGTATGTCGCACCGTTCAGTGATGCATGGGACAACGCCTGCCCAAGCATGCCAGCAGGGTCGATAACTTGAGGAGCGGTCATCGTTGTGCCTCCAAATCATTTCGAGTCAGAAGTAGAGAGCTTTCTCGAAGGATCACACGGTGACCACACCCATAACAAGCAACAGGCCGACCACCACACGGCTACACCACGATGCGGGACGTTACTCGCATGGTTCCGGCACCCCGGTTGAAACATTTTTCGCCCCTGCGTGGGGTTCCGGCACCCCGGTTGAAACATTATTCGCCCACGCACACCCAAAATGGCTGATTTTCGACCATTTTCACCGTGCTGGGGCGATATTTCTTTCACTGAAGACGTGAGCCAAGTGGTGGGGTGCCGTGCTGGGGCGGTATTTCTTTCATGGAGGCCCGCTGGAAGTGGCGGTGGCATCCGTGGAGTGTGTCGACGGGGCCGCGGCACCTATGCCCGCGTCAGGGCCCGCCCCTCAGAAAACTCGCATGCAATTCGATTGGGTGAAGTTTCAACGAAGCCTGAAAACGTTGCAATTCCAACGATTGAATTTCAGGATTTGAAAGGGTCGTGGGGGAATTGCATGCGGAATTGGGTGTGGGCTCAGGAATGTGGGAAGTGACCGCTGGATACGAGTCCTGCGGGATGGAGGGGGCCAGGCTGCGACGCCCGTGGGCGGCGGCAGGGCCTGGCCAGGCAACATACAGACACCCCGACCGATTGGAGGTCGCCGCGGGGCCTGCGGGGCCTGGCCGCGGTGCCGGTGGGCGGCGGCAGGGCCAGGGCGGGCCTCGAGATCGACCACTCCGAGCCGTCAGGCTCGCGTGTGGCGATCTCGCGGGCGGGCCGCCGCCCACCGGCACACACAGCGGCCCGGCCCATCAAGGCACGGCCACGCGGCGGCCGGAGATCTGTCGGGGCAACAAACAACAAGCAGAAAGACCGCCACCCACCAGCACACGCAGCGGCCGGGCCCGCAGGACAGCGCGCGCGGCGCCTGGAACGCCAGCGACGCCACACACAACACCCATACAACCGCCCGGGTACGCCAAAGGGGCGGGTACCGAAGTACCCGCCCCTTGTCGGCTCACTCAGCCACTGCCTCGTCGAGGCTTAAGGCCGAATGACCGTCAGTCCTGGCGACGGCGACGCATCCACAGGAACATGCCGCCAACAACGGCCGCTCCCAGGCCCGCTCCGCCGATCAGGCTGTCGAAACCGGTGCGGGCGAGGCCCTGGGCGAGGCCCTGCTTCGGCTTGGTGGCCGGGACGTCGGGCGCGACGTAACCGAAGTTCACGCCGGTGACCTTCTGGTTATCAAAGCCGATCGTGATCTCACCGGACATGGAGTCGGCGATGCCGTCCGGGTCCTCGGTCTGGTCGAGGCCGGCGAGGTCGCCGTCCGTGTGGACCTTGACGCGGTAGGTGCCGGCGGGCAGCTTCTCGAAGGAGTAGTTGCCATCCGCATCCGTCTTCGTCGTACCAACGACGTTGCCGTCCTTGTCGAGCAGGTCGACGGTCACGCCGGAGAAGGTCTCTTCACCGTCGGTGTAGGAGCCGGACTTGTCGGAGTCGCGGTAGACGCGACCGGCGATCGAGTAGTCCGGCACGTAGCCGAAGTTGACCTTTTCCTGCAGGGAGTGCTCCGGGCCCATCGTGTACACCGCGGAGGTGTCGTCGACGGTGGCGTCGGGGTCCTCGGTCTGGTCGTAGTCCTTGATGGACGAGGAGCGCACGACCTTGACGGTGTACTTGCCGTCGGGCAGGTGCTGGAAGGCGTAGTTGCCGTCCGCGTCGGTGTCGAGGGTCTGGAGGACCTTGCCGTCCTCGTCGAGGAGCTGGACGCTCACACGCTCGAGGCCGGGCTCGTCACCGTTGATCATCTTGTCGCGGTTGTCGTCGCGGTAGACGGTGCCCTTGATGGTGTTGTTCGGGACGTAGCCGAAGTCGACATCGCCCTTGGTGGGGTTCTTCTCATCGAGGGTGATCGGCTCGGACGCGTTGTCCAGCTTGTTGTCGGGGTCGCCGGTCTGGTCGGTGTCGGTGAGGGAACCGTCCTTGACGACCTTGACGGAGTAGGTGCCGTCGGGCAGGTGCTCGAAGGAGTACTTGCCGTCCTTGTCGGTCGTCGTGGTTCCGATGACCTTGCCGTCCTTGTCGAGGAGCTGGACGGTCACGCCGGAGTAGCGTCCTTCGGTGTCGCCCTTCTTTCCGTCGCGGTTACCGTCGCGGTAGATGGTGCCGTTGATGGAGTTGTTGGCGATGTAGCCGAAGTTGACGTCCGTCTCGGTGCGGTGGTCGTTACCGAGCGAGATGACGCCGGAGGTGGAGTCCTTGGTGGAGTCCGGGTCTTCGGTCTGGTCGAGGTCGGTGAGGGCACCGTCCTTGACGACCTTGACGGTGTAGTCGCCGGCGGGCAGCTTGGAGAAGGAGTAGGCGCCGTTCTCGTCCGTCGTGGTGGTCGCGACGACCTTGCCGTCCTTGTCGCGCAGCTCGACGGTCTGGTTGGCGTAGCCCTTCTCGGTTGCGCTGTGCGTCTCGTTGCGGTCACCGTCGCGGTAGACGAGGCCGTGGATCGAGTAGTCGTCGGCGTAGCCGAAGTTGACGTTGATGACGTCCGGGTCGGAGCGCGTGAAGGTGATCGCCTGCGAGCGCGAGTCGGCCTTACCCGAGGGGTCCTCGGTCTGTTCCTTGTCCGCCAGCGAGCCGGTCTTGTCGACCTGGACGGTGTAGGTGCCGTCGTTCAGGCCGGTGAAGGAGTAGTTGCCGTTTGCGTCGGTCGTGGTGGTGGCCACGACGTTGCCGTCCTTACCAAGCAGGTTCACGGTCACGCCGGACAGTCGATGTCGCCCGTGTCCTTCATCTTGTCGCGGTTCTGGTCGAGGTAGACGGTGCCGGAGATCGCGTGCTTCTTGATGTAGCCGAAGTTGATGTTCTCGCGCACCGGGTTGTCGGCGTTCAGGGCGATCGCGCCGGAGGCGTTGTCCTTCGTGCCGTCCGGATCCTCGGTCTGGGTCAGCTCGGCAAGCTCGCCGGCCTTGGTGACCTTGACCGTGTAGGTTCCAGCGTCGAGGCCGGTGAAGGAGTAGTTGCCGTCCGCGTCGGTCGTGGTGGTCGCGACGACACTCCCGTCGGCGCCGACCAGCTCGACCGTGATGTCCTTGAAGGGGTCCTCACCGTTGTCGAACGAGGAGGACTCGTTCGCGTCGTAGTACACCTTGCCGGCCAGGCGGTGCTTGACGGTGATGGACGCCGAGGAGGAGTTGTTGCCGGGCACGAGGTCGTACTCGGGCGGGTTCACGAAGGCGGCCGTGTTGTTCAGGGTCTTGCCGTCGGTGTCGGCGTTCAGCGTGACGGTCACGAAGAGCGAGGCGTATTCGCCGGCGAGCATGTCGCCAATCGTCCACGTGGTGCCATCGAAGGTGCCGGCCTCGTCGGTTCCCTTGCATTCCTGCGGCAGGCCGGTCGTGTAGCCGGAGGCGCACTTATGCGTCTCGGCGGACACGAAGGTGGTGCCAGCGGGGAAGGCTTCCTTGACCTTGAGGTCGGGGGCCTTGCCCTGGCCGATGTTGCCGGCGTCGATGCGGTAGGTGACCTGGTCGCCGGGCTTCAGGTTGGACGCGTCGGAGACGACGGTCTTGTTGAGGGCGACGTCGAGCGCGAGGGCCATGGCGACCTTGATCGGCTCGGCGGGCAGGATGGCGCGGTTGTTCGAGGCCTGGGTGGCCGCGATGGCGACGGACTCGTAGGCGATGCCGGTCGCGTTATCGGGGGCCTTGATGGGCGCGATGATCGGGATCGATGCGCCGGCCTTGATCGGGGTGGCCTTGCCGTTGATGTAGATGCGGTAGGACTTCACGTCGGCCCACGAGGCCGGGGTGGTGGTCCAGTTGTTGTCGCATCCGGCGGGGCCGGCTGCCATGGCGTCGCCCTGTTTCATGACTTCGCCGCGGCAGGGGTTGTAGGAGGTGGAGTACTCGATAGTGACCTGCGAGGGGTCGATGCCCGTGCCTGCGCCGACCTGGAGGGGACCGGTGAGGATGGGCGCCCACTCGGAACCACGAGGATCAGAACCCTGGATGGCGGTGTCGTTCACGTGGGGCAGGATGCCGTACACGGTCATGTCGGACAGGTCCGCGTTACCGGAGTTGGTGGGGGTGATGCGGTACTTACCGTCTTCACCCTGGCGGATCATGGACACGCCGTCGACGTACTTCTTGTAGGTCGAGCCTTCCACGGAGCCGAGGCCCTCGAGGACGACATCAGCGCCAGCCTGCTCGGAGACCGTGAAGGTCGAGGAGACGGGGCAGACCTGGTCGGCCGTGTTGCCGTCACCGTTGACATCGTAGGTGTCGTCGGTGGAGCCGTAGAAGCAGATCGTGGTCTTCTTGGAGGTCAGCGCGTACTCGGGTTCGGCCGCGGAGATGTAGGCCTCGTTCTTGTGCGTGCCGGCGCTCATCGAGGGGCCGACCTTGCCGCGCAGCTGGATGGTGGTGCCACCCTTGGTCTGGTAGCCGGGCCAGGTGACCTGGACGAGCTGGCGGGTGCAGCCGGTGGCATCGGTGACGTCGCGGACCGTGACGGTCTTTTCCTTACCTGCGGGTCCGCCGGTGACGGAACCCTCGACGAAGGTCATGCCGCAGGGCAGCAGGTCGGAGATGACGGGCTGGGAGTCAACGACGGTCGAGGTGTTGTTCGCGGTGACGCTGAAGGTAACCTCGGAGCCGGGGGACGCCAGGTTGCCCTTGATGGTGGACTTGGCGTTGTAGTACTTGGGCAGTGCGGTGCCCAGGGTGAGGATGTCGCAGTAGTCGTCGGCGGGGATCTGGATGGATCGGGAGCCGTCGAGGGACTTCATGGACCAGTCGGAGACACAGTTCTGGACACGCACGTACTGGTCGGACTTGCCGGCCTTCCATGCGGCGGAGTTGGTGTCGGCCTCGACGTAGGTTGTGCCGTCCTCGGTCGTGGGGGTGCCTGCGCCAATGGGGCCGGCGACGTTGAGGATGGAGGACTCACCGGCGGGGATCGTCTGCTTGTAGTGGAAGACGGTCAGGTACTCGTCGGCGGCGAAGGAGGAGAAGTCAAATGCCTTGCCGCGGTAGACGGTCTGAGTGCCGGTGTTGCCCTTGTTGGTCCAGTAGTGATCTCGATGGGCGTCGTCGTCTGAGTGTCGATCGTGTGGACGCGCATGAGGGGCTTGTCGCAGTCCTTGGAGCCGTCGGTCGGGGACACGAGGCCACAGGTCAGGTAGTCGGTGTACTCCATGACGACCGGGACGTTGGAGTTGTTGGAGTAGCTGTACAGCCAGTTGCCCTGCTTGCCGCGCTCGAACTGGCTCATGGCGCGCTTGTGGAAGCCGCCGCCGTAGCGGATCTCGCTGTCGAAGCGGTGCGTGAAGGAGGCGTCGGCGGTGACAACGTTGGTCTCGTTGTGCATCTCCTTGCCGGTGAGCTTCGCGGTGTTGGTGACGGCCTCGTCCGTGCAGGTGTCGTCGTAGTGGACGGTGACGGACAGGACGATGTTCATGAATGCGGGGTTGACGTCGCCGACGTTCCAGGTGACGGTGTGGGTCGCGGCGTCGTAGGAGCTTTCCACGGTCGCCGCGGTGTTCGTCTTGGTGTTGCCCGAGGCCGAGGAGGACACGTACTTCGCGCACTTGGGCAGCGGGTCCGTGATGACGACGTCGGTCATGTTGGACTTGCCGTTGAGGCCGTCCACGTTGGTGTCGTACTTCGGCGTGATCTGGTAGGTCACGTCGACGTTCTTGGGGGTCGCGACCGGGCCGGTCTTGCTCAGGAGGGGCGTCGGCTCGGACTTGATCGTGACGGTCGCCTGGGAGGTTTCCTTGCTCTCGCCCGAGGTGAAGGTAGCAACCGGGGTGACGGTGGAGCCGCCGGGGGTCACACCGCGCGGGGCGGTGAAGGTCAGGACCGTCTGGAACGAGGAGCCAGCGGCGACGGTTCCGAGGTCGTAGGTGACGAGGCCGTCAGCGTTTGCGGTCGGAGCCTTGATCGTGGGGGTGACGACCTTCTTACCGGCGGTGGCCGTGGCGTTGACGCCGTCGGGGGCCGAGTCGGGGTTGGGGTCACCCGCGGGGGTCACGGTGTGGGGCAGCGTGATGGTGACGACCGAGTCGAGGCAGTCCTCCGTGGTGGAGGCGCAGGAAAACTCGACGACGTAGCGCTGCTCGACACCGGAGAGGTACGAGGTCTCGTCGGGTGTGATAGCGAGTTTGAGCGTCGGGGCTGCCGCATATGTGGGCAGCGTCGTGACGCCGAGCATAACGAGGGCGGTCGTGACCAGCATGGCTAGCAGCTGGGCCGGCTTGGAGGCCTTCGACCACGTGTGGTTGGTGTGCACAGCCTTCTCCTGAATGTGCGAAAAGTGTATATTTCAAGCCAATTCTACGAGTTTCCCAACAAGTGTGAAGAGGTTGTTTTCCGAGGTGAGAGGCCTTCTAACTTCACCCCTGCAGGTCAGTTTTCAAACAATGGTGAGGCGTCGATAAACAACCGTCCACACGGTTTATACACAACTGTGTATACCGCTGTGGATAAATACGGCGCTTCGCTGCAGTTGATGGGCCACTTTACGTGTTTTTTGTGACGGGGCACCCTGATTCCCTACGTGTAACCAGATGGTCGGACAAATGTTATCCGAGCGCACAATATGGCCTCAGCGGCGCCGCTGAGCTGCACATTTTGTCGAAGCTCACATAGAAAAAACCCGCAACCATCCGGTTGCGGGTGAAACGTGGAGCTAACGGGACTCGAACCCGTAACCCCCTGCTTGCAAAGCAGGTGCGCTACCAATTGCGCCATAGCCCCGTTGGAGAAACTTAGTCCTCCACGGCGTCCGTGACGGACGTCCACAGGTCAGCGTTATCGGAAAGATCAACGAGAATTTGTCGAACGACGATGCCCACGGCCACGACGGATCCGACAGCCACGCAACAGGTGACCCATTTCTTCATGATGATCCTCCGCTTTCGCTCGCCTGCGGATGGTGGGCCTAGGTGGGCTCGAACCACCGACCTCAGTCTTATCAGGACTGCGCTCTAACCTACTGAGCTATAGGCCCAACCGGCGCCCTTTCAGGCACTCGGATATAGTACACAGCATAGGGCCATCCGGCAAAATCGAGCGTTGGTGACGTCCAACACGACCGCGATTGCCCGGCCCTCGATGGAGAGGAGGAGGCCTCGTGACCACCGTCGTCGAGCACGTCCGAGACTCCCTCACACCGCTACGAGCGAACCTCTCCCCCACCGACGCTCTCGCTCTCTCCTGCCTGGTTTACGTGGATTTTCACGCGCTGCCCGGGCCTCGTTCCCCGCACGGGTGCCTACTGCGAGAGGTGGCCCAGGCCTCGTCTATCCGGTCTTTGTATCGCTATTCGTTAGTGTCGCATGCGGACCGTCAGCTGCTTGAAGCCGCCGGTGCGAGCGCGCGTTTCGGGGGCCTGCGCGTACGCGACGCGGTCACTCGGCTGGCGTCGCGGCCGCTCGCACAGTTCGGTGCCGTCACCTTTATCGACGAGGCCGGGGCTACCTACGTGGTTTTCCGCGGGACGGATGCAAGCGCGGTCGGGTGGGCGGAAGATACCCGCTTTGGTCTCGATTTTCCGACGGATTCGCAGCGGTGGGCCGCGAACTACCTGGCGTATGCTGCGTCGGGGGCCGATGGGCCAATCACCGTGGTCGGTCATTCGAAGGGCGCGAATCTCGCGCTGTACGCAGCGGCGGCCACTCCCCCGGCGCTCGAGGGTGTCTATGCGTTCGACCCCGTGGGTTTTCCCGAGTCGGTTGTCGACGATGGTTTTTTCGAGTGCATCAGCGGACTCATGCACATCTACGTGACGGCGGGATCCTGGGTGAGCCCACTCCTCCCCCTGCCAGCCTCGGCAACGGTTGTCGCGTCGTCTTGGCCGGGGCCGTTCAGCCACAATCCGTATGCGTGGCGCGCGGAGGGGCCTTTACTTGCTTCTGATCATCGTCCGCCGTCGCGGTCGGGCGCCTTGCTGCGTCGGCTTCTTCGGGCGGCTCTGCGGGCCCGCCCGACGCGGATTGACACCAAGTAACGAACCGGCCCCGTAGGTGGACACCTGGGCTCTTTGATGCGCATGTTCACCCACCCGGCGGAGCGTGGGCGGCGGGGCCTGGCCACCACTGCCCAACAATTCCGATCCAGCAGTAACACTGGCAACGCTCCCGGCCCGACGCAGCCATGCATCGGTCCGCTCATACGCACGCGGGCCCTTGCATTCGCACGTGAGCCCACCAAATCCGCCAAAACGCAGACCACCTCATCTACAACCGCCCGTTTTCAGCGTTTTTCTTCGAGGTGGTATGCACTGTGGGCACCACACCGCCTCACATCGCGGCCTCACCGCCACCAAACGGGGGGAATTGCATCACTAGAGGTGTGACACGCCGGCGACACGCCGACAGCCAGCTTCTAATGCTGCAAAACCCCCACTGTTGCTGGTCCGAAGGCCGCCGCGGGGCCTGCAGGGCCAGGCCGCGGTGCCGGTGGGCGGCGGCCAGGCCACGCCAGGCCGAGCCACTCACAGCACCAAGCCTCGCCCGATTGGAGGCCGCCGCGGGGCCTGCAGGCCTGGCCGGGCTTCGAGCCGACGCGCCGAGCGAAGCTCGCAGCGCGGACGGCGAGCGGGCGGGCAGGCCCCGCGGCGGCCGGAGATCAGGCGAGGCCACAGGCACCGCAAGAACACCCGCCAGGCATAGCAAAAGGGGCCGGCATCAGCCGACCCCTTGCGCGAGTGCCCTCACTCATCCATGAGGGACACCTTGACGCCGCCCACCAGCGAGGCGACGACGTTGTAGAGCATGGCTCCCAGCGTCGACATGGCGGTGAGCAGGATGACGTTAATGACGGCGACGATCGTCGCGTAGGAGATGACGCGAGGCAGTCGAGCGTAGTCCAGGAGGTCCGCGTAGCGGCCGGCACCGATGGTCTGGAGGAATTCCTCGAGCTGGCTGAAGACGTGCATGGCGTCGACCATGAGCCACAGGACGATCGTGGCGACGACCATCGCGATGCCCAGGGCGACCGACAGGAGGAAGGAGACCTTCATGACGGTCCACGCGTCGATGCGCGCGATTGCCAGGTCAACTCGGCGGGGAGCGTCGCTGCGGGTGCTCGAGACGTGGTCGCTCATGGGGTTCCTTCCAGGTCGCACTTCCTACCTGCCAGGCTACCGCATCGCCTGGCACCGGCGCTGGTTCCGCGCCGCTTGGCAGATTGATCACGGGACGAGGCAGGCCTCGTCCCGTGATCATCCGTCAGTTCTCCGCGTCCGCGGTGTCGGCGCCTTCAGAGGCCGTGGCCTCGTCTGTGGGGGCGTCGGTCCCCTCCGCGGCTTCCGGTGCTTGGGTGGCCTCGGTGTTCTCGGACTCGTCGGTGTCGTCCTCGTCGCCCGAGTCGGAGTTGCGGGTGATCGCGATGATGCGGTCGCCGTCGTCCGGGCGGGCGAAGATGACGCCCATGGTGTTGCGGGCAGTGGGTCGCACGTCGGAGGCGTTGACCTGGACGAGCTTGCCGGACTCGGTGATGACCATGACGTCCTCATCGGGTCGCACGACGAGGGCGCCGACGAGGCCGCCGCGTTCGTCGACGAGCTTGCCGACGCGCACGCCGAGGGTGCCGCGCGACTTGGTCGGGTATTCGTCGACGGGGGTGCGCTTGGCGTAGCCGGACTCGGTGACGATCAGCAGGTCGGTGTTCTCACGCGGGACCTCCATGCTGAGCAGTTCGTCGTCGCCGCGGAACTTCATGCCGCGCACGCCGGACGTTGAGCGGCCCATGGAGCGCAGCTGGTCTTCGGTGGCGGTGAATCGCACGGCCTGGCCGTCGCGGGAGACGAGGATGAGGTCCTCGTCGGCCATGATGGTCTGAGCGGACACGAGTTCGTCGGGCTTGCCGTCCTCGTCCTCGCGCAGGTTGATGGCGATGATGCCGCCGGATCGGGGCGAGTTGTACAGGCTCAGCGGGGTCTTCTTGACGAGGCCGCGCTTGGTGGCCAGGACCAGGAAGTCCGCGTCCTCGTAGGTGCGGATCGCGAGTACCTGTGCGATGTGCTCGTCGGGCTGGAACGCCAGCAGGTTGGCGACGTGCTGGCCCTTGGCGTCGCGGCCACCTTCGGGGATCTCGTAGGCCTTGGCGCGGTAGACGCGACCGAGGTTGGTGAAGAAGAGCAGCCAGTTGTGCGTGGTCGTGACGAAGAAGTGTTCGACCACGTCGTCGCCGCGCAGCTGGGTGCCGCGCACGCCCTTGCCGCCGCGCTTCTGCGAGCGGTAGTTGTCCGTGCGGGTGCGCTTGGCGAAGCCGTCGCGGGTGATGGTGACGACGACGTCCTCTTCGGGGATGAGGTCTTCCATCGACATCTCCCCGTCGAAGGGAAGGATGCGGGTGCGACGCTCGTCGCCGAACTTGTCGACGATCTCGGACAGTTCGGCGGAGATGATGGCGCGCTGACGCTCGGGCTTGGCGAGGATGTCGTTGAGGTCGTCGACGCGGGCCTTGAGTTCGCCGTGCTCGTCCATGATCTTCTGGCGCTCGAGGGCGGCCAGGCGGCGCAGCTGGAGGGCCAGGATGGCGTCGGCCTGGATGGCGTCCACGTCGAGCAGCTCGATGAGGCCGGCGCGAGCCTCGTCGACCGTGGGGGAGCGACGGATGAGGGCGATGACCTCGTCGAGGGCGTCGAGGGCCTTCAGGTAGCCTTCGAGGATGTGCAGGCGCTCGAGGGCCTTGCGCAGGCGGAACTTCGTGCGGCGCACGATGACGTCGATCTGGTGGTTGATCCAGTGGCGGATGAAGCCGTCGATCGACAGGGTGCGGGGCACGCCGTCGACGAGCGCGAGCATGTTGGCGGAGAAGTTCTCCTGCAGGCTGGTGCGCTTGTAGAGGTTGTTGAGGACGACCTTGGCGACGGCGTCGCGCTTGAGGACGATGACGAGGCGCTGGCCGGTGCGGCCGGAGGTCTCGTCCCGGATGTCGGCGATGCCGCCGATCGCTCCGTCGCGCACGAGCTGGGCGATCTTGTCGGCCAGGTTGTCGGGGTTGACCTGGTAGGGCAGCTCGGTGACGACGAGGCACTGGCGGCCCTGGATTTCCTCGACGTTAACAACGGCGCGCTGCGTGATGGAGCCGCGGCCGGTGCGGTACGCGTCTTCGATGCCCTTACGGCCAAGGATTGTTGCGCCGGTGGGGAAGTCGGGTCCGGGGATCAGCTTGATGAGCGCTTCGAGGAGTTCCTCGCGGGAGGCCTCGGGGTGCTCGAGGGCCCATTCGACGCCGCGCGCAAGTTCGCGCAGGTTGTGCGGCGGGATGCGGGTGGCCATGCCGACGGCGATGCCTTCGGAGCCGTTGGCCAGCAGGTTCGGGAAGCGCGCGGGCAGGATGGTGGGTTCCTGGTTGCGGCCGTCGTAGTTGTCCTGGAAATCGACGCATTCTTCGTCGATGTCGCGGACCATCTCCATGGCCAGGGGTGCCATCTTGCACTCGGTGTAACGGGGGGCTGCGGGGCCCAGGTTGCCGGGGGTGCCGAAGTTACCCTGGCCGGCGACGAGGGGGTAGCGCAGCGACCAGGGCTGCACGAGGCGCGCGAGGGCGTCGTAGATGGCGGCGTCACCGTGGGGGTGGTAGTTACCCATGACCTCGCCGACGACGCGGGAGGACTTGGAGAACGAGGAGGTGGGGCGGTATCCGCCGTCGTACATGGCGTACAGGACGCGACGGTGGACAGGCTTGAGGCCGTCGCGCACGTCGGGCAGGGCGCGCCCGACGATGACGCTCATGGCGTAGTCGAGGTAGGAGCGCTGCATCTCCTTTTGCAGGTCGACCTGGCGGATTCGCTCGGTGTCCGAGATGTGCCGCGCGTCGGTAATCTGCTCGTCGCTCACAAGTGTTCCTTACGTTGTTTCTGCTCGATCAGGCCCGCCCGGTTCGAGGCCGGGGCTGGGCTGGTCGCGGGTTATGTCAGATGTCGAGGAAGCGCACGTCGGAGGCGTTGCGCTGGATGAACGTGCGGCGTCGGTCGACGTCGTCGCCCATGAGGATCGTGAAGGTCTCGTCGGCGTCTGCGGCCTCGTCGAGGGTGACCTGCTTGAGGATTCGGCGCTCCGGATCCATGGTGGTCTCCCACAGTTCGTGGTCGTTCATTTCGCCCAGACCCTTGTAGCGCTGGATGCCGCCTTCCTTGGGCAGGCGGCGGTTCGCGGCGGCGCCGGCGGCGAGCAGCTGGTCACGTTCCTTGTCGGAGTACGCGAATTCGTGCTCGGCGTTGGTCCACTTGATGCGGTACAGCGGGGGCATGGCGATGAAGACGTGACCGTCCTCGATGAGGGGTCGCATGTAGCGGAAGAGGAGGGTCAGCAGCAGCGTGGCGATGTGCTGGCCGTCGACGTCGGCGTCCGCCATGATGACGATCTTGCCGTAGCGCAGCTTCGAGATGTCGAAGTCTTCGCCGATGCCGGTTCCGAAGGCGGTGATGAGGGAGCGGATGGTGTCCGAGGACAGGGCTCGGTCCAGGCGCGCCTTTTCGACGTTGAGGATCTTGCCGCGGATCGGCAGGATGGCCTGACGCTCGGGGTCGCGGCCGCCGACGGCGGAGCCGCCTGCGGAGTCGCCCTCGACGATGAAGATTTCGCACTCCGACGGCGTGCGCGAGGAGCAGTCGCGCAGCTTGCCGGGCATGGAGGCGGACTCGAGGACGCCCTTGCGGCGCGTGGCCTCACGGGCCTTGCGGGCGGCGACGCGGGCAGCCTGTGCGGCCTGGCCCTTGGCAATGATGGCCTTGGCGTCGGCGGGGTGGGCGTCGAACCAGTCGGTGAGCTTGGAGTAGACCTGCTGGGCGACGAAGGTGCGGGCCTCGGTGTTGCCGAGCTTGGTCTTCGTCTGGCCTTCGAACTGGGGCTCGGTGAGCTTGATCGAGATGACGGCGGTCAGGCCTTCGCGGACGTCGTCACCGGTGAGGTTGTCGTCCTTGTCGCGGATGATGCCCTTGTCGCGGCCGTAGCGGTTGACGAGGGAGGTCAGCGCGGTGCGGAAGCCCTCCTCGTGCATGCCGCCTTCGGTCGTGTTGATGGTGTTGGCGAAGGTGTGGACGGACGAGGAGTAGGCGGTGGTCCACTGCATGGCGATTTCCACGCTCATGGTGCCTTCGTCGTTTTCGGCTTCGAAGTCGATGATCTCGTTGTTGATCGGGTCGGACTTCTTGGCGGAGTCGAGGTATTCGACGTAGTCGCGCAGGCCGTGCTCGTAGCAGTAGGAGACGGTGCGGTGGCCCTTGGTCTTCTTGTCCGAGGCCTCCTCGCCGCCGGCGATCTCGTCGCCTTCGTCGGTGGCGAACTCGCGCTCGTCGGTCAGGGTGATGCGCAGGCCCTTGTTGAGGAAGGCCATCTGCTGGAAGCGCTGACGCAGGGTTTCAAAGTCGAATTCGACGGTTTCGAAGATCTCCGGGTCCGGGTAGAAGACCTGGGTGGTGCCGGTCTCATCGGTTTTTTCGCCGCGCTCGAGGGGGGTGATGGGGGTGCCGCCGTTGGCGAACGACATGCGCCACACGTAGCCCTGGCGGCGGATCTCGGTGTTCACGCGGGTGGACAGGGCGTTGACGACGGAGATGCCGACGCCGTGCAGGCCGCCCGAGACGGCGTAGCCGCCGCCGCCGAACTTACCGCCGGCGTGGAGGATCGTCATGACGACCTCGACGGTGGGCTTGTGCTCGGTGGGGTGCTCGTCGACGGGGATGCCTCGACCGTTGTCGACGACCTTGATGCCGCCGTCTTTCTGGATCGTGACCTCGATGTGGTCGGCGTAGCCGGCCAGGGCCTCGTCGACGGAGTTGTCAACGACCTCGTACACCAGGTGGTGCAGGCCGCGTTCGCCGGTGGATCCGATGTACATGCCCGGGCGCTTGCGGACGGCTTCCAGACCCTCGAGGACGGTGATGTCCGATGCGCCGTAGGACTGCTCGCCTTCGGCGGTCTTCTCGTTGTCAGCCACGTGGCTCCCCTCGCAGTGCGCGAAAATAGATGTTTAACCTTGTAGATTCTACCAAAAGTGGCGCTTGTTCCAGGGATTGACAGGCTCGGAGGGTTACTTTACAAACTGCGTGATTGCAACGAAAACTCGACTGTGACCAGTCGCATGCCGATTGTGGTTGCGGCTGGGACACACGGGGCCGCCCTCCCGGCTGGGAGGGCGGCCCCATTGCATGCGTTCAGGCGGAGAGACCGCGTGCGTTGCGGTCGCGTCCGAAGCGCGGCGTGTGCCTATCGATGCAGGCCGCAGACGACGTCAGATCACTTGGGATTCCAGACATAGTCGGGGATCTTGTTGTTATCGTCCTTGAAATCAGTAGTCACGAACACAATGGGTTCATTCTCTTTCTCGATTTCGAATCCGAGCGTCCATGTCAGCTTGTAACCGGGGGGCAAGGCTTCCAATCCGACATTGGGGTCGTAATGTTCGGGAATGTCTCCAGACCGGAACGCCGCGAGCTCAAGCTCTCGTCCATCCTGATTCGCCATGGGGACCACCAAGGCCGGAAGTTCCGATTCTTTTCCCCTATTCTCGATCACAAACGTTGCGACAACGGTCTTTTT
Source organism: uncultured Actinomycetaceae bacterium (assembly GCA_916438945.1). Taxonomy (GTDB): domain Bacteria; phylum Actinomycetota; class Actinomycetes; order Actinomycetales; family Actinomycetaceae; genus Pauljensenia. The sequence continues at coordinate 986,491 of CAKAGS010000004.1, read as the reverse complement.
CCCATTGATGGAATTCGGTCCTATTTCAATATTTGTGGCTTCGACATGAACACCATTCGAAAAATCCGCAGAGTATGGTCCGGAGGAACTCCCCTGTCCGTTGGAGGAGCCCGAACCCCTGTTTCCATTCGACGATCCCGAACCGGAATCTGAGCCGCCCGACGAGGACGAGGTGCGATCCGAGGAGGGACCCGAGGCGCTGTTCGAGCCGGAGCTGAGCATGCCCCACACGACGAGGCCACCGATCATCAGGAGGACGACGATGCCCGCGACGACGCCAATCAGGAGGGGAGCCTTGGATTTCTCGCCCTGCGGGGGGCGTGCCCATCGGGGTCATTCCGGGCTGTCCGTAACCCTGCGGGTAGCCGCCCTGGTTCTGCGCACCGTAGGCGTTGCCACCCTGGCTTCCGTAGGGATTAGCACCGCTTTGCCCACCGTAGGGGTTCGATGAGCTCTGTCCGCCGTAGGGATTCTGGGAGTTTGAAACACCGTACGGGTTGGACGCGTCCTGCCCGTAGTTCTGCTGCTGAGGCTGCGCACCGTACTGGCCTGCCCCATACCCCTGCTGCTGAGGCTGCGCACCGTAGGGACCCTGGCCGTAGCCCTGCTGCCCCTGGGGGTTGTTTCCCCAACCGTTACCGCCCTGCGGCGCGTACGGATTACTCATCGTTACTCCTCGTCAAATTCGCACTGGTGTGCGGGATTCAATGTGAAGACTAACAAAATCCAACCACGTGGGGGAGCCCCTCACCTATTTTCTCGAGTGTTGACCTACCCGTAGTCCGCGCGCGGGCCTCGGCCTCGTACGACGTATGGGCCTTTCTTCCACGAGGGGGGCGACGGGGCCTCGGATGATGACCTGCTCAACAACGCCGGACCCGACTTCCTCGGCGATGCGCCGTTCGATGGTGGGCAGGAGCAGCTGGAGCTGTTTGGCCCAGGCGGTTGAGTCGGCGCGCACGACGAGCTTGTGTCCCTCGAAGGTTTCGATGCGCGTGTGTTCTGCGTTGGCGGGCCCCACGATGTCGCGCCATTTCGCCATGATTGACCCCATCTTGGTGGGGGTGTCCCATTCGCGTGTCTTGATTGTGCGCGCCAGGATCGCGCCGAGGGAGTTGGCCTTGCGGTAGCGCGGGCGCATGGCGGCCATGCCGGGGGAGCGGCTCCACGAGGCGCCGGTTCCTTTCAGGGCCTGGCGCAGGGCCGCGAGGTCACCCTCGGGGTCCTCCTCTGTCGACGAGGCCGGGGCTTCGATCCCGCCTCCGTGGCGGTACGCGGCGGCTCGGGCTGCGGCGCGCGCGGCGACGCTATCGTCCTGGGCAAGGCGGCCAAAGCCGTCGGTTTCGATGGCCGCGTATTCGCTGGATCCGTCGAGGCTGCGGCGGGGACGTGTTTCGTCGAGGCCCCACGAGGGCAGGGTGGACCTCGTGTAGCCGTGCGTGCGGGCGACGCTCTGGGCTCGTTCGAGGGCGCGGACGACGAACTCGTCCGCGTCGGCTTCTTCGCCCGGTGCCTCCTGGCCGCTCAGTTCGTCGGCGGCCGCCTCCTCGTGCTCACTCATGGTCAGCCTCGTCGATGACGGTGCCGCGCTCGGGGTCGAGGCGCACGTGCAGGGCGTGGTGGTCGAGGGAGGCGGGCAGGTCGTCGGCGACCGCGCAGGTGACGATGATCTGTTCGGCCTTCGAGGCTAGGGCGGCCAGGCCCTCCCGGCGCGAGGAGTCGAGCTCGGCGAAGACATCGTCGAGGATGAGGATCGGGGTGTCGCCGTCGTCGCTGAGCAGCTCGAAGGCGCCGAGGCGCAGCGCGAGGGCGACCGACCATGATTCGCCGTGGGAGGCGTAGCCCTTGACGGGCATCGTGCCGAGGCTGAGGGTCAGGTCGTCGCGGTGTGCGCCGACGAGGTTGACGCCGCGCTCGGTTTCCTTCTCGCGCACGGACGTCAGGGCGGCGAGCATGCGCTCGGTCTGGGCCTCCACGTCGGTGAGGTCGGCGCTCGCCGGGTTATCGGGGTCGGTGCCGATGACGCGGTCGACGGAGGCATCGAAGGCGAGGCGCAGGTGGCGAGGGGAATCGGCGACATCGTCGTATGAACGCGCGGCCGGCTCCTCCAGGCGCGATGCGATGGAGGCGCGCGTTGCCGTGATGCGCGCGGACAGGGCGGCGAACTGCTGGTCCCAGATCTCGAGGGTCGACAGGTCGGGGGACTGGCCGCGGCGGAGCGAGGCCTGGGCGGCCTTCATGAGCGCCGCACGCTGGCGTGCGACCCGATCGAAGTCGGAGCGCACGGAGGCATGGATGGGGGAGAGCTGCGTAGCCAGGTCATCCAGGAAGGAGCGGCGCACCGACGGGTCACCGCGCACGAGCGAGAGGTCCTCGGGTGCGAACACGACCGTGCGCACAATGCCCAGAATCTCGCGGGGCCTCACCTGCGCGCGGTTGATGCGCGCGCGATTGGCTTTACCGCGCACGATTTCCAGCTCGATGACCTGCTCGCGGCCCGAGGCCACGACCCGCGCGCGGATGACGGCACCACCCGGGGCGGCCTCGTCCTCGTCGATGGGGATGCGCACGAGGGCACCCTCCGCGCCGACCCTGTGCGACGAAAACGTGGACAGGTAGGCGAGCGCCTCGACGAGGTTCGTCTTTCCCTGGCCGTTCGCACCCACGAGGACCGTCGGGCCCTCGGGCAGCTCGACGACCCCGTGCTTCCAGGAGCGGAAGTCGTCGAGGGCCAGGTGGGAGACGCGCACGTCAGATGCCGAAGCGGATGGGCATCAGCAGGTAGCGGAACTGCGTGACCTCGCCCTCGTCGGCCTTCTTCTGGCCGGTGATGACGGCCGGCTTCGTGGGGTGGGTGAAGCCGAAGCGCACGTAGTCGGTGTCCAGGACCTGCAGGCCGTCGATGAGGAACTGCGGGTTGAACGCGGTCGAGATGTCGTCGCCGTTCAGGGTCGCCTCGATGGCTTCGGAGGCCTGGGCGTTGTCGCCCTGGCCGGCCTCGAGGACCAGCTGGCCCTCAGTGAAGGCCAGGCGCACGGAGGTCTTGCGCTCGGCGACCAGCGACATACGCTTGACGGCCTCGAGCAGTGCGTGGCGATCGACGACGGCCTGGATGGGCGTCGTGTCGGGGAAGAGACGACGCACGGCGGGGTAGTCGCCGTCCATGAGCGTCGAGGTGGTGCGGCGACCCTGGGCGGTGAAGCCAATAAGGGACGAGGCGCCGGGCTGGGACTCGCCGGACAGGCCGACCTCGACCTTGGCACCCGAGGTCATTGACTTGGCGACGTCCTGGAGAATGCGGGCCTTGACCAGGGCCACCTCTTCGATGGAGGTGTCGGTGGGCTCCCAATCGAGCTCGCGCATGGCGAGGCGGTAGCGGTCGGTGGCCAGCAGCGTGATCGCCGGGCCGTTGATCTCAATGCGCACGCCCGTCAGCAGGGGCAGGTGTCGTCGCGTGACGCGGCGATCGACACCTGGGAGACGGCCTGCGACAGCGTCGAGGAATCGATCGCGCCGACGCCCGTGGGCTGCGCGGGCAGGAGCGGGTACTCGTCGAGGGGCATGACCGCGAGCGTGAAGTGCGAGGAGCCGCAGACCAGGTTCACCTTCTGGCCATCAAGCTCGACGGAGACGGGCTTGGAGGGCAGGGACTTGGAGATGTCGGCCAGCAGACGACCGGACACCAGGACCTCGCCGGCCTCGTCAACGGTGGCGGGAATATGCGAGTTCGCGGAGACCTCGTAGTCGAAGGAGGACAGGGTCAGCTCGTCGCCTTCAGCCTTGATGCGCACGCCGGCCAGGATCGGCGATGCCGGACGCACGGGGAGCGCGCGGGCGGTCCACGACACGGCCTCGGCCAGAACATCGCGGGCGACGGTGAACTTCATAGCTGCCTCCAAAACACAAAACGGATCGGACACTACTTTACCCACAAGTGTGCCCACGTGGGGCAGGAAATGTGCCTCGCACACGCCATCGCGTAGCGTCGGCGGTGCCGCTGTTGTACGGAGGCCTGTGAAAAAATTTTTGTCATTTGACTTCCCTTCCATCATAAGGGCTGTGAGTTCTGTGGATAACTCCCTTATTCGGCGGAATTTCAATCAAATAACTGTGCTGTCATTATGGGACGAGGCTGTGGATTCGTCACGTCGTCCTGTGCACGAAGCAAATGACAACTTTTTAAGATCCACAGGCATGCACTCTTTCTACACAGCTCCAGCCCGCTCATGCACCCGATGTGCACAACTCCTGTGAATGGGGCGCGGGCGCCGACTTATCTCAGCGCCCGCGCCATTTTCACGACTCCCTGGCCTTCTGCTTAATCCTGTTTGTAAGCTCCGACACGTGGTTGAAGGTCTCGCGCTTCTCCTTCATGAGCTTGGAGATCTTCTTGTTCGCGTGCATGACCGTCGTGTGGTCGCGTCCGAATGCTTGTCCGATCTTGGGTAGCGATAGGTCGGTGAGCTCGCGGCACAGATACATGGCGATCTGACGGGCCTCGACGACGTTGTGGCTGCGCTCCGAGGAACCCATCTGCTCGATCGTCACGCCGAAGTAAACGGCGCACTGGCTCATGATGAGGCTGACGGTGATCTCGTTGTCGTCCGGGTTGGACACGAAGTCCTTGAGCATCATCTGCGCGAGGTTCAAGTCAATGCGCTCCTGGTACAGCGACGCCCACGCGCCGATGCGTACGAGAGCACCCTCCAGCTCACGGATGTTGGAGGAGATGCGCGAGGCCACGTACTCAAACACCTCAGGGGTGACCTCGAGGCCCTCAGCATCAGCCTTCTTGTGCAGGATCGCGATGCGGGTCTCCAGGTCCGGGGGCTGCACGTCCACGAGCAGGCCCGAGGAGAAGCGCGACCGCATGCGGTCCTCGAAGCCCTTGAGCTGGGCCGGGGGCAGGTCGGAGGTGAGGACGATCTGCTTGTTGGCGCTGTGCAGCGCATTAAAGGTATGGAAAGCCTTCGACGGTCTGTTCCTTGTCGCCGATGAACTGGATGTCGTCGATGAGGAGGATGTCGAGCTCGCGGTAGCGGCGGTGGAAGGCCTCGACCTGGGAGTTGTCCGTCTTATTGAGGCGAATCGCGTTGATGAACTCGTTCGTGAACTCTTCGGAGTTGACGTAGCGGACCTTCAGGTGGGGCATCATCGACAGGGCGTTGTGGCCGATGGCCTGCAGGAGGTGCGTCTTGCCCAGTCCTGAATCGCCGTAGATAAAGAGGGGATTGAACGCGGTGCCCGGGGTTTCCGAGGCGGCGAGCGCGGCGGCGTGCGCGAAACGGTTCGACGGGCCGATGACGAAGGTGTCGAAGGTGAACTTGGGGTTCAGGTGGGTCGGACCGGAGTCGGTGGGCGCGGTGACGAGGGCGGGGGAGCGGTGCTCCTCGTCCTCAACGATCGACGAGGCCGGGGCCGCCGCGGGTGCGGCCGGCGCGGTGGGGGTCGGCTCATCCTCGTCCTCTTCGTCCGCGATGACCTCGAGCGTGGGATCGACGGTGATGGCGATGCGTACGGTGCGGCCCAGGTGCACGGACAGGGCGGTTGTCAGCTTCGACTGTGCCTTGTCTTCGATCCACTGCTTGGTGAAATCGTTGGGGACGGCGAGCAGAATCGTTCCTTCGATGTCGCCGAGGGGGCGAGCGGAGCGCAGCATCGACGTGGCGACGGGTCCCAGCTCGTCGGTGGGGACTGCGTCCAGGGCCGCAGCCCATGCGCGTGTGAGGGAATCCGACTCCACGGCAACCTCCGGTCACAAATACTGGTGAGTTCGGTCACGACTTCTCGGTGATGTGCGTGACGCTCGTACATTGTCGCAGTGTAGTCCGCGCACATGTTATGCACAGACTGGGGATGGAGCTGTGGAGAACTATCACAGAATCACAGCTTTGTAGTTACAACTTTGGGTCCGCAGCAGCGTGCGGAAAGCAAAAATACGCACAGCCTGTGGATAACCCTCGTCATCCACCCTCTGTGGACGGATAAGATCCACAGTGATTTGCACAGCTGTGGATACTGTGTGTGACGCGGTGGGTAACGTTGCCGCGTTGACGTGTGGCCCCAATCCGCTTAGTCTTGGTCTTTGTTTGCGCCCATTTCGGGCGTGCGTCCCTGCTATCGCGCCCCCGTGTGTCGATAGCCCAACCGATAACGAGTGGGAAACCACTCCCCGCCGAGGAGAATTGCCGTGACCACCAAGCGGACCTTCCAGCCCAACAACCGTCGTCGTTCCAAGACGCACGGCTTCCGTCTGCGCATGTCGACCCGCGCCGGCCGCGCCATTCTGGCTGCCCGCCGTCGCAAGGGCCGCGCCAAGCTGTCCGCCTGAGACACACCGGTGCTGCCGCGCGCGCACCGCATGGTTGACCCAGCGGATTTCACCGCCGCGATCCGACAAGGAACGCGTGCAGGAGATCCGCTGGTCGTCGTCCACGTCCGAGCCGACGAGGAACGCAACAGTCGCCTCGTCGGTTTCGTCGTACCCAAGCGGGAAATCAAGCGCGCCAACGGACGCAACCGCGTCAAGCGGCAGCTGCGCCACCTCATGCGCGAACGAATCGCCGACCTGCCTGAAGGATCCAGGGTCGTCGTACGGGCCTCTTCCAAAGCCCTCGGTGTTCCCTCCAAGGAACTCGGCGAACACCTTGACCGCGCGATGGCGCGAGCGTGGCGCAAGTGGGACGCACGATGACGCTCGCGGGCCGCGCCCTACGCGCACTCCTGTCCGCACCCATCGTCGCCTACCAGCGCTACATCTCCCCGGCCCTCGGCCCCCGGTGTCGATACGCACCCAGCTGCTCGACTTATGCACTCCAAGCCATCCGAGTCCACGGACCCATCAAGGGACTCATCCTCGCAACCTGGCGGTTGCTGCGATGTAACCCGTGGAGCCACGGGGGGAGTGGATCACGTACCAGAGCGTGGACGCTGGAAGCCCGACCCATGGATTCCTCCCGAAGATTGGGCTGGACACGATAACTGGGAACGTCCCGCCCCCATGGGACTGGACCCGGGAGCACTACTTGACCGAGCAGCCTGTCACGGCCTCGGACAACTAAGGAACAACGAAACAGCGGCGCTTCGGCGCCACGGCGAAAGCGAAAACTATGTTCGACCTAATTCTCCACCCCTTCGCGTGGGCTCTCGCGTGGCTATGGGTGTGGATCCACGACTTCCTGGTGCTGCTCGGAATGTCCTCCGGCTCAGGCATGGCGTGGGTCCTGTCCATCGTCCTGCTCACGATCCTCGTGCGCATCGCCATCATCCCGCTGTTCCTCAAGCAGATCCGCTCCTCGCGCGCCATGCAGGCCATCCAGCCTGAGATGCGCAAGATCCAGGAGAAGTACAAGGGCAAGAAGGACCAGGTCAGCCGTCAGAAGATGATGGAAGAGACCCAGGCCCTGCAGCGCAAGCACAAGGTCTCGCCCTTCGCCTCCTGCCTGCCGATGCTCGTCCAGATGCCCGTCCTCTTCGGCATGTACCGCGCGATCATCGCGGTGTCCTCCATCTCCAACGGCACCTACACCTACCGCGGTGAGCGACCAACCACCTCGGTCCGCTCACCGAGTCCGTCTCCACGGAGATCGTCAACTCCACCGTCTTCGGTGTTCCGCTGTCGCACACGCTGCGCGACTCCTGGGATCAGCCCGCGATCGTCGCCGTCTTCATCGCCGCGATCGTCCTCATGGTCGTCCTGCAGTTTGCCTCTATGCGCTTGTCCTTCTCGCGCAACATGCCCGACATGGGCGACAACCCGATGGCTCAGTCGCAGCGCTCCATGATGTATGTGATGCCGCTGATGTTCATCTTCTCCGGCGCGTTCTTCCAGATGGGCGTCGTCATCTACACCGTGACCGCCTCCTTCTGGGCCCTCGGCCAGTCCTTCTGGACCATCAAGGTCATGCCGACCCCCGGTTCCCCGGCGTACGCCGACCTGCTGGAGTCTCGCGAGTCCGCCTACCAGGAATGGGCCAAGCCGTTCTTCCAGAACTACGACCGTGAGCGCGCCGCCCTGGGTGTCGCCGGCTCCGATCCTCGCATTGACGAGCTCAACGAGCGCACCCTCGCCGAGCTTCGCTCCAAGGCCAAGAAGCAGCACGTTGCCTCGAACTTCCCCGCCGAGATGACCGCGGGCGAGATCGTCACCGTCTACCGCAACCTGGCTACCCAGAAGTGGACGACCCTGCCCGACGAGCAGTGGATGCACGGCCTTACTCTCGCCGTCGAGAAGCGCCTCGCCAAGCAGGAGGCCTCCGCCCAGCGCGCCGAGCTCCAGAAGCAGGTCCGCGACCGCCGCACCCTCGAGCGCGAGTCCGCCAAGGCCTCGTCGAAGGACGATTCCGAGGCCACTGAGTCTGCCTCGGGCCACGGCTCGCTGAGCGCCGAGGAGATCGAGCGTCGCCGCATCGAGCGCCGCAAGGCCCGCCGCCGCTCCGGCAACAAGCGCTGACCACCATAGATTCACGGTTCGAGGCACCCAGCCGGTAACCTGGACACCAGCAAGACCCCATTCCCCACTACGGAGGACACGTCATGAGTGACGACAACGCAGACAAGCTCACCCGCCTCGAAGAAGAAGGCGAAATCGCCGCCGACTACCTGGAAGAGCTGCTTGACATCGCCGACCTCGACGGCGACATCGAGATCGACGTCGAAAACGGCCGCGCCTCGGTCGAGATCGTCGCCGACGATCCCGACGCCCTCGACCGCCTCGTGGGCGACGACGGCGAGGTCCTGGACGCCCTCCAGGAGCTCACCCGTCTGGCCGTCCAGACCGAGACCGGTGAGCGCTCGCGCCTCATGCTCGATATCGCCGGCTTCCGCGCCGAGCGCAAGGAAGAGCTGCAGGATATTACGCGCGAGGCCATCGCCCGCGTGCGCGCCACGGGGGAGGCCGTCAAGCTCGACGCCATGAACCCGTTTGAGCGCAAAGTGTGCCACGACGTGGTTGCCGACGAGGGCCTGACCTCCGAGTCCGAGGGCGCCGAGCCGCACCGCCGCGTGGTTATCCTCCCCGAGGACACCGACGGTGAGTGAGAACCCGAACGGGAGCGGAAGGGGTCGCCAGGTCGGCGACCCCTTCGTCCCAGAAGAGCCCACGCAGGCCGTCCGCGAGTTTTTCGGGCCGGCCTTCGCCGAGGTCGCCGAATACGCACGCATGCTCGAGGAGGAAGGCGAGATTCGTGGCCTCCTGGGCCCGCGCGACATGGAGCGCATCTGGTCGCGCCACATCGTTAACTCCGCCGCCGTCCTGGACTTCATGCCGCGTAAGGATGGCCGTCAGGTCCTCGATGTCGGCTCCGGTTCCGGGCTGCCCGGCATCGTGATCGCGGCCTGCCGCCCTGAGCTCGACGTGCATCTGGCAGAGCCCATGGCGCGCCGTGTTGAGTGGCTGATGGACGTCGTGGAGGACCTGGGCCTCGACAACGTGACGATCCACCAGGCGCGCGCCGAGGAGCTACGCGGCAAGGGCAAGGCTGACGTGGTCACGGCCCGCGCCGTGGCCAACATGAGCAAGCTCGTGCGCATGACGTCGAAGCTCATCGCTCCCGGCGGCTCGCTCGTGGCCCTCAAGGGTCGCCGTGCGCCCATCGAGGTGGACGAGGCCTCGGCCGAGCTGCGTCGTCACCACCTGCGCGCTGAGATCCACGAGGTGCCCTCCATCATGGAGGACGAGTCGACGTACGTGGTCGTCTGTACGCGCATCAAGTAACGCGTCCCCAGTGGGGGAGAGGAGCGTCGTGGCGGTTGCTGCGGCGCTCCTCTCATATAGTGATGCAGGCCACACCGACGTGGTGTTCTGTCATTTCGATTATCTCGAGTGAGGGTTTGTCGCCTCTTGCGTCATCGCTGGGAGAATCGATCCTACAGAACGTAATTTTCAGCGTCCCGAGGCGGTGCGTGAAGTTTGTGTGCGCCTGGATGCATCCCGGGCCTTTCGGGCTGGAAGTGTGTGCGTCTGCCCGTAAACTAGGGGCAGTATCTAGGAAGGTGTCACGTGAGTACCAACAACACCCCTTTGTCGAATCAGATCGAGCGCAACATGCGCGATCTGGCCATGCTTGAGCGCGCAACGTTCCCGCGCCCCGAGCACACGCGCATCATCGCTGTCGCGAACCAGAAGGGGGGCGTCGGTAAGACCACGTCCGCCGTTAACCTCGCGGCCGGGCTCGCGACGGGCGGCTTGTCTGTCCTCGTTGTCGACGCGGATGCCCAGGGAAACGCTTCGAGCGCTCTCGGCGTTCCTCACCCCGCCGGTACTCCGTCTACCTACGACGTCATCATTGGCGGAGCCAGCGTTGCCGACGTTGTTCAGCCGTGCCCCGATATCGACGGCATTATGGTCTGCCCGGCCACGATCGACCTCTCCGGCGCCGAGATTGAGCTCGTTGACGTCGAGCGTCGCGAATACCGACTGCGCGAGGCGTTGCGTGAATACGTCTCCGAGCACGCCGATATCGACATCGTTCTCATCGACTGCCCGCCTTCCCTCGGGCTCGTCACGCTCAACGTCATGGTCGCTGCCGACGAGGTCATGATCCCGATCCAGGCCGAGTACTACGCTCTGGAGGGTCTCAGCCAGCTGTGGAACACCGTCGAACGTATCGGCGTGGACCTTAACCCTGGCCTGCGCGTCTCGGGCATGCTGCTGACCATGGCGGACAAGCGTACGAAGCTCTCTGAGGAGGTCGAGAGCGAAGTGCGTTCGCACTTCCCGGACCAGACTTTTGAGACCGTCATTCCGCGTTCCGTGCGCATTTCTGAGGCTCCGAGCTACGGCCAGACCGTCGTCACGTACGATCCCCGTAACGTCGGCGCGATCGCTTATCGGAAGGCCGCACTCGAGCTGTGCCAGCGAGTCGCAGCCTCCCAAGGAGTGATTGTTTCACGTGAAACATTCGGAGTTTTCCGCTTGTTTCCGCAGATCGGAACGTATTAGTCACCATTCGTGAGCATTGGTGCAACAAAGTGATCAAAGACGCTTACTAGCTGGGCGCATGCCATTGTTTCACGTGAAACAATGAACCGACGCAATTGAAGGAGTATTGCAATGGCGGATGCAGCACCGAAGTCTGAGGGCCGTAAGGGCGCTCGCAAGCACACCGGCCTCGGCCGTGGTCTTGGCGCTCTCATTCCTCAGGCTAGTGAGCAGACGCCGCAAACGCACCCTCCGCGCCCTCCCGTCCCCTGGACGTGTTCTTCCCCGAAGGCAGCTCCGCCGGCAAGCGTGGAGGTTCTGCAAAGGACCTTTTGCAGCCCAAGCGAGGCACTGCCTCGTCGAAGAATAAGCGCCCGTCGATGCCGTCGGTCGAGGCGGCTGGTGGACGACGCGGTGGCGGCTCTCGCAGCGCCCTTGGCGGTGGAATCAATGGCTCAGATTCCCGGATGGCTGACCCGCGCGTGCCCGCTCAAGGCGGTTCCGTGAAGGAAGCAGATAAGCGTGAAGAACAGATTGTTTCACGTGAAACATCCGTCGATCACGAGCTTCTTCCGGTACCCGGTGCATCCTTCGCTGAAATTGCGATCGATCAGATCGTTCCCAACACGAAGCAGCCTCGTGAGGTCTTCGACGAGGATGATCTGAAGGAACTGTCGGCCTCGATCAAAGAGGTCGGAGTTCTCCAGCCCGTCGTCGTTCGCAGTATTCCCGCGGAAGGTCGGTCCGAGAAGCTCACTGAGTTCCTCGCAGAAAAGCCTCAGGCGCGCTACGAACTGATCATGGGTGAGCGCCGCCTGCGCGCCTCCGAGCTCGCCGGCGAAACCACGATTCCGGCAATCATCCGAGAGACCGAGGACGGGGATCTGCTCCGCGACGCTCTCTTGGAGAACCTCCACCGGGCCCAGCTCAACCCGTTGGAAGAGGCGAGCGCATATCAGCAGCTCATGGCCGATTTCGGGGCGACTCAGGAGGAGCTCGCCAAGCGAATCGCCCGCTCGCGCCCGCAGATTGCTAACACCCTGCGTCTCCTGAAGCTCCCGCCGTCCGTTCAAAAGAAGGTTGCCGCTCAGGTCATCACCGCCGGCCACGCCCGTGCGCTGCTGTCCCTGTCGACGCCCGAGGAGATGGAACGACTGGCCGAGCGCATCGTCGCCGAGGGTCTCTCCGTGCGTACCACCGAAGAGATCGTTCGCCTCGGCAAGGCGAAGGCGACGCCCCGCCCGCGTGCACGCCAGCAGCGTCCTTTGTCGCCGCTGGGAGAGAGCGTCGTATCGGCGCTCTCCGACACATACGATACGCGCGTGACCATCACGGAGGGGCGTAAGAAGGGTCGTATCGTCATCGAATTCGCAGGAGCCGACGATCTCCAGCGAATCGCAGACCTTATTCTCCACTGATCTAACTTCATAGCTCTTTTCGCAGATCACGCGCAGTATGTTCCCTATGCGACATTTCCTGAGCTAATCTTCGAATGAATTAACGCTTAAACTACCTCTAAAGGGTCCGCCGTCGGGCCCTCGCAGTACTAGAAGGAGCGAAAGGCATGAACGCCCAGGGCAGTTCGCGCACCGTGCTTTTCGATGTCGGTGGCGTCCTTGTTGATTCCCACCCGGACCCGCACGCTATCGCCGAGTTGTTCGGCGACGGCTCTCGAGGTCTTACGACGCTCGTCGATCAGGCGATGTGGACCCATCGTGGTGAGTATGACGCTGGAATGTCCGATCGTGAATTTTGGGACCGCATCGCTGGAGATTGCGGTCAGCCCGAACCTACCAGTGCTCTGTTGAAAGAGCTCGTCGCGCTCGATGCATCACGTATGGCGACGGCAAACGAGGAGACTCTTGATCTGGTGCGCCGGCTCCGCCGCCAGGCTGTGCGTGTCGGTATTCTGTCCAACGCGCCGTATCCCATCGCGAAGGCGATTCGTCGCTCCGAGTGGGGAAGCCTCTTCGACTTCTTTGCCTTTTCGTGCGACTACGGTATCTGCAAGCCGGCGCGTGGCATCTACCGTGATGTCCTCGTGCGTCTCGCCGTGCCACACGAGGACGTCGTCTTTATCGATGATCGCCGCGAGAACGTTCGTGCCGCCGAGCTCCTGGGCGTGCAGGGTATCGTCTGGACGGGCGTCGAGGACGCCGAAACACGCCTGAAAGAGCTCGGAGTCCTTTTCTGAGAGGCTCTGTGTCGGCGAAAGTTCCATTCATGCGGAATCTCCAAAACGACACAGAGGCGTACAGAGAACGAAATTTCTTCCAATGTTGTGTCTCGGCAGCGTCATGCGCACGATGAGTCGCTTGCGAAGGTCATCAGCTGAAGCGCGTGGATGAACGACGAACAATGTTTCACGTGAAACATGTGGGCCCGGGAGGACTACCTCCCGGGCCCACAATGCGTTGAATGAGTGATTACTCCTCGGTCTCCTCGGCATCCTCGTCGATGATGATAGCGACGCCTTCGTCGTCGTCAATGATGACACCGATACCTTCGTTGTCGATGACGTACTCGAAGCTATGTACGTCGCGGCCACCGGCCACGAAGTCGACGATGTCGGCGCACAGCTGCGCGAAGGAAGAGTCCTCGAGCGCGTCGGCGGCCTGGGGGAGGAGCGACGTGTCAGTCATGCCCGGTGCGACGTTCGCGTCGATAAACCAGCAGGTACCCTCGTCGTCGACCACGAAGTCCATGCGGGACAGGTCGCGCAGACCCAGCGTCGTGTGGGCCTCGACGGCTGCGGCCTGCAGGTCCGCGAGGATCTCGTCGGAAAGGCGTGCGGGCACGAAGTACTCGGTCTCATCGGTGGTGTAGCGGGCGTCGTAGTCGTAGCGGCCACGATCCGTGGACACCTCGACCGGCGGGAGAGCCACAGGGCCATCCCACAGATCGACAACGGAAACGGCCACATCGCGGCCGTTAATGCGCTGCTCGACCATCAGACGCTGGCCGTAAGCGAAGGCATCCACCATCGCGCGGCGCAGTGCCTTGGCGTCCTGAGCGGTCGAAATGCCGAGCGCGGAGCCGCCGTCCGTCGGCTTGATGACGACGGGGAAGGACACCGAGTTCTCGAGAGCAGAGAGCACGTGAGAGGCGCCCAGCTGGCGGAAAATAGCCTGCGGCAGCGTCACCCAGCCGGGCGTCGCGAGACCCGCAGAGCCCAGCAGAGCCTTCGCAGTGGGCTTGTTGGAGGCGAGCATCGCCTGCACCGACGACGAGCCCACGAAGGGGATGCCGAGCGACTCGAGGAAGGACTGCAGGGAGCCGTCCTCGCCGATCGAGCCGTGAACGAGGGGCCACACCACGTCGGGATGGAAAGACTCAATAGCGCCCGCAAGGGAGGCATCCACGTCGGAAATGCGCACCTCGTACCCGAACTGCGTCAGGATGTTGCCGACGCGGCGGCCGGAACGCACCGACACCTCACGCTCGTGCGTGAGACCGCCAGCGATGATCAAAACCTTCGTAGCCATAGGGGATTCTCCTAACGTAACTTAACGATCCGACCCGGCTCCGGCCTCGTCGCCGGAGGCAGCGCCGAACATGTCGACGAGTTCCTTTTCCGCATTGACGACCGTCGAGAGGCGACGCACGCCCTCGCGGATGTCCTCGGGGGTGGGGTAGCAGAAGGACAGGCGCAGGTGGTTCGAGCCCGAGCCGTCGTAGTAGAACGCCGTGCCCGACACGTACGCGACCTGGGCGCGCACAGCGCGCGGCAGCATGGCCTTCGCGTCGAGACCCTCGGGCAGCGTCACCCACGTGTAGAAGCCGCCGTCCGGCACCGTCCACGTGCACGACGGCATGTACTCCTCGAGAGAAGTAAGCATCGCGCGGCAACGCTCCGCGTACATCGAGCGGAAGGACTTGACCTGGCCGTACCAGTCGTAGTTGCTCAGGTAGTCGGCGATCGCCATCTGGCCCACCATCGACGGGCACAGGATCGCGGACTCGAGGGCCAAGACCAGCTTCGCGCGGATCGCGTGCGGCGCGTACGCCCAGCCGATGCGGAAGCCGGGGGCGAACATCTTCGAGAACGAACCCAGGTAGACGACGCCCTCGGGGCTGTACGAGGCGATGGCCGGCAGGGGATCGTTGTGGAAGCCGAGCAGGCCGTAGGGGTTGTCCTCGACGATGAGGACGTGCTCGCGCAGGCAGATCTCGGCGATGATCGGCCGACGTTCGGCGGACAGCGTCACGCCGGCGGGGTTGTGGTAGTTCGGGATGATGTAGATGAACTTGATCGTGCGGCCCGAGGCGCGCACGTCGCGGATGGTCTCCTCCAGGGCCTCGGGAATGATGCCGTGCTCATCCATGGGGACGTGCACGATGTCCGCCTGTCGCGCGCGGAAGACGCCCAACGCGCCCACGTACGAGGGGGCCTCGGCGAGGATGACGTCGCCCGGGTTCACGAAGAGCTCCGTGACGAGGTCGAGGGCCTGCTGGCTGCCCGTCGTCACCACGACGTCGTCCGGGTCGGCGCCGACGATGCCGTCGTAGCTCATCACCTCGGTGATGCGCTCGCGCAGCACCTCCCAGCCCTGGCCGCTGCCGTACTGCATAGCTTGCGCGCCGTGGTTGCGGATCAGCTTCTCCGCGGACGCCGCCAGCTTATCGAGGGGCAGGTCCTTGAGGTTCGGCATGCCGCCGGCGAGGGAGACGACCTCGGGCCGCGAGACGACGGAGAAGAGCGCGCGGATCTCCGATGCGCGCAGGTTGTGAGCGCGGTCCGCGTAGACGTCGTACCAGGGGTCGAGGCGGTTTCCCTGCGCGGGCGTGCGCCCGGACGAGGCCGGGGTGCCGCCGTTAGTCGAAGGCTGAGTCAAGGCATGCCATCCTTTGCATGAAGTTGCGTAGAACCGTATAGGTCAAGTGTGCCACTTTCCAGGACATACGGGGTAACGAGGCCGGTGGTTGGGCAGATGTTTCACGTGAAACATTGGTTGTGGTGCCGCTGGTATTCCGGGCGCCGGAGGGCCCGGCTGTGGGGCCGGGCCGCTGTGTGTGCCGGTGGGCGGCGGCCCGCCCGCGAGCCGTCCGCGCTGCGAGCCTTCGGCTCCGCGCGTCGTCTCGAAGCCCGGCCAGGCCCCGCCACCGCCCACCGGCACCGCGGCAAGACCCCCGGACCCTACGGCGCCCTCCACACCGGCGGCACCTGGTGTGCTGGCGTGTGGCCCGCCCTGGCCCTGCCGCCGCCAACGGCACCACCGCAAGTTATTCAAAACGCGCAGCTTGCTTCTGAATCTCCTGTGATCCGCGGATATGTAGAGAGTTATACATTTTCCACCCAAAAGAGTAGACATTTTCCACCCATATCAGTGTCACGCTCACCGGCACCGAGACCAGGCAACGCTGGCAGGCCTCGTCGTGCCCTCTGGAATACGTCGCCGATCGCTGCCCATGGGCTCCACGGCCTGGCCCACCTACCATGGCATGTCCTCGTGCCGATGCGTTGGTCGAGCGCGAAGTAGGGGAGTGATGCGGCGTGCCCGTGAGGGTATGCAAAAAGTCCGCAGCCCCTGCAGGTCTGCGGACTTGCGTGAAACTCCGGCGGTGCCGGAATTCGCTCAGTGGCGGTCGGCCTTCACGATGTGCTTGGCGTCGGCGAGCTCGTTGAGCTGATCGATGTGGGCCTGGGCAACCATGACGTCGATGGTCGAGAACATGAGTGAACTCCTTGTGGGATCGTATTGTGTATTGATTCCCTGCTTGACGAGGCCGAGGATCACCCGGTCTGTAACGAGGAGTGTGCCAACGCGGGTAGCGTCAGCGCGACCCTGCGTTTCAAACAAGAAAAGCGCCAGACCAGCTTGGCAGCTTTGTCAGGCGCTTGATGGTTATAGCCTATCCCTCCCAAAGTGATGAATCAACCGTGCGGCCAGTAATTTAGATCGCATCAAAAACCAAGCAATTGCAAAGCAAAGTGGCTACGTGCACACCACCTGCGCAAACGTGCGCAGGCCATCACAATTCGTCTGCCGTGTCGGCTGCGCTCATCAACAGACCACAAAATTCCAAGAATATCGATGTCGGTTCGTGCGAGTTTGTGAGTTGTGGATGCGAGAGTGCGGACCGGGCTAGGTGTCGAAGCGTTGGGGTTGGACACCGAAGCTCACCACCAATTTCGCATGCAATTCGGTCGTCAGACCAATTGGCGATGTCGAGAAAACCGCGGAATTTCAACGATGTGGATTCAAAGTTTGAAAGAGGGGTGGGGGAATTGCATGCGAAATTTGGGGAGGGGTATTGCCCTGGGGAAGGGGTGATCCCGGAGGTTTCTGGGTGCCAGGGGTTCGGGATGCCAGGGGTTCGGGATGCCAGGGGTTCAGGGATGCCAGGGGTTTCTGGGTGTCAGGGGTTGCTGGGCGCCGGAGGTTTCTGGGTGCCGGGGGTTTCTGGGTGCCAGGGATTCCTAGGTGGCAACGGTTCGTGTTGCAATCGAAGCTACAAGCCGACGGCCCGCGACGCGCTGACAGGGTTTCGGGTCCTAGAACTTTGCGCAGCGTGGGACACAGGCATAGAATGATAACGATTCTCATTCATATTCACGTGCGAAGCACCTAGAGGACCCCCTCATGAACCCCACGAAGTACCGGAACCCGGGCCGCGCAGCTGCCCGGGCTTTCGCCGCCATGGCCCTCGCGGCCACCTCCTTCCTTGTGCCCGGAGCGGCACACGCCGTCGACGAGGCCACCGCCGACACCGCGGACGCGGTAGCAACAGAGGAGGCCACCACCGCCGAGGCCGACACCGCGAACGCAGCCACGGCCTCGTCCGAGGCAGACGCGAGTACCTGCGCCGTCATGCGCACCGTCCCCGCCGGCACCACGGCCACCCTGGACCGTGGCCACGCCGACATCTTCGACCTGACCTCCGACGCCTCCGGCGCGCTCACCCTGCGCATCAAGGAGGACGCGACCGGCTCCGGCGTCATGCGCGAGCCCGAGCAGACGCTCCTCGCCGTCAAGAAGTCCACCCTCACCAAGATTCCCGCCTCCGTCAGCCAGGCGACCGGCGCTCCCGCCAACGCGTACCTGCTCGGCCAGTCCGGTGATAACCAGGCCACCGTGCTGTGGCCCGGCTGGGACACCCTGGGCGTCGCCGCCGGCGGATACGACGCCGCGCGCTTCCACATCTCCTACACGGGCCCGGAGAACGGCCGCATCTACGCCTTCACCTCCAGCTTGACCGAGGGCACCAAGGCCGTCACCAATGACGGCAGCTTCGACCTGGCCCCCGAGGGTGACGACATCGACCAGCCCTACGCCGCCCACAAGCACGTCAACTGGCTGTTCACGCGCGCCGGCCGCTACACGCTGACCGTCCAGGCCAGCGCGTGGACCCCCGGCAACACCGGCGCCGCCAACGCCCAGTCCGCGACCCGCACCTACACGATCGACGTCGCCGACGAGGCCTCGTGCCTCGCCGAGTCCGGATCGGCCCCTCCACCGACCAGGCCCAGCCCGCCCCCGCCCCCGGCGTGGGCCCCGGCTCCGTGAGCTCCAACAACAACCAGGCGACGCAGGACCAGGCTGACAACGGCGCCACGGGAACGCCCAGCGCCCCGGCCCCCGCCACGAACTCGGGAACGACCGGCACCACCGGCACGACGACCGGTGCGAACCCCGCCCCCTCCTCGGGCGCGCGCACCACTTCCGGCACGACCGGCGCTGAGCGCTGCGTCGCCACCCGTATCACCCGCGAGGCCACCGAGGCCGAGGCCGCCACCCTGGCCTCGAACAGCGCGCCCGCGAACACCGCGCGCACGACCCTGACCGTGAGCGTCGGCGACGGCGCCTCCGGCAACGCCACCGACGGCCACTTCGACCTGGGCCCCGCCATCGAAAACGGCACCCTCGTCGCCCGCGTCAAGGACGACCGCAGCCAGCCCGCCCAGTGGGTCGACCCCTCGTCCCTGACCTTCGCCCTCGGTGACGCCGCGCGCATCACCGCGCCCGCCGACCTCGGCTTCGTCGCCACCCCCGGCTCCAGCGTCTGGCTGATCCCCTCCACCCAGATCGCTGGCGTGCCGTGGCTGGGCCTGAACTCCCAGCGCGAAGAGATCGTCACCGGCACCACCGGCCCCGTCCAGTTCACCCTCGACGCCGTCGAAGGCCCCGGACGCGTCGCCGTCTTCAACGCGGGCGCGCTCGGCTCCGGCGTCGGCGAGCACGTCTTCGACGGCCCAGGCACCGGCTACACGCTTGGCGCCAACACGCACGCCCACCAGAACTGGGTGTTCACCGCGCCCGGCACCTACACGCTGACCATCACCATGCGCGTTACCCCCAACGGCGCGGCGCTCGCGGGCAGCGGCTTCGGCTCCGGCGGCGACCTCACCGCTACGGGTGAGACCGGCCCGAGCGGGCGACCCATGGTCTCCCAGGTCGTCGGCCGCACCGCGTCCGGCAAGGAGTGCGACCTCTCCCTGGCCACCACCGGCGCCGACACCATCCCGCTGACCGTCGTCTCCCTGACGTGGGCGCTCACGGGCGCGGCCTGCGTGTGGGTGGGTGCGATCGGACGTCGCCGCAACCTGCGCCGGGCGCTGTGATCCCTCATTCACGAGGCCGACTCTCCCTCATCCCCCGCCTCCCCTTTCGTGGGTGGCGGGGGAGTGGGTGTGTGCTCGCTGCCTCGACGTTAGCGCTTGCGGCGACCCTGGCCGGGTGCGCGCCCGCGCCCGACCCCGCGAGCGACGGTGAACTGCGCGTCGTCGCCACGACCGGCATCCTCGCTGACCTCGTGCGCAACGTCGCCGGAGACCGCGTCCACGTCACGCAGATGGTGCCCAACGGGGCGGACCCGCACTCGTGGGAGCCCTCCCTGCGCACCGTGCGCGACGTGGCCTACGCGGACGTCGCCTTCTCCAACTACCTCATGCTCGAGGAGCACGCCCTCATCCGCGCCCTCGACTCCAACCTGCCCGCCGGCTCGCGCTCCGTCTCCGTCGCCGAGGAGGCCGCCAAGAACGGCGCCACCATCCTCCCCCTCGTCGAAGACCGTGCGCTCGATACCCCGTGGCTCGGCATGCGCGTGTGGGGGGACGGCGCCGATATGGGGGCCACCCGCGCCTCGCAGATCGACCTGACGACCACCGGCGTCGACGGGCCCGGGCAGGCCGCCGCCTACCTCACCACGTCGTTTGGGCAGCCCGAGATCGCCTTCGCGACCTCGGACGGCTTCAACGCTGCCACCGGATACGACACCGACACCGCGCAGCTGCCCGCCGACGCCCACCAGCACATGAGCTGGGCGTTCACCGCCCCCGGCGTCTACCGCGTCCACTTCCGCGCCAACCTGCGCACCACGCCCGGCGCCACGCCGGTGGGCGTCGGGGAAGGCACCGCCGTCTTCGCCGTCGGCACCCCGCCCGAGGACATCGCCGCCAGTGAGGGCCGCCGCGTCCTGTCCGCCGGCCACGCCGACATCACCGTCAACCTCACCACCAGGCGCGTCGAACTCGCCTCCGACGCCGGCGCACTCAGCGGGGACGAGGCCTCGGCCCCCTGCGTGGGCGCGGGAACGACGGGCGCGGCCGTCGCCTCGACCATGGAGTGCACCGACCTCGACCAGGTCGTCATCGAAGTGCCCACCCGCGCGCTCACGACGATCCCCGGCGAGGCCTCGTTCCGCTTCATCGGCGAGCCCGGCGCGAATGTGTACATGCTCCCGCAGGCCGTCCTCGGCAAGCACGTCCACGGCGACATCGACCCCCACCTGTGGCACGACGTCCACAACGCCCAGGCGTACGTGCGCGTCATCCGTGACTCGCTGATCTCCGTCGACCCCGACGGCGAGGCCACCTACCGGGCCAACGCAGCCGCCTACCTGACGCGCCTCGATGAGCTCGACGCCACCGTGGCCTCGACCATCGCGTCCATCCCCGAAGAGCGCCGCAAACTCGTCACCACCAACGACGCGTACGCGTACCTCGCGAACGCCTACGGGCTCACCGTCGCCGGATTCGTCGCACCCAACCCCAGCGTCGAACCCTCCATCGCCGACCGCATCAGACTCCAGGCCACTCTGTCCGACTCCTCGATCCCCGCGGTGTTCCTCGAACCCAACCTGGCGCGCACCCGCTCCACCCTGCGCACCGCCGCCACCGACGCGGGCGTGGACATCTGCCCCCTGTACGGCGACACCCTCGACGACCAAGCACCCACCTACATCGACATGATGGAACACAACGCCCGCTCACTGGCACGCTGCCTGGGCGGCAAGGAGATGCCATGAACACTCATTCCTGCTCCACTTCCGGCCGCCGGGCTCTGCGCCCCGGGGGCGGCGGCCCGCCCGCGAGATCGCCACACGCGAGCTTCGCTCGGAGTGGTCGATCTCGAAGCCCGGCCAGGCCCCGCCGCCGCCCCCGGGGCTAGCCGGCAGCCTTTCCGCAAGCCCGGCCAGGCCCTGCCTCCGCCCACGGGACTGAGCGGGCGGGCATCACAGCTCGAAGCCCGGCCAGGCCCCGCCGCCGCCCACGGGGGGAATGGCAGCACTAGAAGCATTCCTACGGCGTGTCGTCGGCGTGTCGCGGCTCTAATGTCGCCATTCCCCCGCATCGGCATGTCTCTGAGCGCTCTGCTTGTGTCGGCCTTCCTCGTCATTGCGGGTGCCCCCTCTTCTTTTGCTGACCCGAGTCCCGACCCCGACCTCGCGCAGAGCGTTGCCGCGCACGAAGAATGGTCCAACGAGGCCAGCGAGATCAGCGTTGGGCACGTCGACCTCGGCCCCCGACTGATTGACGGGCAGTGGCGGGCCGGCCTGCGCCACGACGCCGAGAGCGGCGCCGTGTGTGGCGCGACCCCAACCAGACCGTCCTGCGGGTCAATGATGCGGCCGTCATGACCGCGCCCGACTCTGCCGACTACCCCTTCCTGGCCGACGTCGCGGGCAAGCCCGTGTACGTCGTTCCCCAGACGCAGAACCCGGGCGTCGTGTGGCTCGGCTGGAACACGCAGGACCCCGCCGTCACGGCCACCATCGACCGCGGCCTCACCATGCGTGTCGGCCCCGTGAGCGGTCCCGGCCGCGCGTGGCTGTTCCTGCAGTCCGGCACCTTCGGCAAGCCCCTCCTGCTCGCCGACTCGGGCGCGGCGCCTGGCGACGTGTGGATCGACTCGGGCACGCACGTGCACGCCAACTGGGCGTTCTCCGCGCCCGGCACTACACGGCGACCGTGACCTTCCTGGGCACGACCACCGCCGGCGAGGCCGTCTCCGCCTCCACGACCCTGCGCTTCGCCGTTGGTGACGCGGCGTCAGCGTCCGAGGCCCTGGCCATGGCCGCGCCCGCGGCTGCGTCTGCTCCCGCTTCCCAGGGCTCCGCGTCCGCACCCGCGGCTTCCGGGGCCGCTGACCCCGCTGGCTCGTCCTCTGCTTCGGGGGCCGCGTCGGGTGGGCTGCCCGACTGGGCCTTCCTCGCGATCATCGCCGTCGCCGCGGCGTCGCTCCTCGTGATCGGCGCCCTCGTCGTCGCGCGCTCGCGCCGCAGCCGCGCCGAACAGGCCGCCGCCATCGCCGAGGCCGACTCCATCCTCGCGCCCCTGCCCACCGCCCGCGGTGAGGGCTCGGGCGAGCGCGGCCCCGGCCTCGACGATCGGGGAGGGGAGCAGTGAGCCAGCTGCGCGTCACCGGACTGGGCGCGTCCCTGGGTGGGCGCAGCGTCCTCGAGGGCGTCGACCTGGAGGTCGAGGCCGGGGAGCTCGTCGGCCTCATTGGACCCAACGGCGCCGGGAAGACCACGCTGATCCGTTCGATCCTGGGCTTGATTCCCTCCAGCGGGCGCGTCGAGACCGACGGCGCGATCGGCTACGTGCCGCAGCGGCACGAGTTCGCGTGGGACTTCCCGATCAGCGTGCGTGACGCCGTCCTGCAGGCTGTCACCGTGCGGCGCGGGCTGCTCGGGCGCGCGCGGACCCCGCACTTCCGCGCGGTCGAGGAGGCCCTGTCCCTCGTGGGGATGCGCGACCTCGCGAAGCGTCCCATCGGTGAGCTGTCGGGCGGCCAGCGCCAGCGCGTCCTCGTCGCCCGGGCCCTCGCGATCCGGCCCGCCGTGCTGCTCCTCGACGAGCCTTTCACCGGCCTCGACATGCCGACGCAGGAGATGCTCATGGACCTGTTCCGCAGCCTCGCGGACGGGGGACGGGCCCTCCTCATGACCACGCACGACCTCATCGGCGCGCGCGCCGGGTGCGACCGCCTGTACCTGCTGCGGCGCACGATCGTCGCCTCCGGGCGGCCCGAGGAGCTGGCGGACGCCGACCCGTGGATCCGCGCCTTCGACGTGCGACCCGACAACCCGATCCTCGACGCCCTAGGAGTGCGCGCATGAGCACCGTGATCCATGCGGCCGGACGTGCCCTCGTCCCGGCGGCGGACTTCCTGAGCCCCTACGACTTCTTCCGCGACCTGACGAATCCCGCGCTGGCGTTCCTGCCGCGCGCGCTGCTCATCGCGGTCGTCGCCGCGCTCGTGTGCGGCAGTGTCGGCGTGCACGTCGTCCTGCGCGGCATGGCGTTCATCGGCGACGCGGTCGCGCACTCCGTGTTCCCCGGCCTGGCGATCGCCTTCGTGTGCGGCGGGTCCCTGGTGCTGGGCGGCGCGCTCGCGGGCGTCGTGACCGCCGTGCTTGTGGCCTTGTTGGCGCAGAATCGGCGGCTCAAGGAGGACTCTGTCATCGGCGTGCTCTTCGTGGGTGCGTTTGCGCTGGGCGTCGCGATCATCGCGCGGGCGCCCGGGTACGCGGGGAGCCTGCAGGACTTCCTGTTCGGGTCGATCACCGGTATTCCGGCGTCGGATGTGCCCGTGGTGCTGGCTGGCGCGTTGTTCGTGCTGCTCATGCTGTTCCTGGCGCACCGGCCCATCGTCGCGGTGACCCTGGACCGCGAGAGCGCCCGAGCGGCGGGCGTGCACGTGCTGCTGGCTGACTTGTCTTTGTACGTCGCCGTGGCGCTGGCCGTCGTTATCTCCGTGCAGACGATCGGCAACGTCCTGGTGCTGGCCCTCCTCGTCACCCCCGCGGCCACCGCGCGGCTCCTGTGCGACCGCCTGGGGACCATGATGATCCTGTCGCCCGCGCTCGGCGCTTCGGGAGGCCTGGTGGGCCTGTACCTGTCGTGGGCGCTGGACGTGCCCACGGGCGCCACGATCGTCCTGGTGCTGACAGCGTGCTTCGTGCTCGCCTGGGTCTTCGCGCCGAGGCATGGGCTCCTCGCGCGGACCCTGCGCGAGAGGCGGGGGTGAGGTCGGCGTCGCCGTGAGTGGGTCTGTGTGTGGGCTTCTTCGAGGACCGGTGCCCGGCCTCGTCACTCCTGGAACACGCTTGTAAATGTGAACAAGTGGTCATATGCTTGGCCAGGTAGCACAGTGTTCCGTAGCTCATGTTTGTGGGTGGAGGTGAGGAGAAGGTGAAGCGGCGTAAGTGCAGCCAGGCGCGCGCGAGGAGGAACGCTGCTGCGGTAGCGGCCGTTGGCGCGCTTGCGGTGGGTATCGTATCGATTCCTGCTACCCCCGCGCACGCGGCCGACACGATCACTGCGGCCGATCAGTCGTATTTCTCCTACTACGGCCTGGATCGGGCGCGCGCGAAGGGATACACGGGTAAGGGCGTGACGATCGCGATGATCGACGGCAAGGTGGACACCTCCGTTCCCGAACTTGCGGGTGCGAATATTACTGTCAAGATTCCGTGTACGATCACCACATTGCCCTCCGTGGAAAGTCATGGCACGGGTGTTGCCTCGATCCTGGTCTCTGCGGACTACGGTGTTGCACCTAAGGTATCTCTTCTTGCGTATCAGGGGAGTTTTGGTGGCAATGGAGACCGAGGGGCAAGTGATTGCGATCAACCAGGTGGTGTTGACAAAGATAGTCAGCCGTGGCTGTTGAACTCGGCAATGAACGATGGCGCGCAGATCATTAACCTGTCTGCTTCGACACCGAATGAATATAAAGAACTCAAGTGGGTTACAGCGCGGGCAATCGCGCAACAGGTGATTCTGGTCAATGCCGCTGGCAATGATTCAACTAATGATGATGACACGTCGCTGTCCAAGTGGTCTGGGGTTGTGGGCGTCAGCGCCATCGGTGTGGACGATAATCGGCAGAACTATTCATCCTGGGGCCAGGGCGTGGTAACAGCCTCGATTGGTGGTCCGTTTTCGTTTCGTGATCTCGCTTCAGGGGAGGTGAAGCAGAGTTCTGGGACATCCTTCTCTACTCCCGTGGTAACCGGCGTTTTGGCCTTGGCGAAGCAGCGGTGGCCCGAGGCAACTAGTAACCAGCTGCTGCAGCTGCTGGTGAAGACGGGGTTGAATCCGGATCATGGGTGGAATCAGTACACCGGGTTTGGTGCGATCGATCCGGGTGCGATCCTGAATACGGATCCGTCGCAGTTCCCTGATGAGAATCCGTTGATGGAGAAGCAGGGCGGGTCGAGTCCGACTCTGGAGGAGGTCCAGCAGTATATGGATGGTGTCGTGGATCCGACGGATATTGTGAACGACAATTCGTACACGTATCGCGGCTTGGATGAGTCGATGCTGGAGGATAGCTTGAACGTCTCCCCGACGCACCTGGGTACGAGCCCGCGGTACCACAAGAAGTGAGATCGGGGTGGCCTCAAGCTCGCTCGGGTGCAGATCAAGCCGATTGTTTCACGTGAAACATCTACGTGGTAAGAGCGGAGGTGGCGGTATCGTGCCGCGTCGCGTGCTTCGGCTCCGGCCTCGTGCTTCCTGAAGTCCCCTATGGTGCTTTCCGCCTTGTCAATGAACTTCTATGGGATCTATTGAGGGTTCTATGAGATAGAAATGGGCTTCTATGACATAGAAGTGGGGGTCTATGACAAAGAAGTGAGCGTCTATGAAATGGTGCCATCAGAGGAGTAGATGCTCATGCTGTGCCATCGTCGACCGATAGCTGGTGCGAAATGGGCGCGGCAGTTCGCTACAAGGCCTTCACCAACACCTGGTGCCCCAGCAATTGGCGTCTGTCCGTGAGACTAGGCCACGTCCTCAGGTGAGCGCCGTTGGGTGCGTTACGAGCTCGCATGGAAACGTTGATCATTATGTGGCGCTGTCCCGGTTGCATCAGAGTGACCGGGACAGCTGCGGCGATGATGTGGGGGAGTGTTCCTCTGGTGGATGGTCACCTCATCGACGGTGATGACGTGGCGATGGCAACGCTTCGCGCGAAACAAGCTAGCGTTCGTGCAGTAGTGAAGAAGGTGTGGAGTCTCTCCGTGCTGATCCTGATAGGGAATCAATTGAAGTGTTACTTGTGTGCCAGTATGTGTTTCGGCTACACAGGATCACTCCTTCTAGTGTGAAAACAGATTATTGACAATTTGCTTGTCAAGCATTTTCCATTGATCGTAGCAAGAACCCGCTAACGACGCATGAGTGGTCATCTTGCTCCGTGATGAATAGGTGGAGTGACAATTTGTTTTCCTTTTGTGTCCCATCGCTTTTTTCAGTGCGAACGGTTGTGTACTCACGGGAAGTGTCCTCAGAATTGGTGCCGCGAACAACTGCTGATTTTTCGGATATTGAGAGCTCTATGCAGACTCCGAAAATGCCGGTATCTCTCACGTAACAGTCATAGGACCTAATATTATCGGGAATGATGGTGTCTTCAAGAGGTTGGATGACGACGCTCTCCTCGCGAAGTGATTTCACCTCGTCGGAAAAACGGATGCAGAAGTCGCCATCCTGACAGATTTTGTCGAATTCTTCTGTGTCACCCGTATTGAACGCGTATTCCCACAATTCTACAAACCATAGTGCTGTAGTCTGTGCACCGACTTGACCTCCCTCTTGCAGGCCCTTTGGGGGGGAGTGGGCTTCTCTATTTTGGCCGGTGTTGGTTCTGCGGATTGAGGAGTGTCTCCGGATTGGGGGCCAGATTGTTCGATGCTGTCAGACTGGGGTGACTGTGCCCCGGACTCAAGTTTGGCGTTCGCGTGAGCTCGAGCATTGAAGGCGTGGAACCCCAGGAATGACGCGCCGATTATGACAACAGCGGCAATGGCGGCGCCGATCCACTGGCCGATGGTGGAGAGTTTGATGGTCATGGTGCATCACTCGCTAGTGTCCTTGTTTTTCTTCCCAGGTGTCGGTGTTGCTGATGAGGAGGTGACCCAGGGGGAATGGGCCTGTTGTCTCGGTGGTGGTGACCAGGCCGTTGATGGTTTGGGTGTCTCCGGTGAAGGGGTTGGTGGCCGTGCCTGCCCAGGTGGTGGTCAGCGTGATGGTGCGCGAAGCGTCGGGGTAGGGGCCGTCGAATCGGGATCTCCAGCCGTTTGGTGGCGTGTAGTAGTGGCGGATCAGCGCGGGGTCGGTGTTGGGATCCATGCCTTCTTGCCAGGGCATCCCCGGCGAGGTCGTGGTCAGGTCCGGTGTTCCATCCCCCCCAGCTCCACGTGTAGGTCGTGGCCGTCAGAGTGATGGTGATGTCGTGACCCAAAAGAGTGACGGTGTGGGTTTGGGTGGGATGAGTGGCGGCGACAAGCGTGGGTATGTACTTGTTCGTGTACGACACCCCTTCGGGCCGCTTATGCAGACCGGCGCCGTCAGGGTGGATGGTCGTTGCTGCCATGTAGAGGATGTCGCGCGTCGTAGGGATCCGGCCTGGATCTTGATTGGATCCTCCCTCAGGGTCTGACGGAAGTGGGCAGTTGTCGACTGTGTCATCGTCGGAGACGGTGGGGCTGTTGGGAGCCTTGTTCACGTACAGGTTCTTGCAACGAGCTGCTCCACTGTATGCTCCAGCAGCAGGATCAAACGCCCCTTCCGCTGTCAGCTGGTTTCGCTGATCATCCAGGGTCCATGGATAGCCGAGTGATGGTTGCTCGACGGGAATGTGATACTTCTGTTGTTCCTGCAAATATATGTTCGCTGCATCATTACTTCCGTCTGCGCAGAATCCAAGTTGTGAACCGAAGGCATCAGCGCAGGAACTGGTCGGGGGGATAGTGCTGCTGTCAGCGAATGCTATGCCAGCACTGATATTGGATATCGCCGCTGTGAGAACGATGGTGCTAATCCATGTGAACTTATTGCCCATCCCGCGATACACCTCCTCCAGTAACGATCCAGTGCCCGTCTTTCCAGGTCATAAAGAACGCTAAAGTCACATCGAATGACGTATCACTTTTAATGATTCGCTGACCAATACAAGCAGTTCCATTGTTGGTCGATGCTTTAAATACGACCCCAATAGTGCCGTCCTGCACTCCCCATTTCTCATCCGTAACGGGTTCCACCGATACGATGCCTGTGATGGTAGAGCTATTGTCATACATCCACCCATTTGCATAGAGATTGGTGATGTTCTTGATGTAGGTCTCCCGAAAACTTTCTCCAGGCTCGGTGATATCAGCAAAAGGTTGTGTATCACCTGTATTCCACGCATATGTGAGTGTGTCGACAGCATACTCAGCAGTGAGCTCTGCTCCACGTTCGGTGTGTTCTTTGGCTTCTTCGGGTAGTTCGGGTTTGGTGTAGGTGTCCGCTGCGAACTGGGCTGGGCGTACCAGGACTCCGTCGGGTCCGATTTGGTAGCCGCCCGACATGGCGGCCTCGCTCGACACTGTGGGGGCGGGTGTGGGCGCCGCCGTGGGGCCTGTGGCCGCGACGGTGGGCGTCTCACCCCAGGCGTGCCACCAGCCTTCGGCGACACCGTTGACATAGAGGGCGAAGAAACCGCCAATCACCAGCCCCACAACGGCGATGCGGATACCCCAATCGACAGCGCCGACGCGCATCCAGGAAGGAGCCTGGGGGCGCGTGCGGCTGGTGGGCAGCTCACGCTCGGGCGTGTGGTGCGACGTCGAATCGAGGAAGGAGGTGTTTTCTTCCTCAGCAACAGATCCATCGGATAGGGGTGAGTTCTCCATGGTGTGCCCTCCACGGTGAGATGCGTGTTGGTCCGCCCCCGCCATTGGGGGCGGACCCTTAGCTGTCAGAGTACGCGCAGAACCGACACGAAACACTAAGAATGCTGCGCAACCATCACGCAAATCCTCCCACGCGTATTCCCGTAACCGCACGAATGTGCAGACCTGAGTCCCGGCCTCGTCGTGACCTGTGGGTATGGGCGTGTTCCGAGATTGTCACCGGTCGGCGATACCGAGTTATTGGCCTTGCAAGTGGACACAGATGCCGGCCCCGTGCGATATGGTTATCGAGAAATGAAGCGGCGTGGCTCATCGACGCGCGGGAACGAACGGCGCATGTCGGCGTGATGTGGCGGCCGATCTCTCGCATCGGGATCCACACCGCATAGAGGAACGGCTGAAACGACGAGAACTCTTGAGGACGAGAGGCCTGCCGTGAAGACACAAGGAGCACAACTATGGAACTCATCGATGAGTTGATCAACGCTGCACAGACCTTCTACGACGATGCGCGCGCGAATGAGAATGGGCGCTCCCGCTCGTGGGAGCATTGCTATCGCGTCTTCCGAGATGCGCGGACCGACCCTTCCCCGGACTATGACTATTTGAGCCTGCACCTCGCTTTCTACCTGGCGAGCTGGGGAATGTATCGGGGCTCATGCTTCATCCTTCAGAAGGACTACAAGGTGCACACGCCCATCGTCGAGGAGATCCTCAAGCCCGAGTACGACTGCCTGTTTGGGCTCGCGTGCGCGGATTTGCGAAACGATGACGTTTGGGATCAGTACACGAATCTGTACAACAAGATCGCCGCCTATTTCCATCCGATCCGCGAAGAGATAGCAGGATGTCAGCGTACTAGCTCTGTGTCACCGGTCCTCATCACGAAGATCCTGATGGGAACGCTCGGGTGCGTGCCCGCGTATGACAGATTCTTTCAGGATGGCGTTGCGACATACAAGGTGACAACGGCGGAATACAGCCTGGAGTCTGTGCGCAAGCTCGCGAAGTTCTACGAGGCCCACAACGACCGCCTCGAGGAAGCGCGGCGAGGAATGCGGACCGAGGACCTGGTCTATCCCCAGATGAAGCTGCTGGATATGGGGTTTTGGCAGATTGGGTTCGAGAAGGACGCTGCGGGCGCCAAGTGACCCATGACTGAACTTCGGTGGGGTCGGTGCGTATCCGGTGTGTTAGCACCGATAAGTTCATCGGTTGAAATGTTAAACACTTAGCTATTGAGTAGCTTGCCGTGGGGTGTTCATGGTTTGACACCTATGTGGGTGGAGTAGTGTCTGGTGATAAAGTGCCTCTGAGGCTGTCAGTGTAGACATAACTTGACTTACGAAGGAGTAACTATGAATTGGCTTGACTTGATTGCCACGGTAGTTGGTATTGCCGTAGCGATCTTTACTTTGGGAAAATATGTAAGTGATCTTTATCAAGCAATGAAGAACGGTGGTGATTTAAAGATCTGGTTCAGTTATGGACGGAAGGTAAAAGGGTTAAAGTACTTGACCGTATTCCAAAAGCGTAGTGTTCTTGGCTCGCGAACCGAAATATCAAATTCCGTGAGACACCAGTTAACGCGTGAGATAGCCAAAGATGTCATTCACTCTTACTGTATTGGCAGGCGAGTAAGTCGCATCAGTAGAAGTAGTAGAGATCAATTGGCCATAGTTTTTAGCGTGTTTGGCCTACTTGGCATTGTTGTGGCTAGTGCAGTTTTACGAAAAATTACTAATGTTGCGCCCGCAAAACAGGAACTCATTAATTCTATAATAATTATGCTGTCATTCTGGGTTGTTGCTATTTTGTGTGTGCTAGCATTGCAGTTAATTGTTTTGGTGTGGCGTTTCGTTGACGATTGCAAAGTACAAGTGAGCTAATTCGATTTCAGGTAGTGCAGGTTCCACTTGACTCGATTCAATACTGTGTTGAGAAAGATAAAGACTATATCTTCCTTGATGCAACCATTCGAGAGCGCTACCAAGTCCCCTTCATGAGTACGGAAGACCGCGTGCAGATGCTTCTCGATCATGGTGTCGCGACCGATGGGGAGGTGGCTCTAAAGAAGTCCGAAGGGAAACAAATCAAGGCTGATGACTACAAACAAGTAGTCGATAAGCTCATCGATTCCTTCCTCGCAAAGACCCAGGAAAATGGGAGCGAGCCAGTGTGCTTCGTCTTCTCGCAGGCCGGAATTACGGCGGCTTTTGTTACACATCTGCTGTGGAGTAGGGGCCTGCAAGCGTTCTACATTGGCCAAACAAACGGCTATCAGTCTGAGGTTAGGGAGACTATTCGAGAGATTCGTATGCTCCGTGAGAGTGGTCTCCTCTAACGATCTTCGGCGGCGCCGCCTCGCGGCAGAATCGAAGATTGTCCTACGGTGTTGGTTCTAGCCATATTCGCATGGCGTCAAACAAAGTTTGGGATATGTTAGCGCGTCGACGGTCTTATGGGAATTGAAATGTCCACTGTTCCTTCGTCGGTCAGCTCCTCATGCACACGTTGATACAGTCGCGAGAAATCGACAACATGCGCACTTTCGTCGGACAATTGATCTGGGTAAATCTGATTGAGGGGAATGTTGATCGGTTTTTCGCCCGCGTTGATCACAAGCATTGAAAACAGTGGCGTCATTAGTCCGAAAAGGAACTGTGATTCCTCGCGCAACTGCTGAGATAGCTTGGAAATTCCAAAAGCAAATCCGCGCTCATTGAACTTCATTCGCGTATCGAAATAAACTCTTAAGCCTTGGGGAATTTGATTGTCACGCAGTTTGGGCAGCCAGTTTGGATCAACTATGGATCCAGCCGCAGTGGACATTGTGATGGCGGTTTTTATTGACCATTCGATAGTGTTTCGAAATCGATTGGTATTCCTTTTTGGAACATGTCTGCTACTGGTTCCTCAAGGATCTTTCCAAACCATGAGTTACACGATCTACATAGAATTCTCGCCACTAATGGCTCCACGGAGTACCTGTCAGCAAGCCACTTTGGAGAACAATGCTCACGTGTAACATTCAGTTCGTTGCAGGCCAGGCAGCGCCCGCCCAGATTGACATTTGGTGGAAGCGAAACTTCATGTTTTGTTGAGACGTAAAAATCGTAGTCTGACGACGGTGGCATACCAAGGTATGCCTCGCGACCGAATGCTATCTCAATACCGTACTTGTGAGACCTTTTGATCTCCTCGGCGAGGGTTGATTCTCGGCTATGGTTCAGTAGAGTGCCTGTACGTCCTGGGAATGATGGGAAGATGGTGCCCGGGGATGAACCGACCCTTGAAAGTAGTCACCGGATCGATGCCGGACGCCGAGGGATAGATTGTTGCATGAAGCGATGATCTTTGCCGTTTGATCGTCGTCATCAAGGGTCAGCAGCTTGCCATCAATGGTAATTTGCACTTTATCGTCGGCATTCACATTGATGCTTGCCCCCGTTGTCGCCTCCAGTGGCATGGGTATGCGACGACTTTCGTAGGGCACGAAACCCAACTCACGAAGATTGGTAGTCGCAGAGAAACAATCACCATTATTTGGTTCGACTACGACAACGGGGATGAAGTATACGAAGTCAGTTCGTTTGCCTTGGCGCAATTCTGACGCGTTAAATGGTGTCAGTGTTATTTCCTTGACCAATACATACGAAGAATATTCATATCCATCCCTGGAGCTGTATGTCCGCTGCTTAACGAGGCGCTCCCAGCTGCTAGTTCGAAGGCTCTGCTCGAGTGATGCGCCCACTATGCTCCTTCCGGGATCTCGAGGGCCGGCAGCGTCGCCAGGAGCTCCTGGGTTCGCATCGAGACGGTGACCAGGCGCTTGATCAGGTCCACGACCGCGTCGGGGCGGCGCTGCTCGCGCAGGAAGTCGTTCGGGTCGTTCACGATGCCCGACGCCTTGTCCGTCTTCACGTGGTAGCGGTCGATGACCCATCCGAGTGGACTGCGTCCCGAAATTAGATACCCCTGCGCCTCCGCAGGAATGCCCGTCAGGGTCACGTAGTCGTTGTACTCCAAACGCGTGAAGTCCTCGTC
Source organism: uncultured Actinomycetaceae bacterium (assembly GCA_916438945.1). Classification (GTDB taxonomy): domain Bacteria; phylum Actinomycetota; class Actinomycetes; order Actinomycetales; family Actinomycetaceae; genus Pauljensenia. The sequence goes on along the minus strand of CAKAGS010000004.1, from coordinate 953,613 downwards.
ACGGCGCCCGAGTTTTGGGAATCGCATCTTGCGCTCACTGATCCGGTAGCGCTCCCACGGGTCCGCAGGTGCGTGCAGGCTCGCCTCCTCCTGCACCGACGGATACGGCTCCACGCGCTCGTAGTTCACGTGCAGGTCCGCCAGCTCGCGGCCCACGCTCGCATACGTGTGGAAACCCGCTGCACGAGGAATATGCGGCAGCATCTTCTTCAAATCATCCTCGTAGCGCTCCCGGTACTCCGGGTGATGCAGCAGCGCGTACACGTAGAAGAAAATGTCCTCCTTCGTGATCCCCGCATCCCCGTAATGCTCCCGGTACGAGGCCAGCGTTGCGTCCGTGACGTTATCGACGCGGCGGTAGCCGTCCAGGATCACTGGGATCTGGTCTCCGATCGGCCGCGAGAAATCCAGGGACGAGGCCGTTGCCGCCTCACCCGTCTGGCTTTCCGAGGTGGTCGCCAGGTCGGCGAACAGGTCGGGCTCGCTCCCGGAGGTGGGGGAGAGGGGTTCCCACTTGTAGAGCGTAAATGTTTGAGAGTCTCCCACTAAGTGAAGGTCGGGCAGGAGATCGGTCATCAGTGGACCTACTTTCGTAATGTCTCCTTGTGAAACAACGAATGAAAGGTTTGGGTGTTTGGAGGTGGGAAAGAGTTGCGGGAGTTGGTATGTGTCATTATTCAGTTGGCGAGTACTGTCAAAGTATGCCATCTGTGTCATGAAAGGGCGATATAGACATGTGGTAATGTATCCGCTCCTTTTGGTTGTTGTACCGCGGCGAATATCGTTTCGATTTTTTCTGTCAATGGTTCCGCGTGTTGAATCGATATTCAAATAGTTTGGCACGAGTTTCTCAGGGACTTTCCGTGTCCCACCATTGTTCTTGAATACAGAAATTTGCTCGTTTAGATATTCGATGTGGATATCAATGTTTGTGTCAACCTTTTCTTCATTGAAGTTGTAACACCATGCATCACGGCTTGTTTTCAGTCCGTTTGAGAAAAGTTGGAAAATTCCTGTGGTAGTTTTCTCTTTCTTTGTGCTCCCATGTCCGAGTTCCTGGAATGTTACGAAGATTTCGTTGCGGTCACTAATCCAGTCACAGTGTTCGTTAGGAGTGATGGGCTGGAATGCGTCGGCGGCGCTGATCCCCTCAATGGATCCGTAGGCGGCTATCTGGTCGAGCTTCTCCTGGCGCGTCGCGTAGTCCTCCGTTTCTGCGTAGAAGATCTCGGCGGGACCCGTGTGCGTGGGGTCCTTGACGAGGACGGTGATCGCAACGCCTGTTCGAGAGCCTGACCCGAAGATCTTTCCGCCCTCGCGTCGGCTCCGCTCGCCCGATGTTCGCTGGTTTCCCTTCAGGTCGTAGATGAAGATTTGGGAGAACTCATCCTGCAGGGTGATCCGTACGCCGTCTGCGGTGTTGCCGTCGATAAAGGAGCTGTTGGAGACGAAGGCAATGACGCCCCGCTCCCCGATGCGGTCCGACGCCCAGCGCAGGGCGCGGAAGTAGGAGTCGTAAAGGCTTCCCTTTCGGTTTGCGGTTGAGTGACGAACGAAGGTACCTGCGATTCGCTCGTCCAGGCGCGGGTACGCCAGGTTCTGGTTGTTGTCGTTTGCGTTCTTTTGGCCACCTGAGTACGGCGGGTTCATGACGATCACCGTGATTGCCGAGTCCTTCTCCGCCTTCGCCCGCTCGTTGTTGGCGGCCAGTCCCTCGAAGTCCTCGGTGATTGTGCCGTCGCCCTCGTGGAGCTGGAAGGTGTCTGTCAGGGTCATGCCTGGGAACTCGACGTAGCCCTCGTCCACGCCCTGTTCGGCGCGCACCTGGTGGTACACCTGCTCGATGTTGATCGATGCGATGTAGTAGGAGAGCAACACGAACTCGTTCGCGAAGATCTCGTTCTTATACTTGCGTTCCAGGGCCTCGGGTGGGATGACGCCGAGCTGCAGCAGGCGCGCCACGAACGTGCCCGTCCCCGCGAAGGGCTCGATGATGGCCACGCCCGGATCCCCCAGGCTCTGGCCAAACGCCGTGCGCATCGCATCATCCGCGCTGCGGATGATGAAGTCGACGACCTCGACGGGCGTGAAGACGATGCCCAGGCGCTCGCTCATGCGTGGGAAGGCTTGGGAGAAGAAGCGATCGTAGAGCGTGCGCATGATCTCCTGCTTGCCCGCCAGGGTGTGCACCGCCTCGATGCGCTCGACCATCGCCCGATAGAAGGAATCCAGCTCGCGGCGCTCGTTCTCGAACATCGAGTGCGACGCCAGCATCTCCACGATCGTGTTCATCGCGCGGCTCACCGGGTTCTGCTTCGAGAACGAATGATCCGGGAACATCGCGTCGAACAGCGGGGCCGTCAGGATGTGCTGGGCCAGCATCTCCACCGCGGACTCGTTGTCCACGGCCGGGTTCAGCGTTGCGCGCAGCGCGTTCACGAACTCCTGGAACGCGTCCTGGCGCTCCGGATCCTCCAGCAGGCGATCGATGAGGTGAATGTAGCGGTCTGCCACCGTTGCGATGTCCTTGGACCAGTCCTCCCAGTACAGGGATGACCCGACCTTCTTCACGATCCGGCCGAACACCGACTCCTTCCAATCCGAGGGCAGCAGCGTCAGCTGACCCTGGATCCCCTGGGTCACCCCGTCCGTGCCCGACCCCGAGGACCCTGCCCCGGCCTCGTCCCCATCGGGCGCAGAACCCGCCAGGGGATCGTCCTGCTTCTTCGCCTTCTCGAGGGAGACCTGCTCGACGATGATGTTTTCCGGCCCCTGGCCGTTGAGCTCCATCGAGTTGATCGCCGCGTCCAGGCGCTCGTCGTGTGCGCGCAGGGCCTTGAGGACCTGCCACACGACCTGGAAGCGCTTGTTGTCGTCCAGCGCGCGCTCCGGCGCCATGCCCGCCGGCACGGCCACGGGCAGGATGATGTACCCGAAATCCTTGCCCTCCGCGCGTCGCATGACGCGGCCCACCGCCTGGATGACGTCTACCTGCGACTTGCGCGGCGACAGGAACAGCACTGCGTCCAGCGTGGGTACGTCCACGCCCTCGCTCAGGCAGCGCGCGTTCGTCAGGATCCGGCACACCGGGACCTCGTCCGTGCCCGCGCCCTCCGTCAGCCAATCCATCTCCCGCGCACGCACCGCCGCATTCATCGTGCCGTCCACGTGGCGGCACTCGACCTGCAGGTTATCCGACGCGTCGTCGTTGCTCAGGTCGCTCAAACCAAAGGGGCCGTTCACCAGGTCCGGGAACTGCGTGGCCACCGCCTTCGAGGCCTTGATGTCCTTGCAGAAGGCCACCGCGCGGCGCATCGGCGCACGATCCTCGCCGTAGTCCACGTCCGAGCCGCGATTCTTGCGCTTCGCCAGCGCGTTCCAACAGCCCGTCAACTTCGCGGCCGTGTCGAGGTTCAGCTCCCCGCCCATCTCCGCAATCGCCTGATAGTGCTGCGACACCTCATCCTCGCTGACCGTCAAGATGATGACCTTGTAGTCCGTCAGCAGGTTCTCCTTCACCGCCTGGCCGAAGCCCAGACGGAAGAACACCGGACCGTAGGTCTCCTGATCGTCCATCGAGGTCAGGATTGCGTCCTTCTCCGACGCCCTACTCTTCGCGTTCTCCGCGAAAATACGCGGCGTCGCCGTCATGTAGAGAGTCTTCGCGCGGCGGATGAACTCGTCGCTGTGGATCTTCGTGAACGCGCTCTCGTCTTCGCCCGTCAGCGTCGCGCCCGTCGTGCGGTGTGCCTCGTCGCAGATGATCAGGTCGAAATCGCGCCACTCGTCGCCCGCGATCTCCTGCGCGCGGTGTATGACCTCGATGGACTGATACGTCGCGAAGACGACCTGCAGGCCCTCCGTCGCGTTATTCGCGTTCAGGGAGTCCGCGAGGCGCTGGCCGTCCGTCGTCGCCGGAATCGGCAGGTCCACCGCCGACTCCTCCGCCGTGTCATTACGCGCCGACGAGGACACCTTCGTATCCGAACACACCGCCCACGCCGTGAACGCGCCGTCGGCCTCGGCCGCCCAATCGTCGAGCGTCTGCTTGAGAAGCGCGAGCGAGGGGACCGCGAACAGGATTCGGGCGGTGCCGCCCTCCTTCTCCACGAACTCGCGCGCGATCGTCAGCGCCGTGAACGTTTTACCCGTACCGCACGCCATGACCATCGTGCCGCGGTCATGCTCCTCGAAGCCCGCCATCACCGCGCTGCGCGCACGCACCTGATGGTCGCGCGGAACCTTGCGCTCGCGGGTCTTCGGCGCCTGCGTCGACCCCAGCGAATACGTGCGCCAATCGATGTCCGAATCGCGCAGATCCGCCAGCGTGATGCGAGAAACCGGGATCTGCTGGCCCTCGATCGCATCCTGCGCGTTCTTGCCCCACGGCGCGCCCGACGTGTCCACGACGATGCGGCGGCCGAACGGCTCCTTGCCCGACGCCGACAGGAACGAATCGATGTCCGCCTTCTGAATGCGGTGACCCAGCGCGTAGAACTTGCACTGAATGGCCACCGGGCCTGCGCTTGGGTCAACCGGGATCGCCACCAGGTCAATGCCGGTGTCGCCCGTGCGGCGCTCCGGCCACTCGCTCCACAGGTAGATTTCCTTGAACTGGTGAGCGAAACGCGCGTCGTGGAGTAGGAACTGGCGCGTCAGCTCCTCGAAGAGCGTGCCCTTCTCGCGCTCGCTCTTCGCACGCGCACGGTACTCATCGAGCAGGGCATCGAGAGCGGACTTGGAGGAGGCCGGGGCCGTGTCATCCGAGCGGTGTCGAGCCGTGTCGTGGGCGTTGGAATCTGCTTCCATACCGGGCAGAGCCATGAAGTCGTCGTCGCGCGCAGCAGTCATGCGACCAAGAATAGCGGGTAATCTACGACACACAAGCTAGGTGGGTGCTGTGGTGTGCGCACAAGGAGACTATTCAGGTGACGATGGTCACTAGCGCTTGTTGTGGTGCCCGCGTTGTTTAGGAGTATTGTTGTACGCAACATGACCGGTTCCGCTACCCGCCTCACGGTGGGAGTCCAGGGCCGGTCCTTGCTATTCGGGAGAGGCGATCTGTGTCGTGACTCGCGTGAAAGTGTTTAAAACCTACGCCGAACAGGTTGAGCTGCTACGAAGTCGTGGGATGCGTATCGATAACGTTGAGCGCGCAGAGGAGAAGCTTGCTCGACTGAACTACTATCGACTGTCAGGGTATTGGTATCCCATGCGCCGTTTTTCTCCAGATACCGGTCAGGCGTGCGATGAGTTTGTCGATGGAGCTTCGTTTGATTTGGTCATCGACCTATACGAGTTTGACGAGCGCATGCGTCATGTCGTATTTGCTGAATTGGATCGTATTGAAATGGCGATCCGTACCATGCTTGGGTATCGACTGGGAAGTGTTGACCCATTCATTTATCAAGATGTGACACGTCTAAGTGCGTATGCCCGTCAATCGAATAAGGGGAGTCGTCGTAGTAGACATGCGGTTGGGTTGAGAAATTTGAAAGAGCTGTAAACTCTTCGAAAGAAGACTTTGTCGAGCATCATCGACGACACTATCATGGTGACATGCCCATCTGGGCAGCCGTTGAAATCATGGACTGGGGGATGTTGTCGTACTTATACGACTTTTCTCCAACGGAAGTGCGTCATGACATTGCGGATGAGTGTGGACTCGCTGCTCCGCAGCTCGCATCGTGGCTGAAATGCCTGAATATTGTTAGAAATTATGCTGCCCATCATGCGCGTATGTTTAATCGTGTTTTTGACATTAAGCCGAAGCTCAGTGATGACGAGCAGCTACAAGAAGTGGCTGGTGTGAGCAACCGTTCCTTTGGGCAGTTGTCGCTCATTCAATACTTGCATCGTCAGCTTGACCTGTCTCCCGCCAGTCGCCTACCTCAGTTGCTTGATACGTTCCCGCATAATGACATTGTCCCTATGTCGCGAACTGGTGCTCCCGAGGTGTGGGAGAAACTCGCGTTATGGGAGCGGTAGTCTGGTGTGCTCAGAGTCGCTCAGATGTGCACATATGACACGATTCACTGAACGGATGTGCAAGGGGTTTGTTGTGTGAGTATTGGACCGCACTCAGTGGATTCAGTCCGTGTCAATTTGGTGAGGACTATAGCCTCACTGGTCTGACAAATCAGCCCACAACCAGCCCACACGTCCCCCAAAAACCCGCCCTGGCCTCGTCCCAGACGGACCCGGAAAGTGAACGCCACCACCCGTGTGTCCTAGGATTGGGGGCACGCCGATGCGCCCCCAAGGACGGTAGCGCCCGGCACGCAGCAGCACCGCACACGCGGCACCGCAGGGTGGGTCCAGCAACGAAGCACGGACACGCCAGGCACCACCGCACGCCAGCAGAGCCGCCGCACAACCACAACCTCAACACCGATGTTGACCCACACAGAGGAGACTCCTATGAAGCCCCGCCTCGCAGCTACAGCCCTCGTCGCCGCATCCGCATGCGCCCTCGCCCTCGGCGCCTGCACACCCGGCGACACCGCCCAATCCTCGTCCAGCCCCGCAGCGAAGGGCGGCGGAGACGGCAACTACACGATCGCCGTCGTCCCCAAGGACGCCACCAACCCCTGGTTCGTCCGCATGGAAACCGGCGTCAAGAAGTACGCCGAAGACACCGGCATGAACGCCTTCCAGAAGGGCCCCGCTGAAACCGACGCCACCATGCAGGCCCAGGTCATCCAAGACCTCATCGCCCAAGGCGTCGACGCCATCTGCGTCGTCCCCGTCGACCCCGGCGCCATCGAACCCGTCCTCAAGCAGGCCATGGACGCAGGCATCGTCGTCGTCACCCACGAAGGCGCCTCCCAGCAGAACACGATGTACGACATCGAAGCCTTCAACAACACGGAATACGGCGCGTTCATCATGGACAACCTCGCCCAAGCCATGGGTGAAGAAGGCGTCTACACCACCATGGTCGGCCACGTCACCAACGCCTCCCACAACGAATGGGCAGACGGCGCCGTCGCCCACCAGAAGGAGAAGTACCCCAAGATGACGCTGCTCGAAGCCGAGCCCCGCGTCGAATCCCAGGACAACGGTGAAACCGCCTACCAGACCGCCAAGGAAGTCCTCAAGAAGTACCCCGAAGTCAAGGGCATCCTCGGCACCTCCTCCTTCGACGCGCCCGGCACCGCCCGCGCCATCGAAGAACTCGGCCTCAAGGGCAAAGTCTTCACCGCAGGCACGGGCATGCCCGCCGCCAACGCCCAGATCCTCAAGGACGGCTCCGTGTCGACCCTGACCCTCTGGGACCCCGCGGACGCCGGCTACGCCATGGCATCCCTGGCCACCAAGATCCTCAACGGTGAAAAGATCGAAGACGGCGTCAACCTCGGCGTCAAGGGATACGAATCCATGCACTTCTCGCAGGGCTCCACCAAGGTCCTCGAAGGCAACGGCTGGATCCAGATCACCAAGGACAACGTCGACTCCCTCGGCTTCTAACCGATTCACCGCACACGACCACCCGCGCGCCACGGCCTCGTCCCAATGAACGAGGCCGTGGCCCCGGGTCGGCATCACGCGTCGGAAAGGACACCACATGGACACCCCAGTGCTGGCGGTACGACACGTCAGCAAATCCTTCGCAGGCGTGCGAGCCCTGGTCGACATCGACCTCGATATCGCGCCCGGAGAAATCCACTGCCTCGCCGGAGAAACGGGTCGGGCAAATCCACCCTCATCAAAGTCATCTCCGGAGTCCACACCCCCGAACAGGGCACGGTCTCCATCGGGGGCCGCGACTTCACGCGACTGACACCCGCCGACGCCATCGACGCGGGCGTACGCGTCATCTACCAGGACTTCTCCATCTTCCCCAACCTCTCCGTCATGGAGAACATCGCGCTCGGCAGCGAAGTCGCCGCCGGACGCCGCCTCGTCAACCGCTCGCGCATGCGCGAAGTCGCCCGCGAAGCCGTCGCGAAGATCGGCTTCCAGGTCGACCTCGACGAACTCGTCGGCAACCTCTCCGTCGCCGACAAGCAGCTCGTCGCCATCAGCCGCGCACTCATGGGCGACGCGAAGCTCATCATCATGGACGAGCCCACGACCGCCCTCACCAAGAAGGAAGTGCGCGCCCTCTTCAACATCGTCGCCGACCTGCAATCGCGCGGCATCGCGATCCTCTTCGTGTCCCACAAGCTCGAAGAAGTCTTCGAAATCGCGCAGCGCTTCACCATCCTGAGAAGCGGGCACAAGGTCATCACCTGCCCGAAGGAAGAGCTCGACCGCGCCAGCTTCGCCCGCCACATGACCGGGCGCGACTTCGATGAGGAACGCTACCAGCCCGGCGACATCACCGATGCCCCGATCCTCGAGGTCGAGGGCGCGACCGTGAGCGGCGCTTTCGCCGACGCATCCCTGAGCGTGCGACCCGGCGAAATCCTCGGCATCACCGGCCTGCTGGGCTCCGGACGCACCGAACTCGCCATGTCCCTCTTCGGGATGCTCCCCCCTCGACTCCGGGCGCATCCGCGTCAAAGGCCACGACGTCACCCTGCGAGGCGTGCGCGACGCGATCGCAGCCGGTATCGCCTACGTCCCCGAAGACCGACTCACCGAAGGCCTCTTCCTCTCGCGCTCAATCGGCGAAAACATCACGATCTCCGAAATGGAATCCTTCACCAAGGCCCTCGGATTCATCGACAAGAAAGCCATCCGCGACGAAGAGAAGAAGTGGGTGAAACGCCTCGACGTCGTCACCCCCGACCCCGCCAACGCCGTCAACACCCTGTCGGGCGGCAACCAGCAAAAGGTCGTCCTGGCCAAGTGGCTCGCCACCAGCCCTCCGTCCTCATCCTCAACGGCCCCACCGTCGGCGTCGACATCGGCTCCAAATTCACGATCCACTCGATCCTGCGCGAACTCGCCGCGCAAGGCATGGCCGTCATCATCATCTCCGACGACATCGCCGAAGTGCTCACCAACTGCTCGACCATCGCCATCATGCGAGCCGGGCACCTGAGCGACCCGATCAACCCCGACACCCTCACCGAGGCCGAACTGACCCGGCTCCTGTCCGAAGACCAGGCCCCGGCCTCGTCGACCGAAGGGGGAGAGAACTAATGCCCCGACTCATCACGAAAGTCCTGCGCGCTAACGAATTCTGGGTGTTCCTGGTCATTGCGGCGCTCACCCTCGTCATCCAGGCGCGCTCCGGACAGTTCTACACGGCTAACAACCTCGTCGACCTGGCCGGCGCGATGGTGGTGCCCGGCCTCTTCGCCGTCGCCGCGCACCTCGTGCTCGTCTCCGGCGGCATCGACGTGTCCTTCCCCGCGCTGGCCTCCCTCGCGGTTTACGTGACCACGAAAGTCCTCGTCGACAACGGGTGGAACGGACCCGTCATCGTGCCCTTCCTGATCGCCGCCGCCCTCGGCGCGGTCCTCGGCGCATTCAACGGCATCTTCACCTCCAGGCTGACCGTGCCGACGCTGATCATCACCCTGGGCACCGCCAACGTCTTCAACGGCGTCATGCAGGGCGCGCTCAAATCCGTTCAGATCAACACGATCCCCGAGTCCATGCGCTCCTTCGGATCCGCGTCCCTCTTCGTCGCCCGCAACGAAAGCTCCGGCCTGCAGTCCTCGATGCCCGTGTCCTTCCTGATCCTCGTCGCGGTCGTCGCGGTGGCCTTCTTCGTCACCCGCTACACGATGTTCGGACGCTCCCTCTTCGCCCTCGGCGGCGACGAGTCCGCGGCCGCCCGCGTCGGCTTCAAGGTGCGCGCCACCAAGTTCTGGCTCTACGTCCTCGTCGGCGTCATCGCCGCCCTGGCCGGCATGGTCCGCACTTGCTCCATGGGACAGATGCACCCCACCAACCTGCTCGGCATGGAAATGATGGTCATCGCAGCCGTCGTCCTGGGCGGCACCGCCATCACCGGCGGCAAGGGCTCGCTGACGGGCGTCATGCTCGGCACGCTGCTCATCGTCATCGTCCAAAACTCCATGATCCTCATGGGAATCCCGACGTTCTGGCAGGGCTTCGCCCTGGGCCTGCTCATCATCGTGGGAACCGGCGTCTCCGCGCTTCAGGTCATGCGCGCCCGCCGCAACGCACACTAGGAGGACCACATGTCAACGCTTCTCGCCTCCCCGCGCCTCGCTTTCCTCAAAAAGGACAGCTACATGACGCGACTGATCATCGTCTTCCTCCTCCTGCTTATCTTCTTCGCCGCCGTGCGCCCCGGCCCCTTCTTCGCCGTGCGCACCTGGCAGTCGATGGCCGTCCAATTCCCCGAATTCGGCCTCATGAGCCTGGGCGTCATGTTCACCATGTTCACCGCCGGCATCGACCTGTCCGTCGTCGCCATCGCCAACGTCACCTCAATCTGCGCGGCCCTCACGCTGCGCTCCATGCTCGGCCCGGCCGTCACCCCCTCGGCGATGGCCATGGCCACCCTCATCGCCCTGGGCGTCGCCCTGGTGGTCGGGGTCGTGTGCGGACTCATAAACGGCACGCTCGTCGCGGTCCTCAAGATCCCACCCATCCTCGCCACCCTCGGCACCCTCGAGCTCTTCGGCGGCGTCGCCCTCATCCTCACCCAAGGCAAACCTGTCTCCGGCGTCCCAGCAGCGTTCGGAGCCGTGTTCACCGGGAAGGTGGCCGGCCTCGTCCCCATCCCCCTCGTCGTGTTCCTCGTGTGTGCGGCCGTCGCGGGAGCCATCGTCGCCTTCACGGGCTTTGGGACCACGATCCTCATGCTCGGCACGAACGACACCGCGGCGCGCTTCTCGGGCCTGAAAGTCAAGAGCCTGCTGATCCGCACCTACGTGCTCTCCGGCGTCATGGCCGCCATGGCCGAGCATCGTCATGCTCGCGAACTACAACTCCGCGAAAGCCGACTACGGCGCCTCCCTACACGCTGCTCACCGTCCTCATCGTCGTCCTCGGCGGTGTCAACCCTCAACGGCGGGTCCGGGCGCCTGAGCGGCGTGCTCCTCTCCATCCTCATGCTCCAGGTCCTCTCCTCCGGCCTGAACATGTTCCCCGACATCTCCAACTTCTACAGGCCCCTCATCTGGGGTGGCGTGCTGCTGCTCGTCATCTGCATGAACGAGGGTCTCTTCTCCTTCTCCAAACTGCGCACACTCAGGAAAGGACACGCGCATGCTGACAGCTAAAGACAAGCACGTCGTCGTCGGCGCCGACTTCGCCGGGCACCCCCTCAAGGAAGCCGTCAAAGCCCACCTTGAGGAGCGAGGCTGGACCGTCACCGACCTGACACCCGACGCCGACACCGCACCCATGTACCACCGCGTCGGCTTCGCGCTCGGCGCCCAGATCGCCGAAGGCAAGTTCGAACGCGCCCTCGCGTTCTGCGGCACCGGCATGGGCATCCACATCGCCGCCTCCAAGTGCCCCCACGTACACGCCGCCGTGTGCGAATCTGTGCCCGCCGCGCGCCGCTGCGCCGCCGCCAACAACGCGAACCTCCTCGCCATGGGCGCCTTCTACGTCGCCCCGCGCACCGCGATGGCCATGGCCGACGCGTTCCTCGAGTCGTCGCTGGGGTCCGGGTACGAGGACTGGGAGGGCTTCTACGAGTACCACCGCATCGGGTACGACGAATGCGAAAACTTCGACTACGAGGCCTACAAGGCCAACGGATTCGAGGTCGTTGATCCGGGGTTCGCTGTCTTGGCGGAGCAGCCGAAGGGGTTGGCGTACTGAGGTGACGTAGCGGGTATCCGCTAGCCCGTCTCAAAAAAACTGGGTCCGGATCTTTGATCCGGGCCCAGATTTTTGTCGTTTAACAGCCGTTGCCACAGGTCGTGGGCAAGCGGGGGAGTGGGTGTGTGATACGCAACGAAAGGCCCTTACCACATGGTTGGGGCGTATTGGGTAGATTTGTGTCCCTGTGCACAAAAGTGCGCATGTTTAGACAAACAAAAAATGCAGCAAAAGGGGGGAAATACGCGAACGTGCACGGATGTAAGTGGGTGTGCGACGCTCGCCACAATGGATCTATCGCCTTTCGGCGACCAGGAGCATCGCAGCTTCTGAACGATCGAAGATGGGATACCACCGTGGGTTTTACAATCGTTGTCGCCGCGGACAGCGCTGGCGTTGAATACAAGGAGATCCTCAAACGTGATCTTGAAGCCGACCCCAGGGTCGACAAAGTCATCGATGTTGGCTTGAGTGCTGGTCAGGATATCGACTACCCGCACGTCGCCGTCGCTGGCGCTCGCCTCATCGCAGAGGGCAAAGCCGACCGTGGCCTGTTCGTCTGCGGTACCGGCATGGGCGTCGCCATGGCAGCCAACAAGGTGCCCGGAATCCGCGCCTCCGTCGCGCACGATTCCTTCTCCGTCGAGCGTCTGATCCTGTCGAACGATGCCCAGGTGCTGACCTTCGGCCAGCGAGTCATTGGCATCGAACTCGCCAGGCGCCTCGCGAAGGAATGGCTGGGATACGTGTTCGACCCCTCCAGCCACTCCGCGCCCAAGGTCGCCGCGCTCGAGGCCTACGACCAGGATCCCAAGCACGAACTGCCAGAGGCACTCGAAGCCTGCTGACTCCCTGAGGAACGACAGATCCTCAACACAGAGCCTCACAGATGAGGCACCCCGAGCAACCGGGGATTGTGTCAGTGAGCATGCGCAATCCCCGGTGTCACTTTCCACCCCACTTTCTTCAAGGACGAAGACCATGACACCAGATGCAGTTTTCACTTTCGCCAATATGGACGTGTTCTGGCTCCTGCTTGCATTCGCAGGCGGAGCCTTCGCAGCCATGATTGGCCCCAACTTTGCGTTCGCGTTCACGGGCGTATCGATTCTCGTCGGCTTCTCCGTGACTGCGGCGACGGGCAACACGATGTTCCTCGACTACATCTCCTTCGGACCCGTGTTCGGCCCCCATATCGCGTTTGCCGGTGGTGTTGGCGCCTCGACATATGCGGCCAAGAAGGGCCTGCTACCGGACGGAGCGAGGGACATTAACTCTCCTCTGGCGGGCCTCAACCGCCCCGACGTCCTCCTCGTCGGCGCACTCTACGGTGCTGGCGGCTACGTGCTGCACAAGCTGATCGTGATGATCCCCTGGTTCGGCACCCACACCGACTCGGTGGCCCTCACGGTCGTCACCTCCGGCATCGTTGCGCGCCTCATGTTCGGCAAGACCCCTGTCTTCCACCTGCCCACCCGCCCTGAGGGCTCCACCCGTTGGCTCGACTGGCAGGAGAAGCCCCTCCAGCTGCTGACCATCTCCGGCTTCGCCTCCCTCATGGCCGCCGGCATCGCGACGATCATCGTCGGCCACATCGCCCCTGTCTCGACAGACCCCCAGGACGTCATCAACAACGCCCAGGTCGTGCCCTTCGCGATCTCCGCGCTGTGCATCTTCTTCGTGGCCGCGGGCAAGCGTTGGCCCGTCACCCACCACATGACGATCACGGCCGGCCTCGCCGCCGTCCTCTTCTTCCCCATCACCGGATCGGGCCTCATGGCAGTCCTGATCGGCACCGTTTTCGGCATCATCGCTGGCTTTGGTGGCGAGCTGGTCGCACGAGTTGTCTACGCACACGGCGACACTCACGTTGATCCCCCGGCCGGCATCATCTGGTTCATGAACACCCTGGTCGTCGTCTGCGCCGGCCTGTTCGCCTGAGCGAGTCAACGAGACAAGCAACGGAGAATCCTATGACTGCCGAACCGACACGCTGGGCAACGCGCCTCTACGACGCCTACGTCTTCGACATGGATGGCACCATCTACCTCGGTGACCATCTCCTGCCGGGCGCGCGCAGGCTCATCGAGGAGCTGCGTGAGCGCAACATTCCGGTCCGCTTCCTCACCAACAACCCGACGAAAGACCTGCACCAGTACGCGGACAAACTCACCGCTCTGGGGCTGCCGACACCCGTCGAGGACATCGTTGGAACGGTCGCCACCACGACGAGCTGGCTCCTCGAGCACAAGCCCGGCCAGGTCGTGTTCCCGATCGCGGAAGAGCCGCTCATCGCGGCCTTCGAACGTGCGGGAATTCCGATGAGTGATGACCCGGAGCAGATCGACGTCGTCGTTGCTTCCTACGATCGAACCTTCGACTACAGGAAACTGCAGATCGCATTCGACGCCATCTGGTTCCACCGTCGCGCGACCCTCGTTGGCACGAACCCGGATCGTTTCTGCCCCTTCCCGGGAGGCAAAGGCCAGCCCGACTGCGCGGCCGTCGTAGCAGCAATCGAAGCCTGCACGAACACGAAGGCCGAGATCGTCCTGGGCAAGCCGAACGCCGAAATGGCGCGCGTCGCCCTCGCGGGCCTCGATCTGGAACTCAAGGACTGCCTCATGGTGGGTGACCGTCTGATGACGGACATCCAACTCGCCGTGAACGCTGGCATGGCCTCGGCGATGCCCCTCACCGGTGAATCCACGCTGGACGAGGCCATGGCCCGCCCCGAGGAGAGCCGTCCCACCTACGTCGTTGATCGAATCGACCACCTACTGCCGCCTCAGGTGTGGGAAGAGCGCGGCTGGGCTCTCGAATAAGAGCCCACTGGCGAGGCCGTAGCCCTCACCCCGCTACGGCCTCGCCCCCCAAATTTTCATTATTTCCACTAAGGCGTGGAAGACAAGAAAGAGAGAACATCATGGTTGCACCCGGATACGAAGGCCCCTTCCTCATGGGAATCGACTTCGGCACAGAGTCGTGTAGGGCTGCGATTTTCGACCTGCGAGGCACCCCGATCGCCTTCGCTGCAACGCCCTACAAGACCTATCACCCTCACCCCGGATGGGCTGAGCAGAGCCCGGAAGACTGGTGGAACTCCCTCGTCGCATCGGTGCGGCGCGTCATTGGAGACACCGGCATCCCCGCCCGTCACATCGCCGGCATCTCCTACGACGCGACGACAATGACCGTCGTCCCGATGGACGAAAACGGCCGCGAGCTGTGCAACGCGATCATGTGGATGGACGTGCGCGCCACCGAACAGAGCGCACGCGCCGAAACGATTGACCACTGGGCACGCCACTACAACGGCGGCGGCACCATGCCCGCGACCGCTGAGTGGTACCCCTTCAAGGCAGCCTGGCTGCGCGCCAACCAGCCCGACATCTACAAGAACGCCTACCGCCTTGTGGACGCGCCGGACTGGCTGACCTACAAGCTCACCGGCGAGTGGACCCTCAACATCAACTCCGCCGCTCTGCGCATGTACTACAACCGCGACGAAGGCGGATGGCCCGTCGAGTTCTACGAGCACATCGGCTGTGGCGACGTTTTCGAGAAGATCCCGGAGAAGATCCTCGACCTCGGAACCCCCGTCGGCGGCCTGCTCCCCTCGGTCGCGCAGGAACTCGGCCTCCTCCCGGGCACCCCGGTCGCCCAGGGCTGCCCCGACGCATGGGCTGGCCAGATCGGCCTCGGCGTCGTGTCGCCCGGAAAGACCGCCATCATCACCGGCTCCTCGCACGTCATCACCGGCCAGAGCGCGACCCCGCTCCACGGCGAAGGCTTCTTCGGCGGCTACACCGACGGTGTCATGCCTGGCCAGTACACCTGCGAAGGCGGCCTCGTCTCCTCGGGTTCCGTTCTCAAGTGGTTCAAGGACAACTTCTGCCGCGACCTGACCTCCGCCGCGGAACGCCTCGGAATGAACCCCTACAAGATCCTCGACGAGCGCGTCTCCGACATGCCCCCCGGCTCCGGTGGCCTCATCATCAACGAGTACTTCCAGGGCAACCGCACCCCCTACACCGACTCCAAGGCGCGCGGCATCATGTGGGGCTTCAACCTCTCCACCACCCCGGAGCAGGTCTACCACGCCATCGAAGAGGCCGTCTGCTACGGCACCGCCCACGTGCTCAAGGCCTTCAAGGACGCCGGCTTCGAGACCACCGAGCTGGTAGCCTGCGGCGGCGCCACGAAGTCCCGCGACTGGATGCAGATGCACGCTGACGTCACGGGCGTGCCGATCACGCTCACCGAAGTCGGCGACGCGGTCGTTCTCGGCTCGTGCATCCTCGCCGCGGTTGGCTCCGGCCAGTATCAGTCGATCGAGGACGCAGCCCGCAACATGGTCCACGAAACCGAGCGCATCGAACCTCGCCCGGACGTGCACGAGGCCTACCAGTTCTACTTCGAAAAGTACATGGAGACCTACCCGCGCCTGTCCGACCTCAGCCACGACCTCGTCGATCACCTCGCCTGAGTCGTTCCCGATCGAAAGAAGCACAAGCTATGTCAACTTCGCTCATTCGCACCGCCCTCGAGAGCGCGACGGACACCAAGGACATCGTCTTTGGCCATGGCGTTCTCGACCAGACGGGCCCGATGTTTGCCCGCCTCTTCCCGGGCAAAGAGGTGCTCGTCGTCGCCGACGAGAACACCTTCGCTGCGGCAGGGGAAGGCGTCGTTCAGTCACTGAAGGACGCGGGAGTGCCCTTCGCTCAGGAACCCTACGTCTTCCCGGGCACGCCGACCCTGTACGCCGGCTACGAGAACGTCGAAATCCTGCGCGAGTACATCCGACCTCTCGAGAACGCGATCGTGTGCTCTATCGCCTCGGGCACCCTGAACGACATCGCGAAGCTCGCCTCCGGTGAGCTCGGACGTCCCTACATGAACGTGTGCACCGCGCCCTCCGTCGATGGATACGCCGCCTTTGGCGCATCCATCTCCAAGGACGGCTTCAAGATCACGCGTAACTGCCCGGCTCCCGTCGGCCTCGTCGCCGACACTGAGGTGATCGCCGCTGCTCCCCGTCGCCTGCTCTTCACCGGATACGGCGACCTCATCGAGAAGATCCCCGCGGGTGCCGACTGGATCGTCGCCGACGAGCTCGGTATTGAACCCATCGACCCCTACGTGTGGTCCCTCGTCCAGGGTCCGCTGCGCGCCTCCCTCGATAATCCCGCTGCCATCGGCAACGGCGATGAAGAGGCCATCACCGGTCTCGCCGAAGGCAACATCATGAGTGGCCTCGCGATGCAGGCCGCACAGTCCTCGCGCCCCGCCTCCGGTGCTGGACACCAGTTCTCCCACACCTGGGAGATGGAGGGCCACGGCCTCGACTGGGAACCCCCGCTCTCGCACGGCATGAAGGTTGGTGTCGGAACCGTCGCCTCCCTGGCCATCTGGGAAGAGGCCCTCAAGATCGACATGGACGCCCTCGACGTGGAGGCGATCGTCGCCGCCGCGAAGACGGACGAACAGATCGAAGAACGCGTTCGCTCGCTCCTCATCCCCACGATTGCGGACGAGGCCGTGGGACACGCCGTCTTCAAGAACCTCCAGGGCGACGAGCTGCGCCAGCGCATCCAGGACATCCAGCGCGTCTGGCCGTCCGTGCGAGCGCGCGTCGAAAGCCAGCTCATGAGCCCGGAGGAAGCCGCCGAGCGCCTCGACGCAGTCGGTGGCCCTTCGCACCCCGAGCAGATCGGCGTCGACATGGATCGCTTCCGCGAGACCCACTTCAAGGCCCAGATGATCCGCTCGAGGTACACCATCCTCGACGTCCTGACGGATATCGGAAAGCTCGACGACGTCGTCGACAAGCTGTTTGCGCCCGACGGCTACTGGGGCAAGCACTTCCACGCAGACAAGGAGATCTCCAATGTCTGATCGCTACGTCCTCGGCCTCGACTTTGGCACCCTCTCGGTGCGCGCGGCCGTCATCAACACGGCAGATGGAAGCACGCTCGGCGAAAAAGTCAGCGAGTACGCGACCCCCGTCATGGACCGCACGCTCGTCACGACGGGAGAACCCCTCCCCGCCGACTTCGCGCTGCAGGTACCCGGCGACTACCTCGTGTCGATGACCGAAGCGGTACGAGGAGCGCTCGCGGCCTCGGGCGTCGACCCCTCCGCCGTGGTGGGCATCGGCCTGGACTGCACGAGTGCAACGGTCGTCCTCACCGACGAGGCCGGGGTGCCCATGTGCGAACGCGAGGAATTCGCGGGCGAACCGCAGGCATACCTCAAGCTGTGGAAGCACCACGGTGCGACTGCGCAGGCCCGACGCATCGTCGACGTCGCGCGAGAGCGTGGCGAGACCTGGCTGTCCCGCTACGGCGGCGTGCTCTCTCCCGAGATGCTGCTGCCGAAGGCCCTCGAGCTCTTCGAACGCGCTCCGCGCCTGTACGCGGAGACCGCCGAGATCCTCGATATTGTCGATTGGCTGACCTGGAAGCTCACGGGCAACCTCGCCTACGCTGCGGGCGACTCGGGATACAAGCGCATGTACCAGGACGGTGCGTACCCGTCGCGCGAGTACCTCGAGGCGGTCGCCCCCGGATTCGGCAATGTCTTCGATGAGAAGATGAACCATCCGATTGTTCCCCTGGGCGCATCGGTTGGAGGTCTGACGGAGTTCTACGCGAAGGAATTTGGCCTTCCCGAGGGAATCGCGGTCGCCTCGGGCAACATCGACGCGCACGTGCAGTGCGTGTCGGTGGGGGCGACCCAGCCAGGTCAGCTAACCGGAATCCTCGGCACCTCGTCCTGCTGGATTCTCCCCTCTGCGACGCTCGAAGACGTCCCGGGTGTCTTCGGCGTGGTCGACGGTGGCGTGTCCCCCGGCGCATGGGCATACGAGGCCGGACAAAGCGCCGTCGGCGACATCTTCGCGTGGTTCGTTGACACGCAGGTGCCTCAGTCGTACGTGGAGGAAGCTGACGCCTCCGGCGTTTCCGTGCACGATCTCCTGTCGACCAAGGCGAGCTCCCTCAAGGTCGGGCAAAACGGCCTGATCGCGCTGGACTGGTGGAACGGAAACCGATCCACCCTGGTGGATGCCGACCTGTCGGGTCTGATCGTCGGCCTGCGACTGACGACGACCCCGGAGGAAATCTACCGAGCTCTCCTCGAATCGACAGCGTTCGGTGCCCGCATGATCATCGAGAATTTCGAAGAGCACGGCGTGCCCGTCAACGAGATTCGCATCGCCGGCGGTCTGCTCAAGAACCCCTTCCTGATGCAGATGTACGCCGACGTCACCAAGCGTCCACTGAGGACCGCCCGCACGCTGCAGGCCGGCGCCCACGGCAGTGCGATCTTCGCGGCGCTCGCGGCCGGAATCTACAGCGATGTCGAGGAAGCCTGCGCATCGATGGCGGGTATCTCCGACGAGGTGTACACGCCCAACGAGGAGGCGAGCGCGATCTACGACCGCATGTTCGCCATGTACGCACACCTGTACAACACGCTTGGACGTGACCCCAAGTTCATGCATGACCTGCATGAACTGCGTGTCGAGCAGATGTGACAGACGGGAGGGGTGGGCCCACTCCTGCGTCGTGAGCCCACCCCTCCGCATCACCGCTTCGTGCGTATACCAATTCATCCAGTTATTTATTGATAAATCGTTTTATTTTTGGACGACAAGCGCTTGTTCCAGTCGCTTTTGTTAGGATCTGAAACTCGCAAGTTCGTTGACCGATGGAGGCTGACGTGAACGTTGATCGTGAAGTGCAGATGCTGCGAGCTGCGCAGCTGTATTACTACGACAACTTGACGCAGGGTGCCATTGCGGATCGACTGAACTGCACCCGTTGGACCGTCGGGCGTCTGCTTGAAGAAGCGCGTGAGTCCGGCATCGTGACCATCTCCGTGAATCACCCGCGCGCTCGTATCCCCAAGCTAGAAAGGCTCTCGTCAAAACGTTTGGCCTGACCGACGCTATCGTCGTCAAGCGCCAATCGAGCGCCGAAGGGGCGCTGAACCTCGTCGCCTCGATGGCGGCCGATTACGTGACCGAGATGCGCCCCATTCCCCAGTCGATGGGCATCGCGTGGGGTAGGACTCTCACCGCAGTCGCCCGAGCAATGCCGGAGTCGTGGACCTACGGGCTGCAGGTCTATCAGACCTATGGTGGGCTCACTCGTTCGAATGACGACGTCGTTGCCGACTCAATCGGCCTGATGGCACGGCGTGGGCGCGGCGTCGGCCACATGCTGCCCGCACCCGCGATCGTGTCCGACGTGGACCTCGGACGGCGCCTGCGTCGTGAGCGTTCCGTTGCCGACACACTGTCGGCGGCACCCTCCTCGGACATGCTGGTTTTCTCGCCCGGTGTCCTCGAGGTCGGTTCGGTTCTCGTGCGTTCAGGCTTCCTCACCGAACGAGGCCTCAGCCGCCTCCAAGAGATGGGCGCTGTCACCGATATCTTCTCGCGCTTCCTGGACCGCGAAGGAAACCCCGTGTCGCACGAACTCGAAGAGCGGACGATCGCAATTTCCCTTGATTCCGTGCGCAAAGCAAAGATGTCCATCGCAGTCGCGGCTGGAGCCGTGAAGGCAGTGCCCCTCTACGTCGCCCTAAAATCAAAGCTCGCTAGCGTTGCGATTATTGACGAGGTGCTGGCGGAAGCCGTCCTCGAGCAGATTGAATGCCAGTGAAACATTGATTGTGTCGACGGCGTTCACCGAGGCTGCGGCTTAGTCATTTTGGTGAGGGGGTGGGTTTCCCGGTTGGAACCCCACCCTGTTTGTATGCGATATCCGGGTGCTGAGGCATCCCCTCACCAGTTACCCAAGCCCAGGTAGTACAGCGGGTGCGCGAAGAAAGAGGTGATGGCCTCGCGGTATTCGAGGGGCAGCATCGGGAAGATGACGATCGCGGCCAGGATCGCGACGATGAGGGCAACGAGCAGGTGCTTCTTCGATTTCATGGCATCTCCTTACTGTCGAACTGCCCCGACGCTATCAGGGCCACCGCGGAGGCAGCAAGCATGGGCGTCTGAGCGCCTTTCTGTGAACCAGCAGACCTATTTGGTGTCTCATGAAACCGGCGACGCCTTTGCGGGTGCTCGGCGAGGGGTGCATGAAACCCGTGACACCTTTGCGGGTGGAAAATGGCCTGAATTTGGCTGTTTTGTGCGAGCAGAGGTGTCAGCGGTTTCAGGCGAGACGGTCGGTGGGTGGTTTGAGGCGGCTGTGGATCCCAACGGCGCGAAAACATTCGCCCTGCTGGCGAAAAAAGGCCGTTTTTGGGGTGGTGCGTGCTGGGCGAGTTTTGTACCGCTTGGGTGCTGATGGAGCCGCGCAGGGCCAGTTGTGACCCGCCTGTGGGGCAGGCGCGTGACTGGGATGAAAGAAAAACCGCCCCTGCGTGAAGGGTGGGGGCGTGCCGTGAAATATTCTTCGCCCTGGCACGCTGAAAAGTGCTGTATTTTGCTCATTTTGAGCGAGCAGGGGCGATATTTCTTTCACGAAGGGCGTGAGCCAAGCGGTGGGCTGCCTTGCTGGGGCGGTATTTCTTTCATGGAGGCTCGCTGGAAGTGGCGGTGGTATCCGTGGAGTGTGTCGACGGGCCGCGGTGCCCGTGGGCGGTGGCGGGGGCCCGCCCCAGAAAAGTCGCACGTAATTCTATTGGCTGAAGTTTTAACGAAGTCTGAAAACGTTGCAATTCCAACGATCTAAGTTAAAAACTTGAAGCAGTCGTAGGGGAATTACGTGCGAAATTGCGTGTGGGTTCAGGAATGAGGGGAGCGAGGGCTGGGGGCGAGGGACGGGGTCCCAGTAGGGGACTGGCTGCGCTGTCCGTGGGCGGCGGAGGGGCCTGGCCGGGCTTCAAGCCGACGCGTAGAGCTGCCGAACAGCGACCCGGCCCCACAGGTGTAGAGGGCGCCGGAGGGGCTGGAGGGCCTGGCTGCGGTGCACGTGGGCGGTGGTGGGGCATGGTCGCGGTGCCGGTGGGTGGCGGCAGGGGCCAGGGCGGGCCTCGAGATCGACCACTCCGAGCCGTCAGGCTCGCGTGTGGCGATCTCGCGGGCGGGCCGCCGCCCACCGGCACACGGAGCGACCAGGCCGAGCCAGGCAGATCATGCGCAGTGGACTGCGGGCGGGCCGCCGCCCACGGCGCAGCCCGGACTGACACAACACGCGGCGCCCGGAACACCAGCGGCACCACACAGGAAGTAAAACCGTAGAAGCCCAACGAAAAGTGCCCATGCAAACGCCAGCATTCACAGCTTCACAGCAACATGCCAAAAAGTCATATGAGAAATATGAGAGCTTCATAGGTTCTTCATAGGGTCGCGTGGGGAAATTGGTGCATCGACAAAAGGAGACACCAATGACCGCCCTGATTCTGATCGCCATTGACCTGGTTGCCATGGCTGCCCTCGTGTTCGGCCTGTACTTCCCACGGCACCGCCGCGCTGACCTGGTCGCAGCCTTCCTCGGTGTGAATGTCGGCGTCCTCGCCGTCACTATCATCCTCGCGAACTCGACCGTGAGTGCGGGCCTTGGCCTCGGCCTCTTCGGTGTTCTCTCGATCATCCGACTGCGTTCGGATCAGATCTCGCAGACGGAAATCGCCTACTACTTCGCCTCGCTGGCCCTCGGCCTGCTGACGGGCATGTCCTCAGGCGTCACCCCGCTGCTGGGAGGACTGATCGCCCTGATCCTCGTGGCCCTGGCCTTTGGTGACTCGAAGCTGATCTTCGGCCGCTACACGTCGCAGACCGTCCAGCTGGATCGCGCGATCGCCGACCCAGCCGAGCTGAAGGCAGCCCTCGAGCAGCGCCTCGGTGCGTCCGTCGCCTCGGTCAATGTCGTCAAGCTCGACCTCGTGAACGACCTGACTCTCGTGGACGTCCGCTCGAAGGTCGCCTGACCCGACGGCCCGACCGCCCACCACTCCGCAGACCACAGCCCGCCACTACCAAGGACACGACTCATGAACGCCACCCTGAACTCGATTCTCGCCGACCTCGACTCGATCGGCCTCGATGAACTGAATAAGCGCGCGGCGATGCTGACCCGAGTGGACCGCAAGTACGCGCTGGATGCCGCCACGGCCTCGGCGATTCTGAGCCGCCTCCCCCGGGGAAACCCGGGTCCTCCAGATCGACGGCCAGGTGTCCCAGGGCTACGCCTCCACCTACTACGACACCCCCCGACATGGATTCGTACTTGCTGACTGCGCTCAAGCGCCGCCGTCGCTTCAAGGTCCGCACCCGCTCCTACCTCTCGTCGGGTGCGTCGTTCCTGGAGGTCAAGACCCGCGGCCCGCGCGGCGTGACCGTCAAGAAGCGCATGCCGATCTCTTGGGACGAGGCTGGGGCTCCTCTCGCGGGTGAACGCCGCCAGTGGGTGGCCGGCAAGGTCGAGAAGACGGGATACGGCCACCTGGTGCCGGCCCTCGAGCCGGTCCTGGCTGGTTCCTACGAGCGCAACACCCTGCTCCTGCCCGGTGGCGCGGGACGCGCGACGGTGGACACGAACCTGTTGTGGCGCTCGCTGCGCACGGATGGCACTGAGGTTTCTCGCCCCGACCTGGTCATCATCGAAACGAAGTCGGGTGCGACCCCATCCGTGGTGGACCACCTCCTGTGGGAGGGTGGCGTGCGACCCGTGAAGATCTCCAAGTACGGGACCGCGATGGCCGCCATGCACCGCCTGCCCGCGAACAAGTGGCACCGCACGCTGGACCGTTACTTTCACGAATACGTGGAGGTCCCCGAGCTTGCGCACGACGCGCCCCTCGCGAGCGCGGCCTGACAGACCTAACACCGGCGCCCGCGGTTTCGACAGCACACGAAACGAAAGCACTGAGCATAAGAAACACAAGCCTTAACTACACGAAAGAGACACACACAATGAAAGCCCTTCAGAAAATCTGGACCCCCGCCCGGACGATCGGCGCGATCGCCCTCGTCGGAACCCTCGCGATGGGTGCCTGCAGCTCCTCGGGCGTGACCTCCACCGGCTCCGGCTCCACCACGGCCACCGCAACCGTCGCGGCCTCGGGAACCAATGGCGACACGACCGCGCCGCCCACCGCGGCCGACGCCCTGGCCTCGAACGCGAAGGCCTCCCACGTGGAGGACAGCGACTGGAAGGCCTCGGACGCCGTCGACGTGACGCTCAGCGGAACGACCGCAACCTCCTCCTCCGACGCCGTGAGCGTGAGTAACGGCGTGCTGACCATCTCCAAGTCCGGCGTCTACAAGCTCAGCGGCTCCTTCACCGGCAAGGTCGTCGTGGCCGCCGGAGCTGAGGACAGGGTTGTGCTGATCCTTGACAACGCGACGATCACTTCCTCCACGGGCGCCGCGATCGAGCGACCAGCGGCGACGACCTCGTCCTGTCTCTCGAGGGCACCTCGACGATCACCGACGGCACCTACACCGGCACGGAGGACGCGAACGCGGCCATCTACGCCGACATGGACCTGACGATCACGGGGTCGGGCACGCTCACCGTGACCTCCGGCGCCTCGGACGCGATCACCTCCAAGGACGACCTGTACGTCCTGAGCGGCACGATCAACGCGACCGCCTCGGACGACGGCCTGCGCGGCAAGGACTCCCTGACGATTGCCGGCGGTACCGTCACCGTGAACTCCGGCGGCGACGCCCTCAAGTCCGACCAGGACAACGACGATACCAAGGGCTACGTGTCCATCGTGGACGGCACCGTCACCCTGACCTCGGGCGGCGACGGCATCGACGCGTACACCGACGCGATCGTCACCGGCGGCACCCTGTCGATCACCTCGGGCGGCGGCGCCTCGGCCGGCAAGCCCTCCACGGGCTCGACCAAGGGCATCAAGGCTCAGACCTACATCATCGTTGACGGCGGCACGACCACCATCGACGCCGGGGATGACGCCATCCACTCCAACGGCGCCCTGCGCCTGAGCTCTGGCACGATCACCGCTGCCTCCGGCGACGATGGCGTGCACACCGAGGTCGCGGCCGTCCTGGACGGCGCGAACGTGACCGTCACGCAGTCGAACGAGGCCCTCGAGGGCGGCCTCATCACAATCTCCGACGGCACCGTCGACCTGACGTCGAGCGACGACGGCATCAACGCCTCGGGCTCGATCACCGTCGAGGCCGGCCTGGCCGCCACCGCGGAGACCGCCGAGGACGCGACCACCGACACCACCACGACCACCACCCAGCAGATGGGCCCCGGTGGCATGGCTGACGGCGGCGGCTCGATGGAGGACACCGGCGAGCAGCTCACCATCACCGGCGGCACCGTGACCGTCAACGCGAACGGCGACGGCATCGACTCCAACGGCTCGCTGACCATCAGCGGCGGCACGACCACGGTCTACGGCCCGGCCTCCGGCGCGAACAGCAGCCTCGACTCCAACGGAGCCATGAGCATCACGGGCGGCACGGTCATCGCCTTCGCGACCAATGAGATGGTGGAGACTCCGACCACGACCGACGGCCAGGGCTGGGTCTCCGCTGCGGCCTCCGGATCCGCGGGGTCGACCGTGACGATCACGGACTCCTCCGGCGCCGTCCTGGGCACCTACACCTCGCCCAAGGCCTTCGGAAACGTCATCTACTCGACCTCCGGCATGAGTAACGGCTCCACCTACACGGTGAGCGTCGACGGCACATCCACCGAGGCGACCGCCGGCCAAGGCGGCATGGGGATGGGCGGACAGCCCCCGGCCGGTGGCCCGGGTCAGGGTGGCCAGCCCCCGGCGGGCGGTCCGGGTCAGGGCGGTCAGCCCCCGGCCGCGCCCCAGGGCTGAGGCCTCCCAATAGTGCGCCCCGCGTGATTGTCGACACGCGGGGCGCACGCTTATGCCTACGCCACGTCCTCTTCGACGAGGCCTGGGCCGGGATCTCACGGTCACGCCGTCACTCGCCACCTGCGGGATCAGCGCAACTAAACTGGAACCAGAGGACGAGGCCCCGGCCTCGTCGATGACAACGAAAGGACCCCTCATGCTCCCCTCCGAGAAGCTTGCCGAGCTCGGCCTCGAGCTGCCCGCCGTCGCCACGCCCGTCGCCGCGTACGTGCCCGCCGTCATCGACCGTGGCGTCGTGCGCACCTCCGGCCAGATCCCCGTCGTGAACGGCGAACCCGTGTGCATCGGCGCGGTCGGCGAGGACGGCGCGGACCCCGAGGACGCCAAGGACGCGGCGCGCGTGTGCGCCCTCAACGCCCTGGCTGCGGCGGCCTCCGTTGCGGGCGGCATCGACAACCTCGCGGGCGTCGTGAAGGTCGTGGGCTTCGTGTCCTCGCGCCCCGACTTCTACGGGCAGGCCGGCGTTATCAACGGCGCCTCCGAGCTGTTCGGCGAGATCTTCGGCAGCCAGCATGCGCGCAGCGCCGTGGGTGTCGCCGCGCTGCCCCTCAACGTCAGCGTCGAGGTCGAGGCCGAGTTCCTCATTAAGTGAACGCGCGGACGCGGCTGAGGCATGCCTACACTGGGTAAGGTTCACTGAAATGGCCCGTCGGGCCGAAGGATAAGGAAAAGACATGACTGACCGTCAGATGTTCAAGCTGGTCGACGCCAACACCGTCCCCTCCGAGGACGGCAGCTGCGGCTGTGGCTGCGGTGGCGAAGGCAAGAAGGCGCGCGCCGAGCAGGCTCCCGCGCAGGCCCCCGCCGAGCAGGGCGGCTGCGGCTGCGGCGGCCACGGGCACGATGCCCCCGCCGCTGAGGCCCCCGCCGAGCACGCCGGCTGCGGCTGCGGTGGCCACGATGCCCCCGCCGAGCGTCCCCACGAGATGGCCGCCGAGCCCATCGAATCCACGGCCGGCGGCTGCGGCTGTGGTGATGGCGCCCCCTCTGCGGGCAACGTCCACGCTGGCGGCGCCGGCGTCATCCACCGCCCCGGCGCGGACGAGCTGGTCATCCACTCGATCCCCCGCGTCGTGCGCCACGCGGTCCTCTTTGCGGCGGTCGATAACCTGCCCGTCGGCGAGAACATCCAGATCTGCGCGCCCCACCAGCCCGAGCCGCTGTTCGCGCACCTGCAGGACTCCGAGCAGCACTACCGCGTGGAGACCCTCGAGGTCGGCCCCGTGGATTGGCGCTACCGCATCACGCGTCTCGCCTGAGGCTCTTTGACACGCCGAGGCCGTGGCTGACTCTCGCTTCCCCGCGGGACTGGCCACGGCCTCGTCGTATGCGAGCGAAGATGGGCGCCTGTTCGGGTGTCCATTCGCGTGCCTGGGAGCGCCCGACCCGGTACCGTTGGTGTATGAGCTTCTTTGACATGACTTCTGACGCCGACGTCGAGGATGACCTGGATCGCGTCGAGACCGACGTGGTCGTGGACTGCGACATTGAGGCCGCGTGGGCGCTCGTGTCGGAGCCGGGCTGGTGGGTCAACGACGGCCCGCTGGGTGACCACGAGGTGAGCCTCGGGGACGACGGCATCTATCGCGTGAGCGACCCGGACGCCGGCGACTGGCTGATCGAGAAGGCCGACGAGGACCCGATGGATGTCGTCGCCTTCCGCTGGTACCCGCTGGCCGACGACGAGCTGCCCGACGAGTACGCGACCCGCGTCGAGGTCTCCCTGTCCGAGGAGCGCGGCGGCGTCGGCATCCACGTCGAGGAGTCGGGTCTGGCGTCGGTCTCCGACGACGAGGCCGAGGCCCGCCAGGCGTACGAGGACGCGATCGGCATGTGGGAGCAGGTCCTGCTGGCCGCGAAGAACTACCTCGAGGGCCGCTGAGCGTCGCAGCTTCGTCGCTGATGTCGGCGCGTCTTGATGCGGCGCGGCATCTGTGACGTTTCCCTGCGGAAGCGCGCCTGGATTGCGCGCTGAAACAAGCTGAATGACCCCCGCAGCCTGATGGCTGCGGGGGTTTGTTGGCGGCGCGGGAACGCGATGGTGGGGTAGCGGGTGGTGAGCTGAGTGTCCGTCCGGGTATGCCCCCGAAATTTCGCACGTAATTCCCCTGCGGGTGTTTCAACTTTTGAAGTCAGAACGTTGGGATTCTGCGGATTTTAGGGTGCTGCAAGGTGTGGTCGGTGGGGAATTACGTGCGGAATTGGTGATTGTGAGGGTTGTATCGAGCCGTTCGCCGCGGTTGTACTTGTGATTAGGGGTGATGCACCCGATACGTAGGCAGTGCACCCGTTCTGATCGGGTGCAGCGTCCCGTAAGAGGTGCAGCGTCCCGTAACGGGTGCAGTGCTGGGTGTGGGAGTCGCTGCGTGAACCGCGGCGGGGCTTGTTACTCAGTGGTGTTACACCGTTTAGGGAGCATTGCACTAGCTGGGAGACGGTGTAATGCTCCCTAACTGGTGTAATCCGCCCTAACTGGTGCATCCCTTTTCAAAGTCGCACGTAATTCCCTTTTTGGTGTTTCAACTTTTGAAATCAGAACGTTGGAATTCTGCGGTTTTTAGGGTGTTGCAAGATGTGGTCGCCAGGGAATTACGTGCGAAATTGGTGAGGCCGCCGTGCCTACGCTGCGTGCCCGGCCTAGTCCGCCGTGAGTGCTGCGCTCTAGTGCTCCGCCTGGGCCGCCGCCTGCTCGGCCTCTCGCGCCGCCTCGCGGGCTGCCTTCTTGGCGCGGGCGTGAGCCTCGACCTCTTCGGGGGTGAGAGGGCCCTGCGTGGTGCCTTCGCTGCCGTCGGTGCGCTCCCACGAAATGGCGAGGCTGTCGCGTGCGCCGAAGCGCGCCAGGTGGATGCCGACGATGAATTCGAGGCGATCGGCGCGCTCGGGCTCTGTGCGCAGCTCGAGCCGCAGATCAGACGCCGACGCGATGACGTCGAAACGCCCCAGGATCGGGCCCTCACGGTCGAACAGCAGGTATCCGCTGCCCGCGTCTTCGTCCCACGAGCCCGTGATCTTGTGTGCCATGTGGCTGACGAGCTGCTTGCCGTAGCGCGCGGCCCGATCGGTGGGAACGGTGGCCACGGAAATCAGGGGGTACGAGGCCTCGGCCGGTGAGGGGGTGGTGGTCTCGCCCGTCGGGGGCGTCGGATTCTGCGTCATAAGGCAAACCTAACTTGAATACTTGCAAACTGCCATGCGTAGCTCTGGATTCGGTCATGAGTGCACCCGTGCGGTAGCGTTGGATAGTCAAGCGCGTCACGCAAGCGCGCAAAGGCCGCGCAAAACTCTCCCGGGATGGGAGTTGGCGGAAGGAACAACGATGACAGTTGAGAACGTTGAACACGGTGAGCCCCATCAGGGTGGCGAAAAGCTTCAGCGCACGCTGAAAAACCGCCACATTCAGCTGATCGCCATCGGTGGTGCGATCGGTACGGGCCTGTTTATGGGCTCGGGTAAGACGATCTCCGTCGCGGGCCCCTCGATCCTGCTGGTCTACATGATCATCGGCGCGGTCCTGTTCCTGTTCATGCGCACCCTCGGTGAGCTGCTGCTCTCCGACCACAAGTACGCGACCTTCGCGGACATCGCCCGCGACCTCATCGGCCCGTGGGCCGGCTTCGTGACGGGCTGGACCTACTGGGCGTGCTGGGTGGTCACCGGCGTCGCCGACATGATCGCGATCACCGGCTACACGCACTTCTGGTGGCCGGACCTGCCCGCGTGGATCCCCATCGGTGCGACGACTCTGCTGCTTTTTGCCCTCAACGCGATGACGGTGAAGGCGTTCGGTGAGACGGAGTTCTGGTTCGCGCTCGTCAAGATCGTCGCGATCGTCGCCCTGGTCATCGTCGGTTTCGGCATGGTCGCCATGGGCACGGTTGACGAGGAGGGCACCGTGGCCGCGGTCTCGAACCTGTGGAGCCACGGTGGCTTCTTCCCGACCGGATTCACCGGCTTCCTCGGCGGCTTCCAGATCGCCCTCTTCGCGTTCATCGGCATCGAGATGGTCGGTACGACCGTCGCCGAGACCGACGACCCGGACAATACCCTGCCCAAGGCCGTCAACTCGATCCCCGTTCGCATCATGCTCTTCTACGTGGCGGCGCTCGCGGCCATCATGATGGTGACCCCCTGGGATCAAGTGAGCCCCGAGAAGTCCCCCTTCGTCACGATGTTTTCGCTGACTGGCCTGGGTGCTGCGGCGACGATCGTCAACCTGGTGGTTCTCTCCTCGGCCGCCTCGAGCGCGAACTCGGGCATCTACTCCACGTCGCGCATGCTCTATGGCCTGGCCCGCCAGGAACAGGCACCCGGTGTCTTCGCCCGCCTCTCCAAGCACCACGTGCCCCTCAACGCCCTGTTCCTGTCGTGCGTGTGCCTGCTGTCGGGCATCGTCATCATGGGGATGGGCGGCTCGATCTCTGAGGCCTTCACCTTGGTGACCTCCGTGTCGGCCACGCTGTTCATGGGCGTGTGGGTCGTCATCGTCGTGTCCTACCTGGTCTACCTCCACAAGCACCCGCAGCTGCACGCTGCCTCCAAGTTCAAGGCACCCGGTGGCGCGATCAGCGCCTGGATCGTCCTGGCGTTCATGGGCTGCATGGGCGTCATCTTGGCGATGTGGGACGACACTCGCCCGGGCCTCGTCTATTCGCTGATTTGGATCGCATTCATCGTGGGCGCGGCCTTTGCGAACCGCCATTTCCTGCTGCGTCGCGCGTCGCAGGGCGTCCTCGGCGACGGCGGCACGGGCGAGGGTCCGCATACCGGTCCCCACCTGCATGAGTAGCGGAACCCATAGTTAGTGACTATGCTCACCAGCGTGCCACGGGAGCTCGAACCGAGCTGAGAGGGACCACCCCCGACCGTAGAACCTGATCCGGATCATACCGGCGTAGGAAGGCTCTTCCCTCGTGGCCGCCGTGCAACACGAAGGGAGTATTTTCGCATGGCATCCACTGCTCCGTCCCTCCGCTGGAGGGTCATTGACATCGTCACCGCCGCCGTCCTGGGCGTCGCGTGCGGCCTCATTTTCGTCGTCTGGAACCAGGTGGGCGGTGCTAGCTACGAGTTCCTCAAGACCATCGGCCCCGGCGTCGGTGGCCTGGTGACGGGCGTCTGGCTGCTGGGTGGCACGCTCGGCGGCTACGTCATCCGCAAGCCCGGCGCCGCGTTCTTCGTCGAGCTGATGGCCGCGACCGTCTCCATGGCTCTGGGTTCCCAGTGGGCCGTCGAGACCATCTACTCGGGTCTCGCGCAGGGCCTCGGTGCGGAGGTCGTCTTCGCCCTGGTCGCCTACCGCCGCTTCAACGCGATGATCGTGGGCGCTGCGGGTGCCGTGTCCTTCGCGTTCGAGTGGGTCCTCGAGCTCTTCCTCGCCGGTCACCTCGCGAAGGGCGCGCTCTACAACGCGATCTACCTCGTGTGCGGCATGGCGTCTGGCATCGTCCTGGCCGGCCTGCTCGCGTGGGCGCTGACGAATGCGCTCGCGAAGACGGGCGCCCTGGATCGCTTCGCTTCCGGCCGTGGAGCGCGTGAGCTTGTCTGATTTCCGATCCATGGACGAGGCCCACTCCGCCTCCTCCCGCCCCGCTTCTTCTCCCGGTGCCTCGGCTGCGCCGGGTGAGGGGGCGGGCGCGCGCGTGTGCGCGCGCGGCTGGGGATGGCGTCACGCTGGGCGCAAGAACGCCGCGCTGTCGGGTGTTGATCTCGATATCGCGCCGGGCGAGCGCGTGCTGGTGCTGGGCCCGTCTGGGTCGGGCAAGTCGACGCTCATGGGCGGCTTGGCCGGCCTGCTGGGCGGCACCGAGGAGGGCGAGGCCACCGGCACGCTCACCGTCGACGGCGTCGCCCCGGCTGATGCCAGGGGCCGAGTCGGCCTGCTCATGCAGGATCCTGAGGCCCAGGTGGTCCTCGCTCGCGTGGGCGACGACGTGGCCTTCGGCATGGAGAACTTGGGGGTTGCGCGCGACGAGATCTGGCCTCGCGTGGAGAATTCGCTCAAGGCCGTGGGCCTGAGCGTCCCCCTCGATCATTCGACGACGGAGCTGTCGGGCGGGCAGAAGCAGCGCCTGGCTCTGGCGTCGATCCTCGCGATGGGCCCGGGCCTGCTGCTCCTGGACGAGCCCACCGCGAACCTGGACCCGAGCGGCGTCGCCGAGGTGCGCGCTGCCGTCGAAACCGTCGTCGAGAGCACGGGCGCGACCATGGTCGTCGTCGAGCACCGCGTCGACGTGTGGGCCTCCCTCGTGGACCGCGTCATCGTGGTCGCGGACGGCGCGATCGCCGCCGACGGCCCCCTGAGAGAGGTCCTCGCGCAGCAGGGTGAGGCCCTGCGCGAGCGCGGTATCTGGCTTCCCGGCGATGACGTCGCCGCCGAGGTCGGCCCTGCCCCCGAGGTCGCCCCGACCTCGTCCGAGGCCACCCCGATCGCCCGCGTCGCCGACCTGACGATCGGCTACGACGCGTCCGCCCCGGTACGTTCCGGCATCGACCTGACGATCGAGCGCGGGGTCTCCACCTGCATCGTTGGCGCTAACGGCGCCGGAAAATCGACCTTCGCGCTCACCCTCGCAGGCCTCCTTCCACCCCTGGAGGGCACTGTCGAGGTCGAAACCTCCGACGGTACGCGCGGCGACCCCCACCAGTGGAGCAGCAAGCAGCTCCTGGGCCGCATGTCCATGGTCTTCCAGGAGCCCGAATACCAGTTCCTGGCCGCCACCGTCGCCGAGGAGCTCGCGATCGGCCCGCGCGCGGCCGGCATGAGCGAGGAGGAGATCGCCCCCCTCGTCGAGGAACACCTCGAGGCCCTGGGCCTCACTAAGCTCGCGCGCGCCAACCCCATGACGCTGTCGGGCGGCGAGAAGCGCCGCCTGTCGGTGGCGACCGCTCTCATCAGCGCCCCCGAGCTGCTCATCCTCGACGAGCCGACCTTCGGCCAGGACCGTGGCACGTGGCTGGGCCTCGTGCGCCTCCTGCGCGCCGCCCTCGAACGCGGCGTCACCCTGGTGTCGATCACGCACGACCCCGCGTTCGTGGCCGCGATGGGCCAGCGCGTCGTTGACCTCGGACAGGTTGGGACGCGTGGCGCGACACCGGTTGAATCACCGGACGAGGCCGGGGCTGCCTCCGGCGGGAATGCTCACGATGAGGGCGCGCAGGCCGACGAAAAGGTGGCCCCCAAGCCCTCGCGCGGCGCTGGACGAAGCGGCGCCCGAGGCCTTCTCGCGCGCACGAATCCCGTCGCCCGCGTGATCGCCCTCCTGGTCGCAACGACCCCGCTGCTGATCACGATCGACCCGGTGAGTGCGGGCGTGGCCCTCGCCCTCGAGCTCGCGCTCATGCCCCTGTCGGGCGTGTCGGCGCGCAGCTTCTTCCTGAAGGCGACGCCGCTGCTCGTGGCCGCGCCGCTCGGCGCGCTGTCTATGCTGCTCTACGCCTCACCGGGCGGAACCGTGTACTGGCAGTTCGGGCCGGCCGCGATTTCGGACCACTCGATGTGGCTGGCGCTGGGCATCGGCCTGCGCATGTGCGCGATCGTCATGCCCGCAATCGCCCTGCTTGACCGCATCGATCCGACCGACATGGGCGACGGCCTCGCGCAGATCCTGCACCTGCCCGCCCGTCCCGTCCTGGCCGCGCTCGCGGGCGCTCGCATGACGTCGCTGATGGCGGCCGACTGGAAGGCCCTCGAGCGGGCTCGGCGCGCCCGAGGCATGGGTGACGCCTCGCGTATCCGTTCCTTCCTGCGAGGCTCCTTCTCGCTGCTCGTGTTTGCGCTGCGGCGCTCCGGCAAGCTGGCCACCACGATGGAGGCCAGGGGCTTTGGGGCGGAAGGTGCGCGCACGTGGGCGCGCGTTTCGCGCCTGCATGCTGCCGACGCGGCCCTCATGGTTGTCGCCGTGGCCGTGCCCGCGATCGCGCTGGCTGCGAGTATCTGGGCGGGCACCTTCGCCCTGGTGGGCCGATGAGCCTCTTAGACTGGGACGAGGCGCGGGCGGGAGTCGGCCGTAGTGTCACCGTGCCGTTGACCGTTGGGCCCGATGAGGCCGCCCGCGACCTCGTCCCTCACCTGCGCGCGCTGGCGGGGGAGTGGGCCTCGGCGCAGAACGAGGCCACGCCCGTGGGTGTCCCCGTCGTAACGATCGACGGCTACTCCGGCTCCGGGAAGTCGACGCTGGCCGCCGCGCTCGCGCGGCTCGTGGACGGCTGGCAGGTGCTGCACCTCGACGACTGGTACCCCGGGTGGGACGGCCTCGCGGCGGGCGCCGAGATCGCGCGGCGAATCGCCGCCGACCTGCGGGAAGGGCGCCCCTCCTCGTATCAAGCCTGGGACTGGGAGAATGGCACGACCGGGGCGACGGTCCGCGTCCCCCCTCGCCCCGACGATCATCGAGGGCTGCGGCGCCATCGAGGCCGAGGCCGACCTGGCCGTGTGGATCGCCGACCCCGGCGAGGAGGAACGCCGACACCGCGCGATTGCACGCGATGGGCAGACCTACGCGCCGCATTGGCAGCGGTGGGCCGACCAGGATCTGGGGCGCTCGCTACCATAGGTGTATGCTGCCGCCACATCCCGAACCGCCGCTGTGGGCGTGGCTCCTTTTCGGGGCCATCGATTTCGTCATCCGCGTTGTCGCTTTGGGGGTTGTGCCCAAGCATCGCCGCGCCTCGACGTCGACCGCATGGCTGCTGCTGATCTTCCTGTGGCCGATGCTGGGTGTGCCGCTCTACTTCATTTTTGGGTCCTGGTGGGCGATGGGCCGACGCCTCGACGACGACCCGGAGGCGCGCGAACTCGTCGATAACATCGTGGCGGGCTCGACCGCGTCCGAACCCGAGTCCTACGAGGTGCCCACGGGACCCGACGGCCTGCCTTTTGGCTCCGACGATGACACGGCCTCGATCATGCGTCTGGCGGGCAACCTGAGCGGCTTCCCGGCCTCGGCGGGGCAAGTTGGTCGCCTCTACAACGACACGGCTGAGACGTTCCGGGCCATGGCGGCCAGCATTGATACGGCCACCCACCACGTGAACGCCCTGTACTACCAGACCTCCTGGGACGAGTACACGGCACCCTTCTACGAGGCCCTCGAGCGCGCGGTCGCCCGCGGCGTCACCGTACGCCTCCTCGTCGACCACCACGGTATGCGCACGATCCCGGGCCACAGGAACTTCCGCCGCCGCCTGAACGCGATGGGCATCGAGTGGCACGAGATGCTGCCCTTCGAGCCCCTGCGCGGGCAGATCCGCCGCCCGGATCTGCGTAACCACCGCAAGATCCTCGTCGTCGATGGGCGCGAGGCATACATCGGTTCCCACAACCTCGTGGCCCCCGACTACAACACCCCCCTCGTACGCGAAGGCCGGCATGCTCTACGACGACACGAGCGTGTCCGTCACCGGTCCCATCGTCGCCCAGATCCAGGCGGTCTTCGCCGTGGACTGGTACTACGCGTGCAAGCAGGTCCTCACCCCCGACGTCCTCACCCCGCCCGCAGCGGAGGTTGCGGTGGAGCGTGAGGAGGAGCAGGCCTCGGCGATGCAGATCATCCCGTCGGGCCCCGCGTTCAAGGGCGAGCCGAACCTGCGGGCGTTCATCCACATGATCTCCTCGGCACGCACGCACGTGTCGATCACGAGCCCCTACTTCATCCCGGACGAGGCCCTTATGACCGCGCTGACGAACGCCGCGTTGTCGGGCGTTGAGGTCGAGCTCTTCGTCTCGGAGCAGTTTGACCAGTTCCTGGTCGGCCATGCGCAGCGCTCCTATTACGGGCCGCTCCTGAAGGCGGGCGTGCGGATCCACCTGTACCGCAAGCCGAGGATGCTGCACTCGAAGTACATGGTCGTCGATGGGAGCCTGTGCATCATCGGCTCCTCCAACATGGACGTGCGCTCCTTCGGCCTTAACTACGAGATCGTCCTCGTCGCCGACAGCTCGCACCTGGTCGAGATGCTGCACGGCAACGACGATCGCACGCGCGAGGCCTCCCGCGAGCTCACCTACGAGGAGTGGCGCGGCCAGCCGTGGCACGTCCACTACATCGACAACGTGTGCCGACTGGGGAGCTCGCTCCTGTGAGTGCTTCCGACAACGAGGCCGTGGCCGGGCGTGCGGCCGCCACTCCTTCGTGGCCTCAGTACAGGGATTGTGGCACGATCTCGAACAGTGTGTCCGATGAGCTCGACGTGAATCCCTTCGTCGGGGAGGGCGGCGCCTACGACTCGGTGCGCCCCGCCTACCCGGACGAGGCCGTGGCCGCGTTGATCGACGCCGCGCGGCGCGGGCGGGGCGTGAACGCGCCGGGCCGGTGCCCGCTGCGCGCCGCCGACATCGGTGCGGGGACCGGCAAGATGAGCGAGCTCCTGGCCCGCCGCGGTCTCCTCGTGGACGCGGTCGAACCCTCCGAGGCGATGCGCGCCCAGGCCTCGTCGGTCGAGGGGGTGACGTGGCACGAGGGCGTTGCGGAAGAGACGGGGTTACCGAACGGTGTGTATGACATTGTCGTGTTTGCTCAGTCCTGGCACTGGATGGACGAGGTGCGTGCGGGCCTCGAGGCCGCCCGAATCCTGGCACCGGGAGGCGTGCTCGCCATCGTGTGGAACCAGATGGCCGTGTCGATCCCGTGGGTGCATCGACTGACGCGCATCATGCGCTCGGGCGACGTGCACCGCCCCGACAAGCCGCCCACGCCGGGTGGGGGCTTCGCCCCGATGACCCTCACGCAGGTCGCCTGGGAGGACCGGATGACCCCCGAGGAGATCCTCACCCTGGGGACGACCCGCTCCTCGTATATCCGTTCGTCGGAGGCGGGGCGTGCGCGCATGCAGGAGAACCTGCGCTGGTACCTCTATGAGCACCTCGGCTACGCGCCGGGGGAGCTGGTCACCATCCCGTACGCGACCCTCGTGTGGCTCACTCACCTGTGAGGGCGGGGCCGCTGCGTGAGTCAGCGGAACGGAATCTCCTTCTTGGTCTTGTTGTCGAACCATCGCCGGCGGCCGTCGGGCTCGACGACCAGTTGGATGTTGGAGCCGATGGGCAGGTCGTAGATGCCGATGCAGGCGGGCTCGAGATTGCAGATGTCGTTAAAGTCTGCCAGGAAGAGATTCTTCGAGTCGCGGATGTACTCGGCGGTGTCGCGGTCGGAGAGGACGCGCCATCCGGAATCATCCAACGCAATTGGTGTCTCGCGGATGAGCCACTTGATGTTGCCGGTCCGTTCGGCGATCTTACGCGAGACGAAGGCGTACCCGGCGTCGCGAATGTAGGTGGGGCGCATTATTGCTCCTGTCAGTGGGTGTCACCCTGCGCGCGCAGGTAGTTGTCGATGCGGTCTGCGAGGACCTGCCGGTCCTCGAAGGCGGGGCGTGCGCGCATGCAGGCGAACCTGCGCTGGTACCTCTACGAGCACTTCGGGTATGCGCCGGGGGAGACGGTGACCATCCCGTACACGATGCTCGTGTGGCTCACCCACCTGTGAGTACGTGGCCGCTGCGTGAGTCAGCGGAAGGAAATCTCTTTTTCGGTCTTGTTGTCGAACCAGCGCCGGCGCCCGTCAGGTTCGACGACCAATTGGATGTCGGAGCCGATCGGCAGGTCGTAGATGCCGATGCAGGCGGGCTCAAGGTTGCACAGCTCGTTAAAGTCAACGACCGTCATGTTCTTAGGATCATCCAGGTACTCGGCGGTGTCGCGGTCGGATAGCACGCGCCAGCCGGAGTCCTGAGGGGCGAAGGGTTCCTCGCGGGTCAGCCACTTGATGTTGCCGGTTCGTTCGACAATTTTGCGAGAGACGATGGCTGCGCCGGCGTTGTTAATGAACGTGATCATGCGTGTTCCTGTCAGTGGGTGTCACCCTGCGCGCGCAGGTAGTTGTCGATGCGGTCCGCGAGGACTTGCCGGTCCTCGAATGCGCGGACGAGTTCATGGAAGGGCCTTCCCCCGTCAACGACGGTCGTAAAACCCGGGTCGGGGGACGCGAAGACGACGTCGTAGATGGGCGTGAGGTCCTCGTCGGAGTAGCGGTGGAGGGGGAGTAGGTACTGGAGGGGGAGGCGCCTGCGATCGTCGAGGCAGTTGAAAGTCTCCCCGTGGTCGACCAGGACCTGCGCGATGGCGGCGTCGCGCGCGGGGTCGTGGTCGACGCTGCCCAGCAGGATGTGCAGGAGTGACGCCCCGTCACCGGATTTGTGCGCGAACGAAGGATTGCGTTCGAGCAGGAAGTCGACGATCTTGTATCGCTCCTCCGCTTTGCTGTTTCCGAGAGCGTAACTGAACAGGGAACGCCCCCGGTTCGCGCGCGCCTCGTCCCCCTCGGAGTAGAGGGCGACGAAGTCCTCAAATGTCTTCATATTCGCCGTGAGAAAGATGTTCATCTGCCGGGGCATACCTTCCTGTCGCGCCGATTGGTATGGGGATGATGTGCCCAACATATCCGATTGTTGCTCCTCTGAGAAGCTGATCGCTCACGCTGGGGCATGCGCGGGGTGTGAGGCGAAGGGGGCGACAGCGAGCGTTGGCCTCATGCGCCTGGCGGTCCGGGCCTCGTGCCTCTCCTGAACAGGCAGGCCGCGCCTGGCACAATGGGGGCCATGGGTGTGTCGTTTCTGGGAGTGATCGCGGCGCTCGCCATGTATGCGGTGAGCGTGGCGCCGTCGCTGATGGCGCGCTCCTGGGCGTGGCACGCGGTCGCCTCGGGCGTCCTCGTCTCCAGTGGCTACGTCGCCGGCGTCATCGTCCAGAACGTGGGTGCCCGTGTCATCGCCATGACCGGCCTGACGATCCGCGCATCCGAGCCTGTCGAGGTCGGCTTCCGGGTGTGCATCGCCGCCCTCTTCGCGATCTGGTGGCTCTACGCCGTCATCCAGTCCTACCGCCGTGCCCGCGTCGCCGCCAGGCTCGTCAACATGCCGGGCGAGACCTTCGGCGAATACCTCCTGGGAACCGCGGGTACCGTCGTCATTGCGTGGACGCTGATCACGATCGTGGCAGCCCTGAATAGCCTCGGTCGCATGCTCGTCGCGATGCTCGACGGCTACATGCCGCACCTGGCGGCCATCCTCGTGGGCGTCGCGATCCTGGTTGTCATCGTCTTCTTCCTGACATCGAACGTGATCCTGCGTGGCGGAATCGGCTTCTTCCGCCATCATGCCGAGCGCATGAACACGCGCACCGCGCGCGGTATTTACAAGCCTTTTGTGCCCGAGCGCTCCGCGTCCCCGGCCTCGCCCGTGACATGGGAGTCGGTGGGCGGTCAGGGGCGCGTGTTTCTGGGGCGTGGCCCCTCGCGCCTGGACATCGCGCAGGTGACCGGCGGCGAGGCAATGGAACCGATCCGCGTCTATTCCGGCATGCCGATGGGCGGGTCCGGCATTGAGCAGGCCGCGGCCACCGTCGTCGCCGAGCTGCATCGCACGGGCGCCTTCGACCGCGCCGTCATCCTCATCGCCGCCTCGACCGGCTCCGGCTGGGTCGACGAGTGGCAGGTCCAGCCCCTCGAGTTCCTCACGCGCGGCAACTGTGCGACCGCCTCGCTGCAGTACTCTACGTGCCTTCGGCCCTCAACTGGCTGACCGGCCTCGAGCCCGCGCAGGAGGCCTCGGCCGCGCTCTTCCGCGCCGTGCGCGCTGAGCTCGACACGATGGACGAGGCCGACCGACCCGCGCTTTTCGTCTGCGGTGAGTCCCTGGGAGCCTTCGCCTCCCAGTCGGTCTTCTCCTCGGTCGAGGACGTGCTCTCCCAGGTGGACGGCGCCCTGTGGGTGGGCACGCCCGCCTTTACTCCGATGCATGCCGAGTTGACGGCCGCCCGCCACAAGGGCAGCCC
Source organism: uncultured Actinomycetaceae bacterium (assembly GCA_916438945.1). Classification (GTDB taxonomy): domain Bacteria; phylum Actinomycetota; class Actinomycetes; order Actinomycetales; family Actinomycetaceae; genus Pauljensenia. The sequence goes on along the minus strand of CAKAGS010000004.1, from coordinate 914,240 downwards.
CGAGGTGGCACCCGTCGTCTACAACGGTCGGCGCGTGCGCTTCGTCAACGAGCCCTCCGACCTGCGTACCGACCTCTACGGGCGCGAGCTGGGCCCGTGGGGATTCCCGCGCCTCGTCTACGCCCAGCATCCCTCGGACCCGGTCGTGTGGTGGAACGGAAAGCTGCTGTGGACACAGCCGGACTGGCTGCGCGAGCGCGCTGGTCGCGACGTCTCTCCCTTCGTCGAGTTCACGCGTTTTGTCACCTTCATTCAGGTGCTCGCCGACCTGCCCGTCGCGGGCACCGCCCCCGGCGGACACGGCCATACATACAACGAGGAGCTGATTCCCCTGTGGAGGGCGATCCTCGGCTTCGATCGCCTCTTCGACGAGGCCCCGATCCACCCGCGCTTGGCCGCCCTGGATGGGTCATGGGCGGACGAGGAGATGGTCGAGCGCATCGGCATCGTCGTGCGGGCGAACCTGGAGCTGTCGGACCGCCAGTAGGGTAGCTGCGGCGCGCCGTGACATGTTTGTCAAGGTCGTGGGCCTGTTGCGCGTCTGTTTATATCAGTCCGCTACGGTATTTACCGCGTCAAATGAATTCTGCATCGTGCAGAAGTTCAGTCTTTTAAGCGGATTGTTGGTGAACATGTGTGCTTGTGTTGAGGAACATATGTTCATTGGTCAGGGTCTGTGTGTAAATCTCAAGAAAAAGAACTTGAAGGATCCCCTCATTTTCCCTCAAATGCCCTTGTAGCTATCTGATGGTAAGTGAGTAATGCATTGCTAGGTATCTGGTTGCGCAGTATTGTGCGAATTGCGAGCAGAAAACCTAACCGCACGGTATGGCTCGCCTGAATCAACATTGGAGTGAGCATGTCATACACATTTCACAGGGCGTTGATCGCTGCCCTGGCGGCCGGCGCAATGACAGCGTCTGGCGTCGCCTTCGGGGCTCCGGCCCTGGCAGCAACCCCCGCGCCCGACTCGGATGGGCCGGTGATCTCCGACCTCGCCACCACCAGCGAAGGCATTGGCGGTCAGGCCACCTTCTCCGTCGTCGACAATCCCGGCCTGTCCAGCATCGACCTGCGCGACCCAGCGACCGACGCGATCTTCTACCGTCGCGTCGTCGACTTCCCCGGCAACGTCACCGCTGACGGGATGCACCACTACACGTTTACCATCAAGTTCTCTGACATCCAGGCGGCCTGGTCCAAGGCTGGCCACACCGACGCCCTTCCCGCGACCGTCAAGCTCGTCGCGTGGGGCAGCGACGGCCTGCCGTCCAAGCGCGCCGACGTCGCGATCGAACCCGTCGCCATGACCTCCCTCGACTTCGGCATTGAGTCCGGAAAACTCGATCTGCACATTGGCCAGCAGACGAACATTGGCGTCACGCACATGCCGGAAAATGCCAACATGACGAAGGTCAATTGGTCCGGTGATGACATTGACGTCCTCAATGTCGACGAGAAGTCGGGCCTCGTAACTGCTCAGAAGGAAGGCTGCTCGGACGTTAGGGCAGTCGCCGACTACATGGATCCGATGGTCTTCGACCCGGTGATGGCCAGCGTCCAGGTCTGCGTCAGCGAGCTGGGCGAGGACGAGATTGCCGTCAACCACCTCCGCGTGGACATGGAGGAGGGCGAGACTGTTACCCTCAAGCCGTTGCTTCCCAAGAAGTTCAAGGACGCCACCCTGTCCTGGAGCCTGGAGTACGGTGGCGCGGTCATCCTGAAGGTAGCCGAGGACGGCAAGAGTGCGATGATCACCGGCGGCAACGTTGTTGATTGGGATCAGGTGAACCTGACCGCCACCCTGCCCGATGGAACGGAGGCAACGGCGACGACGATCGCCGTTGTGAAGTCCGTGAAGCAGGATGTGAAGGCACCTGCCCCGTGGGTCGATCCACAGCCCGCTCCGGACCCCCAGCCTCAGCCTGATCCTCAGCCTGCTCCGGACCCCCAGCCTGCTCCGGACCCGCAGCCTCAGCCTGATCCTCAGCCTGCTCCGGATCCCCAGCCTCAGCCTGATCCTCAGCCCGCTCCGGACCCCCAGCCTGCGCCGGACCCGCAGCCTCAGCCTGATCCTCAGCCTGCTCCGGACCCCCAGCCTGCGCCGGACCCGCAGCCTCAGCCTGATCCTCAGCCTGCGCCCGATCCCCAGCCTGCGCCGGATCCGCAGCCTCAGCCTGATCCTCAGCCCGCTCCGGACCCCCAGCCCGCGCCCGCTCCTATGGGCGCATGGATGATGGACTCGATCGGCTGGTGGTACCGCAACGCTGATGGCACCTACCCGACGAATACCTCCATGGTGATCGACGGACACACCTACCGCTTCGACGGACGCGGCTACATGCGTACCGGCTGGGTCATGGACGGCGGCGCCTGGTACTACCACGACGCCTCCGGCGCTCAGCTCACCGGCTGGCAGATGGTCCGCGGCTCCTGGTACTACCTGGGTGACAACGGCCTGATGCGTACCGGTTGGGTCATGGTCGACGGCGTCTGGTACTACCTGCACGGCTCCGGTGCGATGGCCACCGGCTGGGTCAACCTGGGTGGCACGTGGTACTACCTACATGGCTCGGGCGCGATGCTCACCGGCTGGCAGATGATCGGTGGTTCGTGGTACTACCTTGGCTCGGACGGTGCCATGCGTACCGGTTGGGTCATGGTCGATGGCACCTGGTACTACCTGCACGGCTCTGGCGCGATGGCCACCGGCTGGCTCAACCTGGGTGGCGCCTGGTACTACCTGTCTCCCTCGGGGGCCATGGTGACGGGCACGCAGATGATCAACGGCCGCATGTACTCCTTCGATGCCTCGGGTGTGTGGATGCCGTGATCTGACATCCGCCTGCCACCAGGCAATACACCGGGCCCGGGAACGCAGCAACGCGCTCCCGGGCCTGCCCCATTGTGCATAGCATCGGCATGTGTCCAATGACAGTGGGGTATATGGACATAACGGGAAATTGTTTGAAGAAATCAGTCAATTACCTCTTGTCAGTCAGGTACTTGAGATATGGTAAAAGTGGCGATCCTCATAGCCAATGAATGTCTGTGTGCCAAGTTGATCGTCTAACAACTGCATAGGAGTGCATCATGTCAATGAAGAAATCAGCTGTCCTCCTGGCGTGTGTCGGCGCGTGTGCGCTTGCTGTTGCGAGCCCCTCGTCTTTTGCTGCGCCGCCAGCCACTGCGCAAATAGTTCCGAAGGCGGCGACCTCTCGGACCGTCGAGAAAGCTACCGCTCTGCCTGTCGGTGACAGCGATACGGCACTCACCTCAAAGAGTGGGGAGGGCGCGCCTTTCGAGCCAGTTCTTGAACAGAATGAGCGGGCTCCAGAGCGTATCGTCACGATCATCGTTCAGCTCGACGCAGGAATCGACCGTGCGGATGTTCTTTCGTCAATCAATGCCGCAGTGTCGCGGGTGTTCCCGGAGAACTCTGTCGAGATCGAGCGGGAGTATCAGAACGTTCTGCAGGGCTACGCGCTGCGCGCCCCCGCCGGATCCCTCGAAGAAATTCGAGGTATACGAGGTGTCAAGACGGCCTTCGTGGACCGTGAAGTTCGTGTGAGCAGTCGTGCCGATGGTGACAAGGGTATCCACGCGGCGCGTCTGACCAGCCAGGATCCTGACAACCTGAGTTCTCAGGCCATGATGCGTACGGACCAGGTTACGCAAAAGGGCGAGGGGAAGGTTATCGCGATCATTGATACCGGAGTCGACATGACTCATCCTGCCTTTAGTGGAGCACTGTCGGGCACTCCAGCGCTTGATGCGGCGAAGGTTGCCTCTCTGACTCCTCGATTGGGAGATGGTAAGGGAGGAACGTATGTGTCTGAGAAGTTCCCCTTCGCCTACGACTACGCGGATGGGGATTCGGACGCTTCGCCGGCTGCTGACGATTCCGGTTCTCATGGAACACACGTTGCTGGCATTGCCGCCGGCAATGCCGACAAGATCATGGGAACTGCCCCGCAAGCACAGATCATCGTCGCGAAGGTATCACGCAGCCAGACAGGTGAATATCCGGACTCTGCGCTGCTTGCCGCACTCGACGATATGGCCGTGCTCCGACCTGACGTCGTGAATCTCTCGCTCGGGCAAACCGGTGGCATGGATAGTGAAGCCGACTCGGTGTACGCAAGTGTTTATAAGGCTCTGCGCAATGCGGGGATCTCCGTCAATGCAGCTGCGGGTAACGAATACTCAGCGGGTTACGGAAACCTGTCGGGGAAGAACCAGTCCTATGCCTCTGACCCCGACACGTCGGTTCTGTGTGAGCCAGCGACGTATCCCTCGGTTTTGGCTGTTGCCTCAATTGAAAATGGAACTGCATACGCGGCGTTTATTGCGGCTGGAAGGGATGTCGCCTATCAGCGTGCGCGAGGCTTCGAGGGGGAGAGCGCTGCTGATCTGTCAGATCTTGAGCCTGGCTCCTACGAGTATGTGGACGGAGGATTTGGGACGGCAGAAGATGCTGTCGCGCTCAAGTCGAAGTATCCGAATGGCTTGGAGGGAAAGTTTGTCCTCGTCTCACGAGGCACTCTGGACTTTCAGGACAAGGTTGACAATCTTGCGGAGCTAAAGCCGGCGGGCATTCTGGTCTATGACAATGAGCCCGGGGACTCGCTTATCATCATGAATCTGTCCACCCTGGATCTCCCAGCTGCATTCATCTCACAGGCCAATGGACAAGCCATGTTGGCTGCTGCAGACCATCACTTGTCTCTTGTTGAGGGCAAAGTCCTGGAACCAACAAGCTCCTATTGGATTAATGAGTTCTCATCGTGGGGAGTGTCCCCGGACCTACGCCTCAAGCCCGAGATCGCAGCACCCGGTGGCAATATTCTGTCGGCGATCCCAGGTGGAGACTATGACCATTTTTCCGGCACGTCGATGGCAACTCCCCAGATGGCCGGAATTAGTGCGATTGTCCTGCAGCGCGTGCAATCTGACCCTCTGTTCGCGTCGATGAGTGCGCGTCAGAAGGCCGACGTGGTCCAGAACCTCATCATGGGTACCGCCCGACCTTTGACGGACCCAGAACAAAAGACGGGTGCTTTGTATTCCCCCCGTAAGCAGGGTGCGGGCCTCGTCGACGCACTGGCGGCCACGACCTCGTCCGTGTACCCGACCGTGGTCGGCGCCCCCGAACAGTCCCGACCCAAGGCCGACCTGGGGGACGGCACGAAGGGCTGGCACTTCGATGTCACGCTGCATAACCTCTCGGGTGCCGAGGCCACCTACGAGCTGAGCTCCCAGGCCCTCTCCGAGATCGTCGACGGCGGCTTCTTCACCGAGCACTCCTCGGACTGGCGAGGTCATGGCGTGGAAATCACCTATTCCGGAACTGCTGTGAGTGGCTCAGGGGAAGGTGCGCAGGTGACGGTTCCTGCTTCGGGTGAGGCCACTGTCGGCATCGACATTGCGCCGGGCAGTGAGTTCGCCTCCTACGTTGCGGACAACACGCCCAATGGCACGTTCCTCGACGGTTTTGTGCGCTTCGCGTCACGCACCGACGGCCAGCCCGACCTCGCCGTGCCCTACCTGGGCTTCTACGGCGACTGGGGCAAGCCCGCCATCTTCGATGCGCTCGCATCCGATGGCAAGGGGCATATGCGTGCTTCTGGAATTTACAATGGCGAAACCGGTGAGCTTCTTGGCTTTAATCCTCTGCTGAAGGGTAATGATCGTCCCGAAAAACCGGATCCGTACGGGTATGTGCTCTCTCGCTCCGAAGCCACCGGAGCGGCGAGTGTTCTGGAACCGCGCACAGGAACCCTGCGTGGTGTTCACACCCTCAATACGGTGTACACGAATGAGACAGGGGACGTTATTGCCTCCTTCGCTCGCTACCAAAATTGGAAGTCTGTTTCGATCCGATGACGACGACAGTCTCGTGGGTGGAGCGTGAGCATGAGCCGACGTCGCTGGATATACGTTCCAACAAATACAAAGATCTGCCGGATGGAGAGTACACGCTGACGATTTCGGCTCACAACGATGGACCCTCACCCGCCGATCAGTCCATCAACTACAAATTCCGTATCGACACTACAGCTCCCACGATCGAAGGAGTGCGTTACACCGGAGAGGCAGAAGATACGATTGTGACGCTCACTCTCGTTGACTCCTCTCCGATGGCCGCATTTGATCTGCACGACCCGAGCGACGGGCTGTGGTTCTACCGCCATATCCTTTCCGATGCTGATCAGATCGCCGACAAAGATGGGAAGTATCGCTATGAGGTGGATGTGCCGATGTCGGCTATTTCGCGGGCGTGGACCGACCAAGGTGGTCATGGGTCTGTCGTGGCTAACCCGTACGTTCTTGCCTGGGACTACGGCCTGAACCACTCCGAAGCTGCAACCCTCGATTTACCGAGTGACAACCCCAGCCTCGCTGCGGGGTGCACGAAGAGTGAAGGGGGTCGCTGGGCTAAGGATGCTATTGGCTGGTGGTACTCCTGTGCCGACGGCGTGAACTACCTGAAGGCCGGCTGGTTTACCATCGGCGGACGCGACTACCAGTTCGGACCCTCCGGCTATATGATGACGGGTTTCTTGCAGCGCACAAACGGTAACTGGGTGTTCGCCGACCACAATGGCGCACTCGTGGGCGGCTGGGTGCGTGACGGTGGTCAGTGGTACTATCTCGATCCCTCCTCCAAGGTCATGAAGACCGGGTGGGTTGCCGACGGCGGCTCGTGGTACTACCTCACGGGCAGCGGCGCGATGGCTGTTGGCTGGGTGCAGGTTGACGGCACCTGGTACTACCTGCACGGCTCTGGCGCGATGGCCACCGGCTGGCTCAACCTGGGTGGCGCCTGGTACTACCTGTCTCCCTCGGGGGCCATGGTGACGGGCACGCAGATGATCAACGGCCGCATGTACTCCTTCGATGCCTCGGGTGTGTGGATGCCGTGATCTGACATCCGCCTGCCAGCAGGCAATACGCCGGGCCCGGGAACGCAGCAACGCGCTCCCGGGTCCGGCGCGTTAGACACTTCAGCCGCACTTCATGTCTCGGTAAGTAACACGATCATTGTCAGCTGGGCCACATGAGGTATGTTGGTGGGAGACGGCTGGTACGCCGACGTACCGGGTGCCACTGGCACTCCGTCCCCCAACATATCGGAGAAGGCTTATGTCAACGAAGAAACCGGCTGCCCTCCTCGCCTTCGTCGGCGCGTGCGCGCTCGCGGTCACCGGGCCGGCCACCCTGGCCTCGCCCGTGCCCCCGGGCCCGTCCGGCGTCCGTGATGGCGCAGCGACCTCCCTGCCCGTGGGCGACATCGACACGGCGCTGACCTCGAAGAGCGGGCAGTCCGCTCCCTCCTCGACCGACACCGAAGTGGACCCGGCGCGCGTCGTCGGCGTCATCGTCCAGCTCGAGGATGGCGTGTCCCGCGAGGGTGCGATCAGTGCGATTAACGAGGCCGTGACCTCCCTCTTCCCCGGCGCCTCGGCCCAGGTGGAGCGCGAGTACGACAACGTCATGTCGGGCTTCGCCCTCAAGGCCCCCGTCGGCGCGCTGGACGCGATCCGCCGCGCCCCGGGAGTGCGTGCCGCGTTCCTCGAGCGCGAGGGGCGCGTCAGTGATGTGGCCACGCCCGATGCCGAGGGTGGCATCGAGTCCACGCAGACCGGCGGGCAGGACCCCGCCAACCTGAGCGCCCATCTCATGATGCACATCGACCAGGTCGCCCAGAAGGGCGAAGGGAAGGTCATCGCCGTCATCGACACGGGCGTCGACATGACGCATCCGGCATTCACTGGCGAACTCGCGGGAACGCCCCCGCTCACCCCGCAGAAGGTCGCCGCGATGACCTCTCAGCTGGGTGAGGGCAAGACCGGCGTCTACGTCTCGCAGAAGTTCCCCTTCGCCTACGACTACGCGGACGGCGACAACGACGCGTCGCCGGCGAAGAGCCCGTATGGTTCCCACGGAACGCACGTCGCCGGCATCGCCGCAGGTAACGCCGACAAGATCGTCGGCACCGCCCCGAACACCCAGGTGATCGTCGCGAAGGTGACGCGCAGTGAGGACGACGCGCTGCTCGACTCGGCGCTGCTCGCCTCCCTCGACGACATGCTCGTCCTGCATCCCGACGTCATCAACCTGTCGCTCGGTTGGACGGCCGGCATGGATAACGAGGCCGACTCGGTGTACGCGACCGTGTACAAGAAGCTGCAGGAAGCGGGCATCACCGTCAACGCAGCCTCGGGCAATGCATTCTCCACCGGGTACGGCAACAACTCCGGAAAGGGCCTGCCCTACGCCTCGGACCCCGACTCCTCGGTCCTCGACGAGCCGGCCACGTATTCGTCGGTGGTTGCCGTCGCCTCGGTCGAAAACGCCCTGCTTCGTAACGCCTTCACCGTCAATGGGAAAGACATCGGATATCAGCGCGCGCGTGGCCTCAACGGTGAGAAGGTCGCTTTCTTCTCCGACCTGCCCGCCGGCACCTACGAGTACGTGGACGCCGGGTTCGCCTCCGAGGAGGATGCGGCCGCGCTCAAGGCCAAGTATCCGAACGGCCTCGCCGGCAAGATCGCGCTCGTCTCTCGCGGCAACATGACCTACCAGAAGAAGGTCGAGAACCTCTACGACCTCAAGCCCGCCGGAATCGTGGTCTACAACAACGTGTCGGTCGGATCCCTCATCGCTATGAATCTGACGACGCAGGACATGCCCGCGGCCTTCATCTCCCAGGCCGACGGCCAGGCCATGCTGGACGCCCCCGAGCACAAGCTCACGATCGCCGAGGGCCAGGTCTGCCGCAGTCCACCATCTACGAGGCGTCGGAATTCTCCGCGTGGGGCGTGTCCCCGGACCTGCGCCTCAAGCCTGAGATCGCAGCCCCCGGTGGCGAGGTTTTCTCATCGATACCGGGCGGGGCGTACGAGCAATCCTCGGGCACGTCGATGGCCACGCCTCAGATGGCTGGCGTCAGCACGATCGTCCTCCAGCGCGTCCAGTCCGACCCGCTGTTCGCCTCGATGAGTGCTCGTCAGAAGGCCGACGTGGTTCAGAACCTCATCATGGGCACGGCACATCCGCTCACCGATGCGGCCCAGACGACGGGTGCGCTCTACTCGCCGCGTAAGCAGGGCGCGGGCCTCGTCGACGCACTGGCGGCCACGACCTCGTCCGTGTACCCGACCGTGGTCGGTGCCCCCGAGCAGTCCCGGCCCAAGGCGGACCTGGGGGACGGCACGAAGGGCTGGCACTTCGATGTCACGCTGCATAACCTCTCGGGTGTCCCGGCCACCTACGAGCTGAGCTCCCAGGCTCTCTCCGAGATCGTCGACGGCGGCTTCTTCACGCAGCACTCCTCCGATTGGCGAGGCCGTGGCGTGGAGATCGCGTACTCGGGCGCCGCGTCCGGGTCCGCCGAGGGTGCGACGGTGACGGTTCCCGCGAGCGGCGAGGCCACCGTCGGTATCGACATCATGCCCGGCAGCGAGTTCGCTTCCTACGTCGCGGACAACACGCCCAACGGCACGTTCCTCGACGGTTTCGTGCGCTTTGCGTCGAAGACCGCGTCCCAGCCCGACCTCGCCGTGCCCTACCTGGGCTTCTACGGCGACTGGGGCAAGGCCCCCATCTTCGACGCCCTCGCCTCGGACGGCGGCGCACACACCCGGGCCTCGGCCATCGTGAACGGCAAGACCGGCGACTCCCTCGGCTACAACCCCCTCGTCAAGGCGGCCGACCGCACCGGAAAACCCAACCCGCAGCGCTACGTGATCTCGCGATCCACGGCCTCGGGCGCCCCGACGATCCTCGAACCCCGCACGGGCACGCTGCGCAGCGTCCACTCGCTGACCAGTACCTACGCGAACGAGGCCGGGGAGACGGTCTTCTCCGTGACCAACCATCGGAACTGGAAGTCCCTCTACCAGACAAGCACCGAGGAGAATACCTGGGTCGAGGCCTACCACGAGTCCACGGTCCTCGACGCGAACGCCGAGCCCTTCGCGCAGCTGCCCGACGGCACGTACACGCTGCGGATTGCCGCCTCCAACGACGGCCCGTCGCGCGCTGAGCAGTCGATCTCCTACAAGTTCCGCCTCGACACGACGGCACCGGTCATCTCAGGAGTGACGTACGGCGGAGACGGGTTCGACATGGCCGTGTCCTTCGACGTTACCGATGACTCGCCCCTGGCGGCCATCGACCTGCACGACCCGGCTGACGGCCTGTGGTTCTACCGCCACGTCTTCACCGAGAGCGAGGGCAGCGTCGGCCCGGACGGCAGGTGGACCTACCACGTGGACATCCCCATGATGGATATCCTCAACGCGTGGGACGACCAGGGTGGCTCCGGTGCACTCACTGCCCATCCCTACGTCCTCGCGTGGGATTACGGCCTGAACCACTCCGAGCCGGTGACCCTCGACCTGCCCATCTCCGACGACAACGAGACGGCCTCGTGCAAGGATCCGGCGGGCGGCCACTGGATCAAGGAAGTGTGGTTCTGGCGGTACCAGTGCGCTAATGAGTGGGCGTACCTGAGAGGAGGCTGGTTCACGATCGGAGGCAGGGACTACCAGTTCAGCCCCTCCGGGTACATGATGACCGGTTTCGTCAAGCGCCCCAGCGGCGAGTGGATGTACGTGGATTCCGATGGCGTCCCCGTCGGCGGGTGGGTCCTCGACGGCGTATACGGCGGCCCCTACTGGTACTACCTGGATCCGGATACGAAGGTCATGAAGACCGGGTGGCTCGCCGACGGCGGCTCGTGGTACTACCTCACGGGTTCCGGCGCGATGGCCATCGGCTGGGTGCGCGATGGCGGCTCCTGGTACTACCTGTCCGACTCGGGCAAGATGGCGACAGGCTGGGTCAAGGTCGGTGGCACCTGGTACTACCTGGGACCCGATGGTGCGATGTTCACGGGCACGCACGTGATTAACGGGCGTACCTACGTCTTTGACGGGAGCGGCGCGTGGGTCGGTTGACCTGAGTGCTTGCCCAGCGACGACGAGGCCCGGGGAGGGCGTCTCACCCGGCCCGGGCCTCGTTCGGCGTCGCACTGCCCTGCTGTCCGACGTGCTGCGCAATGATGCGTCGCAGCGCTGTCCTCACATAACGACCAATAGGTGCGCGTTCGCTTCGTGCCTCTCGAGGTCCCCATTCACATTTTGGAGTTACGCACATGACAACGAAGAAACCAGCGGCGTTCCTCGCGCTGGCTGGCACCGCCGCTCTGGTGGTTGCCGGCCCCGCGACCCTCGCATCCCCGCCAGCCCCGGCGGACACCCGACCCGACGCGGGCGCCACGGCCTCGTCCCTGCCCGTCGGTGACGTCGATACCGCGCTCACCTCGAAGAGCGGACAGACCACGCAGGACGCTCAGCCGCCGACGACCGACGAGGTCGACCCCGCCGCGGTCGTCACTATCGTCGTCCAGCTCGACGACGGCGCCGACCGCGCGGCCTCCCTCGCCTCGATCAACGAGGCCGTGGCCGGTGCGTTCCCCGGCTCTTCCGCCCAGGTGGAGCGCCAGTACGACAAGGCCATGCAGGGCTTCGCGCTCAGCGCCCCCGCCGGCTCCCTCGACGCGATCCGCGCGGTGAGCGGCGTCAAGGCCGCCTTCCTCGATCGCGAGACCCACGTCGATGGAGTCGATGACCAGGTCGCCGGAGAGGGCGCGACGAACTCCTCGCGCATCTCCACCCAGAACCCCGACAACCTCAGCGCCCAGCTGATGATGCACGCCGACCAGATCACCCAAAAGGGTGACGGCAAGGTCGTCGCCATCATCGACACGGGCGTGGACATGACCCACCCCGCGTTCGCGGGTGCCCTGCACGGGACCCCCGGGCTTTCCGAGGACAAGGTTGGGGGCCTGACCCCGCATCTTGGCGACGGCAAGACCGGCAGCTACGTGTCGGAAAAGTTCCCCTTCGCCTACGACTACGCGGATAACGACCCGGACGCCTCGCCGACCGGCAAAGCCGGATCGCACGGCACGCACGTCGCCGGCATCACCGCGGGCAACGCGGGCGAAATCGTGGGCATCGCCCCCGACGCGCAGATCATCGTCGCCAAGGTCGCCAGCAGTACCAGCGGCGGCATCCCGGACTCGGCGCTGCTCGCTGCCCTTGACGACATGGTCGTCCTGCGCCCCGACGTTGTGAACCTGTCCCTCGGACAGACCGGCGGCATGGATAACGAGGCCGACTCCATGTATGCGACCGTGTTCAAGAGCCTCCAGGACGCCGGCGTCACCGTGAATGCGGCTGCCGGCAACGAGTACACGGCCGGATACGGCAACCTCTCCGGCAAGAACCTGCCCTTCGCCTCCGACCCCGACTCCTCCGTCCTGTGCGAACCGGCGTCCTACTCCTCCGTCGTGTCCGTGGCCTCGGTCGACAACTCGCTGTCGCACAGCGCCTTCACCGTCGGCGATCGCGACATCGCCTACCAGCGCGCCGGCGGTGCCGAGGGCCAGAAGATGCCCGACCTGTCCGAGCTGACCGGTGGCCCCTTCGAGTACGTCGACGGGGGCATCGGTTCGCCTGAGGATGGAGCGGCCCTGAAGGCCAAGTACCCCGAGGGCCTCGCGGGCAAGATCGTGCTGGTCAAGCGCGGTACTCTCACCTTCCAGGACAAGTTCAACAACATTGCCGGCTCCAAGCCCGCCGGCTTCATCGTCTACAACAACGTGCCCGGTGACTCGCTCGTGGTCATGAGCCTGGCGACGGACGGCGTGCCCGCCGCGTTCATCTCGCAGGCTGACGGTGAGGCCATGCTGGCCGCCGCCGACCACCACCTGAGCGTCGCCCCCGGCAAGGTCGTTGCACCGAGCTCGAAGTACTCCATGTCGAGCTTCTCTTCGTGGGGCGTCACCCCGGACCTGCGCCTCAAGCCCGAGGTCAGCGCCCCCGGAGGCAACATCTACTCGGCCGTGCCCGGCGGCATCTACGAGTTCATGTCCGGTACCTCGATGGCGACCCCGCAGATGGCGGGTGTGAGCGCCGTCGTCCTGCAGCGCGTCGAGAGCGATCCTCTGTTCGCGTCCATGAGCGCCCGCGAGAAGATCGATGTCGTCCAGAACCTCATCATGGGCACGGCGGTTCCCGTCGTCGACCCGCTCCAGGACACTGGCGCCCCGTACTCCCCGCGCAAGCAGGGATCGGGCCTGACGAATGTCCTGGCGGCCACGACTTCGTCCGTGTACCCGACCGTGGTCGGCGCCCCGGAGCGCTCCCGTCCCAAGGCGGACCTGGGGGATGGTACGAAGGGCTGGCACTTCGATGTCACGCTCCACAACCTGTCCGGCGCCGAGGCCACCTACGCGCTGAGCTCGCAGGCCCTCTCCGAGATCGTTGAGGGTGGGTTCTTCACCGGTAGCTCCGCCGATTGGCGAGGCAAGGGCGTGGATATCGCCTACTCCGGCGCGGCCGTGAGTGGCACCGGTGAGGGTTCGACCGTCACCGTTCCCGCGAACGGCGAGGCCACGGTGGGCGTGGATGTCAAGCCTGGCAGCGAGTTCGCCTCCTACGTCGCGGATAACACGCCCAACGGTACCTTCCTCGATGGATTCGTGCGTTTCGCCTCGAAGACCGCGTCCCAGCCCGACCTGACCGTGCCCTACCTGGGCTTCTACGGTGACTGGGGCAAGGCCCCCATTTTCGACGCCCTCGCCTCCGAGGACGGGGCTCACACGCTCGCCTCCTGGGTCTACAACGGATCCAAGCGCCAGCAGCTGGGATACAACCCCCTGATCAAGGACGCTGATCGTATCGGTCTGCCCACCTCGAGCAAGAACGTCCTCTCCCGCTCGGAGGCCTCGGGCGCTCCCACGATTCTCGAACCCCGCACGGGCACGCTGCGCAGCGTCCACACGATCAACGCCGCCTACACGAACGCTGCAGGAGAGACGATCGCGTCCTTCACGCGCTACCAGAACTGGAAGTCCGCGCTGGATTCGTCCGGAAGGATGACGTGGGTCGAGCGGGGACGTGAGCCGCTGGTCCTGGATCTGCGCGACGCCGAGTACAGGAACCTGCCCGATGGCGTGTACAAGCTGACGCTGTCCGCGCACAACGACGGCCCTTCGCAGGCCGAGCAGTCGATCTCCTACGAGTTCCGCATCGACACGGCCGCGCCCGTTGTCTCCAACCTGGAGTACAAGGGTGAGGGTGCCGACACGGTCGTGTCCTTTGACGTCACCGACGCGTCCCCGCTGGCCGGGTTCGACCTGCATGACCCGGCCGACGGCCTGTGGTTCTACCGCCACGTGTTCGCGGACAACGAAGGAACGGTCGGGGCTGACGGAACCTACACGTACCACGTCGAGGTTCCCATGTCGGCCATCTCGCAGGGGTGGGCCGATCAGGGTGGCTCCGGCGAGGTCATCGCCCACCCCTACGTCCTCGCGTGGGATTACGGACTGAACCACTCCAAGGCAGCGACCCTTGACCTGCCGTCGGATAACCCTGGCGTGTGCGTCACGGCTGACGGCGGCCACTGGGCGAAGGACTTGCGTGGCTGGTGGTACCAGTGCGCCAACGGGAAGGAGTACCTCAAGAACGGCTGGTTCACGATCGGTGGCAGGGACTACCTGTTCGGCTCCGACGGCTACATGATGACCGGCTGGCTCCGGCGCGATGACGGTGCGTGGATGTACGCAAATTCCGAGGGCGCCCTGGTTGGCGGCTGGGTGTTCGACGAGAGCTTTGACGGTGCTTACTGGTACTACCTGGATCCGGCCACGAAGGTCATGAAGACCGGGTGGGTCGCCGACGGCGGCTCGTGGTACTACCTCACCGGTAGTGGTGCGATGGCCACCGGATGGGTGCGCGATGGCGGCTCCTGGTACTACCTGAAGGATTCGGGCGCGATGCACACCGGATGGTTGAACCTCGACGGTACCTGGTACTACCTGGGACCCGATGGAGCAATGTTCACCGGCACGCACGTGATCAACGGACGCACCTACGTCTTTGACATAAGTGGGGCATGGATTGGCTGAGCTGAGCTGATCCGCGCCTGACGGTGCTCTTCTCCGGGTCCGGGAACGTTGCTATGTAAGCGTTCTCGGACCCGGAATGATTCTGACAGTAAAATATTGTCCAATCGTTTCCCAATGTGAAACAAAGTTTGTCACCTGCATTCTTTGCGGTATTTTGACAGTGGTGGCCGGCACGACGAAGTCCCCTCCGCCCGCCGACACGGTTGCCCGTCGACACATTGGAGTACGCACATGACAACGAAGAAACCAGCGGCGTTCCTCGCGTTCGCCAGCGCCTGCGCGCTCGCCCTGACAGGGCCCGCGGCTCTCGCAGCGCCGCTCTCGGACACCCACCCCGCTTCCGGTACCACGGCCTCGTCCCTGCCCGTCGGTGACGTCGATACCGCGCTCACCTCGAAGAGTGGGCAGACGTCTCAGCCCGACCAGGTCGCGCCGACCGCCGAGCAAGACCCCTCCGCGATCGTCGGCATCATCGTGCAGCTGCACGAGGGAGCGGACCGCGCGGCAGCCCTCGCCTCGATCAACCAGGCCGTGGCCGCCGCATTCCCGGGCGCATCCGCCCAGTGGAGCGCGAGTACGACAAGGCCCTCGAAGGATTCGCGCTCAGCGCGCCCGCCGGCTCCCTCGACGCGATCCGCGCGGTGAGCGGCGTCAAGGCCGCATTCCTCGAGCGCGAAACCCGCGTCAGCGACGTCGACGAGGTCGATGCCGAGGGCGGCACCCAGGCGCCCCGACTGTCGACCCAGAACCCTGACAACCTCAGCGCCCAGATCATGATGCACGCCGACCAGCTCACCCAAAAGGGCGAGGGCAAGGTCGTCGCCGTCATCGACACCGGCGTCGAGATGACCCATCCCGCGTTCACCGGCGCCATGGCCTCGACTCCCTCGCTCACCGCCGACAAGGTTGCGTCCCTGACCCCGAAGCTGGGCGACGGAAAGCTGGGAGTGTACGTCTCTGAGAAGTTCCCCTTCGCCTACGACTACGCGGACGGCGACAACGATGCTATGCCGGCCAAGGGATCCTACGGCTCCCACGGCACGCACGTCGCCGGCATCACCGCAGGCAACGCCGACCAGATCATCGGTGTGGCCCCCGAAGCTCAGATCATCGTCGCGAAGGTCTCGCGCAGTGAAGACGGAGAAATCCCCGACTCGGCGCTGCTCGCCTCCCTCGACGACATGGTGGTCCTGCACCCCGACGTCGTGAACCTGTCCCTCGGACAGCTCGGCGGCATGGACAACGAGGCCGACTCGGTGTTCGCCTCCGTCTTCAAGAAGCTCCAGGACGAGGGCATTTCGGTCAATGCTGCGGCCGGCAACCACTACTCGGCCGGGTACGGCAACACTTCCGGACGCAACCTGCCCTACGCCTCGGATCCCGACTCCTCGACCCAGTGCGAGCCCGCCACCTACTCGTCGGTCCTCGCCGTCGCCTCGGTCGACAACCTCCTGTCCTACAACGCCTTCACCGCCGCCGGAAAGGACATCGCCTACCAGCGTGCGCGCGGTGCGAACGGCGAGAAGGTCGCCGAAATCGCCGAGCTGGCCGCCGGGTCCTACGAGTACATCGACGCCGGATACGCCACTGAGGAAGACGCCGCAGCCCTCACCGCCAAGTACCCCGATGGCCTGGCCGGCAAGTTTGCCCTGGTCTCGCGCGGCAAGCTGACATTCCAGAAGAAGATCGAGAACCTGGCGGCGCTCAAGCCCGCCGGCATTCTCGTCTACAACAACGTCGCCGGCGACTCGCTCATGCTTATGAGCATCACGACTCTGGACGTGCCCGCCGCATTTATCTCCCAGGAGAACGGCCAGGCCATGCTGGCGGCCGCGGATCATCACCTGACCCTCGTGGACGGCAAGACCATCACCCCGAGCTCGAACTACTCGATGTCGGACTTCTCCTCGTGGGGTGTCACCCCGGACCTGCGCCTCAAGCCCGAGGTCAGCGCCCCCGGCGGCAGCATCTACTCGGCCGTCCTCGATGGCAAGTACGACCATCTGTCTGGCACGTCCATGGCGACCCCGCAGATGGCCGGCGTCAGTGCCGTCGTGCTGCAGCGCGTCCAGTCCGATCCGCTCTTTACCTCGATGAGCGTGCGCGAGAAGGTCGACGTCGTTCAGAACCTCATCATGGGCACCGCCCGCCCGCTCGCGGACGCGGCCCAGACGACCGGTACCTTCTACTCGCCGCGCAAGCAGGGCTTGGGCCTCGTTGACGCGGTCGCGGCCACGACCTCGTCCGTGTACCCCACGGTCGTCGGCGCCGCCGAGCAGTCCCGGCCCAAGGCCGACCTGGGCGACGGCACCACCGGATGGCACTTCGCAGTCACCCTCCACAACCTCTCCGACACACCGGCCACGTACGAGGTCAGCTCCCAGGCCCTGTCCGAGAACGTTGACGGCGGCTACTTCACCGGCAGCTCCACCGATTGGCGAGGCAAGGGCGTGGAGATCGCGTACTCGGGCGCCGCGTCCACCTCGGGTGAGGGTGCGACCGTCACCGTCCCCGCGAACGGCGAGGCCACCATTGGCGTCGACGTGAAGCCGGGCAGTGAGTTCGCCGCCTTCGCCACGGCCAACACCCCCTCGGGGACCTTCCTCGACGGATTCGTGCGCTTCACCTCGCGCACCGAGTCCCAGCCCGACCTCACCGTGCCCTACCTGGGCTTCTACGGTGACTGGGGCAAGCCCGCGATCTTCGACCAGCTCGCCTCCGACGGGTGGGGCCACGCGCTGCCCTCGGGCATCTACAACGGAGCGAGCGGCAACATCCTGGGCTACAACCCGGTCATCAAGACGAGCGACCTCGTGGGTCTGCCCCGCGCCGACCGCTACGTCGTCTCCCGTTCCGAGGCCTCGGGCGCCCCCACGATCCTCGAACCGCGCACGGGCACGCTGCGCAGCGTCCACACGCTCAACACCGTGTACACGAACGCCGCGGGTGAGAAGGTCGCCTCCTTCACGCGCTACCAGAACTGGAAGTCGGGCATCAGCCCGAGCACCGGCAAGATGACCTGGGTGGAACAGGCCCACGAGTCCACGGCCCTTGACCTGCGCTCCGACGCGTTCAAGAACCTGCCTGATGGCCAGTACAAGCTGACGCTGTCCGCCCACAATGACGGCCCCTCGCAGGCCGAGCAGTCGATCTCCTACGACTTCCGCATCGACAGCGTTGCACCCGTCGTCTCCAACCTGGAGTACAAGGGCGAGGGCGCCGACACGGTCCTGTCCTTCGACGTCGCCGACGCGTCCCCGCTGGCGGCGATCGACCTGCACGATCCCGCCGACGGCTTGTGGTTCTACCGCCACGTCTTCACGGACGCCGAAGGCACTGTCGGGGCCGACGGAACCTACGCGTACCACGTCGAGGTTCCCTTCAAGGACATCGACGCCGCGTGGGCATATCAGGGTGGCTCCGGCACCGTCATCGCCCACCCCTACCTACTGGCCTGGGACTACGGCCTCAACCACTCCGAGCCCGCGACCCTCAACCTGCCCAGCAACAACACCGGCACCGCCGACGCGTGCGCGAGCACCGAGGGCGGCCACTGGACGAAGGACGCGGCCGGCTGGTTCTACACCTGCGCCGACGGTGCGAGCTACCTCAAGGGTGGCTGGTACACGATCAACGGCTCGGACTACCTGTTCGGCCCGTCGGGCTACATGGCGACCGGCTTCCTCAAGCGTGCCGACGGCCAGTGGGTCTACGCAAACGACTCGGGCGCCCTCGTGGGCGGCTGGGTCCGCGACGGCGGCTCCTGGTACTACCTGGATCCGGCCACGAAGGTCATGACGACCGGATGGGTCGCCGACGGCGGATCGTGGTACTACCTCACCGCTTCCGGTGCGATGGCGACCGGATGGGTGCAGGTTGACGGCAGCTGGTACTACCTGAATGCCTCCGGTCAGATGGCCACCGGCTGGCTCAACGTGGGCGGCTCCTGGTACTACCTGTCTCCGTCGGGAGCCATGCTGACGGGCACCCAGGTCATCAATGGACGCACCTATGTGTTCGACGCGAACGGGGTCTGGGTGCGCTGACGCGCATCGCACCTGAATCACTGATTCGCTGATTCACGAGGCCGGGGCCCGGGACCGCTCACTGCGAGCGCTCCCGGGCCCCTTCTCATGCCTGCATGACTGTCGCATTCCCGGCGGCCGCTGCGGTATGTTGGAAGTAGCGACACGCCTCGATGTCGCCTCGTATCTGCGTCGAACGTAAGGGAGTGCAGTCCATGAAGAAGCCAGCCGTTTTCCTGGCCGGAGTGGGCACGTGCGCGCTCGCGGTCGCGAGCTGCTCCACCGGCTCCACGACGACACCGTCGCCGCAGTCCAACACGCGCGCCGACTCCGCCCAGTCCGCGCCGGGTGCCCCGGCCTCGTCGTCGACCGTTGACCCCGACACGGCGCTGACCTCGAAGAACGGGCAGGGCGGAGTGAGCGCGCAGTCCGGCGCCCAGGACGCCGATACCTCGGTCGTCGTCATTGTTCAGCTCGAGGAGAGCGCCGACGGCGAGGCGACCCTCGCCTCGATCAACGAGGCCGTGGTCGCCGCGTTCCCGGGCGCCTCCGTCTCCGTGGAGCGGGAGTATCGCAACGCCCTGCGCGGCTACGCGCTGCGCGTGCCTGCCGGTTCGCTGGACACGATCCGCTCGGTGAGTGGCGTCCAAGCGGTGTACCTGGACGGCAACAACCGCCTCCAGTGAGACGGAATCCGGCTGCCTCGCGCTGGGGCACGTGACAGCCGGATACCGATTGCGTCAGCGAGGCGTTCCCTAGATCAGGTCCTTTTTCTCCATGTACTTCATGGCCAGCCAGCCCAGTGGGATGCGGCCGTAGAAGGTGACGAGACGGTAGAGCAGGGCCGTCGCGATGGCAACCGACGAAGAGATGCCCGCGACCGTCAGGCCCGAGGTCAGCGCCGTTTCGACGGTACCGATACCACCCGGCGAGGGGATGAACGAGCCAGCCGCGTTCGCCGTCAAGTAGGTGAGCGACACCGTGGAGAAGTTCAGCGAACCACCCATAGCGAGCAGCGCCGTCCAGAACGAGCCCACGTAGCCGATGTTCATCAGCAGGTTGCCGCCCAGGACCGCAGCGAGGCGGCGGGGCTGACCGATGATCCACAGGAGGCGCGGGTAGACCTGCTGCCAGGTCGGCTGAATCTTCGACCAGATCCAGCGCCGCACCTTTGGCACCGCGACAATGACGCCGACCGCGACCATGACGAGCGCGACGACACCGAGGATCGTGCCGTAGGGGACCGACACAGACAGCGACGATCCTGCAATGACCATAACGAGGAGCAGGAGGACGATCGTGACGAGAGCCTGAGAGATCTGCATGAGCGTCACCGTCGTTACCGCCATTGCGGTGGGAACGCGGCGCTTGCGCAGGTAGCGCAGGTTGAGGGCAGCGGGACCCACGCCGGCGGGCGCCACGATCGTGATGATCGAGGCCGCGACCTGGGCGATGAACGTCTCCTTGAAGGGCAGCTTCTCGGACGACAGAGCAACAAGGGGGACCGCGGAACCGACCCAAATGAGGCAGGCGAGCACCGCGGAGGCGAGCATCCACCACAGGTTCGCGCTCTTGACCGTGGTGACGATGTCGTTGAAGTTGAGCGAACCGACGACGATGAAGACGGCGATGAACGCGATCGCGACCGTGAGGATCGTGCGCGGGCGGAATCGCTGCAGGTCGGCGGTGGGCGCGGTCTCGGCCTCGGAGTCTCCCACGAGGGCGGCGCGCAGGTCGCCCAGTAGGTCGGAACGGCGCAGGCGCTGATTGATCTGTGCGGGAAGCACGGGCTTCTGGATGACGGGCGCGCACGCGACGAGCGTCGCCTCGCCGACGTTGCGGCGGCCCGCCTCGAGCGCGCGCTCCGGCCCCACCGCGAGGGCGGTCAGGACCAGCATCTGCGCGATGTCGATCGACTGGTTCAGCTCGGTGGTCGCAACCTCGCCGGAATCCCAATCGAGCAGCCACACGTCCGATGACTCATCGACGACGACCGCCTCGGGGGTGAGAGCGCGGTGAGAGATTCCACGTGAGTGAGCGAATCGCAGCTGCTCCCACGCGCGGTCCAAGACCTCGTCCGTCGCGTCCTCGCCGAGCTCCGTCAGCGGAGTCGTCGGGGGCAGCGCGGACATGACCATGATGATCGAGTCCGCGGAGGCAGCGATGCCGATCGGCTCCTGCGTGAACACGCCGGCGCGCAACGCCTGCAGCGTCGTGAAGGAGGAGCGCTCGGCCTGCGCCTTGAGCGAGGGGGAGACCCATCGGCTGATGCCGCGCAGACGCAGGTTGTTCCACATCTCGAGGAGAGTTCCGGTCAGTTCCTGGCCGGGGTCCATGGCGATGATCTCGTAGGCCAGGCCCGTGTCGCTCCACGCCTGGTAATGGCGGTGGTGGTCCTGGCTGGGGCGCTTCGTGACCGTGACGCCCATGTCGCCCAGGTCGGCGGGCATCTGCGTGAGGTGACCGCGCGAGTTCTCCGCGACGGCCCACGTGGCCAGAGGTTCCTCGGTCGTGTCGAGGTCGGTGCGCACGATCCGTGAGGGCGTGATGCCGATGCTGAGAAGGCCCTCAACGAGCTTGGCGCCCTTCGCCCTCTGGTCGTCGTAGCCCATGACCCACCGCGAGCCGGAGCCGAATGCGCGACCCAGGAACACGGAGATGAAGGCGACGGGCAGGGTCATGGACGAGCGCAGCACGCCGAGGATGAGAATGATCCACAGGCCGGTCCAACCCCACTTGATGGCCTTCATCGACTGGGCCTCGCCGGCGGAGGTGAACAGGGCACACAGGGTGACGATGACCAGGTTGATGGCGATCACACTGCCGGTTTGCGAGCCCTGCGTAGCTATCGCGCGGTCCACGCTCAGCGGTGCGGTGAGGTAAGCGGGCAGTAGCCCGGTCAAGACGGCAATGATCCATCCGCCGATCGCCGCAACGACGCTGGTGACGAGGGCCTGGATGATCGCCTGGAGGCGCTTGCGTAAGGCAAGGGAGATGATCACGAGGATCGGCGTGATCAGGATGATGAGGCCCTCGACCAGGCTGACGGGCAGGATCAGGATTTTGCGGATGAGCTGGAATTGTAGGACGTCCATGGTGACGCCGTGTGTGGTCGCGCTGGCCACCGTGCCGATCGTCCAGATGATGAGGATCGCGATGAGCGAGAGGACGACGTCGACGAGGTCTTCGCGGCGGCGGCGCACGCTCGTGATGCGGTCCGCGATGTAGACGGGGCGGGGCAGGCGCATGCGGCGTGCGGGCAGGTTCGCGGCGATTTCACCGGTCGGGGGCGAGGTGAGGGAATCGACGGATTCGGTGTCCGCGCCCGTGGCGTTGTGATCGGTCTGGTCGGTCTCGTCCGCCGAAGCGTCGGAGGTGGCCTCCTCAGCGTCGATGGCCTGTTCGGAATCGTTTTCCTCGTGCGTGGACGAGGCCAGGGTGGGCTCGACTGCGTCGGCCGCATCATCGGAATCGGCCGAGTCGTCGGAGTCGGTCGGCGGAGCGGGCGGGAGGGAAGCATCGGCGACGGCGCTGTCGGCTTGCGTCGACGAGGCCGGGGTGGCCTCGTGGGGTTGAGGCTGGGTGGGTGCAACGACGGGTGCCATGACCTCGGTTCGCGCCTCCGAGGAGGGGACCTCCGGGGGCGGGGGAGCCTGAGGGGAGCCCCGGCCTCGTCGATCATTCCCATGAGGGCATCCACCCCGGATGCTGAGGGGTCGGCGGAGGAATCGGGGACGAAGAGGATGTTCGTGTCCCCGACCGGCGAGCCGTCGTGTGAATCCTTGCGCTTCCTCATGCCGCCTATCCTATATTCGAGGTCAACAAAGGTAGGGTTAGGATGATACATTCCCGGCAGAAAAGGGCCCTATCGTGACCTGGTCGACACTCGTGACTGCATCGGATCCGTCGGTGCTGCACACCGTTATCGAGTGGTTTAAAAATCCCGAGACCCTCCTCGTCGCCATGGGGCCGTGGGTGCTGTGGGGAACGATGCTCATCGTCCTCATCGAATCCGGCGTCCTGTTCCCCGTGCTGCCGGGCGAGTCCCTGCTGTTTACCGCTGGCCTGCTCCACGACCGTCTCGGCCTGCACCTGCCGACGCTCATCCTCCTCGTCGTCGTCGCGGCCTTCATCGGCGCGCAGATCGGATACTTCCTGGGAGCCAAGTGGGGTCGCCGCTTCTTCAAGCCGGATGCCCGCATCCTCAAGACCGAGCACCTGGAGAAGGCGGAGCACTATTTCACGAACTACGGCGGCCGCTCGCTGGTCATCGGCCGTTTCATCCCCTTCGTACGCACCTTCATCCCGATCGCCGCGGGCATGGCACGCTACCCCTACCCGAAGTTCCTGGCCTTCAACACGCTGGGTGCCATCGTGTGGGGCGCGGGCTTCATCCTCGTGGGTGCGCTCCTGGGTAACGTCCCCTTCGTGCACGACAACCTGACGCTCATCCTCGGCGTCATCATCCTCGCATCGGTCCTGCCCGTCATCATTGAGATTGTGGGCAAGCGCCGCGCCGCTTCCGACAAGGAGTAATCCGTGCTGGCCTGGTGGATGCTGCTCCCGACCCTGCTGGCCATGATGGTCGCCCTGGTGCTGCCGGGGTTCATGTGGCTGCGGGCCGGAGGGCGCTCGTCGCTCGTCGCTGTTGCGGCCGCACCTGCATTCACGTTCGGCCTCGTCACCATCATGTCGGTGGCCTACCCGCTCCTCGACATCGAGTGGGAGTCCTCCACCGCCATGCCGATCCTCGGCCTTTGTGCGCTCGGAGGCGCCGGCGCGTGGAGCCTGAGCTTCTTCCATCGCACTAACGGCGGTTTCTCGCTGCGGGGAGTTCCCCTGCGCGAGGCCATCGGCGTGCGTCAGCCGATCGGTGGGCGCCAGGCCGCGATCCGTGCGGCCACGTGGGGGGCGATCATCTTCGGTTTCCTCGTGTCCGCCTGGCCTCTCATCGCTGGTGCGAACCCTGCCAACCCCGTCCAGCAGTGGGATCCGACGTTCCACCAGAACGGCGTGCATGCCATCCTGTACGGAAAGAACGCGAGCCCCTTCGGGGGCCTCCACGAGCTCTACGGCGGCAGGAACGTCTACTACCCCACGGGCTGGCACGCATTTGTCGCGCTCTTCGCGCGCTACGACTCCGTCGTCCAGGCCTCCAACGTGTCCTCGCTGGCGCTCATGGCCGTGTGGGTCATCGGTCTGGCGGCTCTCGTCTCCGTCCTCACCGCGTCGCGCAGCGCCATCATGGCGGCGCCCATCATCGGCGGGATGCTGCTCAACATGCCGGCCGACGCCCTGACCATGTACAACCAGTGGCCGAACTCGACCGGCACCGCCCTGGTCCCCGGCCTCGCCGCCGCAGCGGTCGTCGTCGGGCGTAGACTCGCCGCCGATCTGCGAGCCGGTGACGGACTGCGGGCCTTCGCGCGCCGCATCCCTCAAGGCATCTTCCTGCTCATCGGCGCCCTCGGCCTCGTCGGCGCGCACCCGAGCGCCGCCTTCTCCCTGCTCGCCTTCCTGATCGCGCCTCTCCTAGCCTCCATCGCTTCCTTTGCTCGCCGCGCCCTTGATCGTGAGGGCCGAGGCCAGCTCGCCGTCCTTGCGTGGGGTGGCCTCGCGCTCGCCGTCGTCGCCCTGCCCCTCCTCGCGTTGGCCTCCCCCAAGATCCAGGCCATGGGCAAGTACCCCCGCAACGGCAGCGGCTGGAGCGAGGCTTTCGCCCACGCCTTCCTGCCTACCCGCCTTTCACGAGCACGTCGGGCATCACCCAATGGACGCTCGTCCAGCTGATCCTTCTCATCGCGGGCGTCGCCGCGACCGCCCGCCTGCACACTCTCCTGAGCCGCCCCGACCCGCTCGAACGTGCCGCCGAACAGGCTGGACTCGTCGAGGGCGCGGACGCAGATGAGCAAGACGCGGCCTCGGCCGACGAGGACAAGGCGCTGCCCCTGCCGTTCTGGCCGCTCATCTCTTACCTGATTCTCGCGGGCCTGACGGGCCTCGCTTACTCGCCCAACTCGGCGCTGCGCACGTACCTGTTGGCCCCCTGGTACAAGGATGCCCGACGCATCATGGGCGTCGAAGACATCGCGCTCGCGGTCCTCATGGCGGTCGGCACCGCCGCGATCATCCACGCCCTGCACGCCGCCTGGACCAGGTCGCTGCAGCGGATCCTCGCTGAACGAGGCGTCGAGGACGAGGTCGAAGCGCCGCGTTGGCCGATCCAGGCGGGTGTCGGCCTGCTCATCCTCGTCCTCTCCACCTTCGGGGCAATTGATGCCCGCCATGCTGCGGTCGCCTACGTGTACGACCCCGAACACCTGGGTAAGCCCGGCATGGCCACCACCGGCGAGCTGGCCATGCTGCGCCGCATGAAGTACACGACCACCCCCGACGCGCTCATTCTGGGCGACCCGATTGCGGGCGCCGCCTACTCCGAGATGCTCGGCGGGCGCAAGGCCGTCTTCCCGCAGCTGAGCACGGTCAACGCGGATGGCGCCTCGCAGAAGGTTCTCACCCAGCGCTTCCATGACATCGCGACCGATCCGGAGGTGTGCGAGGTCGTGCAAAGCTCGGCATTACGCACTTCTACGAGGAGGAAGACGGCGCCTACTACAACTTCATGCGCTCTTCCCGCAACCCCGGCCTGTACGGAGTCGACACGTCCAGCGGCTTTGAACTGGTCGACGCGGGCGGCACCGCGAAGCTGTGGAAGATCACCGCGTGCGGCGACGTCATCCCGGGCGGAGGACGCGAGGCCTTCGTGACGGGCGTGAGCGCGAACCGCGACTGACATCCGCACGCTGCGACCTGGGGTCGCGCCCCCGTGGAACCGGCAGCGCTCCCCAGATCCCGCGCTCGCCAGATCCCGCGCGATTGGCCACAATGCGCCCCGTGTGCTGAAACGAGGCCGCGTCGTGCCTGCCCCTCTCGTTACCCTTGACACCATGACGACGAACATTCCCGGCCCCGCGCCCCTCGGTGACAAGCTTCGTATCGCCTTCCTCGGTCCCTTCGGCACGTTTACCGAACAGGCCGTCCACCAGGTTGCGCCCGCCGGAGCGATCCTCATGCCGATGACGAGCGCCCCGCAGGCGCTCGCGGCTGTGCGCCGCGGCGAGGCCGACCGTGCCGTCGTCCCGATCGAAAACTCCATCGAGGGCGGCGTCAACGCGACGCTCGATTCCCTCTCGCACGGCGACCCCCTCGTCATCGTCGCCGAGATGCACGTGCACGTGGTCTTCCAGCTGGCCGTTCTGCCGGGTACGCGCCCCGAGGATATTCGCCGCATCGGCACCCACCCGCACGCGTGGGCGCAGTGCCGCGGCTGGGTTGAGGAGACCTTCCCTGGCGCGATCCACGTGCCCGCCACGTCGACTGCCGCAGCCGCTGAGCTTCTCTCGGACGGCGACGCATCCTTCGACGCTGCCCTGTGCAACGCGGTGTCCGTCAACACCTACGGCCTGGAGGCTCTGTTCACCGACGTCGCGGATAACCCGGGTGCGATCACGCGCTTCGTCCTGGTGGCCCGCCCCGGCGTGGTGCCCCCGCCGACCGGTGCGGATAAGACGACCATCCAGGTGGCCCTGCCGGTCAACGAGTCGGGTGCTCTGCTGACGCTCCTCGAGCAGTTCTCGGCGCGCGGCGTCGACCTGTCCCGCATCGAGTCGCGCCCGAGCGGCGACGGCCTCGGCAACTACACGTTCAGCATTGACATCGTCGGCCACATCCGCGAGGAGCGCGTCCAGGCGGCCCTCGTCGGCCTGCACCGCTACTCGCCGGAGGTCCGCTTCATGGGGTCCTATCCGCGCGTCGACGGGGTGCGCGCGTCGGTGGCCCCGGGAACGACGGACGAGGCCTTCCGCGCGGGTCGCGCGTGGGTCGCGGACCTGCTGAACGGCGGGGACGGCACGGGCGAGGCCGTGGGCAACGCGCCGTCCTGGCCGCTGGTCTGACGCTCGCGTCTCCCCACGGACCATGGGTTCGCACTTGGTAGGTCTGCAGCGCTGAGGGATAAGCCGGGTCACGGCATCTGCCGCTCCAACTTACTGTCAATCGAGCTAGATCGGGCAGGTCTGCACCAGTTAGGGAGCATTACACCAGTAAGGGGGTATTACACCACCTCCGAGCTGGTGCAATACCCCGATAAGTGGTGTAACACCACTTAGAAACAAGGCGGATCGTGGAGATGTGCAGTGGGTTGGTGTTGGAGATATACGAGCCCTAACCTCAAGGCTCCGCGCCGAGGCATAACGAGATGCCTGGTCGAGGTGCAACGAGAAATCTAGCGTCCCATCGTCGGGATTCAACCCGTTAGGGAAGATTCAACCTGATCGGGAAGATTCCACCCGATCAGAAGGGGTTGAATCTTCCCGATCGGGTGTAACACCTCATCGGTAACAAGCGTCGTCGTGGAATTTGTCGCCGACAGTGCCTCCTGCCAGTGTTCAATGGGCGAGATCCTGCAGCACTGCACTAGATACAGCAGCGATGCACTAGTTGTGAGGGCATTGCACTGCTTCCTATCTAGTGCAACGCTGCGCTAAGTAGTGCACTGCTACTTGGCAACAAGTTGAGATGCGGGCAATCCTGCAGACCGCCGAGGAAACACCTTGGTTTGCTCCTCGTCAGTCCCAGAATTCTTCCCTATGTGTGCTTTGCAGGGACACGGATTAGGCGGGCAGTAGCTCCATCCACGTGCGTTCGGCGGGCACGGCAATGTCGAGGGCGTCCGGCTGCATGCGGATGTGCATGGTGTGGGCGACGCCGATCGCGTCCCCGTCCACCTGGCACACCTGGGCCTCCTCGGACGTGACGGAGGCGCCCTTCGCCTGGCGGAACGCGACCTTGCCGGTCGAGACGGGCAGGTTGATGGGGCGCAGGCCAATGAGCTGGCCGAGCATCTTCCAGGTCACGTCCGCCCAGCCGAGCAGGCCGGCGTGCGCGTCGACCGCGATGACGTCGATAAGCCCATCGGAGAGCTCCGCGTCGGGCGCGAGGACCAGCATCTTCAATTCGCCCGCGTTGGCGAACATGACGGAGCGTGCCTCGACGCGGGTGATCTCATCCGCGGGCGAGTGCGGGGATTGTTCGGGCGCGGCGTCCTCCTCGTCGAGGGTCGTGCCGCAAGCTGGTCGCCGACGCCGAGCGGGTCCGGCGTGGGGGCGGAGGGGGAGCGCAGGGTCAGGCGCGCCTTCATGCGCGGAACGCCCATCGCGCCCAGGCCCGCCCACACGTAGGCGATCCAGCCGATCCGCTTCTTCAGCTCGGGATCCGTGTCGGCCATCGTCTCGCCGTCGTAGCCCATGCCCGCGATGACGAGGCACGCGTACTCGTCTGTGCGTGGCTCGATCGACGAGGCCGGGGCCTCCTCGTTCTGAAGAGTGACCTCGGGGTGCAGTGCGGCGCGTGCGGCGAGGCGCAGCCCGCCCTCGGCAGGCTGATCGGACTCCTGCGTGGCATCCTCGACGCGCACCCACGCCAGGTCGACGGCGCGGTGGTTGCGGTCGAGTGCGACGGCGAGGGCCGCTTCGGGGTCGTCCGGGATGGATAGGTTGCCGGCCAGGACGTTGCCGGTGCCCACGGGGATGATGCCCATGCGCACGCCGGATCCGGCCATGCCGGCTGCGACGGCCCGCACGGTGCCGTCTCCGCCCGCGGCGATGACGACGGAGGCCCCCTCCTCGAGGGCGCGTACGGCCTGCCCGGTGCCCGGGTCTTCGCGCGTGGTCTCGCGCCAGTGCACGTGGTCGATGCCCAGTTCCTTGGCCTTGCGGTTGATGAGGTCCTTGAATGCCTGGGGATCCTCGTGCTTCGAGGGGTTCATGATGATCCAGGGGCGTGGCCGTCCGCGCGTCGGATCGTCCACGGAGGCGGGCACCGCGAGGGCCTGGCGGCGGCGGTGTCTGCGGGTGAGGGCTGTCGCGAGGCGCGCGACCCCAATCGCTCCGGCTCCGGCGGCGGCGGCGAGTACCCACGGTGTAGCGTCCATGTGAATAAGGGTAGCCCGTGGGTGGTCTGTGGACGGGTTGTTAAGTGGCTTTTCGTTGTACTTCGTGTCATATGTGTTGGCCTGATATGTACCTGGTGTCATGTTGTCCACACGGTTATGCACCAAAGGTGGATAACTTTCAGAGTTTTGAGGACTTCAGGAATGTAGTTTGTGTATAACTCTGACCTGCTGTGTTAAATTCAAACTGGCTCCGGTAGGGGACACGGCGCGCCCACCTGGCATAGGATGGGACGCATGATTGATGTGCGTGCCCTGCGTGAAAACCCGAACCCGCCCGCGCCTCCCAGCGTGCCCGCGGAGCGAACCCCGGCCTCGTCGATGAGATTATTGAGGCCGACGCCGCCCGCCGCGAGGCCCTGCAGGCTTTCGAGACGCTGCGAGCCACCCAAAAGGAGGTCTCCAAGTCCGTGGGCCGCGCCTCCAAGGAGGAGCGTCCGGCGATCCTGGCTCAGGCCAAGGAGCTCGCCGAGCAGGTGAAGGCCGCCGAGGCCGCCGCCAACGCCGCCGACGCCGAGGCCGACCGCCTCGCGCGCCTCCTGCCGAACCTCGTTCTCGACGGCGTGCCCGTCGGCGGCGAGGAGGACTTCGTGGTTCTGCGCCACGAGGGACCCGCCCCCCGCGACTTCGCGGCCGAGGGCTTCGAGCCCCAGGATCACCTCGCGCTCGGCGAGGGCCTGGACGCGATCGACACCAAGCGCGGCGCGAAGGTCTCCGGCGCCCGCTTCTACTACCTCAAGGGCATCGGCGCCCGCCTCGAGCTGGCCCTCATGACGATGGCCATGGACCAGGCGCTGGCCAACGGCTTCGTGCCGATGATGACCCCGACCCTCGTGACCCCGCAGGTCATGGGTGGTACCGGCTTCCTCAACGAGCACTCCGACGAGATCTACTACCTGCCCGCCGATGACCTGTACCTGACGGGCACGTCCGAGGTGGCCCTCGCCGGCTACCATGCCGACGAGATCCTCGACCTGTCGGATGGCCCCAAGCGCTACATGGGCTGGTCCACCTGCTACCGCCGCGAGGCCGGCTCCGCGGGCAAGGACACGCGCGGCATCATCCGCGTCCACCAGTTCAACAAGGCTGAGATGTTCAGCTACTGCCGCCCCGAGGACGCCGCCGAGGAGCACCAGCGTTTCCTCGCGTGGGAAGAAGAGATGCTCGCCAAGGTTGAGCTGCCCTACCGCGTCATCGATACGGCCGCCGGCGACCTGGGCACCTCCGCCGCCCGCAAGTTCGACTGCGAGGCGTGGCTGCCCACCCAGGAGCGCTACATGGAGGTCACGTCGACCTCGAACTGCACGACGTTCCAGGCG
Source organism: uncultured Actinomycetaceae bacterium (assembly GCA_916438945.1). GTDB lineage: Bacteria > Actinomycetota > Actinomycetes > Actinomycetales > Actinomycetaceae > Pauljensenia. Next base: position 883,898 of record CAKAGS010000004.1, on the reverse strand, counting down.
CGCCGCCTCGGCATTCGCGAGCGCCGCGAGGACGGCATGACCGCGGTCGCCACCCTCAACGGCACGCTGGCCACGACCCGCTGGATTGTCGCCTTCCTGGAGAATCACCAGCAGGCGGACGGCTCGATCTACGTGCCCGAGGCCCTGCGTCCCTACCTGGGTGGACTCGAGGTTCTAAGCCCGGTCGCTCGATGAGCCAAGAGCGCTTCCTGACGGTCCCCTCCACCGGGGAAGTCGCTCGCCCCTTCGAGGATCTTCTCGACGAGGCCTCGGCAGCCCTGCCCACCGACTTTCCGACGTCGGCGGGCCAGGTCCTGGTCGCGCTCGACATTGACGGCACGATCTTGACACCGGCGGGGGCGACCCCGCGTGTCCTCGAGGGGATCCACGGCCTCGCCGCCGCGGGCGCCCAGGTGCTCATCGCCTCGGGTCGCGCGCTTGAGGGCGTGATTCCCGTTCTCGACGCCCTCGAGTTCACGGATGGGTGGGCGCTGTGTAATAACGGCGCGACCCTCGTGCGCGTCAGCGGCGGGCAGTGTGAGATCGTCGAGGAGCGCACCTTCGTGCCCGGCCCGATCCTGGAGGAGATCGCCTCGGCCGTGCCCGGTTCGGTGTTCGCGTCGATGCCGCACCCCGACATCCTGCTCTCCGCTCCCTTCCCGAACAATGAGATCGAGGGGAGCGATCACCGCATCGTGTCGATGGAGGAGCTCGCCTCCACGCCTACGCCGAAGATCGTCGTGCGCGCCGCCGACATGGATCGCGAGGAGTTCGACCGGATTCTGTCGTCCCTGGACGTGTCGCGTACCCACGAGGTCTTCGTCGGCTGGACGTCCTGGGCGGACATCGAGCCGCTCGGCGTGACCAAGGCGAGTGGCCTGGAGTCTCTGCGTCAGCGCCTCGGCCTGCCCGCGTGTGGGACCGTCGCCGTCGGCGACGGCACGAACGATATCGCGATGATCGAGTGGGCCGCCTTCGGTGTGGCCATGGGCGGGTCATCCGACGAGGTGCGCCGCCACGCCGATCACGTGACGGCCGCCGTCGAAAACGACGGCGCCGCCGCCGTCATGCACGCTCTTCTGCGCCGCTGCGGGGTCTCCGGCCGCTGAGCCATTCGCCTTGAATCGCGAAGGCGCGGTCGAGGTCTCCGATCTGACAGTGCTGAGCCATGTCCGGATCCTGCGCGTGACGGTACGCGCGCACCTCCAGTGACTCCGCGCCCCGCAACGCTCGGCGCACGTCGCCCAGGCGCTCGAAGGGCACGTACTGGTCGGCGTCCCCGGCCAGGATCAGGCATGGCTGGGTGATGCGCCCCTCGAGAGGTTCCATCGTGTAGTCGCCGAATGCTCGCAGCACCTCGCTCGGCCTGCTCAAACCCGTCAGGTGCGAGGCCTGCTGCAGTTTCCACGCCAGGTCCGCGCTGAACCTCGGCGCGACACACAGCGCGGCGTCGATGAGCCATGCGGGCCTCGGGTTCCCGACGACCGCATCCGCGATGGGGCGCAGGGGACGAGGCAGTGGCAGCGTCAGCCCGTCGAGGAGCCGGTACATCATGTCGAAAGCGATCACGTGGCTGATGCGCGGGCAGTAGGCGGCCGCACGCATCACCAGGTAGCCGCCGAAGGACACGCCCAGCGCGGCAGCGCTGTCAACGCCGAAATAGTCCAACACCGCATCGGTCGGACGCTCCCACTCTGGTTCAAGGGGCATGCCCGCCAGGGCCGTGTGCCCCTGACCCGGCCCGTCGAAGGCGATGATGTCGAATGGGCGGGTCGGGAAGTGGGACGCGAAATCGAGGATCTCCTCGGCGTACCCGTCGAAGCCGTTCATCATGATGAGCGTGCGCGGGGTGCCCTCGGGGGCTTGCGCGCGGTCGGTCGGATCGGCCTCCCAACGCATTGCGGTGAGTTCCCCGCCGCGATAGGGGACTGCGTGCCGGGTGATCGCGAGGCCCTTGTGGGCCTCGTCGAAGCAGGTCGACATGGCCTCGATGAAGCCCCGCTTACGGGGGTCGTCGGCCCCGAGGTAGAAGGCGGCGAGCTCGTACAGGCGCCACGCGGCATCCCCATCCCCCTCGGTTGAGAAGCGCTCGGCGAGGCCCTGCGCGAGCGCCGTGATCTGCTGTGTCGATCGAACGTGGGGGAGCGTGGCGGTCGCGATCGTCTCCATGCCGACGCGGTCGAGTATCGGCGCGAAGGTCCGGTTGAGCTGCAGGTCGAATTGGCGGTTGCCGGTGTATTCGGTGAACATGCATCGACCGTATCGCCGGTTTACGTGCGGTGTTGTGCACAATAACAAACGGAGTGTTGGATACCGGACGGGCCGACCGCTATGCGTAGGATAAGCCTATCAATAGCGGAAAAATGATCGGAGAGACATGTTCCTGCGTAGCGCAGATAAGCATGGGCGCGAAGCCGAGAAGAACCTCGACCTGCGCGTCCGGAAGACGCGTCGGGCGATCCGCTCGGGCCTCGTCAAGGCGTGCCAGGCCAAGCCGTATGCGCACGTGAGCGTCACCGACATCTGCGCCGCGTCGATGGTCTCGCGCACGACTTTCTACGACCACTACACCGACAAGGACACGCTCCTGGTCGAGGTCGTGTCGTTCCTTCTTGAAGAGATCACCCCGGCGCTCGAGGGCCTGTGGTTCGGTGAGGAGGGTGATGCCCGCGCCGTCGCCCGCCACCTCGCCGACGTGTACGCGCGCAATGGGCAGGCCCTGACAACCCTGCTGGCCATCCGAGTTGGGGGGAGAGGGCGACCTGCACGAGCAGCTTTATCGCACGTGCTGTTCGGTATTTACCGATTGGGCGCGAGGCCGCATGGACGACGAGGTGCTGCCGCTTGCTGCGGACGTGTATGCCTCCGTGGTGCTCACCTTCATCGAGCGCAGCGCGACCAAGCCTCTCACTGACAAAAGGAACTCGCCGCGATCGACCGCGCGCGCGAGCTCTTCATCGAGAGCTTCGGCGCCCGGTAGGTCAGCGGTAGATGCGCGACTGATAATCTGGGATCAAGAAACCAATAACGAACAGGGTGTCCGATAAGTGACCAACGGTCGTTGTTGTTGCGTCTACGAAAGTGTTATCGTTAACGCAACCACTGCCTCGTCAATGAAGACCCAAGGAGTACACGTGAGCACCGACCCCCGCGCCGCCATCGCCGCCGCCGACACCGCGCTCGGCATCGAGTTCGGCTCGACCCGCATTAAGGCCGTCCTCATCGGCCCCGACCACGAGGTGCTCGCCACCGGCGGCCACGGGTGGGAGAACCACCTCGAGGGCGGCCTGTGGTCTACACCCTCGACGAGGTCGTCGCTGGCCTGCAAAGCGCCTACGCCTCCCTGGTCGCGGACGTGCGCGAGCGCTACGACGTTACCCCAATCTCGTACGGCTCGATCGGCATCTCCGCGATGATGCACGGCTACCTCGCCTTCGACGCCGACGGCACCCAGCTCGCGCCCTTCCGCACGTGGCGCAACACCAACACGGGCCGCGCGGCGGATGAGCTGACCCGCCTTTTCGGTTTCAACATCCCCCTGCGCTGGTCGATCGCGCACCTGCACCAGGCGGTCCTCGACTCCGAGGAGCACGCGCCGCGCGTCGCCCGCCTGACGACCCTGGCCGGTTGGGTCCACCACCAGCTGACGGGCCGCCACGTCCTGGGCGTCGGCGACGCCTCGGGCATGTTCCCGATCGACTCCGAGGCCGGCACCTACGTCGAGTCCTACCTCGATCAGTACGAGGCCCTGGTCCAGGACCGGGTCCCGTGGCGCCTGCGCGACGTTCTCCCGACCGTGCTCAGCGCGGGGCAGGACGCGGGCACGCTGACCCCCGAGGGGGCCGCGCTCATCGATCCGACCGGCACGCTGGAGCCCGGGATCGCGCTGTGCCCGCCCGAGGGCGACGCAGGCACCGGCATGATCGCGACCAACGCGATCGCCCAGCGCACGGGCAACATCTCGTGCGGCACCTCCGTCTTCCTGATGGCCGTCCTCGAGCGTTCCCTCACCGAGCTGCACACCGAGATCGACATGGTGACCACGCCCGACGGTTCGCCCGTCGCCATGGTCCACTCGAACAACGGCGCGTCCGAGATCGACGCGTGGGTCGGCTGGTTCGCGGACTTCGCGCGCCTCGTCGGAGCCGACGTGAGCGTCCCCGCGATCTACGAGGCCCTCTACAACCACGCGCTCACGGGCGAGTCCGACGCGGGCGGCGTGATGGCTTACAACACCCTGTCCGCCGAGCCGCTCGTCGGCCAGGAGGCGGCGCAGCCGGTGTTCACGCACACCGCTGACGCGCGCGTGAGCCTCGCGAACGCGATGCGCGCCCAGCTCATGAGCATCTTTGCTGCCGTGCGCATCGGCGTTGACATTCTCAGCGGCGAGGGTGTGCGCCTCGACTCGCTCTTCGCCCACGGTGGCCTGTTCAAGACTCCGGGCGTCGCCCAGCAGATCCTCGCGGACTCGCTGAACATCCCGGTGTCTGTGGGAGACACCGCGGGCGAGGGCGGCGCGTGGGGCATCGCGGTCCTCGCGCGCTACCGCGCCGTTCTCGCAGGGGACGAGGCGGCGCCCGCACTGCCGGAGTACCTGTCCGAGCGTGTCTTCGCGGGTGCATCTGTCTCCACCCTGGAGCCCACCCCCGAGGGCGTGGCCGGGTACGAGCGCTTCCTCGACGCCTACCGCGCGGCCCTGCCCGGCGTGGAGGTCATCGCCCGGGGTGCCGCTCGCTGACGAGGCCGGGGTTGGGGTGAGTGGACCGGCTCGCCCAGCCCCCACCTCGTCGATTGAGCGAAACCCGCTACGATTACACCCATGGGTAAAGCTAGCCGCCGTAAGAAGGTCACCGATCCCGCCAAGCTCAAGGCGTATCGCCCGCCGATCCCCTTCGTCGCGCGCCCCTACGAGGGCCTGCCGAAGGAGATCGAGCTGGTAGCCATGCGCGAGCTCATCCCGGCGGCCACGCTGACCGCACGCACCGACGCCGACCACGGCGCCGTCGAATTCGACTTCGTCACTCTCCTGCCCGAAGGCCACCCCGCGATGGTGCGTCCCGACGGCCGCATCCTCGTTGCGCTGCAGACCCGCTCGAACTCCGCGGACCTGAGCCACGACGCGGGCGCCGCGCTGCTCGCGGCCATCGCCGCGAAGGAAGCGGGCGACGAGGGCGTCATCTCGATCGACGTGCGCGAGCCCTCCGAGCGTCTCCAGGACATCGTCGACGCAGACAGCTTCACGGACATGAAGCTCGAGGAGGACTTCTCCTTCTGGTTCGACCCGGCCGAGGAGATCGACGAGTCGACGCGTCGCGCCCTCGAACAGAACCGCGACGAGATCATCCCGACCGAGCCCGTCCCCGGCGTCCCCGGCGCGTACTGGTGCGAGATGAACCGTAACTTCGTTCGTTTCCTGACGGACAACGATGAAGCCAAGCTTTTCGATGCGCTCGCCCGCCTGGCCGCGCGCGGCGAGGCCAACGTCGGTGAGGGCTCGCGCTACGTGGGTTCCTTCCGCGCGTGCGGCCTGATCGTCCCGGTCTTCGAGTTGCCCGAGGGTGCCAGCGCGGCCGACGTTGCGCCCGGTACGCAGGCCCTTGCCAAGGCTCTCGAGGAGGCGTTGGCGGTCACCGAGCGCCTGGATGACAAGGAACGCCGCGCACGTCAGGGCCTCGTCTCCCGAGCCGTGACGATCCGCTAAGCACATTTTTACCTGTCGTTTAGATAGGTTTGTCGCTCACATTACGGGCGGCGGGGACGCGATTGCGCCCCCGCCGCCCGTACACTGTTAGTCGTGAACTATCCCGCCGGATCTCGAGGTTCCCAGCCGCAGCGCGTCGCCGCCGTCATCGCTGCGCACAACGTCGGACGCGCCGTCGCGGCCACCGTGCGCGCGTGCCGCGCGATACCCAGCGTTGACCTCCTCATTGTCGTCGACGATGGTTCCACGGATGACACCGGCCGCGCCGCCCGAGCCGCCGGCGCCGTCGTCGTGCGCCACTCCGTCGAGCGCGGGCGCGCCTCGGCGATCGAGACCGGCGTGAAGGTCGCCGCCATGCGCGACCGACCCGACGGGCCGCCCCGCCACATCCTGCTGCTTTCCCCCGACCTCGGGGAATCCGCGGTCGAGGCCACCGCCCTCGTTGAAGCCGTCTTCGCCCACCAGGCCGACATGGCGATTGCCGTCCCGGCAGCGGGGCGCGAGTACTCCGGCTACGGGCCGGGCGTCGCCCGCCGACTCATCCGCCGTAAGACCGGCTGGAACTGCCACTACCCCCTCAGCTACCAGCGCTGCCTGACGCGTGAGGCCATCGACGCGGCGATGCCGTTTAGCGGCCGCTACGTGCTCGAGGCCGCCATGACCATCAGCGTGCTGCGCGCGGGCCTGTCCGTCATGGAGGTCCCCTGCAACTTCGCGCACTCGGGCGCGGACCGCTCGCTCGGGTCGCTCAACCGCCCGGCACGCATGTTCGACGCCGTGCGCGCCACGGTCAGCCAGCTCTTCCACTCCGACGCGCGCTCGAAGCGCCGCGCCGACCACGAACAGGGGATCGGCGTGCCCTACCCGGCGCCGGCCTCGGCCCGCGACGAGGCGGAGGCGTCCGACTCTTCCGACGCGCGCCGTTCGGAGATGGTCGGGTGAAGGGGCCGGATCGACTAGCCGTCGGTCGCCTGGTGGCGACCTGGTGGCTGCCCGCCGTCATTGCGTGCGCCGTCGGTGCGCTCTACGTCTGCTACTCGGTGGCGCAGTGGCGCGCGCTCGTCGCCCCCTCCTGGGACCTGGGCATCTTCGCCGAGGCCGTCCAGGCCTACTCGCGCTTCGAGGCGCCCATCGTCCCCATCAAGGGGCCCGGCTACAACCTGCTGGGCGATCACTTCCATCCGATCCTGGCGCTCCTGGGGCCGATCTTTCGTCTCTTCCCCTCCGCGCTGACCCTCCTCGTCGTCCAGGACCTGCTGATCGCCGCGTCGGTCCTGCCGATCGCGCGCCTCGCGCAGCGTCTCCTCGGCAGAGGCAGTGCCCTCCTCGTTGGTCTCGCCTACGGCCTGGGGTGGGGGCTGCAGGGTGCGGTCGGCGCCCAGTTTCACGAGGTCTGTGTGGCCGTTCCGCTGTTGGCTTTCGGGGGCGTCGCCTTCGTCGAGCGGCGCTGGGGTGCGTGCATGGCGTGGCTGGCCCCGCTGGTCCTTGTCAAGGAGGATCTCGGGCTGACGGTTTTCATCGCGGGACTCGTGATCGCCTGGCGCCGCAGAGGCGAAGGGCGTTCCAGTGTTCTGTGGTCGATGGCGTACGCTCTGTTCGGTGTCGTCGCGTTTGTGCTGACAGTGAAGGTGCTGCTCCCGGCGATGAACCCGGCGGGCACGTGGGCCTACTCCCTCGACGGCTCCGCCACCGGGGCGGGCACGCCGACCGGCGGAACCACCGCCGCGCGCGCAATCCCCTCCCTGTGGGACATTCTGACGACGCCCTCCGTCAAGCTCGTGACGCTCCTGGTTCTCGTGGCCGGCGCCGGCCTCGTGGGCACGGCCTCCCCCCTGGTTCGCGCTGGTCCTCCCGACGCTTGCGTGGCGCTTCGCGGGCTCCGTTGAGACCTACTACGTGTGGGACTCCTGGCACTACAACGCCGTGCTCGTCCCCATCGCTGCGTGCTCCCTGCTGGACGTCATCGACCAGTGGCTCGAGCCGAAGCGTGCCTCTCGTTCGGCGTCCGCCTCTGCGCTGGCCGAGGCTGTGGGAGAGGATGCGCTCAACGATCTGCGCGCCGATCACGTTGCCGCGGCCTCAGAGACGCGCGGCTGGCGCGTGGCTGCGTGGGCGGTCGCGTGCGTGCCAGCAGTGTCTCTGGCTCTCACGGCCTCGTCTCTGCCGCTGTGGCACCTCCCCGCCCTCACGGAAGACCCGCGGATGGCCGCCGCCCTCGGCGCGCTCGACGCGGTGCCCGAGGGGGTGAGCGTCGAGACCGATACGACGCTGCTCGCGCGTCTCGTGCCCGGGCGACAGGTCTACTGGGTGGGGACGACCGGCACGATGGATACCCCTCCGGAGTATGTCGTCATCGACGCGCGTTCCTACGCGTGGGGCGGCCAGCAGGTCGACGCCGAGTCGTGGGGGAGCGCCGCTCACCCCGGCCACACGTACGAGACCGTCTACGTCAAGCAGGGCTTCCGCGTCGCGCGACGTACATCGTGATGAAGCCCGCCGGTGATGCGGCATCTCACAGCTCGCCTCCGTGTCGAATGGCTGCCTAATTTTAACTGTGGGTCATAAATCCATGGTGGGCGTCGGTCATGTCACGACACCCTCATGGACTCGCCGGTGCGACTTATCAGTCGGCCCATTTTCCCGTGTCATCAGGTGGTTGGTGCCCGTCAGCGATGCGCTGTCGCGACGACGATGCGCTCGGTCTCCCGGCGTCGTCATTTGTTGACACACATGCCTACAAGTCACATATGATTGACCAGTCTGAAAGTAGGAGAAAAATATGTCCCTTCTCGCGTCTCGCCGCACCCTTGCAGCGGCCTCGTCCCTGCTTCTGGCGGCCATCGGCCTGACCGGTTGCCTGAGCCTGCCCGGCGGCGCAGGGGGATCGAAGTCCTCGGACATCGCCTCGATGAAGAACATTCCCGAAGGCATCAAGCGTGACCTCATCAACCAGATGAACTCCGCTTCTGGCGCTGAGAAGAGCAAGATCGTCGACAAGGCCAACGCCTTGAACAACATGGTCGGCAGGGACCTCGTTGGCGTTGAGCCGGCCATCATGGGCCTGCAAAAGTACAAGCTCGACACCAACGGCACGGTCGCCGTCAACAAGGATGACAGCGTCTACGGGCTCATGTCTGCGGCTGATTACTGGCGCCTTGGTGAGGATAGCTACGACCTGTGCGTGGAGCAGAACTGCGAGTACTACTCCTCGTGGACCATCGATATTGAAGGCAGTGGTTCTGACCTCGTCTACGTGTGGACCCTCAAGATCGACAATCCCGACATCACCGACCAGCCCCTGGTCCGCCGCTTCAAGGCCGGTAAGTAAGCACCCGGCGCACACCAGCGCCACCAATACCCCATCAGTACAAGGAGATCAGCATGTCAGGGTCTACGGACTACGGCTACGACAAGTCAGCTCAGGAAGCTGCCGCCTCCAACGTTCCGGAGAGCTCCGCGGCGGTGAGCAGTACGGCGAACGCGTCCTACGCTCAGGGCGCTGCCCAGACGCGTTCCGCGTGGGGTAGCGAGAACGGTCCCTCAACGTTCCGTGAATCTGTGGCGAACATGTTCGAGGAAATCTCGGATATCTTGCGCAAAGAAAACGACCTCATCTCGACCTTCGATGCGAACATGCGGTTGACCATGAAAGAGGCCGAGAACGCGGAGTGGGACAATGAGCAGTCCCTGAGCAAGGTCAACGACATGCTGGGGAAGGTCGCCCGATCTAACGAAGCGGAAGCGCTCAAGGAGCAGTTGAAGAAGAAAAACTACCTGTAGGACGAGGCGTAACAGCTGGCGTCTCAGCCTCCCACAAAGCAACGGGCAGTCTCCCTCCACGCAGAATGCCGTACATACAATCCCCACGGTGAGTGGGTCGACAGCCGCGCCCGCCGCGCGGCAGGTAGAAAGGAATCACTCATGGTTTCGTCTCCGAACTATCAGCGCCTGAAGGAATTCATGAAGGCGGCCGAGGAGAACAAGAATCTCGACGCGTGGAACGACGAGCACGAGAAGTCGATCAAGGGCTTCGATCAGGCCGTCGAGCGCCTGAAGGCCTACCGCGATGGCCACGGCTTCCAGGGGGAGGCCGCTAAGGCCATGGACAAGTGGGTGAACGAGTCGATTGATCGCATCGAGGGCTACCGCGCCCGCTACGAGGCGAAGTACGACACCTACCAGGCCGGCCGTGAGGTCATGGCGAGGTCCCTCGCGGAGGCGGGAAACGTCTCTGACACCCTCGTGGATCCGGTCACCGCGGCGATGGGGTACCTGCCCGTCGTCTCCGTCCCCTCCAGTAAGCCCGGCGGCGGCATTTCCGTCGGCCCGGTTCGTTTCACGACGGGTGCCGCGTACGTGGAGGGCGTCGAGGCACAAAACAACGCCCAACGCGAGGAGGCCTGCAAGCGCATTCTTGACACGCTGAATGGCGAGCTTGACGGGAAGCTAGGTGACATGGGTGATCCTGACGATGGCAATAGATTTGAAGACCCCACCAAAGACAAGGATAAGCACGGGGACGGCGACGACGGCACTCACGGCGGCGGTGGCACCGGTAATACCGGTGGTGGTGGCCATGGCTATGGTGGCGGTGGTTTTTCGCCGGAGAATGGTTTTGGTCGCGAGGGTGGTCGTAATGGTGAGGGTTATCCGGGTGGCTTTGATAAGCCGTGGTGGAGCGAGGCTGATGCGGCCGCGGCTCGTAACCGCGTGATCGCCTCCGGTGCCGTTCCGGCCAAGGAGCTGCCGTACGGTGAGCTGGGTTCGCGTACGAACCCGATCACTGACCCGCAGGACCTCATGGACACCGATCTGTTGCACACGCGCGTCAATGGCACGACGTATCGCAACGGCGTCGTGGGCGGACACACCCCAGCACCCGCTGCGGACTCCGGTCACCCCCTGTGGCGCTTGAACAGCAGTGCAGCCGCCGACGCGGCGACGGCTGGTCGTCTGGGCGGTGCCGGTGTGCTGGGCGCGGGCGCGCTGGGTATGCGCGGCGCGGCTCGCATGGGCTCGGGCTTTGGTGGTCTGGGCGGTGCTTCTGGTTCTGCTGGTGGCCTGGGTGCGGCCGGGCTGCGTGGCATTACGGGCACGACGGGATCGGCGGGCGCCATGAGTGCGTCGAACCTGCGCGTGGGCACCTACTCGGGTTCGGGTTTTGGTTCCTACACTCCCCCCGCCTCCATGGCGGGTGCTAATGGTGCGGCCGGTGCGGGCGCTTCCGGCGTGACTGGCACGACCGGTGCTGGTGGTGGCGCGGCTGGTGCTGCGGGTGCTGCCGGTCGCGGTGGCGCGGGTGCTGGTGGTGGCTTCATGGGCGGCGGTGGCGCGGGTGCTGGTGCTGGCATGGGTAAGGACGATAAGAAGGGCCGCAAGCGCAAGTACGTGGCTTTCACGGTGGATGAGGATGAGGATGATCTGCCCGCAGGCTACGTCAACCCCCTGTCCCAGACCTACGGGACAGACCGCACGATTACTCCCGTCAAGCGCGAGGACGACGGATGGGACCTGCGCCAATGGTGACTTTCCGTGGCAACTCCGCGCGCGTCCTGACTACTGCCGTGTGCGCTCTCGCGTTGAGTGTGGGTGCTGTGGCTGTGTCTCCGTCTTCGGCTCGGGCTGATGACGCGATTGCGACGCAGGATTATTTCTCGTATTACAAGCTGGATCAGGCGCGTGCGAAGGGGTACATGGGTCAGGGTGTGACCATCGCGATGATCGATGGCACGGTCGATACCAGTGCTCCTGAGTTGGCGGGGGCCAACATCACGGTCAAAACTCCATGTGCGTATAAAGAGGATAATGCCTCGAAGACTCACGCGACTGCCATCGCGTCCATCCTGGTGTCCAAAAACTATGGGGTGGTCCCTGATGCCACTCTTATTGCGTACTCAGTACCGACGAAGCAAGCAACGAAGTCAGACGAGTGTAAGCAGGATGGGTCCGGCCGTAAAGGTACTCCATATGGTGCTATTGAGATGGCGATCAATGATGGTGCACAGATCATTTCAATTTCGCGGTCCGACAACAGTAAGGATTCTGAGGCCCAAAAGTGGGCGATTACTCGGGCGATGGCCCGGGGTGTCATTATTGTGGGTCCGGCGGGTAATGATGCGAAGGACGAAAACGAGGTCTCCTACGCCCGTTGGTCGGGGACTGTGGGTGTGTCTGCGATTGATGCCAGTGGTCAGTTGGCGAGTTATTCGTCGTGGGGTCAGGGGATCGTTGCTACTGGTATTGGTGGTCCTGTGAAGGCCCGCGACTACGAGACGGGCACGATTAAGGATGTGCAGGGGACGTCTATTTCGACTCCGATTGTGGCGGGTCAGATTGCGTTGGCGCGGTCGCGTTGGCCTCAGGCGTCCTCTAATCAGCTTCTTCAGTTGGTGATTCGTAGTGGGTCGAATAATGGTGCGTGGAATCAGTACACCGGTTACGGGGCTCTGAGTATGGATGGGTTGTTGGGGAGTGATCCTTCCCAGTATCCCGATGAGAATCCGCTGGCGGATAAGGGTGGTGGCTCCACGCCCACTGCGGCTGAGGTTCAGCAATACCTTGACGGCCTCGTCCCCTTCAGGGACTTGGTCCTCGATGATAGTTACGTGTATCGCGGGGTGGATGAAGACGCGGCTGGCAGTGCGTACACTACCAACGCGCATATTGGTACGAGCCCTGCCTATCACCGGAAGTAGCCAGATGACGCCCTCGTTAGACGCGCTCCGCCGCCCCCGTGTGCTTGGGGGTGTGGCGGGGCGCGCCGCGCGTGCCCTGGTGACCGCTTTCTCCGCTCTGGCTTTGGCCGTGGGTGCTGTGGCTGTGGCACCGTCTTCCGCTCGGGCTGATGACACGATTACGACCCAGGACTACTTCTCGTACTACAAGCTGGATCAGGCGCGTGCGAAGGGGTATACGGGTAAGGGCGTGACCATCGCGATGATCGACGGAACGGTCGACACCAGCGCACCCGAACTAGCGGGGGCCAACATCACGGTGAAGACACCGTGCACGTACAAAGAGCCCGATGCTTCTCGGACTCATGCGACTGTCGTTGCCTCGATCCTGGTGTCAAAAAACTACGGTGTCGCGCCCGATGCCACCCTCATCGCTTATTCAGCGCCAACAGATTCCGCCCTGATGACGGACGAATGCAAGAAAGGGGAATCTCGTGTTAAAGGTTTATCTTTCGGTCCTATTCAACAGGCCATGAATGATGGGGCGCAGATTATCTCCATCTCGCGGTCGGATAATAACCATCATCAAGATCCCTTGAAGTGGGCGATTGTTCGGGCCATGGTGCAGGGTGTCATTATTGTGGGTCCGATGGGTAATGATGCGAAGGATGAGAATGATGCGTCCTATGGCTGGTGGTCGGGGACTGTGGGTGTGTCTGCGATTGATGCCAGTGGTCAGTTGGCGAGTTATTCCTCGTGGGGTCAGGGTGTTGTCGCTGCGGGCGTGGGCGGCCCTGTGAAGGCTCGTGACTATGAGGCTGGTGGCGTGAAGGATGTGCAGGGGACTTCTATTTCAACTCCGATTGTGGCTGGGCAGATCGCTCTAGCACGGCAGCGTTGGCCCCAGGCCACCCCTAACCAGATCCTTCAGCTCGTTACCCACAGCGGGTCGAATAACGGTGTGTGGAATCAGTACACCGGCTATGGTGCTTTGAGCCTGGATGCGATGTTGGGGAGTGATCCTTCCCAGTACCCCGATGAGAACCCGCTGGCCGACAAGGGCGGCGGCTCCACACCTACTCCGGCTGAGGTTCAGCAGTACCTCGACGGCCTCGTCCCCTTCTTGGACGTGGTCCTCGATGATAGTTATGTGTATCGCGGGGTGGATGAAGACGCAGCCGACGATGAAAATGTCGCCGCTCATATTGGTACTAGCCCCGCGTACCACCGGAAGTAGCCAGATGACGCCTATGCCAGTCGCGCCTCGCCGATCCCGCAGGCTCGTGGGGTAATAGGGCGGGTATCAGTCGTGAGATACTGAGTGCCGCGCAGCCGGAAATCCGGCCGCGCGGCACTCGTGCCGTTTGTGCGGCTACTTGGCGGTGCGTAGCCGCAGCGAGTTGAGGACCACGAACACCGACGAGCAGGCCATCGCGGCGCTGGCCAGCATGGGGGAGAGCAGGCCCATGATCGCGAGGGGCACCATCAACACGTTGTAGAAGAACGCCCAGAACAGGTTTTCCTTGATGATGCGCAGCGTCCGACGCGACACTCGGATCGCGGTCGCCGCCGATGTCAGCGACGAGTTCATGAGCGTCATGTCCGCGACCTCGATCGCCACGTCCGTGCCCGAGCCCATTGCGATGCCCAGGCCCTTCGCGCTCGCCTGCGCGAGGGCGGCCGCGTCGTTCACGCCGTCGCCCACCATCGCGACCGTGCGCCCCTCGGCTTGTAGATCGGCGACGGTGTCGCGCTTGCCGTCGGGCAGGACGCCCGCGATGACGCGCTCGATGCCCACCTGACCCGCGACGTGTCGTGCCGCCGCCTCGTTATCGCCGGTCAGCAGGATCGGCTCGATGCCAAGCTCGCGCAGCTGGGCGATCGCATCCGCGGAGGACTCCTTGACCGTGTCGCGCACGACGAGTGCGGCAATCGCGCGGCCCTCGACGCGCTCGGGGATCACCAGGGACGAGGCCGGGGCCCCCCTCCCGCTCGCCCGCGCCCGGGGTGGTGCCGGGCTGGGTGGGGGTACCGGTATCCCCACCCGCGCTGCCGCCAGCCGCGGGTGCGTCGTCGGAGGTTGCGGCCTCAGAACGGGAGGTAACCGTGCCGTGGTAGCCGGCGGCGTTGACGACGGCCTCGAGCTCCTCGTCGCTGTGAGGGGCGGTGAGCGTGATGCGCGCGGATTCGGTGGCGAGGTTGACCTCGGCGCTCACGCCGTCGAGCTTGCCGAGCTTGCGCTCGACGCGGCGCACGCAGGACGCGCAGGTCATGCCGCCCACGCTCATGGTGAGGGTGGCGAGGGGCAGCTCGGCGTCGGGGCCGGGGAGCGTGACGGACGTGGGCGCCTCGGGCGAGGCAGCGATGGCCAAGGTCGAGGTTGCCGAGGCGCCCAGCCCCGGCGCGATGGCCGCGACGACGGCGGAGGCACCCGAGGCCTCGGCCTCGCGCACGGCATCGAGAAGGGAATCGGGCACGTCGATGCCCAGGGAAGCCAGCCACGACGGGCGGCCGACCAGCACGCCGCCCTGGGCGGTGATGCCGACGACGCCGAGCCCGGGCTGGTTCGCGAACGCCGTCACGGGCACGAGCGACAGGCCGCGCTCGGTAGCGCCCGACGTGATCGCGCGGGCGACGGGGTGCTCGGAGAGGGCCTCGACGGAGGCCGCAAGGGACAGGGCTGAGGCCTCGTCCACCTCGGGAGACCTCCCTGCGGTGGGAACCGCGACCGACTCGAGGGACATGACGCCCGTGGTCACCGTGCCCGTCTTATCCAGGAGCATCGTGTCGATCGAGCGCGTCTGCTCGAGGATTTCCGCGTTCTTGATGAGGATGCCCAGCTGCGAGGCGCGACCCGACCCGACGAGGATCGCGGTGGGCGTGGCCAGGCCGAGCGCACACGGGCACGCCACGACCAGGACGGCGACGGCCGCCGTGAACGCGGCCTGCACGCCGCCGCCCGCGAGCAGCCAACCGACGAGTGTCAGCAGGGAAACGACGATGACGATCGGCACGAACACGCCGGAGATCTGGTCCGCGAGTCGCTGGACGGGGGCCTTACCTGCCTGGGCCTCGGCGACCATGCGCCCGATCTGCGCGAGCGTCGTGTCCGAGCCGACGCGCGTGGCGCGCACCAGCAGGGATCCCCACGTGTTGACGGTCGCGCCCGTCACCGTGTCGCCGGGTGCGGCGTCCACGGGCACGGACTCGCCCGTCAGGAGCGAGGTGTCCAGGGCGGAGGAGCCCTCGACGATGACGCCGTCGGTGGCCACCTTCTCGCCCGGGCGCACCGCGAACAGGTCGCCGACCTGCAGGGACGAGGCGGGCACGACGCTCTCGGAGCGCTCGCCGGTCGCGGGATCGACGCTCACGAGCGTCGCCTCCTTCGCGCCCATGCGCAGCAGCGACCGCAGCGCGTCGCCAGCGCGGTAGCGTGCGCGCGCCTCCAGGTAGCGCCCCGTCAGCAGGAACACGACGATCATGCACGCGCCCTCGAAGTAGATCTCCGCGTGGCCGGCGTGCGCCGCGCGCGGGATCAGGCTCATGTGCATGCGCATGCCGAGCATGCCGGCGCCGCCCCACAGCAGCGCCCACCAGCTCCACAGCGTCGAGGAGATGACGCCGAGCGAGACCAGCGTGTCCATCGTCGTCGAGCCGTGGCGACCCGCCGCGAAGGCCGCCCGGTGGAAGGGCCATGCGCCCCACGTGACGACCGGGATCGAAGCTACCGCGACGACCCATTGCCACCCCGTAAACTGCCACGCGGGCACCATCGACAGGATCATCGCGAGGATGCCCAGTGGCGCGCAGACGATGAGGCGTCGGCGCAGGTCGGCGGCATGGGCGCGTGTACCCTCACCCACCTGGGGGGTCGGGTCCGAGGCCGGGGTGGCCTCGGGGGAAGAAGAGGCGGCCTGGGGAGCGGTCGTCACGGAGTCAGTGGACATAGGTACCCTCCGGGGGTATGTATCAGACGAAAGGAAACGAGGCCGGGGAAGGTGCCCCGGCCTCGTCGGTGAGGCGTGGAAAACCTCAGAAGTCGCGCGAGATGCCGACCAGCTTGAAGCCAGCCTCGGACACTGCGTCGCTCAGCGCCGCGTCATCCAGGGGGGTGTCGGTCAGGACCGTCACCTTGGAGGTGGCGCCCGAGTTGAGGATCACGTCGACGTTCTTCACGCCGGGGATCTCGCTCAGCTCTTCGCTGACGCTCATCACGCAGTGGCCGCAGGTCATGCCGTCGACGGACAGCTCAATGGTGCGATCGATCTCGGTGGTCATGATGTCTCCTTGTTATTAGGACTTGATGAGGCGCGCGATGGCCGCGGCCGCCTCGTCGACTTTGGCCTCCGCGGCCTCGTCGGATTCGCGCGCCGCCGTGACGACGCAGTGATTCATGTGGTCTTTGAGCAGGTTGACCGCGACCGAATCGAGCGCGGACTGGACGGCCGAGACCTGCGTGAGGATGTCGATGCAGTACTCGCCCTGCGAGATCATGCGCTGCAGGCCGCGGACCTGGCCTTCGATGCGGCGCAGGCGCGCGAGATGATTCTCGGTGTTGCCGTGGTAGCCGTGTTCGTTGCTCATAGTGCTGAGGGTACCCCTAGGGGGTATGGGTGTCAAGGGGGTGCCGTCAACGAGAGCTGTGGGGGTGGCGACACGCATCCCTCAATGCGGCGCGCCCAGCCCCGGCCCGCCGTAGGGTGGAGGCAACACACAGGTGAGGAGGGGACATGAAGCGACGCCCGCGTCGGCGCTACCGCGCGATCCGCCGCGTCCCCCAGGCCTACCCCGGCCTCTACCTGCGCCTCAAAGTCGCCCCCGTCGTGCCCGCCCTCGCGGCCACGGTCGCCGTCGGCGCGCTCGCCGAAATCTCCGCTCTGCCGCAGGACGTTCGCGCCCGCGCTCGTTCCCTTTCCGACGACATGGGTACCGCGATCAGCGAAAAATCGCAGCGCATCTTCTTCGATAACCCCGGCCTCGACACCCTCCTCATCCGCTCCCTCTCGCACGTCGCCCGGCGCACCGCGACAGTGGGGCGCGCCTGGACGCGAGCCGTCGTCGCCGTCGGCGCGGACAAGGACGGGCGCATGGCCCGCATGCTGCCCCTCATCCCCAGGCGCGGATACGACGCCCTCATGACCGGCATGCTGACGATCGGCACGGCCGTGGGCGCCCTGCGCGGCGGCGAGGTCCACGTCGCACTCCTGCGCGACTCCGACGCTGACCCCGCGTTCCAGGACCTGCTGCCCGGCCATCCTGAGGCCCAGATCCGCCGCGTCGACGCGCCCGCGCTGCTCTCCGACATGTGCGCTGACATCGACGAGCTCTACTGGTCGCGCACGATCGGCCCCGCCGTCAAGATCACCCGCGTCGGCGAAGGCGAGGCCCGCCGCTGGCTCCTGAGCCTGGTCGGCACCGAGTCCATGACCTTCCGTTCAACAAACAACCCAGCCGATATAGAGACGAACATCCGACTCATGCTCGGCCTGGAAAGCGCGATGAGCGTCGGCGTCGTGCGCGCCCTCCACGCCGCGATGGAACGCGACGGCGTGCCCGCCGAGCAACGGGTGCGCGAACCCGTCCTCATCTGCGGACACTCCCAGGGCGGGATCGTCGCCGTCGCCCTCGCCTCCGTCCCACCCGACGAGGCCGGGGTCAACGTCGCAGGCATCCTGTCCACGGGCGGCCCGAACCGGCGCATCCGCGTGCGCCCCGACGTGGTGACCGTCGCCGTCTACCACGACCAGGACGTCATGCCGAGCCTCGACGGCTCGCCCGACCGCGCCCCCGACCGGCGCGTCACCGTGGGACGCAGCCTCGTGAGGCCTCGTACCCGCCCCCTCTACTACGCGCACTCCTCCTCGACGTACACGGAGACCGTGCGCCTCCTCGAGCGCAAGGTCCGCGTGACCCCGTGGGGGCGGCTGGCCTCGGCGATGTCGGCCCTGCAGGATTTCCTGCCAGCCCCGGATGAACCCACGCGCGTCATGCACTACGAGATCTGGCAGGACATCCTGACCCCCTCCGCCGAGGGCACGTGGGACACGGTCGCCGTGCTTGAGCGCGCCAGCTCCTACGAACCCGCCACCTATCCGATCGACTACGCGGTCACGGCCCCCCGCCTGCCCCGCGTCGCCCGAGCCCGTCGCGTGGGTTTTTCCGCGCGCATCGCTTCCGCCCTCTCCTCCCTCAGAAAGGACAGGTCATGACCGACCCCAACGCCCCCCCTGCGCGAGGTGCGCCGATGGATGCGCGTCTCAACCCCCGTCAACAAGGCGGCCTCCGCGGGCCTGCGCGGACGGCTCCCGCAGATCGCCGGGCCCCTCATGATCGGCGCGCTCGGCGTGGGCGCCCTGGGTGCGGGCATCGCGTGGCGCGCCCTGTCCTCCACGCGCGGCACCGGGCGCACCCAGCGCTTCGTCGACCTGGCGACCGCGGCGCTCGAGTCCGACTTCCCGCTTCGCTCCGACGAGGCCGGTGCGGGTGAGGCCCGTGCGCCGCGCCGCGTCGTCCACGTCGAGGTCGGCGAGGGCTTCGGGCGCCCCTCCCTCGTGTCCATTGACGTGGTCGTAGCCTCCTCCGATTTTCTGTCGGAGCATGAGGCTGCCACGCGCGCCCTCGATGCGATCACCCGTGCGACCTGGAACAATCCCGAAATGGCGCCGGTCAGCGTGCGCGCGCGAGTCCTCGTCGCCCACGACGAGGCCGGCGACCTCGAGGCCCCCGGCGCGCAGACCGACACCGTTGTCGACATGAGCGCCCTTGGCTTCGCCGACGAAATCGCGCGCCCCGACGAGCTCTATGACCGCTACGGTGCGCCCGAGTGTGACCCCGCCTGGAGGCCGTGACCGGCCGGCGAGAGTCGGCCTCGTTCCTTTGATGAGGCGGGGTGTCCCACCCTTCGGGGGTGCTTTTGTTCGCTTTATGACCGTTTGGTAGGGTCGGGTACATCAGTACCGAAGAGGCGTCGAAGGAGCATCATGGTCGCCGATCTCGTCATCGAAGAAGGGGACCTCGAAGTCCTGCGCGACCGCACGAGGGATATCTCAACTAGGCTCCAATCGGTGACTGTTGCGACGGCGGGTGACTACATTTCCTCCGCGGTTGGGGGGAGCGAGCTCGCGGGGGCGGGACGCGCCGCCGGCGACACGATCGACGATGCAGTCATGGCAGTGTCGCGCGATCTGGACGATTTCTCCCAGTCTGTGAACGATTCGATCAACGCCTACAACGCGACCGAAAATGACGCTGCGGTGACCTTCCAACAGACCGCCCATGGCGGCCCGGCGATGACGATGACTGACCTGCTGCGCATGAGGGAGGAACAGTAATGGCAACCTGGGCGGACATTCAGAGCTGGGAACTCAGCTACGTGGAGGAGGCCGAGGACCTCATCGAGGAAAAGGTGCGCGAGGCGCGCGAGATCATCGCCGACCTCGAGCACGCTGCGAACGACATCCGTTCTCAGGGCGAGGCACCCGACCGGATGCGCCAGCGACTCTCCGAGATCCAAGACAAGCTGGACTCACGCCTCAACGAACTCACCGAATACGCGCTGGCGACAGCGGAGCTGCACGGGTACGTGAGCCGGGTCGTGGCCATCCGCGAGTCGGCGTACGAGGTCGCGGCGGAGCTTCATGAGACGATTCCGGAGAGTGGCGATGTCCGGACACCTCCGATGGAGAAAAGCAATAATCCCACCCGGTACGCGAAATATCAGGATCTGAATGCGTGCATTAAATCAGCGGTTGACCTGGCAACCGAGGCGGAAACAACCGTAGGCCCCAGGTATCGGGCTCTGGCAGAGGGGCAGTACGCTATGGCCGAGGGACGCCACTCGGAGTCCGCCGGGCTGGCCAATGACGCCGATCCCTCGTGGCCCCCCCGAGGAAGTTTCCGTGTGGTGGGCGCTCCTGTCGGAGTCCGAGCGCGAGGCGCTCATCAACAAGGATCCCGAAAAGTATGGCAATCTCAATGGAATCGACATGGCCTCGCGAGCTAAGGCAAATGAGCTTGCATTGAACGGGCACCTCGACGCTGCGGGGAATCGTATTCCGGGAACAGGGCTGATTGAAAAGACCCAGAACGAACTTGATGAACTGAACCAAGAGATAGAGCGTGCGCGTGAAAGGACAGTGGATCTCATTGGACGTTCTCGACAAGCAGAAGAACCTCCAGAATCGCTTGGCGGACCTGAACGCAATTTCGGAGCAGCTCGGTAGCAACCCTGGGGCGACGCTCCTTGTCCTTGAACCGGGGGAGCTTGGCGAGAATGTTCGTGCCACAATCGCCATCGGAGACGTCGACAACGCTCAGCATGTGGCGACCTTCGTGCCGGGCATGGGCTCCAATTGTCGCGATAACGGCAGGCTCAATGTCGAGTTCGCGAAGAATCTCCAGTGGGCGGCAGACACATATGGTTCTCCGACAGATGGGAGCGTGGCTGCCATAGCCTGGATGGGTTACGAAGCTCCAGCGGACATAACGAAGACGGGGGACTTGTCCGTCATGTCGACAGACAAAGCTGAGGCTGGAGCTGAGAAGCTGAACGGCTTGTGACGGGAATCCACGCGTGGCGTTCAGAGCGGGGGATGGATGTTCATCAGAGCGTCATTTCGCATTCCTACGGGTCGACGACTGCGGGTATTGCGATGCGCGACATCGGAGAGGGCGTCGTCGATGATCTCGTGTACACGGGTTCCCCAGGTGCGGGGGTGAGCTCTGTCGGGACGCTGGGGGTAGACTCCGACCACACGTGGGTCTCGGCGACCCCACACCTTGATCCGGTTCGTGGAATTGGGCCTGATAGTACCTTTGGGCGCAACCCCGAGCACCTGGAAGGAATCGGGCACCTCTCTGGAGACACGAGTGGGGGAGAAGGATATAAGGAAGGCATATTTCACAGGCCTGATGGGAATCACTCCTCGTATTTCCATAAACCGGATAAGGAAGGCAAGCATAACTATTCCCTCGAAGACATGGGCAAGGTCATCGCGGGTACGAAGGAGAGGCAATGAGTCGGAAACGGCTGGTCACGATGCTGGGTGCCGCCTGCGCCTCGTTGCTCCTGGCGGCGTGTATTCCGGGGCTATCGGATGACGGTAGCCAGTATTTTGGGCGTGGTGACGAGGGCGAGTCTAACTCTGAGCGTCAGACGATGGAGGCATTCATCGACGAGACCGTGCCTCGATACATGAACATTGTTGAGGATGTTGCGGTGGAAGCGGGAGGAACGCTCGGAGTCGGGGCGAAGCCTGACATATCGGGCTGCGGTCCCACGTCAAATGGGTTTGAGATTCGTTTGGCCCGCTATTACATCCCGTTGATGGATTATGAGGATCTGAGCCGGGTTGTCGCAGACGGTGCTCAGCGCTACGGGTTCAGCTATTCGACTGATCCGGTTCCCCGGGATAAGTTGAAAATGCGTAGTGTTGATGTTGGCGACCAGGATGGCAATATGCTGAGTTTCCGCCACTTGGAGGACAACACAATCACTGTCTTCTTCGATTCTGGGTGCCTGCCCGCGGCGCAGCCCGACGGCATGCTGAAGCGTCTTCGTTTTCCTGAGCCCGAGGAGTTGTTTTCACGCGTGACGATTGTTGACGCGTTTGACGAAAATAAGCAGGGGAACCCGTTGATTTTCCGTCAGGTGGCGACGGGTTCTGATAAGAAGTCGGGGAGTTGAGGGCGATGAAGTGGACGCCGGCGCGCGTTGGACTCGCATCGGCTGTGGTCGTGGCCGGATTGTACGGGTGGGATGCGGTCATGCCGCGTCAAGGTGAGCTCGTTCCTTTCCCTCAGCGTGTGAGCTTCGAGGAGTACATGAGTCGCCAGCTGCCCGAGATATCGCGTTTGGTCGGGCAGGTTGCCGCCGAGACCGGTGGCGAGCTGACGGTGATGGGCCTGCCGTACGTGCAGGCGTGCGGGATCGACGACACGCAGGGCTATCGGGTGATTGGGTACAGCACGGTGGCTCCACAGATCTCCTTTGAGCGCCTTGAGGAGGTCGTGAACACTCACCGGCGCGACGGCACGTCTGGTCTGTGGGTTCAAGATGACTTCCGTGAAGATGGGAGTCGAAAGATTTACTTCACGGACAACGACGGTAACTCGGCTCTGTTCAAGTACACGGAGACCGGTATCGAAATGAGTTCCTACTCCGCGTGCCTGCCCACCTCTCACCCCCTGAATGATCCCGGTCAGTTCGTTCTGCCGTCGGTGGAAGAGGCGTTCCCGGGCGTGCACGTGACAGTCAGCGACAACACGGACCCCGACCTGCACCCGGTCCCGACGCTGACACCGGGTGCCCACGTCACCCCACAATCCGGCGCACAGTCCGATCCGCAGACTGGCCACCAGAGCGGCGCCCAGTCGCACTCGTAATCCCCGCCCCGTCCTCGTTGAGGAGGTGAAGAAACAGCACGGGCGGCGAGGCGCGGACCAACCGCGCACCCGCCGCCCTTCGCGAATAGAGCTCAGGCCTCCCAGCGCGCCAGGCGCTCGGACAGGCCGACGTAGGTCGCGGGGGTCAGCGCGAGGAGGCGCTCCTCCACCTCGGTCGGCAGGCCCAGGCCTGCGATGAACTCACGCATGTCTTCCGCGCCCACCTCGTGGCCGCGCGTCAGCTCCTTGAGGCGCTCGTACGGGTTCGCCATGCCGGTCGCGCCCGCGATCGCGGCCGCGCGCATCGCCTGCTGGACGGCCTCGCCGAGCACCGCCCAATTCGCATCCAGGTCGGCCGCCATGCGGGCCGCGTTGATCTCGATGCCATCCAGGCCGCGCACCAGGTTGTCGTAGGCTAGCACCGCGTGACCAAACGCGACGCCCACGTTGCGCTGCGTCGTCGAATCCGTCAGGTCGCGCTGCATGCGGCTGGTCACCAGCGTCGCGCCCAGGGAATCCAGCAGCGCGTTCGACACCTCCAGGTTCGCCTCCGCGTTCTCGAAGCGGATCGGGTTGACCTTGTGCGGCATCGTCGACGAACCCGTCGAGCCCTGCGCCGCCAGGTTCTGGTGGAAGTAATCCATTGAAATGTAGGTCCACGCGTCCGTCGCCAGGTTGTGGGCGATGCGGCCCGCGCGCGCCACGTCCGAGTACAACTCGGCCTGCCAGTCGTGCGACTCGATCTGCGTGGTCAGCGGGTTCCACGTCAGGCCCAGGCCCTCCACGAACGAGCGGGCCAGCGTCGGCCAATCCGCGCCCGGCACCGACACGACGTGCGCGGCCCACGTGCCCGTCGCGCCGTTGATCTTGCCCAGGTACTCCGTGGCCTCGACGCGCTTGATCTGGCGCGACAGACGGTGCGCGAACACCGCCATCTCCTTGCCCACCGTCACGGGGGTCGCCGGCTGTCCGTGCGTGTGCGCCAGCATCGGGACGGCCGCCCCGGCCTCGGCGAGGCCGCGCAGGCGATCCAAGAGCGCGCGGATCGCGGGCAGCCACACCTGCTCGGTCGCCGCCTTGATGGTCAGCGCGTACGCCAGGTTGTTGATGTCCTCGGAGGTGCAGAAGATGTGGACGACCTCGCGCAGGGACGGCAGATTCGTGCCCTCGCCCAGCTTGCCGGAGGCAGCCTCCAGGTATTCGCCGATCAGGTACTCGACGGCCTTGACGTCGTGGCGGGTGACGGCCTCGAACTCGCCCAGGCGCTTGATGTGCTCGGCGCCGAAGTCGCGCGTGAGGGCGCGCAGATAGTCGCGCTCGGCGTCGGTCAGCTCGGGGGCGCCCGGCAGGACCGAGTTGTCGAGCAGGAAAATCAGCCACTCGATCTCGACGTGCACGCGCGCGCGGTTCAGGCCCGCCTCGGACAGGTAGTTCGCGAGGGGCGCGGCGACCGCGCGGTAGCGGCCGTCCAGCGGGCTGAGCGGTTCACCCCCGCCCGCCAGGTCCGAATAGCCGTGGGCAGTGGAGAACAGTGTCATCGTGTCGCTCATACCCCTATCTTCCCAGAACGAGGGGCCTTCGGGACATCGAGTCCGCTCGGTGATTCGTGGCGTGGGTAACGTACGAGGCCAGACCCGGGTGGGGTGGGCGCGCGACGGTCTCGGGCGTGTCGTCCACAGGGGTGGGTGGTGTCAGGCGGTTATCCACAGGGAGCGCCGCGCGGCTGGTAGCGGGGGAGTGAGAGGGCGTAGCGTGCGAGGACAACAACGCACCGCCCACCGATGGGAGCCCCTCATGATCCCCGATCCCCCTCAGCCCCGGACTGTCCCTGCACGCCGCCCACGGCCTCATCGAGGGACTACGCTCGGGTCTCGCGTCCGCATCGTGCCCGCAGTGGACCGGCGTCGCGGGTGACTCCTATCGGAACCAACACGGCGAGGTCCTCGCCTGCGCGCAGGGCGTCCTCGACCAGATCCAGGCCGCCCTGAGCCTCGTCCCCGCTTTTGACGAGGAGCGCAACCGTGCCTTCGCCCGCAGCCTCGCCGACGCCGCCGTCTCCCAGCCCGAACTCCTCGCATTGGGAGCGTGGTGATCATGGCATTCGACCCGCGCCGCGACGTGACCGTCAGCTCCGGGGCATTCAGCGTTGATGTTGACCAACTGTGCGCCGCACACACCCTCATGACCGGCGAGGAAACGCTGTCGATTGTGCCCGCCCGGCTCGCCCTCGAAGCGGCTCTCGGAGAGGCGGAGGCGGTATCCGGCCTCGTCCCGGAGGCCTCCGCGCACCTTGCCTCCGCGATCACGGGCGCCCTGTCCGCCCTCAACTTCCTCGCGGGTGAGATCGACTCCCTGCGATGGAAACTGCAGGACGTGGCCCTGACCTACGCGAATGCCGAATCCGGATCATCCCTGTGGGAGCTCGTTCCGGGCAGCCCGATGGGCCCGCAGCTGAGCGCGTCGGGTATCGGAATGATGGTGGTGGCACCCGGAGGGCTCGTTTTCGCCGGTGCCTCAGCGCTCTATCACGGGGCTCAGGACGTGTCGGTGCGCGCGGGGGCGCCCTGGCTACCCACCGTTCTTATGCCCGGTCTGTCAGTGCTGGTCGGGGAGAAAGACCTGTATGACACCGTGATCGACGGACTTCTCTTCAAATACCACTCGGACGAGGTTGCGGGTGCCCGCTTCCAACGCGACCTCGGCAGGTTTGCCCTGGACGTCAACTCCTCGCCCGTCTACCGAGGGGTCGCAGCTGCTCTGTCGGGGCTGGGTGTCAGTCAGGACCTCGACTCGACGTCCACGCAATCAGCGTCCGGGGTGGCCGCGATCGCCGCGCCCTTCCTCGCGTACCTTGGGCTCGTTGACTTCCATCGCGGTCACGGAGTCAGCTGTGGGATCATCGTGCGAGGGGCGGACGGCGATGCCCGCATTCGCCCCAATGGACTCGGCTCCCTCATGCCCTCGCGTGCTCTCGACGCGCGCACCCGGTCCGCGCTCGAGGCAATGCCCGCAGCGGCCCCTGACACCCATTACACAGGCGTCACCACCAGCGCCGACGCCATCGAACACATCACGCAGATGCATGGGGGGAGACGCCGACAACGGCGAGATCGCCATCGAAGAACACGTGACGGTGGGCGAGGACGGCACGACGACCCGCTCGTGGACCGTCGATATCCGGGGTACTCAGTCCTTCTTCATCGGGCAAACGGGACCCCAGGACATGACCACCAACCTGCAGGGCGTGGCAGGATGAGCTCGGACCAGCTCGACGCCATCAAGGAAGCCATGAGTGCGGCGGGCATCGCGCCGGGCGAGGCCGTCGAATTCGCGGGCCACTCGCAGGGAGGCATCATGGCAGCTCAGATGGCCGCGGACCCTTCCGTGCGCGCCCGCTACAACGTCGTCTCCGTCGTCACCGCCGGTTCTCCCACGGCGACGATCGCGCCGGGCGACGTGCCCGTCCTCTCCTACGAAAACTCTGGCGACATCGTCCCCGGCCTGGATGGAAATGGCACGCGCGGGGACAACGTCACGACCGTCATGTTCCGCGACTACGAGGCCACGTGCCACGCCGACGATCCCGTTCCATGCTCGCACAGCGCGCCCCTGTACGTGGACGAAATCCGAAGCACCCTGGATGCCGCCCACACCTCGTCCGACCCTGGCCTCGGAGCTCTGGCAGCCGCCGAGGCCAGGCGCACCCAGGCGCTCGGCCTCACCCAGAACACACAGACTACCGTCCACCACTATCAAACGAGGCGCATCACCCAAGGGTGATACGCCTCGAGAAAGAGACCGGGGACACTCAGTCCTTCTTGTCCTTCTTGTCGCGCAGGATGCCAGAGACGATCGAGGACACCACGGAGGTGATGACCGCGCCCGCCAGGCACGACCAGAAGCCGCCCGTCGTCATGGGGAAGCCAAGAGACGTCGACAGCCAGCCCGTCAGCGAGAACAGCAGAGAGTTTGTCACCAGGGCAAACAGGCCGAAAGTGAGGAGGTACAGGGGGAACGTCAGAGTTTTAACAATCGGCTTGATGATCGAGTTCACCGCAGTGAACACCAGGGCGACGACCGCGAGAACAATAATGGTCTCCGACGCCGACGAGGAGTCGATCGAAATCGACGACACCACGTGGGTCGTGACCCACAGGCCGGCCATCGTGGCCAATAGACGTGCAATGAATTCCATTCCTCCATTCTTGCGCAGTGGGATGATGCTTGCACGGTCCAAGTCCATGGGATAGGACTACACGCATGACCAACCTGCGCATCCGTCCCGCCGTCGCCTCCCTGCCTCGCTACGTCCCCAGCAAGACCGCGCCCGACGCCGTCAAAATCTCCTCCAACGAGATGCCGACGTCGCCCAGCCCCGCGGTGCTTGAGGCGATCGCCCGCGAACTCGAGACGATCAACCGCTACCCGGACCTGACGGCAGCGCCCCTGCGCGAGGCCCTCGCGGGGCGCTTCGGCGTCGGCGCCGACCAGGTGTGCGTGGGCACCGGTTCCTCGGCGATCCTCGTCGCGGCGCTGTCCGCCGTCTGCCAGCCCGGCAGCCAGGTCGTCTACCCCTGGCGCTCCTTCGAGTCCTACCCGATCGCCGTTCCTTCCGTGGGCGGTGACCCCGTGCCCGTCGAGCTGCTCGCGGATGGCGCCCACGACCTCGACGCCATGCGTGCAGCGATCAACCCCGACACCGTCGCCGTCATCGTCTGCTCGCCCAACAACCCGACCGGCCCCGCCCTCACCTACGAGGAGATCGCCGCCTTCGTCGCCGACGTCCCCGACGACGTCATGATCATCGTCGACGAGGCCTACATCGACTTCGCGACCAAGCCCGGCGTGCGCACCGCGGTCCCCCTCATCGAGGAGCACCCCAACGTCATCGTCATGCGCACCTTCTCCAAGGCCCACGCCCTGGCCGGCGTGCGCGTCGGCTACGCCATCGGCGATCCCGAGGTGATCGGCGCGATCCAGGCCCTCCTCGTGCCCTTCGGCGTCAGCTCACTCGCCCTCGCAGCGGCCCTCGCCTCCCTGAAGGATGCTGACGGCGTGCAGCGCGCGGTTGCCGAGATCATCGCCGAGCGTGAGCGCATCATCCCGGCCCTGCACGACCTCGGCTACGACATCCCCGACAGCCAGTCGAACTTCTACCTGATCCGCGGGGACGTCTACGGCCTCGTCGAGGCGTGCGCGCGCGTTGGCCTCATCGTGCGCCCCTTCCGCGTGGGCGTGCGCGTCTCGGTCGGCTCGCGCGAGCAGAACGACCGCTTCCTCGCGGTGGCCGCCGAATTTGCGCGCACCGCGGGCATCGGCGCATAGGGCTGCATGCGAATGGGCGCGCCCGACGAATCGGACGCGCCCACGACCACCCAACGGGGTCCAGCGGATTAAGGAATCAGCAGCGAGACAATGAGGAGAATCGACCAGCCCAGCTCACTGAATCCGATGAACTTGGGAGAGAAGGGGCGCGCGCGGGTCCGGTTCAGCGTCGGCATCACCCACGCGCGCGCAGTCAGGCACGCCCACATGAGAACGGGCCAGATCGCCAGCAGGCCGAACCACCACGCCACGGCCGCACACAGCGTGAACACCGCGTGCAGCAGCGTGGAACCCATTGCCCAGCGTGGGTCCTTGCGGCCGCGGATCATCGAGCGCACCAGCGGAACCGTGCCGATGTAGTGCAGGCCGAACGCGGCGCACGTGGCCCACGCGTGGAGCGTCACCGCAGAAGGTGAACCGTCTGCGATCGCCAGCGAGAACGCGACGGGGCCCATGATGTTACCGGCCAGGATCGAGGCCGCGCGGGCACCCAGGGAGCGCTCGCGGCCCTTCCACACGAGGTAGAGCGCGGACGAGGCCAGGGGCGCGAAGGCGATCGCCCACCACAGCAGCTGCGGGCGCAGTGCCAGGAGGGTGGCGCCGGGGAGCGCAGCGAGCACGGCGTAGGTGATGACCGCCGGGGCAATCCGAGCGCGGCGCTTGGCGGGGGTTTTGACCCACAGGCACACGGCGGAGAACATCTGGAATGCCATCGCCCATGCGACCAGCATGAGGACGACCATCCACGAGAAAGTGAAGGATAGTGCCCACCCGAGCAGGGGCGGGAACGCCATCATCGTCCACGCGCCGTGCTGGTCGGAGATCCAGCCGTCGCGGGCAAGCTTGCGCATGCGGGGCTGTTGTGGTGGCGCGGCTTCGGGCCGTTCTGTGGGCGACCTGTGGCGCGGTCGCGGGATGAGCCCGGGGTGCGTTCGGGCGTTGTGTGAGTCTGCGGCGCTGCACTGTGCATAGCCTTAGTTTAGTGAAGTCCGCCTGTGAGACTCAATACTGGGAGGGTCACAACGTGAGACCCGCAAGGGATTAATTGAATAACGGGTGAATTATGGATTTATGTCCACATCTGACTCAGTGACAACTCAATCTCCCACTCTTTCCTCGGAAGATCGCAGCGCGCGCATCGCCGTCACGGTCTTTCCCTGCTGATCCTGGCGGCCTTTGCGATCGCCATGATCACGCCCGACACCTTTAAGCCGCTGGCTCCCGGCGTGAACTGGGCGCTCGGCGTTATCCTCGTCGGTTGTGCGCCCGGTGGTACGGCCTCGAACGTGATCTCCTACCTGGCGAAGGCGGACGTTGCCTTGTCGGTCACCATGACCTCGATCTCGACGCTTCTCGCGCCCCTCATGACGCCGCTGCTCACCGCCTGGCTGGTGGGTAGTCGTATGCCGGTTGATGGCGCGGCGATGGCGAAGAATATCCTGCTGATGGTTCTCGCCCCCGTCCTGGGTGGCTTCATCGTGCGCTTCGTCGCGGGCAAGTTTGTGGAGAAGATCCTGCCGATTCTGCCCTGGATCTCGGTGCTGGGCATCTGCTACGTGCTGCTGGTCGTCGTGTCGGGCTCGGTCGACAAGATCCTGACCTCCGGCGCCCTCATCATCGCGGTGGTCATCTGCCACAACCTGCTGGGATACCTCTTCGGCTACGTGGCCGGACGCGTTGGACGCGGCTCCGACAAGGCGGCGCGCACGACCGCAATCGAGGTTGGCATGCAGAACTCGGCGCTGGCCGCGACGCTGGCAAAGACCCACTTCGCCGCCACCCCGGAAACCGCGCTCCCGGCCGCTGTGTTCTCCGTGTGGCACAACCTGTCCGGCGCCCTGCTGGCGATGTTCTTCCGTCGTTGGAAGAATGGCGGCCAGGCCTAAATGGACGAGGCCGGGGCGCAGGCGAGCTGATCCCCGCGTCCGGTTCCCAACTGTGTAGATAACGAGGAGGGGATGGCCCGGAGGGGCCGCCCCTCCTCGTGCGTACGTAGGGGGCGCCCTCTTCTCATATCGAGTGGTGCGGCTATCAAGCTCGCTCGTCATTCGTGCAGTGGATTGTGTCAATGATGTACGAATGTTTGTTGACCACGAGGTAATCAATGATGTGAAAATGCGATATGATTCGCTGGTACCCATCACAAATACTCGAAGGAGTAACCCTCATGAAAAAGCGTCTTCTGACGGCCGCCCTCGTTGCGCTTCTGCCCCTGAGCTTGGCCGCCTGTGGGTCCCAGTCGAAGGCTGATGCCTGCAAGCTGCTCGAGAAGCCTCTTGAGGAAACGAGCCGCGCCCTGGTGGAATCTGCAAAGGCTGGTGACATGAGCAACGTTGGAGATACTTACGCCGCGTTCGCCACCGCCTACGAGGATGCCGGCAAGAAGATCACCAACAAGGAAATTAAGGAGTCTGTCGATCAGGTTGCGGCCGCATGGCGCGCTGCCGCCGACAACTCGGGTGTTCTGAAGATGGATCCGCTGAATATGGACATCCAGAAGCTCGAGGAGTACCAGAAGCAGATGGAGGATCTCAATACGAAGCAGAACGAGCTGTTCGACAAGTGCGAATTTAAGCACTGATTCGTCTCTGAATCGGATATAGAGTTGGAGGGGCGGCCCGATGGGCCGCCCCTCCTCTCGTTAGCGCTCGTCAGAGCGTCACTTACCGGTGCACACCGTCTGAAGATTGTTCATCGACTCCAGGTACTCTGACGTCGCTGACAGAATCCGGGAGCGCTGCTCGGCCGTCGGCTGATCGTCGGCCGCCTTGGTCGCGTCGAGGAGCTTCTGCGCGCTGTTCGCCAGGCTGTTTGCTGCGACCTTGACCTCGGGGTTGGTGATTTCGTCAGACTTCATGATGTCAATGAAGTTGGACAGGGTCTTGATGACCGAGGCCTTGTCCTTCTCGTTCAGGCTCGAGGAGATAGCGTTGGCCTTGTCGTCGAGAATGGCGCAGGCCTCCTCCTTCGTCTGGCTCGACTTCGAAGAGCTCGACGCAGAGGGCGATGCCTGCGTAGGCGTGCTGGTCGGCTCCTGCGAAGGCGCGGACGAGGACGACTGCGAGGACGTCGGGTTGTCAGTCTTGACCTGCAGGCACGCGGACATGCCGAGGGGCAGCAGAGTGATGAGGAGGGCGGCTGCAATACGACGCTTCATGGGATGCTCCTTGAAATGGTGAAGTGTACGTTCTCGCTCAGTCTAACCCCAAAAACATGAAATTAACACATCGGTCAGTGAGGTCGAGTTAAAGCGGGAAATCGGAGGTAATCGGACGCCTCGTAATGGTGTATGACACTGCTAGATACCTGGCTGGCGCATGGACTGTCAATGCGACTCAGTACTTGTAGCCGCACGTGTGGAAGAGCTCGGTCTGGTGGGTGTTGAGCTGCTCGAAGGATGCCTGGAGGTCCTGGATCTTCTCCTCGTCCACGTTCTCTGGATCCTCGGACAGGGCCTGGGCCTTCTCGGCGACGGTGCGCCAGTCAGCTGCGACCTGATCGACAGAGGCCTTCACTTCCGAGTTGGTGATCTTTGCGGAAGCCGTCTCGTAGGCTTCGGCGAGCTTCGTGAACGATTCGCCCGGATTCTCCGCCTCGCCCAGGCGTGCGTTGAGGAGGGCGACACCTGCCTCCTTCAGGGGGCCGGAAAGCTCCTCGCAGGCGGAGGTCTTCGATGCGATGGAACAGCCGGTCATGCCAAGGGGTAGCAGGGCGGTGACGAGTGCGGCGACGATGCGGCGCTTCATGGAGTGCTCCTCGATGTGTTGATGATGTCAAGCTTCTTGAGAGTATCGTGGCGATGTGCGTCACTACAGTGTGTGGTCCGTGATCCTGGGCACGGGGCTTCGTCGGTGTGTCGCAAGGCGGATGGATGGGTGAGGGCGACCCTCGGAGCCGCCCTCACTCATGCGCGCATGGCGTGCCAGTCACGCTCTCATGATGGGATTACTCCTTCGCAGCGCACATCGCTCGCAGCGCACGGTAGGAGGTGGTGGAGGTGGACTGGAGCTGCTGGCCCTCTGCCTCGATCTCTTCGGTGATCTCGCTGTCACTGTTGGCGACAATGAAGTCGTGGAGTGCCTGTGCGTCCGCAAGGGCTTTGTCTGCGGCTGCCTTCACCTCGCTGTTGGTGATCTCGTCGGAGCTCAATGCCTTGAACAGGTAAGCGAAACCTTCCTCGCGCTGATCCGGGTCCACCAGGTTGAGGTCCTGGATGGGCTTGAGGCCGGACATAATAATCCAGCAGGCTTCCTTCTTTGACTGAGTGTCCGCTTTCTGCGTGGGTGTAGCGCTGGAGGAAGCGCTTGCAGAGGGGGTGGGCTTCTGCGTGCTCGAGGCGGCGGGTGCGCTCTCGGACTTCGTGTTGGCGCATGCCGCCAGGCCGAGCGGGAGAGTGGCGATGAGCAGAGCTGCTGCAAGGCGACGCTTCACGGGGTTGCTCCTCAAAGATTTGATGATGGAAGTATTCCCAGTGTAATCGGTAGCCGAGGCAATATTCGACCCAGTGGTCAGTGGTCCTATGTGCGTGAATACAAAAGTCGCCGGGACCAAACGGTCCCGGCGACTACCGGTCGGGGTGGCGGGATTTGAACCCACGGCCTCTTCGTCCCGAACGAAGCGCGCTACCAAGCTGCGCCACACCCCGGTGCCGTTCGAGTATAGCCTTACCTCGCCGATATTCCCAAACGGAGATCAAGCAAGCATCGTAAGTGTGTTCCACGCCGCATTGAACTGCCCGGGTGACAGCCGCGTCGCGAAGGATCGACGG
This sequence comes from uncultured Actinomycetaceae bacterium, assembly GCA_916438945.1. Classification (GTDB taxonomy): domain Bacteria; phylum Actinomycetota; class Actinomycetes; order Actinomycetales; family Actinomycetaceae; genus Pauljensenia. The sequence goes on along the minus strand of CAKAGS010000004.1, from coordinate 851,047 downwards.
GGAGCGACAGGCGCGGCTAGGCGGGGTACACGTGGAGGAGCGACGCCTCGGGGCGCGTCGCGATGCGCACCTTGGCGTACGGGGATGTGCCCAGACCCGCGGACACGTGCAGCCACGCCGCCGAGCCATCCGGTACCTGCCAGCGCTTCAGACCCTTCGCGTAGGGGCGTGAAATGTCGCAATTTGTGATGATCGCGCCGACCCCAGGAATGCCAATCTGGCCGCCGTGCGTATGTCCCGCGAGGATCAGGTCAGCACCCGTCGAGGTCAGCGCGGAGATAACCCGGGTGTACGGTGCGTGCGTCACCCCCAGGCGCAAGACATCGGGTGCCGCCCACGACGAGGCCGGGGCCCCCAGGCGATCACGGTGAATATGCGCGTCATCCGTGCCCAGAAGCGAGACCGTGCCCGTAGGCAGGCGAAGTGTTCCGGACGCATTCGACAGGTCCAACCAGCCGGCCTGGCGCATCCGACGCACCATCGGCAGGTAGGGAAGATCAGGAACGACGCGCGCCGGATGCGGCTTCGAGCGCGACAGGTAGCGGCTCCACCGCTTTGGGATCGGCGAATAGTAGTCATTGGAACCGAGCACGAAGGCACCCGGGTAGGACAAGAACGGGCGATACGCCTCCATCACCATGTCCAGAGCGTCCACGGACCCGAAGTTATCGCCGGTTGCCACGACCATGTCGAAGCGCTCCGAGGCTGCCACCTCGGACAAGAAACGCAGCAGAAACTCCTGGCCCGCGAACAGGTGCAGATCCGCAATCTGCAGGATTCGAACCTCGGGGACGCGTGCGCGGACCGGAACCTCGTAGCGTCGCAGGACCGGCATGGTGCGCTCGATCGAACCCCAGGCCAGCGCGGCACCACCCGCAGCCAGCCCGGCAAGCCCCAGCCCACCGACGAGTGCACCGGCGGTGCGCAGGAGGCCACGGCCTCGTCGAGCGGACGAGCCCGTGGCCTCCCGAAGCAACGCCGGTGCGTCAGTCGCCATCTCAGTTACCCGTCGGGGACGGCGATGGAGTGGCGGACTGCGAAGGGTTGGGAGTCGGCGTCGAGCCGCGCTGCGGGATGGACGCGCCGATGTTCGCGTTCGACACGGCCTCCACCGGAGTGCCCGCCAGCGCCTGCGTCATGTAAGGCGCCCAAATGTTCTGGCCGACGTAGGTCTCACCGAAGATCTCGGAGTGGTACACGCCGTTAATGACCACACCGGAGACTTCCTGCGAGGAGTTGTCACCGTGGCCCACCCAAGCGGCGGTCGCGAGCGACGGGGTGAAGCCCGTCAGCCACGTGTTCGCGTGGCCGTCGGTCGTACCCGACTTCGCGGCGAACGGGCGACCGTCACCCAGACGCGTCGACGTGTAGTACTGGCCGGCCGAAGCGGTCAGCAGCGCGGCCGTCTTGTTCGCGACCTCGGCGGGGATAACCTGCTTGCACTCTGGCGAGAACTCCTGGAGGACGTTCTCATTGCGATCGGTCACCGACTCGATGGACTGGGGCTTGCACTGCTGGCCGGAGTTTGCGATCGTCGCAAACACGGACGCCATCTGCAGGGGGGAGCCGGACACGGAACCAAGAATGTTGGCGGGGAAGGGCGCCGGAACCTCGCCATCCTCCGTGATGCCCATGTCGTAAGCGGTCTCGAAGATAGAACAGAAGTCCACGCGCGACGCCATGTTCACGAACGCTTGGTTGACCGACTGACCCGTCGCGCGCACGACGTTCATAGAACCGGTCTTACCTGCGAGGTCGTTGACCTGGTAGCCCTCGGTGACAATCGGCCGGCCGTCGCACTTGAAGGAGCCGTTGGGGTAGAAGGTGTTGGCCGAACCCACGGTCTCGTACGCCGAGTGGCCTTCCTTGAACCACTGCAGCAGCGTGAACACCTTGAAGGTCGAGCCGACCTGGAAGTTGCCGTCCGCAGAGTAGTTCGACATCGTCTGGCCGGCCTCGATGCCGTATGTCGTGTTCTGGGCCATCGCCAGGACCTTACCGGTGCGCGGATCCAGGGAGACGAGCGCATCGTTGAGGCCGGATGCGTCGCCCACGGGAATTGCATTCGTCAGGGACGCGTAGGCTGCGCTCTGCTTCGCGGGATCCATCGTGGTGCGGATCGTGATGCCCTGAGTCTTGAGGAGACGCTCGCGTTCGATGCGTGTGGAACCAAAGGTTGAATCCTCCAGGAACTGCGCCAGCACGTAGTCGCAGAAGTAGGCCTGCTCAGACGGGGCGCCGGAGCAGCCCTCGGAGGACACCGTTGGGTGCAGCATCGAATCGACCGACGTGGCGATGCCCTCGTCGTATTCTTCCTGCGTGATGACACCCTGATCGAGCATCGTGGCCAGGACCGTGTCGCGGCGTTCCTGGGCGGCTTCCGGGTGGGTCAGCGGATCGTACTGGACGGGGGACTGAACGAGGCCTGCGAGGAGCGCAGCCTCCAGGTAGTTCAGCTCCGACGCCGACTTGGAGAAGTAGCGCTGCGAGGCGGCCTCCACGCCGTAGGTGATCGGACCGAAGGGAGCGATGTTGAGGTAACCCGTGAGGATTTCGTCCTTCGACTGGGTCTTCTCCAACGCCAGCGCGTACTTCATCTCGCGCAGCTTACGCTCGGTGGTCTGCTCGGTCGCCGCGCTCACCTGGTCCGCGTCGCCCTCAAGGTAGCCGCGCTCTGCCAGCGAGTTACGCACGTACTGCTGGGTGATCGTGGATGCACCCTGACGTCCGCTGTCACCCAGGTTCGAGACAAGAGCACGGGCGATACCCGTGGCATCGACGCCGTTGTGCTCATAGAAGCGCTTATCTTCGATCGCGACGATCGCCTTCTTCATCACGTCAGCGATGTTGGCGCTGGGTACCACGATGCGCTGCTTGTCATAGAAGTGCGCGATCACGCCGCCGGACGAATCCAGCAGCTGCGACTCCTCAGCCGGAGCGACCGTCTGCAGGTCACCGGGGAGCTCGTTGAAGACGGAGGGAACCGACTTAGCGACGAGCGCGGTGGGGCCGGCAATGGGGACGAGCATGCCTGCCCCGACGACACCCATGAGCGCAGACACGCTCAGGAATGCCATCAGCAGTGCGAGCAGCTGGGCCGGTCGGACAGCGCGAGAGTGAGAGTGCGACATATTCCTAGCTTACGTGGCGGCGTGCTCATCTGGCGTTTGGCGACGCGTGAGAATTGCCTGATGAGTCACCTTGAGGGGCCTTCGACAGTGGTCGCAGCGTTTGCGCCCGCAATCGTATGTGTGTATGGTCACAGGCAGGGCTCGAAATACAGTGAAGTGGAGTTCCACGATGTCAACGCAAGGCGACGATCAAAGCTGGGTCGCCCGCGCGCTCTGCGCGTCCATCGAACCGGACGTGCTGTTCGTGCAGGGTGCGTCCCAGCGTCAGGTTCGTATGCGCTGCTACGAATGCGAGGTTCGCCTCGAATGCCTCGCCGACGCTCTCGAATCCGAGGCGAACTACGGCGTGTGGGGTGGCCTGACTGAACGGGAACGCCGCGCGATCCTGCGCCACTATCCGCACGCGGAAAACTGGCTGGAGTGGCTACGCAGCTCTGACGAGCCGCTCGCCCGCGAGCTGCGCAGCCCACACGTCCCAAAGGTCCTGTCTTTCGTGCGCCCCCAGATGGCGGGCGGGTAGGATAGACCCATGACTAAATGGGAATACTCCACGATTCCGCTGCTCACGCACGCGACGAAAGCAATCCTCGACCAGTGGGGCGCCGACGGGTGGGAACTCGTCCAGGTGATCCCCGGCCCGACGGGCTCTGAGAACCTGGTGGCCTACCTCAAGCGTCCGATTGAGGAAACACCCGCCGTTCAGAACTGACGCGCGGCAGCGCTGCGCATACAACGAGGCCGTGGCCGGCACGTGCAGAAAACGCACGAGCGGCCACGGCCTCGTTCATTTCGTCATGCAAAGGGTTGGGCCCGACACCGTGAGGTGTCGGGCCCAACCCTGTTCGAGCTGAGGTCAGCGAGCGCGACGCGCCAGGCGATCGACGTCGAGGAGGGTCACGGCGCGACCTTCCAGACGGATCCAGCCGCGCGACACGAAGTCGGCCAGAGACTTGTTCACGGTCTCACGGGAGGCACCGACCAGCTGGGCGAGCTCTTCCTGCGTGAGGTCGTGGGGGACGTGGACGCCCTTGTCGGTCGCGGTGCCGAAGCGGTCTGCAAGGTCCAGGAGGGCCTTGGCGACGCGGCCGGGAACGTCGGAGAACACGAGATCCGAGAGGGACTCGTTGGTGCGGCGCAGGCGCTGCGCAAGGGCGCGCAGCATGTGCTTGGCCAGGGTGGGGTTGGTGTCGAGCACGTGCATGAGATCCTCGTGCTCGAGGTAGAGGAGGGACGCCGGGGAAACGGCGGTTGCGGTGGTCGAGCGCGGGCCCGGATCGAAGAGCGTGAGCTCACCGATGATCTCTCCGGGGCCCAGGACTGCGAGCAGAGACTCGCGGCCGTCGCTGGACGTGTGGCCGAGCTTCACCTTGCCCTCGGTCACGATGTACAGGCGATCGCCGAGATCGCCTTCGTCGAAGAGAGTCTCTCCGCGACGCAGGGTCGTATGACCCATCTTCTGCTGGAGGGACACCTGCTGTGCATCATCAAGGCCACCGAACAGCGGCACCTGGCTGATGAAGTTTCCGTCACCGATCATGGTGCGGAGCTCCTTCCGCTCGTGCCCGATTGCTCGGGCGTTTCGATTTGGATTGCGCAGTGGATCCCATACGTAATACCACTCACGAGGAGGTACCGCGCATCACACCATTATGCCCTATCTATCAGGTGAAATGGGCTTCATTTTGTGTTTTGTGTGACCTGTCTAATGAAAAATGCGTTACTTCGCGTGCGCCTCGACGTGCTCTGACAGAGCCTCAGCAACCGCCTGCGGTGCTTCTTCGGGGAGGAAGTGTCCGGCCTCGCGAATGACAATCTGGGTGAGGGGTGCGTCGACGAACTGAGCGTCCGCCGCGTGATCCAGCGCAGACCAGGCGCCGTCGTCGCGTCCCACCAGGGACAGGACGGGCACGCGCACCGGCTCGGCGAGGAGGCGACGCTCCTCGCGCGAGATCTTGCGGGCGGCGCTCAGGCCGCGCAGGGCCGTGTGTGTGTGCGGCAAAAGGTCGGCGCAGCGCAGCGCGGTACGTGCCCGATTGAGAGACGAGGCCGTCCACGTTCCCGGGCGATGCCCACGCGCGGAACACGGTCGTCACGAGGGAGCCAGATCGCAGCGCGCGCTCGCGCCCGGTGGGCAGAGCGAGGCGCCCCTGCAGGACGCGGCCACCCGCCCAGGGTGCGCGGCCGATGACGGGCTGGACGCCGAGCGGGTGGGGAGCGGACAGGACCGCGATAGAACGCAGCTCAAGGGGTGCCAGGGCACCGATCATCCACGCGACCGTGCCACCGATCCCGATGCCGGCCACGGAGAACGAGGCCACGCCGAGAGCGCGCACAACGCCGATCACGTCGTTCGCCATCTGCTGCAGATCGCAGTCTCCGCGCGTCAGGTCGGAGGTGCCGAAGCCTCGCAAATCGAGGGCGAACACGCGAGACGTGGACTCGGCGAGGGTGGGAAGCACGTCGCGCCATGCCCACCAGTGCTCCGGGAAGCCGTGCAGGAGGACGAGGGCATGATCCATGCCCTCACCCATGTCGGCGACGTGAAATGCGGCGCCGCCAGCGCTCACGTGCCGGTGGTCCAGGGACCCTCGAGCTCGATTGCGCTGGCGGGAATCAAGGTCTTCACTTGCGGGCCGCGTCCTTTGCTGCCTTCTTGCGGGCGCGCTTGGAGTAGAAGGCGCCCGCCGGGTTGATAGCTTCAATCGAGGTGCGCAGGGCCTCCTCCTCGCGGCCGGTGCGGCGCGCCGAGTGGGACACGTACGCCAGGCCCAGGAGCGCGATGCCCAGCAGGGCGAAGCGACCCGAGTAACCGGAGGCCTGCAGGTGGTGCGACAGGTTCGCGCCCAGGGAACCGGTGTTCGTCAGTGCGGTCAGCGCGGTCAGCGCCGACGCGGCCGTGATACCGGGGGCCATAACCCACGGAAGGCCAACGACCAGAGTGACCAGGCCCATCAGCCACGCACCCAGCGAGGAGCGGCGCGCCGTCACAAACAGGATTGCGGAGACAAGGGTCGCTCCCAGGAGCTCGCCCAGCGCCACGATGGACGCAACGCCCGTGTACATGGGGGCGGCGTCCGCCAGCGTCATGCGTGCTCCCGCGTCGGCGGCCAGGTACCAGCCGGCGGGCACGAGGAGGAGGAACAGCAGGAAAGACAGCCAGTGCGCGCCCGTGCGCGAGGGCATCTCCGTGATCTCGGGGGCGGCGGAGAAGAGTTCGTCGTCCAGTCGCGGGGACTCGGCCTTGTCGCCGCGCGCGGCGGTCGACGCGATGGCGGCCAGGGTTGCGGCCTCGCTGTCCTCGTCGCCCTCGCCCAGCAGGGAGCGGCGGCGCGGGCGAGCCTCCTCGGCGGCGTCCTGGTCCTCAAAGGAGTACGAGGCCTGGGCGTCCTGGGTGGGCAGCTGGGTCGTCGGCTCGGTGAAGGGGGTGGCTTCCTCGGTGGGCGGGTCGAGCTCGGCGAAGGGATCCTCGGTCTCGTCCGAGGAGGCCGTCTCGTCCTGCTCGACAGGCGTGAGCGCCGGGATCGACGGAGAGGTGGCATCGTCGTCATCGCCGAAATCATTGAGCGACGCGAGGTCAGCGTGTGCTCGGCAGCGGCGCCGCCGACGGCTGATTCCTCCGCCTCGTGAGCTGCATCAGCATCGTCGGTAGCCGGTTCGTCGGTGGAATCGTCGGCTTCCTCGGCCTTCTCAGCGGCGTCGTCCGTGCTCAGACCCATCGCCGCGGCAGCCTGCGCGGGCGTCATGACGGGCGCCAGCGTGGGCTCGGGATCGTCGACGGTCTCCACCTCGTCCGAAGCATCATCGGTCTGCTCGGCCTCGGGAGCGGCGTCCTGCGATGGCGCGTCCTCCTCGTCGGCCTGCTCGGACGTGGGCTCTTCGTTGGCGGGGGCGTTGTCCTCGGCGGGCTCCTCCTGCTGATCGGCGACCTCTTCGGACACCGCGTCCGCGGAGTTATCGGAAGAAACCTCGGCCGTGTCCTCGGCACCGTCCGCAGCCTCGTCTTCGTTCGCCGACTCATCGGTGGCGGCGACGACCTCGGAGGAATCCTGCTTGGGGGCTTCCTGCTCGCCATCGGCGTGCTCCTGCGTTTCCTCGGGAGCGGCGTCGGCCTCATCCCTCGGGGACACGACCGGAAGGTCACCCTCCGGGGCAGTCACGACGGGCAGCTCACCCGTCGAGATCTTGTCCTCGATCGTGGGCTTGAGCGGGGCAGCAGCCGGAACGCGTCCCGTCAGTCCGCCGATTGCGACCGCCTCGATCTCACCCGTGTGGATGGGCTCGCTGGACTCGCCGATGATCGCCGACGCGTCGGAATCTTCACCCGGCAGCTCGATCTCCTCGCCGGTCAGCACCACGTTCTCGCGGTCCTCCTCGGCGCGGTCGCGCTGGACGTCAAACTCGTTCTCGGACATGCTTCCTCCTTATATCTGCCCACATATTACGGTCCGCATGCGCGCTTGCGCGCATTAGCCCTCGGCAGGCCCCTCATTCGCCAATGCGTCCTGCGACGCATCCAGGTTCTTCAGGGCGCGCACCCGCGCCCACAGCACGCCCATCGACGCGCATCCCGTCGCCATCCCGAGGGCAGCCAGGGGCGGAGAGGCGAGTGCGAATTTCGTGATGATCGAGGGGCCGGGAACGATTACGTTTCCCGTCAGCGACGCCCACACCGGCAGGACCACGTAGCTCGGCAGCACGAGGATGGTCCACGTGGCGATCTGAGTGCCCGTGATCGACCAGCGCGCACTCACCACCAACAGGGCGAAAGCCAGGCCAGCCCCGAGAGCCAGCAACGGCATGAGTGTGTGCCCCTCGAGCACGCCCTCGAGGCCCATCGCGGCAACGTTCGTCGAATCAGAAGGCGCGGCGGCCACCATCAGCACACCGGCGGCGACGGACGCCGGCAGCGCGACCGTCGTGCCAAACGCGTGACGGTGCACGCGCGCGAGCGGTATGCGTGTGTCCTTGCCCGCGCGCACCCGCACCGACTTAATCGTCAGCGCGCACGCGCCCAGCATGAGTGAGAGGCACACCGGGTATAGGCACCACAGGACACCGGCGAACATGTCCTCGGCGCCCACCGAGGACTTCATGAGCAGCGGCAGGCGCGCCACTCCCAGGAACTGCGCGGCCCCCACGACGAGTGACCACACGAATGTGACGACCATGCCGGCGCTCGACTCCTCGCAGTTCAAGGCGATCAGCGCGATCAGCATCGACGCCAAGGCCATGCCGATGAGGCCCTCCACTGAGGCCAGGGGCTGCCCGACCGAGGCCAAGGCCTGCACGTCGACCATCGATGAACCCAGAAACACCAGGGCAACCGGCGCGAAAATAAAAGCGAACAACCCCGAGCGCAGGCGCGCGGAGAAGTTTCGATGCTGCAAAAGCGTCATGCCCCTAGTGTAGAGGGGTGAGTATCGAAGCCCTCGTCGACCCCGCGCCCGCCGTGCTGCAGGCGGCCGCCGCCCGCCCCGACGTCGCATCCGCCATGAACGAGGCGCACGCGGCGCTCGCCGACCTGCGTTTCAGTGAGGGGCTGCGCCGAGGTTGGGAGGAGGCGCGCGCGGAGGCAGCCGTGCGCGAAGCCGCCGCCCTGTCCATCATCGAGGGTGCCCGCACGAGCGTCGACGACGTGCGTGCCCTGTCCATGGCTGACGATGGGGGAGCGGGCTCGGACCCGGGAGCCGCGCTGGCGCTGGGGATCTGGCGCTCGCAGTGGAACCTGGCCTCGCGCTTCCCTGCTCTCAACACACGTTCTCAAGGGGGCGTTCGTGTCGCTCCCACGCCCATGCCCGCGCTGATCGCGGGACTGCATAGGGATGCCTGTTCCGGCCTGGTCGCCTCAGGCCTCGTCGAGTCCCGCACGGTTGCAGTCCCCACCGATCCCGCCCTGCTCGCCCCCGCCCTCGCCTACACGCGCGCCGATGCGCCCGGCCTCGCCGTCGCCGCCGCCCTGACCGCCCACTTCCGTTTCCGGCGCGTCTTCGATCCGGCCTCGTCCGTCGTGGGGGGTGGACTGGCGCGGTGGATCCTCGTCACCCGAGGTGTCGACCCGACGGGTGTATGCGTGCCGGCCGCCTACGACGCGCTCGACCCGGCGCGCGCGGGACGCGAACTCGCCGGGTGGGTGAGTGCCGACGAGGCCGGCCTGGCCCGGTGGATCATCCACTACTGCGCGGGAGTCGTCTACGGCGCCCAAGTGGGGCGTGACGTCGCCCGCCACGTGCAGGCGGGCAGGCTCTCCTAAGGCTGTTTCTCAGCGGCGCAGCAGCATGCAGGCCGCCGCGCCCACGGCGACGCCGGCGATGAAAGGTACCGCGACCTTCGCGGGCGTGGGAACCTCGCGCGGTAGGACGCGCACCGTGGATGTGAAGGTGAGGGTTGGCCAGCCCTCGCGCTGCGCCATCTCGCGCAGGGCGCGGTCCGGGTTGACTGCGTAGGGGTGGCCGACGAGGCGCAGGAGCGGTGCGTCCGACACCGAATCCGAGTATGCCGAACACTCCGACAGGTCCCATCCGCGTGCGCGAGCCAGGGCCTCGCAGGCATCCGCCTTGCCCTGTGCCTGGTTGAAGTGCGTGATCTCGCCCGTGAAGCACCCGTCGTCGTCGACCGCCGCGCGCGAGGCGAGGACCTCGTCAGCCCCCAGCATCTGCGCGATTGGGCGCACCACCTGCTCGACTGACGCCGACGCGATGACGACGACGTCTCCCACACGCTTGTGCGCCTCGATGCGCGCGAGCGCCTGCGCGTAGCAGACGGGCTGAATCGTGCGCTCGAGCGCGTCCTCGACCGTGGCCTCGAGGAACGCGGCGTTCCATCCGCGCCCCATGCGCCCCAGTGCCTGCGCCATCTGTTCCATGCGCGACTCGTCGGCGCCCGCGAGCAGGTATGGCAGCTGCACGAGGACGGAGGTGAGCGCAGTGCGACGGTTCATGAGGCCCGCCTCGATGAACGGACCGGACAGGGCCACGTTCGAGGACGTGTCCAGAATCGTCTTATCCAGGTCGAAAAAGGCCGCGCGTACCATGGCGTCTACTCCAGCGTTGGCTCAATCCACAGGGGTCCTCCATCGGATCCCTCTATGCACAGCGTGGCACCTTGGGTTGGCGTTGTCCACAGGGGCGCGCCTGGGTGTGGACCGGTGGGGCACTCGAGGCGCATCGTGGCTGCATGACTACCCACGATACCGAGGACCCGAGCCCCGTCGCCCTCGTTGGCCTGACCCCGCCGGACCTGGAGTACGCCCGTGACGCGGTGGAGCTCGCCGGGGCGCGCGTGTCGTCGAACCCGGCGCACGCCTCGTTAGTCCTGGCCTCACCGGGCGCGCCCGTACCCCCGGGTGCCCCATGCGTGCGCGTCGGGGATGGGGGACAGGTGAGTTTACCCGGGGATACGGCCCTCCTCGTCTCCCTCATCGCCGAGGCCGGTCACCGGTGGGGCAGGTCGGGCGCGGTGTGGGTGGTCGCTGGGACCGCGGGAGGGGTCGGTGTCACCAGCGTTGTGCGGCTGCTGGCCCGTGAGTGTGGGCGTCGTCGAGGTGCCCGCGAGGGTTTGTGGCGCAGGCGCACCGATCGTGAACGCGGGTATTTGGGGGAGGTGATCGTTGTCGATGCGTCCGGGTCCGTGCCCGGGTTTGCGCGAGCCCGCGAGCACGACGCTCCCGGCGTGCGCTGGGCCGACCTCAATGCGGGCGAGGACTCCTACCTGCCGTCGCTGCGCGATCACCTGCCCACTGTGGGCGGAGTACGTGCCCTCGTCGGTGATGCGCGCGGCGGGGCCAGCGCGGACGACCCGCGGGTGGTGGCCGCCTGTCGATCACTGCGCGCGCCCCTCATCGTGGACGCGGGGCGATGGGACGGTCGAGCAGCTGGCTGCGCGTCCGTCATTCACGCGAACGCTCTCGTCCTCCTCACGCGCGCGGACCTGGATGGCGCGTCGGCGATGGCCGCGAGCCTCGCATCCCATCCCCCTCCCTGTCCCGCGATCACACTTGTGTCAGCAGGTTGTGGGAGGCGTAGCGCGGGGCTGCATGCGTGCGCACCCCGGCCGATTCTGCGCGCTCCCACGCGCCCGGGCCGGGACCTGCGGGCCCTGCGACGAGCGCTCGCGTCCCTCTCCCCGACCCCCTCTCGCGCTCGTCCCCTCGATCAGGGCGACGCGCCTCATCTGGAGGCGGCCAATGCCTAACGTCTTGACGTTGCTCGCACGCGGTGCACCGCCCGCCCGCGCGACCGCCGACGCGGCGCGACCCGGGTGCGGCGCACGCGAAGCCTCTCGCACGCTCAAGATGCTGCGCGCACGCCAGAAGGGCATGGATCCCACCCTCGCCGATCTTCTCGACGACCCGGCCGTCACCGACGTGCTCATCAACGGCACCCATGCCTGGGTCGACAGGGGAGGGGGACTCGTGCGTGTCGACGTCGGCATCCGGGACGAGGCGGGCGCTCGCCACGCCGCGATACGCCTCGCGAGCGCCTGCGGGACGCGCCTCGACGACGCCAGCCCCGTCGCCGACGGCACCCTGCCGGGCGGCGTGCGCCTGCACGCGGTCCTGCCACCCGTCTCAGGATCGGGCACCCTCATCTCCCTGCGCGTCCTCGGTACCCGTCGGCTGGGCGTCGCGGATCTCGAGGCCTGCGGGACGTTGCCCGGCGCGGTCGGTGCGCTCCTGCGGGCGCTCGTTGCCTCGCGGGCGAACGTCCTGGTGAGTGGAGCGACCGGCAGCGGCAAGACCACCCTCCTGAGCGCCGCCCTTTCCCTCGTCCCCCTCCGGCGAGCGCATCGTGTGCATCGAGGAGGTCGCTGAGATCGCGCCCGCCCACCCCCACTGCGTTCACCTCGTCGAACGCAAGCCAAACGTCGAAGGACGAGGATCCGTCACCCTCTGCGACCTCGTGCGAGCGGCCATGCGCATGCGCCCCGACCGCCTCGTTCTCGGGGAGTGTCGTGGTCCCGAAGTCCGCGATGTCCTGACGGCTCTCAACACGGGGCATGACGGGGGCTGGGCGACCATCCACGCGAACGGGGCGCCGGACGTGCCCGCTCGGTCGCTGCCCTCGGGGCGCTCGCGGGCATGGGGGAGGGCGCCGTTGCTGCCCAGGCTTCCAGCGCCCTCGATGCCGTCCTCCACATGCGGCGCGACGCAGACGGGCACAGATGGGTGTCCGAGGTCGGGGTCCTCTCGCGCGCTCGCGGTCTACTCGAGTGCGTGGTCGCGCTCAGCGCCACCGCCGATGGCTGCGTCACCACGCACGAGGCCTGGGCCTCCCTCGCCCGAAGGGTCGGGCTATGAGGGCGGGCTGGGATGCGTTCGTGGATTGCCTGGGCCTCGGCGAGGTGGCGGCGGTCAGCGTGTTCGTTATATGCGTGTTAGCGCTGTGGTTTCAGTGTTGTATCGCCGTGTATCGGCGAGCGCGCGAGAAGCGTATCGTGCGCTCGTGGGCGCAGCCGACGGGTGTGCGTAGCCCGGACCGTGAGGCCCGGTGGCGGTGGGGCCGTCTATGTTCCGGCAACGAACGATCCGCGCGCCACCGCGGCCGCGCGCAGGGCCCGCCCACCCCGCGTGAGCTCTCCCTTCTCGTCGCCGAGGTCGCGACCCGTCTGCGTGCGGGAGTCCCCACTACCTCCGCCTGGGGCCTCGCGCTGTCGCGCATCGACGTGGGAGGAAGCGCCGGTGTGGACGAGACCTACCCGCCTATCCTCGACGAATGGGCGCGCGAGCCTCCTCGCTGGAGCATCCCGTTGCGCGCCCGATCCCCGGACGCAGCCGCCGCCAGGTCTGCCGCCGCGTCCATCGCCCTGGCCTGCCGATTTAGCCGCGGCCTTGGCGCACCCCTGGCAGACATCCTGGATGCCATCGGGGACAGCATCGATGATGCGCAAGCCGTCGAAGAGGCTCGCCGCGTTGCCTCCGCCGGGCCCCTCATGTCCGCGCGCGTCCTCGCCGCCCTTCCCCTGGTCGGAATCGTGTCCGCACTCGCCCTGGGTGCCTCACCCTGGCATTTCTACACGGGCTCGACGGTCGGGAGGGGGTGCGCGCTGCTCGGACTACTCGCGTGGGTGGCGGGCATCGTCTCGTGCCGCAGGATCCTCGCGCGGGTCAGACAACCGATGAGGACACCGATGCGGCTCTGGCCTGCGACCTTGCCTCCGCCGGGCTTGCGTGCGGGGCGGCGATCCCGCGCGTCCTCGATGCGCTCGCAGCGGCCAGCTCATGCGAGTCCCTCTCCTGGACGGCCTGCGCATTGCGGCTCGGAGCTACATGGGACGAGGCATGGGAAGAGACCCCGTCATGGGCGCACCCGCTGCGAGACGCCCTCGAATCCGCCTGGACTAGTGGCAGTGCACCGGAAACGATGCTTGCTCGCAGTGCCTCTTGGGAGCGTCGAACCCGCCTGGCGGAGGCGAAGACGCGCGCCGAAGAACTCAGCGTCCGACTCGTCGGACCGCTCGGCGCATGTTTCCTCCCCGCGTTCCTCACGCTCGGAATCGCGCCGCTCCTCGCCTCCCTCACCGGCGGCATCGACATGTAGTGCTTATCCACAGCGGTCGCTGGGACTCGCGAGTTATCCACAGGGCAGCCAATCCGCGTGGAATCGCGAAAGTCCAGGCGCGCACACTGGCCCTACGCGTCGGTAGGCGCGAGAGACGAAAGGACAGATCAATGACGATCATCGACAGAATTGACTGCGCGGCAACGCGAGCCCAGCTCATTGCGATGGCGACCATGCAGGATATCGGACGTTCCATGAGGGCCGGAACAGGTGGGGTTAGCGCGGAGGGGCGAGATCCCGAGGAAGGGGCAACCACCGTCGAGTACGCGATTGGGACCATCGCCGCCGCGGGGTTCGCTGGCTTGCTCATCGTGATCCTTAAATCGGACGCCGTGCGAGCAGCCCTGGAGTCCATCATCCAGGAGGCGCTCAGCACCCGATGAACAGCGATGAGAGCGGATACGTCACCGTCGAACACGCGATTGGCTTCGTCGCCGTCACCCTCGTCGTCGGCGTGATCGTCGCCGCCGCGCAGGCTGGGATGACCGGAGCGTCCCTGTGCCAGGCGGTGCGCGAGGGCGCGCGGGCCGCCTCCATCGGACAGACCGACCCGCAGGGAGCGGCCTCCGCCGCCTACCCACCCGGTACCTACGCGGTCGCGCGCTCCGGCGGGTGGGTGAGCGTCACCGGCACCGCCCCCTACCGAGGGGCGGCTGGCTGGGTCGGGGGCATCGCCCGATGCTCGGTGACCACCATCGACGAGAGGGACCTGCCGTGATGCTTGGACCGACAGTTGTGCGTGCAGCTGTGTCTCGAGGTCAGATGGTCGCGGACGGGTGTACCTGCGAACGTTCCAGCGAGGAGGGGTCCGGGACCATCAACTTCCGTGGGTCTCATTGTCTTGGCCGTCGCGCTCGCGGTGGTCCTCGGCGGGGTCGGCGTCGCCCACCGCGAGAGGGTGCGCCTGCAGGCTGTCGCCGACCTGGCGGCCCTGGCTGGGGCAGAGCAGTCCGCCACCGCCGCATGGGAGGACGTGGGGGAAAGGCCCTGCGGGGCAGCCTCCGCCGTCGCTGCGGCGAATGGCGCGGGTGTTCAGTCCTGCGAGGTGCGCGGTGCCGACTGCCGGGTGGTCCTCACGCAGCACGTTGAGATTGCTGGTTTTTCAACGAATGTGAGCGCTCGGGCGCGCGCCGGACCGGGAGAGTGAAAAATTCTCAGGAAATTGCCAGGTTCGTTCAATGGTTCCCACAGGTGAGGCCCGTACATTAATAGTCATCAAGCCAAGGGCGACACCCACAAAGGGTGAGCCAAGAAAGGGAGCGCATCGGAAGACTTGCACTGTGTTGATGGGATACTCGAAGGGGTCGGCCTTATGGCCGGCCCCTTCGAGTATCTACAGTGTGGGCTTCATGCCCCCGGCGCGCGCTCCTGGAGGTAGCTAAGCAGTGTGATCGCTCCCTGCTTAGACAGGGGCTCGTTCCCGTTGCCGCACTTGGGGGACTGGACGCAGCGCGGGCACCCGGACTCGCAGTCGCAAGAGGAGACGGCCTCGAGGGTGGCGGCTACCCACGACCGCGCACTGTGAAAGCCGGCGAGCGCGTGCCCGGCGCCGCCTCGGAACGCGTCGTGGATGAAGACGGTGGGTGCGCCGGTGTCGTCGTGCAGCTCGGTGGACAGGCCGCCCAGGTCCCAGCGGTCGCAGGTCGCGACGATGGGCAGGATTCCGATCATCGCGTGCTCGGCGGCGTGCAGAGTGCCCGCCAGGTCCGCGGCCTCGATCTCCAGTGCGGCCAGCGCCGCCGGCGTGAGGGTGAACCACGTGGACTTCGTGGGCAGCGTGTGCGTGGGCAGGAACAGCTCGATGTTGCGGATGAACTCGAGCCCGGGCAGGCGCAGCAGGTCGTAGTCGGTGACCCGCGTCGACACGTTCGTCGGCCCGTGATGCCACGTGACCGTGCCGTCCCCGCACACGTACGTCTCCTCGATGGCGCACACCTCGACGCTCGTGTGGGTCGCCGAGCGCGTGCGCAGGGGAGTACGCACCTCCTCGACCAGGGCGACGCGCGCGTCGTCAATACGCGCGGGCGGGATGATGATCGACGAGGCCTGGGCCCCCTCGCGCTCCCCGCCCGCGAGGTGCTCGGTTCCCCGGGTGCCGCCTGGAGCCTCGGGCAGGAGTGCGCGCGGCCATCCCTGGGCGGTGGGCGCGGTGGGCGCGGTGAGGGAGCTGAGGCTCAGGACGTGGAAGGTGCGCCCCTGGTGGATGTAGATGGCACCGGGGAAGACGTGGGCGTCGGCTGAGGCCTGGTCGATGGTGCCGACGATGGTGCCGGTGGCGGCGTCGACGATCTGGACGTCGCCGGCGGCTCCGCGCAGGTCGGTGAGGTCGCTGGGGCGCTCGGGGCGAGTGGCGTCCCAGAAGTATCCGGTGGGCCTGCGCTTGAGGTATCCGTCGCCGACGAGGCGCTCGGTGACGCCTTGCAGTTCCGGGCCAAAGTAGGTGATATCGGACGACGTGATCGGTATTTCAGCGGCCGCGGCGGCGACGTGCGGGGCCAGCACCCACGGGTTGGAGGGGTCGATGACGGAGGCCTCGACCTCGCCGAGAATGTGCTCTGGGTGGCGCACCAGGTACGCGTCCAGCGGGTTGTCGGAAGCGATGAGCACGGACGTGCCCGGCGCGCCCGCGCGACCCGCGCGGCCGATCTGCTGGCGCAGGGACGCGCGCGTGCCCGGCCAGCCAACCGTGATCGTCGCATCCAGGCCTGAGATATCCAGGCCCATCTCCAGCGCCGACGTCGTGGCGAGCGCCCGCACGTCTCCCGTGCGGATCGCCTCCTCGAGCGCCCGACGCTCCTCGGGCAGGTACCCGCCGCGATATGCGCCGACCCGGCCCGCGTTCGCGGAACCGCGCGCCGAGAGGCGGTCGCGGACCTGAGCGGCCACGGCCTCGGCCCCCGCGCGCGATCGCACGAAGGCGAGGAGACGCGCTCCCTCCTCGACGAAGGCGGTGGCCAGGTTGGCGGCCTCGACCCCGGCGCTGCGCCGCACGATCGGGACCTTGAGGGTGGCAGTGCCGGGCGGCGCGTCGAGGGCCTCCAGGAAGGATGAGATGTCCACCTCGGACTCGTCGGCCATGATCGCGCCCTGCCACAGGACCAGCTCGTGGGCGCCCGCCGGCGAGCCGTCCTCGGTGATGGCGACCGCGCCGCGCCCCGTGAGCGCGCGGCCCACCGCGCCCGCGTCGCGCACGGTCGCGCTCAGCATGACGACGCGCGGATCCGCCCCCAGGTGGTGAGCGACGCGCAGCAGGCGGCGCACGACCAGCGCGATGTGCGAGCCGGTCACGCCGCGCCAATGGTGCGCCTCGTCGATGACGATGAGGCGCAGCGACGCCAGGAAACGCGACCACCGCTGGTGCGACGGAAGCATCACGTAGTGCAGGAAATCAGGGTTCGACAGGATCAGGTCAGCGCCCGCGCGCGCCCACTCCTTCGCTTCGCGCGGCGTGTCCCCGTCCACGGTCGTCGCCCGCACGCGGCGCAGACGCTCGTCGACGAGGCCGGGGTTTCCTTCCGGGTTCGCGTCGCCGTCCGCGGAATCGGGGGCCGCGTCCTGGCCGAGCAGCGACATGAGCGAGGCCAGCTGATCCGCCGCCAGCGCCTTCGTCGGAGCCAGGTACAGGGCGGTTGGACGGCGGTGAATCGCGGAAATGCGCGACGAATCCTCGGCCTCCACCAGGTCGGAGAGGATCGGCGTCCACGCGGCCAGTGACTTACCCGATCCCGTGCCCGTCGCGAGCACGACGTCGCGGCTCTGACGGATCGCATCCAAGGCCTCGCGCTGATGAATCCACGGGCGCTCCACGCCCCGGCGCGCCCACGCGCCCACGACCGCGGGGCTGACCCACTGCGGCCACTCCGCGATTTGCCCCGATCGTCCCGGCAGCGTCACGTGGCCGAGCAGCCGATCATCCCCGGCGCTCAGGCGCTCCAACACATCCAGCAGATGCGCGGGAGACGGCGAGGACGCGCTCTGCTGTGCCCGATCGGGCGAGGAGGCCCCGGCCTCGTTCGACGAAGATGCCTGCGAAGAAGGTGGCAGATCAGCGCTCATTCGCGCTCGGATTCACCGAGCCCCAGCGCCTCGGAGGCGGACTCCTTCACGTACTGGATCGCGGCGATACCCGTCGAAATGCCCGACGAAATGGCGTCGCGCAGCTGCACATCCGACAGGCCGGCCTCCGTGTCGACGACGAAGTCCGCGTACACGCCCAGCGTCCCCTCCGGCGAGGTCGACGTGTACACCGTCGGAAAATACTTCTCGCGGTTCCAATTGTCGGCCGTCGCAAAAAGCGCGGGTTCCGCGCTCTCCGCCGGCAGATCCGACTCCCACAGCGCGCGAATCGACAGGAAACGCCCCGCCGTATCGAAAGACACCAGGAACGGAATGTCGTCAAAAATAGCGCCCGCTGCGCGGCCCTTCTCGATCACGTCCAGCGCGTAGCCCATCTCGCGCACGGCGTCCACAACCCGCTCAAAATCGGCCGGGTAGGGGGTCACCTCATCCTCGGGCACCACGTACGGAACGTTCACTGCGACACCTCCCGACCCTGGGAATCCCAATCCACGAACCCGGGCAACGTCACCTCAAGATCCGCGAAGAAACCCATGATCATCGACATGGACGTCTCAAAGAAATTATCCAACTGAGCCTGCGTGAGTCCCGACATGACCACCACGTTGCACTCCGCGATCAGGCCGTACTGTGTGCCGTCCTCCAGGGGAGCCAGGTACGCCTTTGGGCCAGTGCGCGTCGAATTGCAGGTCGCGATCTCGCGCGCCAACTCGCCGAACTGCTCAGGCGTACGCGCAATCCCGCGCCACTGAGCGCGCAACTGCAGGATCTGAGGGTTCGTCGCATTCCAGAAAAAAGCGGCGTTCGGCGTCAAATACGCCAGCTCGCCCTCGTTGTAGTCGCCGAAACGCACGTCCCGGGAACGCAATAAATCCCGAATGCGATCGGTGCTGACAGGTGAAGATGCAGCCACTGACAACTCCCGCGTGAGACGTACAGAATCGGACACCCCCACTGTAACCGAGGCCTCTGTCCCGCGCGCGCCCACCTTGTCCGACAAGTCTTGACACGGAGCCTCCCGTCACTCTGTGACGAGGTCAGGGCGGGTGCGCGGGACACCCATCCGCTGTGTGTTTGCCTTCGATTCGCGAGAAAGCGGAACCAATACGCGCGCCCGCGCCCCGCTCCACTACAGTGGATACGGAATACAGCATCGACACGAACGGAGGACACCATGGACGACCCCAACGCCGCCCTGCCCTCCGACCCCACCGTCGACGAGTCCTACACCAAAGGCTCGCGCCCCGTGCGCCCCCGCAACCGTTCGTCGGCACCCGCCGACGCCGCCGGCCGCTCCTCCCGAGCGAACAGCGCCCCCGCCACCCAACGGCCCGCCCGAGGGCGCACCCCCGGACCCCAGGCTAACGGCGAGGCACCGGCGGGCGGGCCCCAGCCTCGTCGACTCCTGTCCGACTCCTGGTACCGGCTCAAGCTCGCCCGACGGCTCGGGGGCGTCACGATCTGCCTGCTGCTGACGATGCTCATCAGCCACGTGGCGCTCGCGACCGCGCCCGGGCAGGTCCTCGACACCATCCTCATGGAAGGCACGATGCGCTCGGCGAGCCGCTACGAGGCCTTCTCCATGCTCATCACCGGCATTGTGTCCGTGCCCGTCATGGTCGCGGCCGGCATTGTCGTCGCCCTGGTTGCCGCCGCGCGACGACGGCCCACGCTCGCCGGACGCGCCCTCGGGGCAGTCATCGGCGCGAACATCACGACGCAGATCCTCAAGGACTACATCCTCACCCGCCCCAACCTCGGAGTCACGACGGGGGCCGGCAACTCCCTGCCCTCCGGGCACACGACCGTTGCCGTCACCCTGTCGCTGGCCCTTATCGTCATCGCCCCGCAGTGGTTCCGCAGCCCATCCGCGTGGATCGGCTGGGCGTGGACATCCCTCATGGGCGTGTCCGTCATGATGGAAGGCTGGCACCGGCCCTCCGACGTCATCACCGCCGCCCTCATTGCCGGCGCGTGGGCCCTCGCCCTGTCGCCCATCGAGCGGCGCCCGCGGCACGGGGCTCAAGTCCAACGCGTCATGGTGTGGGCGAGTCTTGGGCTCATTGTCATCGCGCTGCTGGCCACCGGCGCCGCCATGTGGGGCTTCAGCATGTCCGCCGCATCCCCCGGATCCGGCTATGGTTTTGAGGACTTCCTGCAGATCCGGCCCTGGCGTTCGCGCGTCCTCGGCGTCGCTGCCGTCGCATGGGTGAGCGCCGTGTGTGGCCTCATCATGCACGAGGTCGACCGCCTCGCGGGCGAGTAATTCCTGCGGATCCCCGCCCGCGAGCCGTTTGTTCGCGCGTGGTGCTGCTTGTGGCCCCACGGGTGCTCCGGGCGCCGGAGGGCCCGGCCGCCCGCGAGGCTAGGCGACCTCACTTCGCTCGGCGCCGCGCCTCGAAGCCCGCCCGTGCCCTCCGGTCCCTCCGGCGCCCTCCGCACCAGTGGGGCCGGGTGTGCTGGCGTGCGGCCCAGCGCGTCGACTCGTTGTCCGGCCAGGCCCCGCAGGCCTTGCGGCGGCCTCCAATCGGTCGGGGCGTCTGTGTGTTGTCGCCAGGCCCCGCCACCGCCCACCGGCACCGCGGCAGGTCCCTCCGGTGCCTTCCGCACCGGCGGTGCCTGGTGTGCTGGCGTGTGGCTGGGTGCGTCGACTCGTTGTCCGGCCTGTCCCGCCGACGTCTACGGGTGCCGTAGTTGGGCTACGCGTGCTTCCACATTCACGAAAATGCTTGTTGCGGTGAGGCGTACACCTGATCGGGAAGATTCAACCCCTTCTGATCGGGTTGAATCTTCCCGATGAGGTTGAATCCTCCGGTCCCTCCGGTGCGCTTCGCGCTGGTGGTCTCGGGTGGGTGATGTGGGATTGGCATGTTGCAATGTCGCATGCAATTCCCTTGGAAGTGTTTCATGGTTTGGTGTCTGAACGTTGGAATTCTGCGGATTCTACGTTGGTGTCGGGTTCGGCTGAGTTGGAATTGCATGCGACTGTTGGTTGGCTTGGTCTTGACGCCGGTAGTTGAAAGAAAGTTCGCCCTGGTGTGGGTGTGTGTTGTGTGGGTGGTGGGTGTTGTGAAACAAAGTTCGCCCCTGCGTGGCGAAAATGGGTGATTTTGGGTTGTTTGTGGCGTGCTGGGGCGGTAAATGTTTCACCGCGCGGCTTGGAGTGTTGTGTTGGGGTGTTGTTTCTTTCGTGCCCGTGATGGTGCCTCGGCTGGTGCGGGAGAAAATTCTCCCTGCTCGGCTTGTTGGAGACAAAAACGGGACAAAACTCTCCCAGCAAGAGGAAAACGTGCCAAATAGAGCCATTTTGGGCGAGCAGGGCGAGTTTTATACCGAAAATGCCGCCGCGCGGCTCGCGCTGGGCGAGTTTTGTACCGCAAGTGGCACCGCGCGGCTCGTGCAGGGCGAGTTTTGTACCGGAACTGGCGCCGCGCGGCTCGCGCTGGGCGAGTTTTGTACCGCAAGTGGCACCGCGCGGCTCGTGCAGGGCGAGTTTTGTACCGGAACTGGTGGTGTGCGGGGCTTGTTGGCGCCAGAAACTGTGCGGTGCCCGGTATGGCGTAGTCGTGTGCTCGAAGGCCCGACGGCCTCATGACGTTCTGCAGCTGGCCTCGCTCGGTGGAATGCCCCTGGCATTGTGGGGTTCGAGCAGTGGATAATGAAGCACGGGCGTCATGCCGCCCGCTCGGCGGGCAGTCTCCTGTGGGCATTCACCCACAGGCAGTGAGCTGCAGACGCCCGCCCGCCCCGAACCGCAGATCCGTCCCGAAAGGACTGACATGCCTCGTCCCGCGTCAGCCGTCGTTACCTCCAAGCCCGCGCGCTTCGTCCTGGCCCTGCTGCGCATCGCGGTCGGCTTCGTTTTCCTGTGGTCGTTCCTGGACAAGACGTTCGGCCTGCACTATTCGACAGGCCCGTCGCGCGCGTGGATCGACGGCGGCACGCCCGCGCAGAGCTACCTGACGGGCGCGACGACCGGCAAGCCCCTGGCTTCCTTCTTCGAGTCGCTGGCCGTCCCCGCCATGGATTGGCTGTTCATGCTGGGTCTTCTGGGTATCGGCTTGGCATTCCTGCTGGGGATCGGCACGCGCCTCGCGGCGGTCGCGGGCGTCGTCATGCTGGGCTTCATGTACGCGGCGGTCGCCCCGTGGGTGTGGGGGTCCCTCAATCCGGTCGTCAACGAGCACCTGGTCTACGCGCTCGTTCTCATCCTGATTCCGCTGACCAGTGCGGGCGACACGCTCGGTCTGGGTGCGTGGTGGAAGGGCTTGGGGGTCGTCAAGAAGCTGCCCTTCCTCATCTGATTCGTCCGACTATCTCGACGAGGCCGTGGCCGGGTTTTCCGGTCGCGGCCTCGCTGTGTTGGTGGAGGTCTGCGTGTCGTGGTTTCCCAACAATCTCGCACGTAATTCCCTTGCGCGTCTTTCAAACATTGAAATCCAGTCGTTGGTATTGCAACGTTTGTGGAAGTTGTTGAATCGTCAAGAAAACGAATTACGTGCGAAATTTCTGGGCGGGACTGGGGCGGGGAGTGCGGGGAGTGCGGGGGGCGCGGGGAGTGCGGGGAGTGCGGGGAGTGTGGGGAGCGTGGGTTGTCATGCTCGGGCTCGCAACGGGACGTTAGTCCCCGATGGATGTCGAAAAAGGGCGCGCGTGACGAGCGGAACTGCTCGCCGCGCGCGTCGTGCTTCTGACGCACGTATGACACTAGATATTGTGGTCACCGTTCGCATCAAGCACTACATCTAGTGATTGATGGTCGTGTTCCCCTAGATCTAGGGGAGCCTTATGCCGGGCGGGGGAAACCACCTCCACCCACAGTGCCACGGCCTCGCCCCACGAGGGCAGAGCAACCGCGACGTGTCGATCACGCGTCCAGCAGTGGCCCGCCCACCGAAGCGCAGGGCCAGAGGCGCCCGCCGCCACACAATCACACACAGTCTCACGACATCGCACATATCTCCCACCACCCAGGCTTAGTAGCCCCCAGCACACAACGGAATCAAGACAGGACAAGGAACATGACCAGCTCGCCCCGCTACGACGTCGACGCCATCGCAACCGTGCAGGAGTACCTCGACCGCTCCGATTGGCGGGTGAACGCCAACGCGAACCAGGGGTATTCGCTCGGCGGCCTCATCCTGAACTCGGCGGGCAAGATCGTCGCCAACTACTGGCTCGAACACGTCTACACCCCCGAGATCGGCGCGCCGCACCGCGAGGGCGACTACCACATCCACGACCTCGATATGTTCGCCGGATACTGCGCCGGCTGGTCCCTCAAGCGCCTCATCCAGGAGGGCTTCAACGGCGTGGGCGGCGCGATCGCCTCGGCCCCGCCCAAGCACTTCTCCTCGGCCTGCGGCCAGATCGTCAACTTCCTCGGCACCCTCCAGAACGAGTGGGCGGGCGCCCAGGCCTTCTCCTCCTTCGACACCTACATGGCACCCTTTGTGCGCCTGGACAACATGGAGTACGAGGACGTCGTGCAGTGCATGCAGGAACTCATCTACAACCTGAACGTGCCCTCGCGCTGGGGTAGCCAGTGCCCGTTCACGAACCTGACCTTCGACTGGACGTGCCCGGACGACCTGGCCGACGAGCACCCCCCTTATCGGCGAGGAAGTCGTCGACTTCACCTACGGCGACCTGCAGCGGGAAATGAACCTCATCAACCGAGCGTTCATCGAGGTCATGACGGGCGGCGACGCGGACGGGCGTGTCTTCACGTTCCCGATCCCGACTTACAACATCACGCCCGACTTCGATTGGGAGGGCGACAACGTCGACGCCCTCTTCGACATGACCGCGAAGTATGGCCTGCCCTACTTCCAGAACTTCATCAACTCCGACCTGGACCCGCACATGATCCGCTCGATGTGCTGCCGCCTCCAGCTGGACCTGCGCGAGCTCCTCAAGCGCGGCAACGGCCTCTTTGGGTCGGCGGAGCTGACCGGCTCGATCGGCGTGGTCACGCTCAACATGGCGCGCCTCGGCTACCTCTACAAGGGCGACGAGGAGGGCCTCATCGCGCGCATGGACGAGCTCATCGACCTGGCCTCGAAGTCCCTCGAAATCAAGCGCGAGACCATCCAGTACCACATGGACCACGGCCTCTTCCCCTACTCGCAGCGCTACCTGGGCACGCTCGATAACCACTTCTCGACGATCGGCGTCAACGGCATGAACGAGATGGTGCGCAACTTCAGCGACGACGCCTACGACCTGACGGACCCGCGCGGCTTCGACATGTGCGTGCGCGTCCTGGACCGGGTGCGCGAGCGCATGGTTCAGCTCCAGGAGGCCACCGGCCACATGTACAACCTGGAGGCCACCCCCCGCGGAGGGCACGACCTACCGCTTCGCGAAGGAGGATCGCAAGCGCTTCGCTGACATCATCCAGGCGGGCACACCGGACGAGCCCTACTACACGAACTCCTCGCAGCTGCCAGTCGCGTACACGGACGACCCCTTCCAGGCCCTCGAGGATCAGGAGGTCCTGCAGGGCAAGTACACGGGCGGCACAGTCCTGCACCTGTACATGGGTGAGCGCGTCTCCTCGGGCGAGGCCTGCAAGGAGATGGTGCGCCGCTCGCTCACCGCCTTCAAGGTCCCCTACATCACGATCACGCCGACCTTCTCGATCTGCCCGGTCCACGGCTACCTGGCCGGCGAGCACTTCACCTGCGACAAGTGCGCGGCCGCCCACCCCCACGCGGAGCCGCAGGCCTGCGAGGTGTGGACGCGCGTCATGGGCTACTTCCGCCCGGTCCAGTCCTTCAACATCGGCAAAAAGGGCGAGTACCACGAGCGTCAGATGTTCTCCGAGAGCGCCGCGGATGCGCACGGTGAGCTCGTCAGCGCGTTCCCTCCCGCGGGGAGCTGCTGACGTGAGCGCCCGTCCCCCGCAGTACGAGGCCGGGGCGACCCGGGAGGGCACGCTGAGCCTGGGCGTCCCCGGCCTCGTCGGGGGGGCGGGATGCGCGTGAGTGGACGCCGGACGACCTGCAGATCGCGGGCCTCGTGCCGATGTCGACCGTGGACTGGCCGGGGAAGTTCGCGGCATCCCTGTTCCTGCAGGGGTGCCCGTGGGCGTGCCCGTACTGCCATAACAGCGCGATCATCGACCCGCGCATCCCGGGCGTGGTCGCGTGGAGCGCGCTCGAGGACCTGCTGGCGCGCAGGCGCGGCCTCCTCGATGGCGTCGTGTTTTCCGGCGGCGAGGCGACCCGCCAGATCGCGCTCGGGGCGGCGATGGCGCGCGTGCGCGAGCTCGGCTTCAGCGTCGGCCTGCACACCGCGGGCCCCTACCCGCGTCGTCTCGAGGAGTTGCTCGGCGCGGGCCTCGTCGACTGGGTGGGCATCGACGTGAAGGCGACCCGCGGTAACTACGAGGCCGTGGCCGGGCGCAGCGGCGCGGGCGAGCGGGCGTGGGAGTCGCTGGGCATTGTCCTGGCCCGCCCCGAGGTGGATCACGAGGTGCGCCTGACGGTGTACCCGGACGGGCCAGGCGATGCGCTCGCGGTGGCGCGAAAAGCCCGCGAGATGGGGGTGCGCTCTTTCGCCCTCCAGCAGGCCCGCGACATGGGTGCACCCGACGGCTTTTCCGCGACGAGGCCGGGGTGGGACGACCAGGTGCGCTCCCTCGCGCGCGACATCGAAACGCTGGACTTTGACAGGTTTATCTTTCGAGCGGACTCGTAGAGCTTTTGTCAAGTGACAGCACCGCATGTTGGGAAAAAATATGGGGAAGGTTTCACTTGTGACCCCTGATCGCGGTATTGTGTAACAACCTCGTGACCATGACGTCTGGAGTTTCGATGGCTGAAGAGCTGCACTTCGACGACCCTGCGGCGGCTGCCCAGGATCCGTCGACCGACGCTGAAGCGCTGCGCCAGCTGGCGTACCGCTACCCCGAGCTGCGCCCGGCAGTGGCTGCGCATCCGCACGCCTATCGCGGTCTGCTCGACTGGTTGCACCAGTTCAACGACCCGCAGGTCAACGCGGCCCTCGAGGCCCGCGACGACTACGACGGCTACATCGACTCCAACGGCTACTCGTCATGCACGGAGACGTGTCCGGTGCGGTCGCCGGCTCGTCGATCCGCACCTCCGAGTCCGGCATGTATGTGCTTGGCCAGGGCGGCGTGAACTCCTACTCGCAGGTTGAGCGCACGACCCCCTACTCCGCGGTCGTCGGCGGGAATGCTTCCGTCCCGCAGGTGGGTGCTCGTGAGCAGGTTGTCGCCCAGGTGCAGCGTCAGTCCATCATGAGCAGCAAGGCAACGCAGGATCCCGAGGCCACAGCCGTCTACCCGAGCGCGTCCACAGGCTCCTCCTACCCCAGCGCGTCGGGCAGCCCCGCGCGCCCCCAGTCCACGCCGCAGGCCTACCGGGGCGCCGGCGCCTCCTACCAGGTGCAGCCCACTGCCTCGCAGGAAGTCGCGCTGACGGAAGAGAAGGAACGCCGCGGTTTCCCGTTCATGGCCGTCATCCTCGGCGTCCTTGCTATCACCGCTGCGGTCCTCCTCGCCTTCGTCATCTATGTGTTTACGCGCGGATACGAGGGACCCGCAGCCGGATCGAACCCGAGCTCCTCGTCGTCCTCCGCGTCGGACCCGACCCCGTCGGCAAGCGCCACGACCGAGGAACCCGTGAAGTACCCGGCGCCCGCCGGAGCCATCACCGTGGACTCCTTCTCCTCCCCGTCCGGCAACATCACCTGCTCTTTCACCGCTGACAGCGTCAGCTGCGGCATCGGCGAGTCCGATTGGGCCGAGGACGGCTACGCCTCCTGCTCCGGCAGCAAGGTCGGCGTCCTGAGCGCCTCGAAGGACAAGGCGGGACAGTCCTGTGAGAGCGCCGCACCCTCCGGTGGAAACGCGCTCGCCTACGGAGCCGCCGCAACCAAGGGCGACTTCGCGTGCCACTCCACGCAGGACGGCATCAGCTGCTGGAACACGAAGACCGGTCAGTCTTTCGCGCTGGCTCGCGGCGGCTGGATGACCGGCACGACCGGAGAGATCGGCCCCGAGAAGTTCACGTGGAACGACTGATCCCATGCGCATAAGGGGGCGGGCCCGAGGATATCCTCGGGCCCGCCCCCTTCGTTTGCGGAAGCCTACTGAGCCTTCTCGATGGGGCCCAGGATCAGGTTCGCCCACGCGGCGTGCAGGGACTCCTGATCGGAGGGCTGGAACAGTCCGGCGAGCGCGTCGCGGTACAGGCGTGAGAGCTCGTGCGTGTTGTAGTAGGCGCTGCCGCCGCAGGCGCGCATCGCCTGCTCGACGGCGCGCAGCGTGGCCTCGGCGGCCGCGTTCTTCGCGGCGGACAGCTGCGGCATCCAGGAGCGCCCGCGGTCCACGCCTTCGTCGATGTCGCGGGCGAGCTCGCGGATCTGCGGACCGACCGCGTTCATGATGAGGGCTGCCTCGGCGATACGCCAGCGGATGTCCGGGTCGTTGGAGTAGGTCGTCTGGTTCTTCACGGAGCGGCGCTTCGCCACGTGCTCGGCGGCCACCTCGACGGCGCGCTCGCCCACGCCCTGGTAGGTGGCGGCCAGCAGGATCTCGAAGTGGGAGAAGATACCGAAGATGACGGGGTCGGCGCTCGGTCCCGGGTCCGTGATCGTCAGAATGCGCTCCTCGGGCACGGTGACACCCTGAAGGAGGGTCGTCATGGACTGGGTGGCGCGCATGCCGAGCGTGTTCCAGTCGTCCTTGATCGAGTAGCCCTCGTCGTCGCGGTGGACGATGCCGAACACGGACTTGGGGCCCTCGTCGGTCTCCGCACGTCCGAAGACGAGCAGGCGCGTCCACACGGGGGACAGGGAGGTGAAGATCTTGGTGCCCTCGAACGAGTAGCCGCCGTCTGCCGTCGCGGTCGCGCGCGTCGTCGAGCCGAAGAGCACGAGGTCGTTGCCCGGCTCAGAAATACCAAAGCCGAAGACCTCGCCGGCGGCTGCGTCGCGCAGGATCTGCTCACCGCGCGCGTTGCCGTGGGCGACCAGGTAGCGGCCGAGGCCGACGATGATCTGGTGCATGTTGATGCCCAGCGCGGTGCCGGGCGCCGCCTTGGCCAGCGCTGTCTGCTCGGCGGCGATCTCGGTCAGGCTCAGGCCGGCGCCACCGAACTCGGTGGGGACGAATGCGCGGAGGTATCCGGCGTCACGCAGGTCGGCGAGGTCGCGCTCGGGGTAGGTGTTTGTGGCGTCGGCATCGGCGGCGCGCTCGTGGATGCGGGCAAGGAGGTCGGTGTCCAGGAAGCTCATCGCGGTCCTCTTTCGGGTTGGACATGGGGACGAGGCCGGGGTGCCTCACGCGTATCGGTGCCCGTGGTGGGGTGGTGATGCGCGACATGATCCCCGTTGGTGAGGGTGACCTTACTGTAGCGCTGAGGGCGAGGTAGGGGCTAGATGTAATGTGCCTGACGGGGCGTTGTCTGGCCGCGGGCCGCTCCCATTCGATAGGCTGGACACTGTGAGTAATCCGAACGCACCCCGCACTGCCCTCACCCCTCGCCAGCGATTCCTGCGCGAGCGTCAGCAGCGTCAAAACATGACGTTCGCTGTCATTGGTGTCGTGATGTTAGCGGCTGCGGTGGTGGCCTCCCTCGTGTTCACGGGCATTATTCCCGTTCCTTTCGGCAACGACTTCTCGGTGAAGATCAAGTACGCCGAGACCGGTGACATTCCCTGCCCGACGGTGAACGCGAAGCCTGTCGCCCCCGATCAGGTGTCCGTCTCGGTCATCAACACGACACAGCACCAGGGCCTGGCGTCCAAGGCGACGGAGATGCTCGCAACCGCCGGATTCCAGACGCAGGAACCTGCGAACTCGGATGTTGAATACACCGGCAAGGTGCGTATCACCGCCGGACCGAACGCCGTGGACGATGCCTACTCGGTGGCGCGTTTCTTCCCCGGTGCTCACGTGCGTCTCACCGACGCGCAGGATTCCACCGTGACTGTGGAGCTCGGAACGTTCTACGACGATGCGATGAGCGCCGAGGACGTGCAGCGAGTCCTGAAGTCCACGGACCCCGTCGAACAGCCCGCGAAGTGCCGCCCGATGTCGGGTTCGAAGCAGGACTGACACGCAGCAATAACAGGAAAAGGCCGCCCCTCGGAGCGGCCTTTTCCTATCGGTTTCGGCGCTCTGCGAGCGGAGCGCGGGTGAGTGGCGCGTCTGCTCAGCGGCTGGGGAGCGGGCCGACAGTACCCCGGCCTCGAATGTTCTCCAGGAGCGCCTCACCGTCCGATCCGTACCAGACGGGAATGGACTCGGGGACGGTCCACAGCGCGTCGGGCACCATGGCCTCGAAGCTGCCGTGGGCCATGAACTGCTCGATCTCGGACAGGGACCGGATCGCGATGCCTGCGACGCACTGGGGGAACTCGCGGGCGAACTCCGCGTAGATTTCGGGGTCGTGCTGGCCGTCGTCACCGACGAGGAGCCAGCGTATCTGCGGGAACATGCGCGCTAGGCGGCGCAGTTCGCGCCTCTTGTGTTCGGGTCCAGAACGGAACCATCCCGTGTTCGAGGGGCCGAAGTCCGTCATGAGGAAGCCGCCGGCCGGGTAGCCGGAGCGCTCCAGGAAGGAGCGCACGGTTGGCACGACGTTCCATGCGCCGGTCGACAGGTACATGATGGGGGAGTGGGTGCCCTCGGGCACGCCCTCCGAGGTGGCTGACGACGTGGTGAGCGTCGTCAGCAGGTGCGCCATGCCGGGGACGGCCTCGCGCGAGGACACTCGGTCCAGGAAGGCATGTCTCGCGGCCGTGACCAGGCGCGGCAGCATCGACACCATGACAGTGTCGTCGATGTCGGAGACCACGCCGAAGCGCTCGTAGTCGGACACGATGCGCACGCGCACGCAGGCGGGGCGTCCCGCGCGAATGCGGCCCTTGCGGGGGCGCTCGTACATCGCCGAGGCCGGGGCGGGCAGGGGCGTCGCGGTGCGAAGGGTGGATGCGAGCTTGGCGGCCGTCTCCTCGGACATGCCGAGCGCGCGCACGTCGCCCGCGTGCAGGACTTGGATGGTCGCGTTGTGCCAGCCGGGCTCGAGGCCGTGGCCCAGGACCGTCATGTCGACGAATCCGCCGCGGTCCGCGAAGGCGAGGCGACGCGCGTTGCCAACCGTCACGAGGACGGGCTGTCGGGGAACCTGCGCGTTGAAGAACTGTCGCCACCCGCGCCGTGTCTGCAGCCAGGAACGGCCGTCGTCGCCGCGCGCCATGAGGACGCGGCCGAGGATGCGGGCACTGCGCTCAGAGCCGATGCCGCCGAATCCGACCACTCCGGGGTAGTACCAGCCCTGCGACATGGCGGCGACCAGCAGAGATGACGCGAATTCACCCACGCCTGCCGTCAGGGCGAGCGCGAGCGAAGGAGATTCGTCGTCGATGAGAGGCGGTCGGAGGCGCATGAGGGCAATCATAGGGCCTCGCACCCCCGGTGGCGCAAGAATCGGGGATTTTGGGTGCGAGTGGCCCATGGTAGTCTGACCACGTAATAAAAGGGTGCGAAGATGCATGTGACAGGTCTTTCCCAGCGTGGGGAATCGTCGCCGCAACTGGAGGGGAAACCATGCGACTACTGCTGCACTTAGGCACCGTCGCCTGTCGATTCGTTAAACGTGGACCGGGTGCCATTGTCGGGCTCGCTCTCCTGCTTGCGTGCGGGGTCGGCCTGGCATCCTGGTATCGAGACCTGCCTGTGACTGAGCCTCAGACTCCCGAGACCCTCGCGCGCGAGTACGTTGATCTGCTCTTCACGGGCCGCTACGCGGAGGCTGAGGAGTACGCGAAAGTCGAGTCGCGCACGTGTTCTCGTGGCGACTGCTTTCTCGATCCATCGCTCGCCACGCCCATTGAATATCCGCAGCTGGTTGAGCTGACGGTCAAGCCAAGAAGCGCGGAGCGGAACAACGAGAGCTATCAGGTGCTCGTTCGATACACCCTTGGGGGAAAGGAATCGTGGGGCAGCTTTACCATCGTTAAACAGCCTCAGCACTACCCGACCCCGGGAGTGCGAACGGTGGGCGGATGGATGATTCATAAGCCCTGGCAGAGTCAATCAATAATCAGGATCGATCATGCCTTTGCGTCCGCGAGTGTTGGCGACCTTGAGGTCTATCGGGGGCATGGTATTGGTTCCGGGCGGAGGAGCTACTCGTGGGAGTCCATCACGATGCGAGGATATCCTGCCATGTACGACCTCAACGTCACGAAGATTGCCGACCGGTGGCTTGTGCTGATGCGCGATCGGAATGATCAGGAGGTGGATTTTGGCGATTATGATTCTGTCCCCTTCTCTTTGGGGGGAGGAAATGTCAATCGAAGCGGTCATGGCACCCGAGGACTACGACGAGCTGTACGTCCAGGTTGAGCGCGAGCTCCGTGCCTGTCTGCGTGGCGAGCCGTCCCCTGTGTGCACTCGCCAACTGTCCGGGAAGGGTGAGGAAGGGGCTGTGCTGACGGTCGTTACCCATCTTCGGAACCGCCCGAGTCTTGACTCTGTGACCGAGGAGGACACCCTCCCGGTGGAGGTGACATTCCCCGATGGGCGCACGGAGCTTGTTCGGGTGAAGTGGCGATACTCGCAAGACTCGACGGGCACCGTGAGCATCACGTTGGAAACTGATCTCCCCCCGTGGGAAAAGGAGAGAAGGGGATGACGATGAAGCTGATGCGCTATGTCAAGCGCGGGCCGGGAGCGTTTGTGGGGCTGGCACTCCTGCTGGTCCTCGGGGTCTTGGGATGTACCGCGTATGGGGACTCTCTGCGTTCTCAGATCACGCCTGAACAGGCCGTGCGAGCCTACGTCCAGCTGATCATCGACGGGAAGTACTCGGAGGCTGAAAAGGTCATTCCCGCCCGGGACAAGCAGTGTGACGGAAGGTTGTGCAGGGTTGTCGACGACATCTCGGAGCTGCGCGTTGAAGCCCCGCAGCTGCTGGATGTGACGGTGAGCAAAGAATGCGGGGAGAGGAACGTCAGGTGCATTGCGAAGGTCCGTCTGCTCGTGGGAGGTGTCGAGCAGGAGTACCGGTTAAGCCTCACTCGTGATGAGAGCGAGGGATCCCCCGTGACGGGATGGTGGCACCTAGATGGGGCACTATACGGAGAGTCAACGGTTGTTCTCGACCCGGTATTCGCGACGGCGACGTTCGGAGACGACTACGAGTTCGCGCAAGTGGGTCCCACGGCCCCCAGGGGGTCACAGTGGCGTATTACTCGATCGGCCTACCCCGGGGTGTACGAGCTTCGCGTCTTCCCGCTCGCTCATCACTGGCGCCATGTTCTGAGCGACACTCAGGGCAATGAGTGGTGGTCCGGGGAATCGGATAGCATCCCCGTTTCCCTCGGTGGAAACTATCAGCTGAGCGCTGTTTGTCGGAGCGTGACTACAACGATGTTCACGTGGATGCCGAGCAGGAAATTCAGCGGTGCGTGCGCGGCGAGGAGTCTCGCGTGTGCCTGCAGCGCCTGCGTGGGCACAGTGCTGAGGGCATGAGGGTGTCCTTCGATGATTCATCCGATGACGTCGCCGTCTGGAAATCCCCGATTGATATGCACAAGACCGAGGTGACGGTAGCCTACGCGGATGGGACGTCGAGAGACTTTACCCTCTGGTGGCGCTTCGTGGTCGATGGAGACGACGTGCACGTTACCTACACGTCTGGCCTCTATCAGCGAGCCCTGCCGGTCGATGGCTCGGGTTCGACGATGAACGAAAGGTTGTTCTGATTCATCGGTGCCGCCGGTGTTCGCGAAGTGCGAGTGCCGGCGGCACTGTCGTGCGCCGATTAGTCGAGGGGTAGGGGCGGGGTCGGGGTGTCCGCAGTGCTCTTACGCAGCGCGGGCAAGCCGATGAGCATGAGGAGGACCATCGCCCACCCTGCCCCGGCCATGGTGAACAGGCCGCCGCGCGCGCCGATAGCGTCGATCGCGGGACCCGCGACCGCGGTTCCCAGGGAGACACCCAGGCTGATCGAGGTGGACATCCAGGTGAGGCCCTCGGTGAGCTTCGCGGGCGAGACGGACTGTTGGATGATGACGTTGACGTTCGTCATTGTGGGCGCGCAGGTGAGGCCCGTGATGAGGATGACGATGGCCATCGTCCAGACGTTGAAGGCCAGGGGGGAAGAGGCTCATGCCGATCGCCATCGCGATCACGCCGATCACGAAGAGCTGCCAGGTGGGGCGCCTCCACGTGCGTGCGCCGTACACGAGGGCGGCAGTCAGCGACCCGATGGAGAAGAGAGCGAGGAGGATGCCGCCGAGCGCGGGGGTGCCCAGCTCCTCGGTGAAGCTGACCATCGACACTTCCATCGCGCCAAACGTCATGCCCATGCCGATGTAGGTCGCGGCCATGACGAGGACGACGGGTTTGCGGATGACGGACTCGCGCGGGGCGCTGGGGTCGTAGGGAATGATCGCGGGTTCGGAGTCGCGGCGCGACAGGAAGAGCGCGCCACCCACCGCCAGGCTGACGATGGAAATGATGAGGCCGGTGGCCGGATGCAGGGCGGTGCCCAGGACGGTGGCCAGGACGGGGCCCACGATGTACACGAACTCGTCGACGGCGGATTCGAGAGCGTAGGCGGTCTGCAGCTGGCCCGGCTTGTGCAGGATCGTCGACCAGCGCGAGCGCACGAGCGCGCCGGGAGCCCCCCCACGTGGCGCCCGACAGGGCGGCCGGAATGAAGAGCAACCACTCGGGGGCGTGCATGAAGACAGCGGCGACGAGGCCGAACATCGACAGTGTGCTGACGATCCACGCGGGCCCCATGACGCGTAGCTGACCGTGGCGGTCGACCTGGCGCGCGAGGATGGGCGCGCAGAGCGCCATGACGATGATGCTCACGGCAGAGACCGCGCCCGCGAGCGTGTAGTTGCCGTACTCGGCGCGCACCATGAGGATCGTTGACAGTCCCACCATCGACATGGGCATGCGCAGAATAAGGGCGGCCGCGGAGAATTTCCAGGACTGGCGGTAACGCAGAATGTCGAGATAGGTGCCTAGCATCCATCCATTCTATCACCGGGGCAGTGTCCCGAAAGGCAAGCGAAATGGGGCGTACGTAACCATTCGGCCCCTCCGCGAGGGAAGGGGAGACCGCGAAAATAGCCACGGCCTCGTCGACAGGGGACGAGGCCGTGGCGGGTATCGGGCAAAGGTCTAGTCGGTCACCTCGAAGACGCCGAGCTGTCCCTTTTCCGCCAGGGAGAGCGCGTGGTTGACGAAGGCGTAGTGGCCGGCCTCGAGCGGCGTGAACTCGACGAATCCGCCCTCGGCGGCGCCCAGAGACAGGACCTGGCCCCAGCCGCCCCCGCTTCCGCCGCCTCGGATCACGTAGGCGCCCTCGCGCCACACGGTGTCAAACTGGGTGCCCACGACGTGGAAGGTGGTCGCCAGGTTCGGGCCCGCGTCCATGACCCACACGCGCACGCGCTCGCCCGTCTTGATCTGGATCGGGTGCGCCTTGTACTGGAAGGGCACGCCGTTGAAGGCCATCGCGTTGGGCTGCAGGGCCGACAGGAGCGAGGCATCTGCGCTCTGCCCGTCCGCGCCCAGGTATAGCTCGGACGCGACCATGACGTACTCGCGGTCGACCTTATCGAGGTCGGTCGGGTCGATGACGACGGCCCCGAACATGCCGTTCGCGATGTGCATCGACATGGGTGCGGTCGAGCAGTGGTAGAGCCAAATGCCAGCGTTCTTCGCGACGAACGTGTACTCGAGGGTCTGCCCGGGCTCGATCGAGCGCATGACGTTGTCGGGGGCGACGAGGCCCGCGTGGAAGTCCAGCGAGTGGCTCATCGTCCCGTTGTTCACGAGCGTGATGTGGAAGGTGTCGCCGATGTGTCCGTGCAGGATCGGGCCGGGAGCGTCCCCGTTGAAGGTCCACGTCTCGCGCGTGAGGGAGCTCGTGACGTTGACGGTCTGCTCGGTGACCGTGAAGGTGTAGTGGCGCTCGGTCTCGTTCGTGGCCGGTGGGAGCACCGGGTCGCGCGCGTCGATGGTCGCCGCGTAGTCCGTCAGGGCTGTCGGGGTGGCGGGTCCCGCGGCGGCCTCCTGGCCGTGATCGTGCCCGTGATGCGCGTGACCGCCCGAGGCCGAGGTGCCCGAGGAGGACGAGGATGACGAGGATGCGCCCGTGGCCTGCACGTGCAGGGTCATGCCCATCTCGCGGTGACCCGGCAGGGAACACCAGCCCTCGACGTCCCCGGAGATGACGCCGAGGTCGAGTTCCTTCGTCTCGCCCGTGGCGAGCGATCCGGAGGTCACGCCCGTCTCGAACACCAGGTCGTGGCGCTGGTCCCCCGAGTTCGTGAAGTCGATGATGAGGCGGTCGCCGACCGGTACCTCGATGTGGTTGGGCGTGAACGCCATGCCCTCGACACCTACGGATACGCGGGTCGTGTGCCCGGTCGGCGTCACGGACGAGGCAGTGGTTCCCGTCCCCGTGCCCGTGCCCTGGGTGGTGGGCGCGGACGGGTTGGACAGGAAGATAGCGAGAGCGAGCGCCACGACGGAGACGACGCCGATGAGTGCGCCCGCGGTGCGGCTCACGGGCGAGTGGTCGCCCGTCGGGCTCATGCGCAGCTTGGGGGTTCCCGTCGCGGGTGCTTTCGGTGCGGATGCCTTCGGATTGACGCCTCCGGGCGACGGCGAAGCGGACAGATTCAGGTCAGCCACGGCGACCTCCTTGTGTGGTGGGGGATGAAGCGGCGGCGCGCTTGGCGCGCGCCTGGGCCACGCCGCAGCGGGCCATGAGGACGATGTCGACGACGTAGGTGGCCAACAGGACCACCCACGCGGCGATAGTGAGGCGTTCGGCGGAGGTTCCGCTCAGGGACGCGACGGCGAGCGCAAGGATCGCGGCCACGTTGCGAGCCGCCTCCCGGATGGGGGCTGCGGCCTCGAGCACGCCGACGCCGACGCGCACCGCGGACGGGCCGCCGCCGATGACGACGGGCATCAGGTAGGTGAGCGCGCCGACGAAGAGCTGGCCGAGGCCCGCCGCGCCCAAGATCGGCATCCACGCGAGGAACGCCGCGCGTAGGCCGGTCGCGTCCGCCGCCTCGAAGGCGCGCAGGGAAGCCCCGGCGCCGGCGACGAGAATCCAGGCGGCGCCCAGCATGAGGGACCATGCGCCGTATTCGGCGGGGCCCTTTGTCAGCGCCGCGCGGACCAACGGAACGCCCACGCCCAGGGCGGCCGCACCCACGACGACGAGGAGACCCACGGAGGTAACGCGCATCGAACCGGCCACAGCGCCCGTGCCGGCGACGAGAAGCGCGGCCACCCACATGGGCAGGGCGCTCGTCGCGAAGGATACGGCTCGTGGATCCATGCGCGTGCGCATCGCGGTCGGCCCCAGCGTCACCAGGGTCCCGCCCATCGTCAGGCCCACCCATCCGGCGATCCCCGCCAGCGCGTGGGCGACCGTCAGGCGGTCCCGGGCCTCGGCCAGCCACGCGGGAGCGTCCGCGTCGAACATGGCCGCCGTGACGAAACCAGCCAGCGTCGCGCCGACCACCATGAAGAACGCCGCCGCAATGTAGTAGCGGATAATCACCGCGAAACGCGAGGCCAGGCGCTCGCGGGAGGCGGTGAGCAGCGCCCACCCGTGCCAGGCCGCGATCGCGCCGACGATCGTCGCACCCGTGACGGTTGCGTGCCACAGATTCGACCACATGCCGCCGATGAGGAGTAGCAGGGAGAGATTGAAAGCAATGATGCGCACGGTGTTGTCGCGTCCCGCGCGTCGGTCGTCCGGGGCCAGGTGGGCGAGCGCGCGCGTGAAGTACCAGGACCACTGGAAGATCCCGTTCGACAGGACGCCGAGGGTCACCAGGTGGATCATCGTCCACAGGTTCTGCGGGATGCGGCCTCGGGCGACGATCGTGACCGCCGCGGCGACGGCTGCCGCGCACATCCAGACGGAGGTCGCGCGGTCGGTACGGGGAACGCGGGGCTTGTTCATCGGGCCTCCCGAGAGGCCGCGCGCGCTCGGCGAATCGTCACCGTCAGCGTCGTGGCGACAAACAGGAGCATGCCGACGACCCCGAGGGTGCCGCCCAGGCGCCACGGGTAGGCGGCCTCGCGCGCGCCCGCGAGGAGACGCAGCAGGAGGGAGACCTGCAGGAACGCGAAGGGGACCCACATGGCGCCGTGGTAGGGGACTTCGCGCCGGGCGACTGCCGGGATGATGACGGGCGCGTGGGCCAGCAGCATCGAGACGACGAAGCCGATCGTGATTGCGTGGACGGACGCGTCGTAGCCGTATCCGTCGAAGGTGGGCGGCGCGATAATCCACATCAGCGCGGGCACGAGCGCCCACGCGTAGCCGCTCAGCATGCACACGGCCGCCAGGCGCGGCAGGCCACTCATGCGCACGGTGCCGCGCGCGACATCGTGCCACGCGGTGTCGGCCATGAGGACACCGAGCGAGAGACCGATCAGGGGGTATCCGATCGCGGGGGAGTAGAGCGCGACGGTCAGGCCCACCATGAGTGCGGCGCTCTCGGCGGTGATACGCCGCTCGGTGGAGCCGGACGCGAAGGCGAGGCGTGCCAGTTCGACGCGCTCACCGACGATCGTGACGATCAGGAACGCCAGCCACCACGGCACCGCGCGCGGCGTCTCGAGGCCTCGCCACCACAGGAGGATGCCGCCGAGGCCAATGAGCGCGCCCATGAGCTGGATGAGGACCGCGTGGGTGGCCTGCCGACGGGTCCACACGTAGCAGTAGATGGCCGTCAGCAGGGCCATACCGAGGGTGATGAGGAAGCCGGGCATCATCCGCTCGGGAGCGAACCCGCTCAGGTGGGCGGCCAGGAAACGTGGGATCGGGAGGTTCGCGAGCGCCGCGCGCACCCCCTCGTTCAGGGAGATGACGACCGCAGCGACGCCGCCGGCGCCGGTGAGCAGGGGAGCGGCGTACGCCCACGCGCGACGCCCGTCGGATTGCAGGGCGACCGCGCGCTCAAGGCAGATCGCGGTGCCCAGGAACCCGTAGATCATGAGGAGTCCGTGCACGGTCCCCAGGCTCGTCGAGGTCACGGGGGCGAGGGCTCCCAGGCGCACGAGGGAGGCGTCCAGTCCCGCCAGGAGCGCGATGCCCGCGAGGAGCAGGAACGCGAGGCGGCCGACGGGCAGCCGGGGGATGGGAGGCCTCGTCGTTGCTATTGACGAGGCCTGGGCTGGCGCATCCGGTCCCGCGTCGTGCGCGGGTCGGCGGGATGCCTCGCTCATGTGGGCTCCTGGAGGTGGTGGGCGTGAGTCGGCCCCGATGGGGGCGACAGTGCCAAGGTAGCCGCCCTGCCAGCAATTTTCTAGGGGTGCGGGCGGTAAAAATATGTGATGCCACAACGGGCTTGTGGTGATGCTGTGTGGATGAATGGGTGCGCTATAGGTTTCCGTCCGGTAATATTGTGAAGGTCACGCATCTATGATCACAGGAGTGGACGATGAGCGATCTTTCTTTTGTTGCCGGTGAGTTCCCGCGCCTTGCTTCGACGGCGCGCGAGGCCGCAGAGGCGGTCCGTTCGGCGCGCCCAGAGGGTGGGGCCAGTGCTTTCGCTTCGGCGATGCCCGGCACGAACCTGTCGTCGAAGATGCAGGGCGTCGAAGATAAATTCGCGGATCAGGCAACCAAGACTGGCACGAGCCTGGACGAGCATGCCGAATCCCTCCTGGCAGCCGAGCGCGATTTCATCGCCGCCGAGGAAGAGAACACGAAGCTCATTGGCTCCATTATCGAGGGCCACAGCTACGGCGGTGGTTCCGCCGCCGGCGCTAGCGAGATCATTGGCGGCCACAGCAAGGGCTCCGGTCTGTCGGGCCATAGCATTGGCGGAAAGGGCGATATTAACACCATCGGTGGCGAGCCCCTCACCGGCCACAGCTACGGCGCGTCTCGTGGTGCTCAACAGCTCGATGACGTCGTGAACCTCGGGCAGCCAAAGGGGCACAGCAAAGGTGCGACGTCGCGTGATGAGTGGTGGCGCGAGAGGGGTATTCGCCTGGACGACCCTGATCTCCCATCCGGTAATCCTAGCCCCGTAAAAGATGCCGCCGAAAGTGTGGTCAGGGGTGCGCAGGAGGTTGCATCTGATGTTGCCAGGGGTGCGCAGGAGGTTGCATCTGGTGTAGCCAGGGGTGCGCAGGAGGCCGCCGAGAGTGTGGTCAGGGGCGCCAAGGAGGCCGTTGAGGGTCTGCGTGAGCAAGCAGAGAATTTTGACCCGTCGACGGTTGCCGGCCCGTTCATGCCGGACCCTGACTGGCTGGATCGCGCCAAGCGCAAGTGACGAGCCGTGGTTGGCGCTCAGGCTGGCGCGCGCCGTACCGGGCGCGCAGGCGGAGATGAATGGACATGAGGAGGTCATGCGCTAGCTTCCTCATGTTCGCCGTCGTAGCGAATATTCCGGGACGCGAGCCCGAGTGGTTTGCTGAAGTCGCAGAGGGGACGCAGCTCTGACGGCAGCCATCTCGGCTCATCGATAGACAGTGAAGGGGGGGGCGGCGCTCAATCGAGCGCCGCCCCCCTTACGCAACCCGCGTGAGCGGGCAGCGTCAGAGCGTCAGCCGTTCAGGGCATCGGACACGACCTGCTTGGCGGCCTCCTGGACCTGGGCCAGGTGCTCGGCACCCTTGAAGGACTCGCCGTAGATCTTGTAGACGTCCTCGGTGCCCGACGGGCGCGCGGCGAACCACGCGGACTCGGTCGTCACCTTCAGGCCGCCGATGGGAGCATCGTTGCCGGGCGCGCGCACCAGCTTCGCGACGATCGGGTCGCCGGCCAGCTCGGTCGCGGTCACGTCGTCCGCAGACAGTGCCGCGAGCTTCGCCTTCTCCTCGCGGGAGGCGGCAGCGTCGATGCGAGCGTAGGCGGAGGCGCCGAAGCGCTCGACCTGCTCCTCGTGCAGCTGTGAGGGGGTCTTGCCGGTCACGGCCAGGATCTCCGACGCGAGCAGCGCCAGGATGATGCCGTCCTTGTCGGTCGACCACACGGTGCCGTCCTTGCGCAGGAACGAGGCTCCCGCGCTCTCCTCGCCGCCGAAGCCGACAGTGCCGGACAGCAGGCCGGGCACGAAGTACTTGAAGCCCACGGGCACCTCGATCAGCTCGCGGCCCATGGCGGCCACGACGCGGTCGATGAGCGCGGAGGACACGAGGGTCTTGCCCACGGCCGCGTCGGCGCTCCAGCCGGGGCGGTGCGTGAACAGGTACTCGATGGCGACGGCCAGGAAGTGGTTCGGGTTCATCAGGCCGTCGGGGGTGACGATGCCGTGACGGTCCGAGTCCGCGTCGTTGCCGGTCGCGATGTCGTAGGGAGTGTTGCCCTCGGCGTCGGGGGTCATGGCCTCGCGCAGGGATGCCATCGCGTAGGGCGAGGAGCAGTCCATGCGGATCTTGCCGTCCCAGTCCAGGGTCATGAACGGCCATGCCGGGTCGACCTCGGGGTTGACGACGGTCAGGTCGAGGCCGTAGTGCTCGCCGATGGCCGCCCAGTAGTCGATGGACGCGCCGCCGAGCGGGTCGGCACCGATGCGCACGCCCGCCTTGCGGATGGCCTCGATGTCGATGACCTGGTCCAGCTGCGAGACGTAGTAGTCCAGGTAGTCGAAGGGCTTGATGTTCGGGTCGTGCAGCAGGTCCGAGCCGGTGACGCGGGGGACGTTCTTCCATTCGCCCGAGTCGAGGAGCTCGTTGGCGCGCGCCGCGATCCAGCCGGTCGCGTCGGTGTCGGCGGGGCCGCCGTGAGGCGGGTTGTACTTGAAGCCGCCGTCGCGCGGGGGGTTGTGGCTGGGGGTGACGACGATGCCGTCGGCGAGGCCGTCGCCCTCGGTGCGCAGGTTGCCCGGGGCGCCGTTCGCGCCGAGGATGGCGACGGACACGGCGGGGGTGGGCGTGTAGGAGCCGCGCGAGTCGATGCGCGTGTCGATGCCGGCGGCTGCGAGGACCTCCAGGGCGGTGCGCCACGCGGGCTCGCTCAGGGCGTGCGTGTCGCGGCCGATGAACAGCGGACCATTGAAGCCCTGGGAGGCGCGGTATTCGATGATCGCCGCGGTGATGGCGATGATGTGCGCCTCGTTGAACTTGGAGTCCAGCGAGGAGCCGCGGTGACCCGAGGTGCCGAACGCGACGCGCTGTCCGACGTCGGTCGGGTCGGGGATGATGTCGTAGTAGGCGGAGATGACATCGTCGACGTTGATGAGGTCTTCTGGAAGGGCACGTGTGCCAGCTCGATCATGCATAGAGACAGTGTTGCACGTTACGCCCGCTTGTGGGTAATACCGTCCCACGGCGTGGACCAATGCCTTATTTTCTCTTGTTCGAGGCCGTGGCTGGATGGCCGGAAAAGGCCAGGTGAGAGCGTGTGTTGTCCCGGCCTCGTCCGTGGGGGAAAGAGGGGTGTATGCACGTTTTCCCAAACGGCACCGAGCGACTATCCTATGAGATGTCGGTCACCGAAGACCGTGACTGTGTTGTCAGGAGGAACATCGTGGGATGGTTTGATTCCATCGAACATAACCGTTGGCTGAGCGGCCACATGCAGGCCCTCATTGAAGAGGCAGAAGGCGCGATCGTCGCGACTGGTTTCGCGCACCTCGACGCCGATGGAAAGCCCGACCCGACTCGATCGATCGACCTGGCCGTCACGGGTCGCATGGCCTACGTGTTCTCGCTCGGCGCCCTCATGGGCCTGCCCGGCACGCGCCGCTACGCCGACCATGCCGTCAAGGCGCTCACCAGCTACTTCACGGACCCCGTCCACGGCGGCATGTGGTTCGCGATCAAGCCCGAGCCCGACGCCGAGGGACGAGGCGTGCCATGGGACGAGGACGCGCGCGTCAAGTCGCAGTACCACACGGTGTACGCGCTGCTGGGCGTGGCCGCCGCGACCGTCGCCAACCGTCCCGGTGCCCACGAGCTCCTCAACCGCATGCTCGAGGAGCAGAAGGAACTGTGGGCCGACGACTACGGCCTCGTGTGGGATCAGTACGACGAGGCCTTTAATGAGCCCGTCCCCGTCCACACCCTCGGCACCCTCATCCACACGATCGAGCCTACATGGCCGCGGCCGAGGCCACCACCGAGCCCGAATGGCTCGACCGTGCCGAGAAGATGACCGCCTTCGCGTACAAGGTTGCCTCCAAGAACGGATGGCGTGTCCCCGAGTTCTTCAACGAGAAGTGGGAAGCCGACCCCGAGGCGGGCAAGCTCCTCAACGACGGACGCCGCTACTACGAGGGTTACGTGACCGGCCACTCCATGCAGCTCGCGCGATTCGCGCTGCAGGTGCGCGCGGGCCTGCGCTCGATGGGCTGGACCGTGCCCGACTACCTCCTCGAGATGGGCACCGAGCTCTTCGAGCGCGCTCGCGTCGACGGCTGGCGCCGCACCGACGGCAACCCCGGCTTCTCCACCGGCGTCAACGACGAGGGTGACCCCGTGCCCGGCGAGGACGAGCACCAGCAGTGGGTCGTCTGCGAGGGCGTGTGTGCGACCGTCGCGGTGCGCCGCGCCATGCTGGACGACGGCTCCCGCGTCTCCGACGTCGAACACTTCGAGCACTGCTACCGCTCCTTCGTCGACTACATCCACGACTACCTCATCAGCCAGCCCGGCCGGTGGGTGCGTCGCCTCGGCCCCCGCAACGAGAACGTGCAGCCCGCTAAGTCGTCGCGCTGGGATGTCTACCATGCCGTCCAGGCGACGCTCGCGATCCGCCTGCCGCTGTGGCCGCCGACGGCCCCCGCGCTGTCGCGCGGCCTCCTCGATCACCCCGAGGAGCCGGCTCCCGACAAGAAGTCCTGGAACTTCTTCGGGCTGCGCGGCTGACGCGTCGGATGTCTGATGGGCCCGGGCCCGGGGACGCGAGGGTCGCATCCCCGGGCCCGGTCCTGTAGGATGTTCCGCGTCTGGAGGGCTGTCTGAGTGGCCGAAAGAGACGGTCTTGAAAACCGTTGTGTCAGCAATGGCACCGGGGGTTCGAATCCCTCGCCCTCCGCCGAGCCGGCCGCCCACGGGCGTCGCGGCGGGCGCACGTTCGCGCTCGCGGCGAAAATGCCCTAAAGTAGTCGGCACTGGAGACGTCGCATAGTCCGGTCGAGTGCGCCTCCCTGCTAAGGAGGTAGGGGTGCATAGCCCCTCGCGGGTTCAAATCCCGCCGTCTCCGCGCATAACCCCCGCGCTTCCCTCGAAGCGCGGGGGTTTTCGTATTCTCCGGCTCGCTTGGCGGAGAGCCGTCCGGTTTTTGCAGTTATAGGACACTACGTGTTGCTGGTAGCGTGACTTTTCGGCGCCGACGGCGTGGCCGCCTCCGTCGTATCCGAGGAGGCATGGGGAGCATCGGGACGCCTACGAGCCGTCAGGCCCCACTTCTGTTTCTGTGAACGCATCCTGCGCACGTGAGCCCTCTCATCCGCGCGTTAATCCGATGACATGCGCGCGGGCACTGCCGCCCACGTGCAGGTTGAGGGGTTGACGTGCTCATCAACGGGTTAACGTGCATGTTCAGGGGTTCGCGTGTGAGCAGCACACCGAGATTGACACCGTTGTGCCCAAAACGTAGACCACCTCGCCCACAACACCCCGATTTTCAGCGTTTTTGCCGAGGTGGTCTGCACTTTGGGCACCACACCACCTCAAGCTGTGGCCTGACCATCACCGAACGGGGGGGAATTGCACTACATGAGGGTCCGACACGCCGACGATACGCCGCCAGAGGGCTTCATGTAGTGCAAAACCCCCACCGCCGTCGGCATGAAGGGTGCTGGAGGAACCGTGGGGCCTGGCCGTGGCGCCGGCGAGATCGGAAGACCGGGCTGCGGTGCGCGTGGGCGGCAGGGCCTGGCCGGATAACGAGCCGAAGCGTCGATCGAAGCTTGTGGCGCGGACAGCTTGCCGCCGGGCCGCCCACGGCGCAGCCCGGCCCCACGGCCGGGCCCGGCGCCCAGAAAACCCGCGGGTCCACAAGCAACAACCAGCGCCACACGGCAACACGTAGCGTCCAATAACCCAGCGTTTGCACAGCTTATTTGCTAGTTGGTTTGGGAAGTGTGTTGTGCGCGGACATCGCACACACCTTGGGAATACTGGGTAATTATCTTACTGGCGGGATCTGAGTGCAATGCATCACTAAAATCTGAGAGCGGCTATCATCTAATCCCTATTGCAGTGGTCATAATTTGACGACGCCGAGAATGGGGTCTTGTTAATTGTTGAAAAATCTATTGTTGATGCTCAAAACTGCGTGCTGACCAAGAGTTCAGAGAAGTTGTTACATTGCCGTTATGCCCGGAATGTCAACGAAATACACCGTTGTAGTTGTGGCTTA
Source organism: uncultured Actinomycetaceae bacterium (assembly GCA_916438945.1). Classification (GTDB taxonomy): domain Bacteria; phylum Actinomycetota; class Actinomycetes; order Actinomycetales; family Actinomycetaceae; genus Pauljensenia. The sequence continues at coordinate 806,926 of CAKAGS010000004.1, read as the reverse complement.
GGCGATAGTTGTTAGGCGTGGTGGTGATGTCTGCTCCTTCACTAGGCTGGGACGCAAGTCCTGTCCACATTCTGACGATAGAAGGAGAAGTCGATGTCTCGACTGCGTCCGTTCCGCGCCCGTGTGGGCGTTGCGGGTGCTGCCAGTCTGGCCGCTCTCTCGCTTCTCGTCACGTCGCTGACACCCCTCGCTATGCGAGCCAGCGCCGCTGACGAAAGCACGCAATCGCCCGACGTAGCAACCTCTCAGGAAGCTGCCACGGCCTCGTCCAACTCTGAGGCCGTAGACGCGCCTGCCGCCGAGGCCGGGGTTGAAGCCCCCGCCGCTGAGGATGGCGCCGAGGCTCCCGCCGCCGAGGTTGCCCCCGAGGATCAGCCCCGCACGCGCCGCGCCCGCGCAGTCGCGGATGACTCCGCGACCCTCGCTCTCAACGTCGTCAACGACGCAGAAACCCTGCGTAGCCACGACGAGCAGATCACGACGATCAACTTCTCCTGCTCCTCGGTGACCACCCCCTGTAAGGGAGCCGTCATCGAGCTGGCGTTGCCCGGCCCCATCACGCCGGACGGCCTCAAGCTCGCCGAGCGCGGCTACAACGTCGTCCCTGTCACCGGTGACAGCGTCGCCAGGACGGCGCAATATGTTGACAAGCCCGAGGATGGATCGCGCGTCCAGCGTTACCGCTTCACGCTGAAGGACCCGCTGCCCGCCGGCACGTCCGACCGTATCCAGGTCACCTGGAACTACAGCTACTACGACGCGCCGAACAACTCGACGACCACCCAGAAGGTGACCTTCAGCGCGCAGAATGCTGAGAAGCTCGAGAACGAGCTCACCACCACCTGGACCGCCGATACCGACATCGCGATCGAGAAGAGCGGCCCCACCAACAAGGCGAACTACCCCGCCGTTGGTGGTGAGGCGACCTACAAGCTGCGCTACGGCTATCAGCAGATCGACCAGGACAACCCCAACAAGGTCGGTATCCGATGGAACGGCTCCGCGATGAAGTCCGGCAGCCTGAACGGCCTCGGCTTCGTGGGTGTCCAGAACATCAAGGTCGTGGACCCGCTGCCCGCCAAGGCTGTTTTCGTCACGGCCTCCGACGGTGGCGTCTACGACCCGGCGACCCACACCGTCACGTGGTCCTACGATCGCTGGTTCTGGCAGAACCCGATCGAGTCGACCGTCACCGTGAAGTACCCCGAGGGTACGGTCACGCTCGATGACACGGTCACCAACAAGGCGACCATCAGCGCCGAGGTCATGAACGACCCGACGAAGACCCTGACGAAGAGCTCTGAAATCACGCACGGCTTCGCCGAGCGTAAGGTCGGTGGCCGTATTGCTAAGTCCGGCAACGACTACCAGTACCAGGTTCGCAACGTGAGGACCCCTTGGCGTTTCTCCGCCAACAACACCGGTAACACGACGCTGCACATGCACTGGGACGATACTCTGCCCTGCACCTGGTCTTCCCAGGATGCTAAGGCCGCCGGCGCATCCTGCGATACCCCCACGTTCGTCGGCCCCTACCAGTTCAACATTCTCGGCAAGTCCGGCTACGAGGAAAATGGCGGCTGGACCTTCGAGTACTGGACCAACAAGGGCAACCACGAGACCGTCAACTACACGAAGACGACCGGCCTGACCCTGCCCGAGGGCGAGTGGATCACCCGCTTCACGATCGATACCGACGTGGCACCCCAGACCAACGCGACGATCTTCTTCTACGGCACTGTCAACCCCGCTCTGCCGACGAAGGAGCCCGAGGACTTTGCCTCGCACTACAACCCTGTGTACCCTCCGGAGAAGTACTACAGCTACGTGGCCTCCCCGGATTACGTGCGCTTCCAGAACTGCGCCAGCGGTACTCTGACTGATAAGGACACCGGCACCGTCGTCGCCTCGGACGACGAGGTCTGCTCCTGGATGCGCGTGCGCGACGAGTTCCCGAGCGTCCAGGCCTACAAGTCCGTGCGTACCAACCCCGTGGTCGTGGGTAAGCCCGCCTCCTTCTTCATCAACGGCACCGCCAAGCCGGCCACCGAGGGTGGCACGCCCACTCCGTTCACGATCGTGGATCTCCTCCCCGAGGGCTTCGACGTCGATGATGCTTCGGGGATCGTCCCCGAGAAGCGCTCCACGCTGAAGAACCCCGACGGCACCCCCTACGACCTGAGCAAGGTCACCGTCGAGGTCGAGAAGAACTACAACAACACCGGCCGTACCCTCATCCGCTGGGTGGTCCCGGACCCGGTCGAGGGCAGCCTGTACTCGACCTTCAATGTCAACGTGCTCGCGACCGCTCCGGCCGGTAAGAACACGAACGACGCCATGGCGTTCATGCCCGGCGACGGTGCGAAGGCGACCACCGAGGATAAGAGCCTGCGCAACACCAACTACTGCATCGGTAGCCGCGCGGTCGACACCTTCGACGTGAACAAGAACGGCTCGACCACCGACTACGTGTGTAACGCCGCAGTCAACTTCAACGTGGCCACGACCCCCTCGATGGCCATCGCGAAGGAAGTCAAGGGCAACAAGAACCCCGACTTCGTTCCGGCCGGCGAGGTCGCCGAGATCGACCCGGGTGCCGACGGCGCCTACCGTTTCACGATCTCCAACGCGGGTAACACCCCGCTGACCAAGGTCGTGGCCTACGACATCCTGCCTTACGTGGGTGACGTGGGTGTTGGCCCCGCCTCCTCGCAGGCTCGTGACTCTCGTTGGAAGCCGAACCTGAACTCCACGGCGTGGGCGTTCGAGTCGGTGAAGGAGAAGCCGGGTCGCGATCCCGAGATCACGCCGGTTCCGGCCTCGGACATCACGGTCCAGTACTCGACGGTTCCCAACCCCTGCCGCGGTGAGGTCCTCTCCGCGGGTGGCGCCATGAACGACGCCCCCGCCGGTTGTACCCCCAACGCGTGGGGCGACGCTCCCGCCGACCTGACGACGATCACGGGCTTCCGTATTGTTATGAACCGCGATATCGAGCCGGGCGAGAAGATCCGCTTCATCGCGACCATGACCTCCCCGGTTAACGCCAACCTCATTGCATGGAACTCCGTTGCAATGTCCGGCGGCTCCATGCTGAACGGTAAGGTTTCCTACCTCCTGCCCAACGAGGCTCCCAAGGTTGGCATCAACGTGTCCTCCGACGTTGAGCTGAAGAAGACGGTTGCTCGGGCGAAGATGAACGGTGACGAGCCGGTTCGTGACGCCAACGGTGTCATCGAGACGGTTGAGTCTGATGATGTCGTCATGCCGGGTGACTACATGCTGTACAAGGTGAACCTGAAGGCCAAGGGCCCGGCGGTCGCCTCGGGCATGAATGTTGCTGACGCTCTGCCTTCTGGTGTGGAGTACGTGTCCTCCGAGACGCGTGTCTGCCAGGATGGTGCGACGAACCCGTGCACGGGCCCGGTCTATGCGACCGCCAACTACGATGCGGCGGCTGGTAAGTGGACCGCGATGGAGTCCGGCATTCTCGACACCAACCTCAACGTTGGTGGTACCGAGACGCTGTACGTCCTCGTGAAGGTCAAGCCCGCAACCGAGGGTTCGACCATCACGAACACGGCGACGCTGGGTGAGTTCGATCAGATCGACTCCAACCCGGACAACAACAAGGACAGCGCGACCTTCAAGGTGGGTGGCACCCTGTCGGGCACCATCTACAACGATGCCGATGCTTGGTGGACCTTCAATGACGACAAAGATAAAGCCTTTCGAGGGTGTGACGGTCCGTCTGCTCGACGCGGACGGCAACCCGGTGAAGGACTCGTCCGGCGCCGACATCACCACGAAGACCGATGCCGACGGGTAAGTACACCTTTCACCCGTCTGCCCCTGGGCTCGTACAAGGTCGAGGTCGTCCCGGGTGAGGCGAAGGTTGACGGCACCGACGTGAACCTGGCTGACTACAAGCAGACCTACGGCTACGGCTCTTCGACATCGCGCTCCCAGGTTGGTCAGGGCAAGCTCGTGACGCCCGGACGCCGATCGAGCCCTGACCGACTGCTGCGCCGACGTCGACGAAGATCGACTTTTGCGTTTCGTGAAGCCTGTGTCGTTGGGTAACTTCGTGTGGTTCGACGCGAACAAGGACGGCATCCAGGATGCGGATGAGGTCGGCGTTGCCGGTGTCACCGTCACCCTGGATGGACAGCTGGACATGGATCTGGTCGTCGATGCCGATGGCAATCCCTCGTCAAGCCCGTGACCACGGACGCCAACGGCAAGTACGTCTTCACGAACCTGCTGCCCAGCTCCTATGGCGTGACCTTCACCATCCCGGATTGGCTACTCCGAGACCGTGAGGACGGCGGGCGATGATCGATCCGTCGATTCCGACGGTTGCTCAAACATGGACTGTCGTCTGAAGCAGGGGTCAGGACGACATGACCGTCGATCTTGGTTTGATTGCTGATGGCACGATTGGTGACACGCTGTTCTGGGATGTCGACAATAACGGTGGTTCTGCGCCCTCGGGTGCGGACAAGCCGTTGGCTGGCGTGACTGTGAAGCTGACGTACACGACGCCTGCGGGTGTGGAGAAGACGCTGACGACGGTCACGGATGAGAACGGCAAGTACTCGTTTCAAGGATCTGGCTCCCGGCGATTACGTCGTGACTGTTGATAAGGCCTCTCTTGCGACCGTGTGCCCCCTGAGTGCACCGCTCAGACCCACGCTCCCGTCGGGCGACCTGACGGCCTCGGAGGGCCAGGAGCTCTCCCTCACCTCCAAGGTGACGCTGAGCCCGGCAAGATGACGAACAACGACCAGGACTGGGCGTTCACCGGCGTCGCCAACACGGCGATCGTCAAGGCGATTGCAGAGCCGGCCGAGGTTCCGGCGGGTGGCTTCACCCCCGGCACGTCCGTCACCTACACGCTGACCGTCACGAACGAGGGCCCGAGCCCCGCGACCGGCGTCATCGCGCAGGATAAGCTCCCGTCTGGCGTGACCTTCGTGTCCGCGCGAGGGCGATGGCACCTACGATGCCGCCTCCGGCAAGTGGGACCTGAGCACTGAGGTGATCGAGAAGGGCGCGACGCGCACCCTGCGCATCACCGTCACCATCGGCGCTTCCGCCGCCGGCTCGGTTGTGACCAACACGGCCACGATCGAGAAGCAGGATCAGATCGGTGATAAGAAGCCGGACAACACCTCGTCCGTGCCGCTGACCGCCGGTTACACGATTGCTGGCAAGCTCTACAACGATGCGGACGCGTCGTTCAACTCCAGCGACTCCGAGGCCCCGTACGCGGGCGTCACGGTTGCGCTCCTCAAGAAGGACGGCACCCCCGTCCTCGACAAGGACGGCAACCCGATGACGGCTGTGACCGACGCCGAGGGTAAGTACTCCTTCGTGGGTCTGCCGCTGGGCGAGTACACGGTCAGCGTCGTTGATCCGACGTCCGGTCCTCTGGCGGGCACCAAGCCCACCGAGGCCTACACCGGCCGCTACAAGACCACCGCGGACGTGACCATCGCTGAGGCGACCGGTTCGGTCATCGACGTGAACTTCGGTTTCGTCAAGCCCGCCTCTGTTGGTGACTACACCTGGATGGACGTCAACCGTGACGGTCTCCAGGATGCCGACGAGCCCGCTCTGCCGGGCGTGACGGTGACCCTGACCCGCGCCGACGGCTCTGCCGTGACGGACGCTTCGGGTAACCCGGTTGCTGCTGTCACGACGGATGCGAACGGTAAGTACGTGTTCGAGAACCTGCTGCCCGGCGACTACAAGGTGTCCTTCCAGGCACCCGCTGGCTACGAGGCAACGACCTCGGAGGCTGGCGACGACCGCGCTGCGGACTCCAACGGAGCTTCGGCTTCGGTCACCCTGGTTCAGGGACAGACGGATGACACGATTGACTTCGGTGCCGTTGGTACTGGTGTGATTGGTGATCAGCTGTTTGTTGATGTCAACCAGAACGGTGGCAATGCCCCCGATGCTGGTGACAAGGTGCTGCCCGGTGTGAAGGTCACTTTGACCTGGACGGGTCCGGGTGGAATCACTCGCACGTACGAGACCACGACCGATGCGGATGGCAAGTACAAGTTCGAGAACCTGCTTCCGGGCGAGTACAAGGTGTCGGTTGATCCCGAGACTCTGCTGAAGGCGGAGCCGCTGCTGGATGTGTTGACGCATTCGCCTGCGGGTGATGTGGATGCCAAGAAGGTTGTGTCTGAGGATGCGAAGGCCGATAAGGACAAGCTGGCGCAGGCGTTCAACCTGAATACGTCGGTGACGCTGACGGGTGAGAAGAACCAGAATCTTGATCAGGATTGGGGTTTTGGTATCTCGGCTGACACTGCGATTATGAAGGCGATCACCGATCCGGATGAGGCTGCTCAGGAGTCCTTCGAGTTCATTCCGGGCGCGAAGGTGACCTACACGCTGACGCTGACCAATAACGGTCCGGGCGCTGCTACTGGTGTGAAGGCCTCTGATGAGCTTCCTTCTGGTGTTTCCTTCGTGGAGGCCCAGGGTGATGGCTCGTATGATCCGGCCACGGGTGTGTGGGATCTGTCTGGTCTGACCCTGGCGAAGGCTGATGTCAAGAAGATCGCGATCACGGTTGCGATCACCGGTGATGGTGCGGGCAAGCTGGTCACCAACGTTGCTCGTATTACGCACCAGGATCAGGCAGGCGATGATCCGACCAACAACGAGTCCTCGGCCTCGTTCAAGGGCGGATACAACCTGGGTGGCACTATCTACCGTGACTCGGACGCCTCCTACTCCAAGAGTGATTCCGAGCAGCGCTTTAAGGGCGTGACGGTTGCTCTGCTGAAGGAGGACGGCACCCCGGTGCTTGACGCTGAGGGTAACCCGATGACTGCGACCACGGATGAGAAGGGTGCCTACCAGTTTGTGGGTCTGGCTCCTGCCTCGTACCGCGTCGTGATCGTGGATCCCGACAAGGGTGATCTGGCTGGTCTGATCCCGACCCAGGCCTACACGGGCAAGGGCGAGACCCAGGCGTCGGTCACCATCTCTGACGCGTCGGTGCAGGGCGTGGACTTCGGTCTGGTTGCCCCCGCCACGATCGGTGACCGTGTGTGGAATGACGCCGATGGTAACGGTGCGGATAACGGTGAGAGCGGCGTGCCGAACGTGACCGTGATCCTCAAGGACGCTAACGGCGTGGAGGTGGCTCGTACCACCACCGACGCTAACGGTAACTACCGTTTCACTGGCCTGGTTCCGGGCACCTACACGGTCGATATTGAGGTTCCCGCCGGGTTTAACGCGGCCACGACCTCGATGACGGTGACGGTTGGTGAGGGTGAGGAGAACCTGGATGTGGACTTCCCACTCACGGTGATCCCGGCTCCGACTCCGGCTACCACGGTTGCTAAGGTGCTGGCTCGTACCGGCTCGGACGCCTCCGTCCTGGGTGGTATGGCAGCCATGGCAGCCATCGCTGGCATCGCAGCCCTGGCGGGCAAGCGCCGCCGCGACCGCGAGGACGCCTAACCCCACACGGCGCTGACCCCACCCACACGGGGGTGAGCCCATCAAGAGGGAGGGGGCGCGAGACCATTACTGGTCCCGCGCCCCTCCCGCATACCCAGCCCCGACCCCGTGCCCCGCCCCAGGCCTCGTCGATGAACGAGGAGCACCGCAGCGTGTGGAACGCGCGGCGTGGGGCGCAGATGAGGGTGGGAGCAACTAGGCTTGGAGGGTGACCACAGCTCTGTATCGCCGGTATCGCCCCGACACCTTTGACCAGGTGATCGGCCAGGAACACGTGACGGAGCCGCTCAAGGCGGCGCTGCGCGCGAATCGCGTGACGCACGCGTACCTGTTCTCCGGGCCGCGCGGATGCGGCAAGACCACCTCGGCGCGCATCCTGGCGCGCTGCCTGAACTGCGCGCAGGGCCCCACGGACACCCCGTGCGGACAGTGCGAATCGTGCCGCGAGCTGGCCACCGGCGGCCCCGGTTCGCTCGACGTCGTCGAGATCGACGCGGCCTCGCACGGCGGCGTCGACGACGCCCGCGACCTGCGCGAGCGCGCCACCTTTGCGCCGGTGCGTGACCGCTACAAGATCTTCATCATCGACGAGGCCCACATGGTCACGAACCAGGGCTTCAATGCGCTGCTCAAGCTCGTCGAGGAGCCGCCCGAGCACGTCAAGTTCGTCTTTGCGACGACGGAACCCGAGCGCGTCATCGGCACGATCCGCTCGCGTACCCACCACTACCCCTTCCGCCTGGTGCCGCCGGACGTGCTGGGTCCCTACCTCACGACCCTGTGCGCCGAGGAGCACATCGGCGTGGGTGAGGGCGTCCTGACCCTCGTCATGCGCGCGGGCGGCGGCTCGGTGCGAGACACCCTGTCGGTGCTCGACCAGCTGATGGCCGGCGCGATCGACGGGCAGGTCACCTACCAGACGGCCGTCGCGCTGCTCGGCTACACGGACTCTGCCCTGCTGGATGAATCTGTCGACGCTCTCGCCGGTGGGGACGGCGCCGCGGCCTTCCGCGTCGTCGAGCGCATGGTTGAGTCCGGCCACGACCCGCGCCGCTTCGTCGAGGATCTGCTTCAGCGTCTGCGCGACCTGCTCATCATCGCGGTTGCCGGTGACGGCGCGCGCGACGTCCTGGCGGACACCCCGCACGACCAGTTCGAGCGCATGCAGCGCCAGGCGCAGAACTGGGGTCCGCACGGCCTGTCCCGCGCCGCCGACCTGACCGACGAGGCCCTGCGAGCCATGACGGGCGCGACCTCGCCCCGCCTGCAGCTCGAGCTTCTCGTCGGCCGCATCCTCGTGCCCGCCCCCGGCCCCGCCCAGGCGCCCGTGCAGGGCACGGTCGGCATGACCGGAGGGGGAGCGCCGCGCGAGGTGGCCTCCGCTCCCTCGTCCGAGGCCTCCTCGGGTCGTTTCGGCGCCCGCGAGGCGCGCGAGGCCCTGGCCCGCAAGAAGCAGGAGCGCGCCGAGGCCTCGGCCCCCGCTCCTCAGGCGCCCGCGTCACCTTCGGCGCCCGCCCCCCAGGGCATGCCCGCGTGGGGGAGTGGCCCCGATTGGTCCGCTCAGAAGCCTGTGGCCCCGGAGCAGAGTTCCGCTCCCGCGCAGCACGCGCGACAGGAGGCCCCGCGTCGCGAGGCCACCCACGAGAGCGCGCCCGCCCGCGAGGCCGCGCCCGCGCAGGCCGAGCCGCGCACTGACACTCCTGCGCAGCAGAGCCACGAATCCGCAGCCCAGCAGCGCTCGGAGGTGCCCGCCCGCGCGGAGGCCCCTGCCTCGGGCCGCGATGCTGACATGCTGCGTGGTCGCTGGAACGAGGTCGTCGAACGCCTGTCCTCCATCAGCCGCGTCACGTGGTCGATGGTCGGTGGCAACGCCCAGCTGGGCGCCGTCGACGGCTCCCGCATGGTCCTCCTCTTCCCCGTCGAGGCCATGGTCAACGCCTTCTCGCGCGGCCCCCGTGCGGCCGATGTCGAAAAGGCCATCAACGAGGTCACCGGCCTGACCGTGAGCGTGTCCGCGCAGGTTGGACAGGCCTCGGGCGGCCCGGCGACGACCGGCCCGTCGGCGCAAGCCTCGCACCCCGGTCCTGCCGCGCAGCCGTCCCAGCCCGGAGGCTGGGTCTCGGAGCCGCCCCCTTTTGATGAGGCCGCCGCGCAGGCGGCATCCCACGGCGACCCCGAGCCGGCTGACACCGGGTGGCCCGAGCCCGCCCGCGCGCCCGAGCTGCAGCCTGCGCCCGAGCCCGAGGATGCCGGGTGGCCCGAGCCTGCGACGGTGACGCCGATCCGACGCGATGAACCCGCCGCGCCGGCACCGGCACCGATCACGCAGACCCCTGACCCGCAGCCCGCCGAGCGCCCCGCGCTGCCCGAGCGAGCCGCTCGCGCCCTCGCAGGCCGCCCGCCCGACGCTGAGCCCGAGCAGGCCTCGTCCCCGAGAGTCGACGCGGCCCCGCGTAAGCGCTCCTTCACGGTCTTCCGCTACCCGGGCGACCCGGAGCCCGCCGATGAGCCAGCGGACGCACCCGCACAGCCCGCCCCGGCCTCGTCCCCCGTTTTCGACGATGCGCCCATCGAGCCCGCCGCGCACACTCCGTCGACCCCGACGGGATGGGGCGACCCGGTCGTCATCTCCGGGGGCGCGTCCGTAAACTTCGATGATGGTGCCGACTCGTGGACCCCGCCCGAGTCAGCCGCGCCCGCCGACGTGACCCCGATCAGCGCGGCCCCGAGCGCCCCGACGCAGGCCCCCGCCTGGCTGGCTGCGGCCCCCGAGCCGGCGCAGGATCCCGCGCCCGGCTTCGGCGCCCCGGAACCCGGGCGTGACGCCGCAGGCGCGTCCGATGGGCCGCTGACCGGACGCGCCGCCGCCGAGGCCGCCCTGCGCGAGAAGGCCCAGCGCGAGGCCGCCACCGTCTCGACCCGCACCCACGCGGCCGACGACGATAGTGCCAGCATCGACGACGAAAACATTGAAAGCTCGCAGACGATCGGCCTGGCAGCGGTCCTGGAGATCCTCGGCGGACGCGTCATCGAAGAGAAGATGACCGAGGGAGGATACTGACATGTACGACGGCGCCCTGGCCGACCTCATCGACCAGTTCGGGCAGCTTCCCGGCATCGGCCCGAAGTCCGCGCAGCGCATGGCCATGCACGTCCTGGACGCGGAGCCCGAGGACGTCGCACGCCTCGTCGACGCGATCAACGCGGTGCGCGGGCGAGTGCGCCACTGCGACATCTGCGGCAACCTCACGGAAGAGGACGAGTGCTCCATCTGCCGCGACGTGCGCCGCGACCCCAGCGCGATCTGCGTCGTCCAGGAGCCCAAGGACATCCAGGCGATCGAGGGTGCGCGCGTGTTCCGCGGCCGCTACCACGTCCTCGGCGGCGTCATCGACCCGATTCACGGGGTGGGGCCCGACCAGCTGAACATCGCCTCGCTCATGAGCCGCCTCGCGGACGGCACCGTCGTCGAGGTCATCCTGGCGACCAACCCGAACGTCGAAGGCGAGGCGACGGCCGCCTACCTCGCGCGCATGCTCTCCACGATGGGCGTCGAGACCTCGCGCCTGGCGATGGGCCTGCCCATGGGCGGGGACCTGGAGTACGCGGACTCTGTGACGCTGGGCCGCGCGCTCGAGGGACGCCGGCGCCTCTGAGCCTGCATCGACGAGGCCGTGGGCCTCGTGTCCCCGTGTCAGTGACGCACGTGTGACACAATCGTAAGGACACCGCTGCTTCACATGAGGAGGCCATGATGGCGACCCAGGCGAGCTCAGACGCGCCCCGAGTGCTGGTTGTTGACGACGAGGCGATGCTGGCGGACCTGCTTTCTCAGGCCCTGCGCCACGAGGGGTGGGAGACGGCCACGGCGAAGGACGGGCTGGACGCGCTGGCGAAGGCGACGAGCTTCCAACGGATGTCGTGATCCTCGACGTGCAGATGCCGCGCATGGATGGCCTGGAGACGCTGGAGCGCCTGCGCGCTCGCGACCCGGAGCTGCCGGTCCTCTTCCTCACCGCACGCGACGCGGTTGCAGATCGCGTCCAGGGCCTGCGCGCGGGCGCGGACGACTACGTGACGAAGCCCTTTGACCTGGACGAGGTGGCGGCCCGGGTCGAGGCCCTGCTGCGCCGTGCGGGGCGTGCCCAGCAGGCGGCGTCGACGGTGCTGCAGGTCGCGGATCTGACCCTTGATGTGGACTCTCACGATGTGCGCCGTGGCGGGGAAGAAATCACGTTAACGAACACTGAGTTCGAATTGCTCCGGTATCTCATGGAAAACGTTGGAATCGTGCTGTCGAAGCAGAAGATTTTGGATGCCGTGTGGAGCTATGACTTCGGTGGCCAGGTGAACGTCGTCGAGCTGTACATCTCCTACCTGCGCAAGAAGATTGACGCGGATCGCCCGGCCCTCATCCGCACGGTGCGCGGTGCCGGATACATCATGCGGGAGCCCCAGTGACGCGCCGCCGGTCCCTCGCCGGGCGCCTGTCGCGTGCGCTGGCCGCGTGCGTCGCCCTCGCGCTCATCGTCATGGTCGCCGCGTCCACCCTGGTCATGCGCTCGTGGATGCTGGGCAACATGGACTCCGAGCTGCACCGCCTTGCCCAGCGCGCGGGTGAACACCTGGGTATCGAGGACGCGCCGGACATGGAAGTGGATGGGGACGACGCTGACGGAGGCGAGGACGCCGACGACGGCGCGCGAATGGCCCCCCGCAGTCCGGGGGCCGCATGCCGCGCCCCGGCGGACCGGTCGTCCCCGGCGGCCCCACGGGACCCGGATTTGGCGGGCCCGGCATTTCCGAGGGCACCCTTCAGTACGTGAGCGAGGACGGCGAGTCGGCCGGTGCGGTTGTCTCCAACTTCTCGGTGACCTACCTGAATGAGCCCGCGTTGGAGATCCTGGCGCATGTGCCCACCGATGGTGCGCCGCACACCGTGCACCTCAAAGAGTTGGGCACGTTCCGAGTGACTTCCCAGGTCGTCGATGACAAGACCGTTCTCGTCGGCGTGCAGATGGACAGCGTCGATGACGTGGTCATGATGCTTGTCGCGGTCGAGGTCGGCCTGTCCCTCGTCGTCGCGATTGCTGCCGGGTTCGCCGGTCGGGCGTGGGTGCGCCGCGAGCTGCGTCCCCTCGGCGTTGTGCGCGCGGCAGCCGCGGACATTGCGAACCGCGACCTGGCCGACGACGCCGAGGAGCTGACCCGCGTCGGCGAGGAGGCCACCTCCGGCCCCGTCGAAGTTGCGGACGTCGCGGGTGCCCTGAACTCGATGATCGACGCGGTGGAAGACGGCATGGAGCGCCGCGCCCGCAGCGAGGCGAAGCTGCGACAGTTCGTCGCCGACGCCTCCCACGAACTGCGTACGCCGTTGGCCTCCGTTCAGGGTTACGCGCAGCTCGCGCGCCGCGACATTGACGAGGCCTCCCGGACCCAGGCGCTTGAGCGGATCTCCTCGGAGGGTGCGCGGATGGCGTCCCTCGTGGAGGAGATGCTGACCCTGGCGCGCCTGGACGGTGACCGCGCCTTGAAACGCGACAATGTCGACGTTATCCCGCTGATACTGGACGCCCTGTCAGACGCCCACGTGGTCGCCCCCGACCACGCGTGGGAGCTCGGCGAGGCTGTGGACGCACCCGTCCTCGGCGACGAGGCTGCCCTGCGCCAGATCCTCACGAACCTCCTCGCGAACGCCCGCGTGCACACGCCCGCGGGTACCCGCGTGACCGTCTCTCTGACCCGTGCCCCTCAGGGGGCTGAACCCGACAAGGGGGCCCCGGCCTCGTCCATGGTGACGCTGCGCGTCGCGGACGATGGTCCTGGCATCCCGGCCGAGATTCGCGACCGCGTCTTCGACCGCTTCGTGCGTGGGGACTCCTCGCGTACGCGCGACGGCCGCGGCTCCTCGGGCCTGGGAATGTCGATCGTCGAGTCGCTTGCCCGCGCGATGGGTGGGTCCGTGCGGCTGGTCGACTCCGAGAAGGGGACCGTCATCGACGTGACATTGCCCGCCGCCTGAGCGCGCCTGCGCGGGCGACGTTTTCGCGCGCTGATCAGGATCGTTGCAATTCCGGGCGTTAGGGGCCCGTGTGTCCTGGGTCGCCCCGGCGCGTCCCATGTCACCTGCGCCCACATGCCGGTCGTACCCAGCGTGATGCCTGGTGGGCCGTAGGATTGTTGTGGTGGCGTACGCCACCCGAAGGCGTGCGAATCGGCACGTACCGATAGAAATGAGGCTCTAGTGGCACTGATCGTGCAAAAGTACGGCGGTTCTTCCGTCGCCGACACCGAAGCCATGAAGCGCGTCGCCCAGCGCATCGTGGACACGCACAACGCGGGACACCGCGTCGTTGTCGTCGTATCGGCGATGGGTGACACGACCGACGACCTGCTCGACTCGGCCGCAGCCCTCACGGACAACCCGCCCGAGCGCGAAATGGACATCCTCCTGTCGGCAGGCGAGCGCATCTCGATGGCCCTCCTCGCGATGGCCGTCAACGAACTCGGCGTCGAAGCCCGCGCCTACACCGGCGCGCAGGCCGGCATCCAGACCGACAGCCGCTTCGGCGCCGCACAGATCGTCGGCATGGTCCCCGAGCGCGTCGCCCGCGCCGTCAAGGACGGCCAGGTCGCCATCGTCGCCGGCTTCCAGGGCATCTCCAAGGACGACGATGTCACCACGCTGGGCCGCGGAGGCTCCGACACGACCGCCGTCGCCCTCGCCGCCGCCCTCCACGCCGACGTGTGCGAAATCTACACGGACGTCGACGGCCTCTTCTCCGCCGACCCGCGCATCGTCCCCAAGGCCCACCGCCTGCGCACCCTCACCCAGGAAGAAACCCTGGAAATGGCCGCGCACGGCGCCAAGATCCTCCACCTGCGCGCCGTCGAATTCGCGCGCCGCTACGGGGTCCCCCTGCACGTGCGCTCCTCGTTCTCCGAAAAGAACGGCACCTGGATCTCCGACTCCCCCGCAAACCCTGAACTCAAGGGCCTCGTGCCCGACGCAGCCCTGAAGTCTCCCGAGGAAAACGCCATGGAAAGCCCGTCATCTCCGGTATCGCTCACGACCGCTCCCAGGACAAGATCACCGTCACCGACGTGCCGAACAGCCCCGGCGTCGCCGCCCGCGTCTTCGCCGTCGTCGCCGAGGTCGGCGCCAACATCGACATGATCGTCCAGAACCTGCCGATCTCCGACCCCACCAAGGCCAACATCACCTTCACCCTGCCGGAAGGTGACGCACAGAAGGCCCTCGACGCCCTCGAAGCCCACCGCGACGAGATCGGCTTCAACGAGCTGCGCTACAACCCCAACATCGGCAAGCTCAGCCTCGTCGGCGTCGGCATGCGCACCAACCCCGGCGTCTCCGCGCGCCTCTTCAGCGCCCTGTCCGACGCGGGCATCAACATCGACCTGATCTCCACCTCCGAGATCCGTATCTCCGTCGTCACCCGCCTCGACGACCTCGACCGCGCCGTGCAGGCCGTCCACACCGCCTTCGGCCTCGACGCCTCCGAGACCGAGGCCGTCGTCTACGGCGGCACCGGCCGCTGATCAATCATCGACGAGGCCCGGGCCGGCTCCGCTGATCCGCGCGGTTCCGGCGCTCCCGTGAGTGTGCCCCGGCCTCGTCCCCATAGATTTCATCCAGCGTTCGCCCCGTCGTATGGGCGCGCGCACCAACACAAGGAGAACACCATGAGTGGATTCAATGTCGCCGTCGTCGGCGCCACCGGCCAGGTCGGCCGAGTCATGCGCACCCTGCTGGAGGAGCGCGACTTCCCGGTCGAGACGATTCGCTTCTTCTCGTCCGCGCGCTCCGCGGGCCAGACCCTGACCTTCAAGGGACAGGACATCGTCGTCGAGGATGTTGCGACGGCCGACTACTCCGGCATTGATATCGCCGTGTTCTCCGCGGGCGCCACCGCCTCGCGCGAGTACGCCCCCAAGTTCGCGGCCGCCGGCGCGGTCGTCGTCGACAACTCCTCCGCGTGGCGCAAGGACCCCGAGGTCCCGCTCGTCGTGTCCGAGGTCAACCCCGACGACGTCGACAACCGCCCCAAGGGCATCATCGCGAACCCCAACTGCACGACCATGGCCGCCATGCCCGTCCTCAAGCCCCTCGTCGAGGCAGCGGGCGGCATCAAGCGCCTCTTCGTGTCCTCCTACCAGGCCGTCTCCGGGTCGGGCCGCGCCGGCGTCGCCGAGCTGACCAGCCAGATCGAGGCCGGCGTCAAGCAGGACCTCGCGGGCCTGGCCCTCGACGGCCGCGCCGTCACCCTGCCCGAGCCCGGCGTATACGTCGCGCCCATCGCCTTCGACGTCGTGCCGCTCGCCGGCTCCATCGTCGACGACGGCTCCGAGGAAACCGACGAGGAGCAGAAGCTGCGCAACGAGTCGCGCCGCATCCTGCACACCCCGGACCTCGCCGTGTCCGGCACCTGCGTGCGCGTCCCCGTCTACACCGGCCACACCCTCACCATCCACGCCGAGTTCGCCGGCGACATCACGCCCGACCAGGCCCGTGCCCTGCTGGCCGAGGCCCCCGGCGTGCGCGTCGTCGACGTCCCGACCCCGCTCGAGGCCGCCGGCCGCGACGAGGTCCTCGTCGGCCGTATCCGTCACGACCAGGCCGTCGACGGCAACCGTGGCCTCGTCCTGGTCGTCTCCGGCGACAACCTGCGCAAGGGCGCTGCCCTGAACGCGGTCCAGGTCGCCGAGGTGGTGGCTGCGCGACTGCGCTGAGTGTTGCACTAGTTGCGTGAACGCGCGGCGGCCCGGTGGGCTGCCGCGCGTTTGCGTTGCTTGCGGCACCACGGGTGCTCCGGGCGCCGGAGGGCCCGGCCGCCCGCGAGATCGCCACACGCGAGCCTGCGGCTCGGAGTGGTCGATCTCGAAGCCCGCCCGTGCACTCCGGTCCCTCCGGCGCCCTCCACACCAGTGGCGCCAGGTCGCTGATGTTGCTTGGCGCGTCGCCTCGAAGCCCGGCCAGGCCCCGCCGCCGCCCACCGGCACCGCAGCCAGGCCCACGGGTCTCTCCGGTGCCCTCCATACCAGTGGGGCTAGGTCGCTGTGAATAGCCCGACCAGGCCCCGCTGCCGCCCACCAGCACTGCATCCAGGCCTACGGGTCTCTCCGGTGCCCTCCGTACCAGTGGCGCCAGGTTGCTGTGACTAGCCTGGCCAGGCCCCGCCGCCGCCCACGGGCACCGCGGCCATGCCAAATTTCGCACGTAATTCCCCCGCGACTATTTCAAACATTGAATTCAGATCGTTGGAATTGCAACGTTTTCTGGCTTTGTTGACACTTCATCCAATCGAATTACGTGCGACTTTTCTGGGGGCTTGGCCCCACCGCCCTCGCAATTTCGCATGCAATTCCCTCGAACATGTTTCATGGTTTGAAGTTTAATCGTTGGAATTCCGCGGATTCTAACGTTCTGTGGGGGTGTGTTGTGTTGGAATTGCATGCGGAATTGAGGGAGTCCCCTTTTCCGTGGTTGAGCTTGTTGCTCAGAGGTATTGCACTACTTGGGTAGGCATTGCACTGCTTAGTTGCCAGTGCAATGCTGTGCTATCTGGTGCATTGGTGCCGTATCTAGTGCACTGCTTCGTCGTGTTGTGACCGGGCCGCCATCGGCGATGTCCTTGCGGTCTGGCCTGGAAGTGATGACGCTATCGAAAATGATGAAGGTCTTGTTTGGGTCTATTTTGCCGGCAGAGGCGTTGGTTGAAAGAAATGTCGCCCCGGTGTGGGTGTGTGGTGTGTGTTGTGAAAGAAAGTTCGCCCCTGCATGGTGAAAATGAGTGAATTTTGGTTGTTTGTGGCGTGCAGGGGCGGTAAATGTTTCATTGTGTGGTGCTGTGTGTGGAGCGGGGGCGGATAATATTTCATCGCGTGGCTTTGTGTGTTGTGTTGGGGAATTGGGTCAAGTCCTGTGGAGCGGTCCTCGTCGTGGAGCCTGTCAATTTTTCTGTGTATGGGGGTTAGAGGTAGGGGGTGATTCGGTCGGGGTAGGCGGTGGTGAGTTGGGCGAGGGCTTGTTTCCAGTTGGTGGTGGTGCGTCCTTGGATGAGGCGTGTGGGGGCTGTTCGTTTGTTGGCGGGTTTGCCTGCGTCTGTGAGGCGCTGGGTGGCTCGTTTGTCTTCGATGTTGCAAATTCCCAGCCACAGGAGTTTGATGGCGGCTTCTTCGCTGGGGAAATGCCCGCGGTTCTTGGTGATTTTACGTAGCTGGTAGTTCAACGATTCGATAGCGTTGGTGGTGTACACGACGCGGCGCAGCATGGGCGGGAACGCCAGGAATGGCGTGAAGCGCTGCCAAGCACGCTGCCAGGTCGCAACCGTTTGGGGGTAGCGTGCTCCCAGGTCGCTGGCCGCAAACTCTTCCAGCGCCGCTCGGGCGGTTTCTTCGTTGGGCGCGCTGTACACGCTCTTGAGAGCGGCTGCGACGGCCTTGCGGTCCTTGTAGGACACGAAACGCATGGACGCGCGGATTAAGTGAACGACGCAGGTTTGGACCATGGACTGGGGCCAGGTCGCTTCGATGGCTTCGGGCAGGCCAGCAAGTCCGTCGCAGCACACGATCAGGACATCGCGCACGCCCCGGTTGGCCAGCTCGGCGCATACGTGGGCCCAAAAAGCCGCTCCTTCATCGGCTTGGACCCAGATGCCCAGCACATGCTTGACGCCCTCCATGTCCACTCCCACCGCCAAGTGAGCGGCCCGGTTCTCCACGGTGTGATCGCGTCGGATTTGATGCGGATCGCGTCCAGGTAGATCACCGGGTAGAACGCTTCTAGGGGGCGGTGCTGCCACTCCAGCACGGCGTCGCACACCGCGTCAGTGATCGTTGAAATCGTCCCGGCACTGACCTCCACGCCGATGGTGGAAGCCAGGTGATGACGGATATCGCGCACTGTCATTCCCCCGGCATACAAGCTGATAATCATCGCATCCAAGCCATCAAGGCGCCGCTGTCCTTTGCGTACCAGGCGTGGGGTGAAAGAGCCTGCCCGATCCCGGGGAACCTCGATCTCAAAGGCTCCCACCTCCGACATCACGGTCTTCTTCGTCGTGCCGTTCCTCGTGTTCGAGCGCGCCTGCGTGCTGGCTTGGCCCTTCTCATACCCCAAGTGCTCAGAAAGCTCAGCGGCAAGCCCGCGCTCCAAAGCCTCCTTCAGCAACGCGGGCAACAACCCCTGGCTGCCCGTCATCTCGACCTCGCCAGCATCAAGACGCTCAAACAACGCATCCAACGCCCCCGAGCGACGCAGCTCCTCCACAGCCTCACGCCCACTAGCGCCAGACACAACAACATCATCATCATTCATCATGCATCAATCCTTTCAAACAAAAAGACGGATACACAGACAATTGAACACGCCCTCGTCGTGCCTCCAAAATTTTTCGAGTCAGAAGTAGAGAGCTTTCTCGAAGGATCACACGGTGACCGAACCCATATCAAACAAGCCGACTACCACACGGTTACACCACTATGCGGGACATTACTGACAATCGGGGTGAGTGCCCCGGCAAAACGCTCAACTGGGGCACACCCAAGTAACGCCTCGAACTGCTGCTCAGGACATAACCCGTCTTGCAACCACCCCTAGAATCCGGCCTCTCCCTCCTCGAACGGGGGTGTGATAGTTCCGTGTCGGTCGATAATTCGCGCGGGCTTCAATGGCGCGTCTCGAACGGCATTGAGGAGCCGGTCGAAGGTTTCCATCGCGGCTTGATGCTTGGGGGGAATGAACTCCAAAGCAGACGCGTACGGACTGATCTCATGACCCTGACCTGACAGGGCGTTGGCCAAGCTTGCTAGCGGGTTGGCTCGTGTGCCTTCCTCAATAGCTTTCTCGATCCAGGAGCGACATTCGTTGACATCGTCAGCCCAGGTACGGAATACCTGCCCGGTGAGTTCTTGGTGCCAGGAGTAGTCGTCCGAACTGCTGGTTAGTGTCCATCCCGGCCACAGCGCATCGAAATCCTCCAGGTGCATGTCCCTGTCCTGGAGCGACCACCAACGCAACGAGCGTGCTTGGTAGTCCACGAATATCCCGGTGGTCGGAACATGGTCATCCGTGGTCTGCTCCCACGCATCCGATTCATCCGGTAGCCGGGAGGCGACCTCGCGAGCCAAAGCCAGGAAATTCTCAGGACCGCATCCAGTAAGATCATCCAGGAAGCCGTAGGCGCGCCAGGTGACCAAGGTGCCGTCTGCCATGCGCACGGTGATGGGATCAACTCCGTGCCACTCATCCCATGGCTCTAGATAGGGCGCGCGATCACACGGCAAACGATCAGAACGGTGTGTGAAGATGGTGGCCGGATCGACGCCCGCAGCCCGAAGGGTTCCCCTGGTTCCTTCGGCTGACCAGACGGCCGTCCACCCAGGCCAAGTGTGCTCAACGAGGTAGTTGATAAGTCGAGGCATGTAGAGTGCCTCGCTCTCCTCTGCCCACACCACCAGTTTCCTGGTCTCATCGATCAGAAGCGTGCCCTCAATCCACGTCGCTCCTTTCCAAGCATGCGGATCATCAATACCCATCGGAGACATACAACGCACACGCTTATAGCTGGCTTCCATACCGTCGATCGCAATGTCCAGTCCGATCGTTTGGGCCGCTGAGTGGGCGTAGTAGATCTCCCAACCAGAGTAAGTCTTAAGCAAAACACCTAACCGGGAACCCATTGTCACACCTCCAATCGGGAGAAAAATGTGGTCGCGAATGTCGTTTTCTTAGTGTCGACAGAAGTGCGCGAGATGGTTCACGCAAGTTCAGGCAATAGTACCTTCGCGGGGGTATAGCGAGTTTTCCATACATAGATAGCGTAGATCAGTAGCCTCCCCAGGGCCTCGCTGGTAGCACTTTCAGCTTCGTCAAGTCGCCTCAATTTCGCTTCCAGATCCGACACTATACGTTCCTGAACGTCCTTGCTAGCCGGTGGTGCGCTCGATCAGGGGCACGTACGCTCTGGCCTGGCCACCTGCGCCGCTCTCCTGGCGTCCTTGGCCTGGTATGCGCCATCAGAGCCTCGGGTGGCGAGTGATTTTATGGCACATCACTGAGGGGCTACGCCCAACCCGGTCGGCGATACGCACCTGGGACAAGCCTGCCTCCAACCCCACTATCATCACCGCGCGATCCCAAACACTCAGCATCCGACAACAGCTCACAACCAACCCCTCCAACAGCGCTACTACCACACAAATCGCTTACACCCCATGACACTGCCGACCAACACTGGTCAGACACCCGCAAACAAAAAAACTCCGGACTTATCAAATCCGGAGTCAAAATGGAGCGGGCGACGGGAATCGAACCCGCCTCTGAAGCTTGGGAAGCTTCCATTCTACCGATGAACTACGCCCGCAATTCATCGTCCCGAAGGAATCGACCCGTCGATCATATCGTCACGCCGGATGGCCGCGCAACCGGCGCCGCCCGGCACTCAGCATCCGTACCACCGGCACGCTACCGCGCGCCCGATACACTGAGGTCGCCTGACTGATTGGAGTTCCCATGCCTCGTCCCGTGGTGGCGGCCGCGATCGTTGATTCGCTGAGCGAGCCCGCGATGCTGCTCGCCTGCTCGCGCGCCTACCCGCAGGAGCTGCGCGGGCAGTTCGAGCTGCCCGGCGGAAAGGTCGAGGACAATGAAGATCCAGTCGAAGCCCTCACGCGCGAGGTTGCCGAGGAGCTCGGCGCGCGCCTGGCGATCGGCGAGCGCGTGTGCCCAGAGGATGGTCAGTGGTGGCCGATCCTGGGTGGGCGCGTCATGGGCGTGTGGCTCGCCGAGGTGGCGGCCGGCTCGCCCGCACCGCGCGCGGGTGCGTCGCACCTCGAGGCCAGGTGGGTGCCTCTCGCGGACCTGGCCGCGCTTCCGTGGATCGTCGCTGACCTGCCGATTGTCGAGGCCGTGCTCGCCCGCTGCGCTCACTGACAGTCCTGCGCTGCACTCGCTGACAGTCCGGCGTCGCGCTCGGGGCGCGGGCCTCAGCAACGGGTGCCTGTGAGCGTCGCGACCGGTGTCGTTGCGCGAACATGCAGTTCATCCCGCATGCTCTCCCATTTGACGACACATAGGGGCAAGGTGTCAGAATAAGCGCATGCCGAAGATTATTGGGGAGTCCCTCGCCTCTCACCGCGAGCTGACCCGTACGCGCCTCTTTGAGGCCCTGGGATCGCTGATGGGGGAGCAGTCCTTCGAGTCGATCACCATGAGTCAGATCGCCGAGCGTGCGGGCGTTGGGCGCACGGCGGTCTACAACCACTTCGCGGACAAGGAGGTGCTTCTGCTTGCCTACATGCGCGAGGTGACCAGTGAGTTTGCGCGGGTCCTGACGCAGCGCCTCGAGGCTGAGCCGGATCCCCTCATGCGCCTGCGCGTCTATATCCGCTCCCACCTGCAGATGATCGGCCGCTATCACGTGAAGGCCGGCATGGGCCTGCGTCGCCAGATGTCCGGCCAGGGCGCCTCGCATCTGCATGATCATGCTGGCCTCGTGGGTGAGGTCCTCATCGGCATTCTCGACGAGGCCATGGAGCGCGGGCTGATCGTCGAGCAGAATACCCTCGGCGCGGTTCATCTGATCCATGCGACCCTGCAGGGGCAGCGTCTCCCGAAGGATCCTGAGCATCGGGAGTCGGCGCTCGCCCTGGTGGAGACCTTCATCTTGCGAGGCCTGGGCGCCTCGGAGGAGAATGTGCGTCACGTCACCGCTTCCTCTCTCGCTTCGGGGGAATAGAGGGCGCACCGCGCCCGTTGAATAAGACAGTTCACGCGAGGCCCCACGGGCCCGCCCCAACGACCGTCGGATAAGCCGGCGACAAGAGGAGAATCATGGCTACCGTTACCCTCACGCAGGAGAACTTCGAGCAGACCGTGTCCGCCGATGGCATTGTCCTGGTGGATTTCTGGGCGACCTGGTGCGGCCCGTGCCGTCAGTTCGGCCCCATCTTCGAAGAGGCCTCCGAGAAGTACCCGGACATCGTGTTCGGCAAGATCGACACTGACGATCAGCAGCAGCTGGCGATGGCTGCGCAGATCACCTCGATCCCGACCCTGATGGCCTTCCGCGATGGCATCGCAGTGTTCCGTCAGTCCGGCGCCCTGCCGCTGTCTGCCCTGGAGGACCTGATCTCCCAGATCCAGAACCTGGACATGGATGACGTGCGCAAGAAGATCGCCGAGTCTGAGCAGAAGTGACGACTCGTCACTAACTGAGAGGGCCCCGAGGCATCACACCTCGGGGCCCTTTCGTCTACCAGTGTCGGCGCGAATGCCTGCGGTGATGACGCGCCGCGCGTACCGCGTGCGCCACTTATGCGTCGAGCGCTCGTGGGAGGCGTCGGGTGATGAGTTCATGGTCGGCGTGGTCGCCCACCATGAACGAGTAGTCGCCGACGATCTCGAAGCCGTGCCGCGCGTAGAAGCGTTGCGCCCCGTAGTTTTCGCTCCACACGCCGATCCACAGGGTGCGCGGGCCGTCGCGCTCGAGCCACTCGAGCGCCGTCTTGAGGAGGTGGGTGCCGCGCCCGCCGCCCTGGTGCCCCTGCAGGATGTAGAGGCGCTGGATTTCCCCGTCGCCGGGCGCCACGTCGGGGTGGGGCAGGTGCGCGGGGCATGCGGTCACGTAGCCGATTGGGACATGGGACGCCGACGAGGCCGGGGCCTCGTCACACGCTTCCGGCGCGCTCGGATGGTCGGCGGGGGAGGAGTCGGGCCGTGAGAAGCCCTCGTCGGCTTCGTCCTCGAAGAGGAGCCACGTCGCCCGGTTTGGGTCCTCGAGTTCGGCGCGCAGGACGTCGGGTGCGTAGGCCTCGTCGAGGAAGGCCGCCAGGTCTGCGGGGTCGTAGAGGTGTCCGAAGGTCTGCGTGAAGCAGGTGCGGGAAAGGGTGGAGAGTGCCTCGGCGTCTGCGGGGGTGGCGCGGCGGATCATGGCTGCCTTTCGTCGATTCCTTACCCATCGTAGAGGCGGGGGTGCGCTGCGCCCAGCGGGCGGGATAGACCCTGAGAAAACCCTGAAAAGACGGGGATAGCGTTGCTGCGTGAATGAGGCGCACCTTACAATTGGGCGACGCCGTTCATCGAAGGAGACGCACGTGGCACACAAGACCCGCACCGCCCAGGTGCTCGACATCGTCAAGGTTCTTGCCTGGGTAGTTATTGCCGTGGCCTTGGTGAAGTTCGCGTTCTTTCCTGCCGCGCAGGAGGATAAGAGCACTGACGGCATGGACCCGGGCGGCAACTTCGGGCAGATGACGATCGAGGTGGGCCGCGCCGACATCACGAACACCGTGAGCGTCACGGGGACGATCCAGGCCGACGAGCCGGTCGTCGCCCGCGCGACCCTGGACGGCAACGTCGTGCGCACCTTCGTCAACGACGGCGACAAGATCTCCAAGGGCGACGCCATCGTGCAGATCCGCAAGGAGATCCCCGGCGAGACCCGCCAGGTCACCGACGAGGAAGGCAACGTGAGCGTCGAGACCTCCGAGCCGACCTACAAGTACGAGACCGTCGTGTCTCCCGGTGACGGAACGGTGTCGACGAGCGTGCTCGTCGGCCAGCAGTTCGCGATCGGCGACACGGTTGCGACGATCGCGCCCGCGACCTTCTCCGCGGTTGCCTCCCTGAGTGCGGACCAGATGTACCGCCTCCAGGACGCCCCGTCGACCGCGACCGTCACCATTAAGAACGGCCCCGCGCCCTTCGAGTGCTCGGGCGTCAAGCTGGTAAGCCCGACCGGCAAGGCGCAGGATCCCAAGGCGAATGCCGGGTCCGATAACGGCGCTTCGTCCTCGACGGATCTGAAGGCGCGCTGCGCGATCCCCTCCGATCAGACGGTGTTCGCCAGCCTGCAGGTGACCCTCGAGATGACGGCCGGATCGGCGACGGGTGTCCTCGCGGTGCCGATCTCCGCGGTCGAGGGCCGCTACCAGTCCGGCACCGTGTATCTGCCGACCTCCGACCCGACCAAGCCCGAGAAGCGCGCGGTCACCCTGGGCATCACGGACGGCAAGATGGTCGAGGTCAAGGAGGGGCTCACGGAGGGTGAGGAGATCCTCGAGTTCACCCCGACCTCGAACAAGGACAACCAGGACGGCCAGACCGGCCCCTACGGCGGCATGGACTCCGGCATGGCCGGGGGCTCGGGCGACACGGCGGGCACGCAATGAGTCTCGTGTGCCTGCGGGACGTGACCCGCACGGTGACCCTGCCTGACGGGGACGACCTGCACATTCTGCGCGGCGTCAACCTGGACGTCGCACAGGGCGAGCACGTCTCCATCGTGGGCCGCTCGGGCACCGGCAAGTCCACGATGCTCAACATCATCGGCCTGCTGGATACCCCCACCTCGGGCACGTACGAGCTGGACGGCGTGGACACCACGCGCCTGGGCGAGGGGCGCCGCGCGCGCATGCGCGGAGAAGATTTCGGCTTCGTGTTCCAGCAATTCAACATCTTTTCGGCGCGCACGGCCGCCGAAAACGTCGAGGTTCCCCTCCTGTACGCCCCCGGCCCGCAGCTGCTGCGTAGGCGCTCGATTGCGATCGACATGCTTGAGCGCGTGGGCCTGGGCGAGCGCGCGGACTCCTACCCGGGCGAGATGAGTGGCGGCGAGCAGCAGCGCATCGCGATCGCGCGCGCCCTCGTGCGCCGCCCGCGCGTCATCCTCGCCGACGAGCCGACGGGCGCCCTCGACCCGGACACGGGCCGCGTCGTCATGGCCCTCCTGGAGGAGGTCGCCCGCGAGTCCAACGCCGCGCTCATCGTCATCACGCACGACATGGCGGTGGCCGCTCGGGCGCAGCGCGCCTACGAGCTCTACGACGGTACGCTGCACGAGGTCGAGGATCCTGCCGCTCTCACGCACCGCGCGGAGGCTGGGCACGGCAGCGACGAGGCCGGGGGCGAGCAGGTGGGCACAGAGCCCGCTGTGGCCGAACCTCCGCGTCCGCCCGCCGAGGGTGACCCGGAAGCCGAGCAGGCCTCGTCCCCCGAGATGTCGCAGGAGGGTGAGCAGTGAACGCCGTGAGTCAGATCCTGGGCGCGCTCATCGAGGCCTGGGGCGAGGTCAAGGTTCAGAAGGCGCGCGTCGTCCTCTCCCTCGTGGGTGTGGTCGCGGCTGTCGCTGCCATGACGATCGTCATCGCGCTCGGCGACCTGCTCCTGCAGTCCTCCCGCGAGTTGGCGGAACTCTACGAGGGGCGATCCGTCACCCTGCGCCTGACCCCCGAAAGCTCGTCGAACGCCTCGGAAGGCCCGGCGTCAAGCGGCCCCTATCAGGACGCCTCCGATCCCGCATCGGCTGGCGCGCAGACCGCCAAGCGACCCGATGAGAAGGACACGCTCGGCGAGGCCATGGGCACCCTGGCCGAGCGCACCGACATTCACTACTGGTCGCGATTCTCCAGCGGCGGCGGCGATATCGTCGAAACCCGCCAGGCTCGCTCCAGCGGACAATTCCGCGGATACCCCCTGACGAACATCGGCGACATGGTCGACGGCGTGACATTCCAGGGCGTCGACCCCTCCTACGAGGTCATCTTCCGCACGCGCATGCTCGCCGGGCGATGGGTCGTGAGTAGCGACGCCGACCAGCGCCTGGTCCCCGTCGTCATCTCCGAAACTCTGTGGAACCAGCTGGGGCGCGCCCCCATCGACCAGGTCCCGATCGTCCTGCACACGAGCGACGGCACGGCGATGCGCGTCGTCGGCATCACCAAGTCGAAGAGCTCCTACGACATGCCCACCGTGTTCGCGCACTACGACGCGGCGCGCGTCTCCTTCCCGGGGATGAGCTCCCCGTCCATGATCGCGTGGGTAGGCACCGAAAACGCGGACCAGGCCCGCGAGAACCTGCCGCGCGCCCTGGCCTCGATCCTCGGCGAGGGCTGGAAGGTCTCCGTCTCCGGCGGCGAGCACGAGGACATCGGCGAGGAGCAGCTGGGCACCATCTCCAACGTCATCATGGTCATCGGCGGCATCATCGTGTTCCTGGGTGCCCTGGGCCTGCTCAACGTCGCCATCGTGACCGTGCGCCAGCGCGTGCGCGAGATCGGCATCCGCCGAGCCGTCGGCGCCTCCGCCGCGCGCGTCTTCTTCGCCGTCTTCATGGAGTCGGTCGTCGCGACATTCGTCGCGGGCGTCATCGGCGTGGGCATTGCGGTCGTCGTCGTGCGCTTCCTGCCCCTCGAGGCCCTGGGCGTCACGCTCAGCGACACCCCGGCATTCCCCGCCGGTGCCGCCATCGCGGGCGTCGCCATCTCCACGAGCATCGGCGCCCTGTGCGGCATCATCCCGGCGCTCGCGGCCGTGCGCATCAAACCGATCGACGCGATCCGCTACTGATTCACAGACGAGGCCGTGGCTCCCTCCCGGGTCCGCGGTCCTCGGGTGAAGGGGCCCCTGCCTCGTTCCTGCCTACGGAGTCATCGAGGGAGGGTGACTCGATTCGTGTCCTGGTCGTAGACGATCATGCCCTCCTTTAGGAGCGCCCGATAGACGCGGGTGGGCTGGTAGCGATCCCCGCCGTCGATGCGGGCGACGTCGAGCACGCGGCGCTTGGTGAGGCCTTCCTTGCCCTCGAAGTGTGCGGTGCGCAGTGCTTTCATGATGCGGCCTCGCGCCTGGCGGTCGGTGCCCGCGTAGGGCTGGGGCGTGGGGCGCTTCTCGTCCTTGGGGTAGCCGACTGCGGCCCATGCGCAGTTGTCGCGGATCGTGCACTGGTCGCACGACGGGCTCAGCTGGGTGCAGACCAGAGCCCCGAATTCCATGAGCGACAAACTCACCTCGGCTGCTGAGTGCCCATTTTCTGGAAGAAGTTGCTCGGCGCGGGTGTTTTCTGCTTTTGAAGGGGTTGAGTGGGGAGGAAACTCTCGTCCGTCCAGAAATCTGACCAGCACGCGACGCACGTTTGTGTCCAGGACCGGCACGCGGATTCCGTGGCGGAACGCGAGCAGCGCGCTGGCGGTGTAGGTGCCGACGCCTGGCAGGAGGGTTAGATCCTTCATGGTGAGAGGAACCTTGCCGCCATGCTTCTCGACGATCGTTGCGGCGCAGGCCTTGAGGCGTAGGGCGCGCGACGGGTATCCAAGGTTTGCCCAGGCAACAATGATGTCTGCCGATGATGCGGCCGCGAGGTCGGCCGGTGCGGGCCAGCGTTCCATCCATTCGAGCCAGATCGGCTGGACGCGTGCAATGGGCGTCTGCTGGCTCATGATCTCAAAGACGAGGGTGCCCCAGTCGGAGACGTCGGCTGCGCGCATCGGAAGGTCGCGCTTGTGTGCGGCGAACCACTGGGGCAGGTCGCAGTGAAGTGCGCGTGTGGCCTCCGCCGTTGGATTTATGAACACCCAGTCAGTCTATGGAACAAAACTTCATCGTGACGAACGGAAGAAATTTAGCTGTGAGCTGGTACATAAAAATTGGGGATTGTTGTACAAAATCGAAAGCGTCCGCTAGTCTGACCATGTTTTCGAAAAGCACCCCCCTGTGGGGTTCCATCAACACATAGGAGACAACATGTCCGCTCCTCAGCAGCCCGGCTACAACGCCCCCGCCCAGGGCAAGTCCCGCATCGTCGCTGGCCTCCTCAACCTGTTCCTCGGTGGCTTCGGCATCGGCGACTTCTACCTCGGCTACACCCAGTACGCCATTTACAAGATCGTCATCTCCCTCGTGATCGCGGTGCCGACCTTCGTCCTGGATCTTGGCTTCATCTCGAACATCTTCAGCCTGCTCTACTACGCCTGGGGCGTCGTTCTGCTCGTCGTGGCCATCATGACCTTCCTGGGCAAGTGGATCTACGAGAAGGACGCCAACGGCGTTCCCACCGTCTGAGTTGTGCCTGTGTGCGCACGCAGCGCACGCTCACAGCTTCTCTCGCGCGGGGTCCGGCTTCATGCCGGGCCCCGCGCTTTTTGTCCCGATCTGGCGGAGTGTCCGGGATGAATCAGGGGAGTTTCGGGGTGGATGCAGCTTCCGCGCATGAGCCTGTGCACGCTAGGCTGTATCAGTACGGCCGCTCGCGGCCCCCCACGACAATCGAAAGGCTCACCCATGACGACGCCCGACCCGCAGGCCACCCCCTTCACCCCTGAGGATCCTGCGAAGGTTACCGTCCCCGAGGTTCCCTCGGCCGATTTCTCGATTCCCGATGCTCCCGCCGTCGAGGATGCCGCGCAGATCCCCGCGCCCGAAGTTCCCTCCTTTGAACCTGCTGCCGAGGTTCCCGCGCCCGAAGTTCCCTCCTTTGAACCTGCTGCCGAGGTCCCCGCGCCCGAGGTTCCTACCTTTGAACCTGCTGCCGAGGTTCCCGCGCCCGAGGCGCCGAGCTTCCCCCAGGCCTCGGCCCCCTCTTTTGACGAGGCCATGGCGACCCCCGGCTCGACCACCTACGGCACGGCCTACGATGCCGCCTCCGCCCAGCCCGGTCCCGACGCCGCCGCGAACCAGGTGCCCTACGGCGCTCAGGGCGGTGCGCAGAACGGCTTCGAGCAGCCCGGCTTCGAGCAGCCCGCCTACGCGGCGGGACAGCAGGCCTACGGCCAGCCCGGTTACGCTCAGCCCGCGTACGGCCAGCCCGTCGTTGCTGGCGCGCCCAAGCAGTGGATCGTCGCCGTGCTCCTGGCCTTCTGCCTGGGCACCCTCGGTATTCACAACTTCTACCTGGGCTACACCACGAAGGGCATCATTCAGCTGATTCTGACAATCTCCGTCATCGGTATCTTCGTCTCCGGCCCCTGGGTCCTCATCGAGCTCATCATGATCCTCATGCGCTCCGGCTCGTACGGCTACGACGCGCAGGGCCAGCCCCTGCAGTGATCCGCTGAGGCTGTTGTCGCGGCGCTGAGTATGCGACAATCGAGTCATGCTGCTCAGTGACCGCGACATCAAAGCCTCCCTGGGACTCCGGGCGTATCCAGCTCGACCCGCTGGACCGCGACTTGGTTCAACCGGCCAGCATTGACGTGCGCCTGGATCGCCTGTTCCGCCTCTTCGATAACCATCGCTACCCGGTGATCGACCCCGCGGCGGACCAGTCGGACCTCACCCACCTGGTGGACGTGGGCCCCGACCAGCCTTTCGTGCTACACCCCGGCGAGTTCGTCCTGGGCGCCACCTACGAGCTCGTCACCCTCGGCAACGACATCGCTGCGCGCCTGGAAGGCAAGTCGTCTCTGGGCCGCCTCGGCCTGCTCACCCACTCGACCGCCGGCTTCATCGACCCGGGTTTCTCGGGCCACGTGACCCTCGAGCTGTCGAATACGGCGACGATGCCGATCCTGCTCTACCCCGGCATGAAGATCGGGCAGCTGTGCTTCTTCGACCTGTCATCCCCGGCCGAGCACCCCTACGGTTCCAGCGGCCTCGGCTCTCATTACCAGGGCCAGCGCGGGCCGACGCCCTCGCGCACCCACGAGCGCTTTACGCGCACCCGCATCGAACGGTGATACCCGATGTCGGCTCTCCCTCCTCCACCGCCCTCCCGGCTTGAACGCATGCGCGCCGAGCGCGCTGAGCGCGCGGCCCGCGAGGTGAGCTATCCGCCGCCGCAGGATCCCGCAGGCCTGCCGGAGCCGCCCGCGCCCGAGCCCGCCGACCTGCAGGCTCCGCCCCCGCCGGAACCCTCCGATCTGCAGGCTCCTCCTGCGCCGGAGCCGCCCGAGCCGACGCCCGTCATGGGGATCCCGCAGGCGAGCAGTGCCTCGCAGGGCAGCGGTAACGACGAGGCAGTGGTTGGCATTCCGCCGGTCGCGCCCTCCCCGACGCGCACGGGTGTCATTCAGGGCGTCGCGCTGCCCGGCATGACGCCGCGCGAGCAGGTCACCAACAGGGACGAGGCCCCCCAGGCCTCGCCGGTGAGGCGTTCCCTCAAGGAGCGCATGGCCGCCGCCCCCCATTCTTTCGCGGATCCGACGCCGATGAGCGCGACGGATAATCCGCTCACCCAGACGAACGTCGGCCTGGCGACGATGACCTCGACGGATGCCGCTTTCCAGATTGCGGCCGACGGTGAGGTCACGAGCGCTGAGGCCGCCATCCCGATCGCCGCCGCCATCGAGGTGAGCGAACCCGCCGGTGTCATCGACCTGGACGTCGCGCGCGAGCATCACCTGTTCCTCGTCTCCGACTCCGTCGACCCCGCCGAGCTTGAGGCCCTTGCGATTTCCATGTGGGACGAGGCCGGCTGGATCGCCCCGGGTCGCCTGCGCCTGTCTTCCGACGCAGAGCTGGAGGGGCCGTGGACGCTCGACCAGCCGACGCGTGCGGCGCTGGGCACCCCTGCCTCGCTACCCAACGCGTGGGTCCTGCGCTGCCCGCAGGCACCCGCCCGCCAGCACAACAACGGCGTCATGGGCGAGTGGGACAAGGCATTCCCCGACGGCCTGCCCACTGGCCTGGAGTACCGCGTGCTCGAAGCGCTGCGCCGCATGGCCCGACGCCTCGCCGGCGGCCTGCGCATCGCGGGCAGCGGCTACGTCATGGTCCCCGACGCCGACTCGGCCGTGAACCTGACGGTGTACTCGCCGCGCTGGATCAACCCCGAGGACCTGCTCTCCGCGATGCGTGAGCGCGCCGGATTCGAGCAGATGAAGGACGCGCGCGACATCACGCCCGAGGCCCCCAAGCCCGTCCCGCTGAGCCCCGCGCAGATTGCCCAGATCGAGAAGCTGAAGGCCGAGCTGGGACCGGTGCGCAAGGACATCGCCTCCAAGATCGCCAAGGCCCGTGAGGAGCACGAGGCGCAGCGCGACGAGCCGCAGGTCGTTGACGGCTACGCCCTCATGAGTCCGATCGGCCACCGCTCGGACATGATGATCGAGGTCCACGCCGTGCCCACGCCGCCGCGCGTCCTGCGCTGGGAGCCGTGGACCGCCGGAGCCATCATCGAGTACCAGGTCCGCTGGCTGCCCACCTCCGCCCCAACGTCCGGCGCGGGCGCGATGAGCCGCACCGCGCGCCTGGAGCGCCTGCGCTCCACCCAGGACGTGGAGAAGGCTGCCGGCATGATCGCGACCCTGGTGGGCGGCAACGTCATCGACGAGGACGGCTTCCTCGTCGGCCTCGAGGAAATCTCCCCTGACGGCGGGGAATAGGCCAGCCGTAGACGGAATGCGTGTTAGCCGCTAGTGTGGCTGTGTTTTCACAGCCATACGAAGGAAAGGGCATACCATGAAGCTCTCCGCACGCAACCAGCTCCCCGGCACCGTCGTTGAGGTCTCCGAGGGCGCCGTGAACGGCATCGTCAAGATCGAGGTCGCCCCCGGCCTGGTCATCTCCTCGTCGATCACGAACTCCGCCATCGAGGAGCTTGGCCTGACCGTCGGCTCCAAGGCCGTCGCCGTCATCAAGGCCTCCAACGTCATCGTCGGCGTCGAGGACTGATTTTCTTCAGACGAAGGGGCGGCCCCGCAGGTGTTCCTGCGGGGCCGCCCTCTTGTCTGCGGGGTCTGTGTGCGGTGCGCACTGCGGGGTGCGCGCCGTGCGCGCGTTACTGCCCGCGCTTGACGGATTCGAGCAGCATGACGGCCACGTCCCGCACCTCGGGGAGCTTTCCACCGGACGAGGCCGTGGCGGCGTCGTTGTTTGCACCGCCCTGGTCGGTGTTGGAGGAGACGAAGCCGGCGGATGTGCCCGAGGCCGAGCCGAGCATCTGGGAACAGAACGGGCAGGCAGTCGCGACGACGTCCGCGCCCGTGGAGGCGGCCTCGACGATGCGAGCGTCCGCGATACGGGTCCCGCGCGTCTCCTCGAACCAGGCGTGCGCGCCGCCAGCACCGCAGCACATCGCGCGGTCGCGGTTGCGCGGCATCTCGACGAGCTCCACGTTCGGCAGGGAGCCCACGAGCTCGCGCGGCGGCTCGTACACGCGGTTGTGGCGGCCCAGGAAGCACGCGTCGTGGTAGGTGACCTTCAGGGGCGCGCCGACCGAGGGAGCATTGCCCGCAGGCTTAGCCCCGGCCTCGTCCGTGGTGTCCGCGCCCGTGGAGGCAGACGAGGCGGTGGGGGCTACCGGCGTGAGCAGGCCGTCGCGCACCAGGCGGTTGAGGAGCTGCGTGTGGTGGACGACGTCGAAGGAGCCGCCCAGCTCCGGGTACTCACCCGCGATCGTGTTGAAGCAGTGCGCGCAGGAGACGACGATCTTCTGGGGCTTGGCTTCCTTCAGCGTGTCGATCGCCTGGGCGGCCAGCATCTGGAAGAGCGCCTCGTTGCCGGCGCGGCGGGCCGGGTCGCCCGTGCAGGACTCGCCCGAGCCGAGGACCGCGAAGGACACGCCCGCCGTGTGCAGCAGCTCGGCGACGGCGGCGCTGGTCTTCTTCGCCGTGTCATCGTAGGCGCCCGCGCAGCCCACCCAGAACAGGTAGTCAACCTCGGAGGCGTCCTCGATGTCCTCGCCGACGACGGGGATGTCGAAGTCCAGCTTCTTCGCCCAGTCCATGCGCTTGCGGGCCGGCTGGTTGTAGGGGTTCGCCTTGGATTCCATGCCGCGGAACGCGCGGCCCAGCTCGCGGGGGAACGCGCCCTCCATGAGGACCTGGTGGCGGCGCAGGTCGAGGATGTGGTCGATGTGCTCGATGTCGACGGGGCACTGCTCGACGCAGGCGCCGCAGTTCGTGCAGTCCCACAGGACCTCTTCGGAGACGACCTCGGGGACCAGGGGAGCGGTGACCGCGGAGACGCCCTCGGGGCCGGTCGCGCCCGACAGGGACAGGGCGGAAACTAGGTCGAAGGAGTGCGGCGAGGCCGGCACGCCCTTGTCGAGGAGGACCTCACCGTCGCCCAGCTTCTGGTGGCCCTCCTCCTGCTCGACGATCTGCACGTTGGAGGCGGACTCCATGTGGTCGCGCAGGCCCATGATGAGCAGCTTGGGGGAGAGGGGCTTCTGGGTGTTCCACGCGGGGCACAGCTCCTGGCAGCGGCCGCACTCGGTGCACGAGTACAGGTCCAGGCGAGCCTTCCACGAGAAGTCGTCGATCGTGCCCACGCCGAGGACCGTGTCCTCGGGGAGGTCGTCGAAGTCGTCCTCGCTGGTGACGGGCTTGCCGTCGATCAGCATGTGGTCGGCTGGGCCCAGGGACTTCGTGCCGTCCGCGTTACGGCGCGTGTACAGGTTGAGGATCGCGACGAAGCGGTGCCAGGCGACGCCCATGCCGGTCTGGATGCCGACGACCGTCAGCCAGGTTATGGAGGTGAGGACCTTGAGGGCGCTGACCAGCACGATCGCGTTCGCGAGCGCCGAGGCCGAGGAGGAGGCCGCGGAGACGAAGAGCGCGCCGAGCCAGGCGGTCAGCGGGAAATGCAGGGCGGTCGCGTGGGCCTCGAGGCCCGGCGTCACGCTGAAGATCGCGTATTCGAGGCCGCGCAGGGCCACGACGCACGCGCAGACGATGAGGATGACCCACTCGACGAAGAGCGCCTGCCAGCGGGTCGAGCCCAGGAAACGGGAGGCCATGCCGCGCGGGGAGGAATCGCGCGGGTGGGGCTTGGCCAGGGACGAGGGCGGGGTGCCTTCCGGGTCCGCCGCGGCGGCGGCGCCGTCCGGATCGTCGTTCGACAGGGCTGCCTCCGCAGCGGTGCCGTGGCCTGCGAGCTGGCGCACGATCATCAGGAGGACGATGCCGACCAGGCCGCCCCACGCGAAGATCTCGGTCAGCCACTCCCACGGCGCGAAATGGCCGAGGAGGGGCAGCGTGAAGGTCTGCACGCGCAGCTGGGCGTAGCCCGTGACGAGGGTCAGGAAGAGGATCGGGAAGGACACCATGACCAGCCAGTGGGCGCACCTGATCCACGGGCGTCCCTTGAACTCGCGGTGGGTGAGGGCCGCCGAGATGACGCCCCACGCTCGCTTGCCGACGGGGCTCAGGCGCCCCGGGTCGGGCGTGCCCGCGAAGACCGTGCGCCACATGTGTGCCAGGCCTCGCGCGAACGACAGGACGGCTAGGGCGCTCACCAGCAGGGCAAGTCCCCACATGATGGCGCTCAGCGTCGGATTGGCCACGTTTCCTCCTCAAGATTGCTGCACTCCATTGTGTCACCTTGACCCAGGAGAGACCGATTCTGCCCCGCAAAGCGTGCGCAATTACGCGCTGCGTGCGGGCTCCGTCGCGCTCTCGTGTGCTCGCCACAACGTGGATATATGCCACGAGGAGGCAAAAGTATGGGAGAGTGAGAGCGTGCTTCCCGTCTCGCAGCCAGACATGACACTGTCCGACCAGGAACTCTTCGGAGACGATCACCCGCATGATCACTGCGGCGTCTTCGGAGTGTGGGCCCCGGGCGAGGACGTTTCCCGCCTGACCTACTTCTCCCTCTATGCCTTGCAACACCGCGGCCAACAGAGCGCCGGTATTGCGACGTCGAATGGCAAGCAGATCCTCGTGTATAAGGATCAGGGCCTCGTGTCGCAGGTGTTCTCCGAGCAGTCCCTGCAGGGCCTGCGCGGCCACATCGCCCTGGGCCACGTCCGCTACGCGACGACCGGCGCGGACGTGTGGCGCAACGCCCAGCCGACGCTCGGCCCCACCCCCACGGGCACGCTCGCCCTGGCCCACAACGGCAACCTCACCAACACGGTTGAGCTGCGCGAGCTGGCCGTCGAGATCGCCGACGACGGCGAAGACTTTGAACGCGGCGCCTCCACCGACACCTCCCTCGTCACCGCGCTGCTGGGCATGGCCGACCGCATCCCCGGGCCGACCCCCTTCATCGCGTCCCCGTCCGTGACGCCTTCGAAGGCCGATGGGGACGAGGCCGCCCCGGCCTCGTCGGTGGACGACCTTGAGCCCGCGCCCCTCGTCGGCGCCGCCCTGAAGGTCCTGCCGCGCATCAAGGGCGCGTTCTCCCTGGTCTTCATGGACGAGCACACGCTGTACGCAGCGCGCGACCCGCACGGCTACCGCCCGCTCGTGCTCGGCCGCCTGGCCTCCGGCTGGGTCGTCGCCTCCGAGACCGCGGCCCTCGACCTGTGCGGCGCGACCTTCGTGCGCGAGGTCGAACCCGGCGAGCTCATCTCCATCGACGCGTCGGGCGTGCACTCGCGCCGCTTCGCCGTGCGCCGCTCTAACACCTGCGTCTTCGAGTACGTGTACCTGGCCCGCCCCGACACGACGATCGGCGGGCGCAGGATCGTGGCCGCGCGCCACGAGATGGGCGCTGCCCTGGCGCGCGAGAACCCCATCGACGCGGACCTGGTGATCCCCACGCCCGACTCGGGCACGCCCGCCGCGATCGGCTACGCGCAGGAGTCCGGGATTCCCTTCGCCCAGGGCCTCGTGAAGAACGCGTACGTGGGCCGCACCTTCATCCAGCCCACGCAGTCCCTACGCCAGCTGGGTATCCGCCTGAAGCTCAACCCGCTGCGCGAGGTCATCGAAGGCAAGCGCCTGGTCGTCATCGACGACTCGATCGTGCGCGGTAACACGCAGCGCGCGCTCGTCAGGATGCTGCGCGAGGCCGGGGCCGCCGAGGTGCACATCCGCATCTCGTCCCCGCCGGTTGCGTGGCCGTGCTTCTTCGGTATCGATTTTCCGACGCGCGCCGAGCTCATCGCCTCGTCCATGAGCGTCGAGCAGGTCCGCGAACACCTGGGCGCCGACTCCCTGGCCTACCTGTCGATCGACGGCATGGTCGCGGCCACCGGACAGGGCACGTCCCTGTGCATCGGCTGCTTCACCGGCGAATACCCCGAGACGATCCCCGCCGGGACGCCCGTGCCCGGAACCCCCGAAGCCACCCCCTGCTAACCTCCACGCCCGCGACGCCACCTGGCGCCGCGGGCGTCGCTTACAACCCGACCACCCAGACACGGCCTCGTCGAGCGCCACCTTCGAAAGGCACCACCCATGACCGACACCCCCCTGGACTACGCGACCGCTGGCGTCGACACCGCTGCGGGCGACCGCGCCGTCGAACTGATGAAGAGCGCGGTGGCCGCCACCCACGACTCCACCGTCCTGGGCGCGACCGGCGGATTCGCCGGCATGGTCGACGCCTCGGCGCTGCTGGGCATGGAGAAGCCGCTGCTCGCGACCTCCACGGACGGCGTGGGCACGAAGATCGCGATCGCGCAGGCCATGGACGTGCACGACACGATCGGCCAGGACCTGGTCGGCATGGTCGTCGACGACATCGTCGTGATCGGCGCGCGCCCCGTCCTCATGACCGACTACATCGCCTGCGGGCACGTGGTCCCCGAGCGCATCGCTGCGATTGTTACCGGCATCGCGCGCGCCTGCGAGGCCACGGGCACGCCCCTCATCGGCGGCGAGACCGCCGAGCACCCCGGCGTCATGGAGCCCGACGACTACGACATCGCGGGGGCGGCGACCGGCGTCGTGGACGCCTCCAAGCTGCTCGGCCCCGAGCGCGTGACGGGCGGCGACGTCGTCATCGCCATGGCGTCTTCGGGCCTGCACTCTAACGGCTACTCGCTGGTGCGCTCGGTCGTCTCCCGCGTCGGCGCCTCCCTGGAGTCCCACGTGGCCGAGTTCGGCCGCACCCTCGGTGAGGAGCTCCTCGAGCCCACCCGCCTCTACACGCGCCTGTGCCTGGACCTGGTCGAGCGCTTCGGCGTTGAGGGGATTCACGCCTACTCGCACGTGACCGGCGGCGGCCTGGCCGCGAACCTGTCGCGCGTCCTGCCCGTCGGCGCGGTGGCGACCGTCGACCGCTCGACGTGGACCGTCCCCGCCGTGTTCGACTGGGTGCGCCGCGGTGGCGACGTCACCTGGGTCGGCATGGAGGACTCCCTGAACCTGGGCGTCGGCATGGTCGCCGTCGTGTCGGCCTCCGTGGCCACCGAGGCCCTGTCCGCCATCAACGAGGCCGGGGTGGCCGCGTGGGTCCTGGGCTCCGTCACGTCGGCCGGCGCCGACGGAACCGTGGCCGGCTTCGGGTCGGTCGCCGACCTTGGCGCCGATTCCTCCGGCGTGCGCCTCATCTCCGGCACGAAGGGCGTCCAGGCGGGCGCGGTGCTGCTGCACGGCGAGTACCGCGTGGGCTGAGCTGGGCTGGGCTGGGCCGGGCTGAGCTGAGCGGCGCGCCTGCTCTGAGTGCGTGAGAGGGGTCGAGGCCTGCGGGCCTCGACCCCTCGTCGCGTGTGGGCTTTGTGCGAGTGCGCGCGAGCGCGTCAGAAACAGTGGTGTGGGTACGCCAAAGCGGCGGACCGGTTCTCGGTCCGCCGTGTGGCTGAGCCGTTACTTAGTGGAGGAACCACCCGTCCAGAAGGACTCATCGAGCTGCTCCGGATCGATGTCGTCCTCTTCTGCGGGCATCTCGGCGAAGTCGGCGTATTTCGAGTAGAGGTCGTCGTCGATCGCATCGTCCTCTTCGGGCTCGTCCGCAGGCACGTGTGCCAGGTACGAGTCCTCATCCGCCAGCTCGCGCTGAAGTGCGTTTAGGTCGGTGTCGGGGCTGAAATACTTCAGCTTCCGAGCGACTTTCATCTGCTTAGCCTTTTGACGGCCGCGCCCCATGGCGTCGACCCCCTCCGCGTCGTTCGGGTCCGCGTGAAGCGGTTCCCTGGGTGTTCAAAATGTTTCGTGGGACCATCATAGCTAATGACAGGCCTTGACCTCACCTTGGATTGGGTTTTGCGCGCTCAGCGGAGCGTTGCGATGGGCGCGTATGCCCACGAAACCGGGGAAATAGAACCGGCGCAACCCGTGGCCAGTGTGGCCGGAGTTACGCCGGTTCGCGTCAGTTGATGCTTACAGGGCCTCGGTCAGGTCGGCCTTGAGGGCCTGAAGCGTGTGCGCGGCAGCCTCGCGGGCGGCGCGGCGGGCCTCGCGACGCGAGCGACGTGAGGAGCGGGTCGCCAGCAGGACGATCAGGCCGATGGCGCCGACCGCGGACAGGGCGACGACGCCGACCTTCTTGATGGCTTCGGTGTTACCGCCGGCGGCGTCCTGCAGGGTCAGCGACGCGGACTCCTTGAAGGAGGCGAAACGGGCGCTGGCCTCGTCCTTCGCCTCCTGGGCGAGGGCCGCGGGCTGCACGCGCGCGTACAGCTGGTCGATCGTGGCGGCCAGCTCGGCGCGCTGACGCTCGAGGTCGGCCATGATCTGGGCTTCCGTGCGGGGCTCGGCGGGGGCGGCGGCCTCGCCGATGGTCACGTTGCGCGGGTCGAGGTTGGTGCTCACTTGCCCAGTCCCTTCTCGATGGCTTCCTTGGTGGCGGCGACGGACGCGGCCGGGTCCGGGCGGTGCTGCTGGGCGCTCTTGAGAGAGCTGGATCCGAGGAGAGCAAGGATCAGCACGATCAGGAGCAGGATGCCGACGACGATCAGCGACGCCGCCCACGCGGGGACGACGAGCGCGAGCGCGATCTCGATGGTGTGGAAGATCCATCCCAGGAGGTACAGGGCGAAGACCGCGGCGACCAGGAGGAGGGCGATGCCCTTGCCGCTCTTGGACGCGAAGGCGCGCAGCTTCGCCTTGTTGAGCTCGATCTCGCCTCGGATGATCGCGGAGAGCTGCCCCGTCACGGACGCGAAGAGGGCGCCGATGCTGGGGCGGGCCTCGCCGGCGGCCTGTGCGGTGTCGGCGGGCGGCGGGTACTGCCCGGGCTGGGGGGTGGGCTGAGTCATGGGTGCTCCTGCGCGTACGGACGAACGAGGCTGGGCCTCGCCTGATACGCCCTAGTGTCTCATGAAGGAGGTTGGTTCGCAGTGACCGTTGCGTTACTCCTGCGGGGCAATCGAGCCGGGGAGGTCGGAGAGGATCTTGCGGGCGCGCACGACCAGGTCGGAGACCTCGGGCTCGGCCAGGGCCGGGTCCTCGGCTTCGACGAGGGGGATGCCTCGCAGCGCGGTTTCGGTGCGGGGCTCGGGCGAGGCCTGGGGGAGTGAAGCGGGGGAAGCCTCCACGCGGGTGGTCGCCGCGTCGAGGGCGGCCTCGGCGTGGTCCAGCGCGGCGGTTTCCTCGGGTGTGGGTGTTTCCGCGGGGGCCTGCTGCGCGTTCGCGGTCTGCGCCCCGGCCTCGTCGGTGGCGGCGAGCGGGTGCCACGCGGGGGCCGAGGTGGCCTGGGTGGGGGAGATGACCTCGTCGAAAGAGGCGGGCAGAGCCGAGGGGATCGGGCCGAGGAGGGCCTTCGGATCCTCGGGGTTGGCCTCCAGGGAGGCGGCGATGAGCGCGGCGGAGGGGCCGGGCGCGTCGAGGGCGACGCGGCCGTTCGTCAGCAGGATCGCGCGGTCCGAGGCGGCGGCGACCTCCACGGACGGGGTTGCGATGACGACCGCGCAGCCCGCGTTCGCCAGGGAACGCAGGAGCGGCTCGAGCTCGATGCGGGCGGCCGGGGGCAGGGAGATGGGGTCTTCAATGAGGAATACCTCGGCGCCGGACACGATCGCGCGGGCGATGAGGGCCTTGAAGCGCTCCCACTCGGAGAGCTCGGAGGGGTACACGTCGACGCGCTGGGCGAGGCCCGTGATCTGCAGGGCACCCACGAGGTTGTCCCAGTCGGCGACGGAGCCCGTGGCCGAGAGCGGGGCGAGGATGTTCTGGCGGATCGTCAGGGACTCGTCGAGCGGGGAGTCCGCGCGGATCAGCGCGACCGAGCCGATACGGCCCGCGAGACGCGCCGCCAGCGAGCGCGAGGGCGCGGCCACGATGCGGCCGACCTGCGGCTCCTCGAGGCCCGCGAGAATCAGGAAGAGGGCGCGGGCGCGGCG
Source organism: uncultured Actinomycetaceae bacterium (assembly GCA_916438945.1). GTDB lineage: Bacteria > Actinomycetota > Actinomycetes > Actinomycetales > Actinomycetaceae > Pauljensenia. The sequence continues at coordinate 766,739 of CAKAGS010000004.1, read as the reverse complement.
GCCCGTCGGGTCCAGGATCGCGCTCAGCGTGCGCGCGCGGAAGCCCAGGTCGATGTCCGCGAGGAGGACCGCGCCGGTCACGTGGTCCGTGTAGGTGATGCCCAGGCCGGCGACCTGGACGCGGCCGCCGCGGCCCTTCGCGGAGAAGGAGCGGCGCGAGCGGTACCAGGGGCGAGGCTTAACCGGGGGCAGGTGCACCGGGGCCGCGAGGGCGACCTCGTTGCGGGTGTTGCTGTTCGTGTTCGTTGCCGCGATGTTGCTTGCGGTGTTGGCGGGCGTGAGCTCCTGGGCGGGCTGCTGCGACTCGGCCTGCTTGGCGGGCGCGGTTTCGGGTGCGATGTCGCTGACGGTCTCGGCTGCCGTTGCGGCTGCGGTTGCGTCGGTTGCGAGCGCGGCGGGCGTCGCCTCGGCCGCGTCGGTGACCACCAGGGGAGTGGGGGACACGAGGGTCTCCTGCAGGTCCTGTGCGCCGTCGTTGGCGAGCGCAGCTGCGGCTTCCTGCGCGGAGGGTGCGCCGGCCTCGTCGAGGGTGCTGAGCGTCTCCTCTACCGGCGGGGTGGACAGCTCGGACAGGGCGTCCGCCATCGACTGGGTGGCGGGCTCCGAGGTGGCCGTGGGCTCGGTGGCAGCTTGCTCGGCGGCGGCGTGCTCGACGGCAGCCGTCACGTCGGCCAGGTCCTGGCCTTCCGAACCGTGCAGGTTTTCACGCGGGTCATTCGACATGCCCCCATTGTTTCAGGATCGCGCCCCTCGTGTCGCAGTGGCGCGCGGAAGTGGGTGGGGTGATACGTTTGTGAGGTCCTGCGAGTGCTCGACGCGACCACGGTCGCGGTGTTCCCCGGCAGGGGATGATCCCGTGTAGTGCATCAGGTAGTGCATCAGGAGGACGTATTCCCCGCGAAAGCGGGGATTTTTCTTTCGGAGAGCAAGCGTGGCAGCTTTTGTTACAACGAATGGAACGTGTATTGCATAAGAAAATTTTTCTGTTATAGTTACCCCATCACCCCTGATGAGGTGGTGGCGGTCCTATAGGGGCTGTCGGGCTCAACATTTTCAGAGTAAGCGCACGCCCTCATGCTAGCGCGCGTGAATTGCTCGGAGGATGGTTTCGACTCAAGGAAGAGGAAATGGCCCGAAAAGACAAGAAAAGCTTAGTAACGCCTGCGCGAGAAATTGCAGGACCTCCCGATTTTCCTTCAGCCCAGCCCACTCTGGGATGTGCTGACCTTTCCGAACTGGCCAGGAGTTTCTGGGCCAAAAGCGGAGATGGCGGGAGCTGGTTATCTGTTGTGCAGCACCTGATGGATGCCGCTGACATTGCCGGGTTCCTGTTCGATGACTACCTGAGCGAGCATCACCGTCGGCTAATGGCCTCGGTTTGGGGAGGAGATCGTGCCAAGGCCCGGGCCTCTTTCGTATTCCTGGCGGGGATACATGACGTTGGTAAGGTGGACATTCGCTTCACATGTCAGCGCCAAGATCTGGCGGAGTTGATCCGGCGCCAGGGCCTTGTTGTCCTTCGTAAGCGTGACTACCCTGAGCGTTCCCTTCTTCCCCATGGCCTCGTCAGTCAGTTTGCATTTCAGGAGGAAGTAGCTGCGGGGCACGGTGATGGATCGCGTGCTCTCCAATGGGCAATCCTCGTTGGTGTCCATCATGGTCGATACCCGGATGCGGGTGCCGTGTATGTCGCACGACAGCAGTACAGGACACAAGAAGGTTCGCGTGAGGATGATCCCCGTTGGGGTCAGGTGCGCTCGGAAATTCTTCGATGGATGGCGGCGCGCAGTGGGTTCCCGCTCATTGCGCCGGGCACAGCCCTGCCGGAGCTGCCTATCGCGGTGGCGTCCGCCTATGCCTCGGCCCTCGTGATTGCGGACTGGCTTGCTTCCAACGAGGATTACTTCCCGCTTCGGCCTCGGCCGGTCGGTGAGACTGGAATGCTGTCGATTGAGGGATATCCAGAGCTCACCGCAGACCAGCAGCGTGATCGTGTCGAGCGCGCATGGAAGCGAGCGGCTTTCCCGTCTCCCCTGCGCATTCCTGAGGCTCCGACTGGTGAGGTTGGAGAGTTCTACCGTCACCGTTTCGGGTGGCCGGGCCTCGTACCGGCCGACTGAGGCTCAGCGCGCCGCCATTGAAATCGCGACATGCGAGGACCCGGACCTCATGATCGTCGAGGCCCCACCGGGGTCAGGGAAGACCGAGCTGGCCTTCGCTGCCGCCGAGGTTCTGATGCGTGCTCGGGGGCTGCAGGGAGTATTCGTCGCGCTGCCCACTCAGGCGACGACGAATGCGATGTTTGAGCGCGTCACCGCGTGGCTGACGAGCATCCTGGGCGATGAACCGCAGAAGCTTGGCATCCAGCTTGCGCACGGGAAAAACAGCCTCAATGAGTCCTTCGTGAAGCTCCTTGAGCGTGGCAAGAGCCCTCTCGAAGTGTAGACGACGGGGAGGACCTCGGCCTTCACGCGAGCCGGTGGGTGGGGCAACGCTGGCGCTCGACGCTGTCGCCCGTTGTGGTCGGAACGATCGACCAGGTGTTGCTTGCTGCGCTCAAGTCGCGTCATGTGCTGGTACGTCACCTCGGACTTATGGGCAAGGTCGTCGTCATCGATGAGGTGCACGCCGCCGACGAATACATGGAGACCTACCTGGAAGCCGCGCTGACGTGGCTCGGCATGTACGGGATTCCTGTTGTTTTGTTATCGGCGACCCTGCCGCCCGCGCGGCGTTCTGCGCTCCTTTGAGGCATATCGCCGAGCTCGTGGTTCGTCGGGCATGGGCGCTGAGTTGGTAGACGGCATGATCGGTTATCCGGCTATTTCCACCGTGTCCGCCACGGGCATGCGCGTCCATGAGATTCAGGGTGAGGAGGAGGTCCCCAAGCGGATCATCCCGACTTCGCTCGGGTCGCCCCGTGAGATTGGGGAGCTGCTAAACCACGAGCTTGCCGATGGTGGATGCGCCGTCGTCATCCGCAATACGGTTCGCGAGGCCCAGGAAACATACGAGGCAGTGAAGTCTGTGTTCGGGCGTGAGCAGGTAACCCTGCTGCATTCGCGTTTCCTAGCCGCCGAACGGGCGGCTCGTGATCGCCGGATGCTCGAACTTTTTGGGAAAGATAGTGCGCAGCGTCCGCACAGGCACGTTGTCGTGGCGACGCAGGTGATTGAGCAAAGCCTTGATGTCGACTTCGACCTCATGCTCACTGACCCGGCACCCATGGACCTCGTGTTGCAGCGTATCGGACGACTTCACAGGCACGACAGAGCCGAGCGGCCAAGCGGGCTTCGTGGTGCCAGGTGTCTCTTGATTATTGAAGACACTGCTTCCGTTCCCTGGGCATACTCACGTGGGACTGACTCCGTGTATGCGCGCTACGCCACCCTGAGAACCCTGGGGATCACCGCCGATCGAGGAGAAATACTCGTTCGAGAGCCGCTGGACTACGCGGAATTGACAACCCTGGCGTATGACGATGATGCCTCGGTCGGTCCTGAGCAATGGCACGAGGACCTCGATGCTTCCTTGAAACAGCGAGACAAAGCGCGTGCACAAGCACAAGCGAAAGCGATGAGTTGGTGTCTCTACGAAGAGAACACGCCCTCCTGGCAGGCCCTCGAACTCGAGGAAAAATTCCTCGGCAATGCTGCAACCGGTGACGATTCACAGGGACCGGGAGCCGCAGTTGTTCGCGCCGCCGTGCGCGACGGGGAAGACCAGATCCCCATCCTCATCGTCGCCCTCGATCCCGAGCTTGGCAATGTGCCAATGGCTCCTCCAATCAGCGGGGTGCCAGAAGACGACACGCCTCTCGCAGTCGGCGAATACAACGCTCGAGGGCGTATCACCGACATCTGCTCGTGGAGCGTCTCCCTGCCACCACGGGCGTTGCGCGCTCGCGGGCAGAGCATCGACGAGGCGGTGGACGCAGTTGCAGGTGCTATCTGGGATGATCCCATCACGGCGGAATGGGTGTGTCGCGAGCACCCGTTCCTGGCGGGAGAACTGATCCTCGCGATGTACAAAACTCCCGATGGGGAGCGCCTCACGCGCGACCTGTACGGACACACATTCACATACTCCGCAGAAAGAGGAATGGAGGTGCAGGGTCAATGAAGAACCCTGAGTACAACCTACTCGACGAGCCGTGGATACCCGTCCGGCTCGTTGATGGGACTATCACCGATGTTGGTCTGCTGGAACTACTCCGGCGCACGACTGACATCGCGGACCTAGCGTGCGAGCTGCCCACGCAGAGCATTGCAATTCAGCGACTGATCCTGGCAATCGCGTATCGTGTGGCCACTCCACGCGATACTCGCGACTGGGTCAGGCAGTGGAGTGATGGCGCCCCAACGGAACAGATGATCGAGTACCTCGAGCAGTGGAGGGATCGTTTCTATCTGTTCGGAGGCCGCTTCCCCTTCATGCAGGTGGCGGATTTGCGCACGGAGAAAGATGAAGAAAAAACGCTAGATGCAGTTGTAGCTTGTGTACCGAAAGAGGAGAAACGACTTTTCTCGACGCGACAAGGTTCTGGGATAGCACAGCTTTCTCCATCAGACGCTGTACGCTGGCTCGTTCACGCACAGGCCTATGACCCCTCCGGCATCCGTTCAGGGGCAGTTGGCGATTCTCAGGTCAAGGGAGGAAAAGGCTATCCAATCGGCCCGGCGTGGTGCGGACACCTAGGACTCGTGTGGCTCAAAGGTCAGGACCTCGACGAGACGCTGGTCCTGAACCTGATTCCTGCGTCCACGGCGGAGTTGCGTGGCGTTGACAGCTCGACCGAATGGGGAGCATGCAGCTGGGAGGCCTCAGAACCGGAAACCTCGCTTCGTGGGGATTACTCCCTCCTCGATCCTGCGGGCACTCCCAAGGAGCTGAGCATCCCTCGTCTTCTCACCTGGCATTCCCGCCGCATCAGGCTGGTTGGCGACTCGTCGGGTGTGACGGGCGTCGTCTTGGCGCAGGGAGACAAGCTTGCTCCGCAGGAGATGCGGCTCTATGAACCGCAGAGCCTGTGGAGGTACTCAACCCCGCAATCCAAGAAGTTTAAGACCGACGTCTACATGCCTCGTAAATTCGAAGCGGGTCGCGCTCTCTGGCGTAACCTGCCCGGCACCCTTCCCACGGTGACAACCGTGCAGGGCGTGGACAAGCAGCCCAAGCGGGAGTTCCTCCCCTCCGCGACGCTGTCTTTCCATTACCAGCTCGACAATGCCTCGATTGAAACTGCTTATCCCAGGGTCATGCGGATTCAGGCTGTTGGCGTCACCTACGGTCCGCAGGAATCGACGTTCGAGGATATTTACTCGGACGAGCTGACGTTGTCGGTTGCCGTCATGCGCGTTGAGCGTGAGGATCTGTCTGCCGAGATCGACCGGCAGGTTCGCCTGACAGAAGATGTCGCCAGGGATGTGGGAACTCTTGCGGCAAACCTTGCGCGCGCCGCCGGCGAGAGCGGAGACGGTGCCGGTGATGGTGCTCGAGACCGCGCTAAGGAGCTCTTCTTCTCTGCTGTCGACAACGATTTCAGGGCCTGGCTGACCCAGGTCGATGGGGTTGAAAGCGCACGGGATGTCGGGCGTCGGTGGGAGTGCGCTCTGCGGCAGCACGCTACGGACATCCAGGCCGAACTCGTCAGGGGCGCCTCGTCGTCGGCAATCATCGGCCGGGATACCGGCAGGGGATTCATGAACATCGGTATCGCCGAAAACATTTTCCGGGCGGTGCTTAACAAGCGTCTCCCGGTGCACAACACCAACCAGGAAGGAACGAAATGACCAGCAATGATGCTGCTCCGGAGACCCCTCCGGATGGCGGAGCGAAAGGTTTGTCCACACGGCGCGCAGTGTACGGCCGCGTCGGTGGCTTGATCGTGAATCGGCTCTGGAAGGAGACACCTTCGGCTCGTGCCCTCCGTGCGCAGCTGCGGGGAGCGCTTTCTCTCGGGAGGCAGGCTCGGTGCCCGAGCTGTGGGACCTGACGCTCGATGACCGCCCGGGCTATCTGGGCGATGAGCCGACCAGAGGTGAGAAAGCCGTTCACGGTGCTCTCACTCTCTGGGCGCTTCATCAGGGCTCGAACACGAGACCCATGCACGACACATCGGACCGTCCGCGCAGCTTCGCTTCGGCGATCCGAGTCGTAGCCGAGGGGCAACGCGGAGACAAGCGTGCCGAGGAAACTCCAATCTATCGGCGTTTTTCCGCGGCCGTTCAAGCACCCGCGTTCGAGGGACTTCTCGTGCATCTACGTTCGCTCATATCTCAGCTCGAAGCCGCCGAGATTCCCTGCGATTACGCGCAGCTGGCAGCCGACCTCTTCACGTGGCAGGACCCGCGTCATCGCACGTCCGTCATGCGTAACTGGGGGCGGCAGTTCGCTCGTTCCGTTGAAACCGTCCACACCGATCCCGCCTCCGACGAATGACGTCGGGGCATTCTACTCAATCGCTTCATTTGTGAAAGGAAAGACAATGTCCGTCTTTGTTGATATCCACGTCCTGCAGACCCTCCCTCCCTCGAACCCGAACAGGGACGACACCGGCGCGCCCAAGAGTGCGACCTTCGGTGGAGTCCAGCGTATGCGCATTTCGTCACAGGCTATCAAGCGTGCGACGCGTCAGGACTTTGAGGGCAAGATTGCCGACGGAAATTACGGTGTGCGTACGAAGAAGATCGTCGAGCTGGTCGCACGAACGATCACCGAGAAGCGTCCCGACCTGGAGGCCGAATCGATCGAGCTCGCCGAGATGGGCTGAAGGCCATCGGTTTCAAGCTTGCTGAGCCGCGTGGGAATAAGAGTGACAAGGAACTGAAGGAAGCGGGATTCCTTGTCTTCCTGTCGGCCAAGCAGATTGAGCATGTCGCGGACGCGTTGATTTCGGTCGCTCGCGAGGATGATCCTGCGGCAGCATTCAAGGAACTGAAGCCGCGTAGCCTCGTGGATACGGATCACTCGATCGATATTGCTCTGTTCGGTCGCATGGTCGCGGAACCGAATGCGCTGAACGTCGATGCCGCATGCCAGGTTGCCCACGCGATTGGTGTCGGCGCGGTCGAGCACGAGTACGACTACTACACGGCCGTTGATGATGAGAAGAAGCGCAACGACGAGGCCGACGAGGGTGCGGGAATGATCGGCACGATCGAGTTCGCGTCCGCGACGGTGTACCGCTACGCGACGATCAACGTCGACCTGCTGCGTGAAAACCTGGGTGACGATGCCGTTGCGGATCGTGCCGTCGAGCTCTTCGTGGATAGCTTCGTCCGCTCGATGCCGACCGGAAAGGTGACGACTTTCGCGAATCGCACGCTGCCGGATGCCGTTCTGGTTCAGGTTCGAGATGACCAGCCGATCAATATGAGTGGCGCTTTCGAGGAGCCGATCGTCGCGGGTCAGCGCGGCTTCGCAGAGCCGGCCATTAAGCGCTTCGTGGAGTTCGAGTCGCGGCTGCGCGAGCTCACGGGTCTGGAGTCTGTTGAGTCTCTCGTGTCGTGGACGACGCCTCGTGGTGAGCGATTCTCGGAGCTCGGTAAGCAGGTGCGCCTGGCATCTCTCGGTGAAACCGCAGCGGAAGCGGTGCGAGGCACGCGATGAGTGCGGTGCTCGTCTTGAGGCTGGCGGGTCCCATGCAATCGTGGGGCGTGGACAGCCGATTTACGCGCAGGTCGACGGAGGCTTTTCCTACGAAAAGCGCGCTGGTCGGTCTGCTCGGTGCGGCACAGGGGCGCAGGCGCAGTGATCCCATCGAGGACCTGGCCGAGCTGAGCGTTGCCGTCCGAGTTGATCAGCCGGGGCAATTGCTCCACGACTTTCACACGGCGCACAGGGGTGATACGTCGATGCCTCTCTCCCACCGTTTCTACCGGGCGGATGCCGCGTTCGGAGCCTTCATCGAGGGGCCCGACGACATGATTGATGCGCTCGCGCAGGCAATCGTTCGCCCGGTGTTTCCGCTCTACCTCGGTCGCCGTTCGTGCCCTCCGACCCTGCCGCTGCGCCTCGCTGTTCGCGAGGGTCGCGCGTGGGACGCTGTGTGTGAAACTCCGTGGATGGCCTCGGCGTACTACCAGAAGAAGCAGCGTCATGATCATTTCGTTCGGACGCGAGTCGTTGCGGATTTGGGGATTATTCCGCCTCAGGTGGAGAAAGTCGCCCAGCAGACGCTTCAGGATATGCCGATCAGTTTCGACTCGGAGAATCGCAAGTACACCCTGCGTACCGTCGAGGAGACCTATATCGACCTGGAGAATCCGCAGTACGTGGAGACGAAGCAGCAGGCCCACCCCGGCCTCGTGCATGATCCGATGGAGGTGCTCTGATGTATCTGACACGCATCTACCTCAACCCGCACCGTCGTGGGGCGAAGCAGCTCATGCGCAGCCGGCAGATGCTGCACGCGGCTGTACTGAATTGCTTCCCTCCGGGTGTGCTGGATGCTTCCGGCGCTCCCCGGGTTCTCTGGCGGCTGGACCGTCCGCCGGCCGTTCGAGGAGCTGGCCCTCGTCAGGGGAGCCCTTCGTGCGCGCTCTACATTTCGAGCCCGGTTGCTCCGGATCCCTCGCATATCGTTGAGGAGGCCGGCTACGCGACCGAGGGTGGGGTGGTCGTCCGCGACATGAGCGCCTTCCTCGATGGGCTGTCGGCCGGACAGCGATGGGGTTTCCGTCTCTGCGTGAATCCGACGTTCCGGGAGGGCAGTCAGGTCAATGCGCGGGGACGTAAGAAGGTTCTCGCACACGTCACGCAGGATCAGCAGACGCGGTGGGTCCTTGAACGCGCTGAGAAGTGCGGATTCAGGGTGCTCACCTCCGCTGAGCGTGGTGGTGACCTGCCGGTTCTCGAGGACAGCGACGGGCAACGCGTCGACGGGGCGAATCTGCTGATTAACGGCGTTGAACGCAGTATCGCAGAGTTTAAACGCGGGGAGCGTCGCGTGACCCTCGGGGTCGCCACCTTCGAGGGTGTCCTTGAGGTGACGGACCCCGAGGCCCTACGTCGAGTCCTCACTCACGGAATCGGCCGAGGCAAAGCCTACGGCTGCGGTTTGATGACCTTAGCTCGGCCATGAGACCGATCCCCGGGGCGAAGCCGCCAGACCCGAAAGACCTGGTGCGTGTTCGGGACCGGTTGACGTTCCTCTACGTCGAGCGGTGCACGATCAATCGCGACTCGAACGCGATCACTGTGGCTGATGGTCATGGAATCGCCCACGTCCCAGCGGCGGCGCTGTCAGTGCTGCTGCTGGGACCCGGGGTTCGGATGACTCACTCGGCGGTGTCTGTTCTTTCTGAGAGTGGCTCGACCATGCGTGAGCGGGGATGAGCCCGCGACGGCTATCGGCTTCGTGTTATTGAGCCCGTTTTCCCCGCATGAGCGGGGATGAGCCCAGGCCCGCGAGGACGTTGGGCTTGTCCACGAGGTTTTCCCCGCATGGGCGGGGATGAGCCGGACGTGCGCAAGCGATGGGACCAAATCATTCAGGTTTCCCCGCGTGAGCGGGGATGAGCCCGTCCGGGCAATGGGCCTCGCTCCTCACGTTTTGTTTTCCCCGCGTGAGCGGGAATGAGCCCGCCGAGTGCGGCGTCGCCCTGTCCCGCGCTCTATTTTCCCCGCGTGAGCGGGGATGAGCCCGTCGCCGACTTCAACCGTCAAATCAAGAGCGCGTTTTCCCCGCGGGAGCGGGGATGAGCCCACGTCCGTGCTGTTGCCCCGCGAGATCGCGGAGTTTTCCCCGTATGAGCGGGGATCAGCCCGTGGTCGCGGGGCTTCGCTCGCGGCTGGACTGTTTTCCCCGCGTGAGTGGGGATGAGCCCTCGTCGACGTAGGTTCCGCCCGGCATGCTCGGGTTTTCCCTGCGTGAGCGGGGATGAGCCCCAGACGTTCGCGGTCGCCTACGAGAAGCCGCCGTTTTCCCCGCGTGAGTGGGGATGAGCCCCCGCACGACGCCATTATTAGCCAAGGACATTAGTTTTCCCCGCGTGAGCGGGGATGAGCCCTTCTGGAACGCAGGGTGCGCCTTCTCCGCGCGGTTTTCCCCGCGTGAGCGGGGATGAGCCCGGCTTCGACTGGCCTTCGACTTTGGCGACGGCGGTTTTCCCCGCGTGAGCGGGGATGAACCCGGTACGCTGAGCATGCGCGCGGTCGCATGGCTGTTTTCCCTGCGTGAGCGAGGATGAGCCGCACACCGCGTTGACGGCGGCGGTCACCACCAAGTTTTCCCCGCGTGAGCGGGGATGAGCCCACGATCAAGCATCCGGGTCACGAGTACTCGCTGTTTTCCCCGCGTGAGCGGGGATGAGCCTTGCACCTCAGAGGGCGTGAGATGGAGGGGTGAGTTTTCCCCGCGTGAGCGAGGATGAGCCGGAGACCGTGACGATCACCGCGCCGATCATCGTGTTTTCCCCGTGTGAGCGGGGATGAGCCCGAGGTGCACTCATTCCGTGAGGGAAACACTCGGTTTTCCCCGCGTGAGCGGGGATGAGCCCAACACCTCTGGAGCCTCGGCCTACGCCCAAATGTTTTCCCCGCGTGAGCGGGGATGAGCCCGCTCCTGAGCCGACTTCGGACGGCGTGTACTTGTTTTCCCCGCGTGAGCGGGGATGAGCCCTCCTCGTCCGTGAACAGGCGCAGCTTGCGCTTGTTTTCCCTGCGTCGGCGGGGATGAGCCCATGCGTGAGCTCATGCACTCGATTGGCGAGATGTTTTCCCCGCGTGAGCGGGGATGGGCCGATCACAGCCGCGCCCCAATCGTACGGACAGACGTTTTCCCCGCGTGAGCGGGGATGAGCCCGGGGCCGGGAAGCTGGCGACGCAGGACTGGAAGTTTTCCCTGCATGAGCGGGGATGAGCCCGACGGGCATCCTTTCCCGCCTGTTGATGCTGGGTTTTCCCCGCATGAGCGGGGATGAGCCCCGAACAGCTCGTTGACCGTGCGGGCGTCCGCCGTTTTCCCCGAATGAGCGGGGATGAGCCCCCGCTGGCCACACGCCGCACACACAGCCCGCTGTTTTCCCCGAATGAGCGGGGATGAGCCCATGAACATCGCGGCGATGGTCGCGGCGTAGGAGTTTTCCCCGCATGAGCGGGGATGAGCCATGGTCACCGCATACAACACCAGAACCCAAGAGGTTTTCCCCGCATGAGCGGGGATGAGCCTGAGTGCGGCTGCGAGCTTTAGTTTCCACGCGAGTTTTCCCCGCATGAGCGGGGATGAGCCGGGAGCCGAGGCCCTGACCTACAAGCGCACAGGGCTTTCCCTGCGTGAGCGGGGATGAGCCCGCCGATCACGACACTGGCCACCCGCGAATACGGTTTTCCCCGCGTGAGCGGGGATGAGCCCGGGACAACGCGGGTTTCTCCCCCGGTGTCGTCGTTTTCCCCGCGTGAGCGGGGATGAGCCCAGGTCGCCGCGCGCGTAGATGGTGACGGTGCGGTTTTCCCCGCGTGAGCGGGGATGAGCCCATTAACGACGCCGCGACGGACTTCATACGGTGGTTTTCCCCGCGTGAGCGGGGATGAGCCCCGAACGAACGAGATCCAGTCTTGTTCGACGTTGTTTTCCCCGCGTGAGCGGGGATGAGCCCGACGCGAACCCAATTAACCGAGCGGGACAAAGGTTTTCCCCGCGTGAGCGGGGATGAGCCCCGCGCGACGATCAACGGGCAGAGCCTTGAGGCGTTTTCCCCGCATGAGCGGGGATGAGCCGGACTTACCGGCCTGGCGTGGCACGGTGACGACATTTTCCCCGTGTGAGCGGGGATGAGCCCAACGACCACACGGTAAGTCCGGCCATTCTCCAGTTTTCCCCGCGTGAGCGGGGATGAGCCCAGGTAGAGGGCCGGGAGCAGGTCGGGCAGGCAGTTTTCCCCGCGTGAGTGTGGATGGGCCCGGGCCGTTCAAGGGCTGCCAGCCCGACAAGAGGTTTTCCCCGTGTGTGTGCGGGGGTAAACCGACGCTGACTGCGATCGCGGTCGCGTCCCAGGCGTTTTCCCCGCGTGAGTGGGGATGAGCCGCGCATCCTCCGGATCGCCGACTGGGTGCGTTAGTTTTCCTCGCGTGAGCGGGGATGAGCCCTTCTGGAACGCAGGGTGTGCCTTCTCCGCGCGGTTTTCCCCGCATGAGCGGGGATGAGCCGACCGCGTTCGCGATCATCGTCGGCGTCGTCCTGTTTTCCCCGCGTGAGCGGGGATGAGCCGCCGAGCTTCTTACCCTTGATGCGGGAGGACTCGTTTTCCCCGCGTGAGCGGGGATGAGCCGCGCCCAACCTCCTGGCCGTCCGAGATTTTGAGGTTTTCCCCGTGTGAGCGGGGATGAGCCATATGACGTGAAGCATCTGAACCGCGAGTTTGTGTTTTCCCTGCATGAGCGGGGATGAGCCCGTCTTTTCGACGTCGCGGGCGATCTGCTTGATGTTTTCCCCGCGTGAGTGGGGATGAGCCGTGCTGCGACGCAGCAGCCACGAGAAGCTGCTTGTTTTCCCCACGTGGGTGGGGATGATCCCCAAAACGCCGCCGCCATCCCCGGCGCGTCAGGGTTTTCCCCGCGTGAGCGGGGATGAGACGCGCGGCTGCTTGGGCGTGGCCACCTTGTTGCCGTTTTCCCCGCGTGAGCGGGGGATGAGCCCGAGGAAGAAAGAGAGGGCGAGGGCATGAACGCGTTTTCCCCGCGTGAGCGGGGATGAGTCCATCGCGACGACCACGCACAAGGCCAGCGAGCTGTTTTCCCCGCGTGAGCGGGGATGAGCCGGCAGTGAGCGCCGCCGCCGACTTGGAACAGTCGTTTTCCCTGCGTGAGTGGGGATGAGCCCGAGCTCGCCAAGCCGTTGCCTGCAGGAGTGCGGTTTCCCCCCCGTGAGTGGGGATGAGCCCGGGTCCACGCCCTTATCGCTGGCACGCAGAACGTTTTCCCCGCGTGAGCGGGGATGAACCCCTCACCGCCCGTCAGAAGGTTTGGGTAATGGTTTGTTTTCCCGCATGACTGAGCCCATACCAATGGGGCAGGTCCTTGCGTCTTTCGACCTCCCTGCCGTATCCTGCTCGGCTACCCAAATTCGGATAAAGAGAGGGCGAGGGTATGAGCATGGCAAAGGTGACGCAGGCGGGCGCTGGTGAGGCGATGGAGATGCAGCAGGAAGCAGGCGAGGCAAAGGTGACGCGGCAGGGCGTACGTGGGGCAGCGAAGACGCAGATTCGCGCGCGCATCACGCGCGTGGGCAGCGAGTACCGCAAGGCCGTCACCTCGGGCACGTGCGAGCTCTGCATCACCGACTGGAGCGCCCGCATCCGCGACATCTCCTTCGAACTCGCGGACGTCAACACCGGCGCCACGTGGCAGACGACCACCCCGACCCTCCATGTCGGCCGGTGGAATGACATCTGGGAGATCCGCATCAACCCCTTCCACCTCTCCACAGCCCTCGCCCATGTCACCCTCGTCGTCGACACGGACCGCCTGAACGACGAAGGTGGTCGCGCCCTGATCGCCCTCGGCATCCTCGAGGCCGTCGAAGCCTGCACCCGCGCCTCCGAAATGGTCGAGCGCCTCGATGGTGCGTACATCTACGACGATGACTGGGACGAGGAGCAGTTCATCCTCGAGCCCTGACGCGTCGCGGGCGACTCCGACGAAGGATGAGCGGTCCCTCGTTGACGTCCGGAACATGCGAAAGGGTCGGCTGCTTCTGTTGAGAAAGGTGCGACGAGCAAAACGAGAAGACGCCGAAAAACGATCGGCGAAACGCGCCCGCGACAACCCGATGCCTGTTACGCTAATCACTGTTCCTCAGGAGTTCTCTATCACACTATCTCTCGCTCCTGTGGGACATCCTGTGTAAACGAACGCGCTCACGCGACGGCTCGCCGCCGGTCTCCACCTCAATCTCCCGGCGATCACGAGCGCGCGTGGGCGCGTTCGCGCAAGACTCAGCCCCGGCCTCGTCGAGAAAACGAGGCCGGGGCTCGGTGCGTCAGATGCCTCCCTCACGCGGAGGGCAGGACGGTCAGGCTCCGCGTCGGCGAGCCGCCACCGCCAGCGCGCCCAGCAGGCCCAGCATGCCGGCGCCAGCGAGGACGCCAGTCATATCGGTGCCCGTGCGAGCCAGCTGCTTCGGCGCGGGAGTCGAAGGAGTGGGCGGCGTGGCCGGGGGAGTGGATGAGCTCGGCGTCGAAGGTGCCGACGGGGTCGGTGTGGCCGAAGGAGTTGGGGTAGTCGGCGGGGTCGGTGTGTTCGACGGCGTCGGCTTGGGCGTCACCGAGGGGGTAGGCGTCGGAGTTGCGGTGGGCGTCGGCGTCGGAGACGGGGTCTCGGACGGGGTCGGGCTCGGCTCCGGGGTGGGAGTCGTGGAAGGAGTTGGCTCCGGCGTGGGTGTCACCGACGGCGTGGGCGTCGGATTCGCGTCGCCGTTCGCATCACCCGAGCCGTCCGAGTGGATGTCCACGCCGCCCGTGTACAGCTTCGCGTTGATGAGCGCGTCATTGTGGAAGGTCACGCCACCCCGAACCGTGGCCAAGTTGTTGATTGTGGCCTCGTACTGCAGGACGTAGGTGCCGTTGTTCGTCAGGCGCGGGAACGTCGCGGTGAACCCGGTGCCGTCGGCGCTGGCCTCCATCGTGAAGGTGCCGTCGCCGATCGACGCGCCGGCCTTGAGGGCGGGCGCCTGATCGGCCTGATACTCAGCGTCGTTGTTGTAGTAGTAGAGCTTCTCCGACCCCGGCACCAGCGAGTAGCCGCCGGAGCTCATATCGAAGGTGTCAGCGATCTCGACCTCGGTCGCACCCTCGGGCAGCTGGGATCCCTTGATGTCGATCTCCCAGATGATCCGCGAGGAGTCGCCTTCCTTGGGCAGGCCCCACTTCTGGGTGTTGGGCAGGGTGCGCTCGTACGTGCCGGAGATCGAGCCGCCGGGCAGGTCCACGATGACGGCGGTGCCGTTGACCGGGAAGGACACTGTCGACGAGGTCGTGGCGTGCACCGCCTTCGTGCGCACGGTGCCGTGGCCGATGATGCTGTGATGGTCCCTTGCGTACTCGCCGAAGGTGCAGGTCATGGACACGCCCTCACCCGTGGGGACGGAGCAGTCGACGACGGGGACCTTGTCCTCGTTGAGCATGCTGAAGTTCAGCATCGAGCTGCCCGAGTCCGAGATAATCTTGAGCTCGGGGGGAATCTGAATGGTGAACGTGTCGCCGGGCGCGACGTCCTTGCCGGTCGTGTCGATGTCGAAGGACATGGTCATGACGTGGATGCCGACGGTGGGCGCGGTGGTTTCCTTGTCCTCGCGCGCCAGCGAAATGTTGGTGACGACGCCGACAGAGGCAGCGAAGGTGGGCGCGATAGCGATGAACGCGGCCAGCAGGCCGGCGACGATCATCCCGACAGCGAGCGGGAAAAGGCGCCCGATACTGCGTGGGTGCACGTGAGTCTCCATTCGTCATGGATGGGGGCCGAGGCCGTGGCGTGCGTGTTGGGGCGGCCGCCCATCCGCTGTGGTTAGCAAGTAATGATGCTAGTGAGAAGGGTACGCCTGCCTGTAATAGCCTGTGTGTTTAATTTCGCCTATCTGCCCATGTCGTGGAGGGTGCGTTTTGGTCGTCTAGTGTGTCGTCGAGTATTTAGCTGGTTGAAATTGTGAGTAGTTGTGCGGCGTTCCGGTTGTTCGGTAATTAATTAGCTGGGGTTGTCGTGTCTTGTCGCCCAGCTGTGTGAGTGGTGAAGCTCATATGATCTGCGTCCTGTTGTGGGGCTGGGGCGGAGTGTTGATGTGTGGCTGGTGGGGGTTTGGCAGCATTAGGAGCTGGCTGTCGGCGTGTCGCCGGCGTGTTGTGCCTCTAATGGTGCGATTCCCCCCGTTTGGTGGCGGTCAGGTCGCGGTTCGAGGTGGTGTGCTCGCCAAAGTGCAGACCACCTCGGCGAAATAGGCTGAAAACGTGGTGTTGTGGGCGAAGTGGTCTGCGTTTTGGGCAAAACGGCGCCGGTTATGGTGCGCGCAGGTGAGCTGGTGCTCCGCCAGGTGGGTGAATGCGCGCGCGAGAGAGTCCGCGTGCGGGTCCTCGGGGCGCACGTGGAGCTGTCGAATGGGCATCGCTGAAAGTGCCCCGTCGCGGGCAAAACAAACCGCGGGCAAAACAAAAACCCCGAAGCGAATGCTTCGGGGATTGCTGGTGGCTCCGACCGGCGTCGATCCGGTGACCTTTCGATTTTCAGTCGAACGCTCTACCAACTGAGCTACAGAGCCAAGACCTGAACCAAAAGGTCTGGTCGGCGACCCCGACGGGACTTGAACCCGCGACCTCCGCCGTGACAGGGCGGCGCGCTAACCAACTGCGCTACGGGGCCTTACAACAGGTAAGACCTATTGAATTGTTCCAATCACGATTGCGACCGGTGGTACCCCCAACGGGATTCGAACCCGTGTCGCCGCCGTGAAAGGGCGGTGTCCTAGCCGCTAGACGATGGGGGCCTGCTTGGCCGTCGAACTGGCGTCCGAAGACGGGAGATAGTTTAGGCAGAACGCGCGCGGCACGTCAAAACGAAATCAAGTGACAGCTAACACATTACCGAAAAACGTTGCAATTGTGCGGAATTCCCAGGAATTCATCAGCTCTGCGACTAGGCTTGATGCATGACTATGACACCAGCACTCGGTGCCCTCGCCCAGGCCTCGGACGCCCTCACCCGGGCGATCGCCGACCCACAATCCGGGGCAGAGGCCGCCGTGGCCACGACCATCGATCTCACCTTCCTGATCCTCGGCCCGATCGTCGGCGCCTTTGTGGGTATCGTCGTCTCGGTTATCCTCTCTGCCCTGGCGCGCAAGGTGCTCTCCAAGGCGGCCACGGCCTCGTCGATCCTGGCGCGCGTGCGCCGCCCGGGTCACTTCACCTTCGCGGCCTGGGGAGCGTGGGCGGGGCTCGGCATCGCGCTGGTCAACCCCCATCTGTCCGACTGGAACGGCACGTCGATCACGACGTTCCTCATGCACATGCTGCTGATCGTCGCCCTCGCCTGCCTGACGTGGATGGCGTACGCCGCCGCGTGGGTCTTCGAGGACGCCGCCAAGGCGCGCCAGGATTCTGACCAGGGACGCTCGCGCCGCTTCGAGACCCAGGCCCAGGTGCTGCGCCGGCTCACCCAGTCGATCGTCGTCGTCGTGGGCGCCGTCGCGATCATCGGCACCTTCGAGGCCGCCCGCCAGGCTATGACCACCGTTCTGGCCTCCGCCGGCGTCATCTCGGTGATCGCCGGTCTCGCCGCCCAGCAGACCCTCGGCAACGTCTTCGCCGGCCTGCAGCTGGCCTTCACCGACGCGATCCGAGTGGGCGACGTCGTCGTCGCCGGCGAGAAGAAGGAAACCGGCTCCGTCGAGGAAATCACGCTCTCCTACGTGGTCGTGCGTATCTGGGATGAGCGCCGCCTCATCATTCCGTGCCGTTACTTCACGCAGACGCCCTTCGAGAACTGGACGCGCCGCATCGCCGCCCAGCTGGGCACCGTCGAACTCAAGCTCGACTGGTCTGCGCCCATGACCCTCATCCGTGCCAAGGTCGAGCAGCTCCTGACCGCCACCGACCTGTGGGATGGGCGCACGTGGGGCGTGCAGATCACCGACTCCGACGAATACACGGTCACCGTGCGCGTCCTCGTCTCCGCGAAAAACTCCGGATATCTTTCCGACCTGCGCGCCTACATGCGCGAGCAGCTCATCTCGTGGATCGTTACCGAAGAGCCGTGGGCGCGCCCCGCCCAGCGCATCGAGCCCCGTGAGACGGTGACCGTCGAAAAGGACATGAGCCGGGAACGCATCGCACGCCTGGCCGCCGAGCTCGCCGGAATCTCCGGCACGAACGAGGCCGTGGCCGCCACGGGCACGTCGGCTTCCCACGCGGGTACGCCCGCGTCGGCCGGTGAGCAGTCCGCCACCGCGACGGGTGGCGCCGCGGCTGCCGCCCCCAAAGGACCCCGCCCACGCCGCGCGCATGGTCGCCGCCCGCCGCAAGGCCAAGCGCGCCCGCCGCCGCGCCATGGCCGACCGCCAGCGCGAACTCGCCGAGGGCGGCCCCAGTGCCTCCCGCGACGAAACCCAGGTGATCTCCAAGAGCGCTCTGCGCAAGATCATCGAGGCCGCCGGCAACGCGAACCCGCAGCTCACCCAGACCCTCACCGCGACCTCCATCGGCCGAGGCGAGCGCTTCTTCTCCGGTTCCGCCGAGGCCGAGGCGCGCGCCGCCGCCCTCGAGGGCCCCGGCGAAGAGGCCTTCGCCGAGCGCGAGGCCGAGGCCCGCCGCGCCCAGGAACGCCGCGAGTCCCACAAGCGCCGCGAAGCCGAGGCCCTCGACCCCGAGGCCACCCTGGCCCTGGCGGCCGTCGGCGTCGAGCCGGTCGTTGCCGACAGTGAGTCGCCCGAGGCGGCTCAGGATGTGGCCGCCGATTCTGCCGCAGACGATTCTGTGGAGGTTGCGCGCGTCGACGTCGAACGCGCGGACGATGCGGGTGCCGGCGCGAAGCGCGCCGACGAGGCGACCGCGAAGGAGGCTGCGGCCGATTCTGCCGGTGTGGCCGCCGACGAGAAGCCCGAATCCGCTGCCGGTTCTGATTCCGCCGGATCCGATATCGCCGGTTCCGATCTCGCTGACGACCACGCGGAGGGCGTGAAGGCCGAGGCTGACGCACAGTCCGACGATGTCGCGCCCGCCGAGGACAAGGAAGCCGACGTCCAGTCTGCCCCCGCGCAGGACGAGAACCTCGCGCAGGGCGAGAACCCCGCGGACGCGGCAATCGACGCTGGCGCATCCGCCGATTCCGGCGACTCGCGCGCAGCCGATTCGCAGGAGGACAGCGCCCCCGCCGAGGACGCTGAGCGTGAGGGCGCGCCCGCCCCCGACGCACCCGAGGAAACGATTGGTGAGGAGGAGGCCCAGGCCTCGTCGGACGTCGAACTGTCCCCGGACGAGCAGGAAACCACACCGATCCCCGCGCGTGAAACATCCGTGAAACACCCCGTGCAGGTGCCCCCGCCCGTGCGCACCGGCCGACCCGTCATGACCGACACTGTCCAGGCGATCGCGCCCGCGCTCGTGCCGCCGCCGGAGCCGACCCCCCGCCGAGATGGCCGCGTCGCTCGCCGACGAGGGCACCCCCGACGAGCCCGCCGTCCACCCCGGCTGGTACGCGGTCGCGGAAGAGGCGCGCCTCGACGCGGAAACCCGCCCCACTCCCACGGTGCAGCCCGCGCGTGTGTCGATCATGGACTTCTTCCCCGCCGTCGCCCCCACCGGCGCCGAGGCCGACGTCCTGCGCGCCGTCACCGGCCAGATCCCGGTCGTCGAGCCGCGTGAACCGAAGGCCGAAGATGCCGAGTCCGCGGTGGCGGAAAAGGCTGCGACTGACGAGGTCGCGACGGATGAGGCCGTGGCACCCGAAGTCGAGGCTGCGCAGGAGGACGCTGCCGACTCTGCCGAGGGTGCCGAGACCCCTGCCGCCGCCGAGTCCGAAACCGAGGCCGAGGCGGATTCCGAGGCGACAGCCGTCATGGATCCCGTGGACGCTGCAGAGGTGGGTGCGCTCGACTCCGAGGCAACGCAGGTCCTGCCCTCGGTCGACGAGCCCGTGGACGAGACCCTCGTGATGCCCGCGGCGGCTATCGCCGAGCCGGCTTCTGAGGCCGCGAAGGCTGACGAAGGCGCCGAGTCCGAGGTCGCTGCCGCCGAAGAAGAAGCCCCGGCGAAGAAGGAGACCGCCAAGAAGGCGGCCTCCACCAAGGCCGAAGCACGAAGAAGGCTCCCGCGAAGAAGGCGGCCGCCAAGAAGGCGTCGACCGCGAAGAAGGGCGAAAAAAGTCCTCCGCCGCGGCCACCAAGACCGTGAAGGATGAGGGAGCCGACAAGGCGACCGACGCGACCCCCGCCAAGGACGCGAAGGCCCCCGCCAAGAAGGCCGCCACGAAGAAGACTGCCGCTAAGAAGGGCACCGCTAAGAAGACGGCCACCAAGAAGGCGGCGGCGAAGAAGACCTCAGGCGCAGGGCCCGCCACTGATGAGTGATGGGGACAGGTGAACGGGCCATGGCCTCGTCACTGAGGCCAGCGCGAGGGAAAAAAACGGACCGCCCGCGCCCACGCACATATGTGCACGGGCGCGGGCGGTCCGCGACAATAGAGACATGACCGCTCCAGATCCCACCGCCCACAGCGAGACGCCCGGCCAGCAGACTGCGCCGGGCCCGCAGGCCGCCCGTGGCGCGCAGGATTCTCCTGGAGGACGCGTCGGCGGCGTGGTCCATGCGGCCCTCGCTGCCAGACTCGTTCTCCCTGCCATAGGCCTAGCTCTGGCCGGAACGATCCTCGGCATCGCTGCTCCCGACACCATCGCGTGGATGATCTTGGTCCCCGCGGCGATCGTCCTCATCGTACGCAAGAAGCCCTGGCGGCAGAGCCTCGGCGTGCGTGGGCTCGGCATCGCAGTGATCGTGGGGGTCTTGTGCGATCTGTACGGTAGTCGCATGTTCGCGGCGATCAACCACCTGCCGGTGGGTAACGCCGTGGCGATCTCGATGACCGTCGGCCTGCTGATCGGCCTGATTCACGGGCAGGGGAAACGTCGTTTCCTCAGCCTCGCTCTTGCCCTTGCGGGGCACGTCGCGTTTGCATACCAGGCGTCCCCGAGCACCCTCGATGGCAAGGCGATGCAGTCGAGCATGATGGTGAGCCTATGGGCTGGTGTTCTTCTGCTCACCATGGTGATGATGAAGGGTGTCACATCGCATCTCGGCTACGACTACGGAGCGGTCTCCGGGGTTGGCTTCATCATCGCTGCGCTGGGATTCGGTCTGCGGGACGCCACCATTCATGGGATTCCCGCCATGAATGGACGCTTTCTCGCGGTCATCATCGCTGTCAGCTGCTTGATATTTGTCAGTCCCACCGTGCTGCGCCGCATCGTCGATCAACGGGCAGATGCGCGAACCCAAGCTCGATACAACGTTTTCTTTCCCGCGGTCGCGATGGTTGCCGGCGTCGTCCTGCTCGGACAGGTTCCCAGCCTCCTCGACCTTCTCGGGCTCGCGCTCATCACCGGCGCGCTCTGGATCATGTCAGGCGTGACGATCGTTCCGCGGCGATTCTTTCGCAAACGCGGGTCCGGAGAGGTGACCGCGGACTGAGCCCCCGCCTCGTCCATGGATCCGCACGAGGAAAGCGGCCGCACACGTGCGAGGGCGCGGGCGGCGCGGGACAATAGATCCATGAACGCTACTGATCCCGCTGCCCGCACCGACGCCGAGTGGAAGAAGCTCCTGAGCCCCATGCGCTACCACGTGCTGCGCGAGGCCGGCACCGAGCGCCCCTTCACCGGCGAGCTCCTCGACGAAGCCCGCATTGGCACCTACTCGTGCGCGGCCTGTGGGTCCGCTCTCTTCGACTCCGATGCCAAATTTGACTCCTCCTGCGGGTGGCCTTCCTTCTTCCAGGCCCACGACGGCGCTACCGTCGAGAGCGTCGACACCAGCCACGGCATGATCCGCACCGAGGTGCGCTGCGCGACCTGCGGCTCCCACCTCGGCCACGTCTTCCCCGACGCGCCCGACCAGCCCACCGGCATGCGCTACTGCATGAACTCGGCGGCATTGACCTTCGCGCCCGCCCAGTGACCGCGCCCGCCCAGCGCCCCGTCACCGACCGTATCCCGCCCCAGCTCTACATCGTCGGGTCCGGCCTCATCCAGTACGTGGGCGCTGCGCTCGCGGTTATCGCCTTCACGTCCGTCGAACCCGCCTCCGTCGCCTGGTGGCGCGTCCTGACCGGCGCGGTCGTCCTCCTCGCCTGGAAGCGCCCGTGGCGCGGCGGCCTCACGCGCTCCGACCTGGCTATTTCCGCGCTGTTCGGCATCATCATCCTGACGATGAACTCCTCGTTCTACGAGTCGATCGCGCGCATTCCCCTGGGCACCGCCGTGTCCATCGAGTTCATCGGCCCCGTCGCCGTCGCCGTCATCACGGGCCGCGGCTGGCGGCCGCGCATCGCCGCCGTCCTCGCATTCGCTGGGGTGGCGTGCATCGGCGGGCTCGCCCTCGACCTCAGCGTGCCGAGCGTGCGCGTCGGCGTCGCCTGGATTCTCCTCGCGGCCCTCGCCTGGTCGGCCTACATCGTCGTCGGGCAGAAGGCCTCGACCACGCGCGACGGGGTCACGAACCTAGCGCTCGGATGCGCGTGGGGCACCCTGTTTTTCGCGCCTTTCCTCGGTCCCGGCGCGATGGCGGCTACGGCCTCGTGGAAACTCATCGCGATCGTCGTCGGTGTGGGCCTGCTGTCCACCGCGATTCCCTACACTTTTGAGGCGCTCGCGATGCGGCGCCTGGCGGCGTCGACCTTCGCGCTGTTCGCCGCGATCCTGCCGGCCACGTCCGCCCTGGTCGGGGCCGTCATGCTGCGCCAGATCCCCGGCGTCTTCGAGCTGATCGGCCTGGTCCTGGTGTCGGTCGCGGTGTGGCTGGCCTCGCGCGCGTGAGCGCCGAGTGAAGGCCGTTCTGCGGCGTGTGCGGCGCTGTCCCAACCGATAGTCGCGACCGGGGCATGAAAGCTGGTGTCCTCTGGTGAATTCTTCGCGATGAGGCGCGCTTTCTGGATAGGTTGTGACGATCTGGATAGGTTGTGACGATCTGGATAGGTTGTGACGATCTGGATAGGTTATTAACCTATCCAGATGTGCGTTACCTATCCGGATGTGCGTTACCTATCCGGATGTGCGTTACCTATCCGGATGTGCGCGATGTATCTGTATCCAGGGCGCGGTGATCCTGTGTCCCGCGCGCTGACGCCTCGTCAGTCGAGGCTGAGTTGGCGCGGCGTGTGCTTACCGCCGCGGGCGATCACCCAGAACGCGAACCAAGCGCCGAGTGAGCCGACGATCATGACGAGCACCATCGGGACGGCGCTGTCGCCGCCCGAGGTCGCCAGGGGAGCGGCGATGCCGTTCGCAATTGACTGGCACACGCCCATCACGGAGGAGGCGGTGCCCGCGTGCTCGCGCGCCTCGCTCATGGCCTGCGCGCCGGAGTTGCCGAAAATGAAGGCGGTCGCCGTCATGATGAGCGCGAAGCCCACGCACGTCGGAATGAGCGGCAGGTCGAGGAGGAACGTCGACACCGCCAGCGTCACCACGCCGGTCGCGGCGATCGTGAGGCCCGTGACGATGAGCGTGCGCGGCGTGAAGCGCGAGATCAGGCGCACGTTGACCAGCGCGAAGCCGGTCGACAGCAGCGCGTTGAACGCGAACACCCACGCGAAAGCCATGGGGGACAGGCCCAGCGGCCCCTGCAGCACGTAGGTGGCGTTCGAAATGTAGCCGAACATGCAGAAGCTCGAGAAGGCGTTGGTCATCATGAAGCCCACGAACGGGCGGATGCGCACGACCTGGACGAGGCCGTGGAAGAACCGCGGAATACCGCCGGGGTGGCGGCGTTCCTCGGGCAGGGACTCGGGCACGACGAACCACGCGAGGGCCGCCATCAGTAGGGTGAAGGCGGCGAGTGCCCAGAAGACGACCCGCCACGTCGCGTGCGTGATGATGAATGCGCCGATGACGGGGGCGAGCATCGGCGCAAAGCCGACGATCGCCTGGATGAGGCTCATCGCGCGCGCCAGCATCTTGCCGCGGGCGACGTCCACGAGGATCGCGCGCGCCACCGAGGAGGCGACGCCGCCGCCGAGGCCCTGGAAGACTCGGCCCACGAGGAGCACCCAGATGCCCGGCGCAAGCACGCAGATCATGGAGCCGACGAGGGCGATGATGCCGCCCGCGATGATCGGGCGGCGGCGCCCGATCTGGTCCGAGATGGCGCCGCCCAGGACCTGTCCGGTCGCGAAGCCGACGAAGAAGGTCGTGAGCGTGAAGCCGAGCATCGTCGAGTTCGTCGCCAGGTCCACCGTGATCTGCGGGAACGCGGCCGAATACATGTCGGTCGCCATCGGCGGCACGGCGTTCTGCACGGCCAGTGTGATCAGCAGTGCGACCGTGAGGGCCCCTCCGACGATGCCGCCGCGGTCCTGGGTGTCGTTAGTCGTCATGATGCGATTGTGCACCCGCGAGGGCGCCTAATAGATGTATCGGTTGATTTTTTGATGCATCTCGCACGTTTAAGTCTCCCGACCTGCGCGGATGCGGTGCCGGGGTCGGCTCGTTGACGATCAACCGGGTCTGCGCGGCGCTCACTCCCTGGTGGCGCTCACTCCTCGTCCGCTCGTGCCTCCAGCACGTCCGCCGCGGCCTCGCCAGTTGCGTTCGCGCTGGTCAGATCACCGAGGCGCAGGTCCGTCAGGCGGTCGGCAAGAGGTGCCAGATCCGGGTGGGAAGCCTTCTCAATCGCGGCAAGGTTGTGCGCAGAGAAGCTTGTGACCCCATAGAGCGCGCCGATAATAGATCCAGCAATCGCCGAGATGATGCCAGCTTCTCCTCCGAGAGCCACAGACTGAAAAGCAGAAAACCTGTCGGAGAACTGAACGCTGACGGCGCAGGCGGCCGGGACCGACTGTACTGGATCCGCAGACGTACCAACGTGGTGACGTATTTGCTCGAGGGTGTCTTTCGCGAAGGTTTTGACGAGGCCGATTGCCCTGCGGGTTTCGTCCAGCACATCTGCTCCAGGGGTCGGGATGCCGCGTGGAGGGAGAGAGGCCACGACTTCGCAAGCCGCACGGAGCAGAGAGCGCTCGTTGTTGTGCCAGTCAAACTTCCAGTCCAGTCCAAAGTGACACAGCCGCGGCGACCAGTGCTGCCGCCTGGAACTCCTGGCATGTGAGGTCGTCGCTTCCGCAGGCCCGCCATACGGCATCGGCGAAGACTTCCGGATCAGCCGTCAAGGTCACGATGCCGACAGGGATTGCTCGCAGAACGTAGCGAGAGCCCGCCAACCAATCCCCGTCTTCGGCCCTGACCTCGTCCGTGGGCTCGGAGGGGGCCTCGCCCAGCAGACGAGAGGCCGCCGCCAGGACTTCGCGCGTGATCTGTGTGATCGTCCCCGCAGGCGCACCCGGCATGGTGGGGTGTGAGGAGCTGGCGTTCACCAGCTGGTCGCGTCCGTCGTACAACTTCGTGATTTCTTCGGGGGACATGCCCCGGACGGGAAGGGCGACCGCGTCTGCCACTGCGACCCCTGCCAACACTCCGTAGATACGGTCGCGTCGTCTCATGTAGTCGTCTCCACGGTCCTTGAGGGCGTCCGCCGCGGCCTCGATCTGGCTGTGCGTCGGGCACGAGGCTGGGC
Organism: uncultured Actinomycetaceae bacterium; assembly: GCA_916438945.1. Lineage (GTDB taxonomy): Bacteria > Actinomycetota > Actinomycetes > Actinomycetales > Actinomycetaceae > Pauljensenia. Next base: position 741,471 of record CAKAGS010000004.1, on the reverse strand, counting down.
CGGGCATGGTCGAGGCCAGAGCACCCGCGCAATTCGCCAGAACGATACTCCGCTCGAGGGTATAACCCAGGGCGAAACCGGCCGCTAGGACGCCCATGGAGGTATGTAGCGTGCCGCGCAGATCAGTGGAGATAACCGTGGGGGCGGGGAATCGAGTCACCTCTCCGTCGGACGAATACTCCTCGAACACCGCCCGTGCAAGGTAGGACTCGTGTGTCTGGCCGCAGTTTAGCGTGTATTGATGGAAATCCGAGCGGACTTTGTCTGCACCCGAGCGAGGATATTTTGTGCAATCGCCGGACGGCCTCTCGTAGGAGACGCTCCGGCACAGGCTCTCCGCCGCGTCATACCCCACCATGATCAGGACGTTGTCGTTGGGGAGGGAACACTGACGGACGTGTCCTTGCGACGCGTCGAGGACGACGCGCACGTGATCGGGCAGGTGGGCGAGTGCATGCTCGCACGCCGCCAGAACGGCCTGAGATACGATGCCGCCATCGACGTACAGCACATCTGAAGGGCCCAGCGTGCGAATGGCCTCGTCCCACGCATCTTCGGGCATGTCTGTGATGCCCGAGCTCACGCTCGCACCGTACTGTTTCAGAGGGGGCGACAGGAAGCCGTTGTCGCATCCTTCCACGCGTGGCCCAGCGTCGACGATCCCCTCACGCGCCAAGGCCTCGGCGATGATCGACGCGCGTGGGCCCTGCCCGATCGGGCTGAGGGAGATGACCTCGACCCCCATGGCGTGGGCGGCGCACATCGCCGTGAAGGGCAGCGCGAGGTGGACATCCTCGCGGGTGGCCCACTCGTCCTCTGCGGGAACGGTGTCGTCCTTGGAATGACGGTCGAATCGGAGCAAAAGCTCACTCATGACGACGACCCGGCCCACGGGAGCGTTGCCGCGGGAGGATCCCAGAGGGGTCGGCGCGCTTTCGGGTTCAAAGGGGGCGTATCGGTTGAGGAGATCGGAACCGGGTTCCTCGAAAGAGGACGGCCCGCTCCTCGGCGGACGATCGGGAGCAAGCCCCGCCGCTCGACGGATCCACTCGAGGGGAGTGGGCGCGGACAGCGCGAGGAGCTGGTTGGCGATCCCCAGAACGTCAACGTGCGAAACTCCCTCGACGGGGATGACGTCGAGATCCCTCAAAGTCTTGCGGGTATCGCACACACCGGCCAACGCCGCGGAGACAGCATCGTACAGCGCGGGGTCACCACTCACCTCGCGGCATTCTGAGGGCAGTTCCTTCGCCCAGAGATAGAGAACCTGGAAGAAAGCCAGGGGGATGATCCGGTGAGAAGGGGAGACCTCGGCGAGTTTCTCCATGAGGACAGTCGTCCGTACCCGGACAAGTGGTGAGTGCGAGTTCGCTTGGACGTTGAGGGCGCGCCGGGTCGCCGTAAGGACATCGGGCCCTTCCTGGCTCTCTCCGCGTGGCTTCATCGCAGAGACGACATCAACGGCGTCACACAGGGTGGTGACGGGGGACTTGTCTCGATTATTAATAAGCAGGGACACCGCTGCGGCGAGCAGCGCCGCAGACTGAAACTCGTTTTGATTTGTACACCCGCAGGCGATCCACACGGTTTCGGCCAACGCCTCGGGATCGATTGTCGACATCGCGATGCCGATGGGGACCGCACACAGGAGGCGCTCGCGAGCGCTTCCGGCCGGGACGCTCCATTGTCCCGAACGTATGGCGTGTGCGCCGCCCGGGCCTCGTCGCAGCTGGTCGGCGACGGTCAGCGCTGACCTCATTGTGTCCGAGACTGTGCCATCCGGCGAGCCGGATGCGGCCTCATTCGCCGCGTCCGCGCGAACCATGCCGGCCAGTGCCCCGAGTGCGTAGGGAAGTCGTGGATCCATGTGTTCTCTCCTTCTCAGGCCAGGTCGTGTGCCAGCAATTCGTCGGCGGCCACCTCGATGGCGTCTCGCGCGGACAATGAGGCGGGGGTTGCCAAGGCGGCCGCGCAATTGGCGAACAAAATCCCTCGCTCAGCCGGTATGCCGAGCGCGAGGGCAGCCGCCAGGGTGCCGGAGTGGACCCCTGAGGTCTCGAGGGCTTGCTCCTCGGTCAACGAAGGTGCCGCAATGCGCGTGACAGTAGGACGGATGACTCGCTGATCGTCAAGCGTCGGACGCGCGAAACACACCTCGCCGCTATCTGCGCGCACCGCGACGTGTCGCTGGGTCAACAGGGCCAAGGCTGACGCTTGATGCTCGAGCCGAGCTTTGTGGTCGTAGAGGGGGGAGGAGTAGGGATGCCCTGCAATGAAATACTGCAAGAAATCGCTGCCTTGGGGTAACCGCGAGGCGCGCACCGAGACGATGAGGTTGTCGAGGGGGAGACCTGGTACGAATCCCTCATGTGAGGAGGCGTCGAAGACGACGCGAGCGTGGTTAGGGAGCCACCGCACGGCCTCGCTCAGCGCATGTGCGTAACGCTCGTGTGCGACGAGAGATCCGTCGATGAGCAGTACGTCCGAGGGTCCCATCGCCGCGATAGCTTCTGCCCACGTGCGGGCTGCATGGTCAGGCAGAGCGATGTTCGTCGAGATGTTCAGGCCCCGGCCGTCCTCAGTGGAGGCACACAGTCGGTACCGATTGTCGCCCTCCGCGAGGTGGGGGCCGGCGTCAACGATGCCCTCGCGCTCCAGGGTCTGTGAGAGTGCCCCGGCAATTGGACCTTGGCCGAGCGGGCACAGAGAGACGACTTGTGCCCCCATGCGTCGTGCCGCGATGAGCGCGCGGGATGTGCCTCCCGGGGACTGGCCCAGGTCCCGTGCCCAGACGTCGCTGCCGAAGCTCGGATACTTCTCGGACCGCAGGGCATGATCCATGAGGAGCTCGCCGAGGACAAGCACTCGGCCGGGCTTGGTCTTCCCGCGCAGGGCGCCGAGAGGAGCGGGAGGGGCGACGGGCTCGAAGTAGCACTGGCGCGTGCGCTGACCAGAATCAGTGTCCTCAAATGAGGAGGGGCCCGACAGTGCGATTGGGTGCGAGGGGCCGTCTGAGCCGAGGAGGTCACCCGGGTAGGGGATGCGGCCCGAGAGAATGTTCTTCGTGCTCTCCTTCGGATCAAATTGGAGGGATTCCTCGACCACGCGTGCCCCATAGGTGCGTAGGAAATCTGCGCCCCGCACCGCGCCGATGATAATGCCGACGGTCGAGAGGATCGTATTTGTATGTGCCCCAAGTCGAAGGGGAGCGGTGAGGGTGCGGCGGTCCTGGTAGCGGGAGGCCAGGGCGAAGGCCATGGGAACGATCTGCGAGAGCGAATCGCCCGCACCGATCTGCTCGACGAGACGCTCAAGGGGCGACTCGGCGCATACGTTCATGTCGCTGACGATGTTCATTGCCCTGCGCGTCGCGGCTACGACGTCAGGCTCTGGGCTCCACTCTCCGCGTGCCTCCAACGAGGCAGCGACATCGATAGCGCGGACCAGGGTGTCCTCGACGCGAAGGTTCGGGCTGTCGAGGCCGAGCGAAACAGCTGCTGCGATCAGAGTGGCCGCTTGAAACTCGCGGCAATGTGGTTGCTCGTCCGAGCAGTTGTTCCACACAGCATCCGCGAAGGCCTGGCGGCCGCCAGTCGATGTGTATGAGCCAGCCTGGGCAGCGTGGACCAGCAGCCGAGCCAACCGATGGGATTCTAGTTTCATGGATGGGAACGAGGGCTTTTGTGCGGAATTGTGGATCCTCAGCAGTGCGAGGATGCGCTCGCTGAGGCTCGCTGCCTCGTCGCCGTTCTCGCCTATGGCATCCATCGCGAGGACGTGGCCGAATGCAAATCCGATTGTGGGTCCCTGCACGCGATCAAAACGTGGATCCATTGCTCAGTCCTCCTGCTGGGCCAGCGCGTTGGCGGCGGCTTCTATCTGGTCGCGCGTCGGGCACGAGGCCGGCCCGACGAGCGTCGTGGACAGGGCGCCCGCGCAGTTGGCTAGTACAAGCGCCCGATCGAGTGGAATACCCTGCGCGAGGGAAGCGGCCAGGACGCCGGAGTGAGCGTCGCCCGCGCCGTTCGTGTCGATCGCCTCGACGTGAGGCGTTGGGATGTGGGCCGCATCCTCATTGCCGGCATTCGGTGCTGTCCCGGCGGGGCGCACAAAATACGCGCCCGCCGCTCCCGCGCGCACGAGAATGGGGCGATGCAGCAGGCTGACCATCGCGCGCGCCGCTTCGCGAGGTTGGTTGCACTGTTTGCGAACGCTCGCCTCACCTCTCTGGTGAGCGATCTCCTGGGCCTCCCTATGGTTCATCGACATGATGACCCCGTCGGTGGGCAGTCCGTCCGGGATGCCGATCACGGGGGAGACGTCCAGGACGACACGCACGCCCTCGGGCAGGGCGTGCAGCGCTGCTTCTGCGGCCTCCCGGTTCGCTGGGTGATCCATCAGATATCCGTCGACGTAGAGCACATCGCCCGGGTGCATCGTGCGCACGAAGTCTGCCCACGCGCTCGCGGGTGCCATCGTCTCGGCCCCTTTCGTGGAGATGAAGGTACGTTCGGCTCGGCTATCGATCAGAGCAACGCAGAAGCCGTTGTCTACCCCCTCCACTCGGGGACCCGCGTCGACGATTCCTTCGCGCGCGAGGGCCTGCTCGATCAGCGAGGCGTTGGGACCCTCGCCGATTGGACTGAGGGAGATGGCCTCGGCCCCCATGCGGCGTGCCGCCACGAGCGCGTTCAAACCGCCACCCACATGGGGGCCCTTGTCGTTCACCCACTTGGTGTGGGTTCTGTAGAACTCAGTCGTCATCGTGAGCACGCGGTCCACGAGGATCTGCCCCATGAGGACGACTCGGCCCGCAGGCTCCTTGCCGTTGGTGGTGCCGTGATCGCTGGAGCTATGCGGTTCTGTGGAGTCGTCATCCCTCGTTTTCTCAGAGACACATTCCCGCCGCTCAAAGAGCTGCTCGGCCAGGGGAGCCAAAGCCGGGCGGGAAACCTTCTCGATTGTGGTGAGGTTGTGCGATGAGAAGTGCGTGACCCCCCATGCCGCACCGACGATGGATCCTGCAATCGCTGAGATAATGCTGGATTCTCCGCCGAGAGAGACGGACAAGAAAGCGGAAAAGCCGTCCGAGTAGTGTGCGACGAGGCCGAAGGCAGCAGGAACCGACTGAGCTGGATCGGCCGATGTGCCTATCTGATCGCGCAGGCGCTCGAGGGCATCGCTCCGGTAGTTGGTGACGATGTCGATCGCCGCTCGGGTCGCGGCCAGCACATCCGGTCCGGGAGTCCAAGCACCCCGTGCGGGGAGCTCCGACACGTAGGTGATAGCTTCGTCCAGGACATCGCGCATCCCCCTTACCCACAACGCCTTGTGGTCGATGCCCAAGGAGACCGCTGCAGCGACCAGAGCGGCTGCATGGAACTCCTGCCTGCTGAGGTCGTCGTTTCCGCAGACCTGCCACACGGCATCGGCGAAGGCTTGTGGATCTGCTGTTGAGCATGCGATCCCAACCGGGATAGCTCGAAGTGGGTAGCAAGACCCAGCCAGCAGATCCTGGTCCTTAGCCCCGACCTCGTTCGTGGAGGGGGTGTTGCCCAGCAGGCGAGAGGATGCCGCCAGAACTTCGCGCGTGACTTCCGTGAGCGTCCCGGCGGGCGCGCCCGGCATCGTCGGGTGCGAGGCATCGGCGTCGATCATTATCCATCGCGTCTTGTAGTGTCTCTCAATCTGTGTGGGGGACATGCCTCGGACGGGCAGCGCAACCGCGTCACTTACGGCGACCCCGGCCAACGCCCCGTAGGCCCGGCCGCGTCGTTGCCACGATGCGTCTGTGCGGTGCGCGAGGGTATCCGCCGCGGCCTCGACCGCGGCTCGCGTGGGGCACGAGGCGGGGCCAGGCATCGTCGAGGCCAAGGCCCCCGCGCAGTTCGCAAGGACGATGCTCCGCTCGATGGTGCACCCCAGAACGAATCCGGCTGCCAGGACGCCGGTCGACACGTCCAGCGTTCCGACGGGATCGGTGGAAATAACCGTCGGGGCAGGGAAGTAAATGACCTCGTCCTCCCTCCGGGACTTCGGTCGTGCGAGAAACGACTCGTGGGTCTGTGACATGACCAGCGCCTGTCGCTTAAACAGCGACAGGACGTACGACGCAGCGTGGTTGGGATTTCTTGTGGAATCGTGGGAAGACCGGTCGCACACGATTTGTAGGCAGAGACGCTCCGCCGCCCCATGGCCCAGAACCATGAGAACGTTGCCGCTGGGAAGGCTACGCGGACCAATGTGCCCTCCCGACGAGTCGAGGATGACGCGCACGTGATGGGGCAGGTGAGCAAGCGCGTGCTCGGCCGCGGCCAGAATCTCCCGTGATTCCGCAATGCTCGCATCGATATACAGCACGTCGGAGGGGCCCAGCATGCGGATCGCCTCGTCCCATGCGTCTTCGAGCATCCCCGTGATGGCCGCTTTCTTGGTCCCGTTAAAACGCGTCGTGAGAACGGACAGGAAGCCGTTGTCGTATCCCGCGATGCGAGGACCAGCGTCGACGATCCCTTCGCGCGCCAATGCCTCGGTGATGACCGAGGCACGCGGGCCTCACCGATCGGGCTGAGGGAGACGACCTCGACACCCATGGCGCGGGCGGCGCGCATCGCTGTGAATGGCAGTGAGAGATAGACATCCTCGCGGGTTGTCCACTCGTTCCCGGCGGGAATGGTGTCCTCCTCGGAGGTCCGGTCGTATCGAAGCATCAGCTCGGTCATGAGGACGACGCGGCCCTCCATGGAATCGGGCGACGAGGCCGGAGTGGGTGCCTCGGGAGAAGCGGCCTCGCTAGAGTCCTCAGTCTTGGATGATGCGGGCGCGCTCGCGGTAGGTTCGTGAGCCGCACGCAGCTCCAACAGCTCGAGGGCGACGGACGGCAGGTCCAGGCGGGAGGCGAGTTCGACCTGGGCGAGGCCGCGGCCGACAAAGACCTCAAAGCCGAGGGCAGCGCCCAGGATTGCACCCGCAATTGCGCCGATCGTGTCGGTATCGCCGCCGATGTTGGCGGCGTCCAGCAGTGCCTGCGGGGAGGGGTCTCGCGCGAGCAGCGCAAATGCCATGGGGATCGCCTGCGCCGAAGCCACGGACGTGCCCACCTGCTCGACGAGGCACTCCAGGGACGAGGACGCGGGGTTAGCGACCAGCTGCATGGCCCTGCGCGTCGCCGCCACGACGTCCGGATCGGGGGTCCACGCGCCACGCTCGGGCAGGGAATCGACGTAGGACACGGCCTTCCACAGCAGGGACCTCAGATTCGGGGTCGTTGAACGCGCGGCGTCGATACCCATGGACACGGCCGCCGCCACGAGGGCAGCCGACTGGAAACCCTGGCGCGTCGCGTGCGTGACCTGACAGGACGACCAGACGGCATCCGCAAAGGCCTCGGAATCAGCCGTCGACATCGCGATACCGATCGGGGTGACACGCATCGCCGCGCCGTTCGTGGTCCCCGCCCCGCCCACGCTCAGCGGGTCCTCGCCCGCGCGCACGCGCTCGAGGGCCGCCTTCGTGGAGGGGCCCAGCAGGTCGAGCGACCCGCGCTCGACCATCGAATCCTCCCAGGCCAGCAGCGCGTGGGCGAACTCGCCCGCGTCCAGGGCCACGCGACCCGAGGATGAGCCCCGGCCTCGTACCAGGAGGGAAGCAACCAGCAGCGCCTGCTCCGTGTCATCCGTGACCGACCCCGCCGGCATCCCCGGCGCGTAGGGCTGGGAGGCGTCCCCGTCCACGAGGCCGGTAATGCGCCCGTACACCGCGCGGATCTGCTCCGGGGACATCGCCTGCGTCGGCATGCCCAGTGCGTCACCGAGCGCCAGGCCCGCCAGGGCGCCATACGCCCAAGAAAAACGAGGATCCATCATGCACCTCCGAACGCGGGCGCGCGCCCGCAGATAGCGTGAACGCCCCGGAACGTTCCGAGGCGACCAGTAGGCCCAGGGGGACTCGAACCCCCAACCTACGGATTAAAAGTCCGCTGCTCTACCATTGAGCTATAGGCCCAGCAGCCCCATTGTAGGAGGAAGAAGTCCCCATGGCCCAATCGAAGATGCCGCGACGCCCCGCCATGCTCGACGCCGCGAGGGCTGACGCCATTATCGGCGACGAAGACCCCGCGGCCACCGCCGCCGTCGCACACACCGCCGCCTGGGCGCTCATGGGCGTGGGCGACGAGACCTTCACCGACGCCGACGTCGCGCGCCTGCGCGAGACCGTGCGCACCGGCGGGGTCGACACGATCGCGCACGTGTGGTCGCGCAGCCCCGAGTTCACCCTCCCCGGTGCGCTGTGGCGAGTCTACCTGCTGCACGAGTGGTACCACCGCGATCCGCTCCTGGTGGCCGAGCGCTACGCCGAAGGGTTGCGCGCGCCCATCATCCAGGGTCTCGAGGCCCCCGTCGAGCTGCGGCCCCTGAGCCTCATCATGGAGGAAGTCGACTCCCTGCTGCGAGGCGACCTGACCGACGACGACCTCGAGTACGTGCTCAGCGAGGCCTCGCGGGCCATGCGCGTACTCGCCGCCGGCGAGGCCGGGGCCCTGTGGATCGAAGACCCCGCCGACCCGCTCGCCCACCGCGTCACGATGCGCCACTCCGCGCTGCTGGTCACCGCCGACGAGCTCGACGTCGCCGCCCGCGAGGCGGCCGTCGGCACCCTCGACTGACCCCTCTTTCGTAGCGTCAGGGCTGATCCCGGCACGCCCTGGACGGCCTCGTGGAAGGCCTCGTGCAAGGCCCGAGCCGGGGTGACGTGGCGCGCCCACCAGGGCACGGGCGCGCGCGGGCGACTACCCTTGTCCCTATGCGTCCGATGCCAGCCCCACGCCCCCAGCGACTCGTTCGCTCCGCGGGTGCACTCGTCTGGCGCTTCACGGACCCCGCGCGCGTCGCCGTCCCCGGCGAGCCCATCGACCCCGCGGACATCGAAGTCCTCATGGTCCACCGGCCGCGCTACCACGACTGGTCCTGGCCCAAGGGCAAGACCGAAAACGGTGAGTCCCTCGTCGCCGCCGCCGTGCGTGAAGTCGAGGAGGAAACCGGCCAGATCATCACGCTCGGCGCGCCCCTAACGACCCAGCGCTACCGCCTGGGAGGCGGGCAGACCAAGGAAGTCCACTACTGGGTGGGCACCCCCGTCCCCGCGGGCCACGCCTCCGAGCGCCTGCGCGCCCCCGTCGCGCGCGCCCCGCGCACCGAAATCGACCAGACCGCGTGGACCTCGCCCGAGCGCGCCGCCGACATGCTCACGCGCCGAGGCGACCGCCGCCTCCTCGCCGACATCGTCGCCCGCGCGCGCGAAGGCCGCCTCGTGACGACCACGCTCCTCGTCCTGCGTCCCGGGCAGGGCCTCACCCCGCGCCTCGACGAGGCCGGGGACGCCCACGCGCCCGCCTCTCCTTCCGCTTCTTCCGGCGGCTCCGCTGCGCCCGCTGAGGCGGCGGCTCCTTCCAAACCTCGCCCCGCGCCGACCCCCGCGATGGTGGCGTCTGCCGCGGCCAGGAGGGCCGCCCAGGTGGAGCAGGCCTCGGCGAAGAAGACCGAGACCGCGCCGGAACCCGTCGACCCACCGCTCAGCCGATTCGGCGTGCGCCAGGCCTTCGACCTCATCGATCTGCTCTCCAGCTTCGGCGTGGCGCGTGCGTTCGCGTCGCCGGCAGCACGCTCGCGCCAGAGCCTCACCCCGTGGGCGTCGATGGGGGGAGGGGCGGTGACCCTCGTCGAGTCCCTCGATCTGACCGCCTCCGGCTCGGATGTTCAGATCGACTCTGAGGCGCGCCTCGGACGCGTCCGTGCCTTCGCGGCCGAGCGCCTGCGCGAGCACGCGGCCCCCACGGTCCTGTCTGTCGCCGGTCCTGCGCGCGATGCCATCATCGAGGAAATCCGCGCCTACGCGTCGGCTCCCGTTGCCGGCGCTGAGGCCCCGCGCCTGAGGCACGGCCAGGTTCTCGTTGCCCACGTCGAACACAGCCCCGACGGGCTCGTCGTCGCCGCCCTCGAAACCCACGGCGTCACCACGAAGGACCCCACCGCACACGCGCGCAAGGCCTCCAAGAAGCACTGAGGCGGCCCGGACGTCACCGAGCCGCCATCAGAGCGCGTGAGCGCAGGTCACATGCCGGAGTCCTTCACGGACTGGGACAGCTTCTCACCGTCATTCGAAATCGCGATGCATACGATGTCGCGGTCGCCCAGCTTCCAGCTCGCCTCCGTCGGGAACAGCGTGGTGATCTCCAGGTCGGAGTCCTCGTAGGCGGCTCCCACGTATCCCTCGAAGGTGCTGGTGCAGACCTCGGTCATGCGATCGTCGAGCGCGGAGTCGGAGGGGCGCTCGCCGTCAGTGAGCTTTTCGATGTGGTAGACCTCGCCGTCGTGCTCGGCGGTGCACTCGACGACCTCGACGCGCGAGATGGTGCTGCCGTTCGGCAGCTGCACGCACTGACCGACCTCGACGTTGAAGGCCGAGGTGTTGCCGCCCAGCAGGGAGCAGGCGGACAGAGTCATGGACAGGCCGCGACGGACGACGCGAGCGCAAGAGTACGGGTAGAAACGCGGGACATGATGCTCCTTGGGTGATGGGACCGTGGCCGATGGGATGTGATGCACATGGGATGGCGACGCTGACTGTCCGGTAGGACTTCGGTGTCGTGATGACACTATACAAGGCGCAGGTCGCAGGGGTAAAAGCGGTGGCGGCCCGGCACAAGCCGAGCCGCCACAAGCGCGCGCAGAAACGGTGTCACATGTTGGAGTTCCTCGCGGAACCGGTGAGTTTACTGTCGGTCTTGTCGAAGACGTAGCATTGCACCGTATGGTCACCCTTTGCCCAAGTCTGTGAACTGGGAAGAATCCAGTAGTAGTCCAAGGTGGAGTCCGCGACGGGCTTGCCGACGTAGTGCTCGAAGATCAGGCCGCAGATCTCGTCGCTCTCCTCGTCAAACTCGTCGTCGGACGGAATGTTCGTGCCTGCGAAGTCAAAAATATGAAAGTATTCCCCGTCGTGAGGCTGGTTGCAGTCGACGCTGGTGACGTCACTGTCCTCATTGGGTCCGAACTGGAAACACTCCCCGATGTGTGTCTGCTTCTGCGTATCGGCCGTCGCGGAGGCTGCCGGCGTGCGGGAGCCATTTGAAGGCTTGCGGGTTCCGGACATCGACACGCTGCATGCGGACAGTCCCAGGCTCAGGATGGCGGCCGAGACTCCGAGGACCAGCGCGGGGCGCGCGGTGCGGGATGTGAACGAGTGAGGGGACATGATTTTCCTTGCGTGATGAAGTATCTGCTTACTTGTTGGAGCCCTTCATGGAGCCGGACAGCTGGACGTCCGTGCCCTCACCGGAAATGATGAAGCAGATGATCTCGCGGTCGCCCTGTTCCCAGCTGCCCGGGGACGGGTAGAGCATCGTGTAGTCCAGCTCGGACTCCTCGTAGGGGATGCCCACGTATCCCTCGAAGGCCGCCAGGCAGGCGTCGCCGCCGATGTCCTCGAGCTCGGAGTCGGTCGGGCGCTCGTCCTCGGTGACCTGGGACAGGTAGAAGATCTCAGCATCGTGGAGCGCCGAGCAGTCGGTGGTCTCCAGATCGGTGACGCTCTCGTCGGTGGGAAGCTGGACGCACTGCCCGATCTTTACGTTAAAAGCCGAGGTGCGCGGGCCGAAGGAGAGCAGGCTGCAGGCCGACATGGTCATGGCCAGCGCGGCAGTCGAGGTCGCAAGAGCCAGGGCGCGAGTCATGGTGCGGGACATGGTGCTCCTTGAGGGGCTGTGTTGGATGGGGGTATGTGCTGGTCGGAGGAGAAGTGCGTAGGTGCGACCGCCGCCGAGGCACTGTATGAACTATAACAATCGCAATACCGGACGGTAAAAGTATCGGGTGGTGCGTGGCAGGAAGCCGCACACCACCCGATGACAGTCGGACGCTCATCGAACCCTACAGGCCCGACTCCTTCACCGACGAGGTGAGCTTCGAGTGATCCAATGGACGCGCCAAGCACACGATCGAACGATCGTTTTGTGCCCACGAATCCTTCGTCGGGATCATCCACGTCGCATCCAGGGACGAGGTCAGGTAGTCGGACCCCACGTACGCGCTGAAAGCGGCGATACACACCGACTCAGCCTGCTTGTTGAGCTCGGCTGCCCCCGGGAAATCTCCGTCGGACATCGAGTCGATGTGGAACACCTCGGCGTCGTGCTCGCGGGTGCAGCTTGTCGTCTCGAGTGTGGTCGCCGTGGTCTCCTCTGAACCCTCCGGCAGGAGAATGCACTGGCCCACCCGCATGTGCATGACGGACGAATCCGAGCATGCCGCGAGCGGGGCGGCGAGAAGACCGACGACCGCAGCCGTCGCGACGAAGCGACCGCGCATCAGTGGACTCCCAGCGGCAGTGCCACAACGAGGTACACGATGCCCGACACAAGAGCGGCGGCTGGCAGGGTGAGGAACCACGCGATGACGATGTTGCCCGCGACGCCCCAGCGAACCGCCGAGAAGCGCTTCGTGCACCCCACGCCCATGATCGCCGTCGACACGACCTGCGTCGTCGAGATGGGGGCGTGAATGACGTAGGAGCACAGGTACAGGATCGAGGAGGACACCGCCTCGGCGGTGAAGCCGCGAGCCGGATCCAGGTCGATGATCTTACGGCCGATCGTACGCATGATGCGACCGCCGCCGGCCATCGTGCCCAGCGAAATCGCCAGAGCGCCCGAGATCTTCACCCACAGGGGAACGTTCATCTCACCCGTGACGGGATCGAGGATGTTGTGGTGCTCGCCGTAGCCGCCGGCCAGCAGCGCCATGACGATGATGCCCATCGTCTTCTGCGCGTCCTGGATGCCGTGGCCCAGGGCCATGGCCGCCGAGGAGAAGCGCTGCCCGGCGCGGAAACGGCGCATCGTGCGGTGATACTGCGCGTGACGCAGCACCCACAGCACGATCTTCATGGCAATGTAGCCGACGATGAAGCCGATGATGGGGGAGGCGAACATCGGGATCACGACGTGGCTCATGATGCCCCACCAGTGCACGACCGTGCCGCTCATGAGGCCCGCGCCCACCATGCCGCCGATGAGGGCGTGCGAGGAAGACGAGGGGAGTCCGAACCACCAGGTGATCAGGTTCCAGATACAGGCGCCCAGCAGGGCGGCCAGGATGATGACCAGGCCCTTTTGCTGCATCTCCGGCAGGGGAGACTCGGCATAGTCGCTGATCGAAATGATGCCCTTGCCGACCGTCTTGGCGACGGCCGTGCCCATCATGGCGCCGATGACGTTCATCGTCGCGGCCATGAGGAGCGCTGCGCGAGGAGTCCACGCGCGCGTCGACACGGAGGTCGCGATCGCGTTCGCCGCGTCGTGGAAGCCGTTCGTGTAGCTGAAGAACAGCGCGACGGCGATGACGACGCAGACGAGGATCAGATTCAGATCCACGGCTCAGGATTCCTTCAGTGCGAGGGACTCGATGACGTTGGCCAGCTCCTCGAACGCGTCGGCGCAGGACTCGAGACCCTGGACGATGTCCTTGAGCTTGATGATCGTGACCGGGTCGAGGCCCGAGTCGAACAGAGCCGTCAGGGTGCGGCGGTAGGCCAGGTCGCCCTCGTTCTCGAGGCGGTTGACCTCGATCCAGTAGTCGCGCATGTCCACGGGCGACTTGAGCTTGGGCATGTTCTCGGCGGTCAGCGCCGCGCAGTGCTCGATGACCGCGATCTGCTCGTTGAGCAGCGAGACGAGGGAAGTGGGGATGTCGGCGATGCCGTAGACGACCAGGAGATCGCCGGCTTCGTCGATGAAGTCGAGGCAGTCGTCCAGGTGCGACGCCAGCGACTGCAGGTCCTCGCGGTCGAAAGGCGTGATGAACGAGGAGTTGATGCGCTGAACGATCGCGTGGTTCAGCTCGTCGCCGCGGTGCTCAACCTCGTGGAGCTGGTCGCGCAGGGCGATGCGCTCTTCGGGGGAGGCGGCGTAGATGTGCGAGAGGAACTCGACGGCCTGCACGAGCTGGCGGGCCTGAGAGGTCAGATCTTCAAAAAAGTCAGGGCCTTGGGTCTTAGAACGGAGTCCCATGGTGTATTCGGTCCTTCCAATGGTGAACAGCACTGTTGTGCTACCTGTAATCGTCGGTCATGGGGCGGTGAGACTTCAAGTTCAGATATGGATTTGTGACCCCATATTGGGTGTTCTATCTCACGACGATGGCTGAATGGACGACTTCCGTCGCATTGACGAGGTCGGGGCGCAGTGGGGCGTTCACGGCGCCCCTTGTGGGTAGGTTGAAGGTCCCTATCGGTCGGGCGGTGTGTGACTTGTTCGACTACGATTGAGGTGTGACCGGGACCAAGCGCCCGTAAGCGCGGGTGAGGGGTCCGGCATGATTGATTCTGTCAATCGGGGACGCAACTGCGGCCTCGACAATCCGAATGCCTCAGGAGGCAAAATGTCCGTGACCGAACAGGACGTGCGTGCAGCCGCTCCGGCGAACGCTCCCGAAGATGTCATCAAGTGGGTTGCTGAAATTGCTGAGCTGACCACGCCTGACGCCATCGAGTTCTCCGACGGCTCCCAGGAGGAGTGGGATCGCCTGACCTCTCAGATGGTCGAGAGCGGCATGTTCACCAAGCTCAACGAGGAGAAGCGCCCCAACTCGTTCCTGGCTCGCTCCAAGCCGTCCGACGTTGCGCGTGTTGAGTCCCGTACCTTCATCTGCTGTGAGAAGGAAGAGGACGCCGGCCCGACGAACCACTGGGCCGACCCCAAGGAAATGAAGGCCACCCTGCATGAGAAGTTCACGGGCTCCATGAAGGGCCGCACCATGTACGTGGTGCCCTTCTCCATGGGCCCCCTGGGCGGCCCCATCTCCCAGCTCGGTATTGAGATCACCGACTCCCCCTACGTCGTCGTCAACATGCGCATCATGACCCGCATGGGTGCTGCTGCCATGGACCTCATCAACGAGGGCCGCGTGTGGGTTCCCGCCGTTCACTCCGTCGGCGCTCCCCTCGAGCCCGGTCAGGAAGACGACAACTGGCCCTGCAACGACGAGAAGTACATCACCCACTTCCCCGAGACCAACGAGATCTGGTCCTTCGGTTCGGGCTACGGCGGCAACGCCCTGCTCGGCAAGAAGTGCTTCGCCCTGCGTATCGCCTCGACCATGGCAAAGCGTGACGGCTGGATGGCCGAGCACATGCTCGTCCTGCGCCTGACCCGCGAGTCCACCGGCCAGCAGTTCCACGTCACCGCCGCCTTCCCGAGCGCCTGTGGCAAGACCAACCTCGCCATGCTCCAGCCCACGATCCCCGGCTACAAGGTCGAGACCGTCGGCGACGACATCGCGTGGATGCGTCCCGGTGAGGATGGCCGCCTGCGCGCCATCAACCCCGAGGCTGGCTTCTTCGGCGTTGCCCCCGGCACCTCCTACAAGACCAACCCCATGGCCATGGAGACCGCCAAGGCCAACTCCATCTTCACGAACGTCGCCCTGACCGACGACGGCGACGTGTGGTGGGAAGGCATCGACGGTGACGTTCCGGCGCACCTGATCGACTGGCACGGCAACGACTGGACCCCCGAGTCCGGCGAGAAGGCTGCTCACCCGAACAGCCGCTTCACCGTCCCCGCCTCGCAGTGCCCCATCATCTGCCCCGACTGGGAAGCCCCCGAGGGTGTCGCCATTGACGCCATCCTCTTCGGTGGCCGCCGCGCCACCAACGTCCCGCTGGTTGCCGAGCAGTACGAGCCCGCCCACGGCGTGTTCATCGGCGCCTCCGTGGCCTCCGAGGTCACCGCTGCTGCGACCGACGTCAAGGCCGGCTCGCTGCGCCACGACCCCTTCGCCATGCTGCCCTTCTGCGGCTACAACATGGCCGACTACTGGGGCCACTGGCTGGAGATGCAGGACAAGCTGGGCGAGAAGTTCCCGAAGGTCTACCAGGTCAACTGGTTCCGTAAGGACGAAGACGGCAACTTCATGTGGCCCGGCTACGGCGACAACGCCCGTGTCCTGGACTGGATCGTTCGCCGCGCCGCCGGCGAGGTCGAGGCCATTGATGGCGTGACCGGCCGCTACCCGAAGTTCGAGGACTTCAACCTCGACGGTCTGGACATCGACGAGACCGTCTGGGCGAAGCTCTTCGCGATCGACCCCGATGCTTGGGCCGCCGAGATGGACGACACCGAGGAATACTTCTCGCAGTTCGGCGATAAGGTTCCCGCCGCCATCACCGAGCAGCTGGCCAAGTTCCGCGAGCGCATCGCCGCCGCGAAGCAGGCCTGACCCACGCGGATCTGAGGGCGAGCCCCGGAGGAAACTCCGGGGCTCGCCCCTTTCACGTGCGCCGGGCGTGGACAGCGCGACAGTGGATACATCTGCGCCGAGCCAGCCAAGGCCTCGTGACAGAGGAAGTGAAAACTGACCGGATTGAGTGCGAAGCGGCGTAGGCCGCTACACTGAGATTGCATCCGACCGCGCACGCAAGGAGAGCCCGTGCCCAACTACTTGACCAACGAAGAGCTGGCCCACGCCAAGGGGCTGCTCGATCGTATGAACGATATTTTCCAGCACACCGTCGTCGGCCAGGAAGGCCTGCGCCGCGCCCTGACCGCCGCGCTGCTTGCCGGCGGCCACGTGCTGGTCGAATCCGTGCCTGGCCTGGCGAAGACGACGGCCGCGCAGACCCTCGCGTCCGCGGTGTCCGGCACCTTCCACCGCATTCAGTGCACCCCTGACCTCATGCCGAACGATATCGTCGGCTCCCAGATTTGGAATCAGGAACGCGGCGAGATGGTCACCCAGCTGGGCCCCGTCCACGCGAACATGGTCCTCATGGACGAGATCAACCGTTCGTCCGCGAAGACCCAGTCCGCCATGCTTGAGGCCATGCAGGAACGCCAGACCACCATTGGCGGCGTCAACCACAAGCTGCCCCGGCCCTTCATGGTGATGGCCACCCAGAACCCCATCGAAGAAGAGGGCACCTACGTGCTGCCCGAGGCGCAGATGGACCGTTTCCTCCTCAAGGAGGTCATCACCTACCCGACGCCCGTTGAAGAACTCGAGGTTCTCACGCGCATCGACAACGGCCAGATCAAGGCCCAGTCCTCGGCCGCGCCGATCACCCTTGCCGACGTGCTCACGCTGCAGGACGCCTGCCGCCGAGTGTTCGTCCACGAGACCCTCAAGGCGTACATTGTCGACATCGTCAACACGACCCGAGGCGCGGGCCCCAACCCGCTGCCCGGGTGGAACAACCACGTGCGCGTCGGCGCCTCCCCGCGTGGCGGCATCGCGCTCATGCAGATTTCCCAGGCTATTGCCCTGATGGCCGGTCGTAACCACGTGATGCCCGATGACATTAAGGAAATGCGCTACGGCATCCTGCGCCACCGCATCATCCGCACCTTCGATGCTCTCGCCGACAACGTGTCCATCGAGGGCCTCATCGACGCCGTGTTCAACGCGGTGCCCGTTCCGTAAAGCACCCACGGTCCCACACGCCAGTCGACTTTCTAGAGGAACGCTATGCCTGTACGTTCGCGTGAGATCCACTCGCTCTCTTCGCGTATCCAGCTGCCCGTCTTGCGCAAGCTGCTGTCCATCATGGACGGTCAGCACTCCGCGCTGCGGCACGGTCGCGGATGGGAGTTCCTGGACTTGGCTCCCTATCAGCCGGGCGACGACGTGCGTTCCATCGACTGGCCGGCAACCGTGCGTACGGGCTCGCCGGTCATCAAGCGGCGCGAGGCAACCGCGAACCTGCAGGTCATGCTCGTCGTTGACACCGGACGCGAAATGGGCGCGTTGGCTCCCTCCGGTGAAACCAAGGAAGAGGTGGCTCTGACGGCGTGCGAGGCCATCGCCTGGCTGAGCGTCGCCCGAGGAGACCAGATTGGCCTCGTCGCGGGGGATTCCGAGCGCGTGCGCTTCATGCCCGCCCGATCGGGCAACGCGCACGCCGAGACCGTGATGCGTCGTATCGAGGAGGACATCACCCTGTCCTCGCCTCACTCGGACGTGCCCAAGCTCCTGGCGCGTGCCCGCACCGTCACCCAGCGCCGAAGCCTCATCGTCATCGTTACGGACGCGACGCAGCCCGAGCCCACGCGCGTCTCTGACGACCTCATCAAGTCACTGTCGGTGCGCCACCAGGTCATGCAGATCTGCGTGGCCGATGTCGATCCGACGTCTCTCGATAAGGGAACGGACGTCGTTGACGTGAACGAGGGCCCGTTGCCCGACTTCCTGCTGCGCGACGACCAGCTCTCGGGCGAAGCCGCCAACGTGATGGCGATGCGACGGGCTGCCGTGACCCAGATGCTCGATAAGAGAGAGGGGTCATCCACGTGGATGTCTCATCCAGTGAAGAAGTTCCGCGCGCCCTGATGCGCGCTCTCGAAAGGGGCGCACATGTCCGGTGAACTCAAAGACTACTTGCTGGACCCCGTTGTCTATCCGAACTGGATGTGGGTCCTCGGCCTGGCAATCGTTGTCGGTGTCATCGGGTGGATCCTGTACAGCGTGTGGCGCTGGTGGACCTCGCGTATTGGCGAGGTCATGGAGCTGCAGACGATCACGGATGCGCGCCGTAAGAAGTACCTGACTTTCATCGACCAGATCGCTGATCGCTACGCCGACGGCAACCTGGATGCGCGCGGCGTGCACCTCGCCCTCGCCGGCCTCATGCGAGCCCTCGGCACGGAGCGAACGGGCCGCGACCTCGAGGTGGCGACCGTGTCCGAGGTGCGCGAGCTCGTCCCGGTGTGGCCCGGCCTGGCGGACATTCTTCAGGCGTGTGAAGTCCCCAGTTTCACGGGCGACAACATTCCGCAGGGGCAGCCCTCGCACGAGGCCGTCACCCGCGTTCTGACCATGGCTGTGGAGGCGGTGAACGTATGAGGTACGGGTGGCTTATTCCCGTCGTCCTGCTGGTCGTCGTGGTGGCGACCATCGTCGGGTGGATGCTCGCGCGCCGAGCCGGTGAGCGTTCGGGCAAGAAGGGCTGGGTGGCCAACACCGGCTTCCTGCGCGACCTACCCAAGTATCAGGCGCTCGTGCGCCGCACACGTTCGTCGCTGGCAATGGCCGTCGTCTGCTTCCTCATCGCCGTCATCGCGACGTCGGTGTCGGCCGGTGCGCCCGTCGACCGCTACATGAAGCACGACAAGTCCTCGAGTCGTGACATCGTCCTGTGCCTGGATGCCTCCGGATCGATGCTTCCCTACGACTCTGAGATCGGCGACTCCTTCAAGAAGATCATCTCCCACTTCGAGGGCGAACGAATCTCGCTGCAGCTGTGGAATGCCTACTCGATGACGATGTTCCCGCTCACCGACGACTATGAGATGGCCAACGATGTGCTCACCGAGATGGCCGACAAGATCGATCGTGGCTTCAGCCAGATCGGAAACCGGATCTACTTCAGTGACGAGCTCGAGGCCTACCTAAAGCCGACGCTCAGCGGACCGGACGACCGCCGAGGCTCCCTCGTGGGCGATGGCCTCGCATCCTGCGTGCTTGGCTTCGATCACACCGATAAGAAGCGCTCCCGCACGATCCTGCTCGCGACCGACAACGAGGTGTTCGGCGAGGGCATCTACAACCTCGCCGAAGCCATCGAGTTTGCGAAGAGCCAGGGCGTGACTGTCTCGGTTCTGTACCCGGGCTCCTCGTACTCGCTGAAGGATGAGGGCGTGGAGCTGCAGGACCAGATCAAGTCCACCGGCGGCGACTTCTACGATGCCTCATCCCCCTCCGCGGTCGATGACGTCGTCCGACAGATCGAATCCGAGCAAAAGGAAGAGCTCGATTCCGCGGGCAAGCTCGTGGAAACCGACCGCCCGGGCGCCGCCCTCGGCTGGACCATCGTCGGTGTTCTGTCCCTGCTCGGTCTGCTTGCTTTCGGGAGGCTCTGACATGATTTTCCGTCCCGTCGTCCACCCGGTGCTGCTGGTCCTCATCGTGGCCGTGGCAGCGACCTTCGTGTTCCTGTCTGCTAAGCGCGCCGCGCGCAAGCGCGTCATGGACATCATCCGACGCTCGTTTATCGTTGTTACCGTCATCATCATGGGTGCCGGTCCGTCGATCCCCGGCCAGGCCCTCGAAGTCACATCGGCCCTCGAGGTCTACCTCGTCATCGACCGCACGGGCTCCATGGCCGCGGAAGACTGGGATGGCACCAAGCCTCGCATTGACGGCGTGCGCAACGACGTCGGGCTCATCATGAACACCCTGGCGGGATCGCGTTTCTCGATCCTCACCTGGGACTCTTCGGTGCACACGGACATGCCGCTCACGACCGACGCCTCCGCCGTGGCCTCGTACATGGACAGCTTCAACCGAGAACTGTCCGCGTCCTCCCAGGGCTCCTCGCTGAACCGACCGGCGGCGGAGCTGGCCGACCTCCTCGCGAAGAACAAGGAACGTCACCCGCAGAACCTCCGCGCGGTTTTCATCTTCTCCGACGGTGAGACCTCGAACCAGGAGCATTGGAAGACCGCGCCGACGGGCTCCGAGGAAGACTGGGATCGCGTCAAGGAGTACGTTGACGGCGGCCTCGTCATCGGATACGGCACCCCCGAGGGTGGCCCGATGAAGGTGCTGCGCCTGGGTAATAGCGAGGCGCAGAGCGGCGGCGACGACGGCTACATTCACGACCTCTCCCAGCCCGGCAATCCGATCGCCATCTCAAAGATCGACGAGGCGGCCCTCCAAGCGGTTGCATCGCGCATCGGCGTCGACTACGTGCACTCGCCCGATAAGTCGGCGATCGAATCCCACGCGCGCACCATCTTGGACGGCGCGTCGGAGATTGCCGAACAGCGCAACATGAAAGACACGTACCGCTACATCATCTGGCCGTTTGCGCTCCTGCTCGGGGGACTCCTCGCGTGGGAGGGCGCCAACCTGGCGCTGCGCGCTCAACAGCTGAGGAATTCTCATGCCCTCTAACAACAACCTGCCCGAAGAGGACCTCCTGCCTTTCGGCGCCCTCCAGGGCGGTCCGGTCGACGCCTCGGTCCGCGAACAGTTGGGGCAGGCCACGAACGGCAAGCAGAAGGTGCAGCGCTCCCCGCTGGCCCTGCGACCCCTGTGGTACTCCATTCCGATTCTCGTGATCGCCCTGGTCGTCGCCGGGTACCTGATTGGCCTGACGCTCTGGTCGCAGTCGTCTCTGAACCAGTGGAAGGCCAACGACTACGAGTCCGCTCAGGCGGGATACGAGGGGCAGCGGACGTGGACGGGTATCGGCATTGAGGCCTGGGTCGCGCACTACAACCTCGGCACAACCCTGGTGCGTCAGGACCGCGTCGACGAGGGTGTGGAGGAACTGCGCACCGCGTTTGAGCTTGTTCCCAAGGCTCGTGAAGTGCAGCCCGGTCGCCTCGAGCCCTTCTCCTACGAGTGCCGTGTGCGCGTCAACCTCGCCATCGGACTGGAGATTCAGGGCGATAAGCTGCGCTCCTCGGGTTCGACCAGTAACGCGGTGAGCGTCTACCAGGAAGCCCAGGATACGATCTCGCCGTGCCAGACCGCATCGGGCGGCTCCGGCCAGTCCGGCGACCAGAACCAGTCGGGCGGACAGTCTGGCCAGCAGTCCGGCAGCGAATCCAACAACCCCGCTGACCAAAACAAGGAACGCGTCGAGGACAAGAAGCAGCAGACCGAGGAGGAGTCTGAGGGGCAGAGCGGTTCGCAGGATCAGCAGCAACAGCAGGACCAGCAGACGGACCCGACGCCCACTCCCAGCCCGACCGAGGATCCCTTCGAGGGTGAGGATCAGGAGCAAAAGGAGCGCCGCGAGCAGCTGCAGGAACAGAACAAAGAGCGCCAGCAGAACCAGCGCGATGCCCAGGATGGGAAACGCGACGGCAACCCGAATGGCGCCTGGTGAGGCCGCATGCCCGTCTCACTTTTGCTGTGACGTGCACCCATAAAACTCCACGGTGGCCCGGAAAGCCGCCAAACACCGATAGGCTTGAATCGTGAAGGTTCTTCTCGTTGGTAACGGGGGTCGCGAACACGCGATCGCCCGTGCGCTTGTACGAACGTCCACCCCTGAGCACCCTGTGTCGCTGGTCGTCCAGGCGGGTAATCCCGCGCTGGAGCAGCTGGGTCGCTCCCTGACCATGGATCCCCTCGATCCGAAGGACGTCGTCCGTCGCGCCACGTCCGAGAATGTCGACCTCGTGGTTGTTGGCCCGGAGGCTCCGCTCGTCGCGGGCGTCGCGGACGCGGTCCTGGACTACGGGATCCCCGTTTTTGGCCCGACGAAGGACGCGGCACGTCTCGAGGCATCCAAGTCTTTCGCGAAGCAGGTCATGAATGATGCCGGCGTGGCCACGGCTCGCGCCTTCACGTGCACGACGATGGACGAGGTCGAGGCCGCGTTCGACGACCTGGGTGCCCCCTACGTCGTGAAGGATGATGCGCTTGCCGCCGGCAGGGTGTCGTCGTGACCACTGACCGCGCCCAGGCCTCGGAGCACGCGCGGGCCTGCCTGTCGCGCGACGGGGGAGCGGTCGTCATCGAGGACTACCTTGACGGCCCCGAGGTCTCCCTCTTCTGCTTTGCCGATGGCTCCACTGTCGTGCCGCTGCAACCCGCGCAGGACTTCAAGCGTGTAGGCGACGGCAACGAGGGCCCGAACACGGGCGGCATGGGCGCCTACAGCCCCCTCCCGTGGCTCCCCGAAGAGGCCACGCAGCGCATCGTCGATGAGGTGGCACAGCCCGTCATCACCGAGATGGCGCGTCGCGGCACCCCCTTCCGCGGCCTCCTGTACTGCGGCCTCGCGATGACCTCGAAGGGCATCCGCGTCGTCGAGTTCAACGTGCGTTTCGGCGATCCGGAGACCCAGGCGGTCCTCGAGCGCCTCGACTCCCCGCTGGCCCCCATCCTGTACGCGGCCGCGACCGGCACTCTGGCGAAGGTCCCCGCCCCAGTGTGGAGCGAGGATGCCGCCGTCACGGTCGTCATGGCCTCGGGCGGCTACCCGGGCCCCACGGATACCGGACATGAGATCACCGGTATCGAAGCGGCCGAGGAGCTCGACGGCGTCCACGTCATCCATGCCGGCACCTCCGAGGAGATCACCGACGACCCGACCGATGTCGCGGCCGGATGCTGCGGCTTCGAACCGACCTACGCGCTGGTGAACTCCGGCGGCCGAGTCCTCGACGTCGTCGCCCGCGCGGCCACGCTCGACGAGGCCCGTGCCCTGGCCTACCGGGGCGTCGACCTCATCCACTTCGACGGGGAACACCACCGCAGCGACATCGCGACGTGGCCCGCCGACCTGGTCGTCACCCTCGACTGAGAACCCCTGAGGAGCATCATGACCGCCACCCTCCACGGCTGGACCCCGCTGAGCGCGGGCAAGGTTCGCGACATCTACGCTCCCGACGAGGCAGTGGTCGGCCCCGCGCCGCAGACCGCCACCCCGGCGGGCCGCCCGCGCCACGCGAAGACGGGACCGGAGGCGCTCCTCATGGTGACCTCGGATCGCATCAGCGCCTACGACTACGTGCTGCCCACGCTGATCCCCGGCAAGGGTGCGGTCCTCAACCAGCTCGCCATTTGGTGGATGGGCCAGCTGCGTCCCCTCGTGGAAAACCACCTGCTGGCCGTCGGCACGAAGGCGCCGGCCGAGGCCTCGCGCGCCCTGGAGGGCGCCCAGCCCACGCGCTTCACGGTGCCCGCCGAGGTGGACGGGCGCGCGGTCGTGTGCCGCAGCTTGCACATGATCCCCATCGAGTGCGTCGTGCGCGGCTACCTGACCGGCTCCGGCCTGGCCGAGTACCGCCAGTCCGGCTCCGTGTGTGGCATCGCTCTGCCCGAGGGCCTGACCGAGGCCTCGCGCCTCGAGGAGCCGATCTTCACGCCCGCCGCGAAGGCTGAGCTGGGCGAGCACGACGAGAACATCACCTTCGAGCAGACCGTCGAGCGCATCGGCGAGGAGCTCGCGACCGCGATCCGCGACCTGTCGATCGCCCTGTACCGGGCCGCCCGCGACATTGCCGCGCAGCGCGGCATCATCATCGCGGACACCAAGTTCGAGTTCGGCATCGACGTGACCACGGGCGCGCTCGTGCTCGCGGACGAGATCCTCACGCCGGACTCCTCCCGATTCTGGCCCGCCGACCAGTGGGTGGAGGGCCAGGTCGCACCTAGCTTCGACAAGCAGTATGTGCGCGACTGGCTGGTCTCCGAGCAGTCCGGCTGGGACCGCTCCTCGGGCGCCAACCCGCCCGCGCTGCCTGAATCCGTGGCAGCTGCGACCGCCGCGCGCTACGTCGAGGCCTACCGCCGACTCACCGGGTCGGACCCCATCCTGTAAACAGACTTGCCCGCCGGGCAAGATGCACGGCGGGATCCTCACCAACAACACAAGGAGGAACGCCGTGGGGCGAATCATCGTGGAAGTGATGCCGAAGCCGGAGATCCTGGATCCCCAGGGTAAGGCTGTCGGTTCGGCGCTGCCTAGGCTCGGAATCACGAGCTTTACGGCCGTGCGCCAGGGTAAGTGCTTCCACCTGAGCGTGGACGGTCCCGTCACCGACGAGCTCCTGGACCAGGCCCGCAAGGCCGCCGAAGAGGTCCTGTCCAACCCGATCATCGAGGACGTCGTGCGCGTCGAGGCCATCGACGAGGCCGACGCCCGTTACGCGGGAGGCGTGCAGTGACCCGCGTCGGAGTCGTCACCTTCCCCGGCACTCTCGACGACCGCGACGCCGCCCGCGCGGTTGAGATCGCCGGCGCGCAGGCCGTGTCCCTGTGGCATAAGGACGCCGACCTGCACGGTGTCGACGCGGTCGTCATCCCCGGCGGCTTCTCCTACGGCGACTACCTGCGCTGCGGCGCGATCGCGGCGACCGCTCCCGTCATGAGCGAGATCGTGCGCGAAGCCGGACGAGGCTGCCCGTCCTGGGCATCTGCAACGGCTTCCAGGTCCTGTGCGAGTCGCACCTGCTGCCCGGAGCGCTCATCCGTAACGACCACCAGAAGTTCCTGTGCCGCGACCAGGTGCTGCGCATCGAGAACGCGGACACCGCGTGGACGCGCGCCTACAGCGCCGGTGACACCATCACCGTTCCCCTCAAGAACGGCGAAGGCAACTTCCAGGCGTCCCCCGCCGAGCTCGAACGGCTCGAGGGCGAAGGCCGCGTCGTGTTCCGCTACGTCGACTTCAACCCCAACGGAAGCGCCAACGACATCGCGGGCGTCACCAACGCCGCGGGCAACGTCGTCGGCCTCATGCCCCACCCCGAGCACGCGACCGAGGCCGGCTTCGGCCCGCTCTCCCTCGGACCCGACGGCGCCAGCCACCACGGCGGCACCGACGGCCTGGGCATCTTCCGTTCCGTCCTCGCATCCCTCGTCGGCTGACGACGCCACCGTGCCCTCACGCGTGAGGGAGCCCAGGCCTCGTCCCAGACCTTTCGAATGGAAACACGAATGACCTCCGAAAACACCCGCGAGCTGCCCGACACCGTCGAGAACGCCGCCGCGACCCCCGGCCAGGACATGCCCTGGAAGGAACTCGGCCTCAAAGAGGACGAATACCAGCGCATCTGCGACATCCTCGGACGCCGACCCACCAACGCCGAGCTCGCCATGTACTCCGTCATGTGGTCCGAGCACTGCTCCTACAAGTCCTCCAAGAAGCACCTCGCCGAGCAGTTCGGCGCGCGCACGACCGACGCGATGAGGAAGCACCTCCTCGTCGGCATGGGCCAGAACGCCGGCGTCGTCGACATCGGCGGCGGCTGGGCCGTCACCTTCAAGGTGGAGTCCCACAACCACCCGTCCTTCGTCGAGCCCTACCAGGGCGCGGCCACCGGCGTGGGCGGCATCGTCCGCGACATCATCTCCATGGGCGCGCGCCCGATCGCCGTCATGGACCAGCTGCGCTTCGGCGCGGTCGACCACCCCGACACGGCGCGCGTCGTCCACGGCGTCGTCTCCGGCGTCGGCGGCTACGGTAACTGCCTGGGCCTGCCCAACATCGGCGGCGAAACCGAGTTCGACCCCTCCTACCAGGGCAACCCCCTCGTCAACGCGCTGTGCATCGGCAAGCTGCGCCACGACGACATCCACCTGGCCAACGCGACCGGTGAGGGCAACCTCGTCGTCCTCTTCGGCGCGCGCACCGGCGGTGACGGCATCGGCGGCGCCTCCATCCTCGCCTCCGAGACCTTCGAAGACGGCATGCCCGCCAAGCGCCCCTCCGTCCAGGTGGGCGACCCCTTCATGGAGAAGGTCCTCATCGAGTGCTGCCTCGACCTGTTCGAGGACGGCGTCGTCCAGGGCATCCAGGACCTCGGCGCCGCGGGCATCTCGTGCGCGACCTCCGAGCTGGCCTCCAACGGCGACTCCGGCATGCACGTCGACCTCGAGAACGTGCTCCTGCGCGACCCCACGCTCACCGCGGGCGAGATCCTCATGAGCGAGTCCCAGGAACGCATGATGGCGATCGTGACACCCGAGGATCGCGAACGCTTTTTCGAGATCATCGACAAGTGGGACGTCGAGGCCGCGGTCATCGGTCACCTGACCGGCGACGGACGCCTGACGATCGACCACCACGGTCACCGCATCGTCGACGTCGACCCGAAGACCGTCGCCCACGAGGGCCCCGTCTACGACCGCCCCTACGCGCGCCCCGCGTGGCAGGACGAGCTGCAGGCCGCCACCTCCGAGTCGCTTGCCCGTCCCACAACGCGCGAGGAACTCATCGCCGACGTGCGCGCCGTGCTCTCCGACGTCAACCAGGCCTCCAAGGCGTGGGTCACCGACCAGTACGACCGCTACGTGCAGGGCAACACCGCCCTCGCCCAGCCCGACGACGCGGGCGTCATCCGCATCGACGAGGAAAGCGGCCTCGGCGTGGCCCTGTCCACCGACGCGAACGGCTGGTACACCAAGCTCGACCCGGCAGCGGGAGCCCGCCAGGCCCTCGCCGAGTCCTACCGTAACGTCGCCGTCGTCGGCGCCGAGCCCGTCGCCATCACGGACTGCCTGAACTTCGGCAACCCCGAAGACACGGACGCCATGTGGCAGCTGGTGACCGCCATGACCGCGCTCGCGGACGGCTGCATCGAGCTCGAGATCCCCGTGACCGGCGGCAACGTGTCGCTGTACAACTCGTCCGGCACCGAGAAGGGCCTGCCGAACTCGTCGATCAACCCGACGCCCGTCATCGGCATGCTCGGCATCCTTCCCGACGTCACGCGCGCCAACCCCTCCGGCTTCACCGAAGAGGGCCTCGCCGTCATCCTCCTGGGCACCACCCGCGAGGAGTTCGACGGGTCCGCGTGGGCGCGCATCGCCCGCTCGCACCTCGGTGGCCTGCCGCCCGAGGTCGACCTGAAGGCCGAGGTCGCCCTCGGTAACGTCGTGCGTGCGCTGAGCGCCGCCGACGGTCCCGATGGCCGACCCCTCGTGCGCGCCGCACACGACCTGTCGAACGGCGGCCTCGTGCAGTCCCTCGTGGACTCCGCGCTGCGCTTCGGCATCGGCGGCGTCTTCGACGTGGCCGGGGCTGCCCGCCGCGACTGCGTCGGTGATCACGAGATGCTCCTGTCCGAGTCCCAGGCCCGCGCCTTCGTCGCGGTGCCCGAGGCGGCCGTCAAGGCCGTGTTCGCGGCCGCCGAGGCCGAGGGCGTGGATGCCGTGCGTATCGGCACCACGGGTGGCGACATGCTCGCCATCAGCGGCGTGGACCTGCTCGCCGCCGAAGGCGAGGGCTGCGGCTGGATCGCCTCGATCGACGAGCTGCGCGAGTTGAGCGACACGGGACGCAAGTACTTCTGAGCGTCTGAGTTGTAGCGCTGGGGGCGCGGGCCTGCGGGCCCGCGCCCCCGTGCTGTGTTGTGTCTGATTCCCGCCTGATCTGTGGCGTTGCTTGTTGCCCCGACAGATTTCCGGCCGCCGCGCGGCCTGCCCGCCCGCTCGCCGTCCGCGCCGCGAGCTTCGCTCGGCGCGTCGTCTCGAAGCCCGGCCAGGCCCCGCAGGCCTCGCGGCGGCCTCCAATCGGTCGGGGTGTCTGTGTGTTGTCTGGCCAGGCCCCGCCACCGCCCACCGGCACCGCGGCAGGTCCCTCCGGCGCCCTCCACACCGGCGCGGCTTGTCGCTGTGTGTTGCCCGGTCAGACCCCGCAGGCCTCGCGGCGGTCTTCCTGCTGTTGTTGCGTGTGGTGCCGCTGGTGTTCCGGGTGCCGGAGGGCCCGGCCGCCCGCGAGGCTAGGTGGCCTCACTTCGTTCGGTGCCGCGCCTCGAAGCCCGGCCAGGCCCCGCAGGCCTCGGGGCGGCCTCCAATCGGTTGGGGTGTCTGTGTGTTGCGTGGCGAGGCCCCGCCGCCGCCCACCGGCACCGCGGCCTGGCCTGGCGTACATCGCTTCTGGGCTCCCCCAATTTCGCATGCAATTCCCCCGAGACTCTTTCGAATGGGGTGGGCGGGTGTGGAATTGCATGCGACTGTTGGCTGGTGAGGGTTTGCTCTGGGTGTTGTGAAAGAAAAGTCGCCCGGGTGTGGGTGTGTGTTGTGTGGGTGGTGGGTGTTGTGAAAGAAAGTTCGCCCCTGCATGGTGAAAATGGGTGATTTTGGGTCGTTTTTGGGGTGCTGGGGCGATAAATGTTTCACCGCGGGGGTTTGTATGTGGTGCTGGGGCGGAAAATGTTTCATTGCGTGGCTTGGTGTGCTGGTGTTGGGGTGTTGTTTCTTTCAAGTCTGTGCTGGTGTTGGGTTTGTGTGGGAGAGAAGTTCGTCTTGCGTGGCTTGTTGGCGGCGAAAACGGTAGAAAGTTCGCCATGCACGCGCAAAACACGCCAAAAAGAGCCATTTCGAGCGAGCAGGGCGAGTTTTATACCGCACATGCGGTGAGAAGGGGTGTGCAGGGCGAGTTTTATACCGGGAGTGGGGCCGTGCGACTCGTGCGGGCGAGTTTTGTCTCGCCGTGGCACCTCCCTTGTTCACTGTTGCCGGGATTCCGTCGCCCGCGGGCACTGCGGACAGGGCCTGCAGGCTTCGGGATGGCTTCCATGCTGGTGATAGAGGGGGTTTGCAGCATTAGGAGCTGGCTGCCGGCGTGTCGCCGGCGTGTCGGATCTCTAATGACGCCATTTCCCCCTCCTTTTGGTGGCGGCGAGATCACGGTTTGAGGTGGTGTGGTGCCCAAAGTGCAGACCACCTCGGAGAAAAGTGCTGAAAACGGGAGGTTGTGGGCGAGGTGGTCTGCGTTTTGGGCACAACGGGGTCTGTCGTGGTGCGTCGTTCGCACGTAGGCCCTTGAACATGCGTGTTAACCCTTCGAAGCGCACGTAAACCCCTAAACCTGCACGTGGGCGGGGCCGCCCACGCTCCAGTAGGTGGGTGAACGTCCGCGTAGGTTGGCTCCGGTGACAATCGGTACGTGCATGCTGGTCGGCGCAGCCCCCAGAGTGGGCATGAACACTCCAGTGGCCGATGAGTACCGATGCGAAACGTCATGAAGCATGGCCATAACGGACGGGACGACACGTCGGCAGGCCCGTGACAACGCCCCGAACGCGTGCCATGTGATCGAGGCACTACCAAGACCCCACCATTCTTTGGCATACTGAGGGGCGGAAATTATCCGCCACCACAGGAGCCTTCCGTGCCTGAGCAAAACGTCCCCACTACAACTGAGCAGGCCCCGGCCTCGTCTGAGAGTGCCACCAAACCGAGCCTAGGCCGCGTGATCGCCGCCTGGGCGGTGCACGCGTTCACGATCTCCGGGCTCGCGTGGGCGACGCTCGCTCTGTTCGCGATGCTTGACAACAACATCCCCATGATGTGGCTCTGGTTCGTCATCGCCCTCATCGTTGACGGTGTCGACGGCACGCTGGCCCGTAAGGTCGGCGTTCGCCAGGTGATCCCCTGGTTTGACGGCCGTGTCGTCGATAACCTCGTCGACTACCTGACGTGGACGTTCCTGCCCGCACTCTTCATGGCGATGTACCTGCCGTTTGGGCCCAAGCCGCTCCCCGTCATCATGATGGTCGTCATCATCGTTTCCTCCGTGTTCTGCTACGCGAACGATGGAGAGAAGTCGAACGATAACTACTTCGTGGGCTTCCCGGCGGCGTGGAACTGCGTCGCGATCGTCATGTACGTGCTTCAAACACCCGCGTGGGTCAATATCGCCGCGACGATTTTCCTGGCGATCATGACGCTCGTCCCGTTGCACTACACGCACCCGGCGCGCGTGAAGCGTTTCCAGATCCCGAACATCATCGGTGCGGCTGCGTGGATCGTCGCGTGCGCGTACATGGTCGTCGTATACCCGGTACAGCCGCTGTGGGCGCTCGTCCTCTTCTGGATTGGTGGAGGCTGGTTCCTCATCGCCGGCTTCATCCGCACGGCGACCGGCGAGGACAAGTAACCTCAGCGTCGCGAACGAAAACGATTGTCCCCCGGGCCTCGCGCTCGGGGGACGTTGTTATGTGAGCCCTTGGAACGAGTCCGCAGTCACGTCACGTGAGGGTAGGGACGGACCTCAGAGGAACGAGGCCGGGGCACGTTGCGCTGTGAACGCGCAGTATGTGGAGGGTGCACGTCGCCGCTGTGGAGGGCACCGGAGGGACCTGCCGCGGTGCCGGTGGGTGGCGGCGGGGCCTGGCCGGACAACGAGTCGACGCGCCAAGCAGGCGCCGCCGGTGTGGAGGGTGCCGGAGGGACCGGAGGGCACGGGCGGGCTTCGAGGCGCGGCGCCGAACGAAGTGAGGCCGCCTAGCCTCGCGGGCGGCCGGGCCCTCCGGCGCCCGGAACACCAGCGGTGCGCGGCTGAGCCAGGCAGCGGGTGCGGCAGAGCCCGGCGATGACCGCGGGTGCAGCGAAGCTGCCGCCGCGACCCAGCGTGCCTACAGCTGTTCTGCCAGGCCCTTCTTGACGGCGCGGTCGCGCTGGTAGCGGAACACTTCGAGGAAGATGCCACCGAAGAAAATGCAAGCGATGGCGGTCCACACGCCCGGGGGAGCGTGGCGCCCGTACAGGAGGAAGTACACGTAGGGTGCGATGAAGGTGATGGCGGCGGTGGCGGCGCCGACGACGCGGTGCCAGAGTTTCTGCCCGGCGACCATTTCGATGAGGCCCCACGTGTAGGGGATGGCGGTGATCATGTCGATGGCCCACAGGACGCGCCAGTCGCCCCGGAAGTGGGGGACGTACATGACGGGCACGGCTCGCGCCATCGAGTACACGAGGACGACGACGTAGGCGATGAACTTGGGGTTGCGGCACAGCCGCAGGAACGCGGAGCGTTCGATGATGGAGGCGCCGACGGCGCGGGACGCGCGGGTGGCGTGCGACGAGGTCGTCAGCGTGTCGAGTCCGGCCATGGCGACGCGCATGAACTCGCGTTGCTCGTCGGTGCCGGCCGCCCATTGCTCGAGCAGCTCGAGGGGGGACAGGGCGATGGGCGTGTAACCGCCGGAGGGGGCGCCGGCCTCGTGAATGAGGTCGGCACCGAGGGCCTCGCGCAGGCGAGGGAGCTGATCGGTGGGGATTGCAGCGATCCACAGGCGCACGCGGCGTTGGATGGCGTCGTGGAGTTCGTGGGAGAGTGCGTGTCCTGCGGCGGAGTGGGGGGAGAAGCCTTCGGCGGCGATGTCTGCCAGGGCGCCGGGGACTTCGACGATGCGGGTTGTGAGGTCGCCGGGGCGGTCGACGCCCGAGATGGCGATGATCGTGGCCGTGTCCCACTGATAGCTGCGTGCGATCTCGATGTCGAGGATCGAACGTAGCGTAATCAGGGAAGCTATGTCGGTCACGGATGGCCTCTCGTCGGAAGTTGGATGTATCCATTGTGCCTGACAAGGCGGTCGGAATGCACGCTCGGGGGTGTAGCATCAGCGCCACGTAGAATCGACTCATGGCGAAACGACGGATTGACCCGGTCGAGGGAATGGCGGCGCTGCGTTCGTGGCGCGCCGCGGTGGAGCGCGGAGAGGAGCCTGCCCGCGCGGTTGTGCTCACGGCCGTGCGCTTCACCCTTGAGGAGCTGGGGGTGTTGCATCCGGGCCGTGCGGTTGAGGTGCGCGTGCCTCCCGCCGGGGCCGTGCAGATCCTGCCGGGTACGACTCATCGGCGCGGTACGCCGCCCGCCGTCGTGGAGACCGACGCGCGCACGTGGCTGTCGCTCGCGTGCGGGCTACTCACGTGGGACGAGGCTGTGGCTGGCTCACGCGTGAGCGCGTCGGGTGAGCGCACCGACCTGGGGCCCTTCCTGCCGCTCGTGTGAGCGGCAAGGGGAGGGCGTCGGCCTGCGGTGCTTAGGCCTCCAGCTGGGGCGCGCCGAAGCGTGCCTCGAGCTTGGGGGTGAGCCACTTCTGGGAGCCCTTGTACGCGTAGCGCTGGGCGACGGCGGCGATGGCCGCGGAGGCCGAGGCGAAGAGCACCAGGGAGGCGATGGTGACGTCGTCGGAGTCTTCGGCGGGGACGGGGCCTCCGGTGGCGACCTTCCAGCCGGCTTCGAAGAGCTTGGAGGCGGCGAAGGCCGCTCCGGCGATGACGATGGTCGTGGCGACCTTTTCGATGGTGGCTGAATCCATGGTTGCCTCCTGGCGTGGGGGTTGGTTGTCCCTGTGTGCGTGCGCACGATTCCATGATGCCCCACGCGGCGCTCTTGCGCGAGGCCCATGGGGGCCCTGTCTTATGCTTGAACGGTAGTGTTCCCGTCCGAAGGATTCCTCATGGCTCGCGCCCGCTCTGTTTGCGCTCTCGGCCCTCGCTGTTGTGGCTATGTCGGTGGCTGCTTGTTCGCCGTCCGTGTCGCCCGGCGCGCCCCGGGATCCTTTCGCCTCTCCGATTGTGCCGGGTCAGAGTGCCCGGGCCTCGTCGAGTGCGACAGTGGCTGGCACGATTGACGCTCCGACGCCGCGCAGCGGGTCGGGGACGGTGACGGTCGCTCTGGTTGGTGGTGCGCAGCTACCGATGGTGACGGCGCAGGAGTTCACGAAGGCGACGGGTTTCACGGTGGCCGCGGTGCCCGTCGATAGCGTCGCGGACCTGGCACAGACGAACGCGGATGTTGTTGTGGGGCTTGATGGCGCGGATGCGTTGCAGGCGAGCGCGGCCGGTTCGATTGCGGCCGTGGCGCCGCAGGACACGGTGACGCTGTCGGGCACGGCGGTGGAGGGTGCGGCAGCTGCCGTCGCCTACGGTCGTGACGATGTTTGCGTCATTGCCGACAAGTCGTGGATGAGCGCGAACGGCCGCCCGCTGCCGACCTCGTTCGGTGACCTGACGTCTCCGCGTATCCGTGCGCTGCTCGCGGTCCCGGATCCGGCCTCGTCGTCGGTGGGGCGCGCGTTTGTGCAGGAAGCTGCCTCGCAGACGGGCGAGGGCCTGGGATCCTTTGCGCAGTCTCTGAACCCGCGCGTGGACGCCTCCCTGGGGGTCACGATTGGCGCGTGGACCGCGGGCGCGCATGTGTCCGAGGAATACCTCTCTGAGATTGCGGGGGCCTCCGCGGGCGCGTCGGGAGCGTACCCGCTGGTTGTGGCTCCGCGTTCGCTGGCCGCTGCTGCTGCGACGAACACGGGCGCGGATTCCTACGGCACGCCGATCTCGTCGACGTGTATCGCCCGCATCATGTACGTCGCCGCGACGGGTTCGTCGGCGTCCGATGGTGCCGAGTCACTGATTGCCTGGCTGCAGGGGGAAAGCGCTCAGCGTTCCCTGGCGACGACCGGCGCGGCGTACCCGATTGATGGTGTGCTTGCCGCCGACACGAAGGCCGGTTGGCTGATGGGGATTACGGGCGAGGCGGTCGTTGCTGATGAGACGATCGGCTCCCTGGACGCGCTCAATGCCTTCCTGGCCACGTGGGAGTCGGCGCTTGCTGCGCC
This sequence comes from uncultured Actinomycetaceae bacterium, assembly GCA_916438945.1. Classification (GTDB taxonomy): domain Bacteria; phylum Actinomycetota; class Actinomycetes; order Actinomycetales; family Actinomycetaceae; genus Pauljensenia. The sequence goes on along the minus strand of CAKAGS010000004.1, from coordinate 707,606 downwards.
TGCCCCCACCCAGCCGAGTGCGCCGGACCCCGCGACCGACCCGGGCACGCAGGGCGCCGAACCGGATGCGGCGCCCGCGGATGACGCGGCAACCGATCCCGGCCTTAACGATTCAGACGACGAGGAGTAATCCCCGCCGGACGCGCCGTGACGAGTCAGCCTCGCAGCATTGCGGGGCTGACTTTGCATTCTTCGCCGATGCGCATGGGGGCGATGAGGCCCGCTTCGCGTAATTCGAGCAGGCGTGGAACTGTGTGCTCGACGACCTTCCACGGGTCGATCGTGTTGAGGTAGATGCGTGTGCCGCCCTCGAAGCCTGCGAGGGTCGAGATGCGCCACTTGAGCAGGATGCGCCAGCGCATGGGCGTGGAGACGGTGGGCGGGCGGTGGTACCACTCCTCGTTGGCGGGCACCTCCACGCCTGTCGCGGCGTGCGCGGCATGGAGGATGTCGGAGATGCCGCGCATGGCCTCGGGGCTGACCTCCCACGGGTTCTTCGGCTCGCCCAGGGGCCAGATCGCGATGCCGGGGAAACGGTGCCCGAACCCGGCCAGGGCGACGGCGTGCTCGTTCTGGGCGATGAGGAGCTTGCGCGTGGCCGCGACAGTGAAGATCTGGTCGTAGATGTCGGGCTGGGTGCGCAGGCGCTCCAGTTCGGCCTCGGTCTGCACGGACATCTCGTCGATCGCGACGAGCTGCTTGTGCAGGTGGTCGAATGACGCTCCCGCGGGGCGCAGCCAGTTCTGGAACGTCGCCACGTAGCGCACGGCGGGGTCTAGGTCGTACAGGTCGCGCATGGATCGGGCCGTGTAGGCCGTGTACTGCTCGTGCTCCTCGGGGGTGAGGGTGCCGGAGCCGGCCAGCTGGTGGGCCTCGGTGGCGCCATCGACGAAGTGGCGCTTGCCGATGATCAGGTCGTGGCCGCCGGAAAAGAAGCCGTTGGCGTACTGCAGGCGCGCGGTTTCGCTGGTGGCCGCGAACTCTCCCTCGCTCATGCCCGAGGCCAGCATGCGGGCGCGCACGACGTTCATGACGTGCTCGTAGCCGGCGTCCGAAGCGAGGTAGTGCGCCATGCGGCGGCGGTCATCCTCGGAGGGGAGGTGCCCGTGGTTGAGGTGCCAGTAGTTGTAGGAGACGATCTCAAAGAGGTTGGGGATGCGTCGGAACTCCGCCACCGTGTCACCGAGCTGATCGGCGCCGAGGGCGTCCAGCTGCTCCCACGACCCGTCCTCGCGGCGCACGAGGCGCGACTTCTCGGGAGGGGTCTCGAGGTAGCGCCCGCAGCAGAACGCGCAGTGGTGCCCGTCGGCCTCGTGGTCGATGGGGTTGTGGTCGGCGTGCGGGGCGGTCAGGGGGCGGTTGCCGCGGCCCGGGACGGTCCACACCTCTGTGCCCGTGAGTAGGTTTTGCTGTTTGACGGTGCCGTCGGCCAGTCGGACGATGGCGCGGTCGGCGCGCGTGAGCTTGGATGCCATGCCTGTATCGTACCCGTCCTCAGAGCCGGTCCATCGTCGCCGGATGCGACCCCATGCGACCGGCTTCGCCCGCGTCGAGGGCGTCGATGCGCGCGGTCTGTTCGGCATCCAGCGAGAAGGAGAACACGTCGAAGTTGGCGGCCATGCGCGCTGGGCTCAGGGTCTTGGGGAAGACGATGTGGCCGCGATCCAGCGCCCAGCGCAGCGCGACCTGCGTCGGGCCCACGCCGAGTTGCGTGCCGATCTCGACGAGTGTCGGGTCGGTGACCGCGCGTCCGCGCGCGAGGGGGGACCAGGCCTCGAACACCATGCCGAGGCCCTGGGCGTAGGCGCGCAGGTCGGCGTTGGGGAAGAAGGGGTGGGATTCGACTTGGAGGGCGTGCGGGGGAACGGTTGCGACCGCACGGACGGCCTCGACGTGCTCGCGCTCGTAGTTCGACAGGCCGATCGCGCGTGCGCCGCCGGAGTTGAATGCGTCCTCGAGGGCCGGCCAGGGCAGGGCGACGTCGCCCCCGTAGAGGGTGGGCAGCGGCCAGTGTACGAGGAGGAGGTCCACGTAGTCGGTGCGCAGGTCCTCGAGGGAGCGCCGGATGGACGCGGCGGCCCGCTCGGGTTCGTGGTTGGAGTTGTCGACCTTCGTCGTGACGAACAGGTCCTCGCGCGCGATTCCGGATGCCTCGAGGGCCGCGCCGACCTCTGCCTCGTTGCCGTACATCTGAGCGGTGTCAATATGCCGGTACCCGACCTCGAGGGCGCGGCTGACCGCGTCGTACGTGTCCTCGGGCGCAACCTTGTAGGTGCCGAATCCAAGAACGGGGATGGGGGCGCCCGTCGGAAGGATGAGGGTCGGAATCGGGGACGAGGCCGGGGCGGGGCCTGCGGGAAGCGGGGTGTTCATCGGTGAATCCTCCTAGTCGTTCCCAGTGTAGCCTTCCGCACGCGCTGCGGTCATCGTCGTCCGCGGGCGGGGTTGGTGCACATGTCGTAGCGTTGTCCTCGTTTTAAAGGCGCGCGCGGTGCCGGTTTGAGAGCGCAGGAGGAATCATGATCAACGCCTACGAGACGGAGGACGGCGTCGTCTTCGACATGAGCCAGCTGGAGTGCGAGGCGCTGCGCTCGTATGCCGATGGACTCCTCGCTGACCCCGAGCATCCGTTCGTTGAGCTGCTGCGCAGCCAGGGCCTTGTCGTTGGTGATGCCCCCGCCCCGCACCTCGCTGCTCTCCTTCAGGTGTTTTCGCAGGCGACGAAGGTGCTCACCGCCTGGGTTGTTGCCCCCGCGGGATGCCGCCGAGTCACCTTCTTCGTTGGCCCGCACTCTGCTGCGGTGTTGCGATGCGACGACGGGGGACTGTACGCCGGTGAGGATGACCCGTTGACGGTGTGGTCGATCGATGCCGAGCAGCTGCGGGAGACCTTCCTTGAGCTCAGTGCCTTGGGTGAGCCGTCGGGCGAGGGGATTGTTGCGACGGCGGTGCCGGAGGTGCTCTTCGGTGCCCTCGAACGCGGCGATCTCACGGAGATTCTTGTGCAGGTGCCCAAGGTTGCTCGCGAGATCGCCGAGGTGATCGATGCCGAGGTCGACGAGGCGACGGGGGCCTTCTGGGCGGACGTCGCGGATGACGCGTGGGTGGGGCTGGCCGTGCGGGTCGTCGATGCGGCGTCCTACCCGAGCCTGTCGGGCGAAAGCTGGCGATTGCTCGCCACCAGCGAGGAGGTCTGCGAGGTGCTGGCAGGCGTTGAATTCACTGACTTGTACCCCGACGAGGTGCCCCTGCTGGCAAGCGCGGATGGCGAGTTCTGGGCGGTCGCTGCACCTTCATCGCCGAAGGTGCTCTGGGAAGATATTGACGATATGCTCGCCGAGTAGTCCGTTGTGTGAGCGATAGATCTCAAAGTCTGAGACCTTCGGCTGACAAATAATTTCTGTCCCGATGGTCAGTCGCCCCTGCGACGCGTTTTTTCCCGGTTTTGGATGACTTCCGTCGGTGCTTTTGAGGGGTCTGACCGCGTGACTGATGATTTGTTGGAATATGACTGAAAAACTTGAAATATGTGTCTGTAACCCGGTTGGCACTTTTATTGGTGTCGCGGTCGGTTTCGTTGATATTCCCCGAAATTTCAGGAGCCTGTGTCTAACCAGCTGGTAGGGATTATGTTAGTAACCCACCGCTAAATCCTCGCTCTGCCAACGAATTTAGCGTACGATAGATACTGTTCAACCACGATCGTCTACACGTCCAGACAACGAACGGAGAGTTATGTCGGTTCGCAATGCCCTGCTGGCGCTTGTTGCGCAGCAGCCCGCCGGTGTCTACCGCCTGAAGCAGATGTTCGAGGAGCAGACGTGCGGAGCATGGCCGCTGAATATCGGCCAGGTCTACCAGACGATGCAGCGCCTCGAGCGCGACGGCCAGGTTGTGTCTCACGCCGAGACCAACGCGGGCCGTGATTCTGAGGTCTTCGAGCTGACTGATGCCGGCCGCGAAGTCCTCAACGCCTGGTGGTCCACCCCCGTTCCCCGCGAACATCCCGAACGCGATGAGCTTGTCATGAAGCTCGCCGTGGCCGCCGCCGATCCTACGGTCGACGTCGAGGCCATGATCCAGACTCAGCGTCGCTCGACCTTGGGTTCCCTGCGTGATGTCACTCGTCTGAAGGCCTCGGCCGATGAGGGTGAGCTCGCGTGGAAGCTCATCCTGGAGCGCCACATCTTCGACCTCGAGGCCGAGCTCAACTGGCTCGATCACATCGAGTCCGGTGCGGTCTCCGAGGCCGCGCGTCGCGCTGCCTTCGCTGCTGCGAAGGGTCGTTCGATGAGCTGGGCCCAGGCTGAGGTCGGCATTTCGGAGCGTGCCGGGGTGCGATGAGCCAGCCTGTGCCACTACCGATCCGGATGGTTGGCGTCGGACATGAGTTCGGCGCGGACGGCGTCCGAGTGAGAGCGCTCGACGGGATCGACCTTGAGGTCGCACCCGGCGAGCTTCTCGCTGTTATGGGACCCTCTGGCTCCGGGAAGTCCACGCTACTGTCGATCGCCGGTGGTCTCGAGCGCCCGACCCGCGGAAATGTCTTCATTAACGGGGTTGACCTGGCGTCGCTGGACAGTGTTCACCGTGCCGAGGTGCGTCGCCGCTCGATTGGATACGTCTTCCAGGACTACAACCTGATCCCGTCCCTGTCGGCTCTTGAAAACGTTGAGATGCCGCTGCAACTCGACGGCGTGAGCCCGTCGAAGGTCCGCGCGGCTGCGATGGCTGCGCTGGAGGAAGTGGGCGTCGCCGACCTGGCGGACCGCTTCCCGGAGCTGCTTTCCGGTGGCCAGCGACAGCGCGTCGCGATCGCCCGCGGGCTCGTGGGTAACCGCTCGGTCATTCTTGCGGATGAACCGACGGGTGCGCTCGATTCTCACACTGGCGAACAGATCATGTTGGTGTTGCGTGATCACATTGATGCCGGTGCAGCCGGTATCCTCGTGACTCATGAGGCCAGAATGGCCGCATGGGCAGATCGAACTGTCTTCCTGCGCGACGGTCGCATCGTCGACCGCTCGAGGGGAGATTCGCTGAGGGATCTGCTGGCAGACACAGCACCAAGGATCTAATGAGCCGACTCAACACGCGGATGAGGCGATGGGGAGTAGTACTCCGCATCGCCTCTCGTGATGCGCGCCAAAGCTTGGGGCGCACGCTCACGGCGGTGTTTCTGATCTCGCTGCCGATCATTATCGCGATCGCGGCGATCACCTTCTGGGATGTCACGACCTCGCAGCGCTACCAGGCCTCGTCGTGGCTTGGACACCGCAGCGACGTGCAGGCGGTGACGTTGCACCGCTCCTCGACGGCGATCGAGCAGAACTTTACGGTAGATCGTCTCGGGCAGGGAGCCTCGAACGACGAGGTGACGGTCTCGATGGAGACTCTCACCAGCTGGGTGCCCGCAGGTGATCAGCTGATCGCCGTCGATACCCTCTACCAGCTGCGTCTGGAGACGGCTGACGGCGCGGGCTTCACGGTCAACAACGGTACGCAGACCGCCGAGCTCGAGGCCCCGCGCGTGAACGCGGGAGGCAAGAGCGGGCCGCTGGCCGCCGGCCACGCCGTGATCTCTCAGGATGTCGCCCGAGCGCTCTCGGTCTCGGTCGGAGACAGCGTCAACCTGTCCCTGACGATCGCCAAGGAACGAGCGACGCAGACCCTCAAGGGGAGCGTCGTTATCGACGCAATCATCGGTGGTACCGAGCGCGCCATTATCGGCGACGGAACGCTTCCCATCGATCGCCTGGCTGTCGCGGGGCGCACGCAGACGGCCTGGTACGTGATCGGACCAGAGCCTGTCACCTGGGAAAAGATCCGCGAAATCAACGCATACGGTTTCTCTGTCCTGTCTCGCCAGGTGCTTGCGAACCCGCCCGATGCATCGGTGCTCTCCTCGCAGATTGCGCAGTACCAGGATTCCCAGAACACTCGTCGGACGAACCCCGGGCAGTACCTTCTCCTCGTTGCAGGTATTCTCCTGATCCTCACGGAGTTGATCCTGCTCATCTCGCCGCTGTACACCGTCGCTCAGCGCTCGGTGATGCGCACAGCCGCCATGATTGTTGCGAACGGCGGCGATCGCACGGACGGACGCAGGCTCACGATTGCCCACGGCGTTATCATCGGCATCTACTCGGCGCTCTTTTCTGCCGCCTTGTCTGCGGCCGCTATGGTCGGCATCGGCATGTGGTCGGGCCTGGGCATCGGTATCGTGCCGTGGTGGCCGCTGGCCCTGTCGGTGCTCCTGCCGGTCCTCCTGTCCCTGATGGCGTCGGTGTCGCCGGCGCACACCTCGTCGCACATCGACACCTCCGCGGTCATCGGCGGGCGCGTGTGGGAACCATCCCGCCTCGTGCGTCGTCGCATGATCTACCCCCTGGCGCTGCTGGCCGGACTCCCGCTGTTAGGCATCGCCGCCTGGCGTGGATCGGTACTTGCCCTCGTCATCGGCATCGGCCTGCTCGAGGCCGGCCTCATCGGGTCGATTCCATACATCTTCACACGCTGGCGCGCCCCCAATCGTCGCGCCTCGATGAGCATGCGTCTGGCGCTGCGCGACGCCGTGCGAAACGGCCACCGCACGTTCCCCGCCATGGCCTCGATCCTGACGACCGTGTTCGTCGCCTGCGGCCTGCTCATCACCCTGTCCTCGTCGAATGAGGCCGGCTGGAACGCTCGTCCCCACGTGGGCCAGCGCGGTCAGGTTTTCGTGTCGACCGTCGACCGCACCGAATCTGTCAAGCGGTCGCGTGACCTCATGAAGTCGGCCGTTGACGCCGTTGACGCCCAGCGCGGTGTCACCTCGCAGGTGACGCTGAGCGGCCTGGCGTGGAACAGCGGGCCGGGTGGCCCGACCACCATGGTCGAGGTGGTGCACCCCTACAACGGTTCGACGTTCACGATGTCGGACAAGATGGGCACCATGACGGAGCTGGACCTGGCCTACATGGTCGACGACGGCACGTATCTGCGTGAGGCCGGGTACTTCGCCAACGAAGACGACATGGTGCGTGCAACCGCCACCCTCAACGCCGGCGGCGTCCTTATTCCCGACCCGGACTACATCGACGGTGCCGGCCAGGTGACGCTGCGCAGCCTCGACATGAGTGCCATCGCGGAAGCGAAGGCCGCGGGTGCCTCGGACGATAATCTTCCGGACGCCAAGGTGACGACCGTCCAGACCTTTGTCGCTACACCCCTGACCCGTGTCAACGTCATCGTACTGTCACCGACCGCAGCGTCCTACCTGGGCCTGCAAGCGCGGCCTCTGGGCGAGCTCCTGACCATCGAGAAGCAGGTCAGTCCCGTCGATGCTCCGTCGTTCCAGGCGACGATTGCCCGCCAGGTGCCCGGCGCCTCGGCTCAGGTCATCGTGCCGACGATGCGCTCCCTCGTCCTGCCCTACGTCGCAGCGCTTATTGCCATCGTTGCCGCGGCGGCCACGGTCGCCCTCGTCGTCGCCCTGTCGGCCTCGGACATGCGGCCCGATCTCGATACCCTCGATGCGATCGGCGCGGCCCCCGCGATGCGTCGCCACGTCACCACGTGGCAGGGTATCGTGCTCGCGCTGAATGTCATCCCGACGGCCGTTCTGTCCGGCCTCGTCGTTGGCGTCCTCACCGTCATCACGTTCGCCAACTCGCATATCTTCTCGACGCTCACCACGCTGCGGCCGGTAGTGCCGTGGGGTGCACTCCTGGGCATGCTCATCGGCATGCCGATCCTGTGTGCGCTCGTCGCGATCATCCTGACGCCCCGCCACCAGAAGCGTATTCGTCGCATCAACTAGGGGATGCCGATGAGTCAGACCCCCGACGAAGTCGTTATCCCCGCCGGAGCGCTCGCATCGTCATCCGTGCGCGTGGATACCTGGCTGTGGGCGACCCGCCAGCTCAAGTCACGCTCCCAAGCCACGGCCGCCGTGCGTGCGGGGCACGTGCGCGTCAACGGTGAACCCGTCAAAGCGGCGTACAAGGTACGCGTGGGGGACGAGGTGCGCCTGCGCATCGAGGGCTTCGACCGCATCCTTGGGGTGGTCCTGCTGCTGAGCAAGCGCGTCTCCTACCCGCAGGCTCGTACCGCCTATGATGATCGCACCCCGGAGCGTCCTCGTTTGCACATCCCGGTTGCGATGCGAGAGAAGGGCAGCGGGCGACCGACGAAGAAGGAGCGCCGAGAGCTCGATCGGCTTCGCGGCTACGACTCCCACGAGCACTACTGATCTCATCGACGAGGCCTGGGCGCCCCTCCGCGGGACGTTGACATGGTGGGCTGGTCGTCCCGTTGCTCGATGTCCTTCCGTGGCCTTGCGGCTCATCATCAGCCGCACCACTCACAAAGACCCCGCCGCCCATGGGGCGACGGGGTCAGTGTGATCAGGGAAGCCGCGTCACTCGTTCGGGTAGAACGACGTGGCCGAGATCTTGTAGTACTCGCCCCAGGTGGGGTCGTAGGGAATCGTGAACAGCGTGCTACCGTTTCCGTTGCTGTCCACGGTGAGGGTTGCGACGTTGTCGATCTTGTGGCCCTTCGACGTGAGCACGTTGTTCGTCGTGCGCACGGTCATGTCGAGCGTCACCGTCGCGGAGGAGAGCATCGCGAGGCCCTTCTTCATGTCCTCGCTGGCCTTGACGGTCACGGAGCACGTGATAGTCGTGGACGGCCCGTTAATGGTGCATTCATTCGTCGAGGTGTCGAAAGCCTCGCCCGGGCTGTTCGAAGCAACGAGGTCGTTGATGACAGTCTTCTTGTAGCACTGTTCCTTGACGGCGCTCTGGATCTCGTCGTCCATCGTCACCAATTCGGTACGCAGGTCGTCGAACTTCTTGACGTTCTCGGGGGTGATCTGCGAGCACCAGTAGGGGGCGAACTCTTCGCCGGCCTGCTTGAGGGTCGCTGCGGCCTCGTCGCGCATATTGACAGCGGACTTGGAGGCCTGCACGGTCAGAAGGAGCATGATGGCGGTCATGAGCGCGAGGAGCGCTGCGATGATGAAGGCGAGGCGGTTAAAGAGGGTCAGGCCCTTGCTCTTACCGGGCTTCGCCGGGGCTACGGTGGCGGTGGGAGCCTCGGTGGCTGCGGCCGTGTTCAGGTCACTCATTCATTGCCTCCTGCACCTTCTGATGTTCCTTCTGCGCGTCATTGAGGATGGACTGAGAATGCTCGACGTCCTCCTGTGCCTTTCCGTGCATACCTGTCGCAATGATGCTCGTGCCCAGGAAGAGGACGACGAGGAGCGAGGCGATGACGGCGAGGACGATCTGTCCGCGGGTAGCCTTGGTGGCAGGCGCCTGGGCCACAGGGGTGAACTGCACCGTGGCATTGGCGGGCTGCGGCGACGTCTCCGCGGCGGTGGCGTCGGTGGTCTCGCTGGTGGCCGCGGCACCGCCTGCGGCGTTCGGGGTTTCGGAATCCGTGGCGGTGCTGGAAGCGGGCGCGGCCTGATAGCGGTCGGTCCACTGGGTTCCGTCCCACCAGCGCAGCTGGCCAGTTCCTGCGGGGTCTGCGTACCAGCCCTGGACGGGGTTGCTCACGAGGAGCCTCCTTTCACTGTGTCCCGACTATTCTAAGGGAACTCGAATTTCATTGAATCGGTCAGTGAGGGGCCTCACGTCGCATATGGACGGTGGTGAACGGTACGACGTTGCAAGGAAAACGATGGTCAGGCTTATTCGTTTGGGAAGTACGACGTCACCTGAATGTCGTAAGCGGTGCCCCAGCTGACGTCGAAGGGGACATCGAAAGACATCGTTCCGGATCCGCTCGAATCAAGCGTCATGGTCGCGACGTTGTCGATCACGTGTGGATCGGTGAGTAAGTTCGTCGGAGTGTCGGCGACACGCATCCGCAGGGTCGCGGTCGTAGCCGAGTAAAAGCTGAGTCCCTGCCCCAGCGTGTATGGATTGGTGGCCACGGTAGCGGTGCAGGAAGCGGTGTCTTCCGACTCGTTGATGGTGCACTCGGACGTGACTATGAATGCCTCAGTGGGATCGTGCGAGCTAATGAGCTTGGCAACTGTCACTTTCTGCTTGCACTGACGTTCGATCTCGTGCATTTGTTGCGACGACGCTGCGTCGTAGTCCCTAAACAGAGTGGACATCTTGTCGGCGTTCTCCGACGTGATCTGGTCGCACCAGCTGGTCGCCTTGATTTCGAGGGTTCGCTGCTTGGTCTTTTCAGTCGCGCTCGTCAGGCTCTTCACCTCGTTGTTACGGGAAACGGCCTGCGAGAAGAGCGTGATCATGGTAATCGCGCTGACGATAACGATGAGGGCCAAGATCCGGTTGACGATAGTCAGGCCACGGACCTTGTGCTGCGGGAAAGGCAGGGGGCGGGAGTAGTGTTCGCTCACTTGGCTGCGTCCTTCGCTTCCTGGAGCGTCTGTTCTGCCTGATCGTACAGGGATTGTGCGTTCTGCAGGTCGTTACCGGCACTCACATACGCGCTGCCTGCCAGTGCGGCGCCGCCGATGAAGAAGAACGTCAGGAGCACCAGGATTCCCGTGGTAATGAGCTGCGAAGCAGGGGGCTGCGCGATGGGCTTCGCCGCGGGATTCGCCGGGGTGGGCACCTGGACGGGGTTGCTCACGAGGAGGCTCCTTTCACTGTGTCCCGTCAATTCTAGATCAGCGTGAATTGATGGAATCTGTTCAGTGATTGGCCTCACGCGTTTGTCAGAGGCTGGTCGGCCACCAGGACGTCATCGAGAACCCGCACTCGGTCTTGTCGGTCATCGCCGGGTCGTAGGGGACGGAGATTGTGAATGTAGCGGGGGTCCCCGGCGTGAGTGTCACCGTCGTCGTCCCCTGGTAGGGGGAGGAGGGGCTCAGCGTGGTTCCTTTGTCGAGTGTGTAGCCGGAAATCGTGAGCTCAAGGGGGCCGAGCGAGGAGATGGCACTTGTGGAGCTCAGCGTGATGGTGCCGTTGATTGTCGTGGTCACCTGGTCGGTCGTGCACTCCGGGACTCCGGGGCTGAATGCGACCTCGGCACCGGCGCGCTGCGCGTTGGCGTACGTCTCCTTGGGGGCGCACTCCTCGTGAATGGCGTCCTTGACGGCCTGCGTCGCCGAATCGTAGGACTTGATGGCGTCGCGGATCGATGCCGCCGTCTCTCGGGTGATGGAATCGCACCACGCCTTGGCGTCCTTGTGAACGTTGGCGGCGTCGAGGCGGGTCTTCGCGTCGGCGATCTGCTGGTCGACCGCAGCCTTCTCGGACTGAGCCTGCTCGGCCTGTGTGTCGTAGCTGGACGCCGTGTGCGAGCGCCAGGCGTTAATTCCGCCGACGACGGCCGACAGGATGATGAAAATGACAGCGAGGGCGGCGCCCGCGACGGTCGCGGCGCGTAGGGGGGCGGGTGCGCTCACTTCTGGGCCTCCTCGATCTGTCGGTTGATGTCTGCGAGGGTGGACTGCGCGGTATCGAGTTCCTGCTGCGCGGTTTCGGCGCGGCTCTTCGCCTCATCGTGGATGCGGCCGCTGGCGCCCAGGTGGGACCATGCGACTACGAGGACCGTGATGAAAACGGCGACAAGCATCCAGGAGGCGACGCAGCCGAGCGTCCACTTGAGGGTGCCGGAGCGCCCCTGTGCCTCTTGGGGGGTCTCGGTGTCTCCGGGCATAGGGATGGGGGCATTGTCCGCTTCGTTCATGGACGAGGCGGGGGCAGGCTCCCATGCTCCCGTTTCCTCGGGAGAGGGGATGGGGTCGGAGGCCTCCCAGTGCGCGGGATCGTCCGGGGAAGGGATCGGGGGAAACTCAGCGTTGGCCTCGGCCGCCGCGGTCGAAACGACGTGTTCGGGCTGAGCGTACTGCGGGGCTCCGTCGTAGGCCGGGATCCCCTCGGCCTGTGCGGGAGCTGCTCCAGCCTGCGTGGGAGCCGGCTCGTAGGGCTCGACGTACTCCGTCCAGGCGTGGCCGTCCCACCAGCGCAGCTGTGCGGCGCCGGTCGGGTCGGCGTACCAGCCTTCCGCAGGTTCGCTCATCGTGGTTCACTCTCCCGTGTCATGTCAAAGCCGAGTGTCTGGTCAGGGAGTCTAGTCGCCCGAGGGATGGTGGGCAACTATACGCTCAGACCCCGCTGGGCCAGATGCTTACAGCGCGGATACCGCAGGATCCCGAGTCAAAGGAAGGTAGTGGAACGTTCGATGTCAGTGTGCCCGTTCCTCCCGCGGGAACAGTGATTGTCTGCTTGTCCACAGGTTGATGACCCTTGGTGGTAGAACCAGGGACGAGTTAGACCTCGACGGTGACGTCGTACGCCGATGCGCCAGCCAAGTTTGCTCCGGTAATGGAGATGGATCCCGAGATCGTCGCTGAGGAGGCACCAGCCGAGCAGGCGGTAGTTTCTGCCTTGAGTGCTCCCTGCGCGGTATCCTTCGCGTATGCCTCGATAAAGCTCTTCTTCTGCGGGCAAATCTGGCCGATGACCTCGCGTCGTGTCGCCGTCAGCGACGAGTAATCTCGCGCAACCCTGTCGAGCGAGTCGAAATCCGCATTCGCGCTCGTCAGACCGTCGCACCACGCCTGGGCTTCCTTCTTATTGGTCGCCTCGGCGATCTTGGTGCGGGTCGTCGCAGTCTCGGTCTCTGTCTCCTTGGCCTTCTCGCGCAGGGATTGGGCGTCGCTCTGCGCCTGCCGGGCGGACTCCGAATGTGAGCGCGCGGTGAGCCCCAGGACCACCGACAGGATGAGGAAGAGAACGGCGAGGGCGGCGCCAATAGCCGTTAGAACTTTCAGGCCGCTGTGGGAACCTGCGGGATTCTGCGCGGGCACCGGAGCGGGGGTAGGAACGTAACTCACTGCTGCAACTCCTCGAGTTCCTTCTTAGCTTGATCAAGCTCCTTTTGTGCCTGGTCGTACTGCCTTTGAGCCTCGTCGCGTTCTTGGACCGCGGGCGTGAGTTCGGCGCGCGCGTGCGAATAGGAGCTGCCCGCGATAATCGTCGTCACTCCGAAAATGACGACAGCCGCCCACACTGCAACTGTCGCGAGGTTCCAGCGCGAGGTGTTCTTCGGCGTCTTGGTGTGTGCAGCCTTGCTGTCCCGAGCATGCTTCTTCGGCTGATCAAACTTGGGTTCGGAGCCGTACGGATTCGAGGAGACGGTCGGGGCCTGCTTGTTCGAGGGCAGGTGAGGGCCCACCGGGGCAGAGGTCTGCTGCACGCTGGACCCCTGTGCGACGGCGGCCTGCGCGCTGGCGGCAGCGCCGGGATTGGGTGCGCCTGTCGGCATGGCCTGCATCGGCGCTTGCTGCCCCATCCCCTGCTGGGGAAACCCCTGTGTCTGCATGCCATGTTGTGGCATGCCCTGGTGGGGGATCCCCTGCTGTGGCATGCGCTGCTGCTGTGTGGGCATCGGCTGGAACTGTTCCGTCCACGAGCCGCCGTTCCACCAGCGCAGGCGCTGGCTGCCGACAGGATCCGGGTACCATCCGGGTGCAGGTTGAGACATGACCGTCCTTTCAGTTTCTGGCACCAGTGTAACCAATCCGTGAGGTTCTTAACGCAAGCAATGTGACAGTCGTGGAGAGCGCCCGACGCGTGACAGGTACTCTGAAAGCTATGGCCTCTCTTTTCGCGTCTTCACCCCTACTCGCACTGTTTGTCGTCGTTGCGTTGGGTGCGGCAATTGGGGCCATTAGGATCGGCCCGCTGCGCTTCGGAGCGGCGGGTGCTCTCTTCGTCGGCCTCATCGTTTCGGCGCTGCATCCCGAGGTTGTCAGCACCCACATGTCGATCGTCCAGCCAATGGGCCTCGCATTCTTCGTCTATTGCGTCGGAATTTCCGCGGGCGCGACCTTCTTCCAGAATTTGCGTAAGCAGACGAACCTCCTCGCCCTCACCACGATCGTGTGCGTCGTGGGTGCACTCATCGCGCTCGCGGGAGGCCGCCTCCTCGGCCTGTCCCCCGGGCTCACGTCGGGTCTCTTCACGGGTGCTCTGACGGCCGCTCCCGCCCTCGATACGGCCACCCGCCTCACGGGGGACCCGAACGCTGCGGTCGGATACGCCTTTGGCTATCCGGTGGGTGTCATCGGCGGCATCCTCATCGTCACAATCACCGTGACGAGGAGGTGGGTCGGCCCCAAAGGACACGCCTTCCCTCGCGGGGTCCTCCCTGGAGGCCGTGAGTATTCGCGTATCCAAGCACATCAACACGCGTGAGATCGACGCGTGGCGCGACCAGCGCGTGCGCCTGTCCTACCTGCGTCGTGACGGGCGCACCCGCGTCACCGCTCCCGGCGAGGACCTGTTGCCGGGTGACCACGTCGTCATGGTCGGGGACCCCGAGTCCATCAAGGAGACGGCACCCCTCATCGGCGAGATCCTCGACCACAACCTCGAGGACGACCGTTCCGACCTTGCCTTCGAGCGCATCGTTGTGTCCAACCCCGACGTCGCCGGCCGCAGCGTATGCGAACTCAATGTCACCAAGCGATTCGGTGCCGTCATCACGCGCGTGCGCCGTGGTGACCTGGACCTCCTGGCCCGTGACGACCTTGACCTGCAGCTCGGCGATCACGTTGCCGTCGTCGTTCCCACGGACGAACTCGACGATATCGCCGAGTGGCTCGGCGACTCCGAGCGCCGCGTCGCCGAAGTTGACGGTATGGCTTTCGGTATCGGCCTCGTCCTCGGCCTGCTCCTGGGCATCGTCTCCTTCCCGCTGCCCGGCGGCCAGGGCTTCCAGCTGGGTGCCGCCGCCAGCCCCCTGATCGTGGGCATGCTGCTCGGCGCCCTGCGCCGCACCGGCCCGCTCGTATGGACCCTGCCCGCTGCCGCGAACCTGACGATCCGACAGATCGGCCTCATGCTCTTCCTCGCCGCCCTGGGCCTGAACGCAGGCCCGCAGTTCGCGAGCCTGCTCGGCAGCCCCGAGGGCTGGCGTGCCGCCCTCCTCGCCGCCGTCATGGTCATTGTGTGTTGCGCTATTCAGGCCCTCGGCGCGAAGTTCATCGGCCTGTCCTCCGCGCGTGCCGCGGGCGGCATCGCTGGCTTCCTCGGCCAGCCGGCCGTCCTGCAGGCCGCCGACGCCCGCGTCACCGACGAGCGCATCGAGGCCGCCTACGCGACACTCTTCGCCTTCGCGATTATCGTCAAGATCCTGCTCCTGCCGGTCATCACCTCGTTCCTGTGAGCGCCGTAGACTAGGGCCATGGCTACCCCCGACTTCGTCCTCGAATTGCGCCGTCACGTCGGTCATGCGCCCCTGTGGATGCCCGGCACGACCGTCGTGATCCTGCGCCCCGCCCCGGGCTGTGCGCCGATCGACTGGGAGCGTCCTATCGCCCCCGAGGCCGTCGAGGTCCTGTGCGTGCGCCGCTCAGATAACGGAGCATGGACCCCCGTGACCGGCATCGTCGACCCGGGTGAGGAGCCCGCGATCGCCGCCGCGCGCGAGGCCTTGGAGGAGGCCGACGTTCGCATCGAGGTGCGCCGCCTCCTGTCCGTCGAGGTCGTCGGTCCCGTCACTTACGACAACGGTGACGTCACCACCTACCTGGACGTTGCCTTCGCCGCCGAGTGGGTGAGTGGTGATCCCAGTCCCGCCGACGGCGAAAACAGCGAGACCGCGTTCTTCCGCGGCGACCAGCTTCCGCCCATGAACGACCGCTTCCGCCGCGCCGTCGCCAAGGCCCTGAGCGCCCGCCCCGACGCGGACTTTCTCACCGCCTGACGGCGCGTGACCCGCGGGCAGGCCCCGGCCTCGTCCCCGTCTGCGCGAAAAAGCTTGTGTTTGCGTCAAACCCCTTGCGGGACTGAAGTCCTAGTGGTGGAATGGGGTCATGGATACACCTAACGAGATCGTTTACACCGTCACCGCCGACTCCACCGGTGGTCGCGCCAGCACCTCCTCCGTCCCCGCGCTCGGCGTCAGCCACATCATGCGCATGCCCAAGGAACTGGGCGGCCCCGGCGACGGCGCCAACCCCGAAGCCCTCTTCGCCATGGGCTACGGCGCCTGCTTCCAGGGCGCCATGGGCCTGGCCGCCAAGGAACTGGGCATCGACACCAAGGACTCCGTCGTGCGCACCACCATCGGCCTTGGCCCCGAGGGCGACTCCTTCGCCCTCACCGCCGACATCGCGGTCTTCATCCCCGGCGTCGAGCTCGACCGCGCCCAGGCCCTCGTCGAGCGCGCCCACGAGCTGTGCCCCTACTCCAAGGCCACTCGCGGCAACGTGCCCGTCACCGTCACTGCGGTCGCCAACCTCTGAGCGCACCCGATAGACGAAAGAACCCCAGCCTCGCCGATTGATGGACGAGGCTGGGGTTTTCCCATGTGTGCGGGCGTCAGGGCCCGCTGTGGGTGCCGCGCGCACGGTTTCGCCCGTGGGGCTCACCGTGCGCGGGCGCCCCGGGCGTCAGGCGCCCTGCCAGTACGCCTCGAGCACCCTGGAGAGGTCGAGGAGGTCATCCACGTGGCTCATCTCGCGCGCCGAGTGCATCGACAGCAGGCCAATGCCCACGTCCACCGTCAGGATCCCCAGGCGGGTCGCCGTGATCGGACCGATCGTCGTCCCACACGGCATCGCGTTGTTGCCGACGAAGTTCTGCGAGGCAACGCCCGCCGCCGCGCACGCACGATTCCACAGTGCGATGCCCTCGCCATCCGTCGCGTAACGCTGCTTCGAATTGATCTTGATGATCGGGCCGCGGCCCATCATCGGACGGTTATCCGGATCGTGGTGGCCCGCGTAATTCGGGTGCACCGAATGCGCCGCGTCCGCGCTCACGCACGACGAGGCCGCGAGCATGCGCTCGAAGCCGTCCTCGTCGCGGCCCAGCGCCTTCGCCGTGCGGCGCAGCACCGTCTCCAGGATCGGGCCAGCCGCACCCGTGCGCGACTCCGAGCCCACCTCCTCGTGATCGAAACACATGAACACCGTGATGTCGCCGCCCGCAGGCGTGCCCTGCGCGGCCAGGCGCTCCAGAGCCACCAGGCCCGGGTGCACACTCGACAGGTTGTCCTGTCGCGAGGCCGCGATGAACTGGCCCTTGTCACCAAAGAAACCCGGCCCCTGGCTGGGGGTGAGAATCAGGTCGAAGGCCGCGACCTGCGAGGCGTCATCCAGGCCCGCCGTGCGCGCCACATACTCCAACACGTTGCCGTACGGGTTATCCACCGTCCACACCGGGTGCAGGTGCTTCTGCGGATCCAGCTTCAGGCCACCCGGGTTGACGTCGCGATCCAGGTGAATCGCCAGCTGCGGGATGCGCGCAATCGGGCCCGTACGGGCCAGGACGACCTCGCCGCTATTCAGGACCAGGCGGCCCGCCAGTGTCAGCTCGCGATCCAGCCACGAGTTCCACATCATGCCGCCGTACACCTCGACGTCGATCTGGCCCCAACCATCCGGCGTCGTCGACTGCACCGACGGCTTCACCGAAAACGCCGGTGAATCCGTGTGTGCACCCACGATGCGGAAGCCCGCGTCATCGGCCACCGTCTCCGGGACAAACCACGCGGCCACCGCGCCGCCGCGCACCATCACGTGACCGCCCGGGGAGGCATCCCACGCGCCCTTCTCGTCGACGCGCGTAAAGCCGGCGTCCACGAGGCGCTGAGCCACGACCTCGGCCGCGTGATAGGGGGAAGGAGAATCAAGGAGGAAATGCTGATAGTCCACCGCGTTTGCGTGGACCTCGTCCAGTTCAAGCTGTGCCATACCCCAATGGTAGAACGCCGCGCGTGGCGTGGCCTACGCTTGAGACATGAGTGAGATCCCCGCATACACCCTGTCCGACGGCCTGGACGTTCCCGCGATCGCGTTGGGTACCTACAACCTGCGCGGCGCCTCGGGCGTGGCTTCCATGGTGTCCGGCATCGAGGCCGGGTATCGCATGCTGGATAGCGCCTTCAACTACGAGAACGAGGGCGCCCTCGGGGCGGCCGTGCGCCGCTGCGGCGTGCCTCGTGAGGACCTGCGCCTGGTCTCCAAACTCCCCGGGCGCCACCAGCGCTACGACGAGGCCGTCTACACCCTCGAAGAATCCCTCATGCGCGCCGGCCTGGACTACTGGGACATGTACCTGATCCACTGGCCCAACCCCAAGCGCGGCCTGTACGTCGAGGCCTTCCAAGCCCTGCTGGACGCGCGCGACCGCGGCCTCATCCGCTCCGTCGGCGTGTGCAACTTCCTGCCCGAACACCTCGACCGTGTGCACGCCGAAACCGGCGAGTACCCGAGCGTCAACCAGATCGAGCTGCACCCCTACTTCCCACAGTCCTCCGCGCTGGCCTATCACGCGCAGGTCGGCGTGCTCACCGAATCCTGGAGCCCGCTGGGGCGCAAGTGGCGCATCGTCGAAGACCCCGCGATCGTCGCCCTGGCCTCCGAAGTGGGCGTGTCCCCGTCGCGGCTCATCCTGCGCTGGCACTACCAGCTCGGCACCATGCCCCTGCCCAAGTCCGGTAACCCTGAGCGCCAGCGCGAGAACCTCGACATCTTCTCCTTCTCGTTATCTTCCGAGCAGATGGCGGCGATCAGTGCGCTCGGCCGCCCCGACGGCCGCCAGGCCGACCAGAACCCGGAGTACTACGAGGAGTTCTAACTTACTGGTGGTGCTTGTGGCCCCGCTGGTGTTCCGGGCGCCGTCGGGCCCGGCCGCCCGCGAGATCGCCACACGCGAGCCTAAAGGCTCGGAGTGGTCGATCTCGAAGCCCGCCCGTGCCCTCCGGACCCTCCGGCGCCCTCCTCACCGGCGGCGCTTGTGTCGCTTGGACTGGCCCGCCCTGGCCCCGCCGCCGCCCACGGGCACCGCAGCCAGACACCTCGTGCCCTCCGGCCCCTCCGGTGCCATCCGCACCGGTGCGACTTTTGTTTCGCTCTGGCCCTGCCGCCGCCCGTGAGCGTTGCGAGTGGCTTCTTAGCTCATGCATTCACGAAAATGCTTGTTGTGGTGAGGCGTACACCTGATTGGGAGGATTCAACCCCTTCTGATCGGGTTGAATCCTCCCGATGAGGTTGAACGTTACCGAAGAGGTTGAATCTCTGACCCCTCCGGTGCCATGCGCACCGGTGCGACTTGAATGTCGCACGTAATTCCCCTGCGGCTATTTCAAACCATGAATTCACGTCGTTGTAATTGCAACGTTTGTGGGCGGTCTCCAAAAGTGACCGTGGGAAATTATGTGCGACTTTCGTTTAGCTCTGGCTCTGCCGCTGCCCGCGGGCATCTAAAGCCTCTCGCGTGAAACCGGTGTCGCCTTTGCTCGCTCGTATGTGCATGTGGTTGAAACCGGTGTCGCCTTTGCTCGCGCAGGCTCAGCCCCAACTGAAACCGGTGTCGCCTTTGCTCGCTCGTATGTGCGTGCGGTTGAAACCGGTGTCGCCTTTGCGGGTGAGAAATGGGCGTTTTGGGTGCGTTTTTCGGTTGCAGAGGTGTCATTGGTTTCAACGTCGCCACCTCACAGCTGCCCGTGCGCGAAAAAGTTCGCCCTGCTTGGCTTGATGTGGGTGTGAGCGCGAAAAAGTTCGCCCAGCGCACGAAAAATGGCCCACAATGGGCGTTCTCAGGCGTCACCACTCACCGACCGCAGCAGGGTCGAAGCTGGTCGCGCTTTCAAGGCCCAAGCGAAGCGCCCGCCTCCGCATCGTGCGGGGGCGGGCGGCAACATAAAGAATGCCAGGGACCGAAGCAGCAACAAGTAACGCAATCGCTGCAAACGACGCTAAGGCCGCAAGTGTTGCAAGCGCAGCGCGCTCACTTCTTCTCGAGGGTCACGCGGTACACGTTGGTCTCGCGCAGCTGGAAGCCGGCGCGCTGGTACAGGCGGTTCGCGGCCTCGCGCGAGGGGCGTGAAGTGAGGTCGACGGTGCGCGCGCCGATCTTCTGGGCATGCTCGATTGCGGCGACCACGAGGGCCTGGCCGGCACCCTGCCCACGGGCGGCCTCGTCGACGACGACGTCCTCAATCCATGCGCGCACGCCGGTGGGGATCTCGAAGGTGGCCAGCGACAGCATGCCGAGGATCGGGTGGTTGCCGTCGGCGTCAGCTGCGTCGGGGCGGAACACGAAGAGGTGCACGCCTGACTGGGAGAGGAAGCGCTGCACGTCGGCCTCGCTCATGGGGGCGGCGGAGCGGGATAGCTGCGGGATCAGGCGTCCCATGGCCTCGTGGATCTCGGGCGTGGCTGCGGTGATAAGTTCGACGGTCATGTTTCTCCTAACGTTAGGTCCAATTGTAACCGGCCGAGGCCCGGGACGGACGCGCGATCCGAGCGTCCTACGCGCGCTCGAGGAGGAGGGCGACCTCGGCGTGGGTCGTGTGCGGGAACATGTCGAAGAGGCGGCCCTCAATGGGGCGCAGCGTGGGCATGGCCGCCAGGTCCGTGGCCAGCGAGGTGGGGTTGCACGAGGAGTAGATGACGCGGGGCGCGTCGCACTCGTTCAGGTAGGCGGCCAGGTCGGCTCCGATGCCTCGGCGCGGAGGGTTCACGACGATGACGTCGGGCACATCCTCGGGCGACTGGGCACGAGCCCACGCGGTCGCGTCGTCCGCGATGAACGACGCAGCCGACCGCGACAGGCCCGCGTGGCGGGCGGCGCTGATGGCCGAGGAGATCGCCCCGGATGACACCTCGACGCCGGTGACGCGCGGGAATCCGGCGCGCGCGGCGGCGAGGGCGAAGCCGCCGACGCCGCAGTACAGGTCCCATAGGCTCTCGGGCAGCCGCCCGTCGCCGAAGGGGCGAGACGCCCACACGGAGGCCTGCTCGTACAGTGCGGAGGCGACGGACGCGTTCGTCTGCGCGAAGGAACGAGGGCCCAGCTCGAGGCCTTCCACGGACAGCGGGAGGGTGCGTGCCCGCGTCAGGATGATTTCGTCGGGGCCCTCCACGATGGCCTCGTGCGTGGGGTGAATGTTCGCCGTGACGACGTGTGCACTCGGCACGAGGTCGCGCAGCAGCGGCAGCGCCGAGCGGATGTCGGAGACGCGGTCGCGCGTGCGCAGGACGAAGCGGATCATGAGCCGCTGGCGCTCGCCCACGGTGATGAGGATGTTCTTGAGTTCCCCGCGCTTGGTGGGAACGTCGTAGGGAGTCAGGTCCAGGGAGCGGATGAAGCGTTTGAGGCCGGGCGTTGCGCGGTTGATCGCGGGGTGCTGGATGGGGCAGCCGGGCAGGTCGACGCCGCGCCGGTCGGGCCCCAGGATGCCCAGGGTGGGGCGGCGGCGGGTTCCTCCGACGACGAGTTTCGCGCTCGTGCGAAAACCCTTTTCGGGGGACGAGGCCGGGGTCAGCCAGGCGATCTCGCCGGCTCCGGGGACGGGGGAGAGGGTGGCCGCGACGGCCTCCACCTTGCCGGCGAGCTGGCGCTCGTAGGGGCTGGGGGAGGAGGGAGCAGGATCGGCAGGTCCCGGCATCAAAGTGGTCGCAGCGCATCCCTCAGTGTAAGTGGGGGCGGGGCGCAGCGTCAGCTACGCCCCGCCCCCACCTGTGGTGGTTAAGCCCACGCGATGATTAGGCCTTGGCCAGGCGCGAGCGGCGGATGAACACCGTGCCGGCTCCCGCGGCGACCAGTGCGGCTGCGACGAGGATCAGCGCGTTGGTGCCGGTGCGGGCCAGGCCACCCTTGCCACCCTGTTCGGGGGCGGGCGTCGGGGCCGCGGAGGGCTGCTCGCTCGGAGCGGCGCTCGGGTCCTCGGCGGGTGCCGGGGGAGCGGTGACCGTCAGGGGAGCGGTCGCGGAGACGACCGGCGCAGTGGACTCGGCGACGACCGTGTGGTTCCCGGCCTCGGTGTCGGCGGGGACCGTCACCTCGGCGGTGAAGTCGCCGTTGGCGTCCGTGGTCGCGGTGCCGACCTCGACGGGCTCAGAGTGCAGCGTGATCGTCACGGCGGACTCGGGAGCGAAGCCCGTGCCCTTCACGGCGACGGTCTTGCCGGCCTCGACGCTCGAAGGCTCGACGATCACTGCGGGGGTCGAGAGCTTCTCGGCCTTGACGGTGACCGACTTGACGGTCGTGTCCTTGCCGAAGCCCTTGAGGGCGTAGGGCGGGTTGTCGTACTCAAGGGTCACGCGCGCGGTCTGGTTCGGGCCGATCGCGAAGGAGCCGACGCCTTCCTTGAGCTGGTCGACGGTCAGGCCCTTGATGACTTGGCCGGCGACGGTGACCTTGTACTTCGCGTAGGCGTCCGTGAAGCCTTCGGTGTCGAAGGAGACGGTCACGCCCGAGGCGACCTTGTCACCGGAGGTGATGGAGGCCGTGAAGCTGGTCTCACCGGTCTTGGGGGTGGGGGCCTTGAACTTTTCGAGGCTGGAGGCGGGGATCGTGGTCGCGTCCATGCCGATGGTGGTCAGGCCGGTGGGCACGTAGTTGGGCGCGCCGTTCGTGGTGACCGTGACGACGGGGAGGATCTCGTCGGGCTGCGCGGGCAGCGTGATGACGAGGTCGTTGCCCTCGACCTTGTAGGTCAGGGGCGTGTCGGAGCCGTCGAGCTTCACCGAGGAGATGTCGTTGGCGCCGGCGCCACGCAGCGTGATCGTGCCGTCGGCCGGCCACTTCTCGATGCCCAGGTAGATGTGCGAATCATCGACCATGGTCTTGCCCCAGGTCTCGATGGGGAAGTGGGTCGGACGCGAGTTGTTAAGGACGCCGGGGTGCGCGCGGTTCCAGTCGCCGATGCCCTTGAGGACAGAGGCGTCCCACGGGTCGTAGGAGCCGTCGAACTTCGGGCCGACGTTGAAGAGGAACTGGCCGCCCAGGGCCACGGTCGAGAACATGTTGCCCACGATCTCGGTGGTCTTGGTGTGGGCGCCGCCCGGGGCCTTACGAAGCGCCGTCGTGTTGTCGACGTCGATCATGTGGTCCCAGTCTTCCTCGGAGTAGTCCGGGTAGCCGGTGTCCTTGAACTTGGGAGCAGCGTCGTCCCAGTTGGCGTAGCCCCACGTCTTGTGGAAGATCGACACGGCCGACTCCCAGGGACCCTGGGTCTGCTCGGACTGCATCTCGTTGTCCCAGCCGACCTCGAAGTCCGCGCGGTCGTTGCCCACGCGAGAGTTGATCATGATGTTCGGCTGGAGCTCGTGGGCCCATGTGCGCAGCTGGTCGGACTGCTCGGGGTTCGGCTTGCCCATGTCGTACCAGAGCTCGGCGATCTCGCCGTACTTGCCGCCGAGGAGTTCCTTGAGCTGAGCATGGATGTAGTCCATGTAGCCCTCTTCGTTCAGCGTGTTGTCGTTACGCCACGGGTTCTCGGGCTGCTTCTCCCAGTCGATGTTGGAGAAGTAGAGGCCGAACTTGATGCCGACCTTCTTGCAGGCCTGCGACAGCTCGAGGAGCGGGTCGCGGTGCGAGGGGGACTGCTTCGTGAAGTTGTAGTCGGTCGTGGCCGTGTCCCACATGGCGAAGCCGTCGTGGTGCTTGGAGGTGATGAGCAGCATCTTCATGCCGCTGTCCTTGGCCTGCTGACACCACGCGGTCGCGTCGAAGTTGGGGGCCTCGAAGGTCTGGGCGGTCGCCAGGTACTCTTCGCGCGGGATGCCCTGCAGCGGGATGCGGGAGTCCCAGGTCTGCTGGTGGCCCCACGCCTTGATCTGCTCGGGGTAGCCCACTTCCTGCTTCTGGCCCTTGTACCAGCCTGCGTAGGAGGAGTAGACGCCCCAGTGGATGAACATGGCGTACTTCATGTCCTGCCACTGCGCGACCTTCGCCTCGCTCGAGGCGTCGACGGCTGCGGGGATCGCGTAGCGCGCGTCGTAGGTGGCCTGGGTGGCGGGGGTGCCGGACTGGGCACCGTCGGCTGCTGGCGTGTCGGCCAAGGCGGGACCTGCCATTCCTAGTGTTAGTAGGCCGGCGAGGAGGCTGCCAGCCAGTCGGTTCGTGATGCGCATCAAGTCTCCATTGATTGACGGGGCTCTCGGTCGTTGAGAGCGTTACTAGTTTGCCAGAGGAGGGGTGTAGTACGCCACTTTCGAATTTTGCAAAAACTTACGACAGGCTTTCGCTTCGCTTACGCATGCTTGACACTGTGGAGCTTTTGGTAGTGCTGGGCCGCGTTTCGTCTAGCCAGGTGGGGTGGAATAAAAGTGAGAAAAGAGAGTTGAGTACATCAGACTCAGGTTTTGAGTGACTCTCGCTTTGAGGGGCTTGGCGATGGAATAAAAGCCAAGCCGGCAAAGTTGAGTACATCAGACTCAGGTTTGAGAGCTTCGGGTTGCGGAATAAACCCTGCTCCTAAAGTTGAGTACATCAGACTCAAGGATGTGTCGGGGTCCTCCCGGCACCACAAAGACCACATAGACCAACGCAAGCCGCTCCGGGAGCGGAGACGGCCGAGCGAACGAAAGGACAACAACCATGGCACGTGCAGTCGGCATCGACCTCGGTACCACCAACTCCGCTATCGCCGTCCTCGAAGGCGGCGAGCCCACCATCATCCCCAACGCTGAAGGCGCCCGCACGACCCCCTCGGTCGTCGCCTTCTCCAAGACCGGCGAGGTCCTGGTTGGCGAGATCGCCAAGCGCCAGGCCGTCACCAACGTTGACCGCACCATCTCCTCCGTCAAGCGCCACATGGGCACTGACTGGACCACGGAGATCGACGGCAAGAAGTACACCGCGCAGGAAATCTCCGCGCGCATCCTCATGAAGCTGAAGGCTGACGCCGAGGCCTACCTGGGTGAGCCCGTCACCGAGGCTGTCATCACCGTCCCCGCCTACTTCAACGACGCTCAGCGTCAGGCCACGAAGGATGCCGGTCAGATCGCCGGCCTCAAGGTCGAGCGCATCGTCAACGAGCCCACGGCCGCGGCCCTGGCCTACGGCCTCGAAAAGGGTAAGGAAGACGAGCTCATCCTGGTCTTCGACCTCGGTGGCGGCACCTTCGACGTGTCCCTCCTCGAGGTGGGCAAGGATGATGACGGCTTCTCCACCATCCAGGTGCGCGCCACCTCCGGCGACAACAACCTGGGCGGCGACGACTGGGATCAGCGCATCGTCAACTGGCTGATCGACCAGGTCAAGGCCAAGACCGGCGCCGACCTGTCCAAGGATGCGGTCGCTCTCCAGCGCCTCAAGGAAGCCGCTGAGCAGGCCAAGAAGGAGCTGTCCTCCGCGACCTCCACGAACATCTCGCTGCAGTACCTGTCCATGACCGCTGATGGCCCCATCCACCTGGATGAGTCCCTGACGCGCGCCAAGTTCGAGGAGCTGACCTCCGACCTGCTCGAGCGCACCAAGAAGCCCTTCCGTGATGTCATGGCCGAGGCCGGCGTGACCGTCTCCGAGATCGACCACGTCGTGCTCGTCGGCGGCTCCACCCGTATGCCCGCCGTCACCGAGGTCGTCAAGGAGCTGACCGGCGGCCGCGAGCCCAACAAGGGTGTCAACCCCGATGAGGTCGTCGCCATCGGCGCCGCCCTGCAGGCCGGCGTCATCCAGGGTGACCGTAAGGACGTCCTGCTCATCGACGTGACCCCGCTGTCGCTCGGCATCGAGACCAAGGGCGGCGTCATGACCAAGCTCATCGACCGCAACACGGCCATCCCGACCAAGGCCTCGGAGATCTTCTCCACCGCCGAGGACGGCCAGCCCTCCGTGCTCATCCAGGTCTACCAGGGCGAGCGTGAGTTCGCCCGTGACAACAAGCTGCTTGGCACCTTCGAGCTGTCCGGTATCGCCCCGGCTCCCCGTGGCGTGCCGCAGATCGAGGTCACCTTCGACATCGACGCGAACGGCATCGTTCACGTCTCCGCGAAGGACCGTGGCACCGGCAAGGAGCAGTCGGTGACGATCACCGGCGGTTCCTCCCTGCCCAAGGAAGACATCGACCGCATGGTGCGCGAGGCCGAGGAGCACGCCGCCGAGGACAAGAAGCGCCGTGAAGAGGCCGACACCCGCAACCAGGCTGAGCAGACCGTCTACGCGACGGAGAAGCTGCTCAAGGACGAGGCCGACAAGATCTCTGAGGCGACCCGCGAGGCCGTCCAGAAGGATGTCGACGCCGTCAAGGAAGCCCTCAAGGGTGACGACATCGAGGCCGTGAAGACCGCCATGGCGACCCTGTCCGAGTCCGGCATGAAGATCGGCCAGGAGATCTACGCCAAGCAGCAGGCCGACGAGGCCGGCGCCCAGTCCGCGCCCGCACAGGACGACGTCGTGGACGCCGAGATCGTTGACGAGGACGGCAAGTGAGCACCGAAGAAACCAACGGTTTCTCGGCGCCCAACGAAGACGCCAACGTCGCCGGGGCCGACTCCTTCGAGTCGGCCCCGGCCGGCCAGGCGGCCGAGAACAATGAGACCGCGCCCGACGCGAATGACGCCGCCCAGGCCTCGTCCAAGGCCTCGTCCGACGACATGAGTGCCTTCGAGGAGCAGATCGAGGACTCTGACCTCGCCAAGGCCCTCGAGCGCATCGCGAGCGTCGAGGATCAGCTGGCCCGCGCCAACGCGGAGCTGTACAACCAGGGCCAGGAGTACGCCAACTACGTGCGCCGCTCCAAGGAGGCTATCCCCGGTCATAAGACCGCGGGTCAGGACGAGGTCATCGAGTCGCTCATCAGCGTTCTCGACGACATCGCGGCCGCCCGCGCGCACGGCGACCTGGACAACGGCCCCTTCGCGTCGATCGCCACGAAGCTCGAGGAGACGCTCAAGACGCGTTTCGAGCTCGAGCGCTACGGCGCCGAGGGCGACGACTTCGACCCCGCCCTGCACGACGCCCTCATGGCGACCACCAGCCCGGACGTCGACCATCCCGTCATCGGGCAGGTCCTCGCGAGCGGCTACCGCCGTGGCGAACGCGTCGTGCGCGCTGCGAAGGTGCTGGTGAACAACCCTGAATGACATCGACACGCTCGCAACTGAAAGAGAGGTGACACGCGCGTGAGTGAACAGGAATGGTTCTCCAAGGACTTCTACAAGGTCCTCGGAGTCGACAAGACGGCGGACAAGAAGGCCATCACCAAGGCCTACCGCAAGCTGGCTCGCCAGTGGCACCCGGATCAGAACCCGGGCGACGAGGCCGCTGAGGCCAAGTTCAAGGAAATCGGCGAGGCCTACGCCGTCCTGTCCAACGATGAGGATCGCAAGCGCTATGACGCGATCCGCGCGATGGCCAGCGGTGGGGCGCGCTTCTCCGCCGGATCGGGCGGCGCGGGCGGCTTCGAGGACCTCTTCGGGGCCTTCGGCGGCGCCGGCGGCTTCGGTGGCGGCGGCCATAACGTGCGCTTCCAGACCTCCGGCATGCCCGGCGGTGGGGCTGGTTTCGAGGACATCCTCTCCGGCCTCTTCGGTGGCGGTGGTGGCGCTGGAGCGCGTTTTGGGGGCGACCCCTACGGTTCGCCCTTCGGCGCCGCTGGTCACGCCCAGCAGGCGGCACCCACCCCTGAAAAGGGTGGCACGGTGCGCGCAAAGCTGGCCATTTCCTTCCGTCAGGCCCTGAACGGTGCGACCCTGACCATCAAGGTCGGTGGCTCTCCGATCAAGGTCCGTATTCCCGCGGGCATTAAGGACGGCCAGAAGGTCCGCGTCAAGGGCCACGGCAAGCCCGGCATTAACGGCGGTCCGGCTGGTGACCTCGAGGTCGTCGTGACCGTCAAGCCGCATCCCGTGTTCTCGCGCGAGGCGACGACCTGGTCGTCTCCCTGCCCGTGACCGTGTCCGAGGCCATCCTCGGTGCCGCCGTCGACGTACCGATGATCGATGGCAACACGGCCACGGTCAAGGTGCCCGCGGGCTCCTCCTCGGGCTCCGAGATCCGCGTGCGCGGCGGGGGCGTGAAGACCTCCAAGGCGACGGGTGACCTGATTGCCCGCGTGGCCATCCAGGTTCCCGACAAGCCGAGCCGTGACCTCAAGAAGCTCGCGAAGGAGATAGCGAAGGCCGAGGGTGACCTCGACGTGCGCGCATCCCTGTTCGAGGCCGTGGAGGAGTAAGCCATGGCGACGACGGGATCGGACGACGCAATTACGTTCGTCATCTCGGTTGCGGCCGAGCTGGCGGGCATGCATCCGCAGACCCTGCGCCAGTATGACCGCCTCGGCCTGGTGATCCCCGCCCGTACCAAGGGGCGGGGTCGCCGCTATACGAAGCGGGACGTGCAGCGCCTGCGCGACGTGCAGCGCATGAGCCAGGAAGAGGGAATCAACCTGGCGGGCATCCGACGCATCCTCGAGCTCGAGCGCCGCGTCGAGGCGTTGGAGGAGGAGCGGGATGCCCTGCGTGGGGCGGTCGCCGCGGCCGAGGCCAAGCGCAATCGCGTGTTCGCTGCGTCTGCGGACGGTCAGGTCATGCCGATGCGACGAGGCCAGCGCCCGTGGGATAGCTCCTCGAAGTCTGACGGCCGCTCCGGCGGCTCTCTCACCGTGTGGAATCCGGTGCGGGCGCTCGCGGCGCTCGCCTCCTCCGAGGCCCCGGCGCGTTCGGCCCTTCCGGCTGCGCCGCGATCGAAGGCGCGCGCGGTGATTGAGGGAACGATCGTCTCTCGCCGCTAGGACATCGAGACATAAAGGACTGCGGGACCCATCCAATGGATGGGTCCCGCAGCGTAATTCGATCGAAGATCCGGGGGCACACAGGATCCTCGACCGAAGCCTGGAACAGGCAACAGGCTTGCGCCTGCTGAACATAGTTTTACCAGGTCACGGCCTGTTTCGATAGTCGATTGTTGAGGTGTCCGTCGCTTGGCACAAACGTGCAGGGGGTGCGCGAAATGCGTGCGCCAGATTTGCAACTTTTTTTCGAAAATGCCCTCTGACCTGCAATTATGCCAATGGGCGGGCGTTTTCCTTGTGATTGCTCATGTTGTGAGATGTTGGGGTGGCGCTGTTCGGCGTCTGACTGGCCGGTATTAACCGGTGGGATATATCGATGCCGTCACAGAGAAATGGCGTGGGTAACGTCGATATGCAATGCGTAACTATCTGCGCAGGTCAGGTGCGTATCAGCGTGTCGCGCGCGGATAGTGGCCACCGCGGCACTCCTCGTCTGTGTCCTGATAGAAAGGGTTGAGATGCGTCAGCGACGCGGTCGATGCCCCGCATGCGTTAACGTGGATGCATGATGAATTCTTCGCATCACCTGTCGGTGCGCTCTCGCCTGGCCACAGCGGCCGGTGGCGCCGCCCGCTTCGCATCGCGAGCCCTTGGACGCGGCTCCGGGGGCATGATCGGCGGCGAGGTTGCCCTGCGTATCTCCCCGAAGCTCCTCGAGGAACTGGCTGCCCCATTCTCCTCCGTTATCGTGACCGGCACGAACGGCAAGTCGACGACGACCCGCATGGTGCGCGCGGCGCTGGAAAGCGCTGGGCCCGTCGCCTCGAACATCAACGGCGACAATATGACCTCCGGTGTCCTGACGGCCCTCATGCAGGGGAAGAACGCAACGCGCGCAGCCCTCGAGGTCGACGAGATGCACGTGCCAGCCGTCGCCGCCGACGTCAATCCGGCGGTCTTCGTCTACCTGAATCTGTCGCGCGATCAGCTCGATCGAGTGGGAGAGATCGGCACGGTCGAGCGTCGCCTGCGTGACGGGGCATCTGCGCATCCGGACGCCGTCGTCGTCGCGAACTGCGACGACCCCCCCTCATCGTCTCGGCCGCCGCCGACAATCCGAACGTTGTGTGGGTGGCTGCAGGCGCCGGTTGGGGAGGTGACTCCGCGGCGTATCCGCGTGGCGGTCGCGTCGTCCGCTCCGGTGAGGACTGGCACCTGATTCCCGCTTTCGACGGCGAGGAACTTCCTGAGCTCAGCAGCCGTCCTCAGCCTCAGTGGTGGCTCGAGGACGTCGAGCTGGCCCCCGAGGGCCCGCGTGCGACGCTGCGTGGACCGGACGGTGTCAGTGTTCCCCTCGAGCTGAAGCTTCCCGGGCGCGCCAACCTTGGCAACGCCGCGCAGGCCGTCGCCGCCGCCGTCGCCATGGGCATCGACCCCGCGGCTGCCGCCGCGGCCGTCAGTAGTGTCACCGAGGTCGCCGGACGCTACTCCGTCCACAACGTCAACGGTCGACGCGCGCGCCTCATGCTCGCCAAGAACCCCGCCGGTTGGCAGAGGCCATGACGATGATCGACCCGCGCGTCGAGCAGGTCGTCATCGGAGTGAACGGCCAGGTGCCCGACGGCCAGGATCTCTCCTGGCTGTGGGATGTCGATTTTTCCGCAGTTAAGCAGCCCGGCCGTCGCGTTGTCGCCTGTGGTGAACGTGGCGCCGACCTTGCTGTGCGGCTCGAATACGCGGGCGTCCACTGTGACCTCGTCCCGCTGCCCATGGACGCCCTGGCCGCGTGCGAGCCCGGCCGCGTCGAGATGCTCCTCAACTACACGGCCATGCGCGACTTCAAGGTCCTGCTCGATCGAAAGGAAGGCACCCGATGAGCGCCTCCACGCTGCGAATCGGCGTCCTCATGCCCGAGGTCCTGGGGACCTACGGCGACAGCGGCAACGCACTGATTCTGGCCGAGCGCGCCCGCAGGCGCGGTATCGACGCCGAGGTTGTCCACGTCGGCCTGACCGAGGAGATCCCCGAGAGCCTCGACATCTACACGCTTGGCGGAGGTGAAGACACCGCCCAGGCGCTTGCGGCCGACAAGTTCCGCGGCACCTCCGGTCTCGCCCGTGCCCTTGACGCGGGCCGCCCACTCCTGGCGATCTGTGCCTCCCTGCAGGTGCTCGGTCACTGGTACGAGGATGCGCGCGGCGCACGCGTTCCCGGCATGGGAGTCCTCGACATTACGACTCGCCCTCAGGGGCACCGGGCTATCGGCGAGCTCGTCTGCGAGCCCGTCCTTGAGGGGCTCACGCAGACCCTCACCGGTTTTGAAAACCACGGTGGAGGCACCGTCCTCGGCCCCGAGGCCTCCCCGCTGGGGCGCGTCATCTCGGGCGTCGGAAACGGTACGCCCCAGGGAGAAGAAGCACCTGAGGTCCGCTACGACGGCGCTGTCCAGGGCTCCATCATCGCGACCTACATGCACGGTCCCGCGCTCGCGCGTAACCCCGAGCTGGCGGACCTGCTGCTTGAGCGTGCCACCGGAACCACGCTGGAACCCCTCGAGGTTCCCGGCGTCGCGCAGCTGCGTGAGGAGCGCCTGCGGATTGTCCGCCAGGCCTGACGTCGCTGCCGGTGTTATCACGCCGTATGCACGCGTTGCTATGCTGACACATAAGAATTTCTAGGAAGGCTTTCCTCATGTCGAATCCCAGGCCTTACGGAGTCCCCGGCGAGCAGGGCACGCCCTGGCCGCAGTACGGACAGGACGGCACCATGCCCGCCCAGGGCGGCTACCCGGGCGCCGCGTACGCCGGTCCCGCAGTCATGCCACCCATGAACCTGCCCAGTCGAGCTCCGGGCACGATCATGATTGTTCTGGGCCTGCTCATGATGCTGATCATCGCCCCGGTCATCTTTGCCGTGGTCGCTGTCTCAGGCCTCAACACGGAGGCGCCCGAGGATGTGAACGCCGTCAGCATTACCAATGGCGGGACCGTCGAGGTTGGCGCCAACGGGCAGTACACGATCCTCCTCGGCGACGTCGAGGCAACGTCGTGCACGATGACGGACACGGATGGCGACGTCTACGACATGCACTCGTTCGCCGGGATTAACAACTACTACACGGCCACGGATCTGCCCGCGGGTACCTACCGCATCGACTGTGAGGGTCTGCCTGCGGGAGCCGACATTGCGGGCATGGATGCCAGTGCTGGTGACATCACGAAGTCCAGCACGAATGGCCTCATTTGGTCTTCGGTGGTCGGCGTCAGTGGCACGATCATCATGATTATCGGCATCGTGCTGGTAGTGAAAGCCAACGGCAGGCGCCGAGAGCTTCGCCAGCAGGCGATGATGTCGGCCATCGGCTGATCCGTGGCGCACATGAAGGGGCGAGGCCCCGGAGGAACTCCGGCCTCGCCCCTTTGTCACACCGACACCCCGACGAGTAAGGACGCCATGCACACCCTGTCTTTTACGGGCGCACGCCAGGTGCGCTTCCCCGCGCCAGACGTCGCGCGCGGCTTCATGCTTGCCCTCATTGCGCTCGCCAACGTGCCCTTCTGGGTCGCCTACTTCCCGGAGACTCCCCAGGCTGGACGCGCAGTGCTCGAGGCGATGAATAGCGCCGACCAGTGGTGGTACCTGGCGCGGAACCTGTTCGTCGACCGCCGTGCCTACCCGCTGTTTTCGATCCTCTTCGGCTTCGGCATGGCGATCATGGCCTCGCGCACGATGGAGCGCGAGCGCCGCTTCGCGTTGGACGCTCTTCCCGCTGAGCTGAGCGCTGGCTGGAACCCCATCCAGTGGGAGATTTTCCGCGACAATGTCGAGCGCCGAGCCCGTCGTGCGGCCGCGCGGCTGATCCGTCGCCGCGGGTGGTGGATGCTGGTCTTCGGCGCTGTGCATGCCCTGGTCTTCGCCGGTGACATCATCGGAACCTACGGCCTCGTCGCGGTCATCTTCGCCGAAGTTATCGTCATGAAGCGCGCGTGGCCTCGCGTCCTGGTGGGCTCCCTTGTTGCTGCGCTCAGCCTCTTCGGCTTGTGGGGGATGGGTTTTTCGATGGGTGGCACGCCCATGGTGCTCGAATATCACGGCCCGTTCGCGCTGACGATGTTCTACCCGCTGATGTCCCTGGGGAACTGGTTGGGAGCAACCATCGGAACGGTTCTGATGTCCCTCGTGGTCCCCTGCGTCATGATCGGCGTGGGAGTTGCGCGCTGGGGCGTCCTGCAGGATCCGCGTGGGCATGGGGCGCTCCTGGCGGGGATCGCGTTCGGCGGCCTGGCGATCGGTGCGCTGGGAGGCGCACCTTTTGCGCTCATGCAGCTCGACTGGGCGTTCTCCGGTTCCGCCGCCTGGTCCTATCCGCTCTTCCACGCGTCCGGTGTCGCTGGCGCTTGCGGCTGGCTGGCGCTCCTGGCCCTCGTGGGTGGTGGCCCGCGGGAGAAGCTGGGCACCGTGTGCGCGTTCCTGAGCGCGATTGGCCGACGCTCGATGACGGCCTATCTCTCGCAGACGTTGCTCTTCATCCTCATCTTCAGCGTGCTTGGCGTGTTCGGCGTACGTTCGCTGGGCGTGGCGGTGTCCGGACTGATCGCTTTGGGGGTGTGGGCGCTGATCGGGATTGGTTGCGTCATTGCCGAGGGCGTGGGGTCCTCTCGTGGTCCCGCGGAGTGGGCGCTGCGTTGGCTCGTGGCTTGGAGTGCGAGGACTCTGCCGCTGCCCGATCTGCCGCCCGTCCCCGCTGTGCCGTCGTTCATGCCCGGTGCGGCGCCAGTCGTTCCCGGAGCGTCACCGCTTGTTCCCGGTGGAGATGCCCCGGCCTCGTCGATTCCGGCAGCCCCGGTTCCCGCGCCGCCTGCTGGGTACGGCGAGAATTCGCTGAATGGTGGAAGCATGGGTAACCAAAATCGCCCTATTTAGTAGAAAGTTGCGTGTTCTGCAAGAGCTATATGCAAATATGGCGAAACGCACAACTATGCATGAGTTGTTTCGACCGTCCCGGGTGAGCTGCGACGATGGTGTCACCCGTGCGGTGTTGTTTCGTTAAAGAGGGGGCGCAAAGCCCTGGGGGCGTTGGTTTTTCGCGGTTTCTACGCTACTGTGAAGGTAACGAGACACGTGCTGGTAACACGATGAGGTGAGCGAAGGAGGCGCCAATGGGTGTGCATGTGCAGGCCATTGTGAGGGGCGGTCGGCGCGCTTTCGCCCCGTCGGTAGCGACGCAGTGGCGCGTCAATGAGTATTGGCACGAATAGGGGAACATCATGGGCTGGCTATGGCGGGCGGATGCCGACGGTGGAACCGACGGCGAGGAGACGCCTCGTCGCCGCGATCTGCCAGACGATACCGCCCCTGATATGGAACAATGGGAGGGTAGCAACGCAGCACCTCCGGAAGGAATTGTCACGGGTAATTCGGAGTTTGAGGCCAATCGTTTCGATATGGTCCGTCCCATCACGCAGGAGCGTTTAGGGCTCCTTTTCGACTCTGAGGGATGGGCCTGGCGTATCGACGATGATGGGGACCTGTGCGGCTTCTGGGAGGGGCACCTGTTCTGCTTCCGCTTCCTCGGTGACTCGCGCGAAGTGTTGTCCATCGTTGCTTTCATGAAGAGCCTTGTTCCGATTGAATTCGGCGAGGATCTGCGTGACTTCCTGCAGGCGTGGCACGGGGAGTTTCTGTGGCCCAAGGCCTACGTGGCTGATCAGGATGACGGTGACCGCGTTGTCGCCGAAGTGAATGCTGATTACGAGTATGGCGCGACCGATGCGCAGCTCGTGCAGCAGGTGATGTGCGCACTCGCGACGACCTTGCAGCTCTTCCGCGCCCTTGAAGAGCGTTACGGCATTGACGGTGACGAGGGGCCGGGCCCGACGGGTGGGCATCAGCGCGGTTTTGATGGTCCCGCCTGGCTTCCAGAGAACTGACTCACATCCTCCGCAAATTTGAAGTTGAGTGGAATAGACTCAACTTTGGCTTCGTTGTGTCTGTCAGAAGGCGTCGAGGGGATCGACGCGATTAGACAAGAACTTTTGGAGGAGTGATTTCATGGCACGTGAAATGACAACGAAGGCGCAGGAGGCCGTCTCCTCTGCGCTGCAAGCTGCCGGTGCAGCTGGTAACCCGCAGGTGGAGCCTATTCATCTGCTTGAGGCGCTGATTGAACAGCGCGAGGGTATCGCGCTCTCCCTGCTCGAGGCCGTTGGCGCCGATGCGCGCGCGATTGGTGCGCGTACCCGCAACGCCCTCGTTGCGCTACCCAGCGCGCAGGGTGCATCGACTGGCAGTGCCCAGCCCTCGAATGCTCTGCTCGCGGTTGTTCGCGACGCCGGAGAGCGCGCAGAGGCTGGCGGCGACCAGTACATCTCGACCGAGCATCTGCTGATTGCGTTGGCCGCGTCGCAGACTGAGGCGGGCCGCATCCTCACCCAGGCCGGGGTCGATGCTGATGCGCTGACGCAGGCGCTCGCGCGGCTGCGCCCCGACCCGATCACTTCGGCCGACCCCGAAGGGTCTTTCGAGGCGCTGTCCAAGTACGGCCGCGACCTGACCGAGGTGGCGCGCGAAGGTAAGCTCGACCCGGTCATCGGCCGGGACAACGAGATCCGTCGCGTCGTCCAGGTCCTGTCCCGGCGCACGAAGAATAACCCGGTCCTCATTGGTGAACCCGGCGTCGGTAAGACGGCCGTCGTTGAAGGCCTCGCCCAGCGCATCGTCGCGGGCGACGTTCCGGAGTCCCTGCGAGACAAGCGCCTCGTCTCCCTGGACGTGGCGTCGATGGTCGCCGGTGCGAAGTATCGCGGTGAGTTCGAGGAGCGCCTTAAGGCTGTCCTCGCTGAGATCTCCCGTTCTGACGGCCAGATCATCACCTTTATCGACGAGCTGCACACGGTCGTCGGTGCCGGTGGCGGCTCCGAGGGTGCGATGGATGCGGGCAACATGCTCAAGCCCATGCTTGCCCGTGGTGAGCTGCGCATGGTTGGTGCGACGACCCTCGATGAGTACCGCGAGAACATCGAAAAGGACCCCGCGCTCGAGCGTCGCTTCCAGCAGGTGTTCGTCGGTGAGCCCTCTGTCGAGGATACCGTCGCGATCCTGCGCGGTATTGCCCCCAAGTACGAGGCCCACCACAAGGTGACCATCTCCGACGGTGCCCTCGTTGCCGCGGCGACCCTGTCGAACCGCTACATTACGGGCCGACAGCTGCCCGACAAGGCCATCGACCTGATTGACGAGGCCGCGTCCCGCCTGCGCATGGAGCTGGACTCTTCGCCGGTTGAGATTGATGAGCTGCGCCGCAGCGTGGACCGTCTCCGCATGGAGGAGTCCTACCTGACCGAATCTGACCCGGAGGGTCTGGATGAGGCTACCCAGGAGCGCCTGAGCAAGCTGCGCGCCGACCTCGCCGACCGTGAGGAGACCCTGCGCGCTCTGACTGCTCGCTGGGAGGCCGAGAAGGCCGGCCATAACCGCGTTGGTGACCTGCGTGTCCAGCTCGACTCGCTGCGCACCCAGCTTGAACTGGCTGTGCGCGAGGGACGTTGGGAGGAGGCCGGTCGCCTCCAGAACGGTGAGATTCCCGCCGTCGAGCGCCAGATCGCCGAGGCCGAAGCTCAGGCGGAGGCACAGGATGCTCGCAGCGACGACGAGCCGATGATCGCCGAGAAGGTCGGCCCCGCAGAGATCGCAGAGGTGATCGAAGCGTGGACCGGAATTCCGACGGGTAAGCTCCTGCAAACGGAGACTGACAAGCTCCTGCACATGGAGGACGAGCTCGGAAAGCGCCTTATCGGTCAGAAGGATGCCGTGCGTGCGGTGTCCGATGCGGTCCGCCGCTCTCGCGCGGGCCTGTCCGACCCGAACCGTCCGACCGGTTCGTTCCTTTTCCTCGGCCCGACGGGCGTGGGTAAGACGGAACTGGCCAAGGCGCTCGCGGAGTTCCTCTTCGATGACGAGCGTGCGATGGTGCGTATCGACATGTCCGAGTACTCCGAAAAGCACTCGGTGGCGCGCCTCGTTGGTGCCCCTCCGGGGTACGTGGGCTACGAGCAGGGCGGTCAGCTGACCGAGGCGGTGCGCCGTCGTCCCTATTCCGTGGTTCTGCTGGACGAGGTCGAGAAGGCTGATCCTGAGATTTTCGACATTCTTTTGCAGGTTCTGGATGATGGACGTCTCACTGACGGACAGGGGCGGACGGTCGACTTCCGCAACACCATCCTGATCCTCACCTCGAACCTCGGATCGCAGTTCCTGGCGGACCCCGACTTGACGCCCGAAGAAAAGCGGGAGTCTGTCATGTCGGTCGTGTCGGCGGCCTTCCGTCCGGAGTTCCTCAATAGGCTGGATGAGACGGTCATGTTTGACGCTCTTACCCGCGAAAATCTGGGAGAGATCGTCGATTTGCTCGTCGCGTCGCTGGAGTCTCGCCTGCGCGAGCGTCGCATCGGTTTGACAGTAACCGAGCCGGCCCGTGGTTGGCTCGCCCGTGTGGGGTACGATCCCGCATTCGGTGCCCGTCCTCTGCGTCGCTTGATTCAGCGGGAGATCGGTGATCGACTGGCCGTTCTGCTCTTGGGTGGAGACGTTCAAGATGGTCAGAATGTGACAGTTGACATCAATGACTCCATTGATGGGCTTGTCATGAATGTTGATAAACCCTGAGATTGCGCGGTACACTGACTACCAGTGTGTATTTCGGACGCACGGTATGTGGCGCCCGCAACAGCAGGAGATGATATGACAACCCAGAGGAAGGCCCGTGGCGCCTACTCCGTAGGACAGGCGACACGTGAATCCATCCTCTCGGCAGCGATGGTTCTCATTGCAGAGCGAGGCTATAACGGCTTCTCTCTGCGCGACCTCGGCCGTCGAGTCGGTATTTCGCACCCCGCCGTCGTCTATCACTTCCCCTCCAAGGAAGCGATCCTGCGCAGTGCGATCCAGCGTCACGAGGAGATGAACGCCCTCTTCGACGTCACCATTAACGAGGAGATGGAAGGCGGCTTCGACGAGGGTGGCATCACCGCCGGCTCGTTCGTTGACTGGGCGGTCGGCGAGATGCGCTTCGCCATGAAGCCCGGCGCTGACGCTGCCATCGCCCTGGACTGCGTCCTGTGGGCCGAGTCTTCCTCTGAGTCGCACCCTGCACACGCACACTACAAGTATCGCACCCAGCAGATGGAGGAAGCCCTCACTGCGATGATCCAGACCTTCGTCGACGAGGAGGGTGCCGATATCGGCACGACGCCTCGCACCCTGGCGAAGATCCTCATTCGCTACTGGTACGGCTCGGTCGTCTCGGCCCGCTACAGCGATGAGCCGATCGATGCCCGCGAGTTCGTCGCGGACTTCCTGGCCGTGTGCGTGCAGCTCCTGCACCTGCCCGCGCACTACGTCCTCCAGCTCGGCGCTTCGGTGCCCGAGGAGGTTGCTGAGGTCTACGCCCGCACACTGCGTAAGATCAGCGAAAAGACCACCGCGGCCGCCGAGGTTGGTGCGGCCCCGGAGGCCACCGCGTGATCGGCCCGCTGCCGTCTTTCGATGTCGCCCTCGTCCTTCGTGTCGGGGGCGACGTCGTCTATTCGCACGGCGACGTTGATCGTGTCTTCCCGCTCGCCTCGGTGACCAAGCCGATCGTCGCGTGGTCGGCATTAGTCGCGGTCGAACGAGGCCTGATGTCCCTCGACGATCCTGCGGGTCCCGAGGGGGCCACGGTGCGTCACCTGCTGGCCCATGCCTCGGGCCTCCCGTTCGAGGGGCGCCGTCCCGTCGCGGCTCCCGAGAAGCGTCGGATCTATTCGAACGAGGGATTCGACGTCCTCGGCGAGGTCATTGAGGCCGCAACCGGCGTCGGCGTCGCCCAGTGGGCGCGCGAGACGGTGTTCGAGCCGCTGGGGATGACGCGCGCGGATATTCCGGGCAGCCCCGCCCACGCGGGGATCGCCAGTGCGTCTGACGTGAGCCTCTTCGGCGCCGAGCTTGCGCGTCCGACCTTGGTGAACGGCCCCTTGGCGGCGCTCGCCGCGCTGTCGCAGTTTCCTGCGCTTGCTGGCGTCGTGCCCGGCTATGGGCGTTTCGTCCCCTGCCCGTGGGGCCTCGGCCTCGAGATTCGCGGCGAGAAGTCCCCGCACTGGACTGCGCCTGACGCCTCCCCGCGCACGATCGGGCACTTTGGGCAGTCCGGCTCCTTTGTGTGGGCTGATCGTGACCTCGGGGCGAGCGCGGCCTTCGTGGGTGCGGAGCCTTTCGGGCCGTGGCATCACGGCAATTGGTCGGCCCTGAACGCGCAGTTGCTGCGCCTCGCGTGCGAGCATGCGTAATCGATATGGAACGAGGCCTGGGCATGTGCCCAGGCCTCGACCTGTGTCAGCTGCTGAGTTCCGGCCTCGCGGGCCTCTCAGTCGACGTCGACGATGACGGGCACGTGGTCGGACGCGCCCTTGCCCTTACGCTCGTCGCGGTCGATCTGTGCGCCGCTCACACGCGTGGCGAGCGCCGGCGAGCAGTAGGCGAAATCGATGCGCATGCCCTCGTTCTTCGGGAAGCGCAGCTTTTGGTAGTCCCAGTAGGTGTAGTTCGTGACGCGGTCTCGCGTGACTTCGACCCAGCCGTCGGTGGCAAAGGCAGCGAAGGCCTCGCGCTCGGGAGCCGAGACGTGTGTGGCGCCCTCGAAGGCGCTCATGTCCCACACGTCCTCGTCGAGGGGGGCGACGTTCCAGTCGCCGACCAGCGCGATGAGCGTGCCCGGGTCGGCGAGCCAGCCGCGGCCCTGCTCGGCCAGATTGGCGAGCCATTCAAGCTTGTATGCGTAGTGTGCGTGCGTGAGCTCGCGACCGTTGGGGACGTACAGGCTCCAGATCGTCATCGACGAGGCCTGCCCATCCTCGGAGGGAAGCACTTCAGTCGTGTCGATGGTGACGCCGAGCGCGCGGGCTTCGACCACGGGCGGTTCGCCGAAGGCGGGCTGGGTAGGGAAGTGGTCCTGAACGTCCAGGATCGGCAGGCGCGAAGCGACGGCGACGCCGTTCCACTGGTTGAGACCGTGGATGGCGACGTGGTAGCCGGCCTGCTCGAAGGCTTCCGTGGGGAATTGGTCGGGGCGGCACTTGATTTCCTGCATGGCTAGCACGTCCGTGCCTGAGCGCTCAAGAAAGGCGATGACACGGTCGACGCGCGTGCGGATGGAGTTGACGTTCCAGGTCGCAAATCTCATGAGCTTGAGCCTATCGGCGGGGGGCAGTGGCGGCTGCGTGAAACGCGTGTGAAACATGCTTGGTCGGTGTGAGTTGTGTGAGAGCTTATTTAGAGTGATAATGATTCTCACCTACAACATAGCTAGAAAAGGCACTCGAATGTCACACCTGCGACGCATCAGCACAGCTGCGCTCGCCCTCTTCCTGGCGCTGACCCCCGCCGCCGCGTGGGCCGGTCCCGACCAGGACAAGGAATGGATCGTTACCAGACAGCACGTTGATGCACCCATCCCCGTCTGGCATGACGACACCAACAGCTTCTCTCTGAACACCATCAACATGCCGATGGAGAAGACCGCTCTGTGGATCCCCAAGGCGTGGACCGGCACCGGCGAGAAAGACGAGGCGAAGTCGCAGCTCGTCATCCCGGCAAAGCGTCCCGACCTGGCCTTCTTGGGCGGGGAAGGCACCGTCCTGAACGCCGCACCCCAGAATCCCGGCCCCGGTAACACGCCCATCTGGGCGGGCCTCGGCGCCGGCGAAATCGGAGACACCGACAAGTTCGAGGGTGAGACCTACACGCTCGACCTCATCAGTGTTGACGGCCCGGGCCGCATGGAGATGTTCATCGACAATGGTGACAGCGTCAATCGCTTCCTCTCCAGCCATGACACCGCGTACCGAAGCGTCTACAACCCGCGCCACACCCACCTGTACACGACCTTTACGCAGCCGGGTCGCTACGTCGCGAACTACAAGATGACCGCTCGCAGCGCCGACGGTACAGCTATCTACTCCTCGCCGATCACCCCTCTGGTCTGGCAGGTTGGCGGTGCGGACCCCACCGAGGGCACCATCAAGGACATCGTGTCCGCCTACAATGCGGCGCGCGTGGAGCGTTCCGATGGCAATGCAGCGACCCCGACGCTCACCCTGTCCCACCACGCCGAGCGTGAGCACCCCGGCGACAACCACCTGACCGACATCACGCTCGACACGGGTGTCGCCACCGATACGGGACGCGCGTGGATCACCGTCAACGGCTACTTCCTCACCGAGGTCGGCGTCGAAGGTGGCCGTGCGACCGTCTCCGAGCTGCTTGGAGCCGATGCAGCCGCCGTCCAGGCGATCTACATCCCCGGCGACTCCGCCTCGGCACGCTGGATCTCCCAGACCGTTCAGTACTCCCAGAAGGACACTGAGCCCGTCACCGTCGGTGGCACCGACACGATCCTCGGCCCCTCCAACCCGGACCCCGCGCCCGTGTGGAACCCCGACCACCTGCCGATCTCCTCGCGCCGCGTCGATGTCTCCTACGACCTCGTCCCCGGCTCGACCGATCAGTACACCGCCACGGTGCGTGCCAACGACCCGAACCTGCGCGCCACCTACAAGATCGAGTTCTTCGAATCCAAGTGGGATTTCAGCCCCTGGTGTTCCATGGAGGGCACCCTGGGCGCTGGCGGCATGGACACAAAGACGCAGGACCTCGGCGTGTGCCAGTCCGACCCCATGTACATGCGGGTCACGCTGCGTCCCCACCCGCTCTCGGACGCGGTCATGACCGTTGCTGACGCCTCCGACGTCACCGTCGGATCTCACGTCGGCCTCACCGCGATGCTCAAGATGCGCGAGGGCATCGCCGCCCCCGAAGAGCCGGAACCCGCTCCGAACCCGACTCCCACGCCTACTCCCGCCCCCGATAACGGCGGAAACGACGCAACCCCGGCCCCCGCCTCGTCCCTGCTGAGCGACCCCGTGGAGATCGCGCGCGGACACCTGGACGTGCGCCTCACCCAGGCGAGCGGCGAGGGCGGCCTCACCTACGGCCTGGCCGTCAAGGACGACTCCCTGACCAACGCGCGTACCTCCGTGCTGCGCACCGTCGGCTCAACGACCCTTACAGTCGCACCCAACGCTCGCTTCGTGCGCCCCGCGTCCCTGTCCGACCCGAGCTACGACGTGCTCGGCCCGGTGGGCACCG
This sequence comes from uncultured Actinomycetaceae bacterium, assembly GCA_916438945.1. GTDB lineage: Bacteria > Actinomycetota > Actinomycetes > Actinomycetales > Actinomycetaceae > Pauljensenia. The sequence continues at coordinate 665,972 of CAKAGS010000004.1, read as the reverse complement.
CCACCTACGTGCTGCCCGAGACGCAGAACAGCGACATCGTGTGGCCCGGCCTGTCCACCGAGGGTATCGACTACGCGGCCCTGCCCGAGGGCGCCGACCTGACCCTGCATCTCGCGCAGGCCCCCGAGGGCGCTCGCGTCGCCTTCTTCCAGGGCGGCACCTTCGGTGCGGGCGCGAAGGTTCACTTCGACTCGACCAAGGGCGACGGCGTCGTCCACACGACCGAGGCGACGCACATGCACGGCAACTGGGTCTTCAGCACGCCCGGTACCTACCGCATCGAGGTGGGCGCGCGCAGCGGCGAGCGCAGCCTCGTCGAGCCTCAGTCCTTCACCGTGATCGTCCGATCCGGACGCCACAATGAGCAGCCCGCGCCGGTCGAGGAAGAGCCCGTTCCGACGCCGTCGCCCGGACCGTCCCCGGTGCCGGAACCGGTCCCCACCCGGACCCGACCCCTGCGCCCGCGCCGACTGTGGACCCGGAGCCTGCTCCTGCGCCCACGACTGAGCCCGCCCCGCGCCCACTGCGGATCCTGCACCGGCACCCGCTCCGACCACGGATCCCGCGCCTGCGCCGACCGAGGAGCCCGCTCCTTCGCCCGCGCCGAGCGTCGATCCTTCCCCGATGCCGACGCCGTTCCCTGCGCCGAGTTCTGATCCCGCACCCGCCCCGGCTCCGAGCGCTGACCCGGCACCGAGTGCTGACCCGGCACCCATGCCGCGCCCCTTCCCGGCTCCCGCGCCTAGTGGTGGCCCGGTTCGAGTGCCCGCAGCACCCGCGGCCAACGCAGGCACCCCGGCCTCGTCTGGAGCAACTCGCACCGCGGCAACAGCGGCGACCGGTGGTAGTGCGACCGGTGCTCCGGCTGCCCGTAGCAACGGAGCGACAAGTGGGACGAGCGGCGCGGCCAGCTCGGCACCCGTGACCGCTCCGAAGGCGGCCCCCGCGGCCACCCCGTCCGCGAGCCCTTCGGCCGCTCCTCAGAGTGGCGCGTCCAGCGGCGAGGCGGCGCAGAGTGGTAGCGTGTCTGCCCCCGAGAATGGGACGGCCGATGTGGCGGGCGCCGTGCCGATCGCCGCGGCCGCCGAGAGCGGCCACACAGGCGGATGGAGCCCCTACTGGCTGGTCCTCCTCGTCATCCCGGCGGCCCTCGCCGGTGGTGGAGCCGGATACCTGATCCGGACCCGATGACACCCTAAGCCGGGGCGGGACGCACGTGCGTCCCGCCCCGGCTTCGTGCTGCGCGCACCATGCGGCGCTAGACTTCCCCCCATGGGAACAGCGCTGGTCACCGGAGCGACCTCCGGCATTGGTGAAGAATTCTGTTGGCAACTGGCCGCCGCGGGCCACGACCTGGTGCTCGTCGCGCGCAGCGAAGACGCCCTACGTGCGCTCGCGGACTCGCTCGCGAACGTTGCCGGCGTGCGCGCTGAGGTGATCGTCGCGGACCTGTCCACCGACTCCGGCTGCGCGCGCGTCGCCGCCCGCCTCGACGTGGGAGGGCCGGCCGATCGCGAGAAGCCTGACCTGGCTCCCGTCGATCTCCTCGTCAACAACGCCGGATTCGGACTGGGAACCGAATTCCTGGACAACAGCCTCGAGAACGAAATCAACGGGCTGAACGTCATGGTCCGCGCCGTCATGACACTGGCCCATCACGCCGGCATCTCTATGCGCTCGCGCGGCCGCGGCGCCATCCTCAACGTTGGCTCCGTCGCCTCGCGCACGGGCGCGGGCACCTACTCTGCCCACAAGGCCTGGGTCGTCGCCTTCACCGAGGGCCTCGCCGCCGAGCTCAAGGGCTCCGGCATCACCGCCACGGTCGTGTGCCCCGGACCCGTCGACACCCCCTTCTTCGAGCGCGCGGGCGTCGACATGCGTTCGACGCCCTCCTGGCTCATGGCCAGCTCCGAACAGGTCGTCACAGCGGCCCTCGACGCCGTGCGTGCGGGCCGCGTTCAGGTCACCCCCACCATCCCCTACAAGGTCGCCATGGGAGCAATGAAGCTGGCCCCGCGCTGGGTGACCGCGCGCGCTATGCGCGCCGTCCCCCACATGTGAGGGCGCACCTACTAACACGAGGCCGGGGCCAGGTTCACGCGGAACCCGGCCCCGGCCTCGTTCATCAGAGCGACGAATCACGCCAGGCCGATATCCTCCAAGCCCAGCGCGTAGAAGTACGGGAAGCCCTCGGCCTCGATGCGCTCCTTCGCGCCCGTCGCGCGGTCGACGATCACCGCGACGGCGACGACGTTCGCGCCGGCCTCGCGCAGGGTGAGCGCGGCCTCCAGTGGGGAGCCGCCGGTCGTGGATGTGTCCTCGAGGACGACGACGTTCTTGCCCACGACATCCGGGCCCTCGATGCGGCGCTTCATGCCGTGATCCTTCGCGGCCTTACGCACGACGAACGCATCCAGGTCCAGGCCGCGCGACGCGGCGGCGTGCATCATCGCGGTGGCGACGGGGTCCGCGCCCATCGTCAGGCCGCCGACCGCCACGTATTCCTCGCCCACCGCGAAACCGGACTCCTCCAGGAGGTCCAGCATGACGTGGCCGATGAGGGGGAGCGGCCTCGTGGTGCAGGGTCGAGCGGCGCATGTCGACGTAGAAGTCGGACTCGCGCCCCGACGCCAGGGTCACCTTTTCGTGGATGACGGAGAGTTCCTGGACGAGGGCAGCCAGGCGCGCCTTGTGGGAATCGTTGGTCATGGGTGTTCCTTCCGGATCGGTGTGGGTCAGTGCGCCGCCTCGACGAGCTCGATGAGATCGCCGATGCCCTCGTGGATGCCGAAGGGGCGGAACGGGAAATTGCTGATGTCCTCGCGGGCCGTGGAGCCCGACAGGACCAGGTGGGTGCGCAGGCCGGCCTCGACGCCCGCGCGCACATCCGTGTCCATGCGGTCGCCGACCATCGCGGCGCTCTCCGAGTGCGCGCCGATCTTGTTCAGGCCGGCGCGGATCATGACGGGGTTCGGCTTGCCCACGAAGTAGGGCTTCTGCCCGGTCGCCGCCGTGATCATCGCCGCGATGGCGCCGCACGCGGGCAGGTGCCCTCGTCGGAGGGGCCCGACACGTCGGGGTTGGTCGCGATGAACTTCGCGCCGCCCTCGATGAGGCGGATCGCGTGGGTTAACGCGCGGAAGTCGTAGGAGCGCACCTCGCCGAGCACCACGAACTCGGGGTCGATCTCCGTCATCACGTATCCCGCGGAGTGGATCGCGGTGGTCAGGCCGGCCTCGCCAATCACGTAGGCGGTCGAGCCGGGCGACTGCTGGTGCAGGAACGCGGCAGTCGCGTTCGCGGAGGTCCAGATGTTGTCCTCGGGGATGTCCAGGCCGGAGTTCGCCAGGCGCGCGGACAGGTCGCGGTTCGTGAACACCGAATTGTTGGTGAGGACCAGGAAGGGGATGTTCTTCTCGCGCAGAGCGGTGAGGAACTCGTTCGCGCCCGGAAGTGCCCGATTCTCCTTGACCAGGACGCCGTCCATGTCGGAGAGCCATGCGGTGACGGGAGGCAGATCGGTCAGTGGTGTGGGTACGTGCATCAGGGCAGTCATGCCTCCATTCTACGGTGCCGCTAGGGTGGGATCCGTGAACGAGTTCGAAAACGGGTGTGACATCGCGCGTGATGGCGCGTGCGGGAACGACGAGGCCGGGGCCGCGCAGTCCGGGCAGGTCGGGGTCGGTCCGTGGCCGGGCGGGGAGGCCGCCTGGCCGGTCGGTGAGCACTACGACCGGGAGCTCCTGAAGGCGGGGGATCGGCGCAACGTCGAAGACCGATACCGCTACTGGACGATGGACGCGATTCGAGCGGACATCGCTGCCCGCTCGCTGCCCTTCGAAGTGGCGGTGGAGAATCTCGATCACGACTTCAATATCGGGTCGATTGTGCGCACGGCGAATGCCATGGGCGCGCGCCGTGTGCACGTCGTGGGGCGCAAGCGGTGGAACCGTCGCGGCGCGATGGTCACCGACCGTTACCTGCCGGTGGATCACCGTCCCGAGGTGGCCGAACTCGTTGAGCATTGCTCTCGTGAGGGCTTGGCACTCGTCGGTGTTGACAATGTCGAGGGATCCGTCGCGCTCGAAGGGGCGGTGCTGCCCGAGCACGCCTGCCTTGTGTTCGGATCGGAGGCCTCCGGACTGAGCGACGAGATGATCCGGGCGTGCGAGATCGTCGTCGCCATCACTCAACGCGGTTCGACTCGGTCCATGAACGTCGGTCACGCCGCCGCGATCGTTATGTGGGCGCACGCGTCGCGTCTGGAGGACGCGGAAAACTCCTGACTTGTGGGCAAAGTGTCAAACTGATTTGTATCAATTAAATCGGTTGGCCGGCATTCTCGCTGACCAACTGATCTTTTACCGTTTCTATTGTTTTTATCCTCCGATCTTTGGTAGTATTTGCAAGCCAAAAAGTAGTCGGAATGGATACGGAGCATCCGTTTTAATTCGGGCTTTGGACAGTTTGCGTGGAAGCAAACCGTTGAACAGGAGAATTAATGCCTCAGTCATCGCCAAGCCATGCGCGGGCGCCGCGGCTCGCGCGCTCACGAGCGAAGGTCGCACTGATCCTCGCCTCCGTGTGTGCACTCGTCACCGCGGTCCTCGTCCCCCTGACCTCCCACCTGCACGCGCAGGCCGCCTCCAACGTCCCCGTGACGATCCCCCTCCCTCGAGGGGTGGGCCCCGGCCTCGGGCGCCTGGACCCCTGCAAGTGGCCTCCAGATCGTTCGCGCTGACTCCGCCGATGCCGCCGGCGTCAGTGCCCTGCTGAGCCGCGCCCTCACCGATGCTGGTATCACCGGCATCACCGAGGGAACCGGCGCCGCCGCCTCTAACGCCGTCACCCTGACGATCAACGCGTCCCGCGCCGACCTCGGCGCTGAAGGCTACCAGCTGACCGTCACCGGAAACGGCGCCCAGGTCGTGGCCGCCACCCGCGCCGGCCTCCTGTGGGGCGCCCGCACCATCGAGCAGGCCGTCCGCTCGGGTCACGGAACCGTGCCCGCAGGCTCCGTCACCGACATCCCGCGCTTCGCAGACCGTGGCGCCACCCTGTGCGCGTGCGGCACCCACATCACGACGGACTGGATCATCCGACAGATCGACCGCATGTCCGACCTGAAGATGAACTACCTGTCCCTCGAGCTGCGCATCAAGTCCGACAAGTACCCCGCCACCACCTCCTTCTCCTACTACACGAAGGATGAGGTCAAGGCCATCGTCGAGCACGGTCGCGAGGTCGGCGTTCGCGTCGTTCCGCTCCTCAACGCCCCCGGCCACACCGGCAGCATCCTCGGCAACTTCCCGAAGTACCAGGTCGCTGACGACTCTGGCAAGAAGAGCCCCAACCACCTCAACTTCATCGACCCCGCCGCCCAGAAGTTCTACTTCGACCTCATCGACGAGTACATGGACACCTTCGGCTCCACCGAATGGCACATGGGTGCCGACGAGTTCTTCTTCAAAAAGGACCCCAGCGAGTTCAAGAAGTACCTCGAGCAGATTCGCAGCCACTACGGCGACCAGTCGATGACCTTCGACGCCGCGTTCAACGACTTCATCAACAAGGTCAACGCACACGTGAAGTCTCGCGGCGGCACGCTGCGCGTGTGGAACGACGGCATTGCAGACATCTCTCGCATCCCGATCGACAAGGACGTCATCATCGAATACTGGGGCAAGGGTGAATCCCGCAAGAAGGACGCCAACCGTGGCCTGCCCGCCAAGACCCTCGTCGATGCGGGTTACACCCTCGTCAATGCATCCTCCGCCCTGTACTACTACCGTGATCAGCCGTCCTCCTACGTCATGCAGGTGGAGGGCCTGGAAGGCGTCTACGGAAAGTGGACGATGAACACCTTCTACCACAACGATAAGTACACGGTTCCCGACGCCTCCATCCGCGGAGGTAAGGTCTCCATCTGGCAGGGTGGCCACGGAATGGTCACCGACCATGAGACCGAAGCCTGGGTCACCGAAGGCCTGCGGTACGGCGCCCAGATGTTCTGGAACGCCAAGACCCCCAAGGTCGACGGCAACGTTGAGGCTTTCAAGGCGCGTATCAAGGCTCTGGGGGAGCCCTCCACTTACGTCGATCCCACGCGCGACACCCTCGCCCCCGGCCAGTACACGATCGCACTGTCTGACGGGCGAGCCCTGAGCGTGTCCGGTACTACCCCGACCGCGGGCACCGCCTCCGATAACTGGGAGCTGGCCGCCACCCCCGACGGCTACTACCGGATCCGCTCGATCAACGCGAACCGCTGCCTCGCCGTCTACTCCGAGGAAACGCCTAACTCCGAGACCCACGTGTCGACGACCCCCGGACACCCCGCGGTCGCCTACGCGTGCGCCGACACGAGCCAGGAGTTCACCCCCACGTTCCAGGGCGACTATGCGACGCGTAACCCCCAGAAGTGGGTCGCTGAGCCCGCCGGCGATGGCTTCCGCCTGCGTAACGCCATGACCAACCAGTACCTGAGCGTCATCGACTCCGGCTACCTGTCGCGCCGCCCCAACGGTGGCGAGAAGACCGCCGAAGGTACCGTCGCCCAGCTGCCGCTCGACGTCACCGTCGACAGCCACTCGGTCTTCACCCTCACCTCCCAGGCCTCCTCGGCCCTCGATGTCAGCATCGAACGCGAAGGTGACGAGGCCTACCCGAAGACCGCCCTGTCCGGCATGAACCGCGCCGACCTGCCCATCGTTGGCGACGAGAACTGGGGCGAAACCGTCCTCAAGGTCTCCGTCACCAACAAGAGCAACAAGGAAGCGACCAAGATCCACCTGACCCCCGCGGTCTCCAACTCCTGGAAGCTCGCCAACGGACCCCAGCCGATCGACCGCCTCGCCCCAGGCGAGACCCGCGTCGTGAAGTTCTGGGCACGCCCCCACCACCGAATTCGGCGAAGCGACCTTCACCGTCACCGTCTCGCACTCCGGTGAGAAGACCGTGGCCAGCGAAGGCCTGATCGGCGTGTGCGGCCCGCGCGTCGAGGTCGCGGCCGTCGCTGCCGACTCCGTCGAAACCCGCTGGGAGTACGGCGAGGAATCCAAGGCCACCGACGGTGACCCCGCGACCTACTGGCACTCCCAGTACATCGATGCCAACAACGCCAAGCTGCCCGGCACCGACAACGCCCGCAAGTGGCCGCACTGGATCGACCTGAAGATCGGCAACGGCACCACCGGATACGACGTCTGCGCCGTCTCCTACACGCCGCGTGCCGGCAATGGCCCCAAGGCCTCGGGTCGCGCCAAGGACGTGCAGGTCTACCTCGCGGGCAGCCTCGATGGCCTCAAGGGGCAGGGCGACAACAAGGACAAGCCTGAGGCACAGGGCACCCCCGTCCTCACGAGATCCCTCGAGAACGTCCCCGGTACCGTCGACCTGCCCGTTGCAGGCAACGGCTCCTACCTCCGATTCCGCGGAACGAATGCGCAGGGAGACGTCGCGAAGACTCTCACCGACGTCATGTCCGTCGCCGAACTTGGAGTCCGCATCGGCCGCTCCAACTGACGCATAACAGCAGGGGAGGGGTTGGAAGGAAACCGTCCAAACGGGACTTCCTTCCCCTCCCCGCTCGTGCAAAATGTGAGAGAATCAATCACGACAAAACTGTCACTCGATTAGGAGGCTCCAAGTGCCTATCGCAACCCCTGAGGTCTACGCAGAGATGCTGAATCGCGCACGGGATGGCAAGTTCGCCTACCCCGCGATCAACGTGACCTCGTCCCAGACCATCACCGCCGCCCTCCAGGGCTTCGCCGAGGCCGAGTCCGACGGTATCCTCCAGGTGTCCGTTGGCGGCGCCGAATACGGCTCCGGCTCCACCATCAAGAACCGCGTCACCGGCTCGCTGGCCCTCGCCGCCTACGCGACCGAGGTTGCCAAGAACTACGGCATCACCGTGGCTCTGCACACCGACCACTGCGCCAAGCAGAACATCGACTCCTGGGTCCGCCCCCTCCTCGAGATCGAGGCCGGCCAGGTTGCCGAAGGCAAGCTGCCCACCTTCCAGTCCCACATGTGGGACGGTTCCGCCATCGACCTCGACGAGAACCTCGAGATCGCTAAGGAACTGCTCGCCCTGTCCGTCAAGGCCAACACGATCCTCGAGATCGAGGTCGGCGCTGTCGGCGGCGAGGAAGACGGCGTCGTTGGCGAGATCAACGAGAAGCTGTACACCACCACCGCTGACGCCATCAAGACCGTCGAGGCCCTGGGCCTGGGTGAGAACGGCCGTTACCTGACCGCTCTGACCTTCGGCAACGTGCACGGCGCCTACAAGCCCGGCCACGTGAAGCTGCGTCCCGAGCTGCTCGGCACCATCCAGAAGGAGGTCGCTGAGCACTACGGCCTCGACCACCGTCCCTTCGACCTGGTCATGCACGGCGGCTCCGGCTCCACCGCCGAGGAGATCGCCACCGCTGTCGCCAACGGCGTCATCAAGATGAACGTCGACACCGACACGCAGTACGCGTTCACCCGCCCGGTCGTTGACCACATGCTGCGCAACTACGACGGCGTCCTCAAGATCGACGGCGAGGTCGGCATCAAGAAGCAGTACGACCCGCGTACGTGGGGCAAGTCGGCCGAGGCCGGCATGGCCGCCCGCGTTGTCGAGGCCTGCCAGCGCCTGGGCTCTGCCGGCACGCAGATGCGCTGAAACAATCGCTGAGAGCCGCCTAGCGGCCCGATGCGTGAGCCGCCCGGTCCCCTGTGGGGCCGGGCGGCTTCGTGTTGCTTGTTGCCCCGCTGGTGTTCCGGGCGCCGTCGGGTCCGGCCGCTGTGTGTGCCGGTGGGCGGCGGCCCGCCCGCGAGCCGTCCGCGCTGCGAGCTTCGCTCGGCGCGTCGTCTCGAAGCCCGGCCAGGCCCCGCCACCGCCCACCGGCACCGCGGCAGGTCCCTCCTCTGGTCCCTGTGACACTACGCCAATCCCAGCAACAATGAGCGACCTGGACCACAGCCGCATAAGCAAACCCTCAACAACGTGCGCACACGCCAGTGGTGCAATGCCTGCCCATGGGGAGGTGTTCGTATCCGCGGTTAGGCTTGTTGGTGTGGGCGGTGCACCCGATCCGTAGGCATTACACCCCTTCTGTTCGGGTGCACCGCCACATAACGGGTGCACCGCCACATAACGGGTGCACCGCCACATAACGGGTGCACCGCCACATAACGGGTGCACCGCCACATAACGGGTGCACCGCCACGTAACGGGTGCACCGCCACGTAACAGGTGCACCGCCACGTAACAGGTGCACCTTCACGTAACGGGTGCAGCGCTACGTAACGGGTGTGGCGCCACCATCGCCCACCGGCACCGCGGCAAGGCCCCGCAGGCCTCGCGGCGGCCTCCAATCGGTCGGGGTGTCTGTGTGTTGCCTGCCCTGGCCCTATGAGGACTTCGCGGCGTGTGCACCGAGCGTGAGGAGGCGAGCGATCGTTGCCGATAGGATGAGAGTGCCGACGCATACGTACATGAAGGGGCCGGGTGCCTCGCCGATGAAGAGTCCCTCAAGCAACCAGGTGAGCAGGAAGAGACCGAAGAAGCCCCACATGCATCTCGCTGCACATGTCATCAGCTGCTGTAGTGACAGCGTGTGGATACGCAGTGCGACCAACCCGAAGAAGAAAGCGAGCGGGAGTGGGATGAGCACGCCGAGGACTGTAAAGACAGCACGATAGGCGAGCTGCGGATACATGTCATATACGTCGGCGACTAATAGGTAGGCCAGTCCTGACATGCCGAGAACAACGAGGGTGCTCAGGGCAGCGCCAACCCTCACGAGGAGGGATCCTTTTGCTCTTTGTTCCATACTGAAGTGTATAACTTGACGGCGTAGCGTGGAACGTTTCGGTCGCTATTTTGCGGAGGCTAGGTTCTCGTGGTGGCTGCAACGGGGGACACCAGGACACGAGGCATGATGATTTCACTCCAATCTCGCACGTAATTCCCCCGTGGCTACTTAAAGGTATGAAAAAGCATCGTTGGAATTGCAACGTTTTCGAGCTGTCTTAAAAAGTTACCGGATTAAATTACGTGCGACTTTTGTGGGAGGGTGGGGTGTAACAGTGGGGTGGGGTGTAACAGGGGGCGGGCGCCGACAGCCAGGAAAAGGCATAGCAACGGGGCGGGATCCCGTAGGATCCCGCCCCGTATCACGAGCGGCACGCCTCACACGCGGTCGCGCCGCGCCCGCGCCCCGCTCAAGCCTCGCTCACTCCTGCGGAGGAATCGGGGAAGTGGCGTCGCGCACGCCCTCCGCAACCGCGTCGGAGATCGTCGGGGAGACGACCTTGGCACCCACGAGGGCCGTGAACAACTGCTGCAGGTCCAGACCCAGCGAATCGCCCAGGCCCGCGTTGATCTGGCTGATCGACTTCGTAATGTCGCCGACCATCTGGGCGTTGTTGCCCTCGCCGTACATGGTGATCGTGTCGACCTTGGAGAGGGGCTCGGCCACGGCGCGCGCCACCTCGGGCAGCGCACGGAAGTACATTTCCAGAACGGCCGCCTGGTTCATCTTGGTCATGGCCTCGGCCTTCTTCTCGAGACCCTCGGCCTCGGCCGTCAGCTTCGCGCCGATCGCGGAGGCCTCGGCGCGGCCTCGTGCCTCGATACCCTGCGCCTCGGCAAGCATGGCCTGCTTGTCGGCGTCCGCCTTCTTGGTGCGCTCGAACGCCTCGGCCTCGGCCTGGCGCTGACGCGCGTACAGGGCCGCGTCGGCCTTCTTCTCGGCGGCGTAGCGCTCGGCGTCGGCCTTCGCGTTCACCTCGGCCTGCAGGGCCTGCTTGGTGACGACGACTTCCTTCTCCTTGATGACGGCCTGCTGCTCCTGCTTGACGATGTCGGCCTGCGCGGTCTCACGCTCGATGTCGCGGCGCTGAATCTGCGACTGAATCTCGTAGGCGGCGTCGGCCTTCGCCTTCTCGGTGTCGGCCTCGACCTTCAGGGCGGCCTGGCGCTTGGCGAGGTCCGTCTGCTTCTGAGCGATCTCGAGCTGCGACGCGACCTGCGCGTCGTTGGCTTCCTTCTGGGCGACGGCGGTCGCCTGCGCGACCTCCTTCTGCGCGTTCGCCTTCGCGATGGCCGCGGTCTTACGGATCTGCTCCGTGTTGTCGATACCGAGGTTATCGATGACGCCGTTCTGGTCGGTCACGTTCTGGATGTTGAAGGCAACGATCTCAAGACCCATCTCCTCCAGGTCCTGCTTCGCGTTCTCCTGAACACGCTCAGAGAATGCCGCACGGTCGGTGATGATGTCGGTCAGGCGCATCTGGCCGATGATCGCACGCAGGTGGCCCTCGAGGGTGTCGCGGACTTCTTCGGAAATCTCGGAGGTCGTCTTGTACAGGAAGTTACGCGTCGCAGCGCGGAAGAGCGTCGGGTCATCGGTCGCGATACGGACTTTGACGGCAGCGTCGACGCGCACGTTGATGTAGTCGTTCGTGGGAACGAAGTCTGTGGTCTGGGCGTCGACGGAGATCATCGAGGCGGTCATGGTGTCCACGCGCTCGAGGAGGGGGACCTTCCAGCCCGTCTTGCCGTGGAGCACGCGCTGGCCGCGGGGACCGGAGATTACCTTAATTTCGCCCGGCGAAGCGGAGACGAAGCTCGCCCAGAGGAACAGGAGAACAAAGACAGTAGCAGCGACGGCGATGGCTACGATGCTGAGGAAAGGCATGATAGTTGCTTTCGTGAGAGGGGTGCGGTCCCTTTACCCGTGGGGCCGCGTAACGCGTCAGGATAGCAGCGTATGACGCATTACTCAAACCTGTCCGCATGCAGACGTGAGAGGCCCTGTGCTGGGATCGTAGATATCATTCAGGCCTCTTGAAACCGGCTGTTTGCGCGCCGTATGATGGTGCAACTGCGCAATGGGTCGCAGTGTGGACCTCCAATGACGGGCGTCGGATGCTGAAAGAATGATGTGCAATGGATCCAGGCTTCGCGAAACGTGACGGCTGCGTCCGGTGTCACGCTGACGGACGAGGCGGGGGCGATGGTCACACCCGGTACATTCATCAGGGGGCTTATGACGATTCGCGAGGCGGATGCTGACACCGTCTCCGACCGCAGACTGTCGCGCCGCTGCCGACGCACACTGGCTTCACAGCCGTCGAGCGGGGCGGGGCGCAGGGACACAAAATCTCGTAACTGACCGCGCGGGCGAGCGAAATAGCGACCTACGCGACACAATGGAACCATAGAGTGGTGAGACGATGTCACCACGAACAGGAAGGTAGCGACATGGCCCAGGAATGGACTCGCATTGAAGGCATGATCATCGGCCACGATCTGGATCCCAGCGTGGTTGCCGGCGAGCTGAAGGAGCGGTCGATTCTCGCCCAGCTCGAGTGGTTCCCCTCCTCGCCCCAGCTGCTCGGACTCAACGTCGCGGTCGACAAGGAACGCGTCGCTACCGTGCCCGCCGGTTCGACTGAGGTCGTTCCCGGCCCCACTCCCGCCGAACTGGCCGACGAACTCGCCATCCTGTTCGACGCCGAGGTGCGTATCGGTAACGCGACGGCCGACCACCTGCCCGAGGGCGACTCGCCGCTGGGTAAGGTGTGGCCCTCCGATGAGGAGGAGTATGCGGCCGTCGAACCCACCCCCACCCGCATCGTCGAAATCGGCCGCACCCCCGCGTCGTCCGTGCCGCTCCTGGCGGCCCTCGAGGGAGTGGATCTGGGCGACCTTGAGCTCGCCGAGGGGCACCGCGCGCTTCTCGCCGAGCTGCCCGCCGAGAAGGAAGGCTGGAACTTCGGAGATCTGCCGCTCGTGACTCTCTCCGTGACGGACGGTGAATTCCAGGTCTTCCTGGTCACCGACGATCACCTCGAGCACATCATCTCCCACAACTGGGGCATGGACGCTGCGATCGTCCCCGGCGGACACGACCGCACCGCCGAGCTGCCCGGCGAGGTCATCGACCTGGTGGGCGATCGTCTCGATCTGGCGGAGATCGCCGAGGCCGTCCCCGGCTCCGACGCCGACGCCCTGTGGGCGTCTGTGGCCACGACCGGTGAGGAGTCCGTGTGGAAGGTCGTGCGTGCCCTCGGCCTACCCGGTTCCGTCGCCGGCTTCCTCCTGGGCACCACTGACCTCGAGGACGTCGAGGGGGCTTCCGTGCACCTGGCGCGCGGAATCTCCAACGCGATCGGCCGCAGCGTCGACATCATGATGGGTCAGCCGCAGTCGGTCGTGAAGCCCCTGTGGAACTCCTACGAGTCCGTGGCCGTTGAGCGTCCGTGGATCATCCACGCCGCCGTCGCCGCCGAAGCCATCGTCGGTACCGGCATGCTGGTCGCCGCCGTGCGCGCCTCCTCGCCGCGCTCGGGCTGGATGCGCTTCGCCGGCATCGTGGGTGGCCTGATGGTCGTCGATTCGATCGCCGAGCTGTCCTTGGCCAAGCACGTCTCCAAGCGCTTCGCGCGCCGCGCCGGCGAGGCGTAAGGAGCCGTCCGCCGCGTGCGAATGAGGCAGCCGGGGTCGTTCGTGACCCCGGCTGCCTCGTTTCGTTGGTGGTGGCGCGGGCGCAGGCCGCGCGCATATTCGTCGGCACTATAGGTTGGTGGTGGCGCGCAAGCGCTCGTGTCCCCTCAGGCCCTCAGGGCCTCGGCGGGGAAGTCCTGCGGACGATCCGTGAAGATGCCCGTGACACCCCACGAGGCCAGCTCGCGGGCCTGCTCGACGTCGTTGACGGTCCACACGTTGACCTCGAAGCCCGCGTCGCGCATCGCGCGCACGTCGGAGGCGGTGAGGCCCTCAACGCCCGGATGGATGGCGGCGGCACCCAGGGCAGCAGCGCCCTCACGCCACTCCTCGGAGGCGCGCTCAATGAGCCAGCCGAGCGCAACCGACGGGCAGGCCTCGTGGAAGGCCGCGAGAAGGTCGTGGTCGAAGGAAGACACGATGAGTCGGGACGGAACCTTGTCGCCGGCCAACGTGACGGCCAGGGCCTCGATCAGGCGCTCGCGCAGGCGATCACCGCCCGCGCAGGGCTTGATCTCCAGGTTCGCGCCCATCTGCTGAGCGTGCGCGAAGGCGAGCACGTCGGTGGCCTCGGGAATACGCTCGAAGCGGTACGTGTCCGAGAACCAACGGCCCGCGTCCAGTCGCCGGATGTCAGAGAACCCGAGCTGGTAGTACGAGCCGGACCCCGTCGTCGTGCGGTCCAGGGTGTCGTCGTGAATGACGATCAGTGAGCCGTCGCCCGCGATGTCCACGTCGAACTCGAACCACCGTGCGCCGACCTCCATGGCCTTGGCGAACGCGGCGATCGTGTTCTCGGGAGCCAGGGAAGACGCGCCCCGGTGGGCAAAGATGCGGGGAAACTCAGACATGGGTGCTCCTAGCGTGAATGGGACGGGACGACCTGTCCCCTCACCATAGGTCGGGGTGCGCCTCGGCGCTGAGCATGGAGGCGCGACCTGGCGCGGGTTCGATGAGGACGGCCTCGTCGCGCTTGGAGGGCAGAATCGTCTCCACGTACGAGGCGAGGGCCTCGTCTCGGGACACGTCGTGGCCGGCCTGCTGGGCCATGTACCAGCGGTGCTCGAGATACTCGTGGTAGAGCTGCGCGGGCTCCAGCTTGCCAGCGAGCTCGCGCGGAATCGCGCGCACGACGGGGGCAAACACGTCGGTGAGCCAGTCGTGGGCAGCCTCATCGAGGGGAAGGTCCTGGAGGCCGTTCGTCGCGCGCCACACGTCGATGTCGGCGAGGAGGCGTGCCGCCTGGTGTTCACCGACGTCCATGCCGGTCAGGCGCATGAACTTGCGGTTATGGTGACCGGCGTCGACCACCTTGGGCTGAATGACGAGCCGCTCGCCGGAGGAATCGGTGGACAGATGCAGCTCGGCAACGTCGAAACCGAGGTCGTTGAGGCGGCGGATGCGCTCGCTGACGAGGTACTGGCGCTGATCGTTGGGAATGGATTCCTCGGCGGTGACTTCGGTCCACAGCAGGTCGTACTGGGTGCGGATGCGGTCTCCGACGTCGATCGGGTCGGAGTCTTCGGGGAAGAACCCGCCGGCCTGGAGGTCCATGAGCTCGCCGATGATGTTCGTGCGGGCCAGGTCGACGTCGTACTCGCGCTGGCCGTCGGTGAGCTTGGGGTGCAGCTCGCCGGTCTCGGCGTCGACCAGGTAGGCGGCGAACTCGCCCGCGTCGCGGCGGAACAGCGTGTTCGACAGGGAGACATCGCCCCAATAGAAGCCCAGGAGATGCAGGCGAACGAGGAGAAGGGCGAGTGCGTCGATGAGTCGCGTCGCTGTATCCTCACGCATCGACAGGGAGAACAGCGCGCGGTAGGGGAGGGAGAACTGCAGGTGCTCGGTGATGAGAACCGCGTTGAGTTCCTCGCCCTCGGGAGTTTCGCGGCCCGTGATGACGGCAACCGGCTGGACGGATGGGGCGTCCAGCCGCTTCAGGTCACGCAGGCGGTCGTACTCGTGATGGGCGACGGTCGGGCCGATCTCCTTGACCGCGAGCACGCGGCCGGACAGATTCACGAAGCGCACGATGTGGCGGGAAATGCCGCGGGGGAGTGCCGCGAGTAGGTTGGATGGCCACTCCTCGAGGGGAACATCCCACGGGAGGTCCAAAAGGGCGGGGTCGATTGCGGCCGCCGTAATGTCCAAAGCCATGAGAACCATTGTCGCATCTCGAGCGCCGTGCGCATAGCCCCGACTCGGTATCGACGCTAGTCGCGGCCAAGAACACATATGGGCATAGCGAACCCCGGCCTCGTCCTGGAGGTACGAGTGGACGAGGCCGGGGCCGATTATCGCTGTGCGTGAGCGCTAGGCGTCACTCGGGCAGGCGAACACCCGTTGCAGCGGAGAAGTTGTGCTGCTGGCCCTCGCGGATGCGCACGTGCAGGACGCCGCCGCGCGCGGGAGCGGTGCGCGGGGGAACGCGCACGATCAGCTGCTTGCCGGTGCCCTCGGAGCCGGAACCCAGGGTCTCGCCCGCGGCTGCGCCGGCCAGGTGGCCGTACACGTAGGCGTCCGAGCCGAGCTCTTCGACGAAGTCGACCTCGACGGGGATGGAGCCCTCGGAGCCGTCGGTGACGACGTCCAGACCCTCGGGACGGAAGCCGATCTTGATCTTTCCGCCGTCCTCAGCGGTCATCGCGGCGCGGGCGGCCTCGGAGACGCGCACGCGTGCGGGGCCGAGCTTGGCCCACTCGCCCTCGACCGTGAAGGTGCCCAGGTTCATGGCGGGGGAGCCGATGAAGCCAGCGACGAACTCGTTGGCGGGACGCTCGTACATCTCCTGCGGGGTGCCGCACTGCTGGAGCAGGCCGCCGGCGAGAACCGCAATGCGGTCGCCCATCGTCAGAGCCTCGGTCTGGTCGTGGGTGACGTACACGGTGGTGACGCCGAGCTCACGCTGCAGGGAGGCGATCTGCGTACGGGTCTGGACACGCAGCTTGGCGTCCAGGTTCGACAGGGGCTCGTCCATGAGGAACACCTGGGGCTTACGGACGATCGCGCGGCCCATGGCGACACGCTGACGCTGGCCGCCGGACAGGGCCTTGGGCTTGCGGTCCAGGTAGGGCTCCAGGTCGAGGATCTTAGCGGCCTCTTCGACGCGCTTGTTGATCTCTTCCTTGGGGGTGCCGGCGATCTTCAGGGCGAAGCCCATGTTCTCGCGCACCGACATGTGGGGGTAGAGGGCGTAGTTCTGGAAGACCATCGCGATGTCGCGGTTCTTCGGCGGAACGTCCGTGACGTCCTTGTCGCCGATGAGGATGCGGCCGGAGTTCACGTCCTCCAGGCCTGCGAGCATGCGCAGCGAGGTCGACTTGCCACAGCCGGAGGGACCGACGAGAACGAGGAATTCGCCGTCCTTGATCTCGAGGTCGAGCTGGTCGACGGCGGGCTTGTCGGAGCCCGGGTAGACGCGGGTGGCCTTGTCAAAGGTAACGGTTGCCATGGAGTTTTCCTTCCCACCGGCAGGTACGTGCCGGACGATCCGTAGTGGGGTGACCGTGGAGCGTCTTCGCCCACGGAGTGCGAACGCGGATCGTTCCGCGCGCGCGACTGATAGTGAAGTTAGCACGCTCGGTCGAGAGTGTACAGTTCGGGCCACATGGTGGATTGTGGGTGTGTATGCGTCTGACAAATTCGGGGGCCGAGGCCGGGGTTGCCCCGCGCGGGTGGCCGCAGATGGGGGGAGGGGCCAGGTAGGCTGAGGGCGTGGAAGAAGGCGAGGAACTGGGCGGCTACAGGCTGATCCGTCGGCTCGGTACGGGCGGGGCGGGGACGGTCTGGCTCGCCGAAGACGGGGGCGGCACGCGTGTCGCCCTCAAAGCCATGCACCCGGCGATGGCCGCCTCGGAGGAGTCGCGCCAGCGCCTGGAGCGCGAGACGCGCACCGTGAACTCCGTGCGCTCGCCCTTTGTTGCGCACATCGTCGATGCGGAAACCGAGGCCTCCCAGCCCTTTGTCGTCTCCGAATACGTCGAGGGGCCCACGCTCGCGGAAATCCTCGTGTCGGGGCCGGTTCCTCTGCGCGGCGTCGCCGCCCTGTCCTATCACCTGGCGTCCACGATCGCGGCCGTTCATCACGCGAACATCATCCACCGCGACATTAAGCCATCCAACATCATCTGCTCCCCGCGGGGGTCCCGTCCTTATCGACTTCGGTATCGCGATGGCGACCTCCGATCAGCACCTGACCAGCACCGGCCTCGTGTCGGGGACGGCCGGGTACACCGCGCCCGAACTGCTCCAGGGACACGGTGCTACCAAAGAATCGGACTGGTGGGCGTGGTGTGCCACCCTCCTGTCCTGCGCGACCGGTCGACCGCCTTTCGGTAAGGGCGACGTGTCGGCCACGATGCTGCGCGTCCTCGAAGGGGACCCCGACCTCGCCGGACTGCACCCGATGGTCGCCGACGCGCTCGCGGGCGGACTTGCCCCCGATCCCGACGATCGTCCGTCACCTTCCCTGATTGTCGCCGACCTCATGAGTGCCGTCGGCTGGGCGCCCGGCGAACTCGACTACGTGACCGTGAACTGGGCGCAGCTGCTCGATACGGGCATGCGCACGCAGATGGTGAACTCCGACCCCCAGGAGATCGCCGCACCCCCCCGAATGGGAGGACGCTGGGCAGCGTCCGGGCATCGAGGGTGCGCGCGCCGTCGCCTACCCGCAGCATGCCCGCCGCGACGCCTCTGAGTTCACCGCGGCGAACGATCACACCGATGTTGTGGACACCGCCTCCGTGGCGGAGGGCTACGGCGACTGGTCCGATGACACCGGGGAAGTCGCCTGGCACGACGATGCCACCGACGTCTGGCAGCGTGTTGACGACTCGGATCCCACCGAGGTCATGGCCCCCTACCCGCACGCGCCCTACGCGGGTCAGCACGGCGCTGACGCTCCCGTGCCGGGAGTTGCTCCCGGTTACGGGCAACAGCCCTATCCTCACGCGGGCTTCGCGGCCTCGCCGATGGGGATGGGCCACGACTGGAATCCCAACACCGGCGCGGGTGTCCCTGCCCCGGGAGGCGACGCGGCCTCGTCCCCGACGAAGAAGAACGCCTGGTTCTCCAGCGCCGCCTTACTCGCCCTCCTGGCGGCGCTGCCTTTCCTTCTCGGCATGAGCGGCACTCTGATCGTCGGCATTGCCCTGACAGCCTTCGGGTTGGTCGGGGCGATGAGCCGGTGGGTCGAGCGGAGGCGTATGTTACGCGGTCCCAAGGCCTCCGATGGCGCGGCCGTCATCGCCATGTCCCCGATCCTGCTCGTACGCTCGATCCTGACAACAGCCCTGGGCCTCGTCGTGGGAGGTCTTGTCCCCTACGCCGTGTGGGCGGGCCTCTCCTATTCTCATGAGGGACGCGTCCTGTGGTCCTGGCCGGTCGATGTGGCCACCGCAAGCAGCCCCGATCGCAGCGATTACTGGCTCAGCGACCCGCACGGGACGATAATCGCATGGGCGCTCGCGGTGCTCACCCTGCTGGTGGCCTGGCTGATGCCCTTCGCCGCGGACCTGCGTGTCGGAATAGCGACATCGCTGCGTTCGATCGTGCGTCCTGCCTGGGGGCGAGGCCTCCTCGCGGTAGGCTGTGGTGCGTTCCTTGCGGGTGCGTGGTTCATCGTCACGGGTGGGCTGTCGCACTGAGCGCGTCCAGACCGCGCCCGATATTCTTGCAACATTCAACTACTTTCGGAAGGTGAGTCCATGGCTCAGAAGAAGAAGCCGGCCGTCGACCCCGTGCGCGCCAAAGCCGCACAGATGCGCCAGGCGCAGGAGCGTGCTGACCGCCGCACCCGCATCATCGTCATTTCCGCCGTCGCTGCCATCGTCCTCGCGGTCGTCGCAGCCGTCGGCGGCGTGATCTGGAAGCAGCAGGCGCAGGTCAACGCCGCCCGCAACGTCGATGCCTCCGAGGTCCTCGGCCCTTACGCCGACGGTCGTCCGATCATCGTCAACGCAAACGGCGTCGTCGCCGAGGCGGATCCGAGCCTGCCCACCCTCACCGAATACTTCGACTACACCTGCCACGCGTGCGCCGACCTCGACGCATACATGGGCAAGGACCTCACCACGTGGGCGGCCGAAGGCCACTACAACATTGAGCTCCAGCCGGTCATCACCGTCAACATGGACTACCTGAAGCCCGCGACCAGCGCATCGCTCGTCGTCGCACAGAAGGCACCCGACAAGTGGGTGGACTTCCACCACGCACTGCTCGCCTACTTCCGCACCCAGTTCCAGGCCTCCGACGGCACCGTCGTCCAAAACCTCGACGCCTCCTGGAAGCAGGTCAAGGTGATCGCCGCCGAGGTTGGCGTCCCCTCCGACGTTATCGACACCTTCCCGGTCAACGCCGTTGAGGACTACCTCAAGGCCTCGACCACCGCCTGGCAGAACGCCGGCTACAGCGGTCGTGGCAACGGTCTCGGCACGCCCGAGCTCGTCAAGGATCACTCCACCGTGATCCCGCTCGGCACCCAGCTGGCCGCGCTGCGCGACACCATCGCGCAGGAATACGGCATCATCACCTCCGCGACCCAGGGGGCCACCGAGACACCGGCCCCCGAATCCAACGAGCCCTCTCAGAGCGGCGTCGAAGAGTCTCAGAGCTCCGAGACGACCACCAGCTCCAACTGAGCCTTCGATCAGTGAGGGGTGGGACCGCGTGGCGGTCCCACCCCTCACTTTTTGCCGTGAAACGCATGTTTCTCAGGCGCGCTCACCAGACATCCACACGCATGAAGGGCACGCATCCTCGCTCATCCAGACCCAATGCCGGGGTCCCTCAACACCCCTGTCCAAACGCGCGCAGTATCGGCCCGCCCGTGCGCACCAGCCCGCACCTGTGGCACACTAGTGTCCGCCGCCGGCTTAGCTCAGTTGGTAGAGCAGCTGTCTTGTAAACAGCAGGTCATCGGTTCGAGTCCGATAGCCGGCTCCACGGAGTCCCTCACCGCGGCACCGCAGCCGCACCCCACCTCACCCGAACGCGTAAGGTGCGCTGGCCTCGTCAACGAGAAGCGCCCAGCGACCAATCCACGCCCGACGCGCCCTGCCCCTCCAGCAGCTGATTTGCGCGCGAAAACGGCTTCGACCCGAAAGCCGCGATACGCAGAGAGCGGCGACGGGTGTGCGGACGCAATAATCGGCGTGTCACCGAGGCGCGGCGTGAGCGACTGAGCGTCCTTCCCCCACAGGATTGCGACGAGGGGAGCGCGCGATCCGTCCGGCCTCGTCCGTGACACCAGCGCGTCAATCGCACACTGGGTCACCTCCTCCCAGCCACGGCCGCGATGCGATGCGGGAGCGCCCGGCCGCACCGTCAACACACGGTTGAGGAGGCACACCCCCTGCTCACTCCACGGCGTCAGATCCCCCGACGTCGGAGCGGGAATACCCATGTCATCGCTCAGCTCGCGGAAGATGTTAATGAGCGACTTCGGCAGCGCCACACCCGGGTGCACCGAAAACGACAACCCCATGGCGTGCCCCGGCGTCGGATACGGATCCTGCCCAACGATGAGAACCTTGACCTTGTCGAATGGGTACGTGAAGGCGCGCAGAACATCCGTGCCCGCGGGCAGGTAACCGCGCCCCTCCTCAACCTCAGCGGCCAACATCGCGCCCAACTCGTGGACGCGATCCTCAACCGGCGCGAGCGCCCGAGCCCAACCCGGATCAATCAACTCAGCCAGCGGACGGGGATTGTGTTCACTCATAGCACCAGCCTAATGCCGCACAAGCCACGCCACATTACCCGCGCGCCACCCGCGCCCCACACACTCTTTTCCGATAGTCTGAACGCGTGAGTTCTCAGTACCCCAGGGATGAATTTGACCGCGCCGGCGAGGATATGCCCGTCGGCATGCACCGCCCCAAGCCGTCCAGGTGGAAGAACGTGTGGCCTTTCCTGGCCATCCTCGTGATCGTTCCCGCCCTCGGATGGGCAGCGGCGACCGCCCTGTCGCGCCAACAGACCACGACGCCTGGCTCGACGCCCACCGCGGTGTCTACGGCGCCCAGCTCCTCCGCGAGCCCCACCGCCGCACCCACTGCCGATGCACCCGCACCCGCCGAGCCCACCCCTCCGCGAGCTCCTCGTCTTCCGCCGCCTCCGCCGAGCCCGACCACGGAGCCGTCATCCAGGTCCTCAATGGCACCGGCACCCAGGGGTACGCCGGACAGCAGGCTCAGATCCTGAACCAGGCCGGCTACGCCGGAACCAGCGCCGCGAACGCTGACGGGTGGACCACCCAGACTTCCACCGTCTTCTACGAAGACCCGCGCATGGAAGGCACCGCCAAGGACATCGCATCCAAGCTCGGCATTTCGAGCGTCCGTCAGGAAAGTGGTCTCGGTGATCCCGACATCGTCGTGATCCTGCGCTGAGTCTCTCTCGCTGATTGTCTGAACCGCCCGGCCCCTGTGGGGTCGGGCGGTTTTGTGTGCCCACGAGCGGCCGGGCGCCGGATGGTCCGGCCGCTGTGTGTGCCGGTGGCACGGGCTGCTTGTGGCCCCGCTGGTGTTCCGGGTGCCGCGCGTGCTGTCCTGCGGGCCGGGCTGCTTTGTGTGCCCGTGGGCGGCGGCCCGCCCGCGAGCCGTCCGCGCCGCGAGCTTCGCTCGGCGCGTCGACTCGTTGTCCGGCCAGGCCCCGCCACCGCCCACGGGCACCGCAGCCTGGCCCTCCGGCCCCTCCGGCGCCTTCCACGCCGGCGGTGCTTGGGGGGGCTTGTGGCTTCATGTGTTCCTGTCTGTGGGTGATGCGTGCGGGGCGGCAGACTCTTCTTTGGGGTATTCGAGCGTTGTGCGGTGCACCCGATCCGTAGGCATTGCACCCGATCCGTAGGCATTGCACCCGTTCTGATCGGGTGTAGCGCCACGTAACGGGTGTATCGCCACGTAACGGGTGCAGTGCCACGTAACGGGTGCAGTGCCCGCCGCCACTGGTATCGTGGCCAGGCCCCGCCGCCGTCTCAGCAATCTCGCACGTAATTCGCCTGTGACTGTTTCAAACCTTGAATTCATGTCGTTGGAATTTCAATGCTTCTGGGCTCCTGGTGAGAGTTGATGGAATCGAATTACGTGCAACTTTTCCTGGAGTTGTTAGTGCTGTCACTCGTTGATTCCTCTGGAGATCTTCATGTCGGTGTGGCCTGGTGTGCTGTTGTGGTTGCTGGCCCCGCATCTAGCTTGTAGTCGGTACAAAGTTCGCCATGCACGGCTTGTTGGCGGTGACAGCGGTACAAAGTTCGCCACGCACGGCTTGTTGACGGCGGCAGCGGTACAAAGTTCGCCATGCATGGGCAAAACATGCCAAATTGGGCCTTTTTGGGCGAGCAGGGCGAGTTTTATACCGAAGTGGCCCGGCGTGATTCTTGTTGGGGACGTTGTTTCGCTGTGGCGCAGTCTGAGTGTCCAGTTGTCGGCCTCCCGCGGCACACGGGCGCCGCAGCCGGCCCTACGGCGCGTCCACCGCCCTCTACGCCGGCGGCGTCTGGTGTGCAGGCGTGCTCAGCGGGCCCCCGGCGTCGTCAAAAGGTGTTACGCCCTGAGCGCATCGGACTCATGTCGCGCTACCTCGCCTTGCACTCTGGGGTGGCGAGTGCCAAAATCGTAGTTAGCACTCCGACATGGAGAGTGATAAGACCACCGGTTCGATGAGGCCACCTCAAAAACGTGGCCGTCCGTCGCGGGCATCGAACCCGATCCGCATCGCGGAAGGACACATTTCCAATGAGCAAGATCATCAAGTTTGATGAGGACGCCCGTCGTGGCATGGAGAACGGCCTCAACCTGCTGGCCGACACCGTCAAGGTGACGCTTGGCCCCAAGGGCCGCAACGTCGTGCTCGACAAGAAGTGGGGCGCCCCCACGATCACCAAGGACGGCGTCTCCGTCGCCAAGGAAATCGACCTCGACGATCCCTTCGAGCGCATCGGCGCCGAGCTGGTGAAGGAAGTTGCCAAGAAGACGGACGACGTCGCAGGCGACGGCACCACCACCGCGACCGTTCTGGCCCAGGCGCTGGTCCACGAGGGTCTGCGTAACGTTGCCGCCGGCTCCAACCCGATCGCCCTCAAGCGCGGCATCGACCAGGCCGTCGAGGCCATCGTCGAGCAGCTGCACGCCGACGCCAAGCCCGTCGAGACCACCGAGCAGATCGCTGCCACGGCCTCCATCTCCGCCAACGACCCCGCCATCGGCAAGCTCATCGCCGAGGCCTTCGAGAAGGTCGGTGCCGAGGGCGTCGTCACCGTCGAGGAGACCAACTCCTTCGACACCACCCTGGAGACCACCGAGGGTATGCGCTTCGACAAGGGCTACCTGTCGGCCTACTTCGTGACCGACCAGGAGCGTCAGGAAGCCGTCCTCGAGGACGCCTACGTCCTCCTCATGGACTCCAAGATCTCCAACGTCAAGGACATCGTCCCCGTCCTGGAGAAGGTCATGCAGACCGGCAAGCCCCTGGCGATCATCGCTGAGGACGTCGAGGGCGAAGCCCTCGCCACGCTGGTCGTCAACAAGATCCGCGGCACCTTCAAGTCCGTGGCCGTCAAGGCCCCCGGCTTCGGCGAGCGCCGCAAGGCTATGCTGCAGGATATGGCCATCCTGACGGGCGGCCAGGTCATCTCCGAGACCGTCGGCCTCTCCCTCGAGAACGCTGACCTCGAGCTGCTGGGCCGCGCCCGCAAGATCGTCGTCTCCAAGGATGAGACCACCATCGTCGAGGGTGCTGGCGACAAGGACATGCTGGATGCCCGCGTGCGCCAGATCCGCCAGGAGATCGAGAACACCGACTCCGACTACGACCGCGAGAAGCTGCAGGAGCGCCTCGCCAAGCTGGCTGGCGGCGTCGCCGTCATCAAGTCCGGCGCGGCCACCGAGGTCGAGCTCAAGGAGCGCAAGCACCGTATCGAGGACGCCGTTCGTAACGCTCGCGCGGCCTCCGAAGAGGGCCTGGTCGCCGGCGGCGGCGTCGCCCTGATCCAGGCCGCCACCGTGGCGCTGCCCAAGCTCGACGCCCTCACCGGCGATGAGGCGACCGGTGTCAACATCGTGCGCCTGGCTATCTCCGCCCCGCTCAAGCAGATCGCTGAGAACGCGGGCGTTGAGGGTGGCGTGGTTGCCGACCGCGTTGCGAACATGGAGCCCGGCCACGGCCTGAACGCCGCGACCGGCGAGTACACCGACCTCATGGCCGCCGGCATCTCCGACCCGGTCAAGGTCACCCGTTCCGCGCTGCAGAACGCTGCGTCGATCGCAGGCATGTTCCTGACGACCGAGGCTGTTGTCGCCGACAAGCCCGAGGCTCCGGCCGCCGGTGGCGACGACGCTGGCGCTGGCATGGGCGGCATGTACTGAGCCGCTCAGCGCTAAGCTGATCCGCCTGGGGGCGGGACTCGTGAGGGTCCCGCCCCCAGGCGTTTGTGTCTGTCTGCGCAGGCTTGAGACGAGGCCGGTGGTCTCCTAGCGGAACAGGGGCGCATGGTGCGCTTGTCAGACCCCCGCGAACAGGGACGCGGAATGAGCCTCTGCGTCGGCGTAGGTGGAGGCCGCGACCTGCATCTGCGAGGAGATCGCGTCCAGGGCGTCGTGTGTCTGGGCCTGGATGCCTTGCCACTGGGTGATAGTCGCCTGGAAGTTCACCTGCGCCCCGCCGGTCCAGGAGTCCTGTAAGGCCAAGAGCTGGGCCATCATCGTGTCCACCTCGGTGCGGATGGTCGATGCGGTCGTGCAGGCCTGCGCGGAGGCGGCGGAAATTTGTTCGGCGTCGACGGCGTATGCGGTCATGATGTCACTCCTTTGTGGGACCCCGGGTGGGTCCGTCGACATCGACGTTACGCGCGTGACGACGCGTGATCGAGGCAGAATTGGCGCCCTGTGGATAACCGCCCGCGCCGGAAGGTGCCTGTGGATAGTCCCAAGGTATACCCGTGCGACTGACGGGTGAGGTGCCGCCGCTCACCGGCACGCACAGCGGCCAGGCTCCACAGGTTTGGAGGGCGCCGGAGGGACCGGAGGGCACGGGCGGGCTTCGAGACGCGGCACCGAGCGAAGCGAGGCCGCCTAGTCTCGCGGGCGGCCGGGGCCTCCGGCGCCTGGAAAACCCGTGGAGCCAAGAGCAATATGCGACATCATGCTGGGCCGCCGCCCACCGGCACACAGAGCGGCCAGGTCCGGCGAGGCGGGCCCTGCGGTATGCAAAGCGGGTGGGCCCTGCGGTACGAACAGCAGCCTCGGCCTCGTCAGTCGGAGGTGGGCAGATCCAGGGACTCGACGGCAGACTCAAGGGAGGAGGTTGCTTCCTCGTCCTCGTCTGAGTCGGTGTCTTCCTCGATCTTGCGCGGCAAGACGCCGGTGGACGTGGCCTCGTCGTCCGGTGAGGCGACGGGGACGCGCTTCTTGATCGAGCGGCGCTTGATGATCAGCGTGCCGGTCGTCGTCGTGGAGTCTTCCACGACCTCGTCGGTGTCGTCCGTGTCCTCGGTGTCGTCCGTGTCCTCGGCCTGGGCGGCCTGGCATAGCTGGGCCTTCTCGCGCTCGAGGCGGCTCAGCTCGACCTCAAGGTTTGCGCGGGCGGTGTCTTCCCACGCGGAGCCGAGGGGGGACTGGTAGATCGTCTCGTAGCTCAGGAGCTTCTTGACGAGCGCCATGCGTGCCTTGGTGAACTGCAGGTCGTCGAGTTCGCTGAGCTCGGCGCGCAGGGATGTGCGCAGCTTCTTGTAGTCCTGCGGGCTGCAGGCCAGGCCCGCCAGGTCGGCGTCGACGAGCACCTGCGCGTCGAAGTCGGTGCGAGGCGCGCGGTGGCGCGTGAGGAAGGCGATCAGCTCGTCGATGCGTGCGACAACGTCCTCGGGTACGCCAAGCTTGGTGAGGCGGTTGTGCGCGTGATCGATGCATCGGGTGGAGGCGAAGTTCGCCTGGAATCCACCGAGCTTGATCTCGAGCGCCTTGTTGAGGAAGGCACCGTGGTACCACGCGGCGACGCGCAGGATGTCGGGATCGTGCGCGGACGACGAGATTTCATCAATGTGGGTGAGCGTGTTCATGAGCCGACGCAGGTTGTGCAACTGCCGGTTGGGCGCGCTCCACCGCTGTATGAGGTCCGTGCCCTCATGTTCGAGGTCTGTGTCGGTCGCGGTTGCGCCGATTTGCTGCATGGCGTCGACGAAGGACGTCAGCAGCCACTGAGGTGCTTGAGCACCCATGGGCCACTCTCCTTGCTGAGGAATACCCGAGCCATGCTAGTGCGCTTTTGAGCGAAGGTCACGTTCGTTGGTAAAAAATCAGGGAAAATCCCTAGCGTTTCGCGTGAACTGTCACGCGGGAAATCGCTAAAACTGAGCGGAAAACCCATGAGTGTGACTTCTGGTCGTTATGTCTTTCACGTCGTGGGGAGTTCGATGCGGACGGTGAGGCCGCCACCCTTTGTCTTGCTGAGGGATGCTGTGCCCTTGTGAGCCGCGAGGATGCCGGAGACGATAGCGAGGCCGAGGCCGGATCCGCCGGACTTGCGGTTGCGTGAGGTGTCCGCGCGGTAGAAGCGTTCGAAGACGCGTCCGCGGTCAGTTTCGTCGATGCCGGGTCCGTGGTCGCGCAGTTCGATGATGGCGGTGTCGCCGGTGCGTCCGAGCGCGATTTCGACGGGGGAGCCTTCGGGGGTGTATCGCACGATGTTGCCGATGAGGTTGGTAAAGACCTGCGAGAGGCGGTCGCGGTCGCCGGGGACGATGAGCGTCATGGGGGGGAGTGCGTCCGCTGATGCCGGTGAGCCCGACCGTGCGCGTGGGGTCGAGGGCTTGGAGGTCGAAGATCGCGTTGTCTGCGAGCTTGACGAGGTCAATCTCTGTGATTTCGAGGGGGCGGCCTTCGTCGAGGCGCGCGAGAGTGAGGAGGTCTTCGACGAGCGTGGCCATGCGCGAGGATTCGGAGGCGATGCGCCCCATGACTTCTTCGATGCGTTCGGCGGGCACGCCGCCCATGGCGTAGAGCTCGCAGTAGCCGGAGATGGCCGCGAGAGGGGTACGCAGCTCGTGGGAGGCGTCGGAGACGAAGCGCTTGATCTTTTGTTCTGAGGCCTGGCGGGCTTCGAAGGATTGCTCGACCTGGGTGAGCATGGTGTTGAGGGAGAGCGAGAGGGAGCCGACCTCGGTCGTCACCGGGTGGGGGGTGACTCGCTTGGTGAGGTCGCCGGCGGCGATCTTGCCGGCGGTGGACTCGATGGAGCGCAGGGGCAGGAGTGCGCGGCGCACGAGGACTCGGCCTGTCCAGGCGCCGATGGCGACGATGATGGAGCCCGCGACGGCAAAGTACGAGGCCGTGGTGCGTAGCGTGTGCTGAAGGTCGGACAGGGGCAGGGCGATCGTCATGTACCCGGAGAACTTGCCGCTTTCCTGCTCGTACACGGGGACGACGAGGGCGCGCCAGCCGAGGCCGGCCTTGGATGAGGAGACGGTGACGGGGAGCGTGCGGAACGAGGAGACGGGAGCCGAGGAGGTGTCCACGAGGTCGGGCAGGTTGGGTTTGCCCGAGGCCTTGAGGGTGTCTTCGGAGTAGAAGTAGCGGTCGGTGCCGTCGGCGTTGCGGATGTGGATGTAGTAGAGGGTGGGGATGCCGCCCTGTCCGTCGGCGGAGAATGTGGCTGCGGATGCGGAGATCTGCAGTGTGTGGGCGGTTGCGACGAGCTGGTCGTCAATCTGAGATGTGAGGTGACGTTGCAGCAGGCCGATCATGACCGTTCCGGAGAGGGATAGGCCAATCGCCAGCAGCAGGGTGATGAGCGTGACGAGCTGTGAGGACAGCGGCTTGGAGTCCCACCATGCCTCGATGCGTTGAGCCAGGCCGGGGCGCACGTCAGTCCTCAGCGCGCAGGATGTAGCCGACGCCGCGCTTGGTGTGGATCAGCTCCCCGGAGGCCCCCTCGACGGCGAGCTTGCGCCGCAGGTAGGAGATGTAGGACTCGACGATGGCGACTTCGCCGTCCCAGTCGTATTCCCACACGTGGTCGAGGATCTGCATCTTGGAGACGACGCGCCCTGCGTTGATGACGAGGTAGCGCAGGAGCTTGAACTCGGTGGGGGACAGGTCGATGGGGATGCCGGCGCGCGTGACTTCGTGGGCGTCCTCGTCGATGACGAGGTCTCCGACGCGCAGGAACGCGTCGTCTTCCTCGGAGCCCATGGTGCGGCGCAGGATGGCGCGGATGCGGGCGACGACCTCTTCGAGGCCGAAGGGCTTGGTGACGTAGTCGTCGCCGCCGACGGTCAGGCCCTGGATCTTGTCGCGCATGTCGTCGCGCGCGGTGAGGAAGAGGACCGGGGTGGTGATGCCGGCGTCGCGCAGGCGCCTGGTCACGGTGAAGCCGTCCATGTCGGGCAGCATGACGTCGAGGACGATGAGGTCGGGGCGCGAGGCCTGGGCTTCGTGAAATGCGCCGCTTCCGTCCTCGGCGGTGACGACATCGAAGCCGGCGAATCGCAGGGAGGAGGCGAGGAGGTCGCGGATGTTGGGCTCGTCGTCGACGACGAGGAGTTTTGCTTCAGTTCCCGGGGTGCTCATGCAACCAGTGTCGCCCATCTGTCTGAATGTTTCCTGTGAGGTAGGTGGAAGCAATGGGTGCTGTTTCTGTTTGCTTCGCCACCTCGGGTGGCCATGTGGGAATAAAGGACAAGAAAAGGCACGGAAAGATGTGCAAGAATTGAAGCATGTCATCCCAGAACTCAGTGGACGTCATGTCTCCCGACGGCGTCGAATTCCAGCACGTGTCCCCCAAGCTTGCGGCCCTGCGCCTCGGTAACGCGCTCGCGGCCTGCGGCGCCCTGTGCGGCGTGATCTCCGGCCTCGTCCTCATCGTCGACATCCCGGCGCTGTGGTGGCTCATGCTCGTGCCCGCCGCCATCGCACTGTTGTGCCTGTGGCTCGTGCCCGCCCAGGTGCGCGCCCTGCGCTACGCCCTGGCCGACACGGACTTCGTCATCCGCCGCGGCGTCTTCAATCGTTCGCTGACCCTCGTGCCCTACGGTCGCATCCAGTACGTCGACATCTACCAGGGTCCCGTGCTGCGCCTGCTTGGCATCTCCACGATCAAGCTGTCGACCGCGAGCGCGAAGACCGACGCGACGCTCGCCGGTGTGCCCGTCGCGGATGCGGCCCGCCTGCGCGACGTCCTGGCGGAGCGTGGTTCGGCGGAGCTGATGGGCCTATGAGCACGGACCTCTCCTCTGACGGCATCGCCCCCGAGGACTGGAAGCCGCTTCACCCGCTCACCTACGTTCCCCGTGTGGCGGGAGGCGTCACGGGTGTCGTCGGCGCGGTGTCCCTGAGCAATGCGTCCGCGATTGAACGCATGCTGGGCGGTGAGACGCCTGCGTGGCTCGCGACCACCGGTATCTTCCTCGGTCTTCTGATTATTGCGGGCGTTGTTCTCGCCATCGCGGGCTCGTACTGCTACCTGTCGTGGACGAAGACTCGCTACGCGGTGAGTAATACGGCGATCTGGTATCGAGCCGGCATCCTCAAGCGCACGCAGCGTCACGCGCGGCTGACGCGCATCCAGACGATCAACGTGTCCTACTCGCTCGTGGGGCGCATCCTGGGTCTGGGCTATCTGGACATTGAGGTCGCGGGCGGTGGAGATTCGAGCATCAAGCTCGGTCTGCTCAATTCTCGTCGCCTCGAGGAGCTGCGCGCCCTCCTCCTTGCGCTCGCCTCGGGCGCGATTGACGAGGTCGTGGATCCTTCCGCTGATTCTGTGGCCGCGACGCTGGGGACCCGCACGGGTGCCTCCCCGCTCGAGGCGCCCGCGCGCCCCGTTTTCAAGGTCGGCTTTGGCAAGCTCCTGGTGTCCATGCTGGCGACCATCGACAATGTGATTGCCCTGTTCTTCGGCCTCTTCCTCCTGGGTCTCAACGCCTTCCTCGTGGGTGTCGTCGGGGTGACGTCGATCATGAGTTTCCTGGGTATCCTGACGGGCGCGTTCAGCCTCCTGGTGGGCGTCTGGGCGCGTTTCGATCGAGAGTTCGGCTTTAGCGCGGCGATCGCTGCCGACGGCGTGCGCATCGACCGTGGCCTGACGGCTCGCCGTCACGTGACGATCCCTCCGGGGCGCATCCACGCCATCGAGGTGACCCAGCCGCTGATCTGGCGACTGTTCGGCTGGTATCGCGTGGAGATCACGCAGGCCGGCAACTCGGCGCACACGAAGGACGAGAAGAACAAGGGCATGCAGGTGGATGTGGCCTCCGACGTGCTGCTTCCCGTCGGAAGCCGCGCGGAGGTCATCCAGGCGATCGCGATGGCGATCCCCGACCTGGGGGTCGAGGACCCCGACGGCTTCCTCGAGTCCCTCCGCGCCGGCACGGGCGAGGACCGTTGGCTGACACCGATCCCGCCCAGCGCGAGGATCCTGGATCCTCTGGTGTACAAGCGCCGCGCCTTCGGCCTGACCGATGCCGTGTTCGCGATCCGCGACGGCTTCTTCAACCTGCGTTTCTCGATCATCCCGCTGACACGCATCCAGTCGGTGTCCCTGCATCAGGACCCATTCAGCGCTGGCGTCGCGTCGCCTCCGTGCGCGCCGCGCTGGTCCCCGGACCGGTGGCATCCATGGCCGAGCACGTCGAGGCGGGCCGATCGCTTGAGCTGTGGGCGCAGCTGTCGCAGGCCTCGAAGGTCCGCCGCGAGGCCGAGGCTCCCGAGCGCTGGCTCTCGCGCGTCACCGAGATCGTCGAGGCGACCTCGCAGCGTGCGGAGGGCGACAAGTAGCCGGGTGATCGGCGACAATGGAGCCATGAATACCC
Organism: uncultured Actinomycetaceae bacterium; assembly: GCA_916438945.1. Classification (GTDB taxonomy): domain Bacteria; phylum Actinomycetota; class Actinomycetes; order Actinomycetales; family Actinomycetaceae; genus Pauljensenia. Next base: position 634,665 of record CAKAGS010000004.1, on the reverse strand, counting down.
CCGGACGCCTCGGAATCGGCATCATCGGCATGGGTCACGTGGGCCCCGTCATCGGCTCTGCGCTGCGCGCGGTCGGACACCAGATCGTTGCCGTCTCCGCGTCGTCGGACGCCTCGCGAGAGCGCGCCGACGCGATGCTTCCCGGCGTGCCGATCGCCACGCCCGAGGAGGTCGTGCGACGCTCCGAGGTGGTCATCGTGGCCGTTCCTGACGACCAGATAGGCCCCCTCGTGAGTGGCCTGGCCGACCTGGGCGCCTGGCAGAGCGGGCACATCGTTATTCACCTGTCGGGTGCCTCGGGAGTCGGGCTGCTCGGCGCCGCCTCGGGCGCGGGGGCGATTCCGCTGGCCATCCACCCGGCGATGACCTTCACCGGGACCAGCGTCGACGTGGCGCGCCTCGTGGGCACGCCCTTCGCGGTGACCGCTGCGGCCCCCTTCCTGCCGATCGCTCAGGCTCTCGTCGTCGAAATGGGCGGCGAACCCGTCGTCGTCGCCGAGGAGGACCGACCCCTCTACCACGCGGGTCTCGCCCATGGCGCGAACTTCATCGCCGGCATCACCGTGCAGACGACGCGTATCCTCGCGCAGGCTGGGATCGAGAACCCCGCCCTGTACGTGCGCCCGCTCCTTGAGGCAGCCCTCGACCGTGCCCTCACCGAGGGGGTCGCGGGCATCTCCGGGCCCGCCGCCCGCGGGGACGCGGGAACGATCGCCGCGCACGCGCGCTGCCTGGGGGCCCGGGAGAGCCTCGCGGGCGAACGCGACACCTACGCGGACATGACCCGCGCTCTCACTCGCCTGCTGCGCGATGCTCGTCTCCTCGATGAACGGGCCGCCACCAGCGTCGAGGCCGCCCTCCTCGATCCGGGCACCTGACGACGACACACCCGCCGATCCTAGAACGCGCGATCGAGCGTGCCCGCCACCCCCGCCTCGTCGTGAGAACATCGGGCGTGAGGAAAGCGACTCGATGACGCACCGGCGGGCCGAAGTTGCAAGAATAGAACTATGACTCACCGTCCTGTCCTGACCCACACGCGTGCCGAGTTGGCCGACGCCCTGTCGCGCCTGCCCGGCACGAAGGCCCTCGTGATGACCATGGGTGCCCTCCACTCCGGGCATCTGCAGCTCGTGCGCGAAGCCCGCGAACTGGCCGATCACGTGATCGTCACGATCTTCGTCAACCCGACGCAGTTCGCGCCCGGCGAGGACTTCGACGCCTACCCGCGCACCCTGGACGCGGACATGGACGCGCTCGAGACGGTGGGGGCGGACCTCGTGTGGGCGCCCGCACCCCAGGACGTGTACCCCACGCCCGCGACCGTGACGATCGACCCGGGTCCGATCGCGCGCGTCCTCGAGGGCAAGACGCGCCCCACGCACTTCGCGGGCGTCGCACTCGTGTGCACCAAGGTCGTCAACCTCGTGCGCCCGGACGTGGCCCTGTACGGCCAGAAGGACGCCCAGCAGCTGGCCGTCCTGCGCACCGTTTTCTCGCAGCTGGATATCCCCGTGCGCGCCCACCCCGTGCCGATCGTGCGCGCCGAGGACGGCGTCGCCCTGTCCAGCCGCAACCAGTACCTGAGCGACGACGAGCGCATCCGCGCCCGTGCCCTCTCGCGCGCGCTTCGTCGCGGCGCAGAGGCCGCCGAGTCCGGGGCCACGCCCGCGCAGATCGTCGCCGAGTGCAGCTCGGTTATCGAGGCCGAGGGCGGCATTGACCTGGACTACATCGCGCTCGTGGACGCGGGGACTTTCGAGATCCTCGCTGGCACCGAGTCCGTGCCCGTCGGCGAGGGCGATGGCGCGCCCACGATCCTGTCCGACGGCTCGCGCGAGGGACGTATTCTCATCGCCGCCAAGGTGGGCACGACCCGCCTCATCGACAACATGGAGGTGCCGCTGCGCGACGCCTCAGGTCCTGCCGGCCGCCTCGCCGAGCGTGCGGGGGAGAAAGCATGATGGAAATGACGCGCGAGATGGCGATCGGAAAGATCCACCGCGCCGTCGTGACCGGCGCCGACCTGCACTACGTCGGCTCGATCACGGTGGACGAGGACCTGCTGGACGCCGCGAACATCGTGCCCGGACAGAAGGTCGACATCGTCGATGTCAACAACGGCGAGCGCCTCTCGACTACACGATCGCGGGCGAGCGAGGCAGCGGTACGATTCAGCTCAACGGCGCGGCCGCCCACAAGGTGACCGTCGGTGACCTGGTTATCATCATGGCCTACGCCCAGGTGCCCGAATCCCTCGTGCGACAGGTGAAGCCGTCCGTCGTCTTCGTCGACGGCTCCAACAAAATCGTGAGTGCCGGCGACCACGCGGGAAGCGTTCCCGAGGACTCCGCGCGTGCCCGCGAGCTGGGGCTGAAGAGCTCTGGCGTCTGATGAATGCGCCGGCAGGAGCGTCCACTCACCCGAGTGGGCGCTCCCTTGTTGGTGCATCATTTCGTGCACTTTTGCTCGTTTGATGACAAGCTCCGTTCACAATTGTCCATACCTTGTCTTCGCCCGGCGCTGATGTGCCCGTCACACCTATCCTCGAAGGACCGTACGAAAGGATGGTGGGGACATGAGCAAGCGAGCGTCTCGGACGCGCCACGCACTCGTCGGATACGCGTTCCTGTCGCCCGCTCTGATCGGTGTTCTTATCTTCATGGTTGTGCCCATCGGCGTCATCATGTGGGTGAGCCTGTACCGGTGGGATCTGATCGGTGACACGCGATACGTGGGCCTGGCCAACGTCACGAATGTGCTGAGCGACCCGGCCTTCCTGTCATCCCTGCGCACGACGATTCTCTTCGTCCTCCTCGTGGTCCCCATTCAGATCATCCTGGGCCTCCTCCTCGCAAACCTGCTGACGAAGGGCGTGCGAGGAACCGTCGTCTATCGCACGCTCATCGTCATCCCGTGGATCGCGCCCCCGCTGGCCCTCGGCGTCGTGTGGTCGTGGATCTTCGCCCCCACCGGCGGCCTCCTCTCAGCGCTGGCGGGCACTCGACTAGAGATTCTTGTGTCGCCCACCTGGGCGCTGCCCGCGGCGGCCTTCGTCGTCGTCTGGTCGAACGTGGGGTACACGGCGCTCTTCTTTATCGCCGGATTGCTTGCGATCCCGCGTGAGCTCACCGAGGCTGCGACCGTGGACGGCGCCTCCTCCTCGCAGGTGTTCTGGCACATCAAGATGCCCCTCCTGCGCCCGACCTTCTTCTTTGTCTCGGTCACCTCGGTGATCTCGGTCTTCAACGTCTTCGATCAGATCTACGCCCTGACCAAGGGCGGGCCATCCGGCTCGACCGAGGTCCTCGCCTACCTGATCTACAAGGAGGCCTTCGAGACCGGAAACGTTGGCCGCGCCGCGGTCATGGCGTGCGTGATGATGCTGCTCCTCATGGGATTGACGCTGGCCCAGAACCTGTACTTCCGGAAGAGGACCACGTATGAGCTCGTCTAAGTCGCACTCGCGTCGGCCCTGGTGGTCGACCCTGGGGATCTACGCGGGGCTCTCGCTGGCCGCGTTCATCATGGTCGTCCCGCTGCTCTTCAGCTTCGTCACGGCCTTCAAGTCGCCGCAGGACTTCGCCTCGCACTCACCCTTCGCGCTGCCCTCGCCGCCCTCCCTGGCCTCGTTCCAGGCGATCCTCACGGGACGAGTCAACTTCGGCGACGCGATCATCACGACGCTCCTCATGGTCGTGGTGATGGTCGTCGGGCAGCTGGTGTCCTCCGTGCTGGCCGCCTACGCGTTCGCGCGCATCGAGTTCCCGGGACGTGAAGTCATCTTCTGGCTCTTCCTGGGCACCATGATGATTCCGGCGTCTGTCCTCGTCATCCCGCTGTACCTCATGATGGCGAAGATGGGGCTCAACAACACCTTCTGGGGCATCGTCCTGCCCTTCGTGTTCGCCTCGCCCTACGCGGTGTTCCTGCTGCGTCAGTCGTTCCGTCAGATCCCCCCAGGAAATCATCGACGCGGCGACCATGGACGGTGCCGGGCAGATACGCATCCTCTTCTCAATCGTCGTTCCCGTGTCGAAGCCGATCATTTCGACGCTCGTGCTCATCACGGTTGTGAGTCAGTGGAACTCATTCATGTGGCCGCGGATCATTGCCGCGACCAGGCCGCGCGTCCTCACGGTTGCGACGGCCGCGCTACAGAGCCAGTACAACGCGAATTGGACGTACGTCATGGCGGCGACGACCATCGCGCTCGTGCCGCTGATCGCTCTGTTCATTGTCTTTCAACGACACATCGTTGAATCGATTGCCCTGACGGGCATCAAGTAACAACACAACCCATCACAACTGGAGGTCTTCATGAAAAGGCGTTTTGTTACCGCTACCGCTCTGATTGGTGCCGCGTCGATGCTGATGGCCGCCTGCTCGCAGGGTGGCAGCGCGTCGAGCGAGGCGGGCACGTCCTGACCCTGCGTCTGTGGGATGATCAGGCTGCCCAGGCGTACGAGGCGGCGCTCCCCGCGTTCACCGAGGAAACGGGGATCACGGTCAACGTCGAGGTCGTCCCGTGGTCGGACTACTTCACGGGCCTGCGTTCTGAGCTCGCCGCGGGCACCGGGCCGGACGTCTTCTGGTCCAACACGAACAACTACACCGAGTACGCCCGGGGCGGCAAGATTGTCAACATTGACGAGGAGTTCCCGGCCTCCGAGCGCGACGGCTGGCTTCAGGGTGCCATCGATCAGTACACGGTTGACGGAACGCTCTACGGCGTTCCGGTCCTCACCGATCCGTCGATCGCGGTGTACTACAACAAGTCCCTCCTGGATGCGGCCGGCGTGAGCATTGAGGACCTACAGAACCTGTCGTGGGACCCGAGCGCCTCCACCGACTCTCTGCGCGAGATCACCCGCAAGCTGACCCTGGACTCGTCGGGCCGCAACGCGGCTGACCCCGCCTTCGATGCGGACCACATCGTCCAGTACGGATACAACGCCGCGCTGGACGGCCAGGCCATGTTCATCCCCTACCTGGGTTCGGCCGGTGCCACGCTGCAGGACGCGAGCGGGCACTTCACGTTCGCGAGCCCCGAGGGTGACGCCGCGGTCGGCTACCTGGTGGACCTTATCAACAAGGAGCACGTGGCCCCCTCGGCGGCCGATACGAACGACAACGGCGACTTCAGTCGTGACCAGTTCCTGCAGGGCAAGATCGCTCTGTTCCAGTCCGGCGCCTACAACCTGGCGAACGTGGCCGAGGGCGCGTCCTTCGAGTGGGGCCTGGCTCCCCAGCCGAAGGGTCCCGCCGGTGCCGTGACGGTCGGTAACTCCGTCGTCGCCGCCGGTTCGACGGCGAGCGCGAACCCCGAGGCTCAGCACAAGCTGCTGGCGTGGCTGGCTGGCAAGGACGGCGGTGCCGCACTGGGCAAGACCGGGGCCGGCTTCCCCGCGAATGAGAAGGCACAGGCGACGTGGACCTCGTACTGGTCGGACAAGGGCGTCGACACCTCGGTCATGGCGAAGACCCCCTCGGGCACGATCATGGCTCCCTTCGGCCCGAAGCTGGGCGCGGCAATGGACGCGTACAACGGGGTGCTCAAGGAGGTCTTCCTGGGACGCATCGGCGTGCATGAGGGCGTTCAGGCCGCCCAGGACGCGGCCAACGCGGCGGTTGATCAGTAGTCGTCACAGACGTGGGACAGGCGCCGGCGGGACATGTTCTCGCCGGCGCCTCAATAGGGAGTACACGAATGGATACCGTGCTCGGAATTTACGCCCACCCCGATGATGCGGACGTGGACGCGGGCGGGACTCTCGCTCGTTTTGTCCGCGAAGGGGCGAGGGTTGTCGTTGCAGTCGTCACGGACGGCGATGCGGGGGGCTCCGACCAGGATCTGCATCAGCGGATGGGGGAGCTGCGTCGCGATGAACAGCGCTGCGCCTGTGAGCAGCTGGGCGTCACGGAGCTCGTCTTTTTCGACGGCTATCCCGACGGTATGGTGATGCCCTCCCGCGGCCTCGTCCGCGATATCGTGGCCCTCATTCGGCGCGTGAAGCCGAACCTGATCCTCACCCTGTCGCCCGAATACAACTGGTCGTCCATCTACGCCAATCACCCGGACCACCGGGCCGTGGGAGCCGCAGTCACGGACGCCGTCTACCCGGCCGCGCGCAACCCCTTCGCCTTCCCCGAGCTGCTCGACGAGGGCCTGGAACCCCATGTCGTCGAAGAGGTGTGGTTCCAAGGTGGCCCGTCGACGAACCACGTCGTCGAGCTGGACCGCTCGGACATTGACGCCAAGGTCAGGCGGTGCGCGAGCACGTCACCCAATTCGAGGACCTCGATCGGATGGAGTCCTGGATCCGGCAGAGCACCCGCGACGCGGGGCATCCCCACGGCTACGCGGGGGGTGAAGAGTTCTTCCGCTGGGACACGCGCGGGTGAGAGCCCTCAGTCGAAGGCGGCGGCGACCAGCGGGTTTGTGCGGATCGCCTGATCGAGCACGTCGCGCGCGACGTTGACCGAGTCGACGAGAGGGTGCAGCGCCAGCGCCTGCCACGCGAGAGTGCGGTCGCGCTCGCGGGCGGCGTCGATGACGAGATTCTCGCAGGCCTTCACGGATTGGACGAGGCCGAGCGCCGCGCCGCTCAACGGCGCAACCGGAATTGGATGGACGCCGGAGGCGTCGACGTCGCAGGGAACCTCGACGACGTCCGCGTCGCGCAGCGTCGGAATCGAGGAGAAGCCGCCGTCGCCGTTACCGACGTTGAGGATCATGCGCGCCGGAGTGTTCGTAGCGAGTGCGTTCATGAGGTCGAGAGCCACCTTCTGGTAGCCGCCGCCCGCGATGTCTTCGGCGCGCCTGCCGGAACGCTCGTCGACGTCTCGGGCCTCGGCCATGTAGGTCGCCTCCCGGTCGGCGAGGGCGTCGATCCACGTCCGCCCGGCCTGCTCGGGGTCGGAGAGGACGGCGTTGTAGAAGGCTTCCTGCTGATCGCGCAGGTACTCGCCGCGGGTTTGGTCCTGGTGGATGCGGGCCATGGCTTCGCGATGACAGTAGTAGTAGAAGAGGTATTCGTTGGGGAGGGCGCCCAGCGCGCGAATCCAGTCTGTGCCGATGGCGCGGGATTCTTCCATGGATCCCAGGGCTTCCTCGTCGGCGAAGAGGCGCGGGAGGATGTCGCGGCCGCCGACCGACAGCGAACGCAGCCAGCCGAGGTGGTTGAGGCCCACGTAGTCGAAGGACACGTCGGCGCGCTCCTCCTCGGGAACGCCCAGGGCGTTCAGCGTGCGGTTGACGAGCCCGATGGGGGTGTCGCAGATGCCGATGACGCGCTCACCGAGCACGGAACGCATCGCCTGGGTGATGATTCCGGCCGGGTTCGTGAAGTTGATGAGCCAGGCGTTCGGGCACAGGCGCTTGGCGGCGTGGGCCAGCTCGAGTGCCGGTCCGAGCGAACGGAATGCGTAGCAGTAGCCGCCCACGCCAACGGTCTCCTGACCGAGCAGCCCATGATCGAGGCCGCAGTGTTCGTCGAGGACCCGTCCGCAGGTCCCGCCCACGCGCATCGCGGAGAACACGAAGTCGGCTCCGGCAAGCGCCTCGTCGATGTCCGTCGTTGCGCGCACCGTCGGGGAGTGCGGGAAGCCCAACGAGGACAGCACAGCCATCATCGCGTCGAGCCTGCGCACGTCGGTGTCGTACAGGATGACGCGGTCGACGTCGAGGGAGGCGTAGTCGCCGCGACCCGAGCGTGAACGGGCCAAGACGTCGATCATAGCGGGGACCCGGAAGCCCCCTCCTCCGACGATGGTGAGCTGCATGGCGGGCATCCTCTCTGACTACGTATAGTGGTGGCTCACTGACATATTGTAGTCGCGCTCACGTCTAGGAGGACCTGTGGCATCTCGAGTACCCGCCGCATCTCAGTTCGCGGTGTACGGTCCGACCTTCCTTGACGTGGTCATGGGCCCCCTCGACGGCCCTCCGGTTCCCGGCCGCGAGGCCTGGGTGGCCGGAGCGCTCATGTGCGCGGGCGGCGCGGCCAATCAGGCGATTGCGCTGGCTCGCCTGGGTGTGCCCGTGCGCCTGCACGCTCGCGTGGGCGTCGATCAGATGGGTCAGTTCGTGGATGAGATGCTCGCGCGCGAGGGCGTAGACACTTCCTCGTGTGAGCGCGTGGGCGATCAAAACGTGACCGTCTCCCTGTCCTTCGATGGCGATCGCGCGATGACCACGCGCGGGACGACCTCGTTGCCCCGCCTGGGAGGCGACGCGCCGGTGTGCCTGCTCGCGGACGTGCGGGGAATCAGCGCGAACAGTGAGGTTGTGTCCTCCTGGCGCGAGCGCGGGACGTGGGTGCTCGCGGACACGGCATGGGACGAGGCCGGGGCCTGGGACCCGGCCGACCTGGAGGCATTGCGCGTGGCTGACGTGTGCACGCCCAACGAGGAGGAGGCGCTCGCCTACGCGCGCACTGAGAACGTGGAGGACGCTGCGCGTTGGTTCGCGTCGTTTGGGTGCGACTGCGTTGTCACCTGCGGTAAGAACGGTGCGGTTGCGTGCGTTGACGGGCAGATCCTGCACGTGCCAGCACCCGCGGTGCGGGCGATGGATACGACGGGCGCGGGGGATGTTTTTTCGGCGGCCCTGGCCTGGGCGCGCCGAGGGCGGCGCCTGCCGTGGCCCGAGGCGCTCGCCCTCGCCTGCGCGGCCGCCGCCCACTCCACGCAGGGGATCGGTGGGTCTGCATCTGCTCCCTACGCGGCCGACCTCCCTGGTGCGTGAGGAGCCCAACCGGGCCCCTGCCTCGTCGTGGGGCCAAATCCCGGTACGATAGGCGCATGACCGATTCTTCTACGCCCACGCAAGCACCCGCAGACGACACCCCCGAGCAGGTCAAGGTTCGCGCGGCCAAGCGCGCGCGCCTCATGGAGGCCGGTATCCCCGCCTACCCCGTGCGCCTGCCGATCACGACCACCATCAAGGAGGTGCGTGAGAAGTACGCGCACCTCGAGGCCGGCGAAGAGACCGAGGATTACGTGGGCCTGGCGGGCCGCATGATCCTCGCGCGCAACGGCGGCAAGCTCTGCTTCGCGACCCTCATGGATGGTGAGGGCAACAAGATCCAGGTCATGCTCTCCGCCGCCTCCGTCGGCGCCGAGTCCCTGGCCGCCTACAAGAACGACGTCGACCTGGGCGATCACCTCTTCGTCCACGGCCGCGTGATCTCCTCGCGCCGCGGCGAGCTGTCGATCTTCGCGACCCCCGCCGAGGTCACGCCCGAGGCTCAGGCTGAGTACGACGCCGCGCCCACCGCGCTGCCCGCCCCCGACGCCTCCTGGGCCATCGCCTCCAAGGCGCTGCGCCCCCTGCCCAAGACGTGGACCACCGAGGACGGCGAAGAGATCACCCTGTCCGAGGACCAGCGCATCCGTCGCCGCGAGCTTGACCTCATCACGCGCCCCGCCGCGCGCGATATGGTCCGCATCCGCGCGGCCGTCAACCGCTCGATCCGCGAGAACTTCTTCCGCCGCGACTACATCGAGCTCGAGACGCCGATGCTGCAGATGATCCACGGTGGTGCTGCCGCGCGTCCATTCGTCACGCACATGAACGCGCTCGATACCGATCTCTACCTGCGCATCGCCACGGAGATCTACCTCAAGCGCGCGGTCGTCGGCGGCGTGGATCGCGTCTTCGAGATGAACCGTAACTTCCGTAACGAGGGCATGGACTCCTCGCACAGCCCCGAGTTCACCTCCCTGGAGGCCTACGAGGCCTACTCGGACTACAACGGTATGGCTGAGCTGACGCGCGACCTGATCCAGCAGGCCGCCCGCGACGCCTTCGACCTGTCCGAGGGTGAGGAAATCGTGCGCCTGGCCGACGGTACCGAGTACGACCTGTCGGGGCAGTGGGATCGCATCGACCTGTACGGCTCCACCTCCGAGGCCCTCGGCGAAGAGATCACGGTGGAGACGCCGCGCGAGACCCTCGTCAAGTACGCGGAGCGTATCGGCCTGGAGGTCGACGACTACGCCGTGTCCGGCAAGATCGTTGAGGACATCTTCGAGGAGCTCGTCGCCTCCAAGCTGTGGGCGCCGACCTTCGTCTACGATTTCCCGGAGGACACCTCCCCGCTGACCCGCTACCACCGTTCGCGTCCCGGTCTCACCGAAAAGTGGGACCTGTACGTGCGTGGCTTCGAGACGGGCACCGCCTACTCGGAGCTGGCCGACCCGGTCGTCCAGCGCGAGCGCTTCGAGGCGCAGGCCCTCGCGGCTGCCAACGGCGACCCCGAGGCCATGGTCATGGACGAGGACTTCCTCATCGCCATGGAGCAGGGCTTCCCGCCGTGCGGTGGCATGGGCATGGGCATCGACCGCCTGCTCATGGTCCTCACCGGCCAGGGCATCCGCGAGACGATTCCGTTCCCGCTGGTCAAGCGCCTGGGCTGATCTGAGCCGAGTAAAGGGCCCTGGCCTCGTTCATCATGAGCGAGGGCAGGGCCCTTTTTCGTACGTGGGTGTTCCCTCGGTCAGACGTAGGAACGTCGGGGCGACATGCGCGTGTGGACCAGGTCGAGGAGCTCGTGTGCGGCGCCGTCGTCGAGAACGAGGTCGGTGGCGACCCCGGCGCGCAGGGCTCCCAGCAGCGGGAGAGCTTTGGGAGGCACCGGAGACGACGCAGAGGCGGCGTGGAATCTTCTTGAGTGTGGCCGGGCTAGGGCCGGAGGCTCGCTCGTTGAGGTGCATGTTCGTGGATCCGTCCTCGCGGATGAGGACGGTGCACACGTCGCCGACGACCCCGTCGTTTTGGGCCGCGGCGATTTCATTGGGGTCGAGGAATCCGCCCGAGTAGACGTGGGAGGGCAGTCGCGCGGACATTGATCCCACGCCGAAGAGGGCGACGTCGGCGCTGTCGATCGTGTTGAGGACGGACTGGACGGAGCGCTCGCGCCACAGGGCTTCCTTGGTGTCCGCATAGTCGAAGAAGGCGGGCACGGGGAAGTTGACGATACGCCCGCCGATGGCCTTGGCTGCACGGGCGATGATGGCTTCTGCGTAGGGCATTCCCGACTCGGTGGCTGTGGCCGCGCCGTTGAGCTGGACGACGGTGGAGCCTGGGAACGTCACGTGCGGCATTGCTCGCGTGACCTCTGCGGTCGTGTTTCCCCAGGCGATGCCGAGGGTGACGCCGGGGAAGAGCATATCGACGAGGTGCTCCGCGGCGACGAGAGCGACGTTGTGCAGCGATTGACCTCAGTGTGCACGTCGTGAACGGGGACGACGGAGACCTGGACGCCGAACAGGTCAGCGATCTGGCCGGCGAGGGTGCCCTTGAGCCCGGGGGATGCGGATACCGAGATGCGCACCAGGCCGACCTCTCGCGCGTGGGCGAGAAGCCGCGAGACCGAGGAGCGCGATATCTGCAGGTGGCGGGCGATTGTCTCCATCGTCTGCCCTTGGAGGTAGTACATCGAGGCGGCCTCGTGCGCCTGTTCGTCACGTATTGTCACGTTTTCTAGTGTGCCATGCACAAGCGTGCAGATGTGTGACTTTGGAAATTAAAGAGTCTGGAGGGTTGACACGTAGAAAGCGTGTCATATGGTCAGGGTCACATGTAAAGCGCTGCACGGATGTGCACTCAGTTTGGGCTAACGTGCATCAAGTGTCATACTGTGATGTGACCCGCGAAGCATATCCGAGCGGATATTGTTCGACGGTACACAGTTGGCGGTGAAAGAACACCGGTGACCCGGCGCGAAGACGCGTCGGAGAAAGATAGGGAAACATGCTCACAACACTGCTCCCGGCAGCCGCTGATGCGGCTGTCCCTACCACGGGCCAGATTTTCTGGTCTGAGTTCCTCGGCACGACGATCCTGCTGCTCCTCGGTGGCGGCGTCGTCGCCACGAACCTGCTGCCCAAGTCCAAGGGCAAGGGTGGCGGCTGGCTGCTCATCAACTGGGGATGGGGCCTGGCGGTCTTCGCCGGCGTCTACGTCGCGTTCCGCACCGGCGGCCACCTGAACCCCGCGGTGACTATCGCCAAGGTCGTCGCCCACATGTTCGACTCCAGCGTCACCCTGGCGGGCGACATTCCCGTCACCGGCACCAATGTTGCGGTCTACATTGTCGCCCAGTTCCTCGGTGCCTTCGCCAGCGCCGTTCTGTGCTGGCTGACCTTCAAGAAGCACTTCGACGAGGATTGTGACCCCGCCCTCAAGCTCGGCGTCTTCTCCACCGGCCCCGAGATCCGCTCCTACGGTTGGAACTGCCTCACTGAGGCCATCGGCACCGCCGTCCTGATCCTGTGGATCTTCGTCTCCGGCTACACCGAGACCCACGTCGGCCCCCTCGGCGTCGCGCTGATTATCGTTGTCATCGGTAACTCGCTCGGTGGCCCCACCGGTTACGCCATCAACCCGGCCCGTGACCTCGGCCCCCGTATCGCCCACGCGATCCTGCCGATCAAGGGCAAGGGTGGCTCCGACTGGGGCTACTCCTGGGTCCCCGTCGTCGGCCCGATCATCGGCGCCATTGTCGGCACCGTTCTCTACTACCTCATTCTCGCCTGAGAGTGAGTGCGCGGGCGAGGCCACCGCGGCCTCGCCCGCGTGACACCCCACCACCGGGGTGACATTTTGTGGGACTACGAAGTCCCACCCGCCGCGCAGGTGGCTAGGCGCGGCATGCACAACGACGTGACAACGCCTCCGAAAGGACACTCATGACCACCGAAAAGTTCGTTCTCGCCATCGATCAGGGCACTACCTCGACCCGTGCGATCATCTTCAACCACTCCGGCGAGATCGTCTCCGTCGGGCAGAAGGAATTCACCCAGATCTTCCCGAACCCGGGCTGGGTGGAGCACAACCCCATCGAAATCTGGGACACTACCCGCACTGTCGTCGCCGAGGCTCTGCAGAAGGCGGAAATCAACCGCCACCACCTCGCCGCCGTCGGCATCACCAACCAGCGTGAGACCACCGTCGTGTGGGACAAGAACACCGGCGAGCCCGTCTACAATGCGATCGTCTGGCAGGACATGCGTACCTCCGACATCGTCAAGGAACTCGAGGGTGACGAGGGTCCGGATCGTTTCCGCCAGATCTGCGGCCTGGGCCTGTCCCCCTACTTCTCCGGCTCCAAGATCAAGTGGATCCTCGACAACGTCGAGGGCGCTCGTGAGCGCGCCGAGGCCGGCGACCTGCTCTTCGGTAACACCGACTGCTGGGTCCTGTGGAACCTGACGGGCGGCATCAATGGCGGCGTGCACTGCACCGACGTTACCAATGCCTCGCGCACCATGCTCATGGATATCCGCACGCTGCAGTGGCGCGAGGACGTCTGCGAGATCTTCGGCATCCCGATGTCGATGCTCCCCGAGATCAAGTCCTCCTCCGAGATCTACGGCTACGGCCGCAAGAACGGTCTGCTCATCGACACCCCGATCGCCGGCATCCTCGGCGATCAGCAGGCCGCCACCTTCGGCCAGGCCTGCTTCGAGAAGGGCATGGCGAAGAACACCTACGGCACCGGCTGCTTCATGCTCATGAACACCGGCACCGAGCCCGTCTTCTCCGACAATGGCCTGCTCACCACGGTGGCCTACAAGATCGGCGACCAGCCGGCCGTCTACGCCCTCGAGGGTTCGATCGCCGTCGCCGGTTCGCTGGTCCAGTGGCTGCGCGACAACCTGGGCATGATCGTCAAGTCCTCGGACATCGGTGAGCTGGCCAGCACGGTCGAGGATAACGGTGGCGTCTACTTCGTCCCCGCCTTCTCCGGCCTGTTCGCCCCCTACTGGCGTTCGGACGCTCGCGGCGCGATCGTGGGCCTGACCCGCTACGTCAACAAGGGTCACATCGCCCGCGCCGTCGAGGAGTCGACCGCGTTCCAGAGCGCCGAGGTCCTCGACGCGATGAACGCCGACTCCGGTGTGCCGCTCAAGGAGCTCAAGGTCGACGGCGGCATGACGCACGACGACCTGGTCATGCAGTTCCAGGCCGACCTGTGCGGCGTCGACGTCGTTCGCCCGAAGGTCATCGAGACCACCGCGCTGGGTGCCGCTTACGCCGCCGGCATGGCGGTGGGCTTCTGGTCGGGCACCGAGGACGTCGTGGCCAACTGGCAGGAAGGCAAGCGCTGGACGCCGTCCATGGAGCCGGCCGAGCGCGACCGCACCTACCGCCTGTGGAAGAAGGCTGTCACGCGTACGCTCGACTGGGTCGACGAAGACGTGAAGTGATTGTCGCTCCATAGAAAGTGACGAGGCCGGGGCTGCGTTGAGCAGTCCCGGCCTCGCTCTATCTGGTTGTACATAGGACTCAAGGCCGCATAGGTATAGACAATCGTCAGTTACTCTATTCCCATGGAAAATCCTAAAAATCAAACGACATACCTCGTCGTAGACGGCGAGAATATTGACGCGACGCTGGGCCTTTCTGTCCTTGATCGCCGCCCGAATCCCGAGGAGCGCCCCCGCTGGGATCGTGTCCTCGAGAGCGCGCACGGCCGCTGGGGTCAGAAGGCCAAGGGTCTGTTCTTCCTGAATGGTTCCTCCGGCTTCCTGCCGATGGGCTTCGTCCAGGCGCTCACGGCCATGGACTACTCGGTCATCCCCCTGTCGGGTCCGGCCGACATGAAGGTCGTCGACGTCGGCCTCCAGCGCACGATGGACGCGATCGCGAATCTTGGCTCAGGTGACGTCATCCTGGCCAGCCACGACGCCGACTTCCTGCCCCAGATCGAGACCCTCCTCGACCAGGGCCGCCGCGTTGCGGTCATGTGCTTCAAGGAATTCCTCTCTTCCCAGCTCCACGAGCTGGAGGAACGAGGCCTGGAAATCATCGACCTCGAATATGACGTACACGCCTTCCAGGTGCGCCTGCCCAGGCTCCACATCATCGACATCGACGACTTCGACCCGATGTCCTTCCTGTAAACCCTGGCCGTGCGCCCGCGAGCGGGCGCGTTGCCACCGACATGACGAACCGGGCGGCCCCGTCAGGGGCCGCCCGGTCTGTGTATGGGTGCGGCGTGCGCCGCGGTTCTCACGCCTGCGTGTTGTTGCCCTTGAGGGCGGCCAGGCGAGCCTCGATCTCGATCTGCGAGGAGTCGGTCTCCAGCTCCGCGAACTGGGCGTCCAGGGAGGAGGCGGCCAGCTCGATCTTGCCCTGGGCGAGGGCCTCCTGGCGGCGGACACGGTCCTCGAAGCGGCCGAGCTCGCTCGTGGGATCCAGGATGTTGATGGAGGAGAGGGCGTCCGTGACCTGAGCCTGGGCCTTGGCGGTCTTCTCGCGGGCGATCAGCTGGTCGCGGCGGGTCTTGAGCTCAGCGAGCTTGTCCTTCATCTGGGCGAGGCCACGCTTGAGGCGCTCGGCGACGTCACGCTGAGCCTGGAGTGCGGGCTCCTCAGCCTTGATCTCGTTCTCGAACTGAATCTGCTTGCCGAGGGCGACCTTGGCCAGGTCGTCCCACTTCTTGGCGCCAGCTTCGTCGCCGGCGGCGCGCAGAGATTCGGCCTTGGCGGAGGCGGCTGCGGCCTTCTGGCCCCAGTCGGCGGCGGCCTTGACGTCCTCCTCGTAGTCCTTTTCTGCCAGGCGCAGGTTGCCCAGGGTCTGGGCGATTGCGTTCTCGGCCTCGATGATCGAGTTGGTGTAGTCACGAACCAGCTGATCGATCATCTTCTCCGGATCCTCGGCCTTGTCGAGGAGCGCGTTGATGTTCGCCTTGGCGAGCTGGGCGATGCGGCCCATGATCGTCTGCTTTTCGGCCATGATGTTCTCCTTTGTGGGGTGGTGCGCATCTGCGCGGTGTGGGTTGGTGCGCGTGCGCGCGGATTGTGAGCGAGATGAGGCCTCGCGCGATTGGTGGGTGGGCTACGAGTCGCCCGAACCGGTTGTTGGATCAGTGTATGTGGGGGAGTGGGGTGTGATCACGCTGAGTGTGTGTCTCCCGAGTGGTGCCACGCGGCGCGAATCGGATTGAGCGTGGCGTCGGCCTGACTCTCGTGGCGCGCACGTTTTCGAGAGTCTCGAATCCGCGGCATGTGATCCTCCTCGGTTAGTGGCGAACAGATCAAGATACATCATTGCGAGGCGCAGCGCCCTCAATCTAATGTATTTTGAATCACAATGTCTTGGTGTGGGACCAGTGTACGTGATGGTCGGGTGCGGGTGGAAATCGGCCGGGCGTGAGCCGATGCCCGGTGGGGGTCATGGGCGACGTGGTCATGATTGTCAGCGTCGCGCGGTGATGCATCCTCGTCAACCTCCTCTATCGTCGTCCCGGTGCGGCAAGCGCGCGCTGGGCGAGCGTGGTGGCCCGCGAGGCCGCTGCGCTTGCCTGGAGGGGGTCTTTGTCGAGGGCCGCGCGCGCTTCGGTCATTGCCTGTTCGGCTTCGCGCATCAGCTTGCCCACGTCGAACAGAGAAGAACCCTCGTGGTCCTTCAAGTGTTGGCGCGCAGAAGTGAGGGCCGCATCGGCGTTACGTATATCGCGCTGGGCATTGTCTCGTGCGTTTCGCTGAGCGCGTTCCTGAGTCATGAGCGGAGCGAGGACCTCTTCCAGTCGGAGTTGCACGTCGCGAAGGTTCTCGAGCGCGCCGAGGGGATCCTCGTCGCTGACCAGCGCACGCTGGCCCCTGGCGATGGCGGCCTCGGCCTCGTCCAGAAGGGGAGAGAGAAAGCGTCGGAGGAATCGAGCTGCCTCGTGTCCGACAGGGCGGCGGATGCGGATCCGATGGAAGAAATGAGCTTCTCGCGGAACGCGTCGAGATCGGTCTTCGCAGAGAAGATCGCACCTGTCTGCGCATTGGCCATGGTCAGTGCGCGCTGGGCGGTATCCAGCGCGGAGGCTGCTCGGGTGGAGTCGCGCTCGAGATGTGCACCGGCCGTTTCCAATGCCGCGCGAGCGGACTCCAGCAGTTGTGCCGCGCGCTGCGATTGTCCTGGAGGGAAGCAAGCATTGACTCGGGGTAGAGGCCCGCGATGCTGGAGAGTTCTTCCTTCGAGCGCTCCAGATCGGCGAGCTCCTCGACGAGACGTTCGCGAGCGTCGGCAAGCTGGACGGGAAGCGATGAGCGCTTCTCGCGTTGTGCGGCAAACTCCTTGCGAGCATCCTGCAGAGGCGCCAGGTTCTTGTCGAGATCCTCCGTGATCGTTGTGGCGAGGCGTCGCTTGGCGTGAGAATCAGGGGTCTGCTCGATCTGTTTGTGTGTGTCGAGGCCGCGTGCGATAGCCTCTTTGGCCGCCTCGAGGCGGCACCCGTACTGTTCAGCCGCGGCACTACCGAACTGGGCGCGAGCGAAGTTCCAGTCCTCTTCCGCGGCGTGCACCTGTTCCTCAGCCTCCGACAAGCGCCGCCGTGCTTCCGCAGCTAACCTCAAGGCTTCGCGCCTCACAGGGTCGACGAGAGGGGTGAGGTCTGCGGCTTTCGTGTCGCGTCCGTCGTCTTGCTCTTGTTCGCGCAGCTTGGCCCGCAGCTCGAGATAAAGGGTAAGGATGAGTAATCCGCCCGCGATGACGAAAATGATGGCGATGCGGGTCTTGTCGTCCTCGTTTCTACTGTCCTGCCCTTGCTGCATCGTGACGTTGTGGCGATGCACTTGCGCGTGAATGTAGGAGGCGGTGTCAATATCGCTGATAAAAGAGCTGATGCCGGCGCTCACCACGTCGCTGGTCAATGGGCTCGATGTGTAGTTGTTTCGAGCGCTCGCCAGGGCGTCGTCGAAGGTGTGCTTGAGGGATGGGTCCGTTGTCAGGTTTCGAGCGTATTGTGCATCTGTGCAATAGGTGTCTGTGCCATCCTCGTAGGAAACAACGTAGAGGATGCCCTTTTCCGCAGTCCGTGATTTCTCGAGGGTGTTCTGGCACCAAACGGATGGTTCCTGGTCGGAGAAATTGGGGACAACGACTGCGTCGATAATCGCGCCGTAGGTGGACTGTAGAGATTCTGCTTGAGTCTCGAGTCGGGTGCGCTCATCGTCGCTCAGGAAGCCGTCGGGATCGGTGACGTGTCCGCTCGTGGTGAGTGGCTCGGTCGCGAACGCGGGCGCGCCGCCGACCAGCATCGCAGCCATCACGATGGCTGCGAAGCCCAGGCGTCGGATCCGTGACACGGTGCCTCCTGCTCGTCGGTGAAGCGATAAACCTCTGGTGCGTGGCTCGATAGCGCTGACAACACGCTGTTTGGTGCGGCGCCGGTTCGCGATCGTTCTTAGTTTACGAGGAAATATGCCGAGCCGTGACGGACTCACTCACGTTTTCCGAGGGGCAGGGCATCGTGAGGCCCGCACATGCAGAACGTCGCGGGCCTCATGGGTGGGTAGGGAGGTCAGAAACTTCCGGAAACGGAGGAGCCGCCGAAGCCGCCGCCCCAGTTGGAGCCGGAGCCAGAGACGGAGGAGCCGCCGAAGCCGCCGCCCCAGTTGGAGCCGGAGCCGGAGGCGAAGGACCAGCCGGAGCCGGAGGAGCGGGAGCCGCGATCGTAATGATCGAAGCGGTCGTAGTCGCGGTCACGTCGGCCCTGGTATCCGGAGCCCGACTGCGAGAAGAGCGTGGACCACAGGAGGAAGTCGCCGAGCGATGAACCGGTGAAGGAACCGTTGTTGCTCGTTCCGCTTCCCCAGCTGCCGGTAGCCGGCTGAATGGGGGTGGCCATGACGCGGTCGGCGAACGCGCGGGCGTTGGCTGCGTGAGTGGCAGCTGCCTGAGGATCCTTGTCGAGGGAGTCGTGCGCCGCGCGCAGCGCCTGTTCAGCGTTGTTGAGCGTGCCGCGCACCTGCAGGTCGATGGCGCCTCGGCGCCCCTGCACGTAGCGCTGCGCCTGACCCACCGCAGATTCCGCGAGGGCGATCTGGCTCTTCGCGGCGGAGTATGCCTTGTCGCGGGCCTCCTGGTTGGTGCGCAGGGGTGCGAGGGCGGCGTCGATGGTCGCCTCGGCAGTGCGCAGGTGCTCGAGCGCAGCGAGAGGGTCGCCGTTGTTTGCCAGGGCTGCCTGGGCCTCGGAGATCGCGGCGCGCGCGTCGGCGACGAGGGGCGTGAAGGTCGCGGGATCGGTGTCGAGGTGCTCGACATCCGACAGATCCGCCGAGATCGAACCGATGGCGCCGGCCAGTCGGTCGCGGATCGCGTCGAGGTCGGACTTGGCGGTGAAGATCGCGTCCGTCTGGTGGTTGGCCATCATCAGGCGCGGTGTGCGGTGTCCAGGGCGCTGGCCGCGCGGGTGCGGTCCGTGTCCACCACCTCATCGGCGGTGTCGAGGGCGGAGCGCGCCGAGGTCAGCAGGGCAGCCGCCTGCTCGGGGTTGTCCTGGAGGGAGGCGAGCATCTGCGCGGGGTAGATGCCAGCGATCGTGGCTAGCTCGGCCTTCGCGCGCTCGAGGTCGGTGAGTTCCTCGGCCAGGCGCTCACGTGCCTCGCGGATCCGCTCGGGCAGCGTCGCCTCTTCCGCGCGCTTGGTGGCGAAGGCGGCCTGGATCTGGCTCAGCGGGTTCAGGTTTGCGCCCAGGTCGCGCATGAGCTTCTTCGCGAGCTCCAGGCGCTCGGTCGTGGCTGTCGCGTCGTTCATGCGCACCTGAAGATCGAAGCAGCGCGTGACGGTTGCCTTCGCATTTTCGATCGCGCGGGCAAACTCGTCCGTCGAGGTCAAGCCAAACTGGGCGCGCGCGAAGTTCAGCTCGTCGGTCGCGGTGCGTACCTGCTCGTCGGCTGCGAGCAGCTGGCGATTCGCCTCCTGGACCGCCTTCTCGGCGGCGACTGTGTCGATGGACATCGCGTGAGCCGCGCTCTTCTTGCTGCGGCGCGAGGAGGCGGCGACAGTGATGCCGATCAGGGCCAGGCCTCCGAGGAAGAGCGAGGACAGAATGTAGAGGTTCGTCTTGTTGGTCGACGAGGAAGACGAGGAACTCCTGGTGGGCTGGGAGGATGCGGAAGGCGTGCTTGATGCCAAGTTCGCGGTCAGTGTCTGTGCGAAGGTAGCCGCCCCAATCGCAGCGTCGCGCGACTCCAGAGGATCAGAATTGAACCGTTTTTCGGCTGCGGCCATAGCGGCCGCGAGGCGAGGCTGCAGCTGAGGGTCCTCGGTGCATGCGCCGTCGACTCTCTCCGTGTAAGCGATGAAGTAGATGATGTCGGAGAAACCGAGGGAAGAATTCTGTAGGGCGCTCTGGCACCACTGGCTGGCGCTGTCGCCCGAGAGATCCTCGACGAAAACGAAGGAAATATTGACACCCGAAGCGGCGGCCTTGCGGGCAGCTTCTTCGACGGACTCGCGGTCGGAGCTCTCCAACCACTCCGAAGGATCGGTGACGGAGCCGCTGACCGTGACCGGCGACGCTGCGAACGTCGGCAGGCCAAGCGCGAGCAGCATCGCTGTGAGAACAGCGACGAGGCTGAAGCGGCGGAATCGTGACACTGGATCCTCCTGCGAAGTGGGCGAACAGATGAACATACAGCACGCCACTCGATTCTGTCGAGTATGTGATGAAAACTGCGTGGCGTGATTGTTCCCGTAGGGTCAGTCTACGTGAAAGTTGCTTCAGCTTGGGCCGTGCGGTGCTGTTCGCTACAGGCGTCGGCTTGCCTCCCGCGCGCATCGGAAGAGCGCCCTATGATAGGGGGAGCCCATTGGGCTCTCAGACTATTGATAGAAGGAGGGGACCATGCCCACCGGTAAAGTGAGGTTCTTCGACGCTGATCGCGGTTTTGGCTTCATTGCGGGAGATGACGGCGCTGATGTCTTCCTCCACTCGTCCGCGCTTCCGGCCGACCACCCCAGCCCCCGAGTGGGTGCTCGCGTGGAGTATTCGGTGGCCGACGGGCGAAAGGGACCGCAGGCTCTCAGCGTGCGTTTCCTGAAGGAGACAGCTTCCGTTGCCCGAGCCAAGCGCCGCAAGCCGCAGGCGATGGTGCCCGTCGTCGAGGATCTGATCAAGCTCCTCGACTCTTCGAGCGCCGCGCTGCGCCGCGGTTCCTACCCGGACAACGCGACCAAGATCGCGAAGGTGCTGCGCGCCGTCGCAGAGGAATTTGATGCCTAAGACTCAGGCCCGTGTTCGGGCAGTGAAAAAGGACGCCGTCCTTGAGGACGCCGTCGACGTTGCGCGCGCTGGCGCCGAGGCCGTAGCTTACCCGCGCCCCGTCGGCGAGCACGTCGGCTTCGAGATGGTCTCGGAGCGCCTGGCCACTCACTACTTCGCGTCGACCGATGCAGGTTACGTGGGCTGGTGTTGGGCCGTGACCGTCGCTCGCGTGCCGCGCGGGCGCGTCGCCACCGTGTGTGAAGTCGACATGACTCCCCGCGAGGGTGCGCTGTTGGCCCCGGAGTGGGTGCCGTGGGAAGAGCGTCTGCGTCCCTCGGATATTTCTCGTGACGATGTCCTGCCTTACAAGGCGGACGATGAGCGCCTCGAGCAGGGCTTCGAGGACACGAGTGAGGACCCTGATCTGCCGGTCGTGCGTGAGCTCGGCCTGGGGCGCCCGCGCGTGTTGTCGCAGGAGGGTATCGATCAGGCGGCCAAGCGGTGGTACGAGTCCGACCGGGGGCCGAAGTCCGGTCGCCGCCCGCGTAACACCTGCTCGTCGTGCGGTTTTCTCATGAAGATGAGCGGCGGCATGCGCACCATGTTTGGCGTGTGTGCGAACGAGTGGGCGACTGACGATGGTGCTGTCGTGTCCTTGGACCACACGTGCGGTTCCCACTCGGAGACCGACGTCCCCAAGAACGGTACCGCGTGGCCCGTGCGTCCCTCGCGTGTCAACGAGGGTGCTCTCGATGCTGAGCCGATGCCGCGCGCGTCGAGCGAGGCGAAGAAGGAAGAGCCCCAGAAGGATGAGGTCGATACGGTCGAGGCCTCGGAAGGATCCGAGCAGGCCGACTGACGTATCGTTCCGCTACGAACTGACAGAAAGCACCCGAGACTGAGTCTCGGGTGCTTTCTCAGCAAGTGGGCAGATGGCGACTTTGTTTGCGTGCGGGCGGCCAAGCAGGCACGATTGTCCGGTGAGCACACAAGAAAAAACCGCCCCATCCCGCGGCGGCTTCACACAGTCACTTGATTCGTTCTTCCAGATCTCCAAGCGCGGCTCGACTATCAGTCACGAAATCCGCGGTGGATTTGTCACCTTCTTCGCGATGGCTTACATCCTGGTCGTCAACCCGGCGATCCTGGGTAACGCTGTTCCCGAGGACGGCTCCATTACGACCCAGGGTATCGCCGCCGGTACCGCGCTCGTCGCGGGCATCATGACGATCCTCATGGGCGTTGTCGCGAACTACCCGCTGGCGCTCGCCGCAGGCCTCGGCCTCAACGCGGTCGTCGCCTTCACCCTGGTCCTCGGCGCCGGCCTCAGCTACGGCGAGGCCATGGGCATCATCGCCTGGGAAGGTATCCTCATCTTCCTGCTCGTCCTCACGGGCTTCCGTGAGGCCGTTTTCCGTGCCGTCCCCCCCGCCCTCAAGACCGCCATCACGGTGGGCCTGGGCCTCTTCGTGGCCCTCATCGGCCTCGTCAACGCGGGCATCGTGCGCACCGGCGCGACCCCCGTCCAGTTCGGTATCTCGGGCTCGCTCGACGGCTGGCCGGCGCTCATCTTCGTGTTCGGCCTGTTCCTCATGATGATCCTCTACGTGCGCAAGGTGAAGGGCGCGGTCCTGATCTCGATCATCGCCTCCACGATCCTCGCCGTCATCGTTCAGGCATTCGCCCACATCGATCGCATCTCCGAGACCAACCCGACCGGCTGGGGCCAGACCGTCCCCGAGCTCAAGGGCTCCCCGATCGCGGTTCCCGTGTTCGACACGCTCGGCAAGGTGGATCTCTTCGGCGGCTTCGGCAAGCTCGGCGTCGTCTCCGTGATCCTGCTGGTCTTCTCCCTCATGCTCGCTGACTTCTTCGACACGATGGGCACCATGGTGGCCGTCGGCGCCGAGGGTAATCTGCTTGACAAGGACGGCAACCCGCCCAAGACCCGCCAGATCCTGATCGTCGACTCGCTGGCCGCGGTGGCCGGCGGCGTCGGCGGTGTCTCCTCGAACACCTCCTACGTCGAGTCCGCTTCGGGTGTCGCCGAGGGTGCTCGCACCGGCCTGGCCTCCGTGGTCACCGGCATCCTGTTCCTGCTGTCGACCTTCCTGGCGCCCCTCGTCGAGCTGGTCCCGACCGAGGCCGCCTCCACGGCCCTCGTGTTCGTCGGCTACCTCATGATGACCCAGGTGACCGGCATCGACTGGGATTCCAAGGAAGTTGCGATCCCCGCCTTCATGACGATCGCTTTCATGCCCTTCGGTTACTCCGTGTCCGTCGGCATCGGCGTGGGCTTCGTGACCTACGCGGTCATCCAGCTCATCAAGGGCAAGGCCGCCAAGGTCCACCCGCTCATGTGGCTGGTGTCCGGCCTGTTCGTCATCTACTTCCTGATGGGCCCGATCCAGCGCCTCCTCGGCGTCGGCTGATTCGTCACGCTTCACGCCCTTCCCGCCCCGCCGGAGCCTTCCTCCGGCGGGGCGGTCGTATCCTGGGAAAGAGCACCGATGAGGGCCGGTCGGCGCCGCCCCGGCCTCGTTCGGTGCGTGGAGCGAGAGAGGGAGGAACGGCGTGTCGGCAACGTTTGCATCCATGCGCTACATGAACTACCGGTATTGGTTTGTCGCCTCCCTCATTGCGTCGACAGGCGTGTGGCTCCAGCGCGTGGCACAGGACTGGTACGTCCTGACGGACCTGACGGACCACGATGCCTCCCAGGTCGGCCTCGTCACGGCTCTCCAATTCCTCCCCATCATCCTGTTCTCCGCGTGGGCGGGGGTCATCGCGGACCGCATCCCGGGGCGCCGACTCCTGCAGTGCACGCAGCTTGGCGTCGGCCTCGTGTCCCTCATCATCGGCATCGTCGTCCTGACGGGGACGGGCGAGCTCTGGCACCAATACATCCTGGCGTTCATCTCTGGCACGATCTCCGCCGTCGATACCCCCGCGCGCCAGGCATTTGTGGGTGAGCTCGTGCCCCACGAGAAGATGGCGAACGCCGTCGCCCTGAACGCCACCGCCTTTCACACCGCGCGCCTGATCGGCCCGGCCTCCGCGGGCTTCTTTATCGACTGGTGGGGGATTGGCCCGGTGTTCCTCATCGACGCGGTCATGTTTATGGCCCCCGTCATCGCGCTGGCTCTCATGCGCGGCGACCAGCTCTACCCGCGCACCCTCGTGCCGCGCGCCCCGGGGCAGCTGCGCGAGTCCGTCGCCTACGTGCATAGCCGTACCGACATTCGCATCATCCTCGCGCTGATCTTCGTCGTGAGCGCCCTGGGCATGAACTTCCAGATGACGAGCGCCCTCATGGCGACGACGGTCTTCGGTAAGGCCGCCGCGGCTCCTTTGGCATCCTCTCAACGTTCATGGCGGTCGGCTCGATCCTCGGCTCCACGGGAGCCGCGCGCCGCACTCCGCGCCTGCGCATCATCCTTCTGGGCGCCGCCTTCTACGGGACCGCCGAGATCCTCCTGGCCCTGTCGCCCTCTACTGGTGGTTCGCGCTCCTGTCAATCCCCACGGGCTTTGGCATGCTGACGATGAACACGAGCGCGAGCGCCCTCGTTCAGACGCGCACCGATCCGGATAAGCGCGGCCGCGTGATGGCCCTCTACTCTCTGGTGTTCCTGGGCGCCACGCCGATCGGCTCGCCGCTCATCGGGTGGGTGGGCACGACGTTCGGCGCGCGGTGGTCGATCCTGGTCGGCGGTATCGCCTCCCTCGGCATTGCGCTCATCTGCGGGGCATGGGCGATGATCCACTGGAAGGGACGCGTCGTGCGCCGCCCC
This sequence comes from uncultured Actinomycetaceae bacterium, assembly GCA_916438945.1. Classification (GTDB taxonomy): domain Bacteria; phylum Actinomycetota; class Actinomycetes; order Actinomycetales; family Actinomycetaceae; genus Pauljensenia. The sequence goes on along the minus strand of CAKAGS010000004.1, from coordinate 609,879 downwards.
TCGTTCCCGTGGGTGGGCATCGAGGCGGATTCCTCCGTGGATGCGCCGCGCCGCTCGGTCGACACGCTCTGATCTCCCCGCCGAGGAACTAGAGCACGCGCTCCAGGCAGTAGTCGATGCAGCCGAGGAGCGCCTCCACGTCCTCGATCTCAACGCTCGGCCACGTGCCAATGCGCAGCTGGTTGGCTCCCACGCCTCGGTAGGCGCCGATGTCGACAATGCCGCGCGCGCGTAGGTGCGCCGCCAGCTCGGAGGCGTTCGCGGCCTCGTCGATCTCGATCGTGGCGGTCACGGGGGAACGCCAGGTCGGATTCTCGACGAAGGGGTGCGCCGCCAGGTTGGCCTCGGCCCAGTCGTAGATGAGGGACGAGGCCTGGGCGCAGTGGGCGCTCACCTCATCCATGCCGCCGCGCTCAAGGAGCCAGCGCACCTGGCGCTCCGCCATAACGATCGTCGCGAGCGCGGGAGTGTTGAGCGTCTGGTCCTTGCGCGAGTTGTCGATGGCGGTGCACAAGGACAGGAACTGCGGGACCCATCGCCCGTCGACGCTTTCCTCGACGCGACGCGCGCGCTCGATGGCCGCGGGGGAGAGGATCGCGACCCACAGGCCGCCGTCCGACCCGAGGGCCTTCTGGAGGGAGAAGTAGTAGGCGTCGAGGCGGGTCAGGTCGACGGGTGCGGCCCCCGCGATTGACGTGCCGTCCACGAGAGTGAGCGCGCCGGGTGCCTCGACTCGGTAGACGGGCGAGGTGACGCCCGTCGAGGTTTCGTTGTGGGGGTAGGCGTAGACGTCGATGCCTTCTGATGTTCCGCGCGGGGACACGACGACGAGAGAACCGTGGGTGGCCTCGTCAATGAGAGGGGTTGCCAGGTGCGGGGCGTGTGCCGCTTCGGAGGCGAACTTTGCGCCGAATGCACCCCAGGAACCGAAGGCCGCGCGTGAGGAGATGAGGCTCGCGCAGGCCACGTCCCAGAATGCGGAGGCGCCGCCGTTTCCCAGGACGATCTCGTAGTCGTCGGGGACAGTGAGGAGGGCGCGTAGCCCGTCCTTCAGTGAGGCGACGACGTCTCGCACGGGGGCAGCGCGGTGGGAGGTGCCCATGAGGAGAGGAGAGGACAGTGCCTCGATCTGCGCGGCGCGCACCTTGGAGGGGCCGCAGCCGAAGCGTCCATCTGAGGGAAGGAGGGCCTGGGGGATGTCGGGGAAAGCCACCATGGCAACAGCCTAGTCTCCTCAAGCTGGGTATTTCCATCACGTTCATTAATCGAATTATCGTGAGCGCGCACACGCAGACGCGCCCGTTTTTCCGCAGTAACGCGTCGTTGCGCTTGTTGGAAGGAAGGTGACCCTATTCTGTGTTTAATACCTGCCTGATGAAGGAGGCCGACGTGGCAGACCTGATCGACACCACCGAGATGTACCTCAAGACCATCCTCGAGCTCGAGGAGGACGGGGTAACCCCCCTGCGTGCGCGCATCGTCGACCGCCTGGGGCACTCCGGCCCGACGGTTTCGCAGACGGTCGCACGCATGGAGCGTGACGGTCTGCTGCATGTCATGGGTGATCGCCGTCTTGAGCTGACCGAGACGGGCCGGGCGCATGCGACCGAGGTGCTGCGTAAGCATCGCTGGCGGAGCGCCTGCTTCTCGACGTGATCGGCATGGACTGGGCGCAGGTGCACGACGAGGCCTGCCGCTGGGAACACGTGATGAGCGACGCCGTCGAGGCGCGCCTGGAGGAGCTGCTCAGCAACACCTGCGTGGACCCCTACGGCAACCCCATGCCCGGCTGCGAGCAGATCGAGGGCGCTCATTCTGCTGAGCTTGCAGTGCGTTCGCTCGAGGCGGGCACCCTCACGCTGGCGCGCATCGGCGAGCCGATTCAGGCGGACACGGAACTGCTGGCCTCCTTCGATGAGCTGGGCCTGCGCCCGGGCGCTCGTGTGGGCCTCTCGGCGCACGGTGACGTCGTGCGCGTGGCCTCCCTCGACGAGGCTGGTGAGGTCCGTGGGTACCTGACGATCCCGATGGCCCTCGCCGCGCATCTTTTCGTGCGGGGTGAGTGAGCGCTGAGAAAGGACGAGGCCGGGGCGACAAGCCCCGGCTTTTGTCGTTTGCGGGGGTGTGTCTCGAATCGCAACACGCGTGTGAGAGGCGAGTTTTTCCTGGGATCCCTGGGCGCAAATGTCACGGAATGATAACGATGAGGAGGGTCACTGTTACCAGAACGTGACATTGGCCGGATGGTCAAGGTATAGTTCATATCGGTCATCAGACCAACCGCCCATTCGGAACCCGAAGTGAGACGACGGATGGAGCGGAAAAATCGTCTCACGCGGGGAACCCAACCGTGGCTCTTCGAAGCCTTGGGGTGAAGCTCGCACGCCGAGCCGGACCTCCCGTCCGAACCCGACAGCTAACCTCGCAGGGAAACAGGGAGAACATGAGTGAAGACTATTAAGCCTGCTCCGCGTCACCGCCTGGCACGTCGCCCGCTGACCGACACCATGGTCGAGGGCATCAATGCCTCCGCCGCAGCTCGTCCGATCGCCTTCGCGTCGGCAGCCGGTGTTGCGCTGACCGCGATTGCCGCCGGCGTTGCGAACGCCGCCCCGGCAACCCCCCAGTCTGAGCCGCAGAGCGCGGATCTGAACACCACGACCGTTGCCGTCGATGACGTCACCACGGTTGAGGTTCCGGACATCGCCTGGACCGCCGAAGAGGATGCCACCGCGTCCGTCACCGCCGAGGCCCCTGCGCCCACCCCGGCTCCGGCCACCACCGCTGCGGCTGGCCAGTCCGACTCCGCTGCTTCCCGTTCGGAGTCCCGCGGCGACGCCACCTCGAACGACACCTCCGCTCGCCAGGCCAGCCTGAACGCAGCTGGCGGCGACATCGTGTCCGTCGCCCTCGGCCTGACCGGCATCCCCTACGTCTACGGTGGCGAGTCCCTCGGTGGCCTCGACTGCTCCGGCCTGGTCAAGTACGCGTACGCGGCTGCCGGCATCAACCTGCCGCACTCCTCGTCCGCTCAGACCGCTGGCGGCACCATCGTGTCCGACCCGCAGCCCGGCGACATCGTGTCCTACCCCGGCCACGTCGCCATCTACATCGGCGGCGGCCAGATGGTCGAGGCCACCGTGCCCGGCCGTCTCTCCCAGGTCTCGCCGGTCCGCGCCGGCGCCACCTACGTGCGCTACTGAGCCTGCACTAGATAGCTGATGATCCCCGCAGCCCGCTTGGGCTGCGGGGATCGCTGTCTGTGGACGGGTTGGGCTTTCGCTGGTCGTCAAAATACGGCACAATATAAGTGACTGCCACCACGAGGAGGACATCATGAGTTCTACCGAAGTCATTCTGGTCGGTGTCGATGGCTCGACGGAGAGCCTTGCCGCCGTCAAATGGGCCGCTGATCGCGGCGCGCGCACCGGAGCGCGCATCCATTGCCTGTGTACATACGCGCTGGCCTCCTACTCGGCTGCCGCCCTCGATGGCGGATACGCCGTCCTTGACGACGAGGCCCTGAAGGCGGGAGCCGAACAGGTCGTCGAGGAAGCCAAGGCCCTGGCTCGCGAGCGCGGCGCCACGCACGTGTCCGGGTCGACCGAACCCGGAGACCCGGCGGGGGTGCTCATTGACTTCTCTGCAGAGGTCGACATGATCGTTGTCGGATCGCGCGGGGGTGGCGGCTTCGCCGATCGCCTCCTCGGTACCGTCTCGTCGGCTCTGCCCGCGCACTCGAAGTGTCCGGTCGTCGTGGTTCCCCGCCACACCTCGGGCAAGAAGTTTACGCCGGTCGAGCGCATTGTTGTCGGCGTGGACGGTACCGATCAGCCCTCGTGCGCCCTCAAGCGTGCGATCTCCGAGGCTCGCCTGTGGGATGCTCGCGTCACGGCGGTGTCCGCGGTTCCGATCGCTGTCGGCCCCTCCGTCATGACGTGGACTCCCACCGGTGTCGACCACTCAGCCCTTCTCGCGCAGGTGCGTGAGGGAATGGACGCGGCAATTAAGGCTGCCCTCGACGGTGCCGACGTGCACGTCGCGCGCCACGCCCTCGACGGCTCCGCTGCCTCGCTGCTGATCGAGTTTTCGACCGCGGTCGACCTCGTCGTCGTCGGCACGCGTGGACGCGGCGGCCTCGCCGGTGTGCTGCTCGGGTCGACGTCGCAGACGGTGCTCGGTCACTCGACCTGCCCCGTCATGATCGTTCCCTCCGCCCACCTCGGGGACACGGGCACGGCCGTGCACACCGAATGGGAGCGTCGCTAAGCGCATACGGTCACGAGGTCGGGGTACCCGGGTGGGTGCCCCGGCCTCGTGCGCGTGCGGGGGTGATTGCCCGCCGGGGTGAGCCTCTCCGCACTGCGACGCAGGGCAGCGGTGCGCGCACTTTGCTACAGTGGGCGCGGACAACATGTCACGCCCTCGTAGCTCAGGGGATAGAGCACCGCTCTCCTAAAGCGGGTGTCGGACGTTCGAATCGTCTCGGGGGCACAGTTGAAGGACACCATGCGCAACGCTCTTGGGTATCTCGTGACCGTCGTGGCCGCGCTGTGTTGGGGCGCCTCCGGTGTCTCCGCCGACTACCTCATGGAACATCACGGCATTGAGCTCACTCTCATTAGCTTTTTCCGCATGTTCGTCTCGGGGATCCTGACCCTCGCTTACGTTCTCGCTCGCTCGCGCGGGGTGTCCGCTCGCCATCGGGAACTGGTGTCGAATCCGCGCAACTGGCAAAGCCTCGTGGTCTACGCGCTTTTCGGCTTGGCGGCCTGCCAGATCACCTACATGGGAGTGATCAGGGCGTCGAACGCGGGGACGGGAACCGTCCTTTGAGTACCTGGGCCTTATCCTCATCGTCGTCTGGGTGTGCCTGACGCATAGGCGATGGCCGCGGGCTTCTGAGGTGATCGCCATTGTCCTCGCCGTGACCGGTACCTTCCTGCTGTGCACGCACGGGTCCCTGGACTCCCTCGTCATCACCCCGACCGCCCTCGCCTGGGGCGCCGTCGCCGCGCTCACGCTGGCGACCTACACGCTGCTTCCCGCCCGCCTGATCGCGGCCTACGGAGCTGACGTCGTCGTCGCTTATGCTCTGCTCATCGCCGGAGCCTGCGTCGGCCTCTTCGGCCGGGTCTGGCGATTCCACATCACGTGGGCCCCTGACGTCGTCCTCGCCATGGTCATCACTGTCGTCCTCGGCACCGCCGTTGCCTTCACCGCCTACCTGTGGGGCGTGGACCGTATCGGCCCCATTAAAGCCTCCCTCATCGGCAGCCTCGAACCTATTGCCGCCACCGCCTTTTCCGCTCTGTTCATGGGAACGACCTACACGGGCATCGACATCGTCGGCATGACCCTCATCGTGGGAGCCGTTGTGACCATTTCCGTCGTCGACCTCCTCCGGGCGCGCCGCGTCACACAATAGGGCGGTGCTGCCGTAGGGTTAAATCGTGGTTCCTAGTATCTTTTCGCGCCGTCCCGCACCCGAGCCCGAGGCTACCGAGGCCTCGTCCACGTCGACGCACCCGACCACCCTTGTCGGCTCTGCGCGCGAGACGTGGCGCTCACGCCTCGACCAGGAGATCGCCGCAGACTCCACGTCGCTGCCGACGCTGTCCCTGTCCGGCGCACACCCCGGAGGCCTCGCTCAGCTCTACACGGAACACCCCGTCCGCCTGAGCCTGCTCATCCGCGAGCCCATCGCGCTGGGCCGCGCCCTCGATCGGGCGCGAGCGATCATCGCCCGATCCGATCAGCGCGCCAGCGCCCACGGCACCGGCCCCATCCACCTGGGGATCGGCACCGCCTCGTGGGGCGCGGGAATCGACGCGGTCACCGTCCCCGCGCTGCTGCGCCCTGTGCGCCTCGTGCGCCGCGATGACGACGTCCTTATCGCCCTGGGTCGAGGAGCCATCCTCGCCCCCGAGCTCAGCGACGCCCTGCGTGAGCACGGAGTCGATGTGGACGGTGAGACCGTGCTGGCTAAGGCTAGTGGAACCCACGGTTTCTCCTCCTCGCAGGCAATGAATGCTCTGCGCGAGCTGTGCTCCGCGCTGCCGCGCTTTGACATTCGCGACGAGCTCGTCATCGGCCTGTTTTGTCACCCCGCAGCCGCGCTTGCGGCCAGCCTCCGTGACGATGCGACAGCGCTCGAAGACTCCGCCGTCATTCGCGCGCTCGCGGGCGACCAGGACGCCCGCAACGACCTGCTCGCCGACGCGCACGAGCCCAACCCCTGTGACCGTGACCCGTGGGCGGAAAAGGGCGTCGGCGACCTCATCCCCGTCCAGCAGGACGCCGTTGACGCTGCCTCCGAGGGACGCAGCGTCTTCGTCGATATTCCTGCCCACAGTGATGACGCCTCCGTGGTCGCGGCAATTCTCGCTGATGCGGCCGCGACGGGCCGTTCCGTCCTGCACGTCTCGACGTCGCCCTCGCGCTCGATCGCCGCGTACACGCGCCTGTCCGACCTCGGGCTGGCCGATGTCGTGGCGAACATCGACGGCTACTCGGATGCCCGGCGCACTTTGGCGGCTCGCGTGTCGAGTGCCATGGCCGATACATCCCCGATCGTTGACCAGGAGAGTGTGGACACGATGCGTGCCCGCCTGCGCCAGGTCCGCTCCGCTCTGTCGTCCTACGCCGTCGCCTGCACGAGCCCTACGGCCGCTTCGGTGTCTGCGCGGCTGACGCCCTGCGCGCCCTCACTGACCTGACGAGCGGCGAGGACGCGCCCACGACGCGCGTTCGTCTCTCCGAAGAGACCCTCTATGACATCGCTGTGGACCAGGGTGAGAGCGCCCGAGCACTCCTGCGCGAGGCCATCGCCTCCGGCACGCTCTCGGGTTCCTCGTCGTCCGCATGGGGCAAGGCGGTTCTGACCTCCGACGAGCAGGCCTCCGACGTGCTGCTGCGCGTCGACCGACTCTCCAAGTCCCTGCCCGAACTGCGCGTCCACATCGCTTCTGTCGCCGGAGAGGCGGGCATTAAGCCCGCCGGAACCCTGGCGCAGTGGGACCGTCAGCTCGCCATGTTCGACGGTATTGCGGACGTCCTCGACGTCTTCCAGCCGCGCGTGTTCGAACGCAGCGCAGCCGACATGGTCATTGCGACCGCCCCCAAGCAGTGGCGCAAGGAACACGACATTTCGATGGGGCGGTCGGAGCGCAACCGCCTCGTCAAGCAGGCCCAGGACCTCGTGCGTCCCGGCGTGCACGTCCCCGACCTGCACCGCGCGCTCATTCGCGTCCAGGAGCGCCGCGACGCGTGGTGCGCGGTGTGCGGCGAGGACTCGTGGCCCATCCTCCCGGCAAAAATCGGCGAGATCTCGGCCCTCACAGACGCGGTCCGCGACGACCTCGACGCGATCGCGCCCGTGTTCGCCGCCGAGGAATCGGACCTGGTGGGCACTCACCTGCAGCGCCTGACCACGCTCATCGAGCGATGGGCGGGCGACACCTCGGCAGCGCGCGAGGTTCCCGCCCGACTGGCGATGCGCGAGCGCCTCGCCGCCCGCGGCCTCGACAAACTGGCCCAGGACCTCGTCGATCGCGAGGTTGACGACAGCGCCATTGACACCGAGCTCGACCTCGCGTGGTGGGCCTCGCTGCTGCGCGCCATGCTCGCCTCTCAGCCCGCCCTGGGCGGCGTCGACCCCGCCGCGCTCGAAGAACTCGCCCGCGAGGGGCGCGAGCTGGACGAGGAGCAGGTGGCCTCGCTCGTCCCGCAGGCCATTACGGGCGTGCGGCGTATCCGTACGAATGCCCTTGCCGCGCGTCCGAGCCAGTACGAGGAGCTGCGCGAGCTCCTGGCCGACGGGAAGACGCCCAGCGATCTCGATCTCCTCGTCACCTACCCGCTCGTGCGGCACCTGCTGCCCGTCCTCATGACGGTTCCCTCCATGGTCCCCACCCTGGCACCCACGGGACGCACCGTCGACGTCGTCGTCCTCGACGGTGCCGATGGTCTGTCCCTGGCCGAGCTCGCGCCGATTATCGCGCGAGGTCACCAGCTGATCGTCATCGATGATCTGGCTGCTGCCTCTGAGGGTGGTGCGACCCGCGAACTCGCCGGCGTCCTGCCGGTCCTGCACGTCGAGCCCGGCCCGCGTCGCCTCAACGACCAGGTTGCCCTGCTGCTGGCCCGCTACGGCTACGAGCACGCGGGTATTCCCGTGCCGTGGACCGCGGCGAACGCGCCGGTATCGGCCCGCTGGGTCGAAGCGACGGGCATGCCCGCGCCGGGCGCCCACGCGATCGAATCGACGGCCGCCGAGGTGCGCGCCGTCGTCGACGCCGTCATCGAGCACGCGGTGGAGTCCCCCGAGCGCTCGCTCGCCGTCGTCGCCCTCTCCGACCGCCACGCCGGGCGGATCCGCGACGCCCTGGAGAGCGTGCGCGCCGAAGAACCGGGTCTGGCCTCGTTCTTTGACCCGGCGACGCCCGAGCCCTTTGTGGTTGTCGGCCCCCACGAGGCCGTTGGCCTGACGCGCGAGTCGCTGATCGTGTCCGTGGGCTTTGCGAAGACCCCGCACGGGCGCGTCATCCACGACTTCGGTGTCCTCTCCAGCGAGGCCGGCGCGGATACTCTCGCAGAGATCCTGCGCGCGGTGCGCGGGGACCTCACGCTCGTGTGCGCGCTCCACAGTGAAGAGATCGACCGAGATCGCCTCGCTCACGCGGGCTCGCGCATGCTCGTGGATCTCATTGAGATCGCCGAAGGGCACGCCGGTGAGGGGATGGACGCGTGGCCGGTCCTGGCCGGTGAGCCGGACCGCTTGCTCGTCGACCTCGCCGAGCACCTGTACTCGCGTGGCCTCGAGGTCGTCGCCAACGTCGGTATCCCCGGAGGCATGCGCGTGCCTCTGGCGATCGGACACCCCGATTCGCCCGGGCGCCTGCTGCTCGCCGTCCTGACGGACGACGAAGAGTACCTGTCTGAACCCAGCCAGCGCGTGCGCGACCGCGCCCGTCCCCGTTGGCTCGAGGAGCAGGGCTGGGCCGTGTACACGGCTCTGTCGATGGCGCTCTTCATCGACCCGGAGAAGGAAGCATCCGCGATCGTGGACAGCGTCCTGGACGCACTCGAGAAACTGCGCGCCACCGAGGAAGAGCCCGTCGTGGCCGTTCCGGAGCGCGTTGACGACGAGACCGTCGAGGAACGACTTCGCGAGGCAACGCCGCAGGACGATGTCACGGGTGAGTCCGAGGAAGGCTCCGAGACCCCCGCCGCCCCGCGCATGCCGATGCTGGACGACGGCCTCGACGAGGAATCTAAGCGCCGCAAGAAGGCCGACGAGGACACCACCGGCATGCTGCTGGCCATCAAGCGTAAGGAGCGCGCTTCCGAGGAAAACCGTGGTCCGCGCCCCGCGATCGCCAAGGGCCTGCCGCTGGCCGCCTACTCCGACGACCAGCTCGATGAGATGGCCGCCTGGGTGCGTTCCGACGGCGTCGAGCGCACCGACCTGGAGACCGCCGAAGAGCTGCGTGAGGCCTTGGGCATCACGCGACGCGGTTTCCAGTCCGACGCGGTCCTGGGCAACGTCGTGCGCCGCACGAAGCCCTCGGCCTCGCAGGATGTGGGCGAGCCGTCGGATGAGGACGCGGCACCCGAGGATTCCGCCGATGAGTGAGCCGACGCCGCGTAAGCGTCGCCGCGTCGCCCGTTACGTGTCCGACGTGGACCGCCGCCTCATCGAGGAGGGTCTGCCGCCTTCCTGGGAGGATCGCGTGCGACCCGAGGACACGCGCCCTGGCTCCATGGCCGACGCCCCCGACCGCGGGGATGGTGCCAACGACGCGCGCCTGCTTGAGAACGTGCCGCCGCACGCGCAGGCGCGGGCGTAGAGGCGTAGGCGCGAGTTTTCGCGCCGGAGCGGCGCTCCCGTGCGTTTATACAAAAAGGTGGGGCCGATGCAATCGCATCGGCCCCACCGTGTCCCTCACGAGGAGGGAACAAATGCTCAGTGGCGCGGCGTGCCCTGGGCGAGGGCGTCGCGGATCTCGGTGAGGAGCTTGACCTCGTCGGAGACCTCGGCCTCGGGAGCCTCGTCCTCAGCCTTCTTGCGGCGAGCGTTGAGGGCGTTCATGGGCACAACGATGCAGAAGTAGATCGCGAGGGCCATGAGGAGGAAGTTGATGACGGCGGTGATCAGCAGGCCGAACTTCACGTCGGTACCGTTCAGGGTGAGGATGAAGGCGTCCGAGAAATTGGGCTTGCCGATGACGGCCGCGATCAGCGGGTTGATGATGCCGTCGACCAGGGCGTCGACGATGTTCTTGAAGGCGGCACCGATGATGACACCGACGGCGAGCTCGACGACGTTACCGCGAGAGATGAATTCCTTGAATCCCTTGAGCATGGCTTCTCCTGTGTTGAATGAGGCCGGCCGGGCCGGCAATTCTGGATCGCCGAAGTGCCTCGGCGTGGCGGCTCTGTGCCGCCGGGGAGCGCGCGCCGCGTCGGCGCTCGTTTACCGTTGAAAACACTAGTGGGGACTTTTGTCTTACGGACAGTGATTAGGGGGTAATGTTCGTCGCACTTTTTGTAATTCGGTCAGCGAGCTGCGGATTTACGCCGAAAAGTCCGTTGTGAGAGGTGTGTGACAAACGACTGTCGGCGTTGTCGTTAACAGGAAAAACATGGCAAAAAGGCCTATCGGACGCTTGTTGTGATCGTGCGTGTCGGCGTCACAATCGCGTCGACGGGAACGTCGTGAGGCTCCGCAGAATTATTCCGGGCTCGAGTACCTCGTCGTCGAAAACCACAGCAACGACCGGCACGCCGGGGGAGCGGTGCATGAGGGCGCGGTCGTACCAGCCTCCGCCCTGGCCGAGACGTGTCCCATCCGCCGATGCGGCGAGCGCAGGAATAACAATCAGATCTGCCTCCTTGAGCGACTCCGCGCCCTGCGCCTCGCCGTCCGGCTGAGCGGGAGGGCGCCTAAGCGTTACCAACGCCCGGCCCGCCTCCCACAGTCCCCAGCGCGGTGCGCCGAGGGGAGCCCCGGCCTCGTCGAGGAGGACCGGGAGGAGCGCGCGTTCAAACAGCCCGAGCGTGAGGGACATGTCGGGTTCGAGGGGGGTGGGTACGAACAGCGCGGGCAGGGCGACTCCGCCCATCGACGAGGCCAGGGCGTGGATCTGGCGAGCGATCCCTGACGCTTCGGCGCGGTCGCGAACGGGAATGGGGAAGGGGATGAATTCCGGAGTGAACGGGGCCTCGACTGCGGGCGTGCCGACGCGCCGAGCGCGGCGCCTGCTACGCACCTCCGCGCGGAGAGTTGTTTTTGTGGCCATCGTCTCCCTTTCGGGCCGTTTTTTCGCTACGCTGTGAAGTATGTCAGATAAGAACCAGCCCGTAGTGCACGCCGTCGTTCCCTCGGCCGGTCGCGGAACCCGCTTCCTGCCCATCACGAAGTCCGTGCCCAAGGAAATGTTGCCCGTCGTCGACCGTCCCTCGATCGAGTACATCGTGCGCGAGGCCACGGACGCCGGGATCGAAGACATCCTCTTCGTGACCCGCGCCGGCAAGCAGTCGATCGAAGACTACTTCGACGCCGAACCCGGCCTCGAGGCCGACCTGGAGAAGGCCGGCAAGGAGAAGGCTCTCGAGTACGTCAACGAGTACAAGAAGTACGCGCGCGTCCACTCCGTGCGACAGGGCCACCCCCTCGGCCTCGGCCACGCGATCCTGCAGGCCAAGTCCCACGTGGGCGACGCCCCATGCGCCGTGCTGCTGCCCGACGACCTCATGGAGCCCGGCTCGCAGCTGCTGCGCAAGATGATCCAGGTGCGCGCAGCCCTGGGCGGCACCGTCGTCGCCCTGCTGAAGGTCACCCCCGAGCAGGCCACCGCCTACGCCTCGACCGCCGTCGAGGTCCTGCCGATCCCCGAGGGCGTCGACCTCGAAGAGGGTCAGCTCATGCGCATCACCGATGTCACCGAGAAGCCCCCGCTCGAAGAGGTCAAGTCCGAGTATGCGGTCGTTGGCCGCTACCTGCTCGACCCGGCCGTGTTTACGGCCCTTGAGAACATCGAACCGGGCGCCGGCGGTGAGTATCAGCTCACAGATGGATACGCGCGCATGATCGACCTCCCCGAAGAAGAGGGTGGAGGGTTGTACGGTGTAGTCATCGACGAGCGACGCTTCGACACCGGGGACAAACTCGGCTACCTCGAAGCTAACGTCACGCTCGCCCTTGAGGACCCGGCGCTTGGAGCGGAACTCAAGGAGTTCCTGCGCTCCAAGCTCGAGGACTAACAACTATGCGAAGCGTTGCCGACTTCTACCAGGACTGCATGGCCGTTGCCCACGCGCTGCCGCCGCTCGACGTTCAGCTCGCTGACGCGGTCAGCTGCGTACTCGCAGAGGACGTGCAGGCCCCCTTCAACCTCCCGGTCGCCGACCTGTCGGCGTGCGACGGATACGCCGTTCGTATCCGCGATTGTGAGGGAGCCACCCTGGAGTCGCCGGTGACGCTTCCCGTCACCGAGGAGATCCGCGCCGGCGCCGTCGACCCGGCCGCCCTCGTGCCCGGCACCGCGATCCGCATCGCGTCCGGCGCGCCCATGCCCTCGGGCGCCGAGGCCGTCGTCTCCCTCGAGTTCACGGACCACGGCATCGCCCAGGTCGCCCTGCGCACTGCCCCCGCCAACGGCGAGAACATTCGCCGCCGCGCGGAGGACGTTGCGCAGGGTGACACGGTGCTGCGCTCCGGCACACGTATCGGAGCCCGACAGATGGCACTCCTCGCCGGCGTGGGTCGCGACCGCGTGCTGGTTCACCCGCGCCCGCGCGTCGTCATCATCTCGATCGGCGATGAGATCGTCGAGCCCGGTGGCGAGGCCCGTCCCGGCACCGTCTTCGACGCGAACGGTCACGCCCTGTCGACGGCCGTTGCTGACGCAGGCGCACAGACCTTCCGCGTCGCCGCCGTCCCGGATGAGCGCGCCCGCCTGCGCGAGACCATCGAGGATCAGCTGGTGCGCGCGGACCTGATCCTGACGACCGGCGGCATCTCCTACGGCAGCGGTGACACCGTGCGCGAGGTTCTCGGCGCGCTCGGCACCGTCCGCTTCGACAACGTCGCCGCCTGGCCTGGCCACATCATGGGTGTGGGCACCGTTGGGGCCGAGGAAGGCCAGCCGGGTACGCCCATCGTCTGCCTGCCCGGTGACCCGGTCTCTGCCCAGGTGTGCTTCGAGGTGTTCGTCCGTCCCGCGCTGCGCCACATGCAGGGCTGGACCGCCGTCAACCGTCCCGTCGTGCGCGCCGCCATCGACCGCTCCTGGTACTCCCCGCGCGGCCGCCGCGAGTTCGTGCGCGTGCGCCTGACCGGCTCCCCCCCGCTCCGGCTACAACGCTGCCGTTATGGGCACCCCGGCCTCGTTGCTGCTGTCCGCGCTCGCGGATTCCAACGCTCTCGCGGTTGTCCCCGAGGACGTGACGACGGTGCGCGCGGGTGACCGCCTGCAGTGCCTGGTCCTCGAATGAAATGTTTCTTCCGTCGCCCCCGGTGCGTGTGGGGTCGCGACATTGAGATGCTTACGCTGCGCGTGGTCGACCCGGTCGGCCGCGGCTTCCTGCGCAGCGGCACCGAGTCGAATCCGCGCCCGCGCGAGCTCGTCGTGCGCCCCGTGCGCGGCGAGGAGCATCGCACGCTCGATGCCGTGCGCCGCACCGACGGGCATTGGCTGCGCCCCTGGGAGGCGACCCTGCCCCCGGACACGCTCGAACACATCCCGACGTTCTCGCAGTACATACGTCGCGCCGATCGGGACCATCGCGAGGGTACCGGCCTGATCTTCGGTGTTCAGATCGACGGGCGCTTCGTCGGCCAGTTCTCCATCTCCAACGTGCACTGGGGTGCGATGTCGACGGGCATGCTCGGCTACTGGATCGTCTCGGAATGGTCGGGTCGAGGCCTGGGGTCCCTGGTCGCGGCGCTCGTCCTCGACCTCGTCGTCGGCGAGCTCGGACTGCACCGTGTCGAGGTGTGCGTGCGTCCCGAAAACGAGAGGTCGTTGGGCGTGTGCCGAGGCCTCGGCCTCGTGGAGGAGGGGCTGCGTCCGCGCTTCATGCACATCGGTGGGCAGTGGGCGGATCATATTGCGTTCTTTATTGATACCGAGTCCCTGCCTGAGGGCGGGCTCGTGCAGCGTCGGTGGGGTCGATCCGCGATCGACTGAGCCAACCGGTTTTCGTGGCTGCCAGACGATGCGCGTGGGGCAAATGTTACAGGTGTGACACCTGTGGTTACTCCTCTTTTTACCGAAAGGTTTGAGAGCTCGACACGCGCCCATCGCACAAAGCGCAGTGGCACAAACGCCCGTACTTTGTGAGGGTGGAGATTGGTGGACTCGTCATTGCAGCGATATTCGTCGCGCTCATCGCGACGGTACCGTCGCTCGTTGCACGCAGGACAGCAATCGTTCAGTCTCGAGAAATTGACCGTTTCTCTCCGAGGCTGCGCATGATCCACACGAATGAGCCAGAATTAGACACATGCGACCACGCCAGCGGGACCATCCTGGCGCGGGGCGCGTTGACGAGCGGAGGCAGCATGCACCAGGGCACCACGGGGCGCACGCGTCCCGTTATTGACCGTCGCAACAACAAGGCGGTCCGTGAGATCGCGAAGCTGCGCGCCCGCCGCGCCGCCCGTCTCGCCGCCGAAAGCGCCGCAGGCCGTCGCCGCATGGTCGTCACCGGCGTGTGCGCGCTCGCAACCGTCGCGCTCGGCATCGTCATCGCGGCGACCTCCCTAGCGTGGGCGTGGATTGCCGTTCCGGCCGCCGCTCTCGTCGCTTCCCTGGCTACCTCCCGCGTCGCCGCCGTGCGCTCCCAGCGCGCTTCTGAACGCGAACTCGAGCTGCTGACCAAGCTTCGCGGCGACGTGCGTGGCGCCGGACGCGCGACTGCTGCCGCCCCTGCGGAGCCTCAGGCGTCGGCGGCCGAGGAAGCCGACGAGGCCGCTGTCGAGGTCTCCGAGCCTCAGACCGGCTCCGTCCCCTCCCTCGTCTTCAACGTTGAGGTGCCCGAGGTCGTCGAGGTCGCCGACACCCCGGCTCGCGCCTGGACCGTCGTCCCCGTTCCCGCCCCGACATACGCGTCGCGTGAGCGCGTCCGTGGCCGCATCGTCCACGCCGACACCGACCTGCGCGGGATCCCGCGCATTGCCGCCGCCGTCCCGGCCCGCCCGATCGCCCAGACCGCCCAGGTGGGTGCCCGCGCCACCGCCGAGGTCGTCGCCGATCAGGCCGTCGCCCTCGACCTGGATGCCGTCCTGGACGCGCGACGCGCCCAGTAGTTAACAAATCGTTGTGATGCCGCGCCGCGAGCCTTCGGGCTCGCGGCGCGGTCGTATGTGGGGATCGTTGGCACGGGTGGCTCGGATGCGAGTATTGAGATTCCGGTGGGTGTCTTCCTTCTTGGAGTGTTCGCTGCTGGGCATTCGTTAACGCCGCGCTGCCTGCGTGTCGCCCTCTTGGGTTCCCTTCCCGTGTCATGTCGCACGCGGCTGCGGTCGGCTTGCACGGCTGATTGTCATGGTGCTAAGCTGTTCGAGTCCTTGGGGCTATGGCGCAGTTGGTAGCGCGTCTCGTTCGCAATGAGAAGGTCGGGGGTTCGAATCCCCCTAGCTCCACCACAGGCCGACATCCGATCCGGATGTCGGTTTTTTGTATGCCTGGGCGCTTTGTTGCCGCTGGTGTTCCGGGCACCGGAGGGCCCGGCTGTGGGGCCGGGCTGCTTTGTGTGCCCGTGGGCGGCGGTCTTCCTGCTTTTGTTGATTATTACCCCGACAGATCTCCGGCCGCCGCGCGGCCTGCCCGCCCGCTCGCCGTCCGCGCCGCGATCTTCGCTCGGCGCGTCGTCTCGAAGCCCGGCCAGGCCCCGCAGGCCTCGCGGTGGCCTCCAATCGGTCGAGGTGTCTGTATGTTGCCTGCCCAGGCCCCGCCGCCTCCCACAGGCACCGCAGCCGGGCTATAGGACAAAACGTGTTGGTTTTGTAGCGACTTTTCGGCTTTTTGGTGCGGGAAAATCCGCATTGAAGTTGGTTGTTTCATCGTGGGGTATGAATACCCCCAAATGCCCGGCGTGCGGGCGAGTGATGACCAGGTATGGGCACTCAGCGTCAGGGGCGCAGCGATGGCGCTGCTCCCTGTGCAATATCAGCCAGGTCAGCCGCATTAATTCCACGGCCAAGCATCTTGATGAGTTCTTGGCCTGGCTGCTCAGCCGGCGCCGTCAGGTGGATTTGCCTGGCGGGGGCCGCTCGTTTCGCAGGCGTTGTCAGCCGTTGTGGCAGTTATGGCCGTTTAGCCCGATCGTCGATGAGGTTTATGACGTCATCTTCGTCGATGGTATCCACTTGGGCCGAGGCGCCGTGGTTCTCATCGCTCAAACTCCTGATCATGTGCTGGGTTGGTACGCGGCGAGGAGTGAGAATTCCCGGGCCTGGGAAGCGCTCATGAGCCGGATCGCGCCACCGGCCCTGGTCGTCACTGACGGGGGCAGTGGGTTCGCGACAGCGTGCAAGAGAATCTGGCCGACCACGCGCGTGCAACGCTGCACCTTCCACGCGTGTTGCCGTATTCGCCAAGCCACCACAACGCGCCCCAAACTGGAGGCCTCACAACGCTTATACGCTCTTGGACAACGACTCCTGCACGTAGAGGACCGAGAAGATGCTCAGGAATGGATAGGCGCCTACCAGGGGTGGTGCACGCGCTGGAAGGACTTCCTGGAGGAGAAAACACGCAGGCCTGACGGAGGATGGGAATACACCCACGACAGGCTCGTTCGGGCTCGTAACAGCCTCAACAAGCTCATCAGGCAAGGCCTGTTGTTCACGTACCTGGACCCCGCCTGGGACCAGGCGATGCCCGCAACAACCAACCAGATCGAAAGCACGAACGCGCGCCTACGCCAGATGCTGCGCGACCACCGCGGCATGCGCCTTACCCAACGCATGAAAGCCGTGTTTTGGTGGTGCTACACCCACTCTGCGCACCCCCAGCCAGCAGCGACAATCCTGGCCACCATGCCCACCGACACAACCCTCGAAAACGCCTGGTACCAAGCCAGCCAAACCCACCAAGCCACCGGCACCATCCCCGGCTGGGGCGACGCAATTTGCTGGAACGAACTCCACCACACCACCCCCTACCACAACACCTGGGACTAACCCCTTAACCAACACGTTTTGTCCTATAACCCGATAGGCCCTGGGCGGCGGGACATCACATGGATCAGCCCGCCGCCCTTGGGATTCTGGGACGCCCCGAGCCGCGGCCTACTGCTACCCCTCCTTCCCGTCGTCCATCTTGCCGTCGTCCATCTTCCCGTCGTCCATCTTCCCGTCGTCCATCTTCCCGTCGTCCATCTTCCCGTCGTCCATCTTGCCGTCGTCCATCTTGCCGTCGTCCATCCCCCCCTTCATGCCATCGCCCGACATCGGGTTCTCCATCTTCGTGTCCTGCGTCATCGACGGCGACGACGGGTTCTCCATCTTTTCGTTGGTGGAGTTCCCACAGGCCGCCAAACCAGCGGCGAAGACGACGGACAGGGCGGCTGCCAGAGCCGCGCGGTGAATACTCATTGCGTGATTCCTTCTGTTGACGGGCGCTCCGTTAGCGCCTTCACCCTCCTATTCGGCGCGAACAGCGCCATGGATCACCCAGCCATCAGTGACATGCAACACACGACGTCCGCTGATCCACGACTGCGACTGCGACGAATCAGAAGTAGCACCACACGAAAGGAGCATCATGACAACCCTGGTCCTCATCGGATTCCTCGGTGGCCTCATCACGGGCATCTCCCCGTGCATCCTCCCCGTCCTCCCCGTCATCTTCATGGCGGGTGGCGCCGCTTCGGCGCGCCCCTCCCCTTCCTTCGCTGTTGCTCCGGGCATCGGCATCTCCCTCGGGGGGACTTCCGGCGCACAGGAAGACCACCGCGCGACACGGCCAGTGCCCCGGGCCCCCTCGAAATGGCGGCCCTACCAGGTCGTCGCGGGACTGGTCCTCAGCTTCACAGCATTCACGCTGCTCGGCTCGACACTGCTCACGGCGCTCCACCTGCCCCAGGACTTCATCCGGTGGGCCGGGGTGGTCCTGCTGGTCCTCATCGGTGTGGGCATGATCGTCCCACGGTTCATGCACGTCCTGGAGAAGCCCTTCGCCGTGTTCTCCAAGGCCGGTAGGCGCAGGGGGACCAACGGCTTCGGCCTGGGCATCGTCCTCGGCGCCGCCTACGTGCCCTGCGCGGGACCCGTACTGGCGGCGGTGAGCGTCGCCGGCTCCACCGGCCGCATCGGGGCCGACACCGTGGCCCTGGCGCTCTCCTTCGCTGCGGGCACAGCGATCCCCCTCCTGGCCTTCGCCCTATCGGGGCGCCGCCTCACCGAGCGCGTCTCCGCGTTCAGCCGCCACCAGCGGCGCGTGCGCATCGCCGCGGGCGCCACCGTCCTGGCGTTGGCCGCCGGGATCGTCACCGACTTGCCCGCCGTTCTCCAAAGGGCGCTGCCCGACTACACGTCAGCGCTGCAGCGCAGCGCCGATCCGGGCCTGAGCAGGGGCGGAGGCCAGCGCTCAGCCTGCGTCGACGGCGCGACGACCCTGGCGGACTGCGGCGCGCTCCCCTCCTTGAAACCCACCGCGTGGCTCAACACGGACGGCGGGGCGGCCCCCCAGGGCAGTGGAGCGACCCTGGTCGACTTCTGGGCGTACTCGTGCATCAACTGCCAGCGCTCCATTCCCGGGATCGAAAGGCTTTACGAGGCGTACCACCCCTACGGGCTCCAAGTCATCGGCGTCCACTCCCCCGAGTACGCCTTCGAGAAGGAGACCGCGAACGTCCAATCCGGGGGCGACAAGCTGGGCATCACCTACCCGATCGCCGTCGACTCCGACCTGGAGACCTGGACGGATTTCGACAACCACTACTGGCCCGCCCAGTACCTGGCGGACGCGCACGGGCAACTGCGCTACACGCACTTCGGAGAGGGCGGCGAGGCGACCCTGGAGTCACTGATCCGTCGGCTCCTGGCCGACCAGGGCAACGCGCTGCCCGACCCGCTCTTCACCGATGACGCTGTCGAAGGAGTGTCCTTTCACCGCACGCCCGAGACCTACTTGGGCCACGAACGTGCAGCAAGCTTCGCGGGGATGGAGGCCTACTCCGCCGGGACGCGCGACTACGCGGCCCCGGCCTCGTTAGGCGCGGACCGCTTCGCCCTGCAGGGACGGTGGACCATCGGCGCCCAGTCGATCAGCCCCGCCGACGACGAGGCGGAACTGCGCCTCATGTGGCGCGGACGCCGCGTGGACCTGGTGGTCTCGGGCGAGGGCGACCTCACCTGGGAGATGGACGGCCAGTCCCACACCCAGCATGTGAGCGGCACCCCGAACTCGATGACGCTGGTGAGCGGGGACACCGATTCCTCAGGGCTGCTCACCGTCACGGCCAGCAAGGGTTTGGCGCTCTACTCCTTCACCTTCGGGTGACGGCTTGGCCGCGGAGGAACAGGTGGCCTTCGCGGCGCCGCCCCGGCGGAGACCCCGCCCGGCGCCGGGCGTCCCCTGGAACCGGGCGCCACGGCGTTCTATCATGAGCACCGTGACTGACACCGCCGCACGCGACCTGGGCCGCGAAGACCTGCAGTTGGTCGCCGAAGGGGACAAACGGGCGTTCGCGAGGCTCTACGACGCCTGGGCGCCCACGCTCTTCGCGCTCATCCGCTGCGTCCTCAAGGACCGCGCCCAAGCAGAAGAGGTCCTGCAGGACACGTTCCTCCACGTGTGGAGGCACGCCCCCTCCTACGACCCCGGCCGCGGCAGCGTCCGCGCCTGGCTCACCACCATCGCCCGCAGGCGGGCCATCGACCGGGTGCGCTCGGCCCAGGCGGCGCGCGACCGCGAACTCGCCTCGCCCCCGGACGTGGACTGGGACCAGACGGCGGAGGAGGCGGAGTCCCGCATCGCGGGCGGAGACGTCCGCCGCGCGCTCGGCTCCCTGGGGGAGCCGCACAAGACCGTCATTCTCCTGTCGTACTTCGGGGGACTGAGCCATTCGAGGATCGCCGACGCGACGGGACTGCCGCTCGGCACCGTGAAAAGCACGATCCGCCAGGCCCTCGCCCGCTTGCGCACCATCTTGGAGGAACGATGAGCGACCACATCTTCGACGACGACGAGACCGCTGCCCGCCTCGGCGCCTCCCTCGCCCCCGTCGAGCCGTCGGCGCGCGTGCGCGACGCCCTCCTGGCTGCGATCGAGGAGGTCGAGCAGGAGCGGCGGACGGGGGCCCCTGAGGAGGCCGCAGCGGAGGACGGCCCCGGCGCCGGCCCGCGCCTCGTCCGCATGGCGGCGCCCACTGCGGCGGGAGCAGGATCAGAGGCGGGCTCCGGCTCCGGGGTGGCGGCCGAGACCGGGGCGGACTCCGGATCCGGAAGCCGCGGAGGTGCCCACGGGAAGGCCCCCGCGCGCGACCGCAGGGCCATCCCCATGTTCGCGCGCGTCCTCGCCGCGGCGGCTGCGGCGGTCGCGCTCTTCACAGCGGGGATCGGCGTGGGCCGGTGGACCACGATGACCTCAATGGAGTCCACCAGTCACTACGCCGCCCTCAACCAGGCGCAAGACGTACGGCGCTCCACCGACACCATGCCCGACGGACACGTTGTCACCCTCACCTGGTCGCCGGAAATGGGGATGACCGCGATCACCACGCCCTCGGCGCTGCGGGCACCCGAGGGACAGGTGATGCAGGTGTGGGCGCGCCACGGAAACACCGTCGAATCCTTGGGCGTTTACGAGCGGCGGGGCGGGGACTACTCCTTCGTGGACATCATGCCCCAGCCGGGCAGTGAGATCTTCTTGACCTTCGAGCCCCAGGGCGGGTCCGCCCAGCCGACGGGCGAGCCCCTGGTGGTCCTGCGCGTCGGGGCCCCGGACCCGGCCCCCGACCCCGGGAGGGGCGCCCACAGCGGACAGCGGACCGGCCCCGGGAGGGGCGCCCTCCCCCTCAACCGCGCCCACCTGGGACGGGGGGACGATTATCTGACGGGCAATCGGGCGCAGTGTAGACGGCGCCGCGCAGCCCCGTTTTACGCACACAAGGATCGGAATTACGCAACATGCGACCGCGTACAAGGGCGGAATCAAGCCGTTGTATGCGCAGTGTGTTTCGGAAATCAGTCCCCTGACGTGCGTGCCCGACTAGGCCGTGTTGTCTGATTCCGGTCCTTTTGTGTGCGTGGTTGTGGGGAGGGGCTGCGTGTGCGGCTCGTTGTCGATGCTTTGGGCGGCTTCGTACGCTGTGCTGCGGGATTCGCTCGCGGTTGCGCGGCTTCGTGCGCCGCTTCACCACTTAGCCCGCCGTTGCACCACTTAGCGCACCGCTACACCACTTAGGGCTCCACTGCGCCACTTAGGCCCAAATGGGCCCTGGTTCTCCCGGCGTGTCGGGGGTCTAAGTGGTGCGGGCAATGCCCAAGTGGCGCAGACGCGGGCGCGCACCCGGACCCAGGTGCCCTTGGGCCAGGCGCAGCCGTGCCGCCGCACCACAGCCGCGCCCTCCAGTGCCCAGCGGACGACACTGGGGCAGGAAACCAAGCATTGGGGCAGGTTAGCCCTCATTGGGGCAGGTTACTAACCTGCCCGAATGACCTGTTTCCTACCCCAATGCGGAACAACGCTTGCAAAACAGCCCGCCGGGTCGGGTCATCTCGCCGACCGGCCACCTGGTCGGGTCGTCGGAGCCGAGGCCGCGGCATGGCGGGCGCGAGGCCTGGCGCGGGCACCCCCGCCGGAAGTGGGCCTTGCCGGGGGCACAATACCCGAAAGATCCCACCGCACCCGCACACGCGATACGCCCTAGGGGCGCACGTAGTCGACCAGGGCAGGTGTGGAGCGCTCGATAACGGCCAGGGTGTCCACGAAGTCCCCGTAGTCCCCGTACCAGGGGTCGGGCAGGTCCTTGTCCCGGCCGGGCCCCTCGGGCAGGTGCGCGCACTGGGGGTCGAAGTCGCGGAACATGCGGATCTCCGGCGCCCTCCCGCCGGGGCGGGCGCGGTCGCGCAGCCGCGACAGCGCCGCGTAGTGCGACGACGTCATCGCCAGGACCAGGTCACAGTCGGCCAGCTCGTCGGCGCGCACCTGCCTGGCGCGGTGGTCGGGGACGCCGTGCCCGTGGGCGCGCAGCACTCGGGCGGCACGGGGGTCGATGGGGTTGCCGTGCTCCTCGTCGGACACGCCCGCGGAGTCCACGCGGACGGCGCCGGAGAGCCCACCGGCCGCCACGGCCTCGTCGAGCACCTGGTGGGCCATCGTCGACCGGCAGATGTTGCCGGTGCACACCCTGAGGACGCGCATCGAACCCCCCCTCACAGCAGGGCCAGGTAGGCGCGGACGGCCTCGGCGCTGAGGTCGGGCCGCTCCATGCATGTCTGCCCTCCAGACCGACGAAACCGGCCGCGTACGCGGATAGGTTGTTGCGATATGGATAGGTTATGAGCATGCGGATAGCTTATTAACCTATCCGCATGCCGATAACCTATCCGCATCCGGACAACCTATCCACATAGGCCCAGGTGCGGTCCGCGTGCGCTCGCCGCGCCGCCGGTCGTGGGGGTTTTGCACTACACGAAGCTGTTTGGGCGTGTGTCACCGGCGTGTCGGACCCCCATGTAGTGCAATTTCCCCCGATCGACCGTGTGCAAGCCGTGCCTCACGTGGGGTGCCCAAAACGCAGACCACCTCGCCGAAAAGTGCTGGAAATACACGGATATTGGCGAAGTGGTCAGCACTTTGGGCGCAGCGGCACTAGGCATGGCATGTTGTTAGTACGTGAATCCGCTATTCCGCGTGCTCACCTGCGCTGTCGGCTGGTCGACCCGCTGCAATGCTGAGTGTTGTAGGAGTTGCCTACGCCCCGCATAGCCCTTGATATCGTTGACCCGTCGCGCAGGGGCGTCGACGGCAGGGGAGTGCTGGAGCTTCTCCGCAGACAGAGGGCACACCGATGGACACCATCAGGAAAGCGGATAGCCGCCGCGGACGGATCGCCTACGAGGTTGCGGGCCTTGCGTGGCTCGCCGAGGCCTCGGACCCCGGTGCCCCCGTCGTGCCCATTCTCGATCATGGTGCGACGTGGCTCGAGGAGCCGCGCCTGGTGTCCGTCTCGCCAACCCCTCGGGCGGCGGAGGAGTTCGGCCGCGCCCTCGCCCACACGCACGCTGCTGGAGCCAGTCACCTGGGTGCGCCGCCGCCCGGATTCGAGGGCGGTGGCTGGATGGGAGAGGCCCACCTCTCGCTGCCCGGTCAACCGAGCCCGGCCCCGGCCTCGTCGGAAAGTGAATCCTGGGGCGCCTTCTACGCGCGTGAGCGGATCGCCCCCTACGCCGACGACCGCACCTTCACGGCCGCGGAACGAACGTTCATCGACAAGCTCTGCGAACGCCTCGAATCGGGAGAGCTCGACCACGGCCAGCCGCGTCTCGTCGAAGAGATGAAGACGCGCCAGAACAATATCGGCGCCGCCCGCACCCACGGCGACCTGTGGAGCGGCAACGTCATGTGGACGCCCGAGGGGGCCGTCCTCATTGACCCCGCCGCGCAGGGAGGCCACGCCGAGGAGGACCTTGCGGCCCTCGCGGTCTTCGGCTGCCCGCACTACGAACGCATAGTCGCCGCCTATCACGAGGCCTCACCCCTGGAAGACGGCTGGCGTGAGCGCGCCCGCCTCCACCAGATGCACATCATCATGATCCACTGCGCCATCTTCGGGCGCTCCTACGTGCCCGAGGCCATGGCGATCGCCCGCAGGTACGCATAGACCGCGCCTCCCACCACGTTTCCGCGCGCGCATGCGCAGGGACGAGGAGGGAGGCGCGGTATTGCGTGAAGGCTGAGAGCCTCAGGCGCGGGCGTCGTAGTGCTGGAGGCCCGAATCCTCTCGCGAGCCACCCTGGCCGTCGCCCACGTCGTGGTAGTCGTGGATCCACTCCAGGCGGCGCACCCACTTGACCATCTTGTAGCCGTGCTGGGAATCGGCGCGCAGGCGCAGTGGTCCGCCGTAGACCTCGGGCAGGGGCTCGTCGTTCATGCCCCAGGCGAGGATGCACTCGTCGTCGTCAATCATCGACGGGTCGATGCACTCGTAGTAGGGCTCGGTCGGGCGCCCGTCATAGGTGTGCCCGACGTGTCCGAAAGAGGTCGCCATCAGGTAGCGTGCACCTGACGTGGGCGTGACCTGCTCGAGGAGATCCTTGAGGCGGATGCCCTCCCACTTCGCGATGCCCGTCCATCCCTGCATGCAGGTGTGCATCGTAATGTTCGTGACCTTGCCCAGGGCCTTCAGCTCGTCGATGGAGAAGGACTTCTCCTCCTCAACCAGGCCGCCGATCTCGAGTCGGAAGTCCTTAAAGTCGTCTTCGCGCAGGGCGATGTACTCCTCGGACTGTTCCTTTGTCGGCGGGCGGGTGTTGACCCAGTGGAACGGGGAAATATCGGCCTCGGTGAAGGTCTTCTTCGCGACCTGGCGCGACTTCAGGCGGTCGATCGTGAGTGTGCGAATGGGCTGCGTGGCACCCCATATCCAGCGCTGCGTGCGGCGCGGATTCGACAGCGACCAGTAGGAGGCGCCAATCCACAGGGCGATGGCGACGACGATGCCGATGATCAGCATGGTGACGGCCTGAGCAAATTGTGCCGCCGTGATGTCGTTGTAGTTTTCTCCCAGCATCATGTGCGCGATGTTGTACTTCGGGTGGACGATGAAGACCAGCGCGACGTGAATGACGACGAAGACGCAGTAGAACGCCATGCCGAGGAAGTGGATAGAGCGCGCCGTCTGACGGTTGCGGAAGAGCTTGACGTACTTCGGGAAGCGTCCCGCGAAGGTGGGGGACATGATGGGGCCGGTCGCGATCATGAGGGGCGCGACGATGAAGACGACCGTGAAGTACATGAGCTTCTGGAGGGCGTCATAGGGCTGGAAGTGCTCGATGGAGGGAATCTGCAGGCCCATGTAGATCTTCGCGCTCTCCCAGGCCTCGGGGAAGATGGACCACGAGGTGGGGACGATGCGCCGCCATTGGCCTGTCCCAAAGAGGAGGGTGACGTACACGAGGCCGTTAATGAGCCAAATGGCTGTGACGAGCGCGTGCCACGCGCGACCCAGGCCGATCTGTGCGCGTCCGGGCAGGGAGATCAGCGGGTGGAGGTTGCGCTGGTCGTCGCGCGCCGTGAACTCGCCGGGGACGGTCGACACCTTGTCCTTCGTGAACTTGAGCCACTCGGATCCGGGTGTGCAGTGATTGTTCCAGTACAGACGTGGGTGTGATGCGAGGACCTCCCAGCCGGAGCGGATGAGGAAGCCCATCATGATGAAGTTGATGAAGTGGGTGATCCTCAGCCAAGCGGGAAAAGTGTCGAGGTCGATGGCACCGGCCGCGCTAGCCATTGCTGTGAGCGCGTGCATTGCGGTTCCTCCTGTGTGGCGTGAATGATAGAACGCCTCGCATATTAGAGGGGAAATGTGCGCATAAATAGCTGTCAAATCATGTTTTAGCGCACCGAGCTACAAGTTGCCTACTTGTCAAGCGACATTTGAGTTGGAAAAAGCCAGTCTTTTAGAAAAGTGAATGTTGATAAAATGCGGGGTAGGCCCATGAAACGAGGCCGGGGCCAGGTCATGTGGTGACCCATCCCCGGCCTCGTTTCCGGAGGTGTGAATGTCCTATGGGCGCGGAATGTTGCGCATGTTCGAGGTTGCCATCGAGAAGGCCTCAGCGATGCCGCCGTTGAGCACGATCTTGCTCATCGCCGTTGCAAAACCGACCACCTGTCCGCCCGTGATGGCCGGAGGCAGCGACAAAGCGTTCGGGTCGGTGATGACCTCGACGAGGGCGGGGCCGGGCGCAGCGAACGCCTCGCGGTACGCGTCCTCCAGGCGAGAAGCATCCTCGACGCGCTCTGCATGGAAGCCAATTGCGCGGGCGATCTCCGCGTAATTCGTATCAGGGACATCCGTCTGGAAGTCTGGGAGGCCGTTGACCAGCATCTCCAACTTCACCATGCCCAGCGTCGAATTGTTGAAGACGACCACCTTGACCGGCAGGTCGTACATCTTCGCGGTAATGAGCTCGCCCAGCAGCATGGACAGGCCGCCGTCGCCCGACACGGACACGACCTGACGATCCGGGTACGCAACCTGCGCACCCAGCGCCATCGGCAGCGCGTTGGCCATGGAGCCGTGCAGGAACGAACCGATGAGGCGACGCGTCCCCAGCGGATCGAGGTAGCGCGCCGTCCACACGTTGCACATGCCGGTGTCCGCCGTGACGATCGCGTCCTTGGCGGCCGTTTCGTTGAGCAGGTGAGCGGCGTACTCGGGGTGAATCGGGTGCATCTTCTCCACGTTGCGCGTGTAGGCGCCAACCGGCGCGTGCATGATCTCTGCATGCTTCTTGAGCTTGCGCTTCAAGAACGAATCGGAACGATCCCGATGCAGATGGGGCATCAGCGCCTCAATGAAGGGCTTGACCTGCGCGTGGATCGCGAGGCCGACGTCCGTGCGGCGGCCCAGCTTCTCTGCGTGCGTGTCCACCTGAATGGTCGGGGTGTCCGGCAGGAATTGGTCGTAGGGGAAGTCGGTGCCCAGCAGGATCAGCACGTCGGCGTCGCTCATGCCCTCGGCGGCCGCGCCGTAGCCCAGCAGGCCCGTCATGCCCACGTCGAAGGGGTTGTCGTACTGGATGAAGTGCTTGCCGCGCAGCGAGTGGCCGATCGGTGCCTTGAGTGCATCCGCCAGGGCGATGACCTCGTCGTGGGCTCCCTCAACACCGGCGCCGGCGAAGATAGCGACCTTGTCGGCCTTGTTGAGCAGGGCGGCCGCCTCTTCAATGTCGGTCGCGTTGGGTGCAAGCGTCGCGGGGCGCGCGGGCGCGTAGGTCGGAACGTGGTCGACAGCCTTGAGGTCGGACACGTCGCCGGGCAGTGTAATGACCGAGACGCCGCCGAGGCCGACAGCGTGACGGATCGCCGAGTTCACGGTGCGGGGCGACTGTGCCGCGGAGGAGATGAGCTCGTTGTACACCGAGCACTCTTCGAAAATACGGTCCGGGTGGGTCTCCTGGAAGTACGTCGAACCGATTTGCACGCTGGGAATGTGCGAGGCAATGGCCAGGACGGGCGCGCCCGTGCGGTTCGCGTCGTACAGGCCGTTGATGAGGTGGAGGTTGCCGGGGCCGCACGAGCCAGCGCACACGGCGAGCTTGCCCGTCAGCTGTGCTTCCGCCGATGCTGCGAACGCCGCCGCCTCCTCGTGGCGCACGTGAATCCAGTCGATGCCACCCTTCTTGGAACCGCCGGTTTTGCGCACGGCGTCGACGATCGGGTTGAGGGAATCGCCGACGATGCCGTAGATGCGGTGGACGCCCGCGTCAACAAGCTGCCCGACGATCTGTTCTGCGACGTTCATGTCGCCTCCTTATTTTCCATGGCTGTGACCTGGTAAAATAAGCGTAGGTGCGACCGAGGTCCTATGTCGCTTCGGAGTGAGCAATAGATCGTTCCGGGGTGGCGGGTGGAGCGATGCGAAACCTGTCCGGTAGGATGGCAGCGCCCCAATAGCTCAGTCGGTCAGAGCAGCGGACTCATAATCCGTGGGTCGTCGGTTCAAGCCCGACTTGGGGCACCGCCACCCAAGCCTGGGTTCCGCCGCCCGTCGCGCCTGACGAACGAGTCGGCCGCGGCCTCGTACCGTGAAACCCTGCACATATCACATGCTGCCTTGACTCGCGATGCGACTCACGGTAGCCTGAGTATTTGCGCCTTATCATGCCCGAGGTGACCCGTATCCAGCCGTCGTAACAGGCGCTTGACGGACCAGGACGCGTCAGATAATGGGTGATAAGGCAGCGTGCGCACCGATCATGCAGGGAAGGATCCCCTTTGGCTGCCAACAGCACCGCCAAACAGCCCAAGCACCGCATCTCGTTCGCCAAGCTTCGTGAACCCCTCCAGGCCCCCAATCTGCTGGGCCTGCAGGTCGAAAGCTTCGACTGGCTGCTGGGCAACGACGCGTGGAAGGCCCGCGTCGAAGCCGCTCAGGCATCGGGCCGTAACGACGTTCCGGACGTCTCGGGCCTCGAAGAAATCTTCCACGAGATTTCCCCCATCGAGGACGTCGCAGGCACCATGAGCCTGTCGTTCCACGACCACCGCCTCGAATCCCCCAAGTACTCCATGGAGGAAGCCAAGGCGAAGGACTACACGTACTCCGCACCGATGTACGTGACCGCCGAGTTCATGAACTACGAGACCGGCGAAATCAAGTCCCAGACCGTGTTCATGGGCGACTTCCCGCTCATGACCCCCCGCGGTACCTTCATCATCAACGGCACCGAGCGTGTCGTCGTCTCCCAGCTCGTGCGTTCCCCCGGCGTGTACTTCGAGAAGCTCTCGGACCGCTCGTCGGACAAGGAAACCTTCGGCGCGAAGGTCATCCCCTCCCGCGGCGCATGGCTCGAGTTCGAGATCGACAAGCGCGACGCCGTCGGCGTGCGTATCGACCGCAAGCGTAAGCAGTCGGTGACCCACTTCCTCAAGGCCGTCGGCATGACCGAATCCGAGATTCGCGACACCTTCGCCGACTACCCCGTCCTCCTCGAGACCCTCGAGAAGGATACGGTCGCCACGCAGGAAGAGGCCCTGCTCGACATCTACCGTAAGCTGCGCCCCGGCGAGCCCGCGAACGTTGACGCCGCCCAGACGCTGCTCAACAACTTCTACTTCGACTCTCGTCGCTACGACCTCGCCAAGGTCGGCCGCTACAAGATCAACAAGAAGCTGGCCATCGAAGCCGACCCCAAGGCCTCGACCCTGTCCCTCGAGGACATCGTCGCGACCGTCAAGTACCTGCTCGCCCTGCACCAGGGCGACAAGACCTTCGCCGGCACCCGCCATGGCGAGCCGGTCGAGGTTCGCGTTGAGGTCGACGACATCGATAACTTCGCCAACCGTCGCATCCGCGCCGTCGGCGAGCTCATCCAGGGCCAGGTCCGCACCGGCCTCGCCCGCATGGAGCGCACCGTGCGCGAGCGCATGACCACCCAGGAGACGGACTCGATCACGCCCCAGACGCTGATCAACATCCGCCCCGTCGTGGCCGCGATCAAGGAGTTCTTCGGAACCTCCCAGCTCTCGCAGTTCATGGACCAGAACAACCCCCTCGCCGGCCTGACCCACAAGCGCCGTCTGTCGGCCCTGGGCCCCGGTGGTCTGTCGCGTGACCGTGCGGGCATGGAAGTTCGAGACGTCCACCCCTCGCACTACGGTCGTATGTGCCCGATCGAGTCCCCTGAAGGCCCGAACATTGGCCTCATCGGCTCGCTCGCGACCTTCGCGCGCATCAACCCCTTCGGCTTCATTGAGACGCCCTACCGCGTCGTCAAGGACGGCAAGGTCACCGACGAAATCCGCTACCTCACCGCGGACGACGAGAAGGGCCACTACATCGCCCAGGCCTCGTCGCCCCTCGAGGCTGACGGTTCCTTCGCCGAGCACGACGTCCTGTGCCGTGTCGCCGGCGACGACCCGACCCTGATTGCCCGCGATCGCGTCGACTACATGGACGTCTCCGCACGTCAGATGGTGTCCGTTGCTGCGGCGTTCATTCCCTTCCTCGAGCACGACGATGCTAACCGAGCCCTCATGGGCGCGAACATGCAGCGTCAGGCCGTGCCGCTGCTCACCACGGAAGCTCCGCTGGTCGGCACCGGCATGGAGATGCGCGCCGCGCACGACTCCGGCGAAATGATCCTCGCCGCGCACTCCGGCGTCGTCTCCGAGGTCTCCGCGGACCTGATCGTCGTCTCCACGGACGAGGGCGGCCGCGACTCCTACCGCCTCGAGAAGTTCGAGCGCTCCAACCCCGGTAACTGCACCAACCAGCGCGTTATCGTGGACGAGGGCGACCGCGTCGAGGTCGGCGACGTCCTGGCCGACGGCCCCGCCACATCCAACGGTGAGGTCGCGCTCGGCAAGAACCTCCTCGTCGCCTACATGTCGTGGGAAGGCCTCAACTACGAGGACGCCATCATCCTGAGCCGTCGCGTCGTCGAAGAGGACATCCTCACCTCGATCCACATCGAGGAGTACGAGGTCGACGCCCGCGAGACCAAGCTCGGTGAGGAAGAGATCACCCGCGACATCCCCAACGTCTCCGAGGAATCCCTCGCTGACCTGGACGAGCGTGGCATCATCCGCATCGGCGCCGAGGTCACCGCAGGCGACATCCTCGTCGGTAAGGTCACCCCGAAGGGCGAGACCGAGCTGACCTCCGAAGAGCGCCTCCTGCGCGCCATCTTCGGTGAGAAGGCCCGCGAGGTGCGCGACACCTCCCTGCGAGTCCCCCACGGCGAAGAGGGCATCGTCATCGGCGTCCGCGAATTCAACGACGACGAAGACGACCTCAACCCCGGCGTCCGCCAGACCGTGCGCGTCTACGTTGCCCAGCGACGCAAGATCACGATCGGCGACAAGATGGCCGGCCGCCACGGTAACAAGGGCGTCGTGTCCAAGATCCTCCCGGTCGAAGACATGCCCTTCCTCGCCGACGGCACGCCCGTCGACATCATCCTCAACCCGCTGGGTGTTCCCGGCCGTATGAACGTCGGCCAGTTCTCGAGTACCACCTCGGTTGGCTCGCCCACCAGGGCTGGGATGCCTCGGCCGCTGTCGAGGCTGGCGAAGAGTGGGCAGCGCACCTGCCCGCCGACGGCATCAAGACCGAGCCCGGCACGCCCGTTGCTACCCCCGTGTTCGACGGCCTCGAGGCCGACGAGCTCGCGGGCCTGCTGCGCAACGTGAACCCGAACCGCGACGGCGACGTCCTCACCAACTACGAGGGCAAGGCGCGCCTGTTCGACGGCCGCTCCGGCGAGCCGTTCCCGTATCCGATCTCGGTGGGCTACACCTACATGCTCAAGCTCCACCACCTGGTCGACGACAAGATCCACGCCCGCTCCACGGGCCCGTACTCGATGATCACGCAGCAGCCGCTGGGCGGTAAGGCCCAGTTCGGCGGCCAGCGCTTCGGCGAGATGGAGGTGTGGGCCCTGGAAGCCTACGGCGCCGCCTACGCCCTCCAGGAGCTGCTGACCATCAAGTCGGACGACACCACCGGCCGCGTCAAGGTGTACGAGGCCATCGTTAAGGGCGAGGACATCCCCGAGCCCGGCATCCCCGAGTCCTTCCGAGTTCTCATCCAGGAAATGCGCTCGCTGTGCCTGAACGTCGAAGCTCTCGACGCGGCCGGCAACGTCATTGACCTGCGTGAGCAGGACGAAGACTTCAATGCGCGTGAGGATCTGGGCATCACTCTTGAAGCCCGTCCGAACGCTGCGGCGACCATCGATGCGATCTGATAGGGAGAGATAACTTTGCTGGACGCCAAAACGTTCGACAGCCTGAAGATCACCCTGGCCACCGGCGATAACATCGCCGAGTGGAGCCACGGTGAGGTTAAGAAGCCGGAGACCATCAACTACCGTACGCTCAAGCCCGAGCGTGACGGCCTGTTCGGTGAGCAGATCTTCGGCCCCACCCGCGACTGGGAGTGCGCGTGTGGCAAGTACAAGCGCGTGCGCTACAAGGGCATCGTGTGCGAAAAGTGCGGTGTCGAGGTCACTCGCTCGCGCGTTCGTCGTGAGCGCATGGGTCACATCGACCTGGCCGCCCCCGTCACGCACATCTGGTACTTCAAGGGTGTTCCCTCGCGCCTGGGCTACGTGCTCAACCTCGCGCCCAAGGACCTCGAGAAGGTCATCTACTTCGCTGCCTACATGATCACCGAGGTCGACGAAAAGGGTCGCCACGAGGATCTGGCTGAACTGCGCGCCGAACTCGAGGTGCAGAAGAAGCAGATGGAGAACAACCGCGACGCGACGATCAACGATTTCGCGGAGCAGCTCGAGTCCGACATGGCCGCCCTGGAAAAGGACGGCGCCTCGCAGGCTGAGCGCGAGCGCGCTCGCAAGCAGGGCGAGCGCGAGATGGCCAAAGATTCGTCGCCGCTTCGACGGCGACATCGAAGGCCTCGAGGCCGTGTGGGAGCGCTTCAAGGACCTCAAGGTCGGCGACCTCGAGGGCGACGAGCGCCTCTACCGTGCGATGGTGGCCCGCTACGGCACCTACTTCAAGGGTGACATGGGCGCTGCTGCCATCCAGAAGCGCCTGGAGACCTTCGACCTGGAGGGCGAGGTCGCCGCGCTGCGTCAGACCATCGCCTCTGACTCCGGCCCGCGCAAGGCTCGCGCCATCAAGCGCCTGAAGGTCATCAACGCCTTCGTCGCGACCGGCAACTCGCCGGCCTCGATGGTCCTCACCAAGATCCCCGTGATCCCGCCGGACCTGCGCCCGATGGTTCAGCTGGACGGTGGCCGCTTCGCGACCTCCGACCTCAACGACCTGTACCGTCGCGTCATCAACCGCAACACCCGACTCAAGCGTCTGCTCGAGCTGGGCGCCCCGGAGATCATCGTCAACAACGAGAAGCGCATGCTTCAGGAGTCCGTTGACGCCCTCTTCGACAACGGCCGCCGTGGCCGCCCCGTCGCGGGCCCGGGCAACCGTCCGTTGAAGTCGATCTCGGACATGCTCAAGGGCAAGCAGGGTCGTTTCCGTCAGAACCTGCTCGGTAAGCGCGTCGACTACTCGGGTCGTTCCGTGATCGTCGTCGGCCCGCAGCTGCAGCTGCACCAGTGTGGTCTGCCCAAGCAGATGGCCCTGGAGCTGTTCAAGCCTTTCGTCATGAAGCGCCTGGTCGAGAAGAACTACGCGCAGAATGTCAAGGCCGCCAAGCGCAAGGTTGAGCGTCAGCGTCCCGAGGTGTGGGACGTCCTCGACGACGTCATCCGCGAGCACCCCGTGCTGCTGAACCGTGCACCTACGCTGCACCGCCTCGGCATCCAGGCGTTCGAGCCCCAGCTGATTGAGGGTAAGGCTATCCAGCTGCACCCCCTCGCCTGTGGCGCCTTCAACGCCGACTTCGATGGCGACCAGATGGCTGTCCACCTGCCGCTGGGCGCTGAGGCGCAGGCCGAGGCCCGCATCCTCATGCTGTCGACGAACAACATCCTCAAGCCCTCCGACGGCCGCCCCGTGGCCATGCCGTCGCAGGACATGATCATCGGTCTGTTCCACCTGACCTCGAACCCCGACCCGTCGGTGCCCGTCGAGAAGGACGAAGACGGAAACCCCGTGATTCCGTACTTCTCCAGCCAGGCAGAAGCCCAGATGGCGTACGACGCCGGCAACCTGCACCTGAACGCGACCGCGCGCATCCGCTTCGCCGACGGCACCGTGCCGCCCGAGGGCTGGGAAGCCCCCGAGGGCTGGGAGAGTGGCGACGAGCTGATCCTCGAGACCAGCCTCGGCCGCGCGATCTTCAACGAGCAGCTGCCCACCGACTACCCGTTCGTCAACGAGGTCGTCGGCAAGAAGCAGCTCGGCAACATCGTGAACACGCTGACCCAGCGTTACCCGAACGTGCTCGTGGCGGACTGCCTCGACGCGCTGAAGTCGGCCGGCTTCCACTGGTCGACCTGGTCGGGCATCACGATCGCGTTCTCCGACATTCAGGCCTCGCCGCGTAAGCGCGAGATCCTGGCCCGCTACGAGGCCAAGGCCGCTGAGATCGTCGAGCAGTTCGAGACGGGTATCATCCTCGAGGAGACCCGCTACGAGGAGCTCGTGAAGCTGTGGCTGCAGTGCACCGAAGAGGTCGCCGAGGACATGCGCGCGAACTTCTCCGAGCGCAACACCGTGTACCGCATGGTGAACTCGGGCGCCCGTGGTAACTGGTCGCAGGTTCAGCAGATCGCCGGTATGCGTGGCCTCGTGTCCGACCCGAAGCAGAAGCTGATCGAGCAGCCCATCAAGGCGAACTACCGCGAGGGCCTGACGGTTCTCGAGTACTTCATCGCCACGCACGGCGCCCGTAAGGGTCTGGTCGATACGGCTCTGCGTACCGCCGAGTCGGGCTACCTGACCCGTCGTCTGGTCGACGTCTCGCAGGACGTCATCGTCCGCGAGGCCGACTGTGGCACCCGTGCCGGCCTGAAGATCGACATCGCTCACAAGAACGAGTTCGGTGAGTGGGAGGCGTCCGAGACGATCGAGACGACCGCCTACGCCCGTAACCTCGCCCGTGATGCGGTGAACGAGGCCGGAGAGGTCGTCATGCCCGCGGGCACCGACCTGGGTGACGACCAGCTCGCCGAGCTCGTCGCAGCCGGCGTTGCGCAGATCGTCTGCCGTTCCGTCCTCACCTGCGAGTCGCAGGTCGGCACCTGTGCGGCCTGCTACGGTCGCTCGCTGGCCACCGGCAAGCAGGTCGACATCGGCGAAGCCGTCGGCATCATCGCCGCCCAGTCGATTGGCGAGCCCGGCACGCAGCTGACGATGCGTACGTTCCACACCGGTGGCGCCGCCTCCGCTGCGGATATTACGCAGGGTCTGCCCCGTGTCCAGGAACTCTTCGAGGCCCGTAGCCCGAAGGTCGAGGCGAAGATGAACGAGGCCGCCGGCCGCGTCCACATCGACGACGAAGACCCGAGCGCGCGTAAGGTCGTCATCACCCGTGACGACGGCAAGGAAGACCTGGTCATCGAGGTCTCGCGTCGCCAGAAGCTCCTCGTCTCCGAGGGCCAGCACATCGAGGCCGGCACCCCGCTGACCGAGGGCCAGCTGGACCCCAAGGAAATCCTGCGCATCATGGGCCGCAACGTGTCCCAGAAGATGCTCGTGGACGAGGTCCAGAAGGTGTACCGCGACCAGGGCGTGGGTATTCACGCCAAGCACATCGAGGTCATCGTCCGTCAGATGCTGCGCCGCGTCACCATCCTGGAACCCGGCGACACGACGTTCATGCCCGGCGAGCTCGTCGACCGCATGGCGTACCTGACGCAGAACCGTCGCGTTGCAGCCGAGGGCGGCCAGCCCGCCTCCGGTCGCCAGATGCTGATGGGTATCACGAAGGCGTCGCTGGCCACGGATTCGTGGCTGAGCGCCGCGTCCTTCCAGGAGACCACCAAGGTCCTGACCGAGGCCGCCATGAACGGCAAGTCGGATTCCCTGGTGGGCCTCAAGGAGAACGTCATCCTCGGTAAGCTCATCCCGGCTGGCACCGGCCTGTCGCGCTACAACGACGTCATCGTCGAGCCGACTGCTGAGGCCATGGCGAACTCGAACTACTCCGAGGCCGACTTCGGTGACGGCTCCGTGTCCGAGGACTTCCTCGACGCACTGGGCGCCATCGACTTTGGCATGAACTTCCGCGAGTAATCCGGTTCGTGACCGCTTGGGCCCCGGCCTTGTCCGTGAGAACGTGACAAGGCCGGGGCCCCTTGTCGTATCTGCTTGCTTGCCCTGCCAGTACCGGGTATGTCAAACGGCGGAGCATATCGAGCGCCAGTTGGACAGGCGAAGATGACGAGCTAACCATTTGGAAAGCTGACATGCGAATGCTAGATTGGCCGCACCATATCCATCAACGCTTAAGGATGTCTCCTCATGCGCCTGTCCAAGAAAATGGTCATTGCTGCGCTCGGCTCCGCGACCCTCGTTCTCAACCCGTTGGCGGCCTTCGCCGATGGTCCCGCGATTGAGGATGCGGACGGCCCGCTCGTTCGGATCGCCATCTCTGACACGCTCAACTGCTCGATCAACTACAAGGGCGATAGGTACAACGAGTTCTACAACAGTAACTCCACGACGGCTCCAGCCGACTGTGGAACGTTCCTCGCTGTAGGATCTGAGTTGTTCGGACCGCAGAAGCTGACATCGATTTCTGCGAGGAATACGAAGGCAATCGCATGGACGCCGGTCTCGCAAACGAAGTCAGGAACGGGCACTCAAGCCGATCCGTGGGTCCTCACGACTGTTGTTCGCGGCGGCGGATTCGAGATTACGCAGACGGACACCTACTCAACGGGTAATGAATTCTACGCGACGACCTCGTCGGTGAAGAACATCTCGGATGCAGCTCAGGACTTTACGCTCTACCACGCGGCGGATTGCTACCTCCAGGACAACGATTACGGCTTCGGTGAGTACGACGCCAACGCGGGGACGGTCATCTGTCGAGCGGCGGATCCGGAAACCGGTGAGCATACGGATCGTGGCCGAGTCGAGCAGTTCGTCCCGACGACCGCCGGTTCGAATTACTACTACGCTTCCTTTGTTGAGGTCTGGGAGAAGGTCAAGAGTCGTGCGCCGCTGCCCAGCAAGCTCGAGCACGCAGATTCCAATCGGGACAACGGCATGGCTCTGAGCTGGACTCGTACCCTCGAGCCGAATGCGACGGTCGACTACTCCCTCATCACATCCTTCTCGCCGAAGGGCCAGGTCGCGCTGTCCTCCGCGACATGCGCCGTCGCCCAGCCGGGCGCCGACTCCACCGGGATGCGCACCATTGGCGTGACGATCACGAATCCGAACCCGGACGTCAAGTCAGTCCAGACGGTCATCGCGACCCTGTCGGACGACGCTACTACGTTCCCCGGTCGGCCAGTGGAGCCCCCGAGCCGACGGTCGCGGGCAAGGTTCTTACCTTCAAGGATCTCGAGCTTCCCGCCAACGGATCGGTGAAGTTCTCGTTCCTTATCACCGGCAGCGCTGAGGTTACTCCGCTCGTGAAGATCTCGGGGACGACGACGAGTGGCGCGGCCATCGTCGAGTCCGATACCTCGGCGTCTTCGACGTGCGATTTCCCTGAGCTTCCGAAGCCCGAGCAGCCCCAGCCGACCCCCGAGCAGCCCCAGGCCACTCCCGAGCAGCCCCAGCCCACTGCCGAGCAGGCCCAGCCGACTCCCGAGCAGCCCCAGCCCGCGGCTGACAAGAAACCTGAGGGCAACAAGCTTGCGAGCACCGGTGCGAACACCGGCGTCGCCATCGCGATCGTTGGCCTGCTAGGCGTTGTCGGCGTCGGCCTCGTGGTGGCGAGGCGCCGCGCACGCTGATCGTAACTCCGATCGACAACGGTACAGGGCCCGGTCCCCGCGAGGGGGGCCGGGCCCTCGCGCATCCCCTGTGACTTCACTCGTCGGTGGCGGGGCTGATGCCGACGTGGCGTTGGGACATGAAGCGCTGCTGGCCCCAACCTCGGACAGGGAACGAGGCTGGCGGAAAGACTCACTGTCCGCGTAGGCGTCGAAGCTCGCGGGGTGCCAGCGCGCCCATCGACAGATTGTGCGCCCAATCCGACAGAACGTACGAGGTCCCACCTCGCGGGGCCGACCGTGCGGTTGAATAGGTGGTGGCGGTTCCCATCTGCCCTCTGGTCTGCGGCGACCTACGTCTATGGAGAGACAAACGGGGATGGAAAGGGAGCTGGTCTGGCTCTGGGATGCAGGGTTTCGGAACTGAAAGAGGACATCAACAATGCTTTCCATCAACTGGTCTGATGTGTGGAAGATGGTTGAGTCGATCAAGGTCCCCTTGATCGTCATTGGCGTGGCGCTGGCGCTCGCCATCACCGTCTCCCTCGCTGTTTTCAAGATGGGCAAACCTGCCCGCAAGCTGACGCGCTCGACCGCCTGGGTTGCCGCGTTCGTCGCAGTCGTCGTGGCCGTCGTGTCGATGATGTACGGCGGCTTCAAGACGGTGCTCGACCTGGCGGCCGGCACCGGCGCCCTCACGGACGCATCGAAGGCCCAGGTGGAAGATCTGGGCAACGACATTTCCGACGAAGGCATGGTCCTTCTGAAGAATCAGAACGGTGCCCTGCCTCTCGCCAAGGGCTCCGCGATCAACGTGTGGGGCTGGGGCTCGACGAATCCGATCTACGGCGGCACCGGCTCCGGCTCGCTGTCGAAGGACAACCCGACGACAACCCTCCTCGACGGCCTCCACAACGCTGGCTTCACTACGAACGATGAGCTGACGAACCTGTACACCGCCTACCGCGCTGAGCGCCCCGAGGTCGGCATGTTCAAGGCTGACTGGTCGCTGCCCGAGCCCACGCAGGACAAGTACTCCGACGACCTGCTCTCCAACGCCGCCGCCTTCGGCGACACCGCGGTCGTGACGATCGCCCGCTCGGGTGGCGAGGGCTTCGACCTGCCCCGCGACGTCAACCAGGAGATGGCTGACAACCCGTACTTCAGCTACACGAACAACTCCGAGGAGTACACGGACTTCGAGGACGGCCAGGGCTACCTTGAGCTGACGCGTCCCGAGAAGGACATGATCGAGCTGGCGAAGAAGACCTCGGACAAGACGATCGTCGTCATTAACGCCGCCAACGTCTTCCAGCTGGGCGACCTCCAGGACGACCCGGAGATCGACGCGATCGTGTGGGCGATTCCCGGCGGCCAGGTTGGATTCAACGCGCTGGGCCGCATTCTGGATGGCGAGGTTAACCCCTCCGCGAAGACCCCCGACACGTTCCCGCGTGACATCAAGGCGGGCCCCGCAGCCAACAACTTTGGGGACTTCCAGTACACGAACATGACGGAGTTCGCTCAGGACGACCCCTTCAACAAGGGCACCCAGACGCAGCCGTCCTTCGTCAACTACAACGACTCGATCTACGTCGGCTACCGCTGGTACGAGACGGCCGCCGCTGAGGGCGTTATCGACTACGGCAACGAGGTCGTCTACCCGTTCGGTTTCGGCCTGTCCTACACGACCTTCTCACAGTCGATGAGCGACATCTTGGTCGACGAGGCCACGGGCGCTATGTCCGCGGACGTGACCGTCACGAACACGGGGCAGGTCGCCGGCAAGGACATCGTCCAGATCTACGACAACCCGCCCTACACGGACGGTGGCATCGAAAAGGCTGCCGCGAACCTGCTGTCTTACGAGAAGACGAAGTTGCTGGAGCCCGGTGAGTCGCAGACGTTGACGATCACCTGGAACCGCGACTCGCTCGCCTCCTACGACTCGGTGAATGCGAAGGCCTACGTGCTCGAGGCCGGCGACTACAAGATCTCCGCGCGTTCCAACTCGCACGACGTCATCGATGAAAAGACGTACACGGTGGATGCGACGCAGACCTTCAATACCGCCGACAACACGCATGACGGTGACAAGGTTGTGGCCACCAACCAGTTCGACGATGCGAAGGGCGACGTTACCTACCTGTCGCGCGCGGGCCGCTTCGCCAACCTCGCGGAGGCGACCGCAGCCCCCGCGAACTTCGAGATGAGCGAGGCAAACAAGGCGAAGTTCCTCGCGACCTCGAACTACGACGCGGCAGCCGCCGACGCTGACAGCAGCGCGACGATGCCCACCACGGGTGCCAAGAACGGCCTCGTCCTGGGCGACCTCGCGGGCCTCGATTACGACGACCCGAAGTGGGACCAGCTCCTCGACCAGCTGACCGTCAAGGAGATGAACACCCTCATCTCCAAGGGTGGCTACGGCTCCCCGGCGATCTCCTCGATCGGCAAGCTGCGCGTATCCGACGTGGACGGCCCCGCCTCGCTGAACAACAACTTCACGGGTGTCGGCTCGATTGGCCTGCCCTCCGCGGTGTCCGTTGCGGCCACCTTCAACAAGGAGCTTGCACGTTCCTTCGGTGACGCGATCGGCACGATGGCGCACGACATGCAGGTCTCCGGCTGGTACGCGCCGGCCACGAACACGCACCGCTACGCCTACGCGGGCCGTAACTTCGAGTACTTCTCGGAGGACCCGGTCCTGGCGGGCTCGCAGGTCGCCGAGGAGATCAAGGGCGCGCAGGCCAAGGGCGTGTACGCCTTCCTCAAGCACTTCGCCCTCAACGACCAGGAAACGAACCGCACGCACATGCTGGCGACCTGGACGAACGAACAGGCAATGCGCGAGATCTACCTGCGTTCCTTCGAGATCGGCGTCAAGGACGGCGGCGCGCACGCGATCATGAGCGCGTTCAACTACATCGGCCCCGAGTACGCGGGTGCGAATCCGGCGCTGCTGAAGAATGTTCTGCGCGACGAGTGGGGCTTCCGCGGCATGGTCCTGACCGACTACTTCGCCGGCATGGGGTACCAGAACGCGGACCAGATCACCCGGGGTGGTGGCGATATGATGCTCGCGACGCTCGACATGCCGATCGCGACGGTCAACGTGCAGGACGCGGCGGGCGTGACCGCGCTGCGTAATGCTTCGCACAACATCCTCTACACGGTCGCAAACTCGTGGATGTACGAGAACGGCCAGCCCGAGGTCACCCGCAACGCGTGGGAGTACATCACCTGGGTGGTGGCAGGCGCCGCGATCCTGGCGCTCCTCGGACTTGAGCTGGTGGCGATCCGTCGCTACCGCGCTCGCAAGGACGAAGCCGTGATCACCGTCGAGCCCGCCGCCTCCATCGACGAGGCCGGGGCTGACAAGGCGGAGGAGTGACCGATCCGGGAACAACCGGACGGAGCATGATCACCGGGTGGCATTGAGTGCCGTTCACCCGTGGGGGGAGGGGCCCGCAGGCAAGCGCCTGCGGGCCCCTCTGCGCGGCACTGACATAACAGCGGCCACGCCCGAATGAAACATGGCGTGCCCTTCACCATGCACAAGGGGAGCGCGAAGGAAACGATCTGAGCGCTTGCGGCCCCGGCCTCGTCGATGAGGGGGGAACCACAATGCACCCCCTTTGACGAATGGCGACGTTTCCCACTATCCTTAAAGGCGGTTCCCGCTTCTGTGGAACCTCTGTGCCCGGGAAACCGGGAGCGGGCTCCGTCCGTCGGAGCTCCGGGCGTCATTCTCTGACCCTCGTGGTTATCATGGCGCGCCGGCCCCCAGGCGGACACGTGTGCCCACACGGGGGTGAACGCAGTCGCGGAAGACTGACAATCAGGGCCGCCCCTTGAAGCGAGGGGAGGCCGCCGACGGAAAGAAACTGGAGACCCAGTGCCTACCATTCAGCAGCTCGTCCGCAAGGGACGTGTCTCGAAGCGCGCAAAGGTGAAGACCCCCGCGCTGAAGGGCTCCCCCCCCAGCGTCGCGGCGTGTGCACCCGTGTGTACACCACCACGCCGAAGAAGCCGAACTCGGCTCTGCGAAAGGTCGCTCGTGTGCGCCTTTCGTCCGGCATCGAAGTCACCGCCTACATTCCCGGTGAGGGCCACAACCTGCAGGAGCACTCGATCGTGCTCGTGCGCGGTGGTCGTGTGAAGGACCTGCCCGGCGTGCGTTACCGCATCGTCCGCGGCTCGCTCGACACCCAGGGTGTCCGCGGCCGTCAGCAGGCTCGTTCCCGTTACGGCGCGAAGAAGGAGAAGAAGTAATGCCTCGTAAGGGCCCCGCTCCCCGTCGCCCCCTCGTCGATGACCCGGTCTACGGCTCCAAGGTCGTGACCCAGCTGGTCAACCGCGTTCTCCTCGACGGCAAGAAGACCGTCGCCGAGCGCATCGTCTACGGCGCACTTGAAACCGTTCGCGAGCGCACCGAGCAGGAGCCCGTCTCCGTGCTCAAGCGCGCTCTCGAGAACATCCGTCCGGCCCTCGAGGTCCGCTCCCGCCGTGTCGGTGGCGCGACCTACCAGGTCCCCGTCGAGGTTCGCCCCGCGCGCGCCACGACGCTGGCCCTGCGCTGGCTGGTCGACTTCTCGCGTCAGCGTCGCGAGAAGACCATGACCGAGCGTCTCGCCAACGAGATCCTCGACGCCTCCAACGGCCTCGGTGCCGCTGTGAAGCGTCGTGAGGACATGCACAAGATGGCTGAGTCCAACCGCGCCTTCGCGCACTACCGCTGGTGATTTAAAGACGAGGCCTGGGCAACCGGGCCTCGTCTCACGCAGCTTTCACACCCATTACTTCGAACGAAGGAACCACACTCGTGGCACTAGAGGTGCTGACGGATCTCAACAAGGTCCGCAACATTGGCATCATGGCTCACATCGATGCCGGCAAGACGACCGTGACCGAACGAATCCTGTTCTACACGGGCATCAACTACAAGATCGGCGAGACGCACGACGGCGCCTCGACCACCGACTGGATGGAACAGGAAAAGGAACGCGGCATCACGATTACGTCCGCCGCCGTTACCTCTTTCTGGAACGGTAACCAGATCAACATCATTGACACCCCCGGTCACGTTGACTTCACCGTTGAGGTTGAGCGCTCCCTGCGCGTCCTCGACGGCGCTGTCGCCGTGTTCGACGGCAAGGAGGGCGTTGAGCCCCAGTCCGAGACCGTGTGGCGTCAGGCCGACAAGTACGACGTTCCGCGTATCTGCTTCATCAACAAGATGGACAAGATGGGCGCCGACTTCTACTTCTCGGTTGGCACCATCCGCGATCGCCTGCACGCGACCCCGATCGTCATGCAGATCCCGATGGGCGCCGAGAACGACTTCGTCGGCAACATCGACCTGCTGACCATGGAGGCCCTGACCTACCCGGCCAAGGACGACAAGGGCAACGACACGCACGGCTCCATCGTCGAGCGCGGCCCGATCCCCGCCGAGTACCAGGAAAAGGCTGAAGAGTACCGCGAGGCGCTCGTTGAGGCCGCCGCCGAGGGCTCCGACGAGCTGACCGAGGCCTACCTGGAGAACGGCGAGCTCACGATCGAGCAGATCAAGGAAGGCATCCGCCTCCTGACCATCTCCTCGCGCGCGTTCCCCGTCTACTGCGGTACCGCTCTGCGCAACATGGGCGTGCAGCCCGTCCTCGACGCCGTCGTGGACTTCCTGCCCTCCCCGCTCGACATCGGCGACGTTCGCGGCTTCCTCCCCGGCTCTGAGACCGAGGAAGAGACCGAGACTCGTAAGCCCGACGAGAACGAGCCCTTCTCCGCTCTGGCGTTCAAGATCGCCGCTCACCCCTTCTACGGCAAGCTCACCTTCATCCGCGTGTACTCCGGTAAGGTCGAGTCCGGCGCCCAGGTCCTCAACTCGACCAAGGGCAAGAAGGAGCGCATCGGCAAGATCTTCCAGATGCACTCGAACAAGGAGAACCCCGTCGACGTGGCGCACGCTGGTCACATCTACGCGGTGATCGGCCTCAAGGACACCACGACCGGCGACACGCTGTCCGCGATCGATAAGCCGATCGTCCTCGAGTCGATGACGTTCCCCGCCCCCGTTATCCAGGTCGCCGTCGAGCCCAAGTCGAAGGCCGACCAGGAGAAGATGGGCGTCGCCATCCAGAAGCTCGCGGAAGAGGACCCGACGTTCACCGTCGAGCTCGACGCCGAGACCGGCCAGACCATCATCGGTGGTATGGGTGAGCTCCACCTCGACATCATCGTCGACCGTATGCGTCGCGAGTTCAAGGTCGAGGCCAACGTGGGTAACCCGATGGTTGCCTACCGTGAGACCATCCGCAAGGCGGTCGAGAAGTACGAATACACGCACAAGAAGCAGACCGGTGGTTCCGGCCAGTTCGCGCGTGTCATCATCGCCCTGGAGCCCCTCCCGGCCGACTCCGAGGAAGAGTACATGTTCGAGGACAAGGTCACCGGTGGCCGCGTTCCTCGCGAGTACATCCCGTCGGTCGACGCGGGCATCAAGGACGCCATGCAGTCCGGCGTTCTCGCCGGCTACCCGATGGTCGACATCAAGGCCACGCTGCTCGACGGCGCCTACCACGAGGTTGACTCCTCCGAAATGGCGTTCAAGGTTGCTGGCTCGATGGCGCTGAAGGAAGCTGCTAAGAAGGCTAACCCCGTCCTCCTTGAGCCGATCATGGCCGTTGAGGTTCGTACTCCCGAGGAGTACATGGGCGATGTCAT
Organism: uncultured Actinomycetaceae bacterium; assembly: GCA_916438945.1. GTDB lineage: Bacteria > Actinomycetota > Actinomycetes > Actinomycetales > Actinomycetaceae > Pauljensenia. Next base: position 566,138 of record CAKAGS010000004.1, on the reverse strand, counting down.
CGGCGACCTCAACTCTCGCCGTGGCCAGATCAGCTCGATGGACGAGCAGCACGGCGTGCGCGTCGTCAAGGCTCAGGTCCCGCTGTCCGAGATGTTCGGATACGTGGGCGACCTGCGCTCCAAGACGCAGGGCCGCGCTGTCTACTCCATGGAGTTCGACAGCTACGCCGAGGTTCCGCGCGCCGTCGCGGACGAGATCGTCGGCAAGTCTCGGGGCAACTGAGTCCCACCGGGGGGCTCGTGGGGCAGGGTCACCTGCCCTGCGAGCCGCCTCACACACAAGTAAACCCAGTAGGTCTCAAGCCCCAGGGGTGTTAAAGTGGCACCTAGCCGTAGGCTGAGAATATCTACCCGAGTCCAGGAGGACACAAGTGGCGAAGGCCAAGTTTGAGCGCACCAAGCCGCACGTCAACATCGGCACGATTGGTCACGTTGACCACGGCAAGACGACGCTGACGGCAGCTATCACCAAGGTGCTGCACGACAAGTACCCCGATCTGAACGAGTTCACCCCCTTCGATCAGGTCGACAACGCTCCCGAGGAGCGCGATCGTGGTATCACGATCAACGTCTCCCACGTCGAGTACCAGACCGAGGCGCGTCACTACGCGCACGTTGACGCCCCCGGCCACGCCGACTACGTCAAGAACATGATCACCGGCGCGGCCCAGATGGACGGCGCGATCCTCGTGGTCGCCGCCACCGACGGCCCCATGGCCAGACCCGCGAGCACGTTCTGCTCGCCCGTCAGGTCGGCGTCCCCACCATCCTCATCGCCCTCAACAAGGCCGACATGGTCGACGACGAGGAGATGCTGGAGCTGGTTGAGGAAGAGTGCCGCGACCTGCTCGAGTCCCAGGACTTCGATCGCGACGCCCCGATCATCCAGGTGTCCGCTCTGAAGGCCCTCGAGGGCGACCCGGAGTGGGTTGCAAAGGTCGAGGAGCTCATGGAGGCGGTGGATTCCTACATCCCCACCCCCGAGCGCGACATGGACAAGCCCTTCCTCATGCCGATCGAGGACGTCTTCACGATCACCGGTCGTGGCACGGTCGTCACCGGTCGTGTTGAGCGTGGCAAGCTGCCCATCAACTCCGAGGTCGAGATCCTCGGTATCCGTGAGCCCCAGAAGACCACGGTTACCGGCATCGAGATGTTCCACAAGTCGATGGACGAGGCCTGGGCTGGCGAGAACTGTGGTCTGCTGCTCCGTGGCACCAAGCGCGACGAGGTCGAGCGTGGCCAGGTTGTGGCCGTCCCCGGCTCCATCACGCCTCACACGGACTTCGAGGGCCAGGTCTACATCCTCAAGAAGGAAGAGGGCGGCCGTCACAACCCGTTCTTCTCGAACTACCGTCCGCAGTTCTACTTCCGTACCACGGACGTGACCGGCGTCATCACCCTCCCCGAGGGCACCGACATGGTCATGCCTGGCGACACCACCGAGATCTCCGTCCAGCTGATCCAGCCGATCGCTATGGAGCCCGGCCTCGGCTTCGCCATCCGTGAGGGTGGCCGCACCGTTGGTTCCGGTCGTGTCACCAAGATCATCAAGTGAATCGACTTCTGAGTCTTTCTCAGATCTGATTCGCTGCTGATCCAGCGGCATTGAGGGCCCCGCCTCTGAATAGAGGCGGGGCCCTTCGCTATCTGTCGTGCTGTCGAACGCCACTCGCTCGCGCGCAACGCTGTGCTGATATGGATCCACAGGGGTGGACTATCTGTGACGTTGATGGCGTCAGCCGGTGTCGGTGTACTCCGTATCGGCCATAGGTGGCGTATTTGCGAGGCTGCCCCGCCCTCGTTCATAGAAATGTGACCGATCCCCGGTTGCGACACGCCCGAGTGCGGGGTACGGTAGTTTCTTGGTGACGGTCTGGACTGTTTCGAGCAGCTCAGGCCATTATCAATGCCACTCTGTCGGTGGTTTCACATGCGAGAACCCTCTTCCGGGTTTGTGCTCGCGGGTGGAACTCTGACAGAATGGCACGGTTGCCTCAGCGTCTCTGGGGTGGTCCATGCGTGCCATCACGTATGGATCGGGCAATATGCCCAAGATCTTTGGACAAGACGTCGGTCCAGCGCGAGCAATCGCGCGCACAACGGCTGCGACACGCCCGAGTGCGGGGACCGGCGGCGAATCTGTACGAGAAGAGGTAAGACGGCATGGCGGGACAGAAGATCCGCATCCGGCTCAAGTCGTATGACCACGAGGTCATCGACAGCTCCGCGCGCAAGATCGTGGACACCGTACAGCGTGCTGGCGCCACGGTCGTGGGCCCGGTGCCGCTGCCGACCGAGAAGAACGTTTTCGTCGTTATTCGGTCGCCCCACAAGTACAAGGACAGCCGCGAGCACTTTGAAATGCGCACGCACAAGCGGCTCATCGACATCATCGATCCGACCCCCAAGGCCGTCGATTCGCTCATGCGTCTCGACCTGCCTGCGGACGTCAACATCGAGATCAAGCTCTGAGGACATCTGCAATGACTAACAAGAAGCAGCACGCTGGCGCGCCCATCAAGGCGCTGCTCGGCCGCAAGCTCGGCATGACCCAGGTGTGGGATGCCGACGGCCACCTCGTGCCCCTGACTGTCGTGCAGGTCGGCACCAACGTCGTCACCCAGGTTCGTACCGAAGAGGTTGACGGCTACTCCGCTATCCAGCTTGGCTTCGGTGAGATTGACTCCCGTAAGGTCACCAAGCCCCTGCAGGGCCACTTCGAGAAGGCCGGAGTTGCTCCGCGCCGTCACCTCGTTGAGGTTCGCACGTCCGAGCACGACTCTTACGAGCTCGGCCAGGAGCTCGACGCCGCCACCTTCGAGGCTGGCGAGGCTGTCGACGTCTCCGGCACCACCAAGGGCAAGGGTTTTGCCGGCGTCATGAAGCGTCACGGCTTCGCTGGCGTTTCCGCCTCCCACGGCGCGCACCGCAACCACCGCAAGCCCGGTTCGATCGGCGCCTGCGCGACGCCCGGTCGCATCTTCAAGGGCCTGCGCATGGCCGGCCGCATGGGTGGCAACCGTCGTACTGTTGAGAACCTGAAGATCCAGGCCGTCGACACCGAGAAGGGCCTGCTGCTCATCAGCGGTGCCATCCCCGGCCCCAAGAACGGCGTTGTCCTGGTTCGCTCCTCCGTGAAGGGTGCGTGATCATGGCTGACGATCGTAACGTTGACGTCATCGACCTCAAGGGCAAGAAGGCGGGTTCCGTCGTTCTCCCCGGGTCCATCTTCGACGTCCCCACCAACATTCCGCTGATGCACCAGGTTGTCGTCGCTCAGCTTGCGGCCGCTCGTCAGGGCACGCACGCGACGAAGACCCGTGGTGACGTTGCTGGCGGCGGCAAGAAGCCGTTCCGCCAGAAGGGCACCGGTAACGCTCGTCAGGGCTCCATCCGCGCGCCTCACTTCACCGGCGGTGGCATCGTCCACGGCCCTCAGCCGCGTGACTACGACCAGCGCACCCCCAAGAAGATGAAGCAGGGCGCCCTGCGCTCCGCTCTGTCCGATCGTGCGCGCGCCGACCGCATCCACGTTGTCACCGCCCTGTTCGAAGGCGACAAGCCCTCGACCAAGGCTGCTCTCGCCGCTCTGCGTGCGATCGTCGAGGACCGTCAGGCTCTCGTCGTCCTCGAGCGTGGCAACGAACTGACCGCGCTGTCCCTGCGCAACGTTCCCGAGGTTCACGTTCTGTGGGCCGACCAGCTGAACACGTACGACGTCCTGGACGCCGATGACATCGTCTTCACGCAGGCCGCCCTTGAGTCCTTCCTCGGTACCAAGGAGGAGACCAAGTGAGCACGATTGAAGCGGGTAAGAACCCCCGCGACATCATCCTGAAGCCGGTCACCACCGAGAAGTCGCTTGCCCTCATGGACCTGGGCAAGTACACCTTCGAGGTTGACCCCCGCGCGAACAAGACCGAGATCAAGATTGCCCTGGAGCGTATCTTCGGCGTCAAGATCGGTTCCATCGCCACCCAGAACCGCAAGGGCAAGACCTACCGCACCCGCAACGGGATCGGTAAGCGCAAGGACGTCAAGCGTGCCATCGTCACCGTGCGTGAGGGCACCATCGACATCTTCGGCGATCAGGCCTGAGGACCGAAGGGACATTTGAACAATGGGAATTCGCAAGTACAAGCCCACGACTCCGGGCCGTCGCTTCTCGTCCGTCTCTGACTTCGTCGAGATCACCCGCGACACCCCCGAGAAGTCGCTGCTGCGCCCGCTGCACAAGACCGGTGGCCGTAACAACAACGGCCGCGTGACCTCCCGCCACCGCGGCGGCGGCCACAAGCGCCAGTACCGCGTGATCGACTTCCGTCGTCACGACAAGGACGGCGTCCCGGCAACGGTCGCTCACATCGAGTACGACCCCAACCGCACCGCCCGCATCGCCCTCCTGCACTACGCTGATGGCGAGAAGCGCTACATCCTCGCACCGACCGGCCTCAAGCAGGGCGATCACATCGAGGCTGGCGTTGGCGCCGACATCAAGCCCGGCAACTCGCTGCAGCTGCGCAACATCCCCCTGGGTACCGTTGTGCACGCCGTCGAGCTCTACCCGGGTGGCGGCGCTAAGATCGCTCGTTCCGCTGGCACCTCCGTGCAGCTCGTCGCTAAGGAAGGCCGCTTCGCCCAGCTGCGTATGCCCTCCGGCGAGATCCGCAACGTCGAGGTCACCTGCCGCGCCACCATCGGCGAGGTCGGCAACGCCGAGCAGTCGAACATCAACTGGGGCAAGGCCGGCCGTATGCGCTGGAAGGGCAAGCGCCCGCACGTCCGTGGTGTCGTTATGAACCCGGTCGATCACCCGCACGGCGGTGGTGAAGGCCGCACGTCCGGTGGTCGTCACCCCGTGTCGCCTTGGGGCAAGCCCGAGGGCCGTACGCGTCGTCCGAAGAAGGCGTCCGATCGTCTGATCGTCCGCCGTCGCAAGACCGGCAAGAACCGCTGAGTAGGAGTCGATTGAAATGCCGCGTAGTTTGAAGAAGGGCCCGTTCGTCGACGACCACCTGCTCAAGAAGGTCGACGCCGCGAACGAATCCGGCTCTAAGAACGTCATCAAGACCTGGTCGCGTCGCTCGGTCATCACCCCGGACTTCCTGGGTCTGACCATCGCCGTCCACGACGGCCGTAAGCATGTGCCCGTTTTCGTCACCGAGTCGATGGTGGGCCACAAGCTCGGCGAGTTCGCTCCCACGCGTACTTTCCGCAGCCACGACAAGGACGATCGTAAGGGACGTCGGCGCTGAGCCGGCCCCACGGAAGAAGAGGCAGATACATGGAAGCCAAGGCGCAGGCGCGATTCATCCGCGTCACGCCCCAGAAGTCCCGCCGTGTTGTGAACGAGTTCGCGGCAAGCGTGTTCTGGAGGCCGCCGACATTCTGCGGTTCGCCCCGCAGGCCGTCGCCACCGATGTCCGCAAGGTGCTCCTGAGCGCCGTCGCCAACTCGAAGGTTAAGGCTGAGAACGCCGGAGAGACCTTCAACGAGGCCGACCTGCTCGTCCTGGAGGCATACGTGGACGAGGGTCCGACCATGAAGCGCATTCGTCCCCGTGCACAGGGGCGCGCCGGTCGCATCCTGAAGCGCACCTCCCACATCACCATCGTGGTGGGGACCAAGGAAGACAAGAAGAAGGGAGACCGCTGATATGGGTCAGAAGGTCAACCCCCGCGGGTTCCGTCTGGGAATCACCACTGACCACCGGTCTCGCTGGTTCTCCGACTCCACCACCAAGGGACAGCGCTACGCGGATTACGTGGCGGAAGACGTCGCGATCCGCAAGTTCCTGACCGACAACCTCGAGCGCGCCGGCATCGCCGAGGTGAGCATCGAGCGTACGCGTGACCGCGTTCGCGTCGACCTGCACACCGCGCGCCCCGGCATCGTCATCGGTCGCCGTGGCGCCGAGGCCGACCGCCTGCGCGTGCAGCTCGAGAAGCTGACGGGCAAGCAGGTTCAGCTGAACATTCTCGAGGTGAAGAACCCCGATCTCGAAGCGCAGCTCGTTGCGCAGGGCATCGCTGAGCAGCTCGCTGCCCGCGTGTCCTTCCGTCGTGCGATGCGTAAAGGCATCCAGTCCGCGCAGCGCGCTGGCGCCAAGGGCATTCGTGTCCAGGTGTCCGGCCGTCTGGGTGGCGCTGAAATGTCCCGCTCCGAGTTCTACCGTGAGGGCCGCGTGCCGCTGCACACCCTCCGCGCGAACATCGACTACGGATTCCACGAGGCTCGTACGACCTTCGGTCGCATCGGCGTCAAGGTGTGGATCTACAAGGGCGACATCACCGAGCGCGAGTTTGCTCGCCAGCAGGCCGAGCAGGCCCAGCGTGGCGGCCGTCGCGATGGCCGCCGTGGTGGCCCCCGCCGCGGTGGACGCCCCAACCAGGAGACCGCTGCGCAGCAGGCTCCCCGTGAGGCTTCGGCCTCCGAGGCCGCTGCGCCCACGACCGGAACGGAGGCCTGAGCCCAATGCTCATTCCCCGTCGGACTAAGTACCGCAAGCAGCACCGTCCTCACCGCACTGGCTTTGCCTCCGGTGGCACCGAACTGGCGTTCGGCGACTACGGCATCCAGGCTCTTGAGGCTGCGTACATCACCAACCGTCAGATTGAGGCGGCTCGTATTGCCGTGACCCGTCACATCAAGCGTGGCGGTAAGGTCTGGATCAACATCTTCCCGGACCGCCCGCTGACCAAGAAGCCCGCCGAAACCCGTATGGGTTCCGGTAAGGGTGCTCCGGAGTGGTGGGTTGCCCCCGTCAAGCCCGGACGTGTCATGTTCGAGCTGGCAGGCGTCCCCGAGGAGCTCGCTCGCGAGGCCCTCAGCCGTGCCCAGCACAAGCTTCCTATCAAGACCCGCTTCGTGGTCCGAGAGGGTGGTGACATCTGATGGCAGATAAGGGTCTGACCACCGAGCAGCTCGACGCCATGGACAACTCGCAGCTGTCCAAGGAGCTCGAGAAGGCGAAGGCTGAGCTGTTCAACCTGCGATTCGCGCAGGCCGTTGGCAACCTCGAGGATCACGGTCGTATGAAGACCGTGCGTCGCGACATTGCCCGGATCTACACCATCGCGCGTGAGCGGGAGCTTGGCTACCGCACCGCCCCGAGCACTGAGGAGTGAGCCTGATGGCAGAAACCACCGCTCGTAACGAGCGTAAGGTCCGTCGCGGCTACGTCGTCAGCGACAAGATGGACAAGACCGTTGTCGTCCAGATCGAGGACCGCGTCAAGCACGCCCTCTACGGCAAGGTCATGCGCAAGAACAAGAAGGTCAAGGTTCACGACGAGCACAACGAGTGCGGCGTCGGCGATCTCGTCCTCATCATGGAGACCCGCCCGCTGTCGGCTACGCAAAGCGCTGGCGCGTTGTGGAGATCCTCGAAAAGGCGAAGTGACCTTCGCTCACAGACCGAAATCCGTTCGGCAAGGCTCGACCGGTACAATCCGGAAGAGAACCGGCACGACGACAGGAGTCAATAGAAAATGATCCAGCAGGAGTCGCGACTGAAGGTCGCCGATAACACAGGGGCCAAGGAGATCCTGACCATCCGTGTTCTCGGTGGCTCGGGTCGGCGCTACGCGGGTATCGGCGACACCATTGTCGCTACCGTGAAGGACGCCATCCCCGGCGGCAACGTCAAGAAGGGCGAAGTCGTCAAGGCAGTGATCGTTCGCACGCGTAAGGAAACCCGCCGCCCCGACGGTTCCTACATTCGTTTCGACGAGAATGCGGCCGTCATCATCAACAACAATGGCGAGCCGCGTGGCACGCGTATCTTCGGCCCCGTGGGCCGCGAGCTGCGCGACAAGAAGTTCATGCGTATCGTCTCCCTCGCTCCGGAGGTGATCTGATCCATGGCAGCCAAGATTCGTAAGAATGACCTCGTGGAGGTCGTTCGCGGACGCACGTCCGACGAGAAGGCGCTGGCCAAGCGCAACGCCCGTCGCGCTGAAGAAGGCCTCGAGCCTTTGAAGCCCGGCGATAAGGGCAAGCAGGGCCGCGTCATCCAGGTGTTCCCGGCCGAGGGCAAGGTCCTCGTCGAGGGCATCAACCTGAAGACGCGCCACGTGCGCCAGGGCCAGCAGGGCAGCGCCGGCGGCATCGAGACCATCGAAGCCCCCATCGCCCTGTCGAAGGTCGCTCTGGTCGACCCCGAGACCAAGAAGCGCGTTCGCGTCGGTTTCCGCGAGGACACCGTTGAGCGCGGCGGCCGCACCCGCACCGTCCGAGTCCGCGTGACTCGCGGCGGCGCGCAGCGCGGCGTTGAGCAGGGCAAGGAGATCTGAGCATGGCCCCGCGTCTGAAGGAAAAGTACGTCTCCGAGATCCGCGAGGCGCTCCGTGCAGAGTTCAAGCACGAGAACGTCATGCAGTCGGCGGACTGACGAAGATTGTCGTCAACATGGGTGTCGGCGAGGCCGCTCGCGACTCGAAGGCACTCGAGGGCGCGCTCCGCGACCTCACCGCGATCACCGGCCAGAAGCCCGTGACCACCCGCGCCAAGAAGTCCATCGCGCAGTTCAAGCTGCGTGAGGGCCAGGCGATCGGTGCGCACGTGACGCTTCGCGGCGACCGCATGTGGGAGTTCCTGGACCGCCTCCTCTCGACGGCGCTTCCCCGTATCCGTGACTTCCGCGGACTGTCCCCCAAGCAGTTCGACGGTCACGGTAACTACACCTTCGGTCTCACGGAACAGTCGATGTTCCACGAGATCGACCAGGACTCGATCGACCGAGTGCGCGGCATGGACATCACGGTTGTCACCTCGGCCACCACCGACGAAGAGGGTCGCGCCCTTCTCCGTCACCTCGGCTTCCCGTTCAAGGAGGACTGACCCATGGCCAAGACATCCCTGAAGGTCAAGGCTGCCCGCAAGCCGAAGTTCGGCGTGCGTGCCTACACCCGGTGCAACCGTTGCGGTCGTCCGCACTCGGTGTACCGCAAGTTCGGACTGTGCCGCGTGTGCCTGCGCGAGCTTGCCCACCGTGGCGAGCTCCCCGGTGTCACCAAGAGCAGCTGGTAAAACGAACGTCGCAGGTCCCGGGTAACCGGAGAAACCGCGACGAGGAAGGGGAATAAACCCCCATGACAATGACAGACCCGATTGCAGATATGCTGACGCGTCTGCGCAACGCGACTCGTGCGCACCACGATGCGGTTTCTATGCCGTACTCGAAGCTCAAGAACGCGATTGCGAACATCCTGGTCGAGGAAGGCTACATTGCCTCGACCTCCGTCGAGGATGCCCGCGTGGGCAAGACCCTGACGATCAACCTGAAGTACGGCTCGCACCGCGAAGCCGCCATCCAGGGGCTCAAGCGCGTGTCCAAGCCCGGTCTGCGCGTGTACGCCAAGTCCACCAACCTGCCCAAGGTCCGCGGCGGCCTCGGCGTGGCGATTCTGTCCACGTCCTCCGGCCTGCTCACCGACCGCCAGGCAGCCGAGAAGGGTGTGGGTGGGGAAGTCCTCGCCTACATCTGGTGATGAGGAGGCTGAACAATGTCGCGAATTGGTAAGAACCCCATCGCTATCCCCGCCGGCGTCGACGTGACGATTGACGGCCAGAACGTGACCGTGAAGGGCCCCAAGGGCACCCTCTCCCACGTTGTTGCCGAGCCCATCGTCGCGAAGATCGAAGACGGCCAGGTTGTCGTTGAGCGTCCGAACGACGAGCGCACCTCGCGTTCGCTCCACGGACTGTCCCGCACGCTGATCGCCAACATGGTCATCGGCGTGACTGAGGCTACAAGAAGGATCTCGAAATCACGGGTACCGGTTACCGCGTGGTCGCCAAGGGCAAGGACCTCGAGTTCTCCCTGGGCTTCTCCCACACGATCACCGTCACCCCGCCCGAGGGCATCGAGTTCACGATCGCTCCGAAGTCCCAGACGCTGTTCACGGTCTCCGGAATCGACAAGCAGCTCGTCGGCGAGACCGCTGCTCGCATCCGCAAGCTGAAGAAGCCGGAGCCCTACAAGGGCAAGGGCATCCACTACGTGGGCGAGACCATCCGTCGCAAGGTCGGAAAGGCTGGTAAGTGATGGCTTACTCGATCAAGGGCAAGGGCAAGTTCGTCGCTCGCAAGCGCCGTCACCTCCGCCTTCGCAAGAAGATCAACGGCACGCCCGAGCGTCCCCGTCTGGTCGTCACCCGTTCGAACCGCCACATGGTGGCTCAGGTTATCGACGATACGGTTGGTCACACCCTGGTGTCGGCCTCCGACATCGAGACCGAGGTCGCTGGTTCCGAGGGCACGAAGACCGACAAGGCTCGCAAGGTTGGCGCACTGATCGCCGAGCGTGCGAAGGCTGCCGGTATCTCCGCTGTCGTCTTCGACCGCGGTGGTAACAAGTACGCAGGTCGCGTTGCGGCCGTTGCCGAGGCCGCCCGTGAGGGCGGACTCGAGCTGTGAACGAGCCGAAAGAAAGAGAGATCATCTGATGGCTGCACAGCAGCGAGACAGGAACGGTTCGGGCGCGGGCGAGAACAACGATCGCCGTGAGCGCCGCTCCGGCCGCGGCAACGATCGCGATAACCGCCGGAACAACGAAAACAAGAACGAGTACATCGAGCGCGTCGTGACGATCAACCGCGTCTCCAAGGTTGTGAAGGGTGGACGTCGTTTCTCCTTCACCGCCCTGGTTGTCGTGGGTGACGGCGAAGGCACGGTGGGCGTCGGCTACGGAAAGGCCAAGGAAGTTCCCCAGGCCATTTCCAAGGGCGTCGAGGAGGCGAAGAAGAACTTCTTCCGCGTCCCGATGATCCGCCGCACGATTACGCACGTGGTGCAGGGCCGCGACACCGCCGGTGTCGTCCTCCTGCGTCCGGCTGCCCCCGGTACCGGCGTTATCGCCGGCGGCCCGGTGCGCGCCGTCCTGGAGGCCGCAGGCGTCCACGACGTGCTCACCAAGTCGCTGGGCTCGTCCAACGCGATCAACATCGTCCACGCGACGGTTGACGCACTCAAGCAGCTCGAGCAGCCCGAGGCTGTCGCCGCTCGTCGCGGCCTGCCCCTCGAGCGCGTTGCTCCCGCGTCCATGCTGCGCGCTCGCGCAGAGGGCGAGGCCGAGAAGCGCGCGGCTGCCGAGGCCGCCGAGGCCGACAAGGCCGCTGCAGGGGAGGCTAAGTGATGGCGAAGAACATCAAGATCACGCAGGTCAAGTCCTCTGCTCACGCGAAGCAGAACATGAAGGACACGCTGCGCACCCTCGGGCTGCGCAAGATCGGCCAGAGTGTCGTGCGTGAGCAGACGGACGCCGTTCTGGGCGCCGTTCGCACCGTGCGTCACCTGGTGACCGCTGAGGAGGTCGACTGACAATGGCGGACTCCACGAACAAGACGCAGATCGTTAAGCTGCACCACCTGCGTCCTGCCCCGGGAGCCAAGACCGCGAAGACCCGCGTGGGTCGCGGTGAAGGTTCGAAGGGTAAGACCGCTGGCCGTGGCACCAAGGGCACCAAGGCCCGTTACCAGGTTGCTGCCGGCTTCGAGGGTGGCCAGATGCCGATTCACATGCGTCTGCCGAAGCTTCGCGGCTTCAAGAACCCCTTCCGCGTTGAGTACCAGGTCGTGAACGTTGGCAAGCTCGGGGAGCTCTTCCCCGAGGGCGGCAAGGTCACGGTTGAGGATCTCATCGCCAAGCACGCCGTTCGCGACTCCGCGCCCGTCAAGGTGCTCGGTACCGGCGAACTCAGCGTGAAGCTCGAGGTCGAGGTCGACTCCTGGTCGTCCTCCGCCGAGGCGAAGATCACGGCTGCCGGCGGGTCCATCTCGGCTCGCTGACGGTGAACGGGGGTGGTCCTGCGAGGGACCACCCCCGTTACGTGTCTGTCGTATCGCGGCTGACAGGCTGTCAAATGGCCTTTTAGTCGCGAATACGGCTGATTCCCGCATCGGGGATCACGCGCTCCGTGTTTCGTTAAATACACGGAAATGCGCTCGTTTATTGATTGGATATCGCCAACCACTACCCGTGTCGGGTAAGCTGGATCAGTCTAGGGGCTTCGCCCCGCATGCCCATCACCCGTAGGAGGAAGCCTTGCTCGGTGCATTCGCCCAGGCGTTCCGTACCCCCGACTTGCGTCGGAAGCTGCTCTTTACCCTGTTCATCATGGCCGCGTTCCGGCTAGGGTCGTTCATCCCGACGCCCGGTGTGGATTCGCAGGCTGTCCAGCGCTGCATGGCGCAGGAGTCGCAGGCGTCGCTGCTCGACCTCGTCAACCTGTTCTCGGGTGGAGCGCTCCTCCAGCTGTCGATCTTCGCGCTAGGCATCATGCCGTACATCACCGCGTCGATCATTATCCAGCTCCTGAGGGTCGTCATTCCTCGTTTTGATGACCTGCACAAGGAGGGCCAGACCGGCCAGGCCAAGCTCACGCAGTACACGCGTTACCTGACGATCTTCCTCGGCATCCTGCAGGCAACCACGACGATCTCTCTCGCACGCAGCGGCCAGCTCTTCCAGTCGTGCCAGTACGACATCATCAAGGATCGCTCGGTTCTTACCTTCATCATGATGATCATCGTCATGATGGCCGGTACCGGCGTCATCATGTGGCTGGGCGAACTTATCACGGAGCGCGGCATCGGTAACGGTATGTCGCTGCTGATCTTCACGTCGATCGCCGCCCGCCTGCCTGAGCAGCTCCTGTCGATCGGCCGGGCCGGCAAGTGGGGTTCGGTCGCCGCTATCGTCGCCCTGCTTCTCCTCGTCGCGATTGCTGTCGTCTACGTCGAGCAGGCTCAGCGCCGCATCCCGGTCCAGTACGCCAAGCGCATGATTGGGCGTCGCCAGTACGGCGGCACCACCACGTATATCCCGCTGAAGATCAACATGTCGGGCGTTATCCCCGTCATCTTCGCGTCTTCGATTCTTGCCCTGCCTCCGATGGCGGCACAGTTCGGCAAGCCGGACGATCAGTGGGTCCAGTGGATCTCCGCGCACTTCACGCAGGGCAGCACGTTCTACCTGACGATCTACGCCCTCATGACACTGTTCTTCACCTTCTTCTACACCGCTATCACGTTCAACCCGGACGAGGTTGCGGACAATATGAAGAAGTACGGAGGCTTCATCCCCGGTTACCGTGCGGGTCGTCCCACGGCTGAGTACCTGCGCTACGTGATTAACCGAATTACGTCGGCGGGTGCCCTCTATCTGGTGATCATCGCCCTCCTGCCGTCTCTGGCGATCATCCCGCTGAAGCTGTCGAGCTCGCAGATGCCCTTCGGTGGCACCACGCTGCTCATCATCATCGGCGTCGGCCTGCAGACGGTGAAGGAAATCAACACGCAGCTGCAGCAGCACCACTACGAAGGATTCCTGAAATGACAGTCGTCATCCTCCTCGGCCCTCCCGGAGCCGGCAAGGGCACCCAGGCCTCGCGTATCGCTGAGCGCCTCGGTATCCCGGCTATTTCGACGGGCGACATCTTCCGTGCCAACATGGCGGAAGGTACGGAGATCGGCAAGCAGGCGCAGGCCTACATGGACCGTGGTGAGTTCGTTCCGGACTCGGTCACGAACGCTATGGTGAAGGTGCGCCTCGCAGCCCCCGACGCTGCGGGCGGTTTCCTCCTTGACGGCTACCCGCGTTCCCTGGAACAGGCGCACGTCCTGCGCGACATGCTCCTCGATCTGGGCAAGTCCATCGATGTCGTCCTGGAGATCCAGGTGGACGAGGACGAGGTCGTGGACCGCATGCTTAAGCGCGCTCAGGAGCAGCACCGCACGGACGACACCGAGCCCGTTATGCGTCACCGCCTGGAGGTCTACCACCAGCAGACGGAGCCCGTCGCCACCTACTACGTCGACCAGGATCTCCTGGAGGTTGTCGATGGCAGTGGTACGGTCGACGAGGTCACGGATCGCATCTTCGCGATCCTCGACTCGGTGGCAAAGAACTAAGCGATGCCACGCATTGAACTGAAGTCCGCGCAGGAGCTTCGATGGATGCGCGAGGCCGGTCTGGTCGTCGCGTCGATCCACGAGGCCCTGCGCGGCGCCATTCGTCCCGGCATTACGACGCGCGAGCTGGACGAGGTCAGCGCCCAGGCGATCGCCGACGGGGGAGCGACCTCCAACTTCAAGGGCTACTACGGCTATCCGGCGACGGTGTGCATCTCGGTGAACGACGTGATCGTTCACGGTATCCCCGGCGACTATGAGCTGGCTCCCGGCGACATCGTGTCTTTCGACTGCGGCGCGTACGTGGAGCGCGGCGGTCGCCAGTGGCACGGAGACGCTGCATTCAGTGTCATCGTCGGTGAGACCTTCGTGTCGGACGCTGACTTCGCTGCGGGAGAGCGGGCCACCGGCACCATTGCTGGGGTGGACGAGGATCTCCTGCGTGAGCGTCGTCAGCTCGACGCCGTCACGCGCGAGTCTCTGTGGGCCGCCCTTGCGGGACTGGCGACCGGTAAGCGTATCAGCGCGGTCGGCAACGCGGTCGAAACAGTTGTCGCGGAGAACGCTCTCATCAACGGCTGGGAAGCTGGCATCATCGAGGAGTTCGTAGGTCACGGCATCGGCACGAAGATGCACATGCCCCCGGACGTCCTCAACTACAACGTCCGCGGCATTCAGGCTCGCCTCAAGCCCGGCATGGTCCTGGCGGTCGAGCCGATGCTCACTCGTGGTGACATCGCTTCGCAGACGGACGACGACGAGTGGACCGTGCGCACGGTCGACGGTCGCGACGCCGCCCACTGGGAGCACTCGATCGCGATCACAGAGGATGGCGTCTCCGTCCTGACTGCGCGCGACGGGGGAGTGGCCGGTCTGGCGCCCTACGGCGTCACCCCGGTGTCGCTCGACTGACATCACAGACGCATTCGGGCCCGGTACCTCACGCAGGTATCGGGCCCGAGTCGTTCGTCGACGAGGTCGCGGCCGGACCGCTGGTGTTCCTGCTGGCTGCGCCACCGGTGTTCCTGCTGGCTGCGCCACCGGTGTTCCTGCTGGCTGCGCCACCGGTGTTCCGGGCGCCGTCGGGCCCGCCCGCCCGCTCGCCGGCCGCGCAGCGAGCTTCGCTCGGCGCGTCGGTGAGACGCCCGGCCAGGCCCCGCGGCCCCGCCGGCGCCCTCCACACTGGTGGCGCATGGCGAACCCCGGCCTCGTCGTTATGAGGCGACCGAAGGCGGCGATTCTCCAAAATGTGACGCATTAAACGTGAGCGAACCGACAGGGACCCTGACTACCGCCGATGGGCGTCAATGCCGTAGAGTAGTTCCTTGGGCGTATCTGCATCCGGCAATTGTTGGTGCACTATGCCTGGCGGCATCCGCCGCAACCTATCCGAGACATGTAGAGGATAAACGGAGGATATGGCGAAGAAAGACGGCGTCATTGAGATGGAAGGCACGGTCATTGAGGCCTTGCCTAACGCGATGTTCCGTGTGGAACTGAAGAATGGCCACGTGGTTCTCGGCCACATTGCGGGAAAGATGCGTCAGCACTACATCCGCATCCTGCCCGAGGATCGAGTTGTCGTCGAGCTGAGCCCCTACGACCTCACCCGAGGCCGTATCGTCTACCGCTACAAGTGACCCGACACAAACTGCCCGACGGGCAGTGGAGGTAACAACCATGAAGGTCAAGCCGAGTGTCAAGAAGATCTGTGACAAGTGCAAGGTGATTCGTCGCCACGGCAACGTCATGGTCATCTGCGACAACCCCAGGCACAAGCAGCGCCAGGGCTGAGACCCGCTGCGACCCGCGGGGCACCAAGCCCCACAGCATCACTCTAAGCACCCACCCGTGGGTGACCCTCGGTTCGGAGGCCGAGGCCGGGCTGCTCGCCCGGACTGAGCGATGACGACCTCCGATGAACAACTGGAGCAACATCACCATGGCACGTATTGCCGGCGTCGACCTCCCCCGCGAGAAGCGGCTCGAGATCGCGCTCACATACATCTACGGAGTCGGCCGCACCCGCGCGGCAGAGACCCTCGCCGCCACCGGCGTCAGCCCGGACACTCGCGTGAAGGACGCGACGGAAGAGGAACTCGTCAAGCTTCGTGACTACATTGAGGCAAACTTCAAGGTTGAGGGTGACCTCCGCCGTGAGGTTCAGGCCGACATTCGTCGCAAGATCGAAATCGGTTCGTACCAGGGCCTTCGCCACCGTCGTGGCCTGCCGGTCCACGGTCAGCGCACCAAGACCAACGCGCGTACCCGCAAGGGCCCCAAGCGCACCGTTGCAGGCAAGAAGAAGGCCAAGTAAGGCCTAGGAGAGCGCATCCCCTCGGGGTAGCTTTCCGCGACAAGAAGGAACTGAACCAGAAATGGCAGCAGCAAAGACCTCGCGCTCGGGCGGTGCCCGCAAGCCGCGTCGCAAGATTTCGAAGAACGTCACCAACGGCCACGCCTACATCAAGTCGACGTTCAACAACACCATCGTTTCCCTCACGGACCCCACGGGCGCGGTTGTCGCCTGGGCGTCCTCCGGCCAGGTTGGCTTCAAGGGTTCGCGTAAGTCCACCCCCTTCGCCGCGCAGCTCGCGGCCGAGGCTGCGGCTCGTCGCGCCCAGGAGCACGGCATGAAGAAGGTTGACGTTTTCGTGAAGGGTCCCGGCTCCGGCCGTGAGACCGCGATCCGTTCCCTCCAGGCCGCCGGCCTCGAGATCGGTTCGATCCAGGACGTCACGCCTCAGGCCTTCAACGGCACCCGCCCGCCGAAGCGCCGCCGCGGCTGACTTGCGGACGGGAGGGCATTGCCCTCCCCACGTCTGAACCTTCGGGTTCTTACTCCCTTAGCCTGCTTCAGCAGGTTCCCATATCCGGTGTCATATAGCGGGCACCGGCCAGAAAGGAATAGACGTGCTCATTGCAGAGCGACCCATCCTGACCGAAGAAAAGGTCAGCGACCTGCGCTCCCGTTTCACCCTGGAGCCCCTCGAGCCCGGGTTCGGCTACACGCTGGGTAATTCCCTGCGTCGTACCCTCCTGTCCTCGATCCCGGGTGCAGCGGTGACGTCCATCCGTATTGATGGCGTCCCCCACGAGTTCCGCACGATCGAAGGTGTGAAGGAAGATGTCGCTGAGATCATCCTGAACATCAAGCAGATCGTCCTGTCCAGCGAGAACGACGAGCCTGTCGTCATGTACCTGCGGAAGGCTGGCCCCGGCGAGGTTCTCGCCGGCGACATCACGCCTCCCGCCGGCGTGGAGATCCACAACCCCGATCTGCACCTTGCCACCCTCAACGAGAAGGGCAAGCTGGAGATCGAGCTGACCGTCGAGCGTGGCCGCGGCTACGTGTCGGCCGCTCAGAACAAGGATCCGCAGGCCGAGATCTCTCGCATTCCGATTGATTCGATCTACTCGCCCGTCGTCAAGGTGACCTACAAGGTCGAGGCGACGCGTGTTGAGCAGCGCACCGACTTTGATCGCCTCGTCATCGACGTGGAGACCAAGCCGGCGATCACCCCGCGCGATGCCCTGGCCTCGGCCGGCAAGACGCTGGTGGAGCTGTTCGGCCTCATGCGTGAACTGAACGAGGAAGCGGAAGGCATCGAGGTGGGTCCGTCCACCACCGACGCCACCCTCGCAGCCGATCTGGCTCTCCCGATCGAGAACCTGAACCTGCAGTCGCGTTCCTACAACGCGCTGCGTCGCCGCGGCATCCTGACCGTCGGCGAGCTGGTTGCTCACTCGGAGGCCGACCTGCTCGACATCCGCAACTTCGGCACCAAGTCGATCGAAGAGATCAAGGAGTCCCTGGCGGCCCTTGGTATGACGCTGAAGGACTCGGTCATGCCGAGCTTCGGCGACTCGGAGTCCGCCGCGATCTTTTCGGACGACCAGTCCATCTGACCCCGTGCGTCCGATGGACGCATTGAATCCGTAGGAGAAACTCATGCCCACCCCCAAGAAGGGTGCTCGCCTGGGCGGTAGCCCGGCACACCAGAAGCTGATCCTGTCGAACCTGGCAGCTCAGCTCATCGAACACCGTGCGATCACGACGACCGAGGCCAAGGCCAAGACCCTGCGCCCCTACGTCGAGAAGCTCATCACCAAAGGCCAAGCGTGGCGACCAGCACGCCCGCCGCACGGTCATGAAGAAGATCCCCAACAAGGGCATCGTCGCGATCCTCTTCGAGGAGCTCGTCCCCGCGATGGATTCCGAGCGCGCCGAGCGGCTACACCCGCCTCATCCGCGTCGGCAACCGCAAGGGCGACAACGCTCCCCTGATGCGCATTGAGCTCGTCATGGAGAAGGTCGAGAAGAAGGCCGTCGTGAAGGCTGCCGAGAAGACGGCCGCGAAGGCTGCTGAGAAGGCCGCCGCCAAGGCCGTCGCCGAAGAGGCCGAGAAGGCCGCCGAGGCTGCCGCCGAGCGCGCCGAAGAGGCTCGCGAGGAAGGCGATCTCGCCATGGCCAACGAGGCCGAGGAAGTTGCCGCCGAGGCCGGCAAGGAGGCTGACGCCGCCGAGCAGGTCGCCGACGAGAAGTGACCGTGAGTCACTGACCAACTCGAGCATCGGGCCGGACATTCCGCAAGGAGTGTCCGGCCCTTGCCGTATCCGGTAGCCTGAAGTCATGACTCGTGAGATGACATTGGCGATCGACTGCGGCGGCGGTGGCATTAAAGGTTCCGTCGTGGATGAGCGGGGTACGATGATGGCTCCGCCTCGCAGGGTGCCCACTCCCTACCCGCTGCCTCCCGAGCTTCTCGTGGAAACCGTTATCGGCCTCGCGCGTGAGCTTCCCGCGGCGACTCGCGTGACGATGGGTATGCCGGGCATGATCCGCCACGGCGTGGTCATCGCGACCCCTCACTACATCACGCGCGACGGGCCGCGCTCGCGCGTGCTGCCTGAGCTCGTCGAGCTGTGGGACCACTTTGATATGGGCTGGGCGATCGAGCAGGCCCTCGGCCTGCCTACCAAGGTTCTGAACGACGCCGAAGTCGCCGGCGCTGGCGCCATAACGGGCCGCGGTCTCGAAATGATTATCACCCTGGGCACGGGCCTCGGTAACGCAGTGTTTGACGGCGGAGTGCTGGCGCCCCACGTCGAGGTCTCGCAGGGGCCCGTTCGCTGGGGTCTGACCTACGACGACTACATCGGCGAGCACGAGCGTCTGCGCCTGGGCGACGTGCACTGGTCGCGCCGTGTCCGCCGCGTCGTGGACGGCTTGCGGCCCATGTACATGTGGGATCGCCTCTACTTGGGTGGCGGCAACTCCAAGCGCATCACGGCCTCGAACCTGCGCCTGATGGGCGACGATGTGATCGTTGTGCCCAACGACGCGGGCATTATCGGCGGCGTTCGGGCGTGGGAGCTGTGAGCGCCCGCCGCCTGCGCTTCGACCTGGGATACGACGGCACCGACTTTCGCGGATGGGCAGCACAGCCCGGACTGCGTACCGTCCAGGGTGAAATTGAAGCGGCCCTCGCCATGGCCTCGCGCGAAGAGATCGTGACGACGGTCGCCGGTCGCACCGACGCGGGGGTTCACGCGCGTCACCAGGTCTGTCACGCGGACATTTCCGAGGCAGCCTGGGCTCGTCTGTCGCCCAGGGGAGGGGAGTGCGACGAGGAGGCCGTGGCCGCCTCGATCGTCCGCCGACTGAACAAGATCCTGTCCGGACGATACGGTGAGCGTGCGCGTGGGCGCGACCTGGCTGCCGCACGCGGCACCTGCGACGTGCGCATCTACTCGGCCGCCGTCGTCGACCCCAGCTTCGACGCGCGCTTTTCTGCCTTGGGGCGCTCCTACGCCTACCGGGTGTCCGACCGGCCCGAGCCTCTCGGGCGCTGGGACCGCCTGTGGGTCGAGGAGGCGCTCGACGAGGCGGCCATGAACGAGGCCGGGGCCGCCCTCCTCGGAGAACACGACTTTCTGGGATTCTGCCGTCCGCGCGAGGGGGCTACGACGATCCGTACGCTGCGCACCCTGCGCGCGGAGCGCGACTCCGACGGAAGCCTCGTTTTCCGAGTCGAGGCGGACGCGTTCTGCCACTCGATGGTCCGCTCCCTGGTGGGGGCTCTCCTCCTCGTGGGCTCGGGCGCGCGCGACACCGACTACCCGGCGCAGATTCTGCGGGCTCGTTCACGCTCCGAGGCTGCGCCGATCGCCCCCGCGCACGGACTCACCCTCGAAGGGGTCGAGTATCCCGATCCTTCGCAGTGGGGTGCGCGGGCCGAGCAAGCCCGGGCCAGGCGTGACACATGCTGTGGTGACGACGGCTGAGGAATGTGACACAGTATTCGCCGCGCTTTGACCACCGGGCTGCGCACAGATAATATGGCTAGTGCTGTGCGTCAGCAGAGTACCTAGTGTCTCCCACTCGCTAGGAGCGCTCGCCGACGCCTCGCGCGAACCGTTTCATCGCGGATGCCCCCGGAAAAACCGGCGCGGCGTCCCATGACCAAGAAGAATTGAAGGTTACGCCCGTGCGCACCTATTCACCCAAGCCTGGGGACGCGGACAAGAAGTGGTACGTCATTGACGCCACCGACGTCGTCCTCGGTCGCCTGGCAGCCCAGACCGCTGCCCTCCTCCGTGGGAAGCACAAGCCGACGTTCGCCCCTCACATGGACATGGGCGACTACGTCATCATCATCAACGCGGACAAGGTCGCTCTGACCGGCAAGAAGCTGGACCAGAAGATGGCCTACCGTCACTCCGGTCGTCCCGGTGGCCTGACCGCGACCGCTTACCGTGACCTCCTCGCCGCGACGCCTGAGCGCGCCGTTGAGAAGGCCGTTAAGGGCATGCTTCCTCACAACTCCCTCGGCCGCGCGCAGTTCAAGAAGCTGCACGTTTACGCTGGCCCGGAGCACCCCCACGCCGGCCAGTCGCCGGTTCCCTACGAACTGACCCAGGTGGCTCAGTGACCTTTGGTCGCTGAACGCCTTTGACCCTGAGGAGAACCGTGGCTGAGACCATCGTTTCCGCTGAGCTGGACGAGGAGATCGTCCCCAGCTCTTACACGTCCGAGACCGAGTCGGCTCCCGCCGGCGCCGGTCAGTCCATCACCGCGCCCGGCGCGGGCCTGGGCCGCCGCAAGGAGGCCGTCGCCCGCGTTCGCCTGGTCCCCGGCTCCGGCAAGTGGACCATCAACGGTCGCACCCTTGAGGACTACTTCCCCAACAAGCTGCACCAGCAGCTGGTGAAGTCCCCCTTCGTGCTGCTCGACATTGACGGCCGCTTCGACGTCATCGCCCGCATCAACGGCGGCGGCGTTTCCGGCCAGGCCGGCGCCCTGCGCCTCGGCGTGTCGCGCGCCCTCAACGAGATCGACCGCGACGCGAACCGTCCGGCCCTCAAGAAGGCTGGCTTCCTGACCCGCGACGCCCGCGCCACCGAGCGTAAGAAGGCAGGCCTCAAGAAGGCCCGCAAGGCTTCGCAGTTCTCGAAGCGCTGATTTTACTCAGCACATTTTCTGTCGGCCGCGCCCCGCACCTGCGGGGCGCGGCCTTTCGTATACCCTCCTGCGCGTACCGCGATGTGGGGTTATAGGACACTATGTGTTGATGTGGCCCCACGGGCGACCGGCCCCATTGGGGCCGGGCGGTTTTGTTATGCCAACGTCGCATGCGTGGGGGGGGCTTGTTGCCCCGACAGATCTCCGGCCGCCGCGCGGCCTGCCCGCCCGCTCGCCGTCCGCGCCGCGAGCTTCGCTCGGCGCGTCGGCTCGAAGCCCGGCCAGGCCCCGCAGGCCTCGTGGCGGCCTCCAATCGGTCGGGGGCCTGTGTGTTGCCCGGCCAGGCACCACCGCCGCCCACGGGCACCGCAGACCACGGGGTGCCGCAGTCGGGTTCTCCGGTCCCCCAATGTGGTCTGGCTTGTCGTGCTGGGATTTTGGGGCTCTCGGCTGTGTGTTGTTACAAACGTCGTCAATCGGAGGTGTTTTTCGTGTGGATTACTGGACCGTTGTTACAAACGTCGTCAATCCGACGGCTTTTTCGCTGAAAACAGTGGTTTTTCGGATTAGATTGACGACGTTTGTAACAGAAGTCCTCGCAAGGCGCTTCAAATTGCTCCGGTTTGACGACGTTTGTAACACGGCTGCCCACCGCTCACTCAGTCAGGCAGGCGTGCCTCCTCCACATTCATGAAAGTCCTTGTTACGGCGAGGCCTACACCCGATCGGGAGGATTCAACCCCTTCTGATCGGGTTGAATTTTCCCGATGAGGTTGAACCTTCCGAACCTCTGCCGATCTCGAGGCCAGCGGTGGGGGTTTTGCAGCATTAGAAGCTGGGTGTCGGCGTGTCGCCGGCGTGTCGGATCTCTAATGACGTCATTTCCCCCGTTTGGTGGCGGTGAGGTCGCGGTTTGAGGTGGTGTGGTGCCCAAAGTGCAGACCACCTCGGTGAAAGGCGTTGAAAATGGGCGGTTGTGGGCGAGGTGGACTGCGTTTTGGGCACAAGTGTGTCCGTCGTGGAGTGTTGTTTGCACGCGAACCTCTGAACCTGCGCGTTAACCCGTTAACGTGCGCATGAAGGGGCCCAGGCCACCACCTACCGGGCTAACGTGCGAGTGAAAGGGCCCGCGTGCGCAGGATGCGTTCACAGAAACAGAAGTGGGGCCTGACAGCTCGCAGGTGTCCCGACGCCCTCTATATGCCCAGGGAGACGACGGAGCCGGGATCCCGAAGGGTCCCGCCTCTCGTTGCGTGCGGTGGCTGCGCTGCCGGCACCGAAAAGTCACGCGACCAGCAACACGTAGAGTCCTATGACCGGCGATGTGAGCGTCGCCGCTGTCCGTGCCCCGGCCTCGTACCAAGGAGAGGCCTTGGGCGCGGTAGGCTTAGTGCAGTCGAATGACCCACTGAAGGGAGAGACCATGCCCAGGATGTTTGGCACGGACGGCGTGCGAGGACTGGCGAACGTTGACATCACCGCGGACCTTGCGCTGCAGCTCGGCGAGGCGGCAGCCCGCCAGTTCGGCGGCTCCCCGCGCGCGGACGGCTCCAAGCCCCGTGCGATCATCGGCCGCGACACCCGCATCTCGGGCGAGTTCCTCGACCACGCGCTTGCAGCCGGTCTGGCCAGCGCAGGCATGGACGTGACCCGCATCGGCGTCGTGACGACGCCCACGGTCGCGCATCTGACGGCCACGGAGGACACCGTGGACCTGGGCGTCATGATCTCCGCGTCGCACAACCCCATGCCCGACAACGGCATCAAGTTCTTTGCGCACGGCGGCTACAAGCTGGCCGATGCCGTGGAGGACCAGATCGAGGCGCTCGTGAACACCGAGTGGGATCGCCCGACCGGCGACGCAGTCGGCGAGATCAACGCTGATCACGCATGGGCGAAGGACTCCTACATTGCGCACCTCGTCGAGGCCATCGGCACCGACCTGCGCGGCATGAAGATCGCGATCGACTGCGCAAACGGCGCGGCCTCGGAGCTTGGCCCGGCCGTGTTCCGTGAGCTCGGTGCGGACATCACCGTCATCAACGCGTCCCCCGACGGGCGCAACATCAACCTGAACGCGGGTTCGACGCACCCCGAGTCCCTGCAGGCCGCCGTCGTCGAGGCCGGCTGCGACTTTGGCGTCGCTTACGACGGAGACGCGGACCGCTGCCTCGCCGTCGACCACGAGGGCAACCTCATCGATGGCGACAAGATCATGGGTGCGCTGGCCGTGAACGAGCTTGAGCGCGGCACGCTCGCCAAAGGACACGCTTGTCGTCACCGTCATGAGTAACCTGGGCCTGCTGATCGCCATGCGCGAGGCCGGTATCAATACCGTGCAGACCGGCGTGGGCGACCGCTACGTGCTTGAGGAGATGCTGGCGTCCGGCTACTCGCTCGGCGGCGAGCAGTCCGGCCACATCATCGCCCGCGATCACGCAACCACTGGCGACGGCATCCTGTCCTCGCTGCTGATTTCGCGCATGGTCAAGGAGTCCGGCCGTTCGCTGGCCGACCTGACGTCCTTCATCCAGCGCCTGCCGCAGACCCTCATCAACGTGGGCGGTGTGGACCGCGCGGCTGCCTCGACGAACGAGGCCGTTGCCGAGGCCGTGGCGGCCGCCGAGGCGCGCCTGGGCGATACGGGCCGCGTGCTCCTGCGTCCCTCTGGTACCGAGCCGCTCGTGCGCGTCATGGTCGAGGCTGCCACGCAGGAAGAGGCTGACTCTGTCGCCGCTTCCTTGGCGGACGTCGTCAAGAGAACCTGGCGCTGTGAGCGTCTGAGTGTCTGAGAGACGTACGCGCGCGGGGCGGGCACCGGTGGGTGCCCGCCCCGCGCGTGCCTCGATGGGCTAATCGCAGGGTGTCGTGTCACTTCGCTGCGAATATACAGGAAATAGGAGTATGTTCGTTGTAGTGATCCGTGCGACAATTTCATCGTAGAGGGGCGACCATCATGGCACTTCCATTCATCCTTGG
Organism: uncultured Actinomycetaceae bacterium; assembly: GCA_916438945.1. GTDB lineage: Bacteria > Actinomycetota > Actinomycetes > Actinomycetales > Actinomycetaceae > Pauljensenia. The sequence continues at coordinate 541,779 of CAKAGS010000004.1, read as the reverse complement.
CGCGTACGCGTCGCATCCGGCACCGGAGCTGGAAGCTGACTACTACCGACTCCTCGCAGATCAGCCGTGGGTGAGCGGCGTCGAGATCCCCTACCCGGGGCAGCTTGCCACCCAGGGGGAGGTTCTGGCCAGCCACCTGGCTGCCCACTGGGACTTCAATACGATCACCGCGATCCCCGGGACTATGCAGAACGTGTGGAAGAACGAGAACTTCGGCCTGGCCTCGCCCGACGAGGCCGGACGCGCCGCCGCTCTCGACTTCACCCGCGCGCTGCGCGACGACCTCGCCGCCCTGTGTGAGCGGGCGGGCCGTCAGCTGGTCGCCCGCGTGCAGCTGCACTCGGCACCCACGCGCCTGGCGCAGGCGGACGCTTTCAAAGCGTTCGCTCGCCGAGGTGGCCACATGGGACTGGTGCGGGGCCACGCTCGTCATCGAGCACTGCGACAAGTACATCCCCGAGCAGAACCCCGAAAAGGGCTTCCTGTCCCTCGAATCTGAGATCGACGTCGTCTCCGAGGTCGGCATCGGCATCCACCTCAACTGGGGCCGCTCTGCCGTGGAGGGGCGAAGCGTGGACACCGCCTACGAGCACGTGCTCGAGGCCGGAAAGCGCGGCGTCCTGGACGGCATCATCTTCTCGGGCGCGGGCCCGGAGGAAACCCAGTACGGCTACTCCTGGATCGACGGTCACCTGCCCGCACAGGCTGACGAGCCGACCTCGCTCATGGACGAGGCCGAGATCGCTCGCTGCGCGCAGGGGGCCATCGCAGGCGGCGCCAAGTACCTCGGCGCGAAGGTCTGCGTCCCCAAGGACGCGTCCCTTGAGCAGCGCCTGGCCATGCTGACCAACATCTACCGGGCCTGCGGCCTCGGTGAGTAACGGCGCCGTCGCCGGGCGTCTCTCCCGCATTTTGTGAGCGTGCGGGAGGCGCTCGGCGCGAGGCGCAAGCGCGAGGGAGGGGCGGATGCCAGTTGGCATCCGCCCCTCCCGCTGCATTGTCCGGACGCGTCTCTCGTGGCCGGTACATGCCTAGCGCGCGAGGAAGCGCCGTATGAACGCAGAGGATTGGTCGAGGTAGTGGTAGCTCCAGCTGCGGAAAGTCTTGTCATCAATGTCTACGTTGGTGAGGAGCTCATGAATCTTCGGATTGTCTGGCTGCGTGATTGTCTCGTATGTTCCTTCCGGTGAATAGTAGAAAATGTTGCGGCTGAGAAGTTTATGCGGTGTCCTGCTTGCTGCGGCGATGGGGTATCGAATTGTGTGGATAACAGCCATGAGCTGTTGGAGCAGATGTGCGGGGTCGATGGGGCTGTAGCACAGGTGGTGGGACATTGGGGCCATGATGAACAGGCCGTGGGGTGCTTGGATCTGGAAACGTGACATGAGCGCGGGCATGTTCGCCGCTTTCGCTGAGATGTATGCGGATTGTGCGGACAGACTCGTTAGCGGTCCGACCTGCTCGACAGTGTCAACAGCCACGTTGTCAGTGTTCATTTGCCCGTAATGGAAGAGCTCGTCGATGCTCAGTGGGCATTGGTCCAGCTGTTCGTCTGACAGGCCGAACTGGGTGTTGCCGTCGGTGAGGCTGAGTATCAGCTTGAGTTCTCCGGGGTATTGGCGGCAATATGAATAGCGAGGGTTTGTGGCAAGATCGTCGACGACAAACTCGGTGTGCACCCGTCGACGTAGCTCGGCGGGATTGTTCAGGATGGTTTCCCCGATGCGTGTCTGCTGGATGAGGTACGGGACCCACAGATCCATCAGATCGCGGTGCGCGTCCGGCTCCGCAAATATCAGCTTAGTCATGAGTTCATGAATGCTGCACTTCACGGAATCGTTGAGGAGGAGGAATATCGTGCCCTCGGCTTTTTTGAAGCCAACCTGAACCGTGAGGCCGGCATCTTCGAGCCTGCCCGTCAGATAGGGCAGGGACGTATTGAAGACATATTCGGGATCCATGGGGCCACTGTAGTGGCAGCCCTGGTGTTTATGCGTGGGGGATCCGGCGTAAGAGATCCGAAGTTTCCGGAGCGAAGCATGGACGCGAGGGAGGGGCGGATGCCAACTGGCATCCGCCCCTCCCGCTGCATTGTCCGGACGCGTCTGTCGTGGATGGTGTGCGCTAGCGCGAGAAGAAACGCTTCCCGAAAGCATGGGAAAAATACAGATACTGCTCGGCGCTCGAGAAGAAAGTGGCCTTGTCGATATGCCGATTGGTGAGCAGTTCCTGGACCGCAGGATTCTGGGCGCGGGTGATGGTCTCGTACGTCCCCTCCGGCGAGTAGTAAAAAATATCGCGGCTGAGTGCGTGTGAGGGATTGTCCTCGCCTGCGGCAATGATGGGGAACCGGATGAAATCGACGATGGACAGGAGCTGCTGGGAAATGTTCGCGGGGTTCACGGGGGCGACGTACAGCAGATGCTTCGCTGGGATCATGAAGAACAGGCCGTGGGGTGCGTGGATCTCGAAGCGCGACATGAGTGCTGGCATGTTCGCGGCCTTGGCTGAGACGAATGCGGATTGCGTGGAGAAGCAGGTGACGGGCCCGCATTGCTCTTGATAGTCGATCGGTACGTTGTCGGTGTTCTTCTGCCCGTAGTAGAACAGCTCGTCGACGCTGAGGGGAATGTGTGCCAGGTCTTCGTCGCTGAGCCGAGACATGGTGGTCGCGTGCGCGACCCTGAGCGTGAGTGCGAGTCCGCCGGGGTAAGGGCGCGCGTAGGAATAGCGAGGGTCTGTTGCTGGGTTCCCGATGGCGAACTCGGTGCGGACCCGTTGGCGCAGCTCGTCGGGATCGTACATCTCGTTCTTGCTCATGCGGGTGCGATCCATGAGGTAGGACACCCACAGTTCCACCGTGTTGCGGTGCGTCGCCGGGTCCGAATTGAGGAGGTCGATGACCAGGTCCTGAATATCGCACTCCACAGAATCGTTGAGGAACAGGAGCATATGCTTGTTGGATTTGTTGATACCGAACATAGCGGATATGCCGGCCTCGTCGAGCCTGCGCTGGAGATACGGCAGGTCGTGTTCGAAGATGTCGTGAGAGGTCATGAGTCTACTCTCCTGAATGTGGCGATAGACGTCGGGTATAGACGAGTTCTGGGTGGGTGCAGGCTGAAGAGGATTAGCTGCGTCTAGCTACCGACGAGCGCCACACCGGGCGCGTCGGGATTGTCGCAATCGGTGTGCCGTCGGGTGCGTCGTCGATGGATGCGCTGGGGTGGACGTCGGTCATGGGGGAGTGCCCCTCGATCACGTTGATGATTGAGGCGACTGCGGCCTCAGTCATGTCCTTGAGAGGCCATTCGACAGTCGTGAGGCCGAGCGTTGAGGCGCTGCGGTGGTCTTGGTTGCCAAATCCAAGAATCGACAGGTCGGCGGGAACGGAGCGGTCGAGATCTGCGGCTGCCTGGAAGACGCCGGGGGCCTGTGAGTCGTCGGCCAGGGCGATGAGCGAGATCGACGGGTCCTCGTCGAGGAGGCGCAGCGCGGCCTGGTAGGCCGTGGTGGGTTCCCAGTCGGGCAGCGAGTAGAGGGTGAACTTCGTGCCGAACGCGCTCGCGATGGGGTTCTGGCGTGCGTGATTTGTGTTTGGCCCTGCCAAGAAGACGGCGCGCCCGTTGCCCGTGCCGGTCGCCGGGTCCACGAGGGCGCAGTCGGAGAGAACGTCGTGCACGCCGGCGCCCTCGTCGATGCGGATGAGGGAGGACTCCGATCCGGTCGGATCGGCCTCGATCATCGACATGGCGACGACGGGGATGCCGAGGTTGGCGAGCAGGCGCGAGGTGAAGGCCTCGGCCGACGTGGTCTCGCGGATGATCCCCGCTAGCTGGGTGTCGCCCAGAACCCCGCGGATAACCTCGGCGTCCGAGGCTCCGTCGCCGGACTGGAAGAGGGGGAGGAGGAGGTAGCCGCGGCGCTGAATGTCGATCATCGCTGTCGTGAGGACCGTGTGAACGACGGGCACGAAGGGGTCATCCGGCAGCTCGGCCATGAGGAGAGCGATGAGGTGGGACTTGCCGCGCCGCAGCGACCGGGCGGCAGCGTTGGGGATGTAGTTGAGCTCGCGTGCGGCCTGCTTGACGCGATCAATGGTGGCGGGCGCGATCTTCACGTCCCGGCCTCGTCCGTTGAGGACGAGCGAGACGGTCGACGGTGCGACGCCTGCCGCGCGGGCGACGTCGGCCCGGGTTGCGCGCTCCATGCTGCGGCTCCCAATCCTCGGTTGCGTTTTGTTGAAACGCAACAACTATAACGTGTTAGTCTTATGTCTGACGATCGGAGTTTCGACGATGACATCCGAAAGGCACATAGACGTGATATCGATACTACCTTCCTATGCTCCCGGCGCGGGAGCTCTCCTGCCGCCGCGGTCCCATCTGGCCGATGATCGCGGCGTTGTGAGCCTCGACGGCACCTGGTCCTTCGTCTATCACCGCACTGATCCGGCACCCTTCGTGAACGTTGAGCAGCCCTGGGATGAGCCTGCAGTCGGCGATGATGCGGACACTATCGATGTGCCCAGCCACTGGGTCCTGCGAGGCGAGGGCGCCTACGGGTACCCCGCCTACACGAACGTTGATTTCCCGTTCCCGGTTGATCCGCCCTTCCCGCCCGACGACAATCCGGTCGGCGACTATCGCCGCACCTTCGACCTGCCGGACACGTGGCAAGGTGGAATTGTCGCTCTGCGTTTCGATGGCGTCGAAAGCCAGGCCAGCGTGTGGGTTAACGGCACGTGGGTCGGCATGGCCCGCGGCTCACGACTCGCCCACGAGTTTGACGTGACCGAGGCCGTGCGCCCCGGCGTCAATACGATCACCGTGCGCGTCCATCAGTTCAGCCCCGGCTCATATCTCGAAGACCAGGACCAGTGGTGGCTTCCGGGCATCTTCCGCTCGGTGAGCGTGCGTCACCTCGCGTCCGGCGACATCGAGGACCTGTGGATCGACACCGACTACGAGGCAGGGGTCGGCTACGCGACCATCGAGGCCCGCGTGCGTGGGGAAGGGGGTGGCTCCCTCTCCGGCCACCTGGAGATCGATGGCCTGTGGTCCTTCGCGTACTCCCTTGAGCGAGTCGACGAGGGCGTCTATCGCAGTGGCTGCATCGAGATCGGCAGCGTGCGCCCGTGGAGCGCCGACGATCCTGTCCTCTACGACGCTCGGGTGAGCGTCGAAGGGGAGGCTGGGGCAGTTGATGGTGCCCGCTCTCTGCGCATCGGCTTCCGTCGGGTGTCCATCGAGGATGGAGTGCTGACGGCCAACGGGCAGCCCCTCACCCTCAATGGGGTTAACCGCCACGAGGTGCGCGCCGACGAGGGGCGCGTCTTCGACGAGGGGTGGGTGCGTGAGGATCTGGCCCTCATGAAGTCCATGGGTGTCAACGCGATTCGTACCTCCCACTATCCACCCCACCCTGGCGTGCTCGACCTGGCCGACGAGATCGGGCTGTGGGTCATGCTCGAGGGGGATATTGAGACCCACGGATTTGAAGGAGTGGGGGAGTGGATCGACAATCCCTCCGATGACTCGCGCTGGGCAGACGCCTACCTGGACCGCACGGTACGCGCCTTCGAGCGCGACAAGAACCATCCCTCGATCATGAGCTGGAGCCTCGGCAACGAGTCCGGCACCGGCGCGAACCTGGTCGCCTGCGCGCGCTGGGTCCACGAGCGCACCAATCAGCGGGCGATCGTCCACTACGAGGGTGATCACAGCCTCGAATACGCGGACATCTACTCGCGCATGTACCCGACCCTGGAAGAAGTCGCCGCCGTCCTCGACGAGAGCGATCCCCACGCCGAGGTCGCCGTCCCCACGCACGTCGCCGCGCGGGTCGACAACGCGGCTCGCGAACGCATCCGCCGGGCCCCCTTACATCATGTGCGAATATCTGCACGCGATGGGTACTGGCCCCGGAAATGCAGCCGGTTATGCCGCGCAGATGAGTCACCCCCGCCACGCCGGTGGATTCGTGTGGGAATGGCGCGATCATGCCCTGTGGCGCACCCTCCCGGATGGGCGCCGTGCCCTGTCCTACGGTGGCGACTTCGGCGAGGATGTCCACGATGGCAGCTTCGTGTGCGACGGCCTCGTCGACGCGCTGTCTCGACCCTACGCCGGCACCTGGGCGTGGGTTGCCGCCATGGCCCCCGACGCGCCAGCCCTTGCTCAGGCCCTCGAACGTGCGGGCAGTGGACGCGACGATGACCGCCTGCGTTCCCTTGCCTCGGCCCCCGTCGAACCCGTGCAGCCCATTGACGAGGCCGACCGTCCCTATGCGCTCGACTCGCGTGGGCGCCTGGTGCGGGTCGGAGGTATGCCCGTGTCTGTCGAGCTGAGTGTCTTCCGTGCGCCGACCGACAATGACCGCGGACGAGGCCCTATCGACTACTGGGGAATCGGCGAGGATGACCTCGGTCCCCTTGGGGTCGGGCGCGGCGAGCATGGAACCTCGCACGCGGCCCGCTGGAGCAGGCCCGCCTGCACCTGCTGCGCCGACGCCTCGTATCCATCGAGGAGGACGGCGCCTGCCAGCGCGTCATCGAACGCTGGGCCCCGCCCGTCGCACAATTCGGCGTCACCCTCACCTGGGAGTATCGCCCGGTACGCGTGGGTGGTATCTCCGCGCTCTCGGTCTCGGCTCGCGTCACGCCCTACGGGGCCTGGCCCGAGCGCGTCCCGCGTCTCGGCGTGCGCATTGAGATGCCCGGATCGCAGTGGGAGGCCTCGTGGCTGGGTGACACGCTCATTGGATACTCCGACATGCGCGTGAGTGGCGCTCGCGGGTGCGGGCATGCCGAGGTCTCGCAGCTGTGGGACGTGTGTGTACGTCCCCAGGAGGGCGGTCAGCGACTTGATCTGGAGGCTCTCTCTCTGCGTGGCGACGCTGGGGAGTTGCTCATCCTCCCCGCCTCGCCCCTGGGGTGGAGCGCCTCGCCGTGGACCGAACGCGAGCTGGCCGGTGCTTCGCACTGGGAGGATCTGCCTGACAGTGAGCGTCTGTTCCTGTGGCTCGACGCCTTCCAGGATGGCATTGGCACCCGTTCGTGTGGGCCTGACTCTCGGCCCGAGTTTGCCGGTTGTATGCGCGATACGGATCTGACATTCGTAATTGCCCAGGTTGGGGGTGATTAAGGCTCAAACTGTTATGTTGCGGCTTGATAACGATGCGCAAAGTTGTTGGTAAATGATGCGCGAAGCGTCACAGGCCGCTATGATTCAGACATCAACTAACACGAGATAGTTAGTGACTCGATCCCATCGATCGACCAACAAGAACGGACCAATGGAGGTTTCGCATGTTGAAGAAGAAGATGGCCGCAGGCGTCGTTGCCCTCGCCATGTTCAGCACTCTCGGCCTGGCTGCCTGTAACGATGGCGGCTCGGGCTCCACCACCAGCTCGAGCGGCGGTTCGTCCGCTGCCGGTTCTATCCCCGAGCCCGACGTCGCGTGCGACATCCCCGCGGGCAACCTCGACGACTCGAAGATCGACACCTCGAAGGTCGAAGGCGAGATCACGTTCCAGACCCAGGGTCTGCAGAACGACTTCGGCGACTTCTTCAAGGCCAAGATCAAGGAATTCGAGGACGCCAACCCCGGCGTGAAGATCAACTGGACCGACCAGGGTGGCGGCGCCGAGTTCGATCAGACCGTGACCGCTCAGGCCTCGAACTGCAAGATGGCGGATGTCATCAACGTTCCCTCCTCCACCATCCTCGCCCTGTCCAAGTCCAACCTCCTCATGGACTACGACGTCAAGGCCCCCGGCATCGGCGACAAGTTCGTGAAGTCCATTTGGGACTCCACCGCCCTGGGCGCGGGTGACCACCACACGGCTCTGCCCTGGTACTTCGGCCCCTACATCACCACCTACAACAAGGAGGTCTTCAAGCGCGCTGGTCTCGACGAGAACATGCCGCCCAAGACCATGGATGAGCTGTTCGAGGCCGCCGCGAAGGTCGGCGCCGACGGACAGGGTGACTACGGCATCTACGGCTCGCCCGAGTGGTACATGGTTGCTCAGCTGCACGGCATGGGCGTCAACCTGCTCAACGCTGACAAGACTGCCTTCGACTTCGCCGACAACGAGGCCGCGATCAGGTACGTTACCAAGCTCTCTGAGCTCTACGCCTCCGGTGCGATCCCGAAGGACTCCCTGACCGGTGAGCCCGACCCGGGCAAGGCCTACACCGACGGCAACCTCGCCTTCGGTACCCCCAACGCCTCGTTCCTCAAGTCCGTCAAGAAGAACAACGAGACGGTGTACCAGAACACCGGCGTCGGCCCGTTCCCGACCAACCCCGGCATCAAGCCCGTCTTCGAAGGCCAGTACATCGGCGTCTCCGTCACCACGCAGAACGCCCCCCTGGCCATGAAGTTCGCCGAGTGGATCACCAACGCTGAGAACGAGTACGCCTGGACGCACGACGGCGGCGCCATCATCTTCCCGGCCGCCACCGAGGCCCTCGACAAGCTCGTCAACAACCCGCCGGAGATCGCCGACGACCCGGTCTTCAAGGCCGCCTACGAGGAGGCTGCTAAGGCTGCCAAGGAGGCCGAGGCCTACACCGACGTCTTCTACGCGACCGGCGCCGTGAAGGACGCCCTCATCGAGAACGTCAACAAGGCCATCCGCGGCGAGGTCGATCCCAAGACGGCCCTCAAGACCGCTCAGGATCAGATGAACGAGAAGCTCAAGGCTCTCCAAGACTGATTGATCGCTCGGGGGCCGAGGCGTGGCCTCGGCCCCCGACGCATTCCTCGCCCAGCGTCGGGCCGCCGGCTCACGACCCCGCGCATCCCTGAAAAAGGACTTTGGTATGCCGATACGTAAGAGTGCGCAGACGCGCTCCCTCAATGGCGCCGCCCGATTCCGCCCGGGCTGGGTTCCCTGGCTGTGGGTGACCCTCCCGGTCCTCGCGGTCATCTCCTTCTACATCTACCCCTTCATCACGACCGTCTACGTGTCGTTCACGAAGACCAAGCCGATGGGCAAAATCGGCTCCTTCGTCGGCCTGAAAAACTACTCCGCCGTCCTCAGCGATCCTGAGTTCTGGCAGTCGCTGACGAACTCCCTTATCTACGCGGTCTGCGTCGTCCCGCTGATGGTGCTTCTGCCCCTGCTGCTGGCCCTCCTCGTCAAGTCGCACGTGCCCGGCATCGGCTTCTTCCGCGCCCTCTACTACCTGCCGGCCATCTCCTCGCTGGTCGTCATCTCGCTCGCGTGGCGCTACCTCCTGGACCAGCGCGGACCCATCAACAACATGCTGGCGTCCTGGGGCCTCGACCCCGTGCCGTTCCTGTCGAACCAGTGGCTGATTCTCTTCTGCGCCATGGTCATCACCCTGTGGCAGGGCCTGCCCTACTACATGATCCTGTACTTGTCGGCCCTCGCGAACGTCGACAAGTCACTGTACGAGGCCGCTGAGCTTGATGGCGCTGGCCCGATCCGTCGCTTCCTGACCGTCACCGTTCCGGGCGTCAAGGTCATGATGTTCCTCGTCGCCACGCTCACGACGATCGGCTGCCTGAAGATCTTTACCGAGGTCTACCTGCTGGGTGGCTCCGCCTCGCCCACGAAGACCCTCACGATGTATATCCGAGATCGAATCGTCGACCCGACCTTCGGGTCGCTGGGACAGGGTGACGCCGCGTCGGTGTGCCTGTTCCTCATCACCTTCGGCTTCATCATCGCTTCGCAAAGCCTGCAGAGGAAGGCTGAAGACTCATGAGCACTGCAACTCAGAGCACCTCCGCGACCTTTGGCGAGCGCTTCGCCCAGTGGCGCAAGGAGCGTCGACTCGAACGCCAGGGGCGCAACGTCGCCTCGCGTCAGATGCGCGGCGGTGCCCTCGTCGCCCGCTACGCCCTCCTCGTGGCTGTCGCTCTCATCCTGGTCGGCCCCCTCGTGCTGCCCCTCATGGCTGCCTTCAAGGCTCCGGGCGAATCCGTCTTCGGTCAGGGCGCGACCATGTTGCCGCAGCAGTGGTCGCTGGACTCCTTCTACGTCCTGTTCGAGCGCACCAACATCTTGCTGTCCATCAAGAACTCCGCGATCCTGGCGACCCTGACGGTCTCCTCGAACGTCATCCTGTCGTGCATTGGCGGCTATATGCTGTCGAGGCGCGGGTGGACCGGACGCAACATCATGTACTTCGTGGTCCTGTCCGCCATGATCTTCCCCTTCGAGTCGATCATGCTCTCGCTGTTCAAGATGATGGTGCAGCTGGACCTGTACAACACGCTCCCCGGCGTGTGGATGGTCGCCATGATCGGCCCGTTCCAGATCCTCATGATGCGCGCGGCGTTCATGGGCATCCCCGACGAGATCGAGGACGCGGCCCTCATTGACGGCGCGGGCGAGCTGCGTCGCTTCTGGTCGATCTTCCTGCCCCAGGTGCGCGGCACGCTGACTGTCGTTGGTCTGACCTCGTTCATCGGGGCCTGGTCCGACTTCATCTTCCCGCTGCTCATGCTGCCCGACCCGAATAAGCAGACGCTGATGCTGACGCTGACGGCCATCCAGAACTCGCCCCAGGGTGTCACCTATCAGCTCGTGCTGGCCGGCGCCGTCGTGGCGATGGTCCCCGTCGTCCTGGTCTTCGCCTTCAGTCAGAAGTTCTTCTTCCGCGGCATCGAAGACGGCGGTCTGAAGTTCTGATCCTCATCCCCGCGGGTGCGCCTCGCACCCGCGGGGATCTTCTCTACCTAAAAGGAGGTTCTTTAACTAACACGTGTTAGGTATTGTGGATTTGTCGCCGTCTAGCGGCTAATCCCAGCCACGACCCCCATACTGACGAAGGAGTTAAACTCATGGGGACTAGACCCATCATCGGTGCACTTGGAGCCCCGATTCTTGCGGCCACCATGCTTGGCCTCGCACCCGCCGCGGCCGTCGCCGCCACCGAAACCCCGTATCACCCGACCGTCCTGTGGGCGACCTCCGAAGAGAAGGTCGGCGAAGGTGCTCCCAATGGCACGATCGCAGCCCTCGTCGACGACGACAGTGCGCGAACCGACGCGACCAAGACGTTCTGGACCACCAAGTGGAAGAACGGTATGGATGAATACCCCCATGCCCTCGCCGTTCAGAACCCCACCCCCGGCACCCAGGTCTGCGGCCTCGGCCTGACCCCGCGCCCCACCTACGATTCGACCCTGGGCAACGACCAATTCCCCGGCGAATACCGCATCTTTGCCTTCGATGAGGACCCCGGTAACCCCGCCGCCGGAGCCTCCTTCGCCGACTGGAAGACCAACGTCGCCGCGGGCAAGTGGGAAGGCGGCACCGAGGTCAAGCACGGAAGCGACCTGCAGTTCGGTAACAAGGAACAGTACGTCACCTTCCCGGCGACCACGAAGCGCGTCTTTGCTCTCACGGGTCTGCGTTCCCTCGCCCCCGGTAAGAAGGACATGGCGCTGTCCGACATCAAACTCCTGCCCTGCGACGCCGAGGGCAACGCCATCACCTCCTACGGCAACGAGGACACGGGAGGCAATCACGAAGCGACCCGACCCGTCGTTCCCCACCCCGATGCCCCCGAGCAGGGATCGGGCGCGTCCGACCTCGTCGTTGACTTCGTCATCGACCAGCTGCCCTACGGCGAGCCCGGCAAGCCCGTCGACTTCGCCCCCGGCACGCACACCTACAAGGCCACCGGCTACTACCACGCCAAGACTGTCTCGGCCCGCATTCGTACGGTCGACGGTGCCACCGTCACCATCAATGGCGCGACCCCCGACGCCGATGGACGCGTCGCCAACCTCGACCTCACCACCGGCCTGAACGTCATCACCGCCACCGTCACCAAGGACGGCAAGGAAGCCACCTACGTCGTCAACATCACCAAGGTGGACACCGACTTCCGCGGCAATGTCATGATTCCCGTGACGGCCACGGCCAACGGCGGCACCGAGGCTGACAACGCGGCACTGACCGACCTCGACCCCTCAACGACGTGGACCTCCAATCCGCTCGTCCGCGCGAACGAATGGTCGAGCAGCGTCACCGGCATCGAGCTGCACCTGGGCGAGGCCCGCTACGTGCACCGCGTCAACGGATGGGGCACCCCGACACTGCCCGCCGGCGTCCAGGGCTGGCACGGCGGTAACTCCGTGGCCATTGCGGTCCAGGAGGCCGACGGTGGCGAATGGAAGACCATCGTCACCCACGGCTCACTCACGCGCGACGCGCGCGGCCTGTGGTACTGGGACTTCAACAGCTACCACCTCGCCAAGAACATCCGCATCTGGATGAACGACGAGACCGAGCCCCAGACGCCGCAGAATATCGCGACCGCGGTGACCTTCAACGACGTCGAGGTGTGGGGCCTGCCCGCCGGCAAGACCCCCGTCGCCCCGGCAGTCGACAACTCCATGTACGAGCGCTACTCCGGCTTCAACCCCGGTGACGGCAAGTGGGGCGTCAACCGCGCACAGGCCCTCGCGCTGCAGTACGGCGTCATGATGCCCGCGTGGGTCCCCTCCGAGGGCTACGGCCGCGGCGGCTTCGACGCGGCAGAGCGCGACCTCACGGGCGGCGCATTCCCGATGTTCTACGACCTGCCCATGTTCAACACCGCCATGATGGAGTCCCTGGGCAAGGGCGCACCGTGGGCCCTCGCGAAGGCCCCGACCGGCAAGAACAGCATGTGCAACGCCGGCGAGCCTCGTGACTTCATGAACGACTACATGAAGCCGTACGCCTCCACGCTCGTCGACATCCAGTACGGCGATGAGGGCGGATTCAACCGCGTCGAGTCGGAGTGCTTCAAGAACTGGTTCTCCTGGTCCAAGCAGAACATCCCCGGTGCCGTCGTCCACGCCAACTCCTGGGACGACCCGTCCTGGTACCGCGACGCGAACCTGAGCTACTACGTCGAGAACGCCAAGCCCGACCTGCTCAGCTGGGACAAGTACTACTGGGGCGCCAACGGCGGCCCGGCCCCGAGCAGGGTCGTCATGGACCTGCTGGGCACCAACACCTGGAAGAAGCAGCGCGAATACGGCCTCAAGGGCCTCACCGGCGACGGCTCCAGCCCGATCCTGTACGGCCAGTACCTGGACTACAATTGGGACGCCAACGTCTCGGCCTCCGAAAAGTCGATCGTTCCCTCCCTGGGCCTGGCGACCGGCCAGAAGTGGTTCGGCCTGTTCCGCATGGAGTACAACGGCTACGACCGCTCCTCGATCATCGACCACGATGGCGCGCCGACGCGTTCGTTCTACGAGTTCTCCAACATTTTCGGCAACGTCACCTACATTGGTAACTACACGAAGGCCATGAACTCCACGTTCGTCGCCTACAAGCCCGGCCAGTACGCGGCTCGTGGCGCCGCCCCCTCGCTGAGCGGCTACAAGTACGGTGACTTCGCCTCCGGAGACGAGGCTAAGGCCGCCAACGAGGCCGTCGGCCTGGTTGATATGTCGGTCACCAACGTCGGCTCCGTCAACGACGGCCTGCCCGGTGACGTCGTCGTCGGCTACTTCGAACAGCTGAAGGGCCTGGAGACCGCCAAGTCCGCCGAAATCTTCGGCGACTCCACGACGGCCCCCAAGGGCTTCATGGTCGTCAACGCTCTGACCGGCCAGACCCGCTACCCGTCCTACCTCCTCGACCCGCGCACCGACAACGGCTCGCTGGCCGAGACCGCTCAGGACATCACGCTGACCGTCAAGAAGCCGGCTGCGAACGCCCACCTGATGCTCGTCAACCCGGCGGACAAGACGACGCAGGAAGTCGAGCTCGGCGAGGGCGAGACCTCGCAGGTCGTGCTGAGCGCCGTCGGTGGCGGCGACTCGCGCTTCCTGTACTGGGTGACGATCGAGAACCCCACCCCCACGCCGGACCCGCAGCCCACGCCGGACCCGCAGCCCACGCCGGATCCGCAGCCCACGCCGGATCCGCAGCCCACGCCGGATCCGCAGCCGACCCCGGATCCGCAGCCGACGCCCGAGCCGACTGTGGACCCGACCCCGGCTCCGACCCCGGATCCCACGCCCCAGCCTCGTACCGGTCAGTGGAAGTCCGGCTACTTCGGCTGGTGGTACAGCTACTCTGACGGCACCTACGCGGCCAACGAAACCCTCGTCATCGACGGGCAGACCTACCGCTTCGACGCGAGCGGCTACCTCAAGATGGGCTGGGTCTACGACGGCGGACACTGGTACTACCACGGCTCCAGCGGTGCCCAGCAGTACGGCTGGATCATGGACCGCGGCTCCTGGTACTACCTCGACCCCGCGACCGGTCAGATGGCGACCGGATGGACCCAGATCGACGGAACCTGGTTCTACCTGTCCTCCTCCGGCGCCATGCGTACCGGATGGGTCAAGGACGGCGGCGCCTGGTACTACCTGTCGCCCTCCGGCTCCATGGCCACCGGTTGGCAGCTCCTCGGTGGCACCTGGTACCACCTGGGCGCCAATGGCGCGATGACCACCGGCTGGTACCAGGAAGGACCCGTCTGGTTCTACCTGCGCTCTAACGGCTCCATGGCCACCGGTTGGGAACTCATCGGTTGGTCCTGGTACCACTTCGCGCCCTCGGGCGCGTGGATCGGCTAACCGTTAGCTCCACATGAGACGAGGCCGTGGCCGGGTTTTCCGGCTGCGGCCTCGTTTGTGTGTGGACGGGATCAATCCTTGCGGATCGATAGGGATTCGACGCGGTGGTCGGGGCCCTTCGTGAAGATGAGGGTCGCGCGCTCGCGGGTGGGACGGATGTTTTCGCGCAGGTTCGGCAGGTTGATCGCGTTCCAGACGACGTGGGCGGTCGAGGCGGCCTCGTCGTCCGTGAGGGATGCGTAGGTCTTGAAGTAGGAGTCCTCGCGGGAGAACGCGGTCGCACGCAGCTTGAGGAAGCGGTCGACGTACCACTGCTCGATGAATTTCTCGTCGGCGTCGACGTAGATGGAAAAGTCGAAGTAGTCCGAGACTGCCACCGAGATGGAACCGGGCGCCGAGCGCGGCGGCTGGAGCACGTTGAGGCCCTCGACGATGAGGATGTCGGGGCGATCCACGTCGATGTAGGCGTTGGGCACGATGTCGTAGGTGACGTGCGAGTACACGGGGGCCTTCGCGTGCGGGTTACCGGCCTTGACCGAGGCCAGGAAAGAGATGAGGGCCGAGCGGTCGTAGGACTCGGGGAAACCCTTGCGGGCGATGAGGGAGCGTTCCTGCAGGATCCGGTTCGGGTAGAGGAAGCCGTCGGTCGTCACCAGGTCCACGCGCGGGGTGGAATCCCAGCGAGAGAGCAGGAGCTGAAGGAGGCGCGCGACCGTCGACTTGCCGACGGCGACCGAGCCGGCGATGCCGATGACGAAGGGGGTCGAGTGGGCCTCGGGCTCTCCGAGGAAGGCGTGGCGCTCGGCGGCGGTGCGGCGGCGCCCGTCGATGTAGAGCTGCAGCAGCGCGCTCAGGGGCCGGTAAATCGTGTCGACCTCGGTCATGTCGATGGGGTCGCCCAGTGACGCGATGCGGTCGATGTCCTCCTGCGTGAGCGGCAGGGGAGTGCGATCGGCGAGGCGGTCCCACTCGGAGCGGGCGAAGCGCGCGTAGGGGTTGGCGGCGTTGCGCACAGCGGCCGGGTTCTGCTCGTCAGGCGAGACGCTTGGCGAGGCCGGGGATGGGATGGTCGAGGGGCTCTCGGTGATGCTCACGTTCCCATTGTGCCCCACATGTTTGTGGTTGTGCGCACTTGTTCACAGCGTGAAGCGACACACGTTATTGACCGCAAGAGGGGTTTGGTGTGTTGGAATGGGTGCTATGTGCGGAATTGTTGGACATATTGCATGCAAAGCGTCCCAGCGTAGTCGCGAGGTTGTCCTCGGCGGCCTGGCACGCCTCGAATATCGCGGATACGACTCGGCGGGCATCGCCCTGGCGTCCCCGGATCACCTGGACGTGCGCCGCGCGCTCGGCAAGCTCGTCAACCTCTCCGAGGAACTCGACGCGCAGCCCCCGGCCGACGCGTACGCGGGCATCGGACACACCCGCTGGGCGACCCACGGCCGCCCGACGGTCGCGAACGCCCACCCCCACTCCAGCCCGGACGGGCGCTTCTCCCTCGTCCATAACGGCATCATCGAAAACGCGGACGCCCTGCGCGCCGCCCTCATCGCCGACGGCGAGACCTTCGCGTCGGAGACCGACACCGAGGTGGTCGTCCACCTGCTGGCCCGCGCCTACGACCAGGCGGACCCCGCCTCGTACCAGGGTGCTGTCGCCGGACTGACCGGCGTCGACGAGGAGGTGGCGCGCCGACTGGTCGTCGCCATGCGCGCCGTCACCGCCCAGCTCCACGGCACCTTCACCCTGCTGGTGCTGAGCACCCAGTCCCCGAACGTCATCGTCGCGGCCCGCCGTTCCTCCCCGCTGGTCATCGGCCTGGGGGACGGGGAGAACTTCCTGGGCTCCGACGTCCTGGCCTTCGTCGAGCACACCAACCGCGCCGTCGAGGTCGACCAGGACGAGGTCGTGGTCGTCTCCGCGACCGGCGTGACCGTCATCGACCCCGCGGGCAACCCCGTCGAGCGAGAGGCGTACGAGGTCGACTTCTCCTCCGACCGCGCCACCAAGAACGGCTGGCCGACCTTCATGGAGAAGGAAATCCACGAGCAGCCCGATGCCGTGGGCGCGACCCTGGCCGACCGCATCGACTCCCACGGCCGCCTGGCCCTGGACGAGGTGCGCATCCCCGAGCACGTCCTGCGCTCCGTCGACAAGGTCATCATGATCGGCTGCGGCACTGCCTCCTACGCCGGACAGGTCGCCCGCTACGCGATCGAGCACTGGTGCCGCATCCCCGTCGAGGTCGAGCTCTCCAGCGAGTTCCGCTACCGCGACCCGGTCGTCGGCGAAAAGACGCTGGTCGTCGCCATCTCCCAGAGCGGCGAGACCATGGATACCATCCAGGCGATCCGTCACGCCCGCGAGCAGGGCGCGAAGGTCGTCGCCATCGTGAACACGCCCGGATCGACCATTTCGCGCGAGTCCGACGCCGTGATCCTCACGCACGCGGGCCCCGAGATCGCGGTCGCCTCCACCAAGGCGTTTACCGCGCAGGTCACCGCCTGCTACATCCTGGGCCTGTACCTGGCGCAGGTGCGCGGCAACAAGTACGCCGACGAGATCGCCGACTACATGGACAAGCTCGCGCGCGTCCCCGAGGCGATCACGCGCGTCCTCGAGAACGGTGAGACGGTCCGCCAGTTCGCCCGCACGATGCAGGATGCGACCTCGGTGATCTACCTGGGCCGTCACGTCGGCTTTCCCGTCGCCCTCGAGGGCGCGCTCAAGCTCAAGGAAATCTGCTACATCCACGCCGAGGGCTTTGCCGCCGGTGAGCTCAAGCACGGCCCGATCGCGCTCGTGGACGAGGGCCAGCCGGTCATCGTCATCGTGCCCACCCCGCGTCGCCCTGAGCTGCACGGCAAGGTCTTGGCCAACATCGCCGAGGTCCGCGCCCGCGGCGCCCGCACGATCATCATCGCCGAGGAGGGGGACTCCTCCGTCGACGAGTTCGCCGAGACCGTCTTCCGCGTGCCCGCCGTGCCGACCCTGTACGCGCCGCTCCTGACCGTCGTGCCGCTGCAGATCTTCGCCTGCGAGCTCGCCGCCGTGAAGGGCCTCGACGTCGACCAGCCGCGCAACCTGGCCAAGTCCGTGACGGTGGAGTAATCCGCCGGCGCGGGGCTGGTGCCCCGGCAGCGCTCACGGGCCTCGTTCCTCATCTGGGACGAGGCCCGGGCTGTCTGTGCGCGTCGGGCGTCGTCGTCGTGCAAGCGGCCACCCCGGGTGTGCGCGGTGTGAAAGAATATGGCGCATGTTCACGATTGATGGAGCTGCCCTGTCCTTCGCCGACGCGCGGGAACTGGAGAAAAAGTGCGTCGATCAGGCGGTTTCCGAGGGGGATCCGGACCGCTACATGCTCGACGTCGCAGGTGAGGTAGCGGCCGCGGTCGTGCGCTACGCGGACCTGCCCGTGAGCTGGAACGGCGAGGACGCCGATCCAGGCGCGGAAGCGGAGGAAGGTAGCGAGGATGACGGGGTCGACTGGATCGCCAGCCGTGTGACCGCCTTCGTTGGCGGTGGGGATAACGGTGGGGACGCCCTCTACGCCTGCGCGATCCTCGCGCGCGGAGGAATCGGAGCGACCGCCTACCTCCTGAAGAAGCGCTGCCATCGCCGCGCCCTCGCCGCCGCCCAAGAAGCGGGCGTGCGCATCATTGACCTGGGAGGCCAGTCGCTGCGCTCCATCGAGAACACGCCCGCATGGTCCGAAGTGTTCCTCGCGCACGCCTGGATCGACGGCATTGTGGGCACCGGCGCCCACGGCCCGCTCACCGGCGCGCTCGCGGAATCCGTGGAACTCCTCAACGGGCTCTCCGCCATCAAGCCGCGGCCCGTCATCGCGATCGACGTCCCCTCGGGCCTGACCGACGATGCCGGCGCGATCACGGGTCCGATCCTGCGCGCCACCCACACCCTCGCGGTCGGCACGTACAAGCGTGCGCAGGTCCTGCCTCCTGCGGTCGAGTTCACCGGGGACATCAGCCTCGTGACGATGGACTGGGACAGCAGCGGGACGGGCCGCGCCCAGGGCGATGACGGGGTGATCGGCGCGGACGACCTCTACGTCGTCGACGAGGCCTTTTCCGCCCACGAAGTCGTCCCCGTCCCCGCGTTCTCAGACGACAAGTACGCCCGCGGCGTTGTCGGCCTCGTCGCCGGATCCGACACCTACCCGGGTGCCGGCGTTCTCGCGACGCGCGGGGCGCTGGCTGCGGGCGTGGGTATGGTGCGCCTGAACTCCACGAGGCGCGTCCAAGACCTCGTGCTGGCCGACCAACCCGGCGTCGTCACCGTCGGCGGGCGCATCCAGTCCGCCCTCATCGGCCCCGGCCTCGACGAGGATCGGCGCGAGGATGCGCTCGAGCTCGCGCAATTCTGCGGGCAATCGGGCATGCCCCTCGTTATCGACGCGTGGGCGCTCGACCTCGTCCCCGAGCTGCTCGGCTCGCTGAAGCCCGATGTCACCGTCCTCACCCCGCACTACGGCGAGGCCGCGCGCCTCCTGGGACGCCTCGGCGCTCCGGTGACGCGGGCCGAGGTGGCCGCCGCTCCTCTGCGCTACGCCCGCGCGCTCCACGAGGCCACGGGCTGCCACGTCGTCCTCAAAGGCCCCGTCACGATCGTGTACTCCTTCGAATATGTGGACACCGACGTCAAGGAGGCCTTCCAGCGCGCTCTGAACAGCACGGAAGCGTGGCCCGACGTGGACGCGCTGGCGCAGGGCCGCCTCGTGCGCTCCTACACCCCGACGGTCGGCCAGACGACGACCTCCTGGGCGGGCGTCGCCGGAAACGGGGACGTACTCGCGGGATTCCTCGCCGGCGTCCTCGCGCGACCGCTCGCGGAGGCGGAGACAGTGCCTGGGCCGGACGGACGAGCGCAGGCCGTCACCCCCACGCGCCTGTCAGCAGCTGTCGCCCTCCACGGACGCGCAGCCGCGCTCGCGGCCGAGCGCGGCGCAGGGCGCATCCCCATCCAGGCCTCGGACATCGCAGCGTCAATCCCACTCGCACTCGCAGACCCCGCCCGCTGACTGTGGAGGGAGTCCCCGCGACCGTGAGATACTAGGGGAGTGACTGTCACAGACATTCAAAGCGAGGGCCGGGGATACCCGTCGTGCGCGGCCGTTGACCTGGCCGCCATCACGCACAACCTCAGCGTCCTGCGGGCCGCCGCCCCGGGCGCGCTCCAGCTCGCGACCGTCAAGGCGAACGCCTACGGGCATGGCCTCCTCCCGGTCGCCCGCGCCGCCCTGGACGGTGGCGCCGACTGGCTGGGCGTCGCCCAGCTGGCCGAGGCCTTTGCACTGCGCCGAGGCCTCGACGAGGCCGGGGTCGCCCGTGCCGACGCGCCTATCCTCGCGTGGATTTCCACCTCCTCCTCCGACTTCGCCGCCGCGATCGAGGCCGACATCGACCTGTCCGTGTCGTGGACCTGGGTCCTTGCCGACATCTGTGCCGCCGCCAGGCAGGCCGGCCGCCCCGCGCGCGTCCACGTCAAGATCGACACCGGTATGTCCCGCGCGGGCTCCACCCTCGCCGACCTGCCCGCCCTGGCCTCGGCCCTGCGGATGGCCGTCGACGACGGCCTCGTCGACGTCGTGGGCGCATGGAGCCACATGTCCCGCGCCGACGACCCCAGCGAGGCGGGAAACGCGTCGACCGCGAGCCACGTGCGTATTTTCGAGGAGGGTCTGGCGATCCTCGCCGACGCGGGCATCACGCCGCGCATCCGCCACCTGTCCGCCACGTCGGGCATCCTCTGGCACCCCGAGGCCCACTACGACATGGTCCGCGCCGGCATTGGCCTGTACGGGCTGAGCCCCGACCCTTCGGTCGCTACGGCTGAAGAACTCGGCCTCATCCCCGCCCTCGAGCTGAGCGCCCCCCTCACCTCCGTCAAGGTCATCGAAGAGGGGACCCCTGCCTCGTACGGGGGAACCTGGGTCGCGCCCACGCGCCGCTGGATCGGCCTGGTTCCCCTCGGCTACGGCGACGGCATCCTGCGAGCCGCCTCCAACCGGGCGCGCGTCGTCGTCCAGAGCGCCTCCGGCCCCCTCAACGCGCCCATCGTCGGGCGCGTGTGCATGGACCAGTTCATGGTCGACCTAGGCCCCGCGCAGGCAAGCCCCGGAACGCCGACCGCACGCAGCGGGGACGCCCCCGCGGCCCCCGGAGACATCGCCATCCTGTTCGGCTCGGGAGCAGACGGTGAGGCTTTGGCCGACGACTGGGCGCAGGCAGCCGGTACCATCAACTACGAAATCGTCACCCACCTGGGCGCACACATCCCCCGCATCTACCGGGATGGCGCCGACGCGACCTTCGGGAGCAACTCATGACCCAGCCCATCGCCTCCTACGAGGTGTCGACGCGCGACGCAGACCAGACGCGGGCCCTCGGTGAAGACCTCGGCCGCGTCCTGGCGGCCGGCGACCTCCTCATGCTCTCGGGCGGCCTCGGCGCCGGCAAGACCACCCTCACCCAGGGAATCGGCGTCGGTATGGGCGTGCGTGGCCGCGTCGCCTCGCCGACCTTCATCGTCGCCCGTGTGCACCCCTCGCTTCACGGCGGCCCGGACCTTATCCACGCTGACGCCTATCGCATCACGGACCTCAGCGACCTGGAGACCCTCGACCTCGACTCTTCTCTCGACGAGGCCGTCACCGTCGTTGAGTGGGGCGAAGGTAAGACGGAGGCGATGAGCGCCGAGCGCCTCTCCATCGAGGTGCGCCGGGCATCGGGCGGCGAGGCCGACCACGACGGTGACGTCATCGACTTGGAGCACATGGATGACGGCCGTCGGCGCATCGTCATGCGCGCCTACGGCCACCGCTGGGACGGCGTGCTCGATGGTGTCGTCGCTGCCCACGGCGGACGCCGCATCGACGAGGCCGACGCCGACGAGTAGGATCACACCGTGCGAGAGATAGCCCTGGACACCCAAGCAGCCACCACCGTCGCCATCGTCGACGACGGCTGCGTCATCGCCCGCGCCCACAACGATTCCGGGCGCCACCACGCCGAATCGATCACCCCGCTCGTGCGTGAGGCCCTCGAGGCTGCCGGCTTGCCCGCGCAGCTCGCCCACGCCGGTATCGATCGCATTCTCGTGGGCACCGGTCCCGCCCCCTTTACAGGACTGCGCGCCGGCCTCGTCTCTGCCCGCGTTCTTGCCGCCGTCGCGGGCGTGCCCGCCTACGGGGTGTCCGCACTCGACGTCATCGCCCGCCAGGGACTCGACCTCCTGGCTCCCGACGCCCGCGTCTACGCGATTGCCGACGCACGACGCCGCGAACTCTACTGGGGCTCGTACGTGGCCTCCGGGCCCGACGACGTCACCCTTGAGGGGCGCCTCGAGGTCGGGGACGTGTCTGCGCTGCTGGGCGCCATGCGGACCGCCCCCCCGGCCTCGTCGTCGCCGGAGCCCCGATTCCCGCGCACAGCGCCGACGCGCTCGCCCGCGCGGACATCGGACCCCAGGTGAGCCTCGATCCCGCCGTCATGAGCCGCATCGTCGCCACGCGCCTATCGCGCGGCGAGGAGGATCGTCTGCGCACCGACCCCCTCTACCTGCGCCGCCCCGACATTCAGGGCCAGCCCACCGCGCGCCTGTGAACGCTACGCTGCGCGTTGCCGGGCCGGGCGACCTCGAAATCTTCGCTGCCCTCGAGGCCGAGGTGTTCCCTGAGGACCCCTGGACCCCCTACATGATCGCCGAGGAGCTCTCCTCTCCGGCCTCGCGCTACTGGATCGCTGCCGATGGCTCGGGAGACGTCGTCGGATACGGCGGCGCCAAGGTTGGTGGAGATCAGGCAGACATCATGACCATCGGGGTGCGCTCCCACGCGCGTGGTCGAGGCATCGGAGCGACGATTCTCGACGCCCTCCTGGCATGGTCTCGCGAGGCCGGAGCACGCGAGATCTTCCTCGACGTGCGCCCCTCGAACGAGAGCGCCATCCGCCTGTACGAGACGCGAGGGTTCGTCGAAATCGGCCGCCGACCGCGCTACTTTCGCAACCCCGTCGAAGAGGCCGTCGAGATGAGGGCTTCCCTGATCTCAGGCAATGCGACGACCGCCACTAAATAGGTATGGTCGGTGTATCAAAATTCCTGTCTTTTGAGCACTGTTTGCAGGACCGTTGGTCCCATGTTTTTCCCTTGCGGTCGTGGGCGTGAGGTGTCTCGATAGCCGCGGAAAATAGCGGAAAATGACAGGGTGTCGCCACGCGGTGTGCGGGGCCTCGTGCCATGGTCCTACGAAGCGGAGGAAAAGCGTCGATATGCTCAAGGCATGGCCACTCAAAATGTCGCAACGAAGAAGCGCCGCGCGTGGACCACCAGCGTCTTTATTAAGCAGCTGATGGCCGTCTCGGGCTTCGTTTTCGTTTTCTTCTTGCTGTTCCACTCCTACGGCAACCTCAAGATGTTCCTGGGTGCGGAGGTCTACAACGACTACGCGCACTGGCTGCATGAAGAGGCTTTCGTGCCGATCTTCCCGCACGGCGGATTCATCTGGGTCTTCCGCGCCGCCATGGCGCTGATGCTCATCATCCACCTGTGGGCTGCCGCTTACACCTGGAAGCGTTCGCGTCGCGCTCGCTCCACCCGGTACGTCGTCAAGAAGTCCGTCTCGGACTCCTACGCGGCTCGCACCATGCGTATGAGCGGTGTCCTCATCCTGCTGATCCTGATCTTCCACATCGCTCACTTCACCACCGTGAGCCTGCCCGCGAAGCTCGCGAACTTCGGCGCTGACGTCACCACGCCTTACGCCCGCATGGTCGCTTCCTTCCAGTCGCCGGTCCTGGTGATCCTCTACGCCGTGTTCGTCGGCTGCGCCTGCGTCCACGTCTCCCACGGCTTCTGGTCCATGTTCCAGTCGCTCGGTTGGGTGCGTTCCGCGACCCGCAAGCCGCTGGTTCTCCTCTCGGGCCTGGTCGGTCTGGTCATCTTCGTGATGTTCATGGCCCCGCCCGTCGCCATCGTCACCGGCTTGATCCACTGAGGAAGGGCACGCAATCATGACCGATACACTCATCCACGGCCTCTACCGTGAAGGCGAGAAGATCGCCGACACGAAGGCTCCCCACGACGTCCCGATCGCGCAGCGCTGGGAACAGCGTAAGTTCAGCGCCGCGCTGGTCAACCCCGCCAACCGCCGTAAGCTGCGCGTCATCATCGTCGGCTCCGGCCTCGCGGGCGGCGCTGCCGCCGCCTCGCTCGGCGAAATGGGCTACAACGTCGACTGCTTCTTCTACCAGGACTCCGCCCGCCGCGCTCACTCCATCGCCGCGCAGGGTGGTATCAACGCCGCGAAGAACTACCGCAACGACAACGACTCCGTCTACCGTCTCTTCTACGACACGGTGAAGGGCGGCGACTACCGCGCTCGTGAGGACAACGTCTACCGCCTTGCCGAGGTCAGCGCTAACATCATCGACCAGTGCGTCGCGCAGGGCGTCCCCTTCGCCCGCGAGTACGGCGGCCTCCTCGACAACCGCTCCTTCGGTGGCGTGCAGGTGTCCCGTACGTTCTACGCGCGTGGCCAGACAGGTCAGCAGCTGCTGATCGGCGCCTACCAGGCGCTCGAGCGCCAGGTCGCGGCCGGCACAGTCACCGAGCACTCGCGTCACGAGATGGTCGAGCTCATCGTCGACGAGGGCAAGGCTCGCGGCATTGTCGCCCGCGACATGTCCACCGGCAAGCTCGAGACCTTCATCGCTGACGCGGTCGTCCTGGCCACCGGCGGCTACGGCAACGTGTTCTTCCTGTCCACCAACGCGATGGGCTGTAACGCGACCGCCATCTGGCGTGCGTACCGCAAGGGCGCCTACTTCGGCAACCCCTGCTTCACGCAGATCCACCCCACGTGCATCCCCCAGCACGGCGACCAGCAGTCGAAGCTGACCCTCATGTCGGAGTCGCTGCGTAACGACGGTCGCATCTGGGTTCCCAAGCGCGCCGAGGACTGCGAGAAGGACCCGCGCGACATCCCCGAAGAGGATCGCGACTACTACCTGGAGCGCATCTACCCCTCCTTCGGTAACCTCGTGCCCCGCGACATCGCGTCGCGTCAGGCCAAGAACATGTGTGACGAGGGCCGTGGCGTCGGCCCGAAGATCGACGGTGTCGCCCGCGGCGTTTACCTCGACTTCTCCGACGCGATCAACCGTATGGGCCTGGCCGCCGTGTCCGCCAAGTACGGCAACCTCTTCGACATGTACGAGCGCATCACGGGCGACAACCCCTACGAGGTGCCGATGCGCATCTACCCGGCCGTCCACTACACCATGGGTGGCCTGTGGGTTGACTACGACCTCGAGTCGAACCTGCCCGGTCTGTACGTGGCCGGGCGAGGCGAACTTCTCCGACCACGGCGCGAACCGCCTGGGTGCCTCGGCGCTCATGCAGGGCCTGTCGGACGGTTACTTCGTCCTGCCTAACACGATCAACGACTACCTGGCGCACTGCTTCCACCTGCCCAAGCTGGACGAGAACTCGCCTTCGGTGAAGGAAGCTCTCGAGTCGGCTCAGGCCGTATCGACACCCTCATGTCGATCAATGGCACCCGCTCCGTGGACTCGTTCCACAAGGAGCTGGGCAAGATCATGTGGGAGTACTGCGGCATGGAGCGTACCGAGGAAGGCCTGAAGAAGGCCATCGGTATGATCCGCGAGCTGCGTGCCGACTACTGGAAGAACGTTCGCGTTCCCGGCAAGTCGATCGGTGAACTCAACCAGTCCCTCGAGAAGGCCGGCCGCGTCGCCGACTTCATGGAGCTGGGCGAGCTCATGTGCATTGACGCGCTGCACCGCGAAGAGTCGTGTGGCGGCCACTTCCGCGCGGAGTCCCAGACTCCCGAGGGTGAGGCCCTGCGTCACGACGACAAGTTCCTGTACGTGGCGGCTTGGGAATACGCTGGCGAAGGCGAGCCCCCGATCCTCCACAAGGAAGACCTGATTTACAACGACATCGAGCTGAAGCAGCGGAGCTACAAGTGAACCTGACACTGAGGATCTGGCGCCAAAACGGTCCCGAAGACAAGGGCGCAATTCATGAATACCAGGTGAAGGGAATCTCGGAAGAGTCCTCGTTCCTGGAGATGCTCGACGTCCTGAACGAAGAGCTCTTCGCACGCGGCGAGGAACCCGTCGCCTTTGACTCCGACTGCCGCGAGGGCATCTGCGGTCAGTGTGGCATCGTCATCAACGGTATCGCTCACGGCCCGGAGGTCACCACGACCTGCCAGCTGCACATGCGTTCCTTCAAGGATGGCGACGTCATCACGATCGAGCCGTGGCGTGCATCGGGCTTCCCGATCATCAAGGACCTCGTGGTCAACCGCAGCGCCCTGGATCGCATCATCCAGGCGGGCGGCTACATCTCCGTGAACACGGGTGCAGCCCCCGACGCGCACGCGACCCCGGTCCCGAAGCAGGACGCGGATCGCGCGTTCGAGGCCGCCGCGTGCATCGGCTGTGGTGCGTGCGTGGCTGCCTGCCCGAACGCCTCCGCTATGCTCTTCACCTCGGCGAAGGTCACGCACCTCGGCCTGCTCCCGCAGGGCAAGCCCGAGAACTACAAGCGCGTCGTGGGCATGCTCAACCAGATGGACGAGGAGGGCTTCGGCTCCTGCTCGAACATCGGCGAGTGTGCTGAGGTGTGCCCCAAGCAGATCCCGCTCGACGTGATCGCAAACCTCAACCGCCAGCTCGGCAAGGCTGCCTTCAAGGGCGTCTGATTCGGCTGGAGTGGCCTCGCGGAGGGCCCGGCGCGTAAGCGCCGGGCCCTCCAGCGTTGATGATGCGCGGGGGCAGTGGCTCGGCGAATAGTCACGGTGTGTTGACACACCGTGGCAGCAGCGGCGGAGGTTGGTGAAAAGCCCATCACGGTGGGCCTCGCGGCGTATGATGAAAGCATCATCGGCTCAGAGAGGAGTTCTGCCATGCAATTCGATGAGAGCGGCCCGAACACGCACACGCGGCGCTACTGGGTGAGTGCGACGATTGGAATCGGCGCGATGGTTGTCTTTGCGATCCTGTCGATCATCCTGCTCTTGGGAGTCCTCTTCGGCTCGCCGTCGATCAAGCCCATTGCCGACTCGCTTTTCCCGTGGTCACTGCTGGTGCTGGGGGTAGCCGGGGCCGCAATGTTCGTTGCAAACTTGCGTCCCCGCACGCAGGTGGACGCTGACTCCTGAGGATTCGTGCTCCAATCCGCCCCGCGCGCGGCGGCAGAGTTGAGCGCGGCTTAGACTAGGGGACGTGAGTGAACCCCTGGTCCTTGGTATTGAGTCAACCTGCGACGAGACCGGCGTCGGCCTCGTGCGTGGAACGCAGCTGCTGGTCGACCGCACGGCCACGTCGATGGATGAGTACGCCCGCTACGGCGGCATCATCCCCGAGATTGCGTCGCGCGCCCACCTAGAGTCTTTCCTGCCGACGCTCAACGCAGCGTTGGATGAAGCGGGCCTGACCCTTGCCGACGTCGACGCGATTGCGGTCGCGGCAGGCCCTGGCCTCGTCGGATCTCTGACCGTGGGAATCTGCGCGGCGAAGGCTCTGGCCTCGTCGCTGGGCAAGCCCCTGTACGGTGTCAACCACGTGATCGGTCACCTGGCTGTCGATAAGCTCGCCGATGGCCCGCTTCCCGAGCACTTCATCGGCCTGGTTGTCTCCGGTGGTCACTCGAACATCCTTGAGATACGCAACATTGCGACCGATGTTGTCGAACTCGGCGGCACTCTGGATGACGCCGCGGGAGAGGCCTTTGACAAGGTGGGGCGCCTCCTCGACCTGCCCTATCCGGGCGGCCCGCACGTGGATCGCCTGTCCCAGCAGGGTGATCGTGAGGCGATCCGTTTCCCGCGCGGCCTGGCTGCAGGCAAGGACAAGGAACGCCACAAGTACGACTTCTCGTTCTCGGGCCTGAAGACCGCCGTTGCCCGCTACATCGAGGGCGCGAGGGCGCGGGGCGAGACCGTCAGCAAGGAAATGTCTGCGCGGCCTTCTCCGAGGCCGTGAACGACTCTCTGACGGCAAAGGCCGTCCGCGCGGCACTGGACACCGGCTGCGACACGATCGTCGTCGGCGGTGGGTTTTCCGCGAACACGCGCCTGCGCACCCTGCTCGCGCAGCGCGCCGAGGCCGCGGGTGTCACAGTGCGCATGCCTCCGCTGCATTTTTGCACGGACAACGGCGCCCAGATCGCCGCGATTGGATCCGAACTGGTCGCGGCAGGCCTGCCGCCGTCGGATTGGGACTTCTCCCCGGACTCCGGCATGGAGCTGACGACGACCTACATGCCGCCGCGCGCCTGAAAGCGCGGGTCGAAACTAGCGCAGGCCGTCCATGAAGCTCTGCGCGACCGACCCCCACGACGTGTAGAAGCCGCCCACCATGTTGGCGGCGATGCCGATGAGCATCGCGGCGCTTCCTGCTGCAGCGCACAGGGATGTCAACCGAGCGAGATACCCGAGCGCTGTGAGAGCGGGGCGCGGAAGGCGCTCCAGGAGCCCCTGCCGCCGGGCGCGGTGGCGGCCCCGGTGTTGGTGGTCGGCCTCATTGCGCTGGTCCTCGTGGCGACGCAGCTGCCAGCGCGGCGCGATATGCCACGTGAGCACGAGCGAGACGAGCACGCCGACAATCAGGAGTCCAAGCGTCAGGTACCCGTTCGGAGCGGTCGGTCGGACCTCGTGGGTCACGGTCGTCACAGGGACGATGGACGCGCTGGCTTCGGAGGACTGTGCGGTCGCCGCCGTCGAAGGGGCACCGACGGCCCGCGAGACCCGGTCGGAGGACCCCCACCACGCCAGCATCGTCGGAATGTGCTCGCGCCACAGCGGGCCCGCGTGCCCGCCAGTCGGGGGAACGTCCGTGGTGACGCTGTCGGGTTCCTTGACGGCTGCCGCCATCTTAAGAGCGGTGTAGGCGCCGCCAACCGCGTCGTCCCCGGCCGCCATCGCGTAGATGCGCATCCCGTCAGGCGTGCGGTTCGCCAGCATGACCGACAGCGTGTTGTCGGCCAGGTACTGATCGCCCTGGTTGGTCATCTGCCCCTCGATCTGCGTGTCATAACCGGACAGAGAGGCGGCGGCGCCGTAGGTTTCGGGCGTGCGCAGGGCCGTCCAGATTGCGCAGTAGGCGCCGGCGGAGAAACCCCCGATCATCCAGGCGTCGCGATTGGACGACGTATTGGGGAAGTTGTGTCGAATCATCTCGGGGACGTCGTGGGACACCCACGTGTAGACGGCGGGGCGCCCCTCGATGTCGGCGCAGTCGTGGGCCTCCTCGTCAACGCTGAGGGAGGGGCCGACGACGATTGTCGGCGGGATGATCCCCGCGTCGATGGCGTCGTTGAGCGCCTCCTGAACCTGCGCGCCCTGCATCGTGCCGTCGGCCTCGCCCGGGTAGCCGTGGAGAAGCTCGATAACCGCGTAGGTCTTGCCGTCGGTGGGGGAGTAGCCGCGCGGGGTGATGACGAAAACGGGCAGGGTGATCCCGCTCGACGGGCCGGTCCAGGTGGTCTCGAGCATGCCGTCCTCGGTCGTCGTAAAGGTCGCGTCGAGTTCGGATGCGGCGGCCGACTGCGCGTCGATGTCGGCCTCGCCGCCCGACTGCGCGGTCGTTCCGACGACGGTTGAGGTGGCGAGTTTTGCCAGGTCCCCGCTGGTTTTTACGAGCCCGAGCGAGCGATTGAAGACGAGCGCCCCCGCGGACGCGATCAGGATCGTGGGCACGAGGAGGATGACCGTGCGCCCCAGCCACCGCCTCGTGCGTCCCGGGCAGCGCGCCGGGGCCGAACGTGCAAGCGCAGACGCCCCAGCCAGCACAGATAGAACCGCCAGGACTGCGACTACCGCGAGGGTCTTAAGCGAGGTGAGGGGAATGCTTCCCAGGGCGCTCATCGATGTTCCTTTCCGCTCCCATTGGACGAGGCCGTGGCAGCGAGCGTGCCCTCATCGGACGCGCGCTCCCGGGAGGCTGCTCGGGTCGATCGCAGGTCGCCGACGCCCTTTGCGGCGAGTTTGGCGAGGCCCCCGGCGACGGAGGCGACGAGCGTGAGGGTCTGTGCGGGGGACACGTGGGGCACGTAGGCGTGCGAGATGGCCAGTCCGACTGTCGCGAGGGAGGCCGGATCCGGCACCGCCAGGTACAGGGACTGCGTGCGGGGCTTGAACTTGCGCTTGAACGCATGCAGCGAGGTGAAGCCGTAGAGCGGCTCCATGATGGCCGCTAGCGCGTCGGTGAGGGGTCCAAAGGCCGAGGTGTCGTCGGCCGAACGCGACAGGGGAGCACCCGACAGGGACAGGACTTCCAACCCCTCTTCCTGCGCTGACAGGGCGGCCTTGCCGATAAGGAACTCGATCGCGGGACGCCACCCGGTCGCGCGCCGACGCATGACGTCCAGGGTGAGACCGATGACCTGCCCGTCGCGGTAGATGGGAAGCCACGAAGTGACGGCATGGATCGTCGACTCCTCGTCGATGGCGACCAGGATGCGCGTTTCGGGGACCGCGAGTTCGGGCACGCCGCCGAGCGTAAAGCTCATCTCGGGCAGGGCCTTGTCGGCGCTCCACGAATCGGAGATGACGGTGATCTGGTCGCGCCAGCCCGCCGGGCACTCCTCCCAGGTGGTCCACACGGCCTCGACGCCCTCGCGGGTCGCGTGGTTCATGGCGGTGCGCACGTCCTGGTAGGCCTTGCCCTTGAACGCGAGGCCGGGCAGGTCCAGCAGGGACTCCTCGGCGACCTGCATGATCGTCCAGCCCTCCTCGCGAGCGGCCTGCGCGAGCTCCTCGTGGACCGAGTAGAGCGCGGGGGTCAGTCCCGAGGTGGACGCGAAGGACGAGAACTGCGCGATTGCTTCGGAGGCCGTGCCCGGCGCGTATGCCAGGTCTGTGACCGTCAGCGCGACGCCTCCCGATCCGCGATAGGCGACCCCGGCCTCGCCGGAAGGAGACACCCACACCTGGTTGCCTTCCCAGGTCTGCATCCACCCGAGGGTGCCCGCGCCGTGGGCGCGCAGGAGCGGCGTGAGGCTCTCGAGCGGCGAGGACAGCGGGATACGAGGCCGAGCGAGCAGTGCTTTCAGGATGATGGCGAGGGTGCCGATCCAAGCGACGAGGGGGACCCACAGGACGGGTGCCTCCGCAAAGAGCGTCATCGGAACCAGGGACGGCTCGAAGATCGAGGCCGTCGCCGTAGGGAGCAGCGCGAGGGTGTAATCGTGGAGGATCTGCAGGGGAGTCGCGTAGTCGGTGACGGTCAGGTCGTCGGCATTAAGTGCCTCGAGGGGGACGAACGAGTCGCTCGTGAGGAATCCGAGGACAAGAACCGCGCCCGCGCAGCCGACCATGAGGAGTAGCCAGCGCCGCAGCAGGGTCGAGGTCGTGGAGGGCTCCGCGTGGATCGTGAAGGAACGGCGCACCCACCACGTGATGACGCACAGGGCGGCGTTGAGGATGACCGGAACGAGAAGAAGTGAGGCCGTGGTGACGAGCTCGGGCCTGGCCATCCCGTTCTCGTCGGTGCCTTGGGTGAGAGCGACACCCGTCGACGCGACCGTCGACAGGCCGAGGACCAGCTGGAGGATCAGAGTGCCGAAGTAGGCGGCGCGCCTGCCCTTGCGTAGCCCGTAGGCGAAGATCAGCTGGAGCGTGATGGGGGCCAGGCACAGCAGAGTCGTGATGACGCCCGTGCGCCCCTCGAGCCACCACGCGGGTCCCAGCGACCACCGCATCTGAGCGAGCGGTCCCTCGGGGGCGGAAGAAACAACGGTCAGCGCCGCCGCACACGCCCAGCATAGGGCGGCGACGGAGGCGAGCTGGCGTCCGATCGTGATGTCACTTCTGGACCCGCTGCGCTCCCCGCGCACGCCGACGAGGCGCGCGGCCATGATGCCCGCGAGGAGGGCCCACACGCGCGCATACGAGATCGCCGATCCGAGGATCGCCGCCGACAGGATGAGGATTCCGATGAGGAGGAAATGCGCGCGCCAGCGCCAGTGCGAGGCCAGCGACTGCGCTGCGGCGCCCACGAGAGCGACGAGGATGAGGCTCGTGCCCCACAGGCTCCCCGCATCAATCGTCTGCCCCCACATGGAGAACACCCTGGTGAGCAGGGGAAGGGTTAGCCACGTGGCGGCGACGCCGACGACCTGGCCGGCAGCAGCTGCGGCCACCCACGCGCGTGTGCCGAGGTGCCTCTCGGCCGCGCCGCCCGCAATGATCATCACGACGATGCCGAGCACGGCCGTGGCGACGAAATTGCCGGGAACCGCGCCGACGGAGGAGAGGACCGACCACCAGTGAGGGCTGGACGGGGTGGCCTCGAGGGCTGTGAATTGATCGCGCCAGACCCAGTAGGACGCCGACGTGATCGTCAACGCGACGGTGAGAACGGCGGTGGCTGGGCAGCGCGAGAGCCATCGGACGGTGAGTCGTGTCAGCGAGGAGATGAGAAGCCAGACGGTCTGGAGGGTCGTCCCGATGGGGGAGATGATCCTGACCAGCGGAGATGGTGCGCTGTCGCTATCGGGTGACTGTGTTGCTTCCTGCACCACGGGCGAGTGTCCTCTCAGTGTCAGTTTTCTATCGGAACTTAGGATACGGCGGCGTTCTGAGAGCCACCTGAATACTGTCTGGGAGTGTGTGGCGGTGACGACAGTGCCCCACGCCCGGGTGAGCGTGGGGCACTGGCGTGACGGAGTTAGGCGTTCAGGGTCGCGAACTCGGCGAGAGTCAGGGGACGTCCCGCACTCATCTCGGTGCGCATGAGGTCCACGACCGCGTCGAGGCCCTGGCCGGGTCGCGCGGCCGCCGCGACGGCGCGCTGGCGCTCGTAGGAGGCGCCGATCGTCAGGATCGTCTCCAGGCCCGCGAACTCGCGCGCGCAGTTCAGGTCGGCGGCCACGGGGGCCAGTTCTTCCTTTAGTCGCGCGATGCCGTCGCGCGCGCTCTCGGTCGTGCCGTCGCGCGAGACGATGAGGGTCGCGTCCATGCCGTAACGCGCCGAGCGCCACTTGTTTTCGGCGACGAACCAATCCGGCAGAGACGGCAGAGGCTCGCCCGCGTCGTACAGGCGCGAGAAATGCTCGACGAGGACGTGGGTGAAGGCCGCAAAGGTGGCGACCTCGGTCGCGTTCGTCGCAGCGTCGTACACGCGGTTCTCGATCGTGCCGAAGGCCGGCGAGGGGCGGATGTCCCAGCGGACCTCGTCGAAGCCCTCGATGACGCCCGTGCGGATCATGTCGTCCGTGTAGGCCTCGAGATCCTCCCACGTCGCGAACTGCCGCGGGATGCCGGCGGTGGGCAGCTGCTGGAAGACCATCGCGCGGTTGGAGGCGTAGCCGGTGTCTTCGCCCGCCCAGAAGGGGGAGGACGCGGAGATGGCCTGCAGGTGGCCCAGGTGGGCGGTGAGGGCGGCCTGGATCGGGAGGATCTTCGCGCGATCTTCGACGCCGACGTGCACGTGGACGCCGTACAGGAGCATCTGGTGTCCCCAGTAGGCGGTGCGCTCCACCAGCTGCGCGTAGCGGTCGGAATCGGTGACGAGCTGGCGGCCCGGTCGCGCGAAGGGGTGCGTGCCGGCGGTCGCCAGGTCGATGCGCAGGTCCGAAGCCAGGGGCGTCAGGTAGTCGACGCAGTCCATCAGGTCCGCCATGCACTCGGCGACGGTCGAGCGAGGCTTGGACACGACCTCGATCGTGTTGAGCAGCATCTCGCGGTGGACGCCCGGGTAGAGCTTCCCATCGGTCGTGGCGCGGTCGATGATCGCATCCGCGCTCTGACGCAGGTCGTGGGAGTCGCGGTCAACGAGCTGGAGCTCCCACTCGACACCGATCGTGGAACGCTGGGAGGAACCGAAGGGCAAAGACATGTCGATCCTTTCGCTAGCTTCCTCCATTGTGGCAGGGCGGCACGTGATGTCGGTGGAGAGCTTTCTTACAGGTTTTTAGCCAACCGTCGGCAGATGATCGCGCGGTGGCGCCCGTCCACGCGCGTCGCGATGACGGTCAGCTGCTCGTCGCCTCCGCCCAGTTTCAAGGATTTGCGCAGGTCGTCGGGGCTGATGTCCGCTCCGCGCTTCTTGATTTCGACGCTGCCCGCGCCGCGCGTGCGCAGCTCGGCGGATATCGCCTTTGCTCGCAGGTTGGTCACCGCGAGGACCTCGAAGCGGTCGTAGAAGGGGGAATCGGGCAGGTCGTCCCCGGTGAGGTAGGCGATCTTGTCGGACACGATGCCCGCGCCGACCTCGTCCGCGAGGCGTCCCAGGAGGCCCGATCGGATCACCGCGGCGTCGGGCTCGGCGATCATCGTGCCCAGGGGTGCGACCTCCACGCGAGGCGCGGGGGCGTTGGGCGCGTACCCCTCGGGTGTGGAGAGCGAATGGGCAGCCCCGGCCTCGTCCAAGAGGAGGCAGGAGCGCCCGCGGCCCTCGGGGGAGAGCGCGGGGGACCAGAGCGAGGCTTCGACGAGGTCGCCGCCCACGCTCACCCACTGCGCATGCCAGGAGGAGGGGATGTGCTCGTACGCGATGCCCGGCGCCACCTTGATGCCGACGCGTTCGATCGTGGAGGCCCAGCCGAGGGCGAGCGAGAGGGAAGGGGACCACTGCTCGGGGTTCGTGATGCGCGCCGACCCGCGCGAGGCGCCCGTGCGGCGGGCCGGGTCTGCGAAGATCGCGTCGACGCCCTCGGCGGCCAGCTCGTCCATGTCGAGGTCCGTGACGTCGCCCAGGCGCACCTCGGACCCCTCGAAGGCCCGCAGGTTCGCGGCCACGGCACCGGCGGTGTCGGGGTCAATATCGACCGCCAGCACGTTCATGCCGAGGCCGGCGATCGCCATGGCGTCCGATCCGATGCCGCAGCCAAGGTCCGCGACGCGCGTCGCGCCGCAGTCCCTGAAGCGCTGGGCGTGGCGGGCTGCAACGACGAGGCGCGTCGCCTGCTCGAGGCCGTCGCGAGTGAACACCATGTGGGAGGCGAAGGGGCCGAACTTGGCTTTCGCGGCCTGGCGTAGGGCCAGCTGGGTGAGGACTGCGACCACTAGCTCCGCGTCGAGGCCGGCGGCGCGCAGGGCGGATCCGAGCTCGGGCAGCGGGATGGGGTTGGCGGCCTGCTTCGCTTGCAGGGACTCCAGCAGCTCCCAGCCGGGGGAGGACAGAATGGGGGTCAGGGCGCTCACCCGGTCATTGTCCCATCTCTTGCGGGACGAGGCCGTGTGGGGTGCGCGGTCGGAGCGCGGGCGGCGTCTCGCCCTGGGTGAACGCGCCTGGCACTCAGCTTGCCCGAGTGCCAGGACCGCGCCTACACTCGTGGAGGAAGCGCGGGAACACCCGCGACCGGTCCTGCACCTGACCCCCGCGACGGCAGGGAAAGGACGAGCACCTTCGTGACAAAGAAGAAAGGGAGCGACAATGTCGATCTCCATCAAGCCCCTCGAGGACCGCATCGTCATCCGCCAGGTTGAGGCCGAGCAGACCACCGCCTCCGGCCTGGTCATTCCGGACACCGCCAAGGAGAAGCCGCAGGAAGGCGAAGTTATCGCCGTGGGCCCCGGCCGCGTGGACGACAACGGTAACCGTATCCCCGTCGACGTCAAGGTCGGCGACGTCGTCATCTACTCGCGCTACGGCGGCACCGAGGTCAAGTACGACGGCCAGGAGTTCCAGATCCTGTCCTCGCGTGACGTTCTGGCGGTCGTGGAGCGCTGAGCGCTTCGCACGCTGAACCCTACAGGGGTGGCCCGGAAGGATTCCTTCCGGGCCACCCCTTTTGTTTGTGTCTCCCGTGCCACGCATCCTCGCGGCGCGGGGCCTCGCGTCAGGAAGCGGCCTGCGCCGCCTGGTCGAGGATCGTATTGCGGATGTAGGAGGCGTCGTGGTAGCCGCTGACGTACGCCTTGTTGATGAACATGGCGGGCGTGCCGGTGATGCCGTTCTGGTGAGCCCGCTCCTTTGGCGGCTTTCACCTTGGTGGCGGTGTGGTCGGAGAGCATCGTCTCGCGGAACTTATCCAGGTCGGGCACGCCCGCCTTGGCCGCAAAGTCGACGAGGGCCTGCTCGGAGTACTGGGGGTGACCGGTCGGGTCGGCCGCCGAGTACACCACGTCGTGGAACTCCCAGAACTTGCCCTGCTCGCCCGCAGCGATGCCCGCCTGGGCTGCCAGGGGAGAGGTCTCGGTGATCTGGGCTAGTCGTACCACTCCACGCGCAGGGTGCCGTCCGCGACGAGGTCGGCCAGTGCCGGGTCGATGTCCTGGGCGTACTTCGTGCAGTAGGGGCACGCGAAGTCGGAGAAAAGAACCATCGTCACGGGAGCATTGATGTCGCCCTTCGCCTGCGGGTCATCAGCCTCGTGACGCACGAACGACTTCATGATCTCCAGGTTGCTCGGATTCGTCTGGCTGGGTGCCGCCGTCTCGGTGTTCTGCGGCATTTGAGCCGCCGCGGTCGGCGTGGCCGCAGGGGTCGCCTGGCTCGCCGGAGAAGTGGAGGAGAGCTGAACGCCCATCCACACGCATGCGCCCGCAAGGATTGCGGTGATCGGCGCGGTGACGAAGAACAGGGTCTTGTACGGGTTGGTGGGGGCGTCCTCGGCCTTCTTGTGCGAGGCCTCGGTGTCGTTGCTGGTCATGCGAGCTCCCGGGTGCTGGTGGCGAATGGATGGGCAGTAAAAAGGTGCGGCATCGCGGTGGCGATGCCGCACCGGAAAATGGATGCGCGTTAGGAGACGCGGCGGCCGCGTCCGGAGGAGCGGATCTCTTCGCGTCGTTCTTCTTCGGTCATTCCACCCCAGATGCCATAGGGCTCCTGAGCGGCCAGAGCGTAGGACCGGCACTGCTCGATTACCGGGCAGGTCGCGCAGATCGCCTTGGCGTTCGCTGCGCGGCGCCGGCGCGTGGAGCCGCGCTCACCCTCGGGGTGGAAGAACAGCTCGGTGTCCAGGTCTCGGCACGCCGCTTCGTACTGCCATTCCCACGCGTCGATCATGGGTCCGGGCAGACGGGAGACGTCAGTCATTGGGTGCCTCCTTCATGTCTGTCGTGCCGACATTTTCGGCACACGATGTCGGCAAGAATAGACACTTGTGCGGTAGTTATTCAAGGATCTTTCTCGAATTATGATCCAGTTCTCAGATCGTGTGTGCCCGTACTGTTAAAACGTGGAGAAATGCGTGGTGCTCAGAGTGAACAGATTGTGAATAACTTTGTGAACAACTTGATCGTGAGTCTCCTGTCCCTTCCTGTGGCGTGCGCGCCGCGAACACGCAAGAATCAGAGCAAGGTAGGGACGAGGACCGGAGGGAGTGGACATGCCACGAGCCATACTGGCGCAGTCGGCGCACACCGACCGCTCCCGCACCGTGTCCTCCGTGTCCGATGAACTAGGAGTATCCCCCTCCACCCTGCGCACCTGGGAACGGCGCTACGGCCTCGGCCCTGCGCAGCGCGAGACTGGCGAGCGACGTCGCTACCAGCCCGAGGACGTTGACCGTCTGCGCGCCATGATCCACCACGTGCGCGCCGGCATGTCCGCCGCCGAAGCCGCCAAGCGTGCCCTCGCAGAAAGCACGCTCCTTCCCCGTCGAGGCCCGGCGAACGCTGCCCAGCTGCGCGCCGTCGCCCTCTCCGACGACTACCATCGCCTCGAAGAAGTGATCGAGGCCGCCGTCGCCAGCCACGGCCTCGTCCATACGTGGTCGCGCTTCGTCGAACCCACCCTCAAATCCCTGCGTTCCGATCCGGGCGGCGAACCCGTCGGTAGCGCACCCGCCCTCATGCTGGCCAACGCCTTCCAGCGCGTGTGCCGCTCCGTCTACCAGTCGCGTCCCACGCGCGCCCTCATCGGCGGGGACCGCATCGCGATCATCAGCGATGCCCTGCACGAGACGCCCGCGCAGGTCGTCGGCGTCGCTCTGGCCTGGTACGGGTGCGACGTGCGCATGCTGTCCAGTGAAAACTACGGCGGTGTCAGCACCGCCGAACGCTTCCGTGAATACGTGCGCGCCGGCGTGCCTGCGCTCACCGTCGTCCTCGGCTGTGGGTCCTCCTGCGCGCAGACCGTCGAAAACCTTGTTGCCCGCTACGGCGTCCCCATGATCATGGTGGGTTCAGACGCCCCCGAGGTCCTCTCGCCCCTCGTCCAGCGCGTGCGTACCATCAGCGCCTGTGTCGAGGAGGTTCTCGCTCTCTTGGCTCCCCAGGCAGATCTGCAGTTGGTCGGCCGCTCCTGACGACTGTGGCGGATCGGTCCCAATCGCCCGCTCAACTGCGCGCACGAGGCCCCCACCTCCGCCCGCGGAACCTGGACAGGTGATACCGTGAAGGCACGTACCGGCAGGAGAACAGTCATGAACGCCCCCTGGAACAACGAAGATCTGCGCCGCGCTTTTGATGCCGATTTTGACGCGCTCGTCGCCTTTGCTTCCCGGTCGAAGGCGCGGGTCGGTTTCGCCTTCCTGCGTGCCGACGGTCAGGTGGACCTCGGCCGTCCCCCTCGACGCGCGCATCAGCGCGCGCATGACCCACGTCTTTGCGCTCGCGCAGATGCGAGGCATTGAGGGGGCCGCTCACCTCGTCGACCATGGCCTCGCAGCCCTCGCCGGTCCCCTGCGCGCACCGAACGGCTCCTGGTACGCCGAGGTCGTGCCCACGTCAGAGCACAGCGCCACCCCCGTTCCTCGCGCGGTCTTTTCCCAGCGGGCCCAGTCAGCGATGATCGGTGCGGCCGCTGCTGCCGCCATGGTCGGGCACGGGGCCGCGCGCGACCTGCTCGCCGACCTCGAAGCGGACCAAGATCAGCGCTGGTGGGACCCGTGCGCCGGCGCCGTGCGCGAGGAGATCGAGGCCCAGGCTGGCGTTCGCTCGCCCCTGCGTCGCCTCTCCACCAACCTCGATACCGCCCAGGCCTACCTGGCAGCCTGGGAAGCGACGGGGGGAGCGCGTCTGGTTCGACCGCGCGCGCTCGATCCTGCGCCTCGTCGGAGAGATCGCCGCGCGCAGCGGCTTCGCCCTGCCCGACCTCTACGACGAAGAATGGCGCCCCCTGCCCGCCTCCTGCGACCAGGCCCCCGTCGAGCTCATCAGACCCGGCGATACGCTCCCCGGCCTCGGATTTAAGGCCGCCCGCCTCATCGGGCAGGTCTATGCGATCCTCACCCACATGGGCGAAAAACCCGGCCCCTGGATGATCGACACCGCGACGGCCCTCTACGATCGTGCCCTGGCCGACGGCTGGACGGACGAGGGCGTGGGCGGCATCGTCTACACCCTCGACCCCGCCGGCGTTGTCGCGGTCCCCCAACACATGCACTGGGTCGTGTGCGAGCCGCCAGCGCCGCCCGCGTCCTCGCCGAGGTCGTGGACCCCTCGCGCGCTGAGGAACTCGCCGTCGACTACGCCCGCGCCATCGCATGGGCCGACTCCCACGCGCGCGCCGGAATGGGCCGCTGGATCCACGAGGTCGCCCCCGACGGCTCCGTCTCCATGCTCGTATGGGAGGGGCGCCCCGACGCCCTCACCGCCGCCCGCATGCTGGCACGAGGCGCCGCCCCGATCCATCTCACAGTCACCGGCGCGACCGCCGCCCGCTACGCCTCCCAGGCCACCCAGAGCGCGCCCTCCTGACGATCTCTGAGGGGCCCCGGCCTCGTCCCCCGATGCCCGGCTTCCAGGCGTGCGCGGAAGCGAGGACGCGAAAGCGCCACCGACCGCCTACAATTGGCCCATGGGAGAACTCGCAACACATGATCCTTTCGGCCTGACCGGCCTCACCTACGACGACGTCCTGCTCCTACCCGAGCTCACGGACGTCGTTCCTTCATCCGTTGACACGAGCAGTCGCCTGACGAAGAACATTTCGCTGCGCATCCCGCTCCTGTCCGCCGCCATGGACACCGTCACCGAGGCGCGCATGGCCATCGCCATGGCCCGCCAGGGCGGCATCGGCATCCTCCACCGCAACCTCTCCATCGAGGAACAGGCCGCGCAGGTCCGCCAGGTCAAGCGCAGCGAATCCGGCATGGTCGAGGACCCGGTGACCGTCGGCCCCGACGCCACCATCGACGAACTCGACAGCCTCTGCGGCCACTACCGCGTCTCCGGCCTGCCCGTCGTGAACGAGGACGGCGCCCTCCTGGGCATCATCACGAACCGCGACCTGCGCTTCGTCCCCCAGGACCAGTGGGCCACCCTGCGCGTGCGCGACTGCATGACCCCGCGCGACCAGCTGGTCGTCGGCCAGGTCGGCATCTCCCGCGAACACGCCAAGCACCTGCTGGCCGAGCACCGCGTCGAAAAGCTGCCCATCGTCGACGACAACGACCACCTGACCGGCCTCATCACCGTCAAGGACTTCGTCAAGACCGAGCAGTACCCCAACGCCACCAAGGACTCGCGCGGGCGCCTCATCGTCGGCGCGGCCGTCGGCTACTGGGGCGATACCTGGGAGCGCGCCACCGCCCTGGCCGAGGCCGGCGTGGACGTCCTCGTCGTCGACACCGCGAACGGCGGTGCCCAGCTCGCCCTCGACATGATCCGCCGCATCAAGGCCGACCCGACGTTTGAGGGCATCGACATCATCGGCGGCAACGTCGCCACGACCGAGGGCGCGCAGGCGCTCATCCACGCGGGCGTCGACGCCGTCAAGGTCGGCGTGGGCCCCGGCTCGATCTGCACGACCCGCGTCGTCGCCGGCGTCGGCGTCCCCCAGATCACCGCGATCCACCTGGCCGCCAAGGCCTGCGGCCCCGCCGGTGTCCCGCTCATCGCGGACGGCGGCCTGCAGTACTCGGGCGACATCGGCAAGGCCCTTGTGGCCGGCGCCGACACCGTCATGCTCGGCTCCCTGCTGGCCGGCTGCGAGGAGTCCCCGGGCGAGGTCGTCTTCACCAACGGCAAGCAGTTCAAGCGTTACCGCGGCATGGGCTCGCTCGGCGCGATGAGCTCACGCGGGCGCAAGTCCTACTCCAAGGACCGCTACTTCCAGGCCGACGTCACCTCCGACGACAAGATCGTCCCTGAGGGCATCGAGGGCCAGGTGCCCTACACCGGCTCCCTCGCCCAGGTCATCTACCAGCTCGTCGGCGGCCTGCACCAGACCATGTTCTACCTGGGTGCCTCCACGATCTCCCAGGTCAAGGCCAACGGCCGCTTTGTGCGCATCACCAGCGCGGGCCTGCGCGAGTCGCACCCGCACGACGTGCAGATGACGACGGAAGCGCCGAACTACCACTCCTCTTCGGCGAGGTAATCGCAGGTAGAGCGTTCGGGACGGGCGGGAGCAGTCGATGGGCTGCTCCCGCCCGCGCTATCCTAGGGGTGCGAAAACTCACAACCCCGCAAAGGAGCTGCTCACATGCTCATCCTCATCGATCACGCGAACGTCGATTCCATCGCCAAGACCCTGGAATACCTGCCCATCGACGGCGTGACGACCAACCCGACGATCCTGTACCGCGAAGGCAAGGAACCCCTCGAGGTCCTCCACGCGATCAAGTCCGTCCTGCCCGATGGCGCCCAGCTGCACGTCCAGATCGTCTCCCAGCGCACCGACGACATGGTCGCCGAGGCCCGGGCGCTGCGCGGCGAAATCGGTGGCAACCTCTTCATCAAGCTTCCCGTCACGCGCGAAGGCTTCGCCGCCATCCCGCGCATCGTGCGCGAAGGCATGCAGGTGACCGCTACCGGCATCCACTCCTCGATGCAGGGCTTCATGGCCGCCAAGGCCGGGGCTCGCTACGTCGCCCCCTACGTCAACCGCATGGACAACTACGGCATCGACGGCGTGCGCGTCGCCTCCGAAATCCACCGCACCCTGCGCACCTACGACCTGAAGGCCGACGTCCTGGCCGCGTCCTTCAAGAATTCCGAGCAGGTCCTCGAGCTGGTCCGCCAGGGCGTGGGCGCCATCACCGCAGCCCCCGACGTGCTGGCCGCGCTCATCAAGAACCCCGCGACAGACGCCGCCATCGCGGACCAGAACCGCGACTTTGGCTTCCTCGTGGGCGAGCGCCGCACGTGGCTGGATCTCATCAAGGAAAAGTGAGCCTTCCGTAGAGGCCCGGAGGCGGAGTTCCGCCTCCGGGCTTTTTCGTGCCACCAGTGTTCTTGCTGGCTGTGCCACTGGTGTTTTTTGTTGGCTGAGCCACCGGTGTTTTTGCTAGCTGTGCTGCCGGTGTTTCTGTTGGCTGTGCCACCGGTGCTCCGGGCGCCGTCGGGCCCGCCCGCCCGCTCACCGTCCGCGCTGCGAGCTTCGCTCGGTGCGTCGGTTCGAAGCCCGGCCAGGCCGCGGACCCGCCGGCGCCCTCCACACTGGTGGCTCGTGGTGCGTGTTGATTGGTCAGGCCCACTTCACCTGCAGCCCTCGCACGCCTTAATTGCTGGGCACTCAACCAATTTCGCATGCAATTCCCTTGTGACCATTTCAAACCTTGTATTTACAGCGTTGGAATTGCAACGTTTTCTGACTTGGTTGAATCTTCGCCCAATCGAATTGCATGCGACATTTGGGGGAGCCCTAGCTGTCCGCCGGCGCCCTCCACACTGGTGGCTCGTGGTGCGTGGCGTGTGGTGCGTGGTGCCAGGCCGGATCCTTCTACTGCCTCGGGCGAAGCATCTGTTTCCCCGGACCTGCCCCTCTGGGCCTATCGGGATAGGTTGTGCACATCTGGATAGGTTATGCGCATCCGGATAGGTTATTAACCTATCCGGATCTTCGTTACCTATCCGGATGTTCGTTACCTATCCGGATGTTCGTTACCTATCCGGATGTTCGTTACCTATCCGGATGTTCGTTACCTATCCGGATGTGATGGCATCCGTGGGGCCTCGGCTCCCTTTTCCAGGACGAGTCCGCATTTGGGCTTGTTGCTCAGTGGTGTGACGCCACTGTCAGCGGTGTTTCGCACCGTCGGGCCACGTCGCCGCTTTCAAAGCGTCCTCGCCAATTTCGCACGTAATTCCCCTGCGGCTTCTTCAAACCTTGAATTTACATCGTTGGAATTGCAACGTTTTGAGGGGTACTCGAAAAATGACCGTGGGAAATTATGTGCGACTTTTTCGGGAAAGCCCGGTGATTCTGTTGTGGCCGTGCTCTGGTCTCGCCGTGGCCCGCCAGGCCCAGGCTTCCGGCGGAACCCGGCCACTGCCTCGTAAAGACCCCTGTGTGCGGAGGACACCTCAGGCACAACGAAAAACGGGGTCCGGCACCTGCCGACCCCCGCCTGAATTGTTGCTACTCCTGATCGTCGCCGCGACCCCGCGGCGTGATCTGGGGCCACTCGCGGTCGATGTTCGCGTCCTTGCCTTGCTTACGCAGGTACTTCTCGAAGTCCTCGGCCCAATCCCGGTGAGCCTGGAGCTGGTAGTCCATGAGTTCCAGGGCGCTCATAGAGCCCAGCTGCGGGTACTTGTCCACCATGCCGGCGAGGACGTCTAGCGTCATCGCCACGTCGACCTCGGCTGTGTGAGCGTCGGGGGAGGCGACCGCCCCGTAGACCGGCGCCATCTCCGTCAGCGTCTTCTTGCCCTTGCGGAAGCGGTCGAGCTTGCGATCCAACACCAGCGGGTCGACGACCAGCATGGGGGCGCCCTCCAGGCGCTCCTCGAAGGATCCTAGGCGGTGGCGGCGCAGCTCCTGGTTGACCAGCGTGATGTCGTAGGTCGCGTTGAATGCGACGACCGGGTAGCCGCGCAGCCAGTGCTCAACGATGGAACCGGCCAGCTCGTGCAGGACCTCCTCGATGGGGCGGCCGTCGCGGCGCGCCTGCTCGGTCGTGATGCCGTGGACGGCCGTGGCCTGCTCGGGGATCTCGACGCCCGGGTCGGTCAGCCACGTGGCCACCTGGTCGGGGGCACTGACGCCGCTGCGGTAGGACGCGCCGTCGATGCGAAGCACCAGCGCGGCGGTGACGAGGCGGTCCTTGAGCGCGCGCACGCCCGTCGTCTCGGTGTCAAAACCCATCCACGGGTCGTCGATCCAGCTCATGATTGCTCCTAGCCTTGCCGGTGAGACCAGTGTGGCAGAGGGTGGGCACATCTGCGTCTCGGAGACGGTAGAAGCGGGAAGTAGGCAGTAGAATCGGGTCATGAGCGACGAAGTAGAAATCGGTCGTGGCAAGCGCGGACGCCGCGCCTACACGCTGGACGATATCGCCCTCGTGCCCTCGCGGCGCACCCGTGACCCCGAGGACGTCAACGTCGGCTGGCAGATCGACGCCTACCACGTCGACATCCCGCTGATGGCCGCCCCGATGGACTCGGTGATGAGTCCCGAGACCGCGATCGCCTTCGGTCGCCTGGGCGGCATCGGCGTGCTCGACCTGGACGGCCTGTGGACCCGCTACGAGGACCCCACCCCGATCCTCGATCACATCGCTCACCTGGGCGAGGAGGAGTCGATCGCCACCCTCCAGCGCGTCTACTCCGAGCCGATCAAGCCCTCGCTGATCACCGCGCGCCTCAAGCAGCTGCGCGAGGCCGGGGTGGTCGTCGCCGGCAAGCTGTCGCCTCAGCGCGTGCAGAAGTACTGGCGTGCGGTCGTGGACGCGGGCGTCGACCTGTTCATCATTCGCGGCTCGACGGTGTCCGCTGAGCACGTGTCCTCGCGCCGTGAGCCCCTCAACCTCAAGCGCTTCATCTACGAGCTGGACGTCCCCGTCATCGTGGGCGGCGTCTGCACGGACACGGCGGCCCTGCACCTGATGCGCACGGGCGCGGCGGGCGTTCTCGTCGGTTTCGGCGGGGGTGCTGCGCACTCGACGCGCCAGTCCCTGGGCGTGCACGCGCCGATGGCGACCGCGATCGCGGATGTGGCCGCGGCTCGGCGCGACTACATGGACGAGTCCGGCGGCCGCTACGTGCACGTCATCGCCGACGGCGGCATTGGCCGCAGCGGCGACCTGTCGCGCGCGATCGCGTGCGGCGCGGACGCAGTTATGCTCGGCGCCGCCATCGCCCGCGCGGAGGAGGCTCCGGGAC
Source organism: uncultured Actinomycetaceae bacterium (assembly GCA_916438945.1). Classification (GTDB taxonomy): domain Bacteria; phylum Actinomycetota; class Actinomycetes; order Actinomycetales; family Actinomycetaceae; genus Pauljensenia. Next base: position 497,210 of record CAKAGS010000004.1, on the reverse strand, counting down.
GCGGCTGGCACTGGGGTTCCGAGGCGACACACCCGGACATGCCGCGCGGCCAGCGCGTGCACGTGGGCACGACGGGCACGCTCGAGCAGATCCTCTACGGCCCCTCGACGCGCGCGGACGGCTCCCTGAACTTCGTGGGTGCCCTCAAGCGGACCATGGCCTCGACGGGGTACTCCGAGGTCAAGGACCTGCAGCGCGCCCAGGTGGTCGTCTCCCCGTACTCGGCGTCCTGACTCGCGCTCACTGAGCGTGACGAGGCCGGAGCTGAGTTTGACGAGGCCGGGGAACTCAGCGGTACCGGGCTGAGTTTGACGAGGCCGGGGCGGGCGCGTTCTTGCGGCTGCACGCCCGCCCGCTTGCGCCTTGTATTTTCGGGAATATTCTCAATCGCTTTCGCACGTATGTGCATGAGCTTACACTTGTCATAACTCGTGTTGCCGTTGGTAAAGATGCCTGCGGCGCGGGGCTCGTCGGCCCCTCACGGTGAGGTGAGGTTGAGAGGACATCCCGATGAAGTGCGGGACACGATCACTAGCTGTACTCGGCGCGCTCGCGCTGTCCGCGATGGGGCTTGTACCCGCCGCGTGGGCGGTGGATAGAGACCGGGCGGATTTTGCCCAGTCCGCTCAGGTGGATGCCGCCCAGGTCGAGCAGTCGGGAGGTCCGCAGGCATCGCAGTCAGGTACCACATCGGCCCAGTCGGGAGCTGGGCAAGCTGTGCAACCCACGCAAGCGGCGGAGCCTTCCGGCCCCGCAAGCTCCGCGCAATCGGGTGAGGAGAGTCCCGGCCTCGTCGATACGCCAATCTCCGACATCCAGGCCGTGGGCGTGGGGGACGATTCCGCGATGGTGGGGGCCACGGTGACGACTCTCGGCGTCGTGACGGCCGCGTACCCGGCCGGCGAGTCCGGGCTGGGCGAGACGTTGGATGGCTACACGATCCAGACCCCCGGATCGGGTGGCGCGTGGGAGCCGGGGCGCACTCGATCCGACGGCCTCTTCGTCTACGCGGGCAAGAAGGGCAAGATTCCGGCTCCGGGCACCTGCGTGCGCGTGACCGGCACGGTGGGGGAGTTCCCCGCGACGAGCGCGAAGGGCAACCCCCAGAGCCTCACTCAGCTGGCTGCGACCTCCGTGAGCGAGGTGGCGGGATGCCAGGCGCCGATGCCCGTCCCGGCAACCCGCGTCCCCACGCCGGAGGAGGCCGAGGCCCGCGAGTCCATGCTCCTCGCACCCCAGGGCACGTGGACCATCACCGACAACTACCAGACGAACCAGTACGGCACCCTGACCCTCACCCCCGGTGAGAGCCCGCTGCGCTCGGCCACGGACGTGGTCGCTCCCGGGCAGGCGGCCCGCGACTACGAGGCCGCCAACGCCGCCCGCGCCATCGCCCTCGACGACGGCACCAACACGAACCTCCAGAAGGGGAGCGCCACCGAGGCCGCCTACGCCTACCTGGCCAACGGCTCGCCCGCGCGCGTCGGCTACCACGTGGCTTTCTCCAAGCCCGTGGTCCTCGAGCCCCGGCACGGCTCCTTCGTCTTCCAGCCGACCTCCATGGTCGCCGGGCACCCCGACCGCTCTCCCGTGACCATCACCGGGGAGCGCCCGAGCGCCCCCACGGTCGGCGGCGACACCCGCGTGGCGACGTTCAACGTCCTCAACTACTTCTCCGACCTGGGCGTCGACGAGGCCGGATGCACGGGCTACCCGGACCGCACGGGCGCCTTCGTGACGGCCAAGAAATGCAAGGTGCGCGGCGCATTTTCGCGCGAGGCCTTCGCCAACCAGGAGGCCAAGATCGTCTCCGCGATCAACGCCCTGGGGGCCGACGTGGTCGCCCTCGAGGAGATTGAAAACCCCGTCGCCGTGGGGGTCGGAACGGACCGCGACGCCTCCCTCGCGCGCCTCGTCGAGGCCCTCAACAAGGACGCGGGCGCCGGGACGTGGGCGTACGTGCCGTCTCCCGGGTCCGTGCCCGAGGCCGAGGACGTTATCCGGATCGCCTTCATCTACAAGCCCGCGACCGTGGCCCCCGTCGGCCCCTCTCTGATCCATGACGACCCGGCGTTCACGGGCCTGGCGCGCCAGCCCCTCGCCCAGGAGTTCGCCCGTGTGACCACCGAGAGGGCCGCGTCCGCCACCTTCGTGGTCGTCGCCAATCACTTCAAGTCGAAGGGATCCGTGCCTGAGGGCGCGCCCGCTGGTAACGCCGACAGCGGGGACGGTCAGGGCAACGCGAACGCGATCCGCGTCGCCCAGGCGGGTGCCCTGGCGTCCTTCGCCGCTCGATTCTCGGACAAGCCGACCCTGCTTGTGGGCGACTTCAACTCCTACTCGCAGGAAGACCCGATCAAGGCCCTCGAGGCCGCGGGCTGGGAGCGCGTCTCCGGCGCGGGCGAGGCCTCCTACGTCTACGCGGGACGCTCCGGTTCCCTCGATCACGTCTTTGCCAACGCGGCCGCGAAGCCGCTGCTGGCGGGCGTCACCAGTTGGGCCGTCAACGCTCAGGAATCCATCGCCTTCGAATACTCGAGGGCCGGCATGAACGCCCACCTGGCGGTCGAGGCAGACAACCCCTACCGCTCCTCGGACCACAATCCCGAGCTCATCGGGCTCACGCTGCTTGGCGGGGATGCCCCGGCACCGACGCCGAGCACCGAGCCATCCGCCGACCCGACCAGCGCCCCCCAGCGCGGCCCCGCCCGCCGCAGTTCCCTCCGCCTCACCCGCGCCGGTTCCCTCGAGGGCGGCCACGGCCTCGTCCCGCAAGGCGCCCACGCGCGCTGCCACGGCGAGCGGCCTGGCGCGCACCGGTGCGGACGCCGACCGGGCAATCGGCATCGGGATTCTCCTCGCCGCCATCGGCGGTGGGCTCATCCTCGTCTCACGCCGTCGCCGCCGCCGCGGCTGACACCACGAACTCCACACCCACCACGCAGGACGCGGCTTCGGTGCCGCCCCCCCGATGAAAGGAACACACCCATGCGCAGACCATGGACTCGCCTCGCGCTCGCCTCGGCGGCCGCCCTCTCCCTGGCTTCCCTGCCCGCAGCGGCGCTCGCGGCCCCACAGGATGAAGCATCACAGAACGAGGCCTCGCCGATCACCCTGGACCTCTACACCCTCACGGACGTGCACGGGCACATCCAGCAGGTCGCCAAGAAGGGCGTCGTGCGCGAGGCCGGGTTGCCCGCGATGAACTGCTACCTGAAGAAGGCGCGCGCGACGAACCCCAACTCCTCGTTCACCCTGCTGGGCGACAACATCGGCGCGTCCCCCTACATTTCGGGGGCGCTCAAGGACAATCCGACCATCGCGGCCCTCAACACGATGGATCCGCTGGCCTCGACGATCGGCAACCACGAGCTGGACATGGGTCAGGCCGTCTTCAAGCAGCGCGTCGACGGCTCCAATCCCAGTGAATTCGTGCAGGCGACCTTCCCCTACCTGGGCGCCAACATCGAGGGCATGGGCACCTACGGGGACGGCACCCCCTACCTGGGGGACTACAAGGTATGGACGTCGCCCTCGGGCATGAAGGTGGCTTTCATCGGGGCGATCGCTCAGGACGTGCCCTACAAGCTCAGCCCCGGAACGACGGCGGGCCTGACGTTCACGGACCCAATCGCGCGCATCAACTCCCTGGCCGCCGAGCTGAAGACTAGCGGAGAGGCCGACGTCGTCATCGCCATGCTGGACGACGACGTGAAGAACAATTACACGAAGGTCGGCAAGGACGTCGACGGACTCATGGGCGGGGACACGCACGTGCCCTACGAGTTTGACCACGTCAACTCGGTGGAGTCCTTCGAGTCCGCGAACCCGCGCCTGGCGGGCATCGCGTCGGGTTCCTACACGGACAACCTGGGCCTGATCCGACTGACGATTGACCCCGCGACGCGTCAGGTCACGAGTGCCGACTCGATCCTCATCCCCGCCGCCGAGGTCGCCCAGTGCGGTGCGGACCCGGACACCCAGGCGATCGTCGATCAAGCCGAGGCCGACTCGAAGGAAGCCGGCAAGCGCGTCGTCGCGACCGGGTACACGGAGCCCTTCAGGCGCGGCGTCTTCACGACGCCCGAGGGGGCGACGGATCCCGGATCGAACCGAGGCATCGAGTCCTCCCTGGGTGACCTGGTGGCCGACTCGCTGCGCGAAACCATCCTCACCCCGGACGGAAAGAACGTCGACATCGGCATGATCAACGCCGGCGGCCTGCGCGCCGACCTGGTGCCGAACGAGGACGGGACGATCACCTACGCGCAGACCTACGAGGTCGAGCCCTTCTCCAACGAGCTGGGGTACGTGACGCTCAAGGGATCGGACGTCAAGGACGCGCTCGAGCAGCAGTGGAAGACGGACCTGAACTCGCAGAACTCCCGGCCCATGCTCAAGCTGGGCCTGTCCTCGAACGTGCGCTACACCTACGATCCGGCCAAGCCCTACGGGGAGCGCATCACGTCGGTGACGATCAACGGTGAGCCGCTGAAGGCAGACGCGACGTACACGGTCGGCTCCGTGACCTTCCTGCTGGCGGGTGGCGACTCCTTCGAGGCCCTGACCCGCGGGGGAGCGGCCACGACGAACGGAAACCTGGACCGCGACTCCTTCAACGCCTACCTGGGCGCGCACTCGGGTGCGGCGGCCCGCTCGATCCAGGCCACCGGAGGCCTGACACCGCGCGAGGCCAAGTCCTCGATCGGCCTGACCCTGCCCACGGATCCTGTCGCCGACGGGTCGACGGTGACGATCCCGCTGCGCGGCCTGTCCTTCTCCGAAGGCCCCTCCATCACCTCGAAGGTTCGTGTCAGCGCCGGGGGAGCGCAGGCCGTGGCCGAGGTCAATAACTCCCTCGTGGACGCGCACGCCTCCGACGCGGCCTCGATCATCACGACTGATGGCGCGGGACAGGCGAGCGTGGACGTGACGGTCGTGGGCGCATGTGAGGGCAAGGCAGCCGGAGAGGTCGCGAACGTGCCCGTCACGGTCGCCACCGACTTCGCCACCGTCGTCGAGGCCGGGGACGGCCTGACGATTCCCGTGACCTGCGCGGGCACGGCGGCGCCCGCCCCGAGCCCGTCGGCTGACGCAGCGGGTGACACCCAATCCGGCAATCAGGCAGCGCCGTCCGCGCAGCACAAGAAGACGAAGTCTCCCAAGGGCTCCCTGGCCCGCACGGGTGCGGACTTCGGTGGCATGGCCGGGGCGATGTTTGTTGGAGCGATCGGCGTTGTCGGGGTGTTCGCCCGGCGCCGCTTCAATCGTTACCAAAGCGAAAACAAGTAGCCCTTGACAGGGCAGGGGCGGCGCGGGAGACTCGGATCAGACGTAAAAGTCGATCATGACAAATGTTCGCGCAGTGGCTGCGCGGACACGATCCGCGGCCCGCGCCGCCACCGGTTCAAGGAAGAATTCACATCAACGGAGGAAAACACTCATGAAGCACCTCACGAAGCTCCTCGCTGCGGCGGGAGTTGCAACGCTCGCCTTGGCCGGCTGTGGCGGCGGTGGAACCGCCACCAGCCAGTCCGGCGGTACGAAGGACGCCACCTCGTTCAAGGCCTGCGCGGTCTCTGACGCTGGCGGCTGGGATGACAAGTCCTTCAACGAGTCCGCTTACGACGGCCTCAAGGCCTCCCAGTCCAGCCTCGGCATCCAGATCAACACGGCCGAGTCCAACTCGGACGCGGACTTCAACCCGAACGTGGAGTCCATGGTGTCCGACGGCTGCAACCTGATCATTGGCGTTGGCTTCAACCTGGAGAAGGCCGTCCACACCTCCGCCGAGGAGAACAAGGATGTGCACTACGCCCTCATCGATTCCAGCTTCAACGACGGTAACAACAACACGGTGACGCTGGACAACGCGCGTCCGCTGCTGTTCAACACCGCTGAGGCCGCCTACCTGGCCGGCTACGTGGCCGCGGGCATGACCAAGACGGGCAAGGTCGCCACTTTCGGTGGTATCCAGATCCCCTCGGTGACGGTGTTCATGGATGGCTTCGCTGACGGCGTCGCGGCCTACAACAAGGCCAAGGGCACGAACGTGCAGCTGCTCGGCTGGGACAAGGCCGCGCAGAACGGTTCCTTCACGCAGTCCTTCGACGACCAGACGCTGGGCAAGGAGCAGGCCCAGCAGTTCATCTCGCAGGGTGCGGACATCATCATGCCTGTCGCGGGCCCGGTCGGCCTGGGTGCGGCTGCGGCCGCCAAGGCGGATGGCAACACCTGGATCATCGGCGTTGACTCCGACTGGTACGAGGCCAACCCCGACTACTCCTCGATCGTGCTGACCTCGGTCATGAAGGAGATCGGTGCCTCGGTCGAGCAGGCGATCCAGGACTCGGTGAACGGCAAGTTCAGCTCGACCCCGTACGTGGGCACGCTGGCCAACGGCGGCGTCTCGATTGCCCCGTTCCACGATTTCGATGACAAGGTGTCCGCGGAGCTCAAGGCGGATCTGACCAAGCTCACGGACGACATCAAGTCCGGCAAGCTCGTGATCGAATCGCAGAACGCCCCGAAGTGATACGGCGCGTGTGGGGCTGGTGGCGGTGACGCTGCCGGCCCCACACGGGCATCGGGGGTGCACCCACCTGCTGGGGAAGGTCGAAGGAATGAAATTAGAGCTGCGGGGGATCACGAAGAGGTTTGGCCCCCTCACCGCCAACGACTCGATCGATTTAACGATTGAGGAGGGGCATATTCACGCCCTGCTTGGGGAGAACGGCGCGGGTAAGTCCACGCTCATGAACGTCCTGTACGGGATGCACGCCCCCGATGAGGGGCAGATCCTCATCGACGGCGAGCCCGTGACGTTCAAGGGCCCGGGTGACGCGGTCGCGGCGGGTATCGGCATGGTGCACCAGCACTTCATGCTCATCCCCGTCTTCACGGTTGCCGAGTCGATCGCCCTGGGCTTCGAGCCGACCGGACCGGCTGGGATCATCAGCCGCGAGCGCGCCCGCCAGACGGTGCGCGAGGTCTCGGCGCGTTTCGGCTTCGACCTGGATCCTGACGCCCTCATCGAAGATCTGCCGGTGGGTGCCCAGCAGCGGGTGGAGATCGTCAAGGCGCTGTCGCGCCAGGCGAAGGTCCTCATTCTCGATGAGCCAACCGCTGTGCTCACCCCGCAGGAGACGGACGAGCTGATGACGATCATGCGTCAGCTGGCCGACGCGGGGACCTCGATTGTGTTCATCACGCACAAGCTGCGCGAGGTGCGCGCGGTGGCTGACGAGATCACGGTGATCCGCCGCGGTCGGGTCGTGGGGCACGCGTCCCCGGGTGATTCCGAGGCCTCGCTGGCCACGCAGATGGTCGGGCGTGAGGTGCTGATGCGTGTGGAGAAGGAGCCCGCGCGCCCCCGCGGGCGGCGGCCTGTCCTTCGAGGACGTGTCGCTGCTGGGTGCGGGCGGAGTGCCGCTGCTCGATCACGTGTCCTTCGATGTTCCCCGCGGTGAGATCTTGGCGGTCGCCGGTGTGCAGGCAACGGTCAGACGGAGCTCGCCGAAGTGATCCTGGGCCTGCAAACACCCGACAGCGGGGTCATCCGGCTCGAGGACGCCGATATTACGCGTGCTAAGCCTCGCGAATCCCTGGAGGCGGGCGTCGGGTTCATCCCCGAGGATCGGTCGACGGACGGCATCATCGCCTCGTTTTCGATTGCGGACAACCTGGTGCTGGACCAGTTCCGCTCCTCGTCTTTCTCGTCTCTTGGTTCCCTCAAGCGCGGTGCGATTACGCGCAATGCCCGCGACAAGGAAAAGGAATACGACATCCGCCTGACGGCCATCGAGGACCCGGTGTCCTCCCTGTCGGGCGGTAACCAGCAGAAGGTGGTCGTGGCCCGCGAGATGTCGCGTGACCTGACGCTGCTGGTCGCGAATCAGCCGACGCGAGGCGTCGATGTCGGCTCGATTGAGTTTATTCACCGCAGGATCGTGGACGTGCGTGATCAGGGCTGCGCTGTCCTGTTGATCTCTTCGGAGCTTGATGAGGTCGTCTCGCTCGCGGACCGCATCGCGGTCATGTACCGCGGCCGCATCGTGGGCATCGTTCCGGCGGACACGGGACGCGACGTCCTGGGCCTCATGATGGCTGGCGTCCCCCTGGACGAGGCCGTGGCGGCTTCCTCGGGATTCGCTGGGGACGCCGGGGTGCCTGGAAAGGAGGCGCAATGAGCGCACGTTCGAGTAGCGGGCCGGGCATCGCGACCCGGGTCTTTGGCTCCCAGTGGTTTGTGTCGGTGCTGGCCGTCCTCATCGCATTCGTGATCGGCGCGATCCTCATCGCGCTGTCGGGGGCGTCCGTGGTGGATGCTTACTATGCGATGTTCCGCGGCTCCATCGTGGATCCGAACGCGGCGAACGCTGTTCGCATGATCAAGCCGCTGACGGACTCTCTCTTCTATTCGATCCCGCTGATTATTTCGGGCCTGGGCCTGGCGCTCGGCTTCCGGGCCGGCCTGTTCAACATCGGCGGCAAGGGACAGATCATCGTTGGAGCGCTCGCGGCCGTGTGGGTGGGCTTTTCGGTGAGCCTGCCGCCGGTCTTGCACACGCTGGTGGCCCTCCTCGTCGCGGTTATTGCGGGCGGCCTCTACGGCGGCATCGCGGGCGTTCTGAAAGCAAAGACGGGTGCGAACGAGGTGATCGTGACGATCATGCTCAACTCGATTGCGACGCTGGGCTTGGGATACACCCTCGCACAGAAGGCCTGGCAGGTGCCCGGAACGAATCAGCCGGTGACTCCCAAGGTCGCGGAGAGCGCGGCTCTTGCGCGGCTCCTGCCCGCCCCATTCAAGCTGCACGTCGGGTTCCTGGTCGCCCTGGTCGCCCTCGTCGCCTTCTGGTGGCTGATCGAGCGATCCACCCTGGGATTCCAGATCCGCGCGGTCGGCGCGAACGCGGCCGCCGCACGTACGGCCGGCATCTCGGTCGAGCGCGTCACGGCGATCACGATGGTGCTCTCGGGTGCGTTCCTCGGCCTCGCTGGGGCGAACGAGGCCCTGGGCACGATCGGGTACGTCTCGCGTGACGTGGCCGGTTCGATTGGCTTCGACGCGATCACGGTGGCCCTGCTGGGCCGCAACAAGACGTGGGGAACCTTCGGCGCGGGACTCCTCTTCGGCGCCTTCAAGGCGGGTGGCTACACGATGCAGGCCAAGGGCGTGCCGATCGACATGATCCTCATCCTGCAGTCGGTCATCGTTCTGCTGATTGCTGCGCCCGCCCTCGTGAGGTGGCTGTTCCGTCTGCCCGACGCCCGCGCGCTCGCGGCGAATACGCGAAAGGGGAACGCCGATGAGCACAAGTGAGTCCGGCGCTGTTACTCAGGTCGAGGCCAAGCGCTCCTGGAAGCTTCCCGGCATCTACGTGGCCGCCTGCGTGCTGCTCGTGGTCTTTGCGGCCGCTGCTCGAGGCGACATGACGCTGCGCCTGAACGACAAGTCGCAGTCCTACGCGATCCCCGACATCGTCACTGCGGGCGCGCCCATCGTGTGGGTGCTGGCCGCCCTGACGATCGCCATCACCGCATGGACGATCGTGGCGACCCTGCGGCGCGCCGCCCAGCCCGCGTGGGCGCGTGTCGGCGGCATGGCCGTCGTCGGGCTGTCCACGATCCTGGGATTCCTGTTCTATGCGGGTTCCGGGTCCTCGGGCGTCGTCACCCTGACCTCGACCCTGGTGTCCACCGTGGCGATCTCGACGCCCCTCATCTTCGGCTCCCTCTCGGGCGTCATCTCGGAGCGCGTGGGCGTCGTCAACATCGCGATTGAGGGCGACCTCCTGGTCGGCGCGTTCGCGGGCGTCATGGCGGCCTCGTACTTCCAGACCCCCTACGCGGGCCTCGTTGCGGCCCCCCTTGCGGGTGCCCTTTTGGGGTCCCTCCTGGCCCTCTTCTCCGTCAAGTACGGGGTGGATCAGATCATCGTCGGCGTCGTCCTGAACGTCCTGGCGCTGGGCCTGACGACCTTCTTCTACGGCACGATCATGAAGGATGCTCCCGGGAGCCTGAACACCAACCAGTTCTCGCTGTCCGACATCAAGATTCCTGTCCTGTCGGAGATCCCGATCGTCGGCCCGGTCCTGTTCAACCAGTCGATCCTCGTGTACCTCATGTACGCGGCCGTCATCGCCCTGTCCTTCTTCCTGTTCCGCTCCCGATGGGGCCTGCGGCTGAGGGCCTGCGGTGAGCACCCGCGCGCGGCCGACACGGTCGGCATCAACGTGGGACGCACGCGCACCCTCAACACGATCCTGGGGTCCTCCTTCGCTGGCCTGGGCGGCGCGTTCTTCACGATCGGTTCCGGCCTGGCGTTCACGGACAACATTTCCGCAGGCAACGGCTACATCGCCCTGGCCGCCATGATCCTGGGCAAGTGGAACCCGCTGGGTGCCATGGGTGCGGCCGTCATGTTCGGATTCGCGCAGGCTCTGGCGCGCATGCTGCCCAACATCGAGCCCGCGATCCCCGCCGACCTCGTCTCGATGATCCCCTACGTGGTCACGATCGTGGCCGTTGCTGGATTCGTCGGCAAGTCGCGTGCCCCCGCCGCTGAGAACATCCCCTATGTGAAGTGAGAATCCGCATGGATCCAACAGATATTGACTGGGATGACTTGCTGGCCGAAGCCATCGAGGCCATGAAGCACGCCTACTGCCCCTACTCGAACTTCCCCGTGGGAGCCGCGGGCCTGACGGCAGACGGCTGGCTCGTCAGCGGCTGCAACGTCGAAAACGCGGGCTACGGCGTCACTCTGTGCGCCGAGTGCGGCATGGTCTCCGACCTCATCCGCTCCGGCGGCGGCACCCTCGTCGCGGTGGTCGCCGTCAACGGCAACGAGGAGCCGGTGGCCCCGTGCGGGCGCTGCCGCCAGCTCATCTACGAGCACGGCGGGCCGTCCTGCCTGGTCCTCATGCCTGACGGCGTCGCGCCCATGACCGAGGTGCTGCCCGGTGCGTTTGGACCCCACGACCTGTCGAGCGTCGCCCAGGCGGCCCCGGCCTCGTCGGAAGAGAAAGAAGGACACGATGGCTCTCTTTGATGCCGTTGACATCATTCGCGTCAAGCGAGACGGGGGAGTGCTCACCCCCGACCAGATCGACTGGACGATCGACGCCTACACGAAGGGCGTCATCAAGGACGAGCAGATGGCCGCCCTGGCGATGGCGATCTTCCTGCGCGGCATGGACCGGGGTGAGATCGCCCGCTGGACGGACGCGATGATCCGCTCGGGCGCGCGCATGGACTTCTCCGGGATCGGCAAGCCGACCGCCGATAAGCACTCCACGGGTGGCGTGGGCGACAAGATCACGCTGCCTCTGGCTCCGCTGGTCGCGTGCTTCGGCGTGGCCGTCCCGCAGCTGTCGGGCCGAGGCCTGGGGCACACGGGCGGCACCCTCGACAAGCTCGAGGCGATCCCCGGGTGGCGCGCGCAGTTGAGCAACGACGAGATCATGACTCAGCTGGGCTCCGGCTGCGGCGCGGTTATCTGCGCGGCGGGATCGGGCCTGGCGCCCGCGGACAAGAAGCTCTACGCCCTGCGAGACATCACCTCGACCGTCGAGTCGATCGCCCTGATCGCCAGCTCCATCATGAGTAAGAAGATTGCCGAGGGCACGGGAGCCCTCGTCCTGGACGTCAAGGTCGGATCGGGTGCCTTCATGAAGGACCTGGATGCCGCGCGCGAGCTCGCCCGTACGATGGTCGACCTCGGACGCGACGCGGGGGTCGCCACGCGCGCCCTCCTCACCGACATGTCCGTGCCGCTGGGACGCAAGATCGGCAACGCCCTCGAGGTGGAGGAATCCGTCGAGGTCCTCGCCGGAGGCGGCCCCGCCGACGTCGTCGAGCTGACGTGCGAGCTCGCGCGCAACATGCTCGACCTCGCGGGGGTGAGCGACGCCGACGTGGAGGCCGCCCTGGCGGACGGGCGCGCGATGGACCGCTGGCGCGCGATGATTCGCGAGCAGGGCGGCGACCCGGACGCACCGCTGCCGCGCGCCGCGCACACTCACCAGGTCCTCGCCGAGGCCGGGGGAACCGTCGTGGGCATGGACGCCCTGTCCGTGGGCGTGGCCTCGTGGAGGCTGGGCGCTGGCCGCGCCGTCAAGGAGGATCCCGTGCAGGCGGGCGCCGGCGTCGAGATCCACGCCAAGCCGGGCGAAAGCGTCGTAGCTGGCCAGCCCCTGCTCACGCTCCACACCGACGACGAGTGGCGCATCGAACGCGCCCTGGAATCCCTCTCCGGCGCCATCGAGATCGCTGACGGGGTGACCCCCGAGCCTCGCAGCGTCGTCCTGGAGACGGTGTCCTAAAGGCGGCCAGCCGCGAGCGCACAGGGAGGAGGAATCGTGGAACGGCGCGACGAACAGTCGATCGAGGCGGTCAAGCTCTACTACCAGCAGGGCCTGAGCCAGGCCGAGGTCGCCACCCGCATGGGCCTGTCGCGCCCCACGGTCGCCAAACTCCTCGCCCATGGGCGCGAGCGCGGCTTCGTCACCATCGAGATCCACGATCCGCGCGAGCACGCCTCGGAGATCGCCCTGCGGCTGGAGCAGCGCTTCGGCCTGGCCTGCGCGCGAGTTGCCCACGGCCCCGACATGACCGAGGGCGAGGCCATCGAGCAGGTCGGCCGCGTCGGTGCGGATCTGGTGACTCAGCTCGTGCGCGACGGCATGAGCGTCGGCATCTCCTGGGGGCGCACGATGAGTGCGCTCGCGGCCCACCTGCCCCGCGCCCCCTCGCGTGGGCGTGCGCGTCGTCCAGCTCAAGGGAGGGGCGTCCTTCTCCGAGAGAGCGACGCACGATTTTGAGATCATGCGGTCCTTTTGCGAGGCCTTCGGTGCCCAGCCGCGCTACCTGCCGCTGCCCGTCATTTTCCAGGACACCGCGATGCTTTCGATCGTGCGCCGTGACCGGGCGATCGAGCGGATCCTGGAGGAGGGCCGCGGTGTGGACGTGGCGGTGTTTACCGTCGGTTCCCTGGGACGCGAGGCCCTCTCGCTCAACCTCGGCCAGCTCGAGGACGACGAGGTGGAGGCTCTCCTGCGCGACGCGGTCGGGGACGCGTGCTCGCGATTTTTCACGCGCGAGGGCGGCGTCGCCCTGGCGTCGGTCGACCGCAGGACGGTCGGCATCACACTCGACGAGCTGCGCTCTCGCCCTGTGCGGGTGCTCGTAGCTGGCGGGCGCGATAAAGCGGAGGCGCTGGACACGGCGCTTCACATGGGGTTGGCCACGCACCTGGTGGTCGACCAGGACCTGGCCCTCGCGCTGCTGGAACGGCCACGTGGGGCAAACCCGCGCGGGGTGCGCGATAGCACCCCAAGCGGATGAGAACATTTGTCAAAGTACTCGTTGACACATTTCAATTGCACGGCATAGCCTTGCGACAAGGGTAAAGAAGCCTCGACGGAGCCCCGGCTCCTCGACACCACAGGAGGACACATGCGCTCGACACCGCACATCAACCCCACCGCCCCCATTGCGCCGACGATCCTCCTGCCCGGAGATCCACTGCGCGCGAAGTTCATCGCCGAGACCTACCTGGAGGACGCCCAGCAGTTCAACGCCGTGCGCAACATGCTGGGCTACACCGGCACCTACCGCGGCACCCCGGTGTCCGTCATGGGATCGGGCATGGGCATCCCCTCGATCTCGCTGTACGCCCACGAGCTGATCCATGAGTTCGGCTGCACGCGCCTCGTGCGCGTGGGCACGTGCGGTGCCCTGCAGCCAGACGTCAAGCTGTACGACGTCGTGGTCGCCCAGGCCGCGTGCTCGAACTCGGCGTTCCTCGATCAGTACCAGATCCCCGGCTCCTACGCCCCGATCGGCTCCTTCCGCCTCATCGAGGACGTCGTGCACCGCGCCCGCGAGGCCGACGTGCCGATCCACGTGGGCAACATCCTCTCCTCCGACACGTTCTACAACGCGAACCCGACCTTCAACGAGGCCTGGCAGCGCATGGGCGTGCTCGCGGTTGAGATGGAGTCCGCGGGCCTGTACGCGACCGCGGCCCACGCGGGCGTCGAGGCCGTGGGTATCTTCACGGTTTCGGACTCCCTGGTCACGGGCGAGGCCACCGACGCTCAGGCGCGTCAGACGTCCTTTACCACCATGATGGAGCTGGCCCTGCCCCTGGCCCAGCTGTGATGCGACAAGAAAGTAGTTCTATGAACAAGCGTGACGTGGCCGCACTCATCGACCACACGATCCTCAAGCCCGAGGCCACCCAGGCGGACGTTGCCCGCATCGTCGAGGAGGGCGCCGCGGCCGGCACCTTCTCGGTGTGCGTGTCCCCCTCGATGCTGCCCCTGGACGTTCCCGAGGGCCTGAAGGTCGCCTGTGTGGTCGGCTTCCCCTCAGGCGCGGTCAAGCCCCAGGTCAAGGCTTTCGAGGCGGCCCAGGCCGTCGCCGACGGTGCGGACGAGATCGACATGGTCATCAACATCGAGCTGGTCAAGGACGCGCGCCTCCGCGAGCTCGAAGAGGAGATCGCGGCCGTGCGCCGCGTCGTCCCCGCCCCGCGCGTCCTCAAGGTCATCATCGAGTCCGCCGCGCTGACGGACGACGAGATCGTCGCCGCCTGCACGGCCTCGATGGCGGCGGGCGCGGACTTCGTCAAGACCTCGACGGGCTTCCACCCCGCGGGCGGGGCCTCGACCCACGCGGTCGCGCTCATGCGCGCCACGGTCGGCGACGCCCTGGGAGTCAAGGCCTCGGGCGGTATCCGAGACGCGCAGACCGCCCTGGCCATGATCGAGGCCGGAGCCTCCCGCCTGGGAGTGTCCGCAACGAACGCCATCCTGGCAGGACTGGAGGACTGACACCATGGAGCTGCTCGAGCGGGCCCGCCAGTGGGCGAGCCACGACCCGGACCCCGCCACGGCCTCGGCCTTGAGCGCCGACATCGAGGCCGCGGAGCGTGGTGACGAGGAGGCGGCGACCCGCGTGGGCGCGGCCATGAACGGCCCCCTCCAGTTCGGCACTGCCGGCCTGCGAGGCGTCGTGGGCCCGGGCGAGTCGCGCATGAACCTTGCGGTCGTCATCCGTGCGACCGTCGGCCTGTGCGAGGTCGTCAAGCGCCACGCGACGGGCACGCCCACGCTGGTCGTCGGCTGCGACGCCCGCTACGGGTCCTCCGAGTTTGCCACGGCCGCCTGCCGCGTGGCCTCCGCCGCCGGAGTGCGCGTTCTCGCGCTGCCCCAGGCCAATCCGACCCCGCTGACCTCCTTCTCGATGCTGCACTTCGACGCGGACGCTGGCGTCATGGTCACCGCCTCCCACAACCCCGCTCCGGACAACGGCTACAAGGTCTACCTGGGCGGCACCGTCGCGCAGGGCGACGGGCGCGCCGTCCAGATCGTTCCGCCCTTCGACGCGGAGATCGCGGCCGCCATCGAGGCCGCGCCGCCCGCGGACGAGGTCCCGATGAACGACGACCTCATCGAGGCCGTGGACCCGCGCGAGGAGTACGTGGCCTGCGCGTCCGCTCTGGCCTCGGGCGAGGCCTCCGCCCGCGAGGATCTGCGCATCGTCCTGACCGCCATGCACGGCGTGGGCGCCGCGATCACCTCACGCGTCCTGGCCGAGGCCGGTTTCTCCAACGTCTCCCTCGTGGCGGCACAGGCCGATCCCGACCCGGACTTCCCGACCGTGCCCTTCCCTAATCCGGAAGAGGCAGGCGCCCTCGACATGGCGATCGAGCAGGCGCGCGAGCAGGGGGCCGATCTCATCATCGCGGTCGACCCCGACGCGGACCGCTGTGCGCTCGCGGTGCCCGATCCGGCCTCGGAGACGGGATGGAGTCCGCTGAGCGGCGACCAGACCGGTTCGCTCCTGGGTGAGTTCCTGGCCGCGCGTGGTCTGACGGGCTCGCTCGCGAACTCGATCGTGTCTTCGCGCCTGCTCTCGCGCATCGCCCGCGCTCACGGCCTGGAGCATCACACGACGCTCACGGGCTTTAAGTGGATCGCCCGTGCCCCGGGCCTCGGCTTCGGCTACGAGGAGGCCATCGGCTTTTGCCCCGACCCGGCCCACGTGCGCGACAAGGACGGCATCGCGACCTCGGTCGTCGCCGCCTCCCTGGTGGCCGCCCTCAAGGCGCAGGGGCGCAGCGTGTGGGATGAGCTGGAGCGCCTGGCGCGACTGCACGGCCTGCACGTGAGCTCGCCGCTGACCTTCCGCGTCGAGGAGATTGAGCAGATCGCCAGCGGTATGGCGCGCCTGCGCGCCCAGCCGCCGAGTGTCCTGGCTGGTTCTCCCGTCGTCGAGGTCTCGGACCTGTCGCAGGGGTACCGCGGCCTGCCGCCCACGGACGGCGTCCTGGTACTCACCGAGGCGGGGGATCGTGTCATCGCGCGCCCCTCGGGTACAGAGCCCAAGCTCAAGTGCTACCTCGAGGTGATCCTGCCGGTCGCCGAGGGGGAGCCGCTGCCCTGGGAGCAGGCACGCGAGCGCCTCGAGGCAATTAAGGGAGCTTTCGCCGAGATTATCGGCCTGTAGAAGCCCATGAGGGGACTCCGTCGGCGCATTTTCTGCGGGTAAAGCCCTGCGTAAGGAAATAGATAACGCTATACTTGCGTATATGGCAACAAGCAGTGAATCGCTGGCGGAGGCCCTGCCCTTCGCCGACCGGCCCGTCGAGAAGACGCCCGGACACTGGGTGCTCGCGCGCGCCGGAAAGACGGTGCTACGCCCCGGCGGCCTCGCCCTCAGTACCTGGGCCCTCAAGCGCGCCAGCCTGCCCGGCTCGGACGTCGTCGAGTTCGCGCCCGGCCTGGGCGTCACGGCCTCGGCGATCATCGACGTGGGACCCGCCTCCTACGTGGGCGTGGAGCGCGATCCGAACGCATCCGCGCGCGTGGACGCCATCGCCTCGGGCGTGGGGCGCTGCGTGAACGCAGACGCGGCCGAGACCGGCCTGCCGGACGAGAGTGCGGACGTCGTCGTCGGCGAAGCCATGCTCTCCATGCAGGGAGAGAAAGCTAAGCGAGCCATCATGAGCGAGGCCGCGCGCATCCTGCGCCCCGGCGGCCGCTACGTCATCCACGAGCTGGCGATGCGTCCCGACGCGATCCCGGAAGAACCCGCCACCGAGATCCGCCGCGCCCTCGCCCGCGCCATCAACGTCAACGCCCGCCCCCTCACCGTCGCCGACTGGAGGCGAGCGCTCGAAGAGGTCGGCCTCGTCGTGGAAGAGACCCGCACGGCCCCCATGGCTCTGCTTAAGCCCGGTCGCATGATCGCGGACGAGGGCGTGCGCGGAGCCCTGCGTATCATGCGTAACGTCGCGCGGGACAAAGACCTGCGTGAACGCGTCACGACCATGGCGCGCACGTTTAAGAAATATGACCGACACCTGTGCGGCGTCGCCATCGTCGCGCGCAAACCCAAGGAGAGCCAATGAGCCTGTCGCCCGAATCGAACACCGAGGTCCCCACGCCCATCATGACGGACCTGCAGGACATCGCCTCGATGATCCAGATCAACGAGGAAGCCACGGTCTCGCGTACCGTCATGCACGCCGAGGGCGTGCGCCTGGTCCTCTTCAGCTTCGACAAGGACGAGATCCTCAGCGAGCACACCGCCGCGATGCCCGTCATCCTGCACACCCTTGAGGGTGCCCTCGAGATCGAAGCCGACGGTCGCACCGTCGTCCTGAAGCCCGGTGACGTCATCCACTTCGGCACGCGCCTGCCGCACGCCGTGCGCGCGCTCGAGCCCTCGAAGCTGGCCCTGTACATGCTGGATCGCCGCGAGCGCCCCAAGGCCTGAGGCTCCGACACTGTGCGGCGGGCCCCGTCCTCGTGAGGTGATGCACGAGGCCGGGGCCCGTTTGTCGTATCCGCGCGGAGCGGACGGGGCGGCGGCGCCCCGCGAAGCGTTACGTCAGCGACGCCTTTCCGGCGCCCTTCGCGACCAGCCAGAGGCCGGCCTCGACGATGAGCCCAGAGACGACGAAGACGATGGGCACGGAGATGCGCGCGTCCATGAAGGTCGTGGCGGCTAGGGCGATGCCGTGGGCGGTGCCCAGGACGCCGCCGCCGAAGAGGATGGGCCAGGCGGCGCGGTGGGCGCGCTCCCATTCCTGCGAGCCGGGGGTGACGCCTGCCAGGCGCAGCCCCAGGGGAGGGCGGCACACGCCGGCGCGCGCGGTCAGGCCCGACGCGAACAGGTAGAGGCCACCTGCGATGAGAGCGACGGCGAGAATCAGAAAGAGGACGATTAGTCCGACGTGCACGGGAACCCCTCGAAAGATAAGCGTTTCACGGCCGTTTCACTAAGGGCCGCGCGCCCATTCTACCCGGCCCCGGCCTCGTCGCCGCGAACGCAGCGGCGAGCGGCGGCCAAGCGGTGCGCCCGAGCCAGCCCCGCTCAGAAGTAGCAGGCGATCGGGCCGTTGGGGCCCGGTACGACGGTGACGGGGGTGTCGAAGATGTCGGTGAGGACCTCGTCGCGCATGATCTCCTCGGGCGTGCCCATGAAGGCGACCTGTCCGTCCTTGAGCGCGCAGATCTGGGAGGCGTAGCGCGCCGCGAAGTTGATGTCGTGCAGGACGATGACGATCGTGCGCGAAAACTCGCGGGCCGCCCGCTCCAGCATCCGCATCATTTCGACGCTGCGCGCGATGTCCAGGTTGTTGAGGGGCTCGTCCAGCAGGACGTACTCCGTCTCCTGGGCGAGCACCATCGCGACGTAGGCGCGCTGACGCTGGCCGCCCGAGAGCTGGTCCAGGTAGCGCCCCTCGAGCTCCTCCAGGTCGAGGAAGCCGATGTAGCGGTCGATGATCGCCTCATCCTCCGCGCTCAGGCGGCCCTTCGAGTGGGGGAAACGCCCGAAACCCACCAGCTGACGCACCGTGAGGCGCGAGATGAAGTGGTTCTCCTGGCGCAGGATCGACAGGGTGCGCGCCAGCTCGGAGGACTTCGTCGTGGCCACGTTGAGGCCGCCGACCTCGATCGTGCCCTCGTCGATGCCGAGGAGGCGCCCGACCATGGTGAGGATCGTGGATTTGCCCGCGCCGTTGGGGCCCACGAGCGCCGTGATGCCACCCGTGGGGATGTCGAGGGAGACCTCGCCGATGCGCACCGACGGCGAGTACTGCTTGACGACGGAATCGATGGAGATCACAGGCGGCCCTTCCGCAAGATAGTGACGATGAACGCGAGTCCGCCGACGAACTCGATGATGATGGAGACAACGCCCTGCGTATTGAATACGTGATTCATGACGAAGTACGCGCTGGCCAGGATCGCTGCGCCCAGGGCGACGGACATCGCGAAGATGTATCGGTGATCGTGCGTGTCTGAGAACTGGTAGGCCAGCGTCGCGACGAGGAACCCGAGGAAGGTCATGGGGCCCACGAGCGCTGTCGACGTGGCCATGAGGATCGACACCAGGACGAGGACGAGCACGGACGTACGCCGGTGGTTCAGGCCCAGGTTGGTGGCCGTCTCGCGGCCGAGCGACAGCACCGACAGCTGGCGCGTAAGTAGCACGAGGGCGATGGCCGCGGCCGCGACGAGGGGAATCGCGATGGGGAAATACTCCTTCTGGGCGTTGGCGATCGACCCGAAGAGGCGCGCGGTGAGCACGTCGAACTCCGAGGGCGTGAGCAGGCGCTGCATGAAGGTGGAGATCGAGCCGAGGCCCGCGCCAAGCATGACGCCGATGAGGAGCATCGCGTGCATTGAGGCCCGCTGCGAGGTGAGCAGCCACGAGTAGAGCACCAGCGTGAGGGCGATCATGAGGGCGAGCTGCCCGACGAAGTTGCCAACCGTCGCCGACGCGTTGAGGCCGGCGACGCCCAGGAAGAAGATCGTGGAGGTGTGGATCGCCCGGTACAGGGACTCAAACCCGAGGATTGATGGCGTGATGATGCGGTTGTTCGCCACCGTCTGGAAGGCGACCGTCGCCATGCCCTGGCACACCGCGACGATTCCGATCGCGAGGACCGCGAAGGCGCGCCTGCGGGCGAGCCGCCAGAACACAGGGGTGCCGAACTGCGCGGGATTCTTCCATGCGATGAGGCCGATGCAGGCCAGGATCGCCACCGCGCACACGACCCCGAAGAGAATCCACCAGCGGCGCCGGGCCGCCGGGGACGTGAAGGCGCCGGTACGCCGGGCGGGGCGCTTCGCGCGCGCGGACGAGGCCGGGGCGGGGGACGGGGAGGTGTCCTCGCGTCGTGAGGGGGAAGTCATGACGCTCACAGGACGGCTCCCTTCCTGGCCTGGCGTAGTACGAGCGCGATGAAGACGAAGGCGCCGAGGATGCCCAGGATGACCGACACGGGCATCTCGAAGGGGGAGATGATCGTGCGGGCCAGCAGGTCCGTGACCGTCACCAGGGAAATGCCCGCCAGGCATACCCAGGGGAGGTTCGTGCGCAGGTTGTCACCCATCGACATGGACACGAGGTTGGGGACGATGAGGCCCAAGAACGGCAGGGATCCGACGACGACGGTGACGACGCCGGTCGCCACGGCCACGAGCCCCGTCGCGATGAGGACCATGCGGTGGTAGTTGACGCCGAGGGAGATCGCGATGTCCTCGCCGAGGGAGACGGCCGTCAGGCGGTCCGCCATGATGAACACGATCGCCACGACGACGGTGACGATCCACAGGACCTCGTACTGGCCCTCGTACACCGACGTGAAGGACCCCTGGAACCAGACGGACACGCTCTGCAGAGTGTTCGTCTCGAGCGCTACAAACGTCGAGATCGCGGAGACGACCGCCCCAAGCATCATGCCCATGATCGGCACGAGCAGCGAGGAACGCAGGGAGACGCGGCGCAGCAGCGCGAAAAAGACCATCGTGCCCGCGAACGCGAAGACGATCGCGCAGGTCATGCGCACCAGGATCGGGGCGCCCGGCCACACGATCATGATGACGAGCAGGCCCAGCCCCGCCCACTCGGTCGTGCCCGTCGTGGAGGGCTCAGCGAAGCGGTTTTGGGTGACCAGCTGCATGACGAGGCCGCTCATCGACATCGCGGCGCCCGACAGGACGAGCGCGATCGTGCGCGGGACGCGCACGGCGAGGAAGATCTGCCAGCCGTCGTCCTGGGAGAGGATCGAGTATTCGCCGGTCGCCAGGGACAGGACGAGGAGTGCAGCCACGGCGAGCGTGGCCAGGGCAAGCGCCAGGGGGCGGCGTTTTGACGAGGCCGGGGCGGCCTCGCGCTCGAGCGCCGCGTCCGCGGGCGGGGCGGTGGTGGGGAGTGCGTCATAAGAAAACGGGGTGCGGGTGCCGCCCCGGAAGGCGGCACCCGCGTGGGTGTTAGAGGGTCACTTCTTTGCGGCTTCGAAGGCGTCCGCGATGGAGTTGAAGATCTCCGTGTAGGTGATGATGGACTCGTTGGTGTACGTGTCATTGGGCGCGTACACGAGGTGCTTGTTCTGCAGAGCAGCGACGTTCTGCAGGGCTGCATTGTCGTTGATGACGGTCTCGGCCGGGGTGTTCGAGCCATCCTTGGTGATGGCGGCGTCGCGGTCGAGGACGAAGATCCACGCCGGGTTGGCCTCGGCGATGGCCTCAACGGAGATGTCGTCACCGGTGTGCGAGTCGGTCGACCCCTCGACCTCGAGGGCGGGCTTCAGGCCGAGCAGGTCGAAGACCGGGCCCCAGGTGCGGCCCTTGCCGGGGGCAACGTAGCCGATGTTTCCGCCGGAGACGTCGACCGCCATGACGGTCGAGGAGCCGTCGTAGGCCTTCTTTGCGCGCTCGATCGAGGCGTTGAAGTCGTCGACGAGCTTCTTGGCTTCGTCCTGCTTACC
This sequence comes from uncultured Actinomycetaceae bacterium, assembly GCA_916438945.1. Taxonomy (GTDB): domain Bacteria; phylum Actinomycetota; class Actinomycetes; order Actinomycetales; family Actinomycetaceae; genus Pauljensenia. Next base: position 475,411 of record CAKAGS010000004.1, on the reverse strand, counting down.
GAAGATCTCACCGAGCTCGGTGACCTCGCGGATGAGCTCCTCATTGAAGGGCTTGCCCTCGCGAGGCTCCAGGTTGATGAGCGGGACATCGGGCGCCAGTTCCTTGATCTGAGCGTCGTACTTGGAGAAGCGCTGACCGGAGATGATGAGGTCGGGTTCGGCGGCGACCAGGGCCTCCAGGTTGGGGTCGCGGTGCATGCCCACGTCGGCGACGCCCTCACCGTTGAACGCGGTGATGGTCGTGGGGATCAGCTTCTTGGGGGCGGCGACGAGCTGCACGTCCCACTGCGCCAGCACCTCGAAGGTGCGGTTGTCAAGGGAAGCCGCGCGGGTCACGGGCAGCTTGATCTCCACCGTGCCGTCGTTCGCTTCGACCGTCACGGACGAGGCCTGGGTGGCCTGCGTGGTCTCGCTCGAAGAAGCGGAAGACTGGGGGGACGAGGTGGTGGCGCCGGAAGAGCATGCGGCCAGGCCGAGAGCAGCAACGGCAGCGATGGCGGCCAGGGAGGTGGTCGTACGAGACATCATTTCTCCGTAGAGGTTTTCTGCGTTGGGACTGAAATAGGAAAAGCGAGGCTTACCTAACTGTCAAAAGCAACCATACAGAAAATTAGGGTCTCGTGCGTGTGAATACGAGCATAGTTTCGAGGTGGAGCGGGCAGCATATGACCTGATGAAGCCCGGAAGTGACCACTGCGAGTAAGCTGAGGGGCGGTGCTCGGGTGAGCACCGCCCCTCAGGAAACAGCCCGGATTTCTGAGTGGCTGTTAGGTCAGTCGACCAGGCCCTTCATATGCCATGACGGGTTCGCGGCTCATTATCAGTCCTGCTCCTCGAAGCGCGCCGCCAAACGAGGATGAGGCTCGTAGGGCTCCGTCCATTTCTTCACGAGGTATCCGTACTGGGTGATGCACTGGAAGGCATTCTCCTCGTCGATCGAGTTCGCTCCGTACGGGAAACGTTCTGGTTTCTGGGGGTCTGGTCGCAGGAAGTGCATCCAGAGCTGGTTGTGTAATCCTTTCCACCACACGGGGACATCCTCTACCTCGATGCGCTCCTCGACCGGTGCAGGCAGAGAGTCAAGAGCGCCGTAGAGAGTTGGCTCGTCGGGGTAACGCTCACCGTAGACGGTGCGTGCTCGACCGGGGATGGTCAGGGGGGGCGATGTCGATCGTGCTATCAGGTAGGACTCTTTTTGTCGTGGATTGCCACGCGAGAACGTTGACCCAGATGGATGCCGCTCGTGTGTGTTTGGCGCACGGATTGTCGTGCCAGGGGTGGCCATCCGCGCGCAGGACGAACCAAGGATTGCCTCCCCCGCAGTCGACAAGCAGCGCAAATGTGCCCGTTCCTCGAACGGGGTGATGGGATTCGATAAAGCTACCGCAGCTCATCTTGCCAATTTTCAGAAAGATTCGGCTGCCCTCCCGCAGGGGCATCACCCACCCCTGCGGACTCGGCGTTCCGAAGCGCTGGTAGGGAACCGGCGGCAGCGTCGGGGGCAGTCCCCACAGCGTGCGCAAGATCGACGAAAAACGACGGACAACGTCGCGCTGATGGGGGAAGAGTCGCTCCCAGTCGAGCTGGCCGTCCTCGGGCCGCTTGGGGAGAGGCCAGAGGGACGGGTAATCCCACCAGTGGTGGTCGGGTATCCAAATCTGAGTTCCGTTGACGTTTCCGTTGATAGCGATGGGCATCGTGTCGCCTCCTGCTACTGGGTGAGTGCTATGGCTGATAGAGAAATGACGTTTGTGTGAGTCGAGGCCCCTGGGAGCAGCGCTTTGCTGTCTGCGTTGCTCCCAAGGGCCCCGGCGGCGTCTGCGCTAAACCCGGCGCTCGTGCCTGGGTAGTTGACGCAAGAAGCTCGGTGCTTTAGTCGACCAGGCCCTTCACGGCCTCGTCGAGCTCCGCGACCCAATCCGCGCCCGACACGTCCGAGGGCATACGCCAATCCCCGCGCGGGGACAGGGAGCCGCCGGCCATGACCTTCGGGCCGTTAGGCAGGCGCTGCGCTTGAACTGCTGGCTGAAGAAACGCCACAGGAACAGGCGCTCCCACTTGACGATCTCCTCGAGCGAGTACGCGACCTTGTCCTCCTCGGGGAAGCCGACCGGCCAGGAGCCGACCGAGGCGTCCGACCAGGCCTTCTCGGCCAGGAACGCGATCTTCGAGGGGCGCGCGCCGCGGCGCAGCACGTGGTACAGCGTGAAGTCCTGCAGGTTGTAGGGGCCGATCTTGTCCTGCGTGGACTGCATCTTCTCGCCCGGCTTGGCGGGAACCAGCTCGGGGGAGATTTCCGTGTGCAGGATCGACAGGAGGACCTCGCCGACGCGATCATCAAACTGCTTGGAAGCCACGACCCAGCGGATCAGGTGCTGCATGAGGGTCTTGGGCACACCCGTGTTGACCGCGTAGTGGCTCATCTGGTCGCCCACGCCGTACGTGCACCAGCCCAGCGCCAGCTCGGACAGGTCGCCCGTGCCCAGGACGATGCCGCCCAGGTGGTTGGCCAGGCGGAACAGGTAGTCGGTGCGCAGGCCCGCCTGGACGTTCTCGAAGGTCACGTCGTAGGTGGCCTCGCCCTCGCCGTAGGGGTGGCCGATGTCGGCCAGCATCTGCGTGGCCGCCGGGCGGATGTCGATCTCCTGGAAGGACGTGCCCAGGTACTCGCACAGGCGGGTCGCGTTCGTCTTCGTGCGCTCGGACGTGGCGAAACCGGGCAGCGTGTAGCACAGGATGTCCGTGCGCGGACGGCCCAGCAGGTCCATCGCGCGGGCGGCCACGACCAGCGCGTGCGTCGAATCTAGGCCGCCCGAGACGCCGATGACGATCTTCGGGTTGCCGATCGCGCGCAGGCGCTGGACCAGGCCTGCCACCTGAATGTTGTAGGCCTCGTAGCAGTCCTGCTCCAGGCGCGTGGGGTCGTTGGGGACGAAGGGGAAGCGGTTGACGGAGCGCTCCAGGCCCAGGTCGGTGCGCGGCGGGTCGAGCGTGAACTCGACCTCCTGCGGGGCCATGCGCTCGTCGCCCGCGAAGTAACGCTGGGCGTTGTCCGTGAACGAGTTCTGGCGCTTGCGCTCGGTGCGCAGTCGCTCCAGGTCCACGTCGGCGATCGTGATGTGCGCGCCCTCCTGGAAGCGCTCACCAATCGCCAGGCGGTCCCCGGCCTCGTAAATCATGGCCTCGCCGTCCCAGGCGAGGTCCGTGCTGGACTCGCCCATGCCGGCCGCGGTGTACACGTAGGCCGCGCAGCAGCGTGAGGAGATCGAGCGCACCATGAGCTCGCGATCCGCGCCGCGGCCCACCGTGATGGGGGAGGCAGACAGGTTCGTCAGGACGGTCGCGCCCGCGAGCGCCAGCTCCGTGGACGGGGTGACGGGGACCCACATGTCTTCGCAGATCTCGATGCCGATGGTCAGGCCGGGCACGTCGTCGGCGGACAGGAGGACCTGACCGAAGGGAACCCACACCGGGCCGCCGCTGAATTCCTCGACGCCGCCCCACGGCACCTCGATGCGCTCGCAGGCGCGCGGGGGCATGGTGACGAAGTGGCGCTTCTCGTAGAACTCGCGGTAGTTGGGCAGGTGCGACTTGGGGACGATCGCCAGCACGCGTCCGCGGTGGATGGCGACGGCGCAGTTGTATAGGGCGTTGTCCTTGCGCAGGGGTGCACCTACGATGAGGAGGGGCAGCAGGTCGGCGCTGGCTTCGACGATGTCGGCGAGAGCCTTCTCGACGTTATCGAGCAGCACGTCCTGCAGGAAGAGGTCGTCAATGGCGTAGCCGGAGACACACAGTTCGGGGTAGACGGCGACGGCGACACCGTGTTCGGACAGGTCGCGGGCGGCGTCGATGATCTCGCGCGCGTTCTCGAAGGGACGCGCGGGGTGCACGGGCAGGGTCACGGCGGCAACGCGCGCAAAACCCTGGTCGTAGAGGGAATGGAAGTTCATGGTTCTCCTTCGGTACTGGGCTATTCTTGCGCACTCGGCGCGCTCGCGCTCTTCATTGACGAGGCCGGGGCTGGGGCGGGTGGTCGGCGCAGGGGTGGGTCGAGGACAAAGGCTGTTTCGTCGACGCCCGGGACGAGGCGGTAGAGCGCTGCTGGACGCCCGGCGCCCTCGCGCACCGTGCCTCCCGTCGGCTCAATAAATGATGCGGTTTTTGTTGCTTTGCGGTGAAAGTTGCGCGGGTCGAGCGCCGATCCCCAGATGGCTTCGTACGTGGTGCGCAGCTGTGTGATCGTGAACTCGGGGCCACAGAAGGATGTGGCCAGGGGAGAGTATTCGATCTTGGAGCGGGCTCGCTCTACTCCGTCCGCGAGGATCGTCGCGTGATCGAAGGCGAGGGGCGAGGTGGGGGCAAGGAGGGCGTCGACGGGATGCCAGAGGGCTCCCGCGGCGTCGCCGCCCGAGCGGGTTGGTGAGAACGAGGGGGCGAGGAGGAGGTAGGCGACGGAGAGAACGGGGCCGCGCGGGTCGCGACCTTCCGGTCCGTAGGAACGCAGCTGTTCGAGATGTCCTGGCGGAGTGATGCCCGTTTCTTCCTCAAGTTCGCGCGCTGCCGCCTCTTCGGTCTGTTCGTTCTCGCGCAGAAAGCCGCCGGGGAGTGCCAAGTGATCCTTGAAAGGCTCAATTCCGCGCCGCACGACGAGAGCGTGGAGCGTGTGCTCGATGACCGTCAAGGCGACGATGTCGACCGCGACGGGGATGGTGAGGGGTTCAGTCATGGTGTCAGCATAACCTATTTGTGTCGAGTTGACATTAAATATCTTGCAGGGTTATCGTCATCCTGACATAAACAAGTGGTTCGCCACCCAACCAAGGAGCCATCATGGGAACCCTGCACCACCACCCCTTCCTCATCCGCTACCAGGGAGGCGCCGGCGATCACGTCGTCCAGATCCGCGCCGGACGCACCGTCCGATCCGGCGTTGGCCAGTCCTTCTGGCTGCGAGCCGGTCGCTGCGCGCTCGCGGAGGTCCCCACCGCCAACCGAGCCCACAGCTTCCTCGTCCAGACGACCACCGCCGACCAGCAGAACATCAACGCGCAGGTTTCGGTCACGTACCACATCGAAGACGCCGAGGCTGCCGCCGTGCACTACGACTTCGGCCTGTACCCGCGCGAAGCGGGCGCAGACGCCCAGGGGCTGTGGCAGATTGACGAGACCGTCACCCGCATCGCCTTCTCCGCACTGGCCTCGGCGATCGGAGAGATGACGCTCACCGACGCAATTAGTGGCTCCCTGGAGCGGGTCGGTCGTGTGCTCGTGCAGGCCTTCGAGGCGGACGATCAGCTACGCGCCACTGGCGTTGCCGTCGTCGATGCTCGCCTACTCAGCCTGCGCCCGGACGAGGGGGTCGAATCCTCCCTACGTGCTCCTCTCCTCGAACAGCTCCAGGCCGAGGCCGACCGCGCACTCTACGAGCGCCGGGCACTCGCCGTCGAACGCGAATCCCAAATCTCCGAAAACGAGATGCAGTCCAAGCTCGATCTGGCCCGCAAGCGTGCCGACCTCGTCGATCAGGAAGGACACAACGCCCGGCGTGAAGCCGAAGAAAAGGCTGCAGCAGACGCGATCGAGGTGGAAGCGGAAGTTCGCCGCATCGTCGAAAAAGGTAAGGCATACGAGGCTGACTGGAACACTGCGGGTCGCGCCAGGATCGCGAACGACGCCGCATACATCCAAGCGCTCGCACAAGCCGGGCCCGAAGTGGCCCGTGCCCTCGCGCTGAAGGAAATGGCGAAGAACATGCCGTCCTTCGGGAACATCACCATCACTGCCGACGTGCTCAGCGACCTCGTCGCTGCCTTCACCGGCTCCGCGAAGGCGGGGCAGTAGACATGCGTCGCCGCGCCGTTATCGTCCGACGCCCCACCGAGTTCGACGAGCTCATGGACCGCTACTCCACGCGCGGCCAGGTCGAATTCGTCCTGCGCAGCCGCGGGCGCACCCTCGCCTCCGTTGAGCGTGCACACGAGTCGCACGTGGCCGCCCTGGCTCACGTGCGGGCGGGCATCCCGGATGGGTGGGCGAGCGCCGACGTGGAGCGCGACTCCCTGTCGCGCTTCCTCTTCGCCCCCGAGGACGTCATCGTCGTCGTGGGGCCCGACGGTCTGGTCGCCAACGTCGCCAAATACGCGGGCGACCAGACCGTGGTCGGCGTCAACTCGGTTCCTCAGTCGAACGCCGGCGTGCTCGTGCGTTGCACTCCCGACCAGGGGGTTGCGGCCCTCGGTCGTATCGACGCGGGCGCCGACCTGCGGGTGGACCAGCTGACGATGGTCCGCGCAACCGCCGACGACTCGCGCACGCTCACCGCCCTCAACGAAGTGTTCATTGGGCATCCGAGCCACCAGAGCGCCCGCTACGAGCTGGCCCTTGGGGCCGCCGTCGAGAGGCAGTCCTCCTCGGGCGTCGTCGTCTCAACCGGGACCGGGGCGACCGGGTGGGGAGCCTCCCTCAAGCGCGGCCGCCACATGGGGGACCTGCCCGCGCCGACCTCGCGCTGCCTCGCGTGGTTCGTGCGCGAGGCGTGGCCCTCGCCCTTCACCGGCGTCGAGTACACCGAGGGGATCCTGGACGAGGGCGAAGATCTCGGCCTCGTCGTTGCCTCCGAATCCCTCGTGTTGTTCGGCGATGGCATGGAGTCCGACCGACTGACGCTCACGTGGGGTCAAAGCGTGCGTATTTCGCGCGCCCCGCGCGCCCTGTCCCTCGTGGACCCCGCGGGCCTGGGGGAGGGCTGATCCTGCGGCTTGGTGCGGGCAGCTTCTGGTGAGGAAACAGAGAGGCGGATAGGTGACGAACATGCGGATAGGTTATGAAGATACGGATAGGTTACGAAGATGCGGATAGGAAAATAAGCTATCCGTATGCGCACAACCTATCCGTATGCGCACAACCTATCCGCGTGAGCGAACGCCCGTGCGCCGCAACACCTAGGCGGGAACGACGCCCCGGGCTCGTAGCTCCTCCATGACCTGGTCGAACGTTCGGGCGACCGGCTCGCGGATGATCAGATCGGCATGCGCGTCGGCCGAGGTCGGGGTGGCGTTCATGAGCACCAGGTGGTCCCCGGAAAAATAGTTGATGAGGCCCGCCGCCGGGTAGACGACGAGGGACGTGCCGGCCACGATGAGGACGGACGCCCGAGAAATAGCGGTGACGGCGGCTTCGATGACGCCCTGGTCGAGGCCCTCCCCGTACATGACGATGTCCGGGCGCATCTGCGAGGCGCACGAGGGGCACGCGGGCACGGGATCTCCGTCAACCGTGATGGCATCGGCCAACGCGGTGACGGCCCCGCAACCCGTGCATACGAGCCGCTCCCAGTTGCCGTGCAGCTCCCACACGGCGTGCGAACCTGCCCGCTGGTGCAGGCCGTCGATGTTCTGCGTGATGACCGCATCCAGGTGACCCGAGGCCTCCAGGGCGGCCAGTGCCCTGTGTGCGCCGTTGGGTTCCACGGGACGGTAGATCTCGTGGAACCACTCCCAGTAGGCCTGCGGATGCCGCTCAAAGAAGTCGATGCTCAGCACCGTCTCCAGGGGAATCTCGCGCTCCTGAAAGTAAAAGCCGTTAGCCCCGCGAAAATCGGGGATCCCCGACTCGGTGGACACGCCCGCGCCGCCGAAAAACACGGTAGACGGTGAGTCGACGATCCACTCCGCCAGGGTCGAAACGTCGTCGTTCATGAGGGCCTCCTCGCTCGCTACCCTCCCAGGATACGCCCGAGGCCGGGGCCCCACGTGGGAACCCCGGCCTCGTCGTGGCCTGAGAATCAGGCGAAGGTCAGCGCCTGGCGGGCGATCGCCAGCCCCCTGCGAGAGCCTGTGCGCGTCGAAAATGCAGTCTGGTGCTCAACGTGACGGTTTGCCCGGGCTGGGAGCGCTTGCGCGTGCGTGCACGAGCTGAAGGCGGGAGAGATTCTCGGGAGACATGCCGGTCAGGGAGTCGAGGTGTGGCCGGACTCTGTCGAGAATGCCGATATGGTGGATATTGTCGATGCTGCGTCGATGAAACTGGAGGGTGGATTCATACGTGAAACTTCCATGGAGATCTGTGAAAAAACAGTCTGCAACCCATCTGTAGGAGCTGTTGAGAATCAACTGATAGTCACACGCTCTACTGATGAGGGCTGCGACCCAGTCAGCGCACTGGATGTTCGTCGAGAGTTCCGAGTCAATATATGCGGGAGCTTCGAGGATCCGCAGCATCTCCTGGTGCTCTTTGATACGACTGTAGATGTGGGCGTAGCTGCGTTTAACCTGATGGAAGCGTTGCTTCTCATTGATCATGTCCTGGAAGAGGAGGATGTTCTGATCCTCGTGTTCGGCATGCCTACAGAGCCGATTAATTGCTTCGCTCAGACACTCAAGCGTTCTTTCTTCCCGCATTGCCTCCCAACTGTTGCCAGTGTCTTTTCCCCACACCTGTCCGGGGGAACCGATTGGCTTTTCGCGCACGAAGTAGAAGAGCTTGCCGCCGTACCTACTGGATATTCGTGACAGCAGTGAACGCAGCTCAACTACTTCCTGACGGCCTGCACGCCCCATCGCGTGTTTGCTCAGGAGGTCAGATCCCTTACGCTCCCACGTAGGGACATAGCTGTTTGGCTCTTCCTCGCCCTCCCCGCAGAGGAACGAATAGAATTTCTGCTTGGTTGTCGCGACGTCGCGAGAGACATCATGGACATGCCGTTCGGGGACGACGAAGCCCGCATAGCCGAACACAGGGGAGATTTTGAACCTCCTGTGATCCTTTGAAATAAAAGCACCAGCTTCGCCAACCTCGTCGATGTAAGCGATGAGCATGTTTCTCCTCACTGAGAGACGCAAACCCACGGCGCAACGTGTGCGCTCGTGGGCCCGCGGATTGGCACTCTGCGAGGACTTGCTCGCCGTTACCACTGTTGATTGTAGTCGGCGTGTGGGTGGGAAGTCAATGCACCTGATGGATACGCCCGCGGCCGGGGCCCCACGTGGGAACCCCGGCCTCGTCGTGGCCTGAGAATCAGGCGAAGGTCAGCGCCTGGCGGGCGATTGCCAGCTCCTCGTTGGTCGGGAAGACGACGAGGGTCACGGCCGAGTCGGGAGCGGACACGATGCGCGGCTCCTTGATGCGGCCCTTGTTGGCCTCGACGTCGATCTTGACGCCGAAGGGGGCGAGGGCCTCGGCCAGCTCGCGGCGCACGTCGTCGTCGTTCTCGCCGATGCCGGCGGTGAAGGTGATGACGTCCAGGCCACCGAGCTCAGCGGCGTAGGAACCCACGTACTTGAGCAGGCGGTTGATGTACACGTCCATGGCGGTACGGGCGCGCTGCTGGGGTGCGGAATGGATCTATGGGAGATGTGGGACTGTGAAGGCGAGCTTTTAGTGCGAAAATGAGACATGTAGCTATTCGGAGCTTTTCTGAGCTTGTTTCGTGGGTTTTAATTCGTAAACCCCTGTCACGCTCTCTGTGATGTAATAAGAGGTGATGGCGGGATACTTGCGAGCAATGCTCTCCCATACTTTCGGCCAATTGATGCTGAGTCCAGAAGAAATTTCTGAATAATAGTCCAATTTGTTTTGGGAGCCTCCAAATTTGAAAGAAATCTCCATGTTGCTAATTATTTTTGATGAAAAGGAATCGTTGAAGGCGCTGACTTCATCTTTTTCGAGTGTTAGATAGCCTTTTTTGTTGGGTGCGTTTGTGGCGAACCCAAAAATTAGATTAAGAACAATGGTAAGTCGAAGAAGATCTCCGGCGAGGATAGCTGGAGAGATGGGCGCATTATCATGTTTCCATATTGATAGGCCTTGTGGCTTCTTCTTGACGTTCTCTAGCGTTAGCCATTCGGTGAGTGATGTCTTAAAGTGTGTAAGTAGTGGCGAAAGTATGTCTCGCGTATTTGAATTATTTTATCAACATCTCTCATTTCTCCGATTTGTCTATTTGTTCCTGTGGCTTCACTTGTTCCGATGTCGATGATTCGAATGTCTACGGGTATGAGAGAGCCGGGGGTTCCGATGTTTGTGAATTGAAGTAGATTAGTTCTTGTATTTTCGTTATCCGGGATCAGTAGATTGCCTGCGTGTAGGTCGCCGTGTGTCATTTCGTTTTCGTATAATGTGCCAATGCATAAGAGTAGTCCACTGGTTACATTTAGTGCTTGTGCGCAGCTGCGAAGCTTGAGATCCTGGAGACGCTTTTTATCTGTCTTTGCGTCGCTTTCTAGTTCTCGTAGTGAAAGATTTCGAACTTTGACCCACTCTTTGAGGGTCTTTGCGTTGTTCACGATTTCCATAATCGCAAAGAAAATATCTGACGGGTATTCGTAGATTCCGGCATCGTTGATGTGCGCTACGGAGTTCCCTAAGTCTCGATTCGCATTCTTCTTTGCCTCGTTTTTCGCTCTTTTGAAGTCGCTAGCTTTCTCTGGTCTCCAGACCTTAACTGCCTGTTGAATGTCGAGAATTCGGTGCGAGGCGCGAAATATTACGCCGTTGGCTCCTTCTTCGCTGAGTGGATCTTTTTCGAAATATAAGCGCTCAAATCCCGGGTGGCACTTGCATGTTCCGATAGGTTTATTGTCGTAGTATAGGCGCCCTCTTTTGACTTTAAACAGATGGCTTCGAGTGTTCATTGTTGGACTCCTGTGTGAATAGTGTTTTGCATAGTGTGTGATCCTATTCTTTAGATGACGTATTCGTTAGTTAGCCTTATTGGGATCTTGGTGCTTTGTTGTAATTGTAATTTGTAGTGAACTTTCCTGGAAGCAACGTGAGAATTTATGCGTTAGAAGGGTCGAAACGTCATCGTTCATGAGGGCCTCCTCGCTCGCTACCGTCCCAGGATACGCCCGAGGCCGGGGCCCCGCGTGGGAACCCCGGCCTCGTCGTGGCCTGAGAATCAGGCGAAGGTCAGCGCCTGGCGGGCGATCGCCAGCTCCTCGTTGGTCGGGAAGACGACGAGGGTCACGGCCGAGTCGGGAGCGGACACGATGCGCGGCTCCTTGACGCGGCCCTTGTTGGCCTCGACGTCGATCTTGACGCCGAAGGGAGCGAGGGCCTCGGCCAGCTCGCGGCGCACGTCGTCGTCGTTCTCGCCGATGCCGGCGGTGAAGGTGATGACGTCCAGGCCACCCAGCTCGGCGGTGTAAGAACCCACGTACTTCAGCAGGCGGTTGATGTACACGTCCATGGCGGTACGGGCGCGCTGCTGAACCTCGGGGGCGTCATCGTTGTTGATCATTTCCCACACGGAGCGCATGTCGGACTCGCCCGTCATGCCCTTCATGCCGGACTTCTTGTTGAAGAGGGTGTCGACCTCGTCGACGCTCATGCCGGCGACGCGCTGCAGGTGGAACACGACGGCCGGGTCGATGTCGCCGGTGCGGGTGCCCATCATGAGGCCCTCGAGGGGGGTCAGGCCCATGGAGGTGTCGATCGGCTTGCCGTTCTTGACGGCGGAAGCGGACGCGCCGTTGCCCAGGTGCAGGACGATCTGCTTGAGGTCGTCGCGGCCCAGCATCTTGGAGATTTCCTGGGAGACGAACTGGTGGGAGGTGCCGTGGGCGCCGTAGCGGCGCACCGAGTACTTCTCGGCGGTCTCGGTCTCGAGGGCGTACAGGGCGGCCTTGTCGGGCAGCTGCTGGAAGAACGCGGTGTCGAAGACGGCGACGTGGGGGACGTCGGGCATGAGCTCGCGCGCCACGTCGATGCCCTTGAGGTGGGCGGGGTTGTGCAGCGGAGCCAGCGGGCACAGCTCTTCGATCAGATTGCGCACCTCGTCGGTGATGAGGGCCGGGCCGTCGAAGTAGCGGCCGCCCTGAACGACGCGGTGGCCGACGGCAACGATGCCGGCCTCGGCCAGGGTCGGACCCTCCGTGTCGAAGAGGCGCAGGACCTCACGCATGCCGACGGTGTGGTCGGGAACCGGGATCTCTTCCTCGGTGACGGCGTCGCCGTGGACGTGCTTGATGAGGCCCATGGCATCGCCGATGCGCTCGACGAGGCCCTTGGCGATGGCGTCGCCGGTTTCGGGGTCGACGAGCTGGTACTTGATGGAGGAAGAGCCGGAGTTAATGACGAGGACGGAGGACGAGGACACGCGTTCGCCTTTCGTGTTGTGGGGTTGGGAGTAGAAGAACGAGGCCGGGGCCCGTTTACGTTCAATGGTAACCGGACCCCGGGACCTCGGTCCCGTTCAGCCCTGGGCCTGGACGGCGGTCAGGGCGACGGTGTTGACGATGTCTTCGACGAGGGCGCCGCGCGACAGGTCGTTGACGGGCTTGTTGAGGCCCTGGAGGACGGGGCCGACGGCAACGGCGCCGGAGGAGCGCTGGACCGCCTTGTAGCCGATGTTTCCGGCTTCCAGCGAGGGGAAGACGAAGACGGTGGCCTTGCCGGCGACCTCGGATCCGGGCAGCTTCTTGGAGGCGACGGCCTCGTCGACGGCTGCGTCGAACTGGATGGGGCCTTCGATGGCCAGCTCGGGGGCCTTCTCGCGGGCGAGGCGGGTGGCCTCGACGACGACGTCGACGTCTGGGCCGGAGCCGGAGGTGCCGGTGGAGTAGGAGAGCATGGCGACGCGCGGGGTGACGCCGAACTGGGCGGCGGTGCGCGCGGAGGTCACGGCGATGTCGGCGAGCTGCTCGGCGGTGGGGTTGGGGTTGACGGCGCAGTCGCCGAAGGCCCACACGCGGTCCTTCATCGCCATGAGGAAGATGGAAGAGACGACGGAGACGCCGGGGGCGGTCTTGATGATCTGGAAGGAGGGGACGATCGTGTGCGCGGTCGTGTGGGCAGCGCCCGAGACCATGCCGTCGGCGTCGCCCATGTGGACCATCATGGTGCCGAAGTAGGACACGTCGGTGACCTTCTCGCGGGCCTGCTCGAGGGTGACGCCCTTCTTGGCGCGCAGGCGCGCGAACTCTTCGGCGTAGCGCTCGAGGTAGGCGGGATCGTGCACGGAGACGACCTGGGCGGCGCTCAGGTCGAGGCCGAGCTCGCCGGCGCGCTTGGCGACGTAGTCGGCGTCGCCCACGAAGGTGATGTCGGCGATGCCGGCGGCGAGGACCTGGGCGGCGGCCTGCAGGACGCGGTCGTCGTCGGGCTCGGGCAGGACGATGCGCTTGCGGTCGGCGCGGGCGCGCTCGATGAGGTCCGCCTGGAAGGCCAGGGGGGTAACGGCGGTGGGGGCGGCGGTGGCGCGCAGGGTGGCGGCGGCCTCCTCGCCCAGGGGCAGGGTCAGGACGGGGACGTCGGCCTGAAGCGCGGGGGCGCCACCGGTCAGAACGACGGCGACGACGGAGGCTGCAGCGGCTTCGGCGCGCAGGCGGGCAGCGGCGATCTCCTCGGAGAGCAGCTCGGCGCTGGCGCCCTCGGCGTCGAAGGCGAGGATGACGCCGGCGCGGGTGGAGGCGGCGAGGTTTAGGTTCCAGGCCACGTGGTCGAAGGCGCGGTTCGAGGCCTCACGGGCGGGGGTGATGAGCACGTCGTCGCCGGCGGCGCGGACGGCTTCGACCGCGGCGGGCAGGGCGGAGGCGGGACGGAGGGCGGCGTCGGTGGCCGTCGTGCCAGCCAGGGCGTCGACGGTGGCGACGCCGAGAACGCGGGCCAGCTCGTCAGTTGCGAGGGCGGCTGCCTCCGACGAACCGGGGGCGACGACAATAAAGCGGGACACTCGAATGCTCCTTTGGTGCGAGAAATATGTTGCTGGTCTCAGGGACCTTTGGACCAATACTAAACCCGCATGCCCTCTGGTTCCTATTCCTTTGCGTTCTTTTGTATGAACGAGGCTGGGGTTGGTGCAGCGGTGTGGGTGCGGACGGTCGTATGGTCTCGTGTGCTCGTGCGATAGGGTAGGGGCGTGAATATTGAGGAGAGGACCGCGCGCGCCCGACTGGGCGGCTGGCTTGGGCGCTGCCCTCAGCGCGGGTGGTGTCCTCGGTGTGATTGCGCTGGCCGTGAGCGATCACCGCCACCGCGCGGTCATGTTGATGGTCGCCGTGCTCGTTGGCATGGCGGCGCTGCGCCTGTGGACGCCGGGACGCCCCTGGTTCGCGTCGCGAGCCCGCCTCATGGATGTGGCGGTGTACGTGATCCTCGCCGCGATTATTTGGTGGTTTGCCCCGTACGTGTCGACGCTTGCGGTGCGTTAAATCCACGGAAAATCGCCGTTGGGTGGGGGTAATGCCCTCACGGCCGCGCTTTATTCATCACGTGATTTTTGCCGCAGCTATCCCGAATCCTGGCCACCGCCTCAAGATTATGTAAAGTTCGGGCATGCTATGCGTGACCCATCATCCCTATTATCAAGGTGAAACACATGCGCGAGTTCCTGCGTAAATCTGGAATCCTCGTGTGGGTGATCGCTGCGATCATCCTCGCGACCGTCCTCGGATCCGTCCGTATTGGCGGCGACCACCTGGTTCCCGTCGAGATCGGCCGTATTTGCGACCTTCTCGGCGATCTTCAGCCAGTTCCTGTCCTTCTCGATCCCGCTGATCATCATCGGTCTCGTGACCCCCGCTATTGCGGACCTGGGCCGAGGTGCGGGCAAGTGGCTGGGCATCACGACGGCGATTGCCTACGCGTCGACGCTGTTCTCGGGCTTCCTCACCTACCTGGTGTGCGCGTCCCTGTTCCCGCGTCTCCTCGCCTCCACCCAGCTGGCCGATGTGGCCGAGCCGGGCAGTGCCCTGGAGTCCTACTTCACCATCGAGATGCCCGCACCGCTGCAGGTGATGACGGCGCTGCTCCTGTCCTTCGTCGTGGGCCTGGGCCTGTCGATGGTTCCGCGCGGCGTGCTGCGTAAGGGCTTCATTGAGTTCCGCGCCATCATTACGCGCCTCATCGAGACGATCATCATTCCGCTGCTGCCGCTGCACATCTTCGGCATCTTCCTGAACCTGACCTACACGGGCGAGGCGGCCTCGGTTATCCGCACGCTGCTGCGTGTCGTTGTCGTGGTGATTCTCCTCGAGGTCGTCATTCTGCTGACCCAGTTCTGCTTCGCTGGCATTGTCGCGCGTCGTAACCCCATCAAGGCCCTGCTCACCATGATGCCGGCCTACCTGACGGCTCTGGGCACCTCGTCCTCCGCGGCCACCATCCCGGTGACCCTGCGTCAGACGAAGAAGAACGGCGTGTCCGACGCGGTCGCGTCCTTCACGATTCCGCTGTGCGCGACGATCCACCTGGCTGGCTCGACCTCGAAGATCTTCTCCTTCGCGTTTGCGATCGTCCTGACCCAGGGCCTGACCGTGAGCTCCCTGCAGTGGGTGGGCTTCATCTTCATGCTGGGCATCACGATGGTCGCCGCCCCCGGCGTTCCCGGCGGCGCCATCATGGCCGCCACGGGTCTGCTCAGCTCCATGCTGGGCTTCAACGACGCCCAGGTCGCGCTCATGATCGCCACCTACATCGCCCTGGACTCCTTCGGCACCGCCACGAATGTGACGGGCGACGGTGCGATCGCGCTCATCGTGGACCGCATGGCCCACGGCTCGATCGGCAACGAGGGTGACCCGGAGAACGCTCGCGAGCTGGCGTTTGACGGTATGGCCTACCTGGACCGCGTCTCCGTCGAGGGTGTCGTGAGCCCCGAGGAGCTGGCCGAGTCCGCCGCCCGCAATGGCGGCGAAACTGTCGCCTAGTTTCCAGTGACTGCGTGAGTGCGCGCCCGCCGTTTTCGGCGGGCGCGCACTTGTCGTTTGCTCGGTAAATGGGAGTTAGGCCCTAGTGGTGGAGGCACAGGTCACGTAGAATAGGACACGATAGGCACACTGGGCCTCGGGGCCCGCCCCGTCAATGAAAGATGGCAGAAAAATGAGCACAGTTCGTATCGGTGTCCTCACGTCGGGCGGTGACGCCCAGGGAATGAACGCGGCTGTTCGAGCCGTCGTGCGCACGGCCCTGGCGCGTGGCGCGCAGCCTACGCGATCTACGAAGGCTGGCAGGGTGCCTGCGTGGGTGGTGATTCCATCAAGAAGATGGAGTGGTCGGACGTGTCCTCGATCCTGGCCGAAGGCGGCACGGTGATCGGCACGGCCCGCAGCGCCGACTTCCGCACGTACGAAGGCCGCCACCGCGCGGCCGCGAACCTGCTCGAGCATGGCATCGATCACCTCGTCGTGATCGGCGGCGACGGCTCCCTGTCGGGTACGAACGAGTTCCGCGGCGAGTGGGCCCAGCACGTCGCCGAGCTGGCCGCCGAGGGCGTGATCTCGCCCGAGACCGCTGCTGCCCACCCTGCCCTCACCATCGTCGGTCTCGTCGGCTCGATTGATAACGACCTGGTGGGTACGGACATGACGATCGGTGCGGACACCGCGCTGCACCGCATCCTGGATGCCATCGACCAGCTGACCAGTACGGCTGCCTCGCACCAGCGCACCTTCGTCGTCGAGGTCATGGGCCGCCACTGCGGCTACCTGCCCCTCATGGCGGCCGTCGCGGGCGGCGCCGACTACGTGTTCACGCCGGAGGATCCGGCGGGCCCGGGCTGGCAGGACGACCTGGCGGAGCACCTGCGCCTCGGCCGCGAGGCCAGCCGCCGCGAGTCCATCGTTCTGGTGGCTGAGGGCGCGCACGACCGCGACGGTAACGAGCTGTCGACCCAGCTGATCGCCGACACGATCCAGGAGCGCACGGGCGAGGACGCCCGCGTGACGATCCTTGGCCACGTGCAGCGCGGCGGCACTCCCTCGGCCTACGACCGCTGGATGTCGACGCTGCTGGGCTACGCGGCCGTCCAGGAGATCCTGGCGTCCACGGCCGAGGATGAGCCCGTCATCCTGGGCGTGCGTCGCAACCGAATCACTCGCATCCCTCTCATGAAGGCCGTGCATGACACGCGCGCGGTCAAGGACCTCATCGCGGCCGGCGACTACGCGGCGGCCCAGGCCTCGCGCGGCTCGTCCTTCTCGTCGATGGTGGGCATCAACCAGATCCTCTCCACGCCCCCTCAGCTCACCCCCGAGCCGACGGGCGAGATCAAGCGCGTCGCGATCCTGCACGCGGGCGGTCTGGCCCCCGGCATGAACACGGCGGCCCGCGTGGCCGTGCGTCTGGGTATCGCGCGCGGCTGGACGATGCTCGGCGTGGAGGGCTCGTGGAGCGGCCTGGCGGATGACCGCGTGCGCGAACTGAGCTGGTCCGACGTGGAAGGCTGGGCCTTCAAGGGCGGCGCCGAGCTCGGCACGAAGCGCGACATTCCGCCGGTCGAGCAGTTCTACGCGCTGGGCCGCGCCATCGAACGCAACGAGATCGACGCCCTCCTGATCATCGGCGGCATGAACGCCTACCTGGGCGTCCACGCGATCACCTCGGAGAAGGACCGCTACCCGGCCTTCCAGATCCCGATCCTGCTCATCCCCGCCTCGATCGACAACAACCTGCCCGGCTGCGAGCTCGCGATCGGCACGGACACGGCGATCAACAACGCGACGTGGGCAATCGACCGCATCAAGGAGAGCGCGGCCGCCTCCAAGCGCTGCTTCATCGCCGAGACGATGGGCCGCCGCTGCGGTTACCTGACCCTCATGAGCGCCCTGTCTAGCGGCGCGGAGTACATGTACATCAACGAGGAGTCCCCCTCCCTCGAGCAGATTGCCGCGGACGCCGATCGGATGGTCGCCTCCTTCAAGTCCGGCCGACGCCTGTTCCTGACACTCCTCAACGAGTCGGCCTCCCAGTACTACGACCGCGAGTTCCTGGCCGACGTGTTCAACGCCGAGTCCGAGGGGATCTACGACGTGCGGCACCAGGCCCTCGGCCACATGCAGCAGGGTGGCTCGCCCTCGCCCTACGACCGCCTGCTCGCCACGCGCCTCGTGGCGCGCGCCTTCGAGCAGCTCGTGGACCAGTTCGCCCGCGGCGACCGCGGCGCCTACTACATCGGCCAGGTCGGCAACGCCGTCGAGGCACGCCCGGTGAAGAACATGTTCGACGACCTCGATATCGAGAATCGTCGCCCGTTCCACCAGTGGTGGCTCAACCTCGTCCCCGTTCAGCGCATCGTGTCGCTGCAGAACCCGGGCATCGAGGCCACTCCCATCCCCATCGACGATCCGGTCGCCTGACCGGAGGGGCTCCAGGCGCCGTACGAGGCCGTGGTTCCGTGAACGCTCGCGGGCCACGGCCTCGTCGTTTCAGAAGCGAGAAACGAGGGTGACCAGGGGAGCATACCCCGCTAAACTAAAGTGCGAAACAATCTCTACTGTCAGGAGACCCCATGAGTGATATCCCCGTGATCGACCCGACGATGACCCCCGCGTGGGACACGCTCGACCAGCTGGCCGACAACTTTGATCCCGACCTGCGCAAGCTGTTCGCGGATGACCCCAACCGCACCCAGACCTTCACCTTCGACGCTGCCGACCTGCACGTCGACCTGTCGAAGAACCTCGTGTGCCCCACGCTGGTGGGCCACCTCCTCGCCCTCGCCGAGCAGACCGGTGTTCTCGAGCTGCGCGACCGCATGTACGCGGGCGAGCACATCAACGTCACCGAGGACCGCGCCGTCCTGCACACCGCGCTGCGCCGCCCCGTGACCGACTCCCTGACGGTCGACGGCCAGGACGTGATCGCCGACGTGCACGAGGTCCTCGAGAAGGTCTACGCCTTCGCCCGTCGCGTCCGCTCCGGCGAGTGGGTCGGCATCACCGGCAAGCCCGTCAAGACCGTCGTCAACGTCGGTATCGGCGGCTCCGACCTGGGTCCCGTCATGGCGTACGAGGCCCTCAAGCCCTACGTGCAGGAGGGCCTGGAGTGCCGCTTCATCTCCAACATCGACCCCACTGACGCGGGCGAGACCACGAAGGACCTGGACCCCGAGACGACCCTCGTGATCGTGGCCTCCAAGACCTTCACGACGCTCGAGACCATCACGAACGCCAAGGTCGTGCGCGCCTGGCTGCTGGACGGCCTGCGTGAGCGCGGCATCGTCACCGACGAGGCCTCCGAGAAGGAAGCCATCGCCAAGCACTTCGTCGCCGTGTCCACCGCCCTGGATAGGGTCGCCGAGTTCGGCATCGACCCCGCCAACGCCTTTGGCTTCTGGAGCTGGGTGGGCGGCCGCTACTCCGTGGATTCCGCCGTCGGTACCTCCCTGGCTGTTGCGATCGGCCCCGAGGGCTTCGCCGACTTCCTCGCCGGCTTCCACGCGATGGACCGCCACTTCGCCGAGGCCGCGCCCGAGAAGAACGTGCCCCTGCTGATGGGCCTGCTCAACGTGTGGTACTCGAACTTCCTGGGCGCCGACACGCACGCTGTCCTGCCCTACTCTCAGTACCTGCACCGCTTCCCCGCGTACCTGCAGCAGCTGACCATGGAGTCCAACGGCAAGTCCGTGCGTCGCGACGGCAGCCCCGTCACCTACGAGACCGGCGAGGTCTTCTGGGGCGAGCCCGGAACCAACGGCCAGCACGCCTTCTACCAGCTGATCCACCAGGGCACCCGCATGGTCCCCGCCGACTTCATCGCGTTTGCGAACCCGACGTGGGCGCTGGGCGATGGAGACGCGGACATGCACGAGCTGTTCCTGTCGAACTTCTTCGCCCAGACCAAGGCCCTGGCCTTTGGCAAGACCAGCGAGGAGGTGCGCGCCGAGGGCACGCCCGAGGCCATCGTCTCCGCCCGCGTGTTCACCGGCAACCGTCCCACGACGTCGATCATGGCTCCGGCTTTGACTCCTTCGGTCCTGGGCCAGCTGATCGCCCTGTACGAGCACATCACCTTCGTTGAAGGTGCCGTGTGGGGCATCGACTCCTTCGACCAGTGGGGCGTCGAGCTGGGCAAGGTCCTGGCCAAGCAGATCCTTCCCGCCATCGAGGGATCGTCCGAGGCCCTGGACGCGCAGGATCAGTCGACCCGCGCTCTCATCGAGTACTACCGCGCGAATCGCACGAAGTAACCGCATCTGATCCTCGGGGGCCGCGCCGCAAGGTGTGGCCCCCGGGTCGTGCCTGCGGTGAGGCGGTGGGAGCGTGAAGCTCCTGCCGCCTCGCTGTTTGTGGGGACGAGGCCGGGGCTGGGCCTGTGCCGCAATTCTTCCCACGGCATGTGTTACTGCCGTGTATCCGTGGGCTTAGGCGAAGGGGACGCGTGGCATGCCGAACAGGGCTTGGCAGGCTTCCTTGGTGCTTTCGATGTGGGCGATCTCGAGGAGTTGTTCGGGCGAGTGGTTGAGGAACCAGGATAGATTGGTTGATTCCTTGGACCATTTCCCAGTAAACATGTTGGTCGGTTGATCGTCGTGGCACAGCTCAACCGAATAATCGTTTGTGCCGGGCCGGTGAGACCAGCCGGGGGCGGGCATTAGTCTTTTGAAACTGATGTGGAATGGCTGCAGGTCAAGGCAAGCGCGCAAGAGATCGAAGTTGTACATGAGCAGCCACTGCTTCACGGGGGTAAGAGAATCCGCCCACATGCTGGTGCCAGGGGGAGAGAGGCGTTCGCTTGACCCGCCCGAGTAGAAACCGTCCTCGTACCACGCGTGGATCATGACATTAAGATCGTTGCTCCGAAACCACACGTGGTCCTCGGTTTCTATATACAGCTCTCGCTTCAGCGAAGTCACGAGAGACTGGATGAATGTGTCTCGGGCAATTGTTGTCGTCATAGCGGGGAGTACCTCGTTGTGTCTCGGCTAGTCGAAAGTGCGTTCGAAGTTGCGTGTCGCGAGGCTGATGGCCTCGTCAGTGTAGTCGTTGGCCTAGGCCATATATTTCTTCAGGAGGTCTTCGAGGTCGTATTGCATCGCGTGGGTGAGGGGTACACCGTAGAACTCCGAGGAGCAGTAGAAGTGCAGGCGTGTATCGTCGGTGCGGTGGTAGTGCAAGGTCGGTGGCTGCTGGGTCTTCTCGGCTGCCCATGATGGCCGGAGTTGGCTGATTTCTGGGAAATCTCGGCACGTCGAAATGCAGTGCCATGGCGCGCTTCGCTCCCAGCTCCATTGTCAACAAGTACGCCGTGACGGTGTCGTTATCTGTGTACACGGAAGCAGCAGTGTCCGGTTGTCTCTCCGACCATGCAAAGAAGGTGTTCCCGTCCTCGTCCCAGACGGAGAAATAGAGGGTGCCATCATTCGTGAAAGACCAACCCTCGTTGAATTCACTTGTTCTGGTCAACGAGCCGCGCAAAAGGCGTTCGCTGAGCTCAGCGTGCTGATCAAGCATGGTGGTCCTTCCTGGTCGTTGTGAGGTACTTTGTCGGTGAGTCTATGCGCTCGGCGGTGTCCTCACATCAGTGCGTAGACGTGCGATGGTTCATGCTGCGTGAAGGCGGTGAGGAGAGCGCTGAAATCTAGTGAGCTTGCTTTCGTGATGACGGCGTCCATATTTGGGTTTGTCGTCGAGAAAACGAGCGATGGATCGTTAATGTTTTGGAAGATAAAGCGTGGGACTTCCGGTTTTTCTCGACGCATTGTCCATTCAGTTTCAAGGTTACTGAAGGTGTGCATTCCGCGGATTGTGTTCAGTCCTTCTGCCTGGCGCCACAAGGGTGCTAAGCGGAAGGCGAGAGCGAAACAAAAGACCGTGACATTTGGTGTGCTCACGGTGGTTTGTTTATTGTCGTAAGTACTCGTGATGCTCTGTGAGTGCAGATCAATATAAATGGATGCAGTTGTGTCGGTCTCGCAGGTGATGTGGTAGGTCTCTGAAGTAATGTCAACACGGAGTGCTGCAGAATTCGTTAGTGTTTTAATGATCGTCGCGGGGTTCATGCTTTGTTCTTTCGTCGTGTGGTCGTTGGAGTCGGTTCACTGATGGTTGAGCTGATGCTCGTCTGTAATAGGTGGCCACTAGAACGAGAGAGCGTGGATATGTCTATGATCGGTGCCCAGCTCGCTGCCGGATGGATCAAGGAAAATATCGATCAGTGAATCGAGAGGAAAAGACATGAAATACGTCAATATAATGTGGGATTCTGGTTCAGAGGTAGAAAAGTGCATTGACGGAGCATTATCTTCTGTAACGTCGAACCATCGAAATGCTTTGTCTGGCCGCTCAACAGTCCACCCCTGCTGAAGGGCAGCCCAGCTGGGCGGTGTGGCCAGTTGTTTGTAACTCTGGGCGCTTCGGTACAATCCTCCAATGATTCGTGTGAATTGATAGAGGGCAATAGTTTCATTGCGTGTCTGAAAACTGAAGCTATCGGGAGCGTGTCGCTCATATGAACCTACTTCGTAGAATCCATCAGCGAATCGGAATCGGTAGTACCGCGCGTAAGGCGCGTCAAGTACGTAATCACAATTTCCGATGTTTTGTACGCTCAAGTCTGCGTGCGAGATCCTCTGCGTCAGGGATTGCAACTGTTCTAGCATCGGGAGATCCATTCTTTGGGCATAAGCGTTTGGCAACGGTGAGACAGCATGTGGGTTACCGCTGAAAGAGAGCAACGTATCCATCCCCGGACGGTTCGAGGACGAGGGAGAGCAGGTCTTCGCTTGACGTGCCCATCAGGTACGACAGAGACACCAAGACATCGGGCGAGAAGGTTGTGAATGTTTTGGGAATGGGAGAGGCTTTGCTTGTCAGCAGATACGCGATCGGTTCGAGGAATTCGATGGAAAAGCTGGGGTGAACGTCGGTCACTGGTGGGACACTGAGGGGTGGGAGCTGGCGTGCTGCACGAATATCGGCGGCGAAATGCAGGATCGCGAACTTCTTGAAGATCTCGAAGGACGCGGAGCCGAAGTCTGCCCCGCCGAATGAATACCTTTCGAAATATCCGAAGGAGTAGTACTCCTTGACCATGGTGAACGCCTCGTAGACATCGGTATATCCTTCACCCGGCTCGACCAGGATCACATCATCGTCGATCCGGGTTGTGTGGCCCGGATAGTTCGCATAGGTGAGTGATGTATGCGGCGAGTTCTTCGTTCATGTGACGGTTGCTCCTCCTCAGAGTGCGCTATCAACTACCTCGATTCTACGGCCGCAGCGAATCCAGCGAGGGGGTCGAGGCCTCGTCACGGTAAGGGGAAATGAACGAGCGTTAGCCGGCGGACGGACTCGGTAGCAGGGAGCGGAGCCTGTGGAGAGGGTGTGCTGGGTCCCCTCGATTGCGCCGACGAAGCCTTCGGAGACGGGTGTTTTTAGTCGGTGGACGCGGAAATGGTGTCGCAGCGCGGGTGGGCTCAGGCACGTATATTGTCCCTCCGGCGCGTGGGTCCTGTAATGCGATGACAGGGACAGCTCGGCAACGCGGATTGCAAGACGCTCAGAAATTCCCCGGCCACAGGTGGTCAGGACTACTCCGAAAAACCCTCTCACAACAAACGGTTCGAAACCAGAGGTATTCAAAAGGCAAGGAACCGATGGGATGGTCTTGCGGACGTTTACATGTGATGGTGGATGAAATATACTGATTGTTGATTGGGAGATGAGGAGGAATGAATGGTTGCGACTGAGCCATCTGGCACGGGGTCTCCTCACTTCGAAAACAAAGGGATTCTGCGCTTTGTTGAGGATAGTGAGACCGTACTTGCTCGTATGGACCGATCGACGCTCGAGTATTTTTTTCTTCATTGTTGAAGTACCGTGAGTCATACGGACCATATCTTGATCGCATCGGAATGCCGTCCGGTAAGTATTTGTGGCAGCTTCCAGAGAGTGGCGAGTCATTTTCTTTCGAAGCGCGATCGCTTGATATCTTTGCTTTACATGACCCGTACTTCCAATATGAGATTGTAAATCTTCCTGAAGGTTTCTTCATTCGTACAGGAATTAATGTGCCCCAATTTGATCTTCCGGGTGGCGCACGGCAAGTGCAGATTTTAGCAGGCGACTTTGTTCTTACTGCAAGTGAATGTGTGCAGTTGGGTATTCTTGTAGGTAAGGGGCAGGGGTGATGTCAGTAACGGCTGATTTGATTGATTTTGCCGAGTATGCGGGTGCGCAGGTTCGTATCTGGCGTGGTAACGGCGTAGGTATAACGTGGGATTGTGGCCGCTATTGGTATCATATTTGGGATAAGGCGGGAACGCATCCACAGGCTCTCTATGGTGAGACCGAGTACCTGGAGCCGCGAGTCCCTACGATGCTCTCCGACTACGGTGAGATTATGCTGCGCTGGGCGATTGTTCGGATCGGGGAGCGCGCAAGACGAGAATTAGGTTGGCCTAGTATTAACGTACCGTATGCCCTGGAGGATGTTCATCCTGGCTGGGAATTTCAGCAGTTAACTCCCATTACGGGGCGGCTTGCGGTAAGGGGCGAGTATGTTCCTATGGAAATGCGGACAATATTCCCAAATCACTACGAGCTTAATGTTCTTTCGCAGGTCATGCCAATTGGCTTTGATGTGCTGTTGGAGTCTTACAAAGAGCCTGTGGGAGGAGCGGCTGTCGCGCAGTGGGTGCAGTTACCAGAGGCGTAAGTTGATTGCGTCGCAGGTGCGTCGTGTAGAGAGTGCATCATTCTGAGTGGTACGCAGCCACGGCCTCGACCCTTAGAAGCCTTTCTATCGGCCGGACATCGGGGGACTCATCCGTGAGATGTCGACGCCCGCATCACTGAGCTGGCGGAGATACGGCTCGAATGATGTCCTGAACGGGGTGAGGGCTGGACCTGCGTCAGCATTGAGGTAGGAATTGAGGTAGTCCTCGACCGAAAACTGCACGGCAAACTGCAGCTGTCGAAGCGCGGCGCAGTTCGTCGAATTGAGGGACAGCTCCGGATTCGCGATGTACTGATAGTTCGCGACGCGAGGCCACCGCGTGGGGGAAGAAACCCACCGGCTACGCAGTTCATCGGTGAGGATGGCAGGCGAGATGGCGTCCTGGAAAAGGTCCGCGCGGCGCAGTGCTCCAACCGCAGCGATAACAATGTACGAGGCTATCGTCGCGCTCTGGGTGTCGATGCAGAATGCGGCGCTTGGGTGGCGTTCGGACCAACTGAAGCAAAACCTGTCTTCGATGGTCCAGACCGCAAAGAAGTCGGTGTTGTAACTCGAGAAGGCGTAGTCGTTCTCAAAGTTCTCGTGCGTTACGGAAGTACCCGAACAGAGCTTCCCAATCAGGGGCTTTAACGTCTCCAACATGGGTAGAAACTCCTTCAATGATGTGTTGAGTCACGAGCTCGTCGATGGATAGCGGAGAAAGATTATTGAATGTGACTCGCTCCAGGAAACGAACCTGCGGCGCATACCCGCGCGAACCATGGTCCTCGGCGAGGAGGCAGATCTCGATAATGACGCCCTCAGGTAGTGGGTCGTCAGTGAGTCGATATTGGTGGTACAGCTCGTTCAAATGCGCGGGCGGTGCAGACCGGCAATCCGCGGGAATAATACCGTCGTCGATGATTGGGGTGAGGGAAATGCCCCGACATGCCCGATGTGATCAAGCCCCGTAATGTGAAAGTCCTCGATGAAGGGCTGTTTGTGCGCGTAATAGCGGTCTGATCGAGGAAGCGCTCCGTGATCGATGTCGTCTCGCCATGTCGGAGAAATGCTGCCCGGAACGGAATACTGCGAACGCATCCAATCAGCCGTCGAACGCATCTCCGGGTGCGTGCCGTGCGCGAACTGGCCCTTGAGATCGAGAGCGACATCTTTGCCGATGCGGAAGCGACTCCCCAGCCCGCTTGAGGCATGCATGAGGGCATCGCCCGGTCCCGGCGCCCGTACGGGGAAGAAACGAGTTTCGGGATCGAGTGGGCGACTGTTGGTGGGGACATGCGAATCTAGTGACAACGTTGGCCTCGATTCATGTGTTGTGTGGAGACGAATAGTTTCTTTATACACCGTACGCAGCAGTTCACAAGTGGAGTTGCGACGCCGACGGGTACTAGTCCAACGGAATGAGGAAGCGTTCCGATGCGCCCTCCGGCAGGTCGAGAGGATTAGCGTACGTGGCGCGTAGCTGGGGCTCGAGCTCGAGGATGATGGGCTGCCAGGAGTCCAGTTTGATAGCGATTTCAAATTGTTCGGTCTCGGGGTTTCGACGAACTTCCTCGTGAAGTTGGATCGTTACCCCGAGAAGCTCTTGAACAGGGTGCTGGTAGAAGTAAGTGCCGGGCAGATATGTGACTTCCTGGAGATTATAGTTTGGAGCCCCTTCCAAGATCGGTGTCAGGTCTCGCCCACTCGTGCCGACAAAAATTGCCACCTCTGGCTTCTCGAGGTTGTTCGTCGCAATCGCTACACTGTGCGATGTTGCTCCGAGGGTAGGAGTAACAATAGGGCGCCCTTCCGTGATAGTAGCGTCGACATATCCGCGGAAGGTGATTGCTCGTGTCTCCGGTAGTGACTTGAGGAATTGAAGAAATTGTTGGGCCTGATTTTGAGTCATTCATACTCCCATGAGTAATCAATCGGTGAAATGTTAGTGGGCACGTATGGTGCTAAGGGTGGCTCGTTGTCCTCATTATGGGATTTGTAGCAGTAATGCAAATGCTGGGTGAGGCGAATTCTGGCATGCTGTGTTCTGGTGATGAGTGCTAGTGCTGTATTGACCCGCAGCGCTTATTCTCTCCTCAAATGCAGACCGATAGATGTCATTTCGTGAAGATAGAAACTGGATTGCGACTATTTTGCATCTGATTTTGTCGCGAACATGATGAATTCTGTTCTTATGTCTAGAAGTTGCATCATCTCGATACGGTGTATTGGTAGCTGGTTTGCCCAGGGTTCCGCGGAAACGACTGCCCAGACCGCTCGGCGCATACGTGAGGGCATCGCACGGTCCTGGCACCCGTACGGGGAAGAAACGAGTTTCCGGGTCAGTCGGGCGGCCGGTATTGGGGGCGGGGCAATCTAGGGACAATGGGGTCTCGATTCATGTGTTGTGTGGAGTCGAACCGTTTCCTTGAGAAGCGTGCTCAACAGGTCAGCGAGCGGTGGTATAAACGCGTGCGGTGAGACATGTGGGGCTATTCGATCGGGAGCAGGAAACGCTTCGATGCGCCCTCGGGCAGATCGAGAGGATTGGCGTACGTGGCGCGTAGCTGGGGCTCGAGCTCGAGGATGATGGGGTCCCAGCCATTCAAGATCCTAGTAGGTTCGTATTTCTGAGTCTGTTCGTTCAGATGTAGCTCTTCGTGAACTTGGATCGTTACCCCGAGGAACTCCGTGGGAGGATATTGATAGAAGTAAGTCCCCGGGAGATAGGTGACCTCTTGGAGGTTGTAGGCTGGTGCCCCTTTGAGGAATGGCGTAAGGTCTCGTCCGTTTGCGCCGATGAAAATCGCCACTTCGGGCTTCTCTAGGTTGTTCGTCGCGATCGCCACGCTGTGCGATGTTGCCACAAGGGTGGGCGCACCAATTGGGCGAGGTTTGGTGGGTGTTCGGTCGATGTAACCGCGGAAGGTGATTGCAGCGGTTGGGGAGACCTTCTTGAGGAAAGCGAGAAACTCTTGAGCACTATTGTCTAGCATTTTTCCTTCTGTGGAGATTTAAATTGTTCTGAGAAAAACGGGCTCATCGCATTTGAGGGTGTAGGTGTGGTGGGCGGTGTTGGGTGTGTAGTAGTTGTGTACGGATCGAGGTCTTTCGATGATGGAGATTCCTGCACCGTCCATCTGAAGGCCTCAACATGCCTCATACTACCTTTGATCTCCCAGACCTGAGCGCGTTCGCGCGTCTGGATAACCTGGGCCTGGAATTGTCCGGCCAGCGCATGTGGTCAGACCATGCAGTATTGGCCTGCCGGATCGCTGGTGCGGACCGATGGTGTCGACGCTGTGAAAGTCAGGGCGCCTCGCGCGACATAGTGATCAGGCGCCCCGCGCACGAGCCCTACGGGTGGTGCCCCACGATCTTGCACGTGAGCGTGCGTCGCGCTACCGGTGCCAGGAGTGCGCTCACGTGTGGAGTCAGGATATGAGCCACGCGGCCGCTCTGCGCGCGAAGCTCTCGCGGGCGGCGGTGCGCTGGGCGCTGACGGGCATGGTTGTCCACCGTTTGACAGTGGCGCGTATCGTCCGGGCCCTAGGTGCGTCCTGGAAGAGCCGCCAACACCGCTGTCCTGACCGAAGGAGAGAGCTCACTGATCAACGACCCGGCCCGGTTTGAAGGCGTGCGTGTCATCGGCGTCGATGAACACCTGTGGCGCTAAACGCCCTACGGAGTCAAATACGTCACCGTGATCTTGGACTTGACGCCCATCCAAGAGCGCCGCAGCCCCTCCCGACTCTTGGACATGGTCCCAGGCCGCTCCAACGAGATCTTCAAAACTGGCTGGCCTCCGCTCCGACACGTGGCGCGAGCGCATCAAGATCGTCGCAATGGATGGATTCACCGGTTCCAAGCGCGCCGCCGCCGAAGATCTCCCCGACGCAAGGACAGTCATGGATTCCTTCCACGTCGTACACCTCGCCAGGGATACTGTCGATGAGCGTCGTCGACGCATTCAGCAAGAACTCCGCCACCGGCGCAGGCGGGCCACGGACCCCTCTACAAGGCCCGCAGCATGTTACACACCAGATTCTGCCTACTCACGCTTGGTCAGCAATACCAGATAATCGACCTGTTTGCCATCGAGGAGCACGTCGCCCTTGATGTCACTTGGAGCGCCTATCAGAACATCATTGATGCCTGCCGAGCACCCAACACGCGCATGGGTAAGGCCATGACGGAAGCCGAAATCAACACACTGACCTCCAGGAGCGTGCCGAGGGGCCTGACGGAGCTCATCACGCTAGGCAGGACACTTAAGCGTCAAGCCAGGGACATCCTGGCCTACTTCAACCACCCCCACACCACAGGCGATCCCACCGAAGTCATCAACGGTCGCCCCGAACACCTACGCGGCTCCACCCCAGAACTTGTGAAACTCACCCACTACATCACCCGAGCACTCCTCGAAACCGGCGGATTCAGACCCGAACAACATCCTCAATTATGAAGAGCCGTATAACGCCGATGATTTTCCATTACAGATACCTCACTGTTACAGACGGACATCGCCGCTTCACGAAGCGCCAACAACACCAACCTAAGCCCAGTGTTGAATCTTGCTTTAGTCGTCATCCCCGTAGGGGATATGCGTGGTTCCGAAGAGAGCCTGACAGGCTTCTTCTTTGCTCTCAATGCGTGCGATCTCGAGGAGGCGCTCGGGCGTGTGGTTCAGGAACCAGGTCAGGTTGGTGGCTTCGTCAGACCATTTGCCTGCGAAGACGCCGGTGGGCTGATCGTTGTGACACAGCTCAAGGGAGTACTGATTGGTGCCGGGCCTGTGCGACCAGTTCGGCGCGATCAGCAGCTCCCGAAAACTGATGCCCAATGGTTGGAGGTCGAGGCAATAGCGCAGTAGATCAAAGTTGTCCATGACCAGCCACTGCTTCACGGGGGTAAGAGAATCCGCCCACATGCTGGTGCCAGGGGGAGAGAGGCGTTCGCTTGACCCGCCCGAGTAGAAACCGTCCTTGTACCACGCGTGGATCTTGACATTAAGATCGTTGCTCCGAAACCACACGTGATCCTCGCTGACAACGTAAAGCTCTCGCTCGAGCAAGGAAACCAGGGTCTTGATGAACTCATCTTCGCTAATCGTGTTTGACATACTCAATGATCCCCCGCTTCTTCCACTCATTTAGTTTCAACTCCCTGATGATACCCGTCTTTTCGTCAGGTCCCCAAATCTGCAGCTGTATTGCCCCTCCTGGTTGGCCAAAAGCGGGGGCAACCTCGCCGTATTTGACGATGTGTCCCTCGGGAAGTTCTCCGGTCAGGCGTGCGCGCATATCCGGTGCGCCCAGCGAGAAGGGCTGGAACAATCCTCGCTCGCCAAACGATGGAAGCGTACCGTCCTTGTGTACTGCGGCCGCGAACTTACCGCCGGGGTCTCCGAGTCGGCATAAATCCTTGCCGTGCGTTTTGATGAATGGGGTAATCGACGTGTACTCGTGGTAATTTGCGTTGAGTTTCGCCCCATTCTTGCGGAGTCCTTCGACATCCCACGGCCAAACTGGTTCCTTCTTTTCTTTGTCATAGTAGACATTCATGAAGTCCTCCATGGAACGTGGCGACCCATCGGGATTGTATCCCAGTGCACGTTCAGGATTTACTACGTCATCAAAACCGTAACGGCCTGAATGCCACTTAGCTGCATCGTCTGGCAGCGGCTTCTTTTGATAGAACTCCCAAGCCTCAAGTGCTTCCTCAAGCTGGCGTCGTGTCTTTGGGGGAGTTCTGTATGGGTCAACTCCTTCTGGAAAACCTTCAGACTGGTCAATTGATGGATCCGGCAGGCTGTCATAGTCAGGGTCCGGATTGCTGTGAGGATCTGTTTCTGGATTGTAAGAGGAATCTGGACCGTCTTTATCGTGCGAGTGATCGTGTAGATCCTCGTACTTTTCGTCCTTGTCGGACTTGCCGTCGGCGTCGTCGTCCTTGTCGGACTTGCCGTCGGCGTCGTCGTCCTTGTCGGACTTGCCGTCGGCGTCGTCGTCCTTGTCGGACTTGCCGTCGGCGTCGTCGTCCTTGTCGGACTTGTGCGTGTCGGCCTCGTCCTTGTCGGACTTGTGCATGTCGGCCTCGTCCTTGTCGGACTTGTGCGTGTCGGCCTCGTCCTTGGGGGACTTGGTGTCGGCGTCGTCGGCCTTCCCGTTGGCGGAGTGGTCCTTCGCCTTGGGGTCAGCGTCAGCACGCTCGCCGGAATCCTTGTCGGGCTTGTGCGTGTCGGCCTCGTCCTTGGTGGACTTGTGAGTGTCGGTGTCGTCGTTCTTGGTGGTGTGCTTGTCGTCGGTGTCCTTGGGGTGCTCGTCGCCGTCGTGGTGTGCGGCGTCGTCTTCCTTGTGGGACTTGTCCGACGTGGGCTTGTCAGCCTCGGTCTTGTCACCGTGGCGCGCCGAATCAGCAGCGTCGTCGGCCTTGCCGTTGGCGGAGTGGTCCTTCGCCTTGGGGTCAGCGTCAGCACGCTCGGCCGAATCCTTGTCGGACTTGCTGTCAGCGTCATCCTTGTTGGACTTGTGCGTGTCGGCCTCGTCCTTGGTGGACTTGGAGTCGGCGTCGTCCTTGTCGGACTTGCCGTCACCGTCCTTGTCGGGCTTGTGCGTGTCGGCTTCGTCCTTGGTGGACTTGTGAGTGTCGGTGTCGTCGTTCTTGGTGGTGTGCTTGTCGTCGGTGTCCTTGGGGTGCTCGTCGCCGTCGTGGTGTGCGGCGTCGTCTTCCTTGTGGGACTTGTCCGACGTGGGCTTGTCAGCCTCGGTCTTGTCACCGTGGCGCGCCGAGTCAGCAGCGTCGTCGGCCTTGCCGTTGGCGGAGTGGTCCTTCGCCTTGGGGTCAGCGTCAGCACGCTCGGCCGAATCCTTGTCGGACTTGCTGTCAGCGTCATCCTTGTTGGACTTGTGCGTGTCGGCCTCGTCCTTGGTGGACTTGGAGTCGGCGTCGTCTTCCTTGTGGGACTTGTCCGACGTGGGCTTGTCAGCCTCGGTCTTGTCACCGTGGCGCGCCGAGTCAGCGGCGTCGTCGGCCTTGCCGTTGGCGGAGTGGTCCTTCGCCTTGGGGTCAGCGTCAGCACGCTCGCCGGAATCCTTGTCGGGCTTGTGCGTGTCGGCCTCGTCCTTGGTGGACTTGTGAGTGTCGGTGTCGTCGTTCTTGGTGGTGTGCTTGTCGTCGGTGTCCTTGGGGTGCTCGTCGCCGTCGTGGTGTGCGGCGTCGTCTTCCTTGTGGGACTTGTCCGACGTGGGCTTGTCAGCCTCGGTCTTGTCACCGTGGCGCGCCGAATCAGCAGCGTCGTCGGCCTTGCCGTTGGCGGAGTGGTCCTTCGCCTTGGGGTCAGCGTCAGCACGCTCGGCCGAATCCTTGTCGGACTTGCTGTCAGCGTCATCCTTGTTGGACTTGTGCGTGTCGGCCTCGTCCTTGGTGGACTTGGAGTCGGCGTCGTCCTTGTCGGACTTGCCGTCGGCGTCGTCCTTGTCGGACTTGCCGTCACCGTCCTTGTCGGGCTTGTGCGTGTCGGCTTCGTCCTTGGTGGACTTGTGAGTGTCGGTGTCGTCGTTCTTGGTGGTGTGCTTGTCGTCGGTGTCCTTGGGGTGCTCGTCGCCGTCGTGGTGTGCGGCGTCGTCTTCCTTGTGGGACTTGTCCGACGTGGGCTTGTCGGCCTCGGTCTTGTCGCCGTGGCGTGCCGAGTCAGCAGCGTCGTCGGCCTTGCCGTTGGCGGAGTGGTCCTTCGCCTTGGGGTCAGCGTCCGCGCGCTCGACCGAATCCTTGTCGGACTTGTGCGTGTCGGCCTCGTCCTTGGTGGAGTTGGTGTCGGCGTCGTCGGTCTTGGTGGTGTGCTTGTCGTCGGTGTCCTTGGGGTGCTCGTCGCCGTCGTGGTGTGCGGCGTCGTCTTCCTTGTGGGACTTGTCCGACGTGGGCTTGTCGGCCTCGGTCTTGTCGCCGTGGCGTGCCGAGTCAGCAGCGTCGTCGGCCTTGCCGTTGGCGGAGTGGTCCTTCGCCTTGGGGTCAGCGTCCGCGCGCTCGACCGAATCCTTTGTCGGACTTGTGCGTGTCGGCCTCGTCCTTGGTGGAGTTGGTGTCGGCGTCGTCGTTCTTGGTGGTGTGCTTGTCGTCGGTGTCCTTGGGGTGCTCGTCGCCGTCGTGGTGTGCGGCGTCGTCTTCCTTGTGGGACTTGTCCGACGTGGGCTTGTCGGCCTCGGTCTTGTCGCCGTGGCGCGCCGAGTCAGCAGCGTCGTCGGCCTTGCCGTTGGCGGAGTGGTCCTTCGCCTTGGGGTCAGCGTCCGCGCGCTCGACCGAATCCTTGTCGGACTTGTGCGTGTCGGCCTCGTCCTTGGTGGAGTTGGTGTCGGCGTCGTCGTTCTTGGTGGTGTGCTTGTCGTCGGTGTCCTTGGGGTGCTCGTCGCCGTCGTGGTGTGCGGCGTCGTCTTCCTTGTGGGACTTGTCCGACGTGGGCTTGTCGGCCTCGGTCTTGTCGCCGTGGCGCGCCGAGTCAGCAGCGTCGTCGGCCTTGCCGTTGGCGGAGTGGTCCTTCGCCTTGGGGTCAGCGTCCGCGCGCTCGACCGAATCCTTGTCGGACTTGTGCGTGTCGGCCTCGTCCTTGGTGGAGTTGGTGTCGGCGTCGTCGTTCTTGGTGGTGTGCTTGTCGTCGGTGTCCTTGGGGTGCTCGTCGCCGTCGTGGTGTGCGGCGTCGTCTTCCTTGTGGGACTTGTCCGACGTGGGCTTGTCGGCCTCGGTCTTGTCGCCGTGGCGCGCCGAGTCAGCAGCGTCGTCGGCCTTGCCGTTGGCGGTGGGGCTAGGACCGTCTCCGTGGCCTGCATGCGACGTATCCGTCGCGCCATCTGCCCCTGCGTGGGGAGTGTCTGGCGTGGAGTGGTGGGCGTGCGAAGACTCGTTGCTCGAGAGGAGGTCATCGAACGGGTTCTTCTTCAGGTCTTCGTCAGAAGTGGTCGGGTGAGCAGCACCGTCAGACTCGGCAGAACCGTACTTGTCCTTGTCGCCCGTGGAAACGTCAGCTGTCCCATCCACCTCGTGAGTGCGCGTGTTGGGATCGGTCGCGTGGGTGCTGCCATCGGCGGTGTGGTTGGCGGTGTCTCCGTGGCCTGCATGCGACGTATCCGTCGCGCCATCTGCCCCTGCGTGGGGTGCATGGGGAGCGTCTGCCCCTACTGTGGGATCACTGGCGTGCTGCGGCAGGCCAGCATCGTCTGCTTTGCCAGATTTATTGACGATGTTATTGTCCCACGAGAAGTCAGCCGAGTTGCCAGCAGCCGCCCCTGCTCTCCTGCGGACAGCGTTGCCGTCGATCTCTCTGGTGGGCATGTCTGCCTGATCCATTGCAGTGTCGGGGGCGTCAGCTGTGTGGGTGCTGCCGATGCCATGACCTGCGTGTGGCGCATTAGCGGGAGAATCTGGATTGAGGGCGGGCGTGTCAGTGCCGTGGAGGCCGCCGTTGTTAGCGAGGGAGTGCTCGGGATCGAGTATGTCGCGCAGTTCCTCGGGTGAGGACCATGAGTTGCTTGTGTGGGGTGTTGCGTTGCCTGGGTGGCTGTGGTTTTCGCCGCCCAGGAGTTCCGCGATAGACGGTTCTGTTTCGGGCGTGCTGGTGCCGTGGATGTCGCCCTTGTTAGCGAGGGAGTGCTCGGGATCGAGTATGTCGCGCAGTTCCTCGGGTGAGGACCATGAGTTGTTTGTGTGGGGTGTTGCGTTGCCTGGGTGGCTGTGGTTTTCGCCGCCCAGGCGTTCCGCGATAGATGGTTCTGTTTCGGGCGTGCTGGTGCCGTGGATGTCGTCCTTGTTAGCGAGGGAGTGCTCGGGATCGAGTATGTCGCGCAGTTCCTCGGGTGAGGACCATGAGTTGTTTGTGTGGGGTGTTGCGTTGCCTGGGTGGCTGTGGTTTTCGCCGCCCAGGAGTTCCGCGATAGATGGTTCTGTTTCGGGCGTGCTGGTGCCGTGGATGTCGTCCTTGTTAGCGAGGGAGTGCTCGGGATCGAGTATGTCGCGCAGTTCCTCGGGTGAGGACCATGAGTTGTTTGTGTGGGGTGTTGCGTTGCCTGGGTGGCTGTGGTTTTCGCCGCCCAGGCGTTCCGCGATAGACGGTTCTGTCTTAGGCGTGTGAGGTGTGTCGTGTGATGACGAGGCCCCGGAATGGCCGTTAGCGCCCTGTCCGGCCTGGTGGGAACCACTGTGGCCAGCACCGGAGCCGGAGTCGGCATGCGAAGTGCCGTGAGAATTACCTGCTGCGGGGTATGAACCCTGCGCAGGTGTCGACGAGCCGCTGTGGGTACCAGAATCAGCGCCGACGTGGCCGGCGCCATGTCCTGTGAAGGACCCGGTTGAGTGTGAACTGGATGGCGTGCTACCTAGGCCACCGCTGGTATCGGCGGAATTGGTGACACCGTTCGCGCCATGACCGCCATGTCCGGCGTTTGCGCCGAAATCAGCGGTACCGCCGAAGCCGTCCGCTCCGTGGCTGACGCGGCTTGGATCGCTGCCACCGAAGGCACCAGCGCGCTCGTGGGATCCCTGAGCTCCCACGCTGGCCTCGCTACGACCAACGCCCGCGCCGACAAGCTCATCGGCACCGCGCGCCTCACCGTTAGCGTGGGTCGAGCTGTGATCCAGGTAGGAAGAGTCCTTCCTGTTCTCAACGCCGAAAAGATCGTAATCGTCCCGGTTCGTAGAGAAGCCATCGGAGTCCCACGAACTGTTCGGCTTTCGCGGAGGCTTCCCGTCGCCCGCAACAGCGAGTTTCGGTTCGAAGTCGTCACCCCTCAAAGCTCCGTCGGTGCCGCCGCGGTGAGGACCACCTGAGGGGTCGATCGGACGGTACTGACCGTTGGAAACCTTGTCCGAATCACCGGGCTTGAAGTCCAGATGATCCAAGTTCTTCTGGTTACCGCCACTGTGCGTATCGGTCTTGTTTATCGAGGACTGGAAATCGCGGCCCGAGCCGGTAGCCGGCTTGTCCGGATCAGTAGGCTTCCTCGGGGGAATGGGGTTACCCGTAGCGACGTGCTCACCCATGCCGTTGTTGCGCGCGGGAGCAGCGGGGGAGCCGCCAGCGGCACCGTGGCCAGAAGCACCACCATGCGAGCCGCTCGAGGGAGCTCCGGGGACAGCAGGCGCACCGGATGCGCCAGCACCGTGGGAGCCAGTTGCGGGTGCACCGGTGGTGGGAGCGCCATACGCACCTGCGCCGGTCGAGGGTGCGCTGGCGGCAGGAGCGCCAGCCGCGGGGGCACTAGTGGTGCCAGCTCCGTGGGTGCCGGTGGTAGGAGCGCCAGTCGCGGGAGCGCCATGCGCACCTGCGCCGGTCGAGGGTGCGCTGGTGGCAGGAGCGCCCGCCGCGGGAGCGCCGTGTGTGCCCGCGCCGGTCGCAGGAGCCCCGGTTGCGCCGTTGGTGGTGCTTCCCGCACCGTGGGTGGCGCCACCGGTATCCGCATTCATAAACGCGTTGTTGTGAGCGCCGTTAGACGCGCTGGGTGCAGTGTTCGCGGGAGCCGCGTGGCCGCCGGTGCCAGCATCGCCAGCTGCGGACGCATGAGGCGTCGCGGCGGGCTGAGCCACACTCGACACACCGTTGGAGCGGTGGCCCGGATCCGTGGGCGGAAGAGCCGAATCCTTGACATCCGCACCACCGTGCGAGGCATGGCTGGCGTTACCACCGCTGGATGCCTGAGGTGTGGTAGAGGGTTGGGTTGCGCCGGGGGTTCCGTTTTGCTGGTGAGTCGGAGGGGCGTACTTCGAAGTCGGGTCGGTGGTACCAGCGTCACCGGAATGGGCCGCGCCGGACATACCGTTGCTCTGCTGGCCTGGAGGGGCGAATCGAGAGTTCGGATCAACCGCACCGGCCCCTCCGTGCGACGGATTCCCTGAGTAGCCACCGTTGCCGTGACTGGGGGCAGGCGAGCCGGACGTGTTGGGTGTGGAGCCTGACCCGTAGGAGGGGCTAGTGGAAGCGCTAGGTGTGCCACCGGTGCCGTAGCTGGGTGCGCCGTGGGATGGGGAGCTGGGCGCACCAGAGCTGGGCACGTTCGGGGTGTTATCTGCGGACGATAACAGTGGGGGGTGACCGGTATGGCCGGCTTCCTTGAGTCGTCGGAGGCGTTCGGCTGCATTCTCAGCGATATCCGACAGACTGGTTACTGCATGAATGCCGACTTTCTTGAGCTTATTGAAGGCTAGTTTGCTGAGGTTGGCAATGTCTTCCAAGTCGGCAATGTGCGTCAACTCTTTAAACAGGGCCCGCCCAATACGGGAAGCTCTCGAAGCGCCCGTCGCGGCCTTCGAACCTGCACTTGCGCCACCTCCCGCGCCCGCCGTGGCAATGGTGATGAGAATATCGGGAAGTGCGTGGCCAACCCAGCGGCCGGGATCATCGATGAACGTGTCGTAATCGAAAAGGCCCTTGGTCAATCCCTCGAAGAATGCCCCGGGGTTCTCAGACAGTGCTTTGGTCAATCCAGCAACTGTCTCGATAGGCAGTTCAACCCACTTTGTCACCAACTCTTCGGGAGTCATATAGCCGCATATAACACGACCAATATCGTACACGGCGGCTTGCCCCCCGATGAACCAGACCAGTTTGACCAAGTCAATGGTGGCTTCAACGAAGCCGTCATACACCGACTTGAGTGTTCGCGTGACGGCATCCATCCACGTGCGCTCGGGGAGCTTCGAAATGCCCGAGTTGAGAGCATTAATGAGGAGAGTTCCGGATTCGTTGACCTGATTGACCAGGGTCTGGAAGTCAGCTTCCGCTGCGGCCATCGTCGAACGGCCCGGCCCCTCATCACAGGAGGCGTCAAACATGGGTGTGCCGCCCTCGGCAGCCGCTTGGCTGCGCGCATCAGCCTTGTTGTTCTGAGCCTGCTCGACCGCCTTTCGCCCCTGTTCCCATCGTGAGCGAATCTCATCGCACTGGCTTTGCGCCGACAGCAGCGTCGACGCATAAGACTGATATGCCGTGGAGGCATCCGAAAAAGCAATCTGTGCGTCCAGCCAGCCCTTGATCTGTAGGTTGAATTTGTAGCGGAAGTGATCCGCGGCGCGGCCTTGCCAGCCGTCAGAAGTCAACGAAGATAGGCCTGCGTGAATGTCAGCGAACTCATTTGCTCGATCCATCATCACCGCAGCGCGCGTGGAAATGCCGCCGGGGTCTCCGCCGATCCTAAATACTGGTGCGCCGTGTGCAACAACACCCATAGTCGATCATGCCCCCGAACCGACGACGGGGGACTGCCCCAACGCCTGTGCTGCTTGTTCAACGGTATCCATGTGCTCTTTCGACTTCTCCAGGTATTCCCCGTACGCGCCGAGCGCGCCGCCGACAGCGCTGCCAGCAGCCCGGATGTCTTCTCGCAGATCGGCGAGGCCCTTTTCCCACGTGTCTTGGAACGCGTTGGTCGGGTCCCACACGTCTGGGTTTTCAAGCATGCCTGAGTTCGGGACCCAGTCCTCCACGTCGTATTCCTTCATCTTCTCCTCGAAGGAATTCAAGGATTCCACGAGTGCGGCCATGGCTTGAATGTCAACCTTAAATTCGCTCATCGCGTTCCCTTAGCTATCGATGCAGGCGAACGCTTTCGCTTCCGCATGGTTGCCTGCACTCCGAATTTCTTTCATGGCTCGAGAAGCAGACACCAGTAATTCGGCCAGTTCTTCCCCGCGTTCTTCGAGTCGCTTTATCGCAGCGTCACAAGCCGTTCGCGACTCGCCGGTCCAATCACCCACTGCGTTGGTGACACTATCGCGGATATCGGGAATGAACGCGCGAACCAAAGCTGCTTTTTGCTCAAAAGTACTTGCCAATGAGGTAGCAGATGCGTCATTGAAAGACAGTAAGGAATCGCCGCTCACTCTGTGCCTCCTTCAGCACCTTGCCCGTCCAGGCCTCGTAAAATGTCGTAGAAACTCCCCCCGGAAGAGTCTCCACCGCCGCCCGCATCTCCTGTTGCTGCTTGGGAGAGAGATTGGATGATTTCTTCCTCGCAGGCGGCAAAATTGCATTCCACGTCGACGAGTGACTCGCCGAGAGTCACCAAGTCATTGAACAAGACCTCGAGGGAGTCGCCCCATGTGCCGAGCGCGTTGATGAGAGGTTCCAAAAAAGGACCGTTGAGATCGGCTGTCGCTGCAGTGACCTCATCGGCAAGAGGAGCCATTGACTGCGAAAAAGGGTCGGCGACAGGCTGAATGCTCTGGGCAGCCTCAATCAGCTTGCCCGGAGTGAAACCTACATCTGCGCTCATACTATCAACCTACAAATTGACTGACCGCGTGTCAAATGGCGCGGTTGCTTAGTGCTCCAAGTGCTCGTGTTCGCGGTGCTGCGGGCATTCGAGCTGGAACGTGGAGTGCGCGATGGGGAAGTGGTGGCACGCGCATTCGCCCAGCTCGTGGATGATGCGGTCGCGGTTGGGGCCATCGGAGTCCTCGGAGACGGTCACGTGCGCGGTGACGGTCACGAGGTGCGAGGACACGGCGGCCACGTGCAGGTCGTGTACGTCGAGCACGCCGTCGACGTCCATCATGTGCGCGCGCAGCTCGGTGACGTCCACGGTCGCGGGCGCCTGCTCCATGAGGATTGCGACGGAGCGGCGCAGGAGTGTCAGCGCGCGCGGCGCCATGAGCGCTGCGATCAGGAGTGAGGCTATCGCGTCGGCGCGCGTCCACCCGAGGGCCCACTCGGCGCTGGCCGCGACGATGACCGCGAGGGACCCGAGGGCGTCGTTTGCGACCTCCAGGAACGCAGCCTTCATGTTGAGGTTCGAGTTGCGTCCGCCCGCCAGGATCGCAAGCGACACAGCGTTCGCGAACAGGCCGACGACACCGATCAACAGCATGGGGCCAGCCTCGACCTCGGGCGGGGAAGCCAGGCGCCACGCGGCCTCCCACGCGACCATCACACTGATAATAAGGAGCATGCCGGCCTGCAGGGCAGCGGCCAGGACCTCGGAGCGCGCCCACCCCCATGTGTGCTTCTCGTCGCGCGGGCGGCGCATGAGGCGAGCGGCGATCAGCGCGATAACGAGGCCGGAGGCGTCCACGACCATGTGCCCGGCGTCCGCAGCCAGGGACAGGGAGCTCGACCAGAAGGCGCCGAGCAGCTCCGCGACAACGACCGCTCCCGTCACCGCGAGCGCCCACCCCAAGCGCGTGGTCGAGGCCGCCGCGTGGGAGTGATCGTGCGAGTGCCCTCCGTGCCCGCCACCGCGGGAGTGTGCGTGACCGTGGGAGTGAGCCACGGCCTCGTCGATATGGGACGAGGCAGGGGCTGATTCTCGCGCGGAACCGGCGCTGGGGGAGGGGCTGGGACGGTTGTCGGGCATGCTCCTACTGTACGTTCCGAATGGGCTCTGTGCGGAGCGGCTCGACCACTCGGTATGTCGTAGATCACTGTCTGGGTGGCTTGTCTTGGGACTGGGTGCCCGGGTCTGAGTGTGACGGACGACGTATCCTAGGAGACAGAGCGCGGGGAACACCGCGACTGAAGGGCACACGCCCACAGGAACTGTAAAGGAGCGCCAATCATGGCAGAACCTCGTATCGTCACCGTCACTGGCGCAGCCGGCAACATCGGCTACGCCCTCCTGTTCCGCATTGCTTCCGGCCAGCTGTTCGGCCCGGACGTGCCCGTCAAGCTGCACCTGCTCGAGATCCCGCAGGCCGTGAAGGCAGCCGAGGGCACCGCGATGGAGCTCGATGACTGTGCGTTCCCGACCCTGGCCGGCGTTGAGATCTTCGACGACGTGAACCGTGCGTTCCAGGGCACCAACGTTGCTTACCTGGTGGGCGCCATGCCGCGCCGCGCCGGCATGGAGCGCGCCGACCTGCTCGAGGCCAACGCGGGCATCTTCGGCCCCCAGGGCAAGGCCATCAACGACGGCGCCGCCGACGACGTGCGCGTCCTCGTCGTGGGCAACCCCGCGAACACCAACGCCACTATCGCCCAGAACGCTGCGCCGGACGTCCCCGCGTCGCGCTTCACCGCGATGATGCGCCTCGACCACAACCGTGCGATCGCGCAGCTCGCCCACAAGACCGGCGCCGCGAACGCCGACATCAAGGACGTCGTCGTGTGGGGTAACCACTCGGCCGACCAGTACCCGGACGTCTCCTTCGCGAAGGTTGCCGGCAAGCCCGCGACCGAGCTCGTGGACGAAGAGTGGCTGTCCAGCTACTACCGTCCCACCGTCGCCAAGCGTGGCGCCGCCATCATCGAGGCGCGCGGCGCCTCCTCGGCCGCCTCCGCCGCGAACGCCGCGATCGACCACATGTACTCCTGGATCCACGGCACCCCCGAGGGCGAGTGGGTCACCGCCGGTGTCATGTCCGACGGCACGCACTACGGCGTCCCCGCCGGTCTGAACTTCGGCTTCCCCGTCACCTCCGACGGTGGCGAGTGGCAGGTCGTCGACGGCCTCGAGATCTCCGACGCGACCCGCGCCGGAATCGACCACAACATCAAGGCCCTCCAGGAAGAGTACGACGCCGTCAAGGCGCTCGGCTTCATCAAGTGAGGCTACCGCCCTCGTGGCGGTTGGTGGGAAGGGCGCGCGCCCGGCTGGTTGGCCGGGCGCGTGCCCGCGTGTATGGGGGGGGTTGTGTGGGTGTTGTGCGGAGTGCGGTGGTGCGTGGATCTTGTGGGCGTTGTTGCGTGGGTGTTGTGCGGTGCTGCGTGGGTGTTGTGGGTTGCTGTGCAGGTGTTGTGCGGTGTTGTTGCGGGGTTTTTCTGTGAGCATGGTGCGTCGTGGTGCTTCGGTGACGCGCGGCAGACCCCCAGCATGGAGCGATTCACTAGGTGAGGTAGCAATGCACTAGATGGCGAGGCATTGCACTAGATAGGGAGGCGATGCACTGCGTACTACCTAGTGCAATGCTGCGCTAAGTGGTGCAACGCTACTGAGCAACAAGCCTATGCGCGGAAAGATCTGCTCCGTAGCTGCTCCAACAAGATGCCAGCCGGGCCATGCCGGGCAGCCCTGCACCAGTTAGGGAGCATTACACCAGTTAGGGAGCATTGCACCATCTCCGAGGTGGTGTAATACCCCGCTAAGTGGTGTAACACCACTTAGGAACAAGCTTGAGTGTGGTCAGCTGGTTGCTAGGAGCGGGCTATGTGGGCTTATGGGCGTGTACGTAGCGGTTCCAGGTGGCGTCTTTCGCCAAACCGCAGACCCATTCACCAAAATTCCTTGAAATCCGGCTGTTGTTGCTCAATGGGTCTGCACTTTTACGGAATGGCTGGCGTGCTGTCATGGATGTGCCTCGTGGCCGGTGCTGGGGAGTCAAGTTTGCGGCCTTGGCTGGAGCGTCGGTGAGTGGAATGGGGTTTAGTCGTGGTGTCCATTCCGCTTAGGAAGCGCATCCGCGATAGAGCTTGTCGCCAACGAGATCGTGCACCCCATCAGTGAGCATTGCACCCGTTCTGATCGGGTGTAATGCTACTGATCGGGTGTAATGCTCCATAACGGGTGCAGCACCGGAATAGTCGCATGCAATTCCCACGACAGCATTTCAGAATTTGAAACCGAACCGTTGGAATCATGCGGTTTCTGAGGTGTCCTCAATCTGTGTCCGCAGGGAATTGCATGCGAAAGTGCGGCATGCGTCTGCGACCGACTGGTCGTTACGACCGTGATGTGCCTTCGTTTGGTAGTGGCTCTTTGATCCAGTCGTAGGCGACGCGCTGCGTACCGTTGGCGACGGTGATCACGCCGCACTCGCGGAATCCGAAAGAGTCAAGTGCGCGCCGCATCGGGACATTGTCCTCGTGGGTGTCGCAGCGCAGGTGATCCGCGTGCTCAGCCGCGAACTCGAAGACAACCCGAGCTACACCGCGCCCGCGCACCGCGGCTACGCGGTGAATCACGTGGTAGTCGGCGTCGGAGTGCCACGCGCCATCGATCGACGCGTAGGTCTCGTCTGGCCCGGGAGCGAAAGAAAAGACGGCGAGCGGCCCCCTCGTCGTCGGACACAATGAAACAGTGTCCGTGCGCGATGTCTTCCTCAGCGTCAATGCGGCCCGGATATCCGTCGGGCCACTGAGTCGCATTCCCGTTCGCCTGCATGAACGTGCGGGCTTGCGCATGCGCACCCTCGATAAACTCGAGGTCCTCAAAGAAGGCGATTTGAATCTTCATCTCACAATGATAGGTGGCGTTGGTGGTGCGCCCGGTGGATGGCGCCGTGGGCCCATTGGGAGGAGAGTTAACCCGTTTGATGGCAGTGTTGGCGGTGTGCCCGTGCTGCCACTTAAGGGGTTAACGTGCGCATTGAGGGGATAAGGGTGCTACCAATCGGGCCGGCTTACCGCCCGTCGGGCTGGTGGCTGTAATTGCGGCTCCCGCTCGGGTGCGCGGCCGCAGAAATTTGGGGGAGAGGCGGGCTGGACGATCGTGAAACGCGCGTGAAACGACGGCGGCGCCGCCAGCAACGATGTAACCCCGCCCCGCAACAACACCGCGCGTAACCCCGCCCAGCAACAACCCCGCACGCAACCCCGCACGCAACCCCGCGTCCGCAACGACGCAACCCCGCCCAGCAACAACCCCGCGCACAACCCCACCCAGCAACCCCGTGGCGTCTCCCGCAAACCCTGCCCCTGCCTCGTTCGTGGGTATGAAGCTGGTTAGACTGGAGCGCATGACTGAAAACGCGCAGCTTGTTGTGACCCTGTCCTGCCCGGACCGCCCCGGTATCGTGCATGCCGTGACCGGTGTGATCGGCGGGGCCGGCGGCAATGTCATCCAGTCCCAGCAGTTCGGTGACGCTGACACGGGTACCTTCTTCATGCGCGTCGAGGTTGACTCCCCGAAGGGCCGCGCGCCCATCGACGAGGGCCTGGCCGCCGTCGCCGAAGAATTCGATGCCTCCTACCGCGTCGATGACCTGGGCCGCAAGCTGCGCACCATCATCATGGTCTCGCGCGAGGGCCACTGCCTGACCGACCTCCTGTATCGCCAGCAGACGCAGGGCCTGCCCATTGACGTCATCGCGGTCGTTGGCAACCACCCGGACCTGGCGCCCGTCGCCCAGTTCTACGGCGTCCCCTTCCTCAACATTCCCGTCACGAAGGACACGAAGGCCCAGGCGGAGCGCCAGCTCCTTGACCTGATCGCCTCCGAGGATGTTGAGCTCGTCGTCCTGGCGCGCTACATGCAGATCCTCTCCGACGAGGTCTGCCGCGCCATGCAGGGCCGCGTCATCAACATCCACCACTCCTTCCTGCCCTCCTTCAAGGGTGCGCGCCCCTACGCGCAGGCCCACGAACGCGGCGTCAAGCTGATCGGCGCGACCGCCCACTACGTGACCGCTGACCTCGACGAGGG
Organism: uncultured Actinomycetaceae bacterium; assembly: GCA_916438945.1. GTDB lineage: Bacteria > Actinomycetota > Actinomycetes > Actinomycetales > Actinomycetaceae > Pauljensenia. Next base: position 431,696 of record CAKAGS010000004.1, on the reverse strand, counting down.
CCCGATCATCGAGCAGGACGTCACCCGCGTCTCCCACGCCGACTCCACGCCCGACATGGTGGCGCTCGGCCAGGACGTGGAGCGCCGCGTCCTCGCACAGGCCGTCCGCTTCCACGCGGAGCGTCGCGTCCTGATGAACGGCAACCGAACGGTCGTCTTCTCTCGCTGACGCCCGCTCACAGGGATGCCGACGAGGCCGGGGCGCGGTCTGCGCGCACGTCGAGCCTGACCGCCCGACCGGCGCGAAGGCCTCGTGACACCCCGCTGGCGTGTCGCAACCTGTAACAAGGGCGCGTGCGGCCATCTGGTCATATTTGCTCGATATGACGGCCTCGTGTGGGCTGTCTTGTCACTTGGTGGGGAACGCTAAGACGTGATCTTTCGGTCATTTAGTGGGTAAGTGTCGCATTGACCGCCTGATAAATGGCACACTTGTTACGTGGACGAAACGACTCAGCATCGCACCCCCATCACCGGCTACGTGCCCGGGGGTTTTGACATGTTCCATCAGGGACACCTCAACATCCTGCGCGCCGCGCGTGAGCGCTGCGATCGCCTCGTCGTCGGCGTGACCTCGGACGAGGCCCTCATCCGCATGAAGGGCCGCGCCCCCGTCATCCCGCTCAAGGAGCGCTGCGACCTCGTGTCGTCGCTGCGTTTCGTGGACGCGGTCGTCGTTGACCTGGACCAGGACAAGCGCCTCGCCTGGCGCCTCCAGCCTTTCGATGTCCTCTTCAAGGGTGACGACTGGAAGGACACTCCCAAGGGTGCTCAGCTCGAAGCGGAGATGGCGGAGGTCGGCGCGCGCGTCGTCTACCTGCCGTACACGCCGTCGACGTCGTCGACGAAGCTGCGCCGCTTCATCGCCCCCGAGGATTTCTCCGACGAGGCCCCGGCGCAGGACGCGGAAAAGGCGGAAGGGGAGGCGCAGTGAGCCTGCCCGTCGTGCTCGAGCCGGGTTCCTCGTGGGGGACTCGTTTTAGCGCCTACCGCTCCGCGCTCGCTGCCGCGCAGAAGCCGGGCGCGGGCGTTCCCGCGTACATGCGCTGGGTGAACCGCGGCGCTGCGCGCGTCGTGGCCGCCGCCTGCGCTGCTTTCGGCTGGACCCCGAACTTCGTCAGCTTCATTTCCGTGTGCTTCTCGACGCTGGGCCTCATCGTCCTCGTCGCGTGTGACCCCGCGTGGTGGACGGGCCTCATCGTGGGCACGGCTCTCGCGGTCGGCTTCATGTTCGACTCCGCGGACGGCCAGGTCTCCCGCGTCACGGGTGCGTCTTCGAAGACGGGGGAGTGGGTGGATCACGTCGCCGACGCCTTCCGTTCCCCGGCGATCCACTTCTGCACCGCCGTCGCCGTCATGGTCTACCGTCCCGAGTCGTGGTGGCTGGCTATCGTCGCGCTCGTCTACGGCTGGGTGACGTCGGGCCAGTTCATGAGCCAGATCCTCGCTGAGCAGTTCGTGCGCGCGGCGGGCCGCAAGCAGACGCGCGGCGGGAACCTGCGTTCTTTCGTGCTGCTGCCCACCGACCCTGGCGTGCTGTGCTGGTCTTTCGTGCTCTGGGGCTTCGGCGTTCCTTTCATGGTGCTCTACACCTTCCTCGCCGTCGTCGCCGTCGCACACTCCTCGATCTCGCTGCGTCGCCGCTTCCGCGACCTGCGCGCCCTGGACGCTGCTGCCAAGGAGGCCGCCAAGCAGGGGGAGTCCCGTGCCTGAGCTGTCCGTCCTGCTGCCCGCGCGCAACGCAGCGGGCACGATCACGCGCGCCGTGGCCTCGACGCTGGCGGCCATGCCGCGTGACGCCGAACTGGTCGTCGGTAACGACTCCTCGTCTGATTCGACGGTCGGCGAGGCCATCCGCGGCGCGTCGCGTGGGGGAGTGGTCGATCCTCGCCTGCGGATCGAGGACATCAACCCGGGTGAGGGCGGTGTCTCCCGCGTCCTCACTCAGCTGATGGAGCGCACCGACTCGCGCCTCGTGGGCCGTATGGACGCCGACGACGTATCCCTCAAGGGGCGCTTCAAGCGCACGATGGCCGCGATCAAGCGCGGCGATGACATGGTCTTCACGCAGATGATCGAGCTGCGCGGCTCCCGCCCGGTTCCGCGCATGCCCTACGAGATCACGCCCGAGGACATGGGCTGGCACCTGCTGCTCACCAACCCCGTGTGTCACCCGACTATGCTCGCCACCCGCGAGATCATGGACCGCGTCGGCGGCTACCGCAGCGTTCCCGCCGAGGACTACGACCTGTGGATGCGCGTGGCCTCCGCAGGCGGGCGCATCCGCCGCATCGCGCCCTGGGGGCTGCTCTACCGCATCCACCCCGGACAGGTCACCGGAAATGCCTCGTGGCGCTCGGATTCGTGGAAGAATCCCGAGCAGGCCCAGGCCTTCGCCGACCTGTCGGTGTCTCTGACGGGCCAGGAGCTGCCGCGCCTGGTCTCGCTCGTTTCGCTTCCTCGCGACGAGGCCGAGCGTGAGCTCGACCGATTCGTGCAGGTCTACACTCAGGGGGTCGCGTCTCGACCCGCACCGTCTCGCCGCGCTCTCGAGCGCCGGCTCAATGCGCGCGCCGCGTGGGTGCGCTCTCACCTCCAAGGAGAACAGTCATGATCCTGACCCCTCCGCCCACGGGCGGCCAGCAGATCCTTCGTCACGCGCTGGCACGCCGCTGGACCTCGATTGTTGCGGGGACCGTGGCCGGCCTGGTCGTAGGTGTCGCCGCCGCCTTCGGCGTACCCGCGTCGCACTCGGCGACCGTGTCGATGACCGTGACCGCTCCCTCCATCACGCCGGCCCCCGCCGTGCGCGCCTCCCTGTCGAACACGACGGATATGGTGACCGAGCAGGGCATCGCGAAGTCCGCTGCCGTCCTCGACGTCGCGGCCGCGCGCCTCGGCAATGGTGTCACCGCCGAGGAGCTTCTTTCCAACATGGAGGTGTCGGGCGACACGAACGGCACGATCGTCAAGATCGAGTACGTGGCTCCCACGCGCCAGCAGGCCGTTGACGCCGCCGACGCGATCGCCAACGCCTACCTGACCGAGCGCACCGCCCTCGTCGAGCAGCGCGCCGACGAGATGGCCGCCGGCATCAACGAGCAGATCGAGGCTCTCGAGACCGAACTTGCCTCCCTCCAGCCCCTGGCCGACGAAGAAGGCAACACGAAGGACAACCCGCGCGCCGCTGAGATCCGCACCGCGCTGACGAAGCTTGCGAAGGATGCCGAGCAGCTCGCCCCCTATCACGCCACCGCCGGCCGTGTCATCACCCCGGCCGCGTCCTCGAGCGACGAGGTCTCGCCTTCGAAGTCCCGCCTGATCCTCATCACGACCGTGGTCGGCCTCTTCGCAGGCCTGGTCCTGGTGCTCATCCGCGAGACGCGCTCGCGGTCCCTGATCTCGCCCACGCAGCTCGCCGACCTGACGGCTCTTCCCGTGTGGAGCGCTGAAGAGGGCGCGCCCGAACCGTGGCTCGCTCCCACCCGCATGCTCGCGATGGCGATCGACCGCGACCACTGGGTCGACCTGATCGTCGACGCCTCAGACCCGCAGGCCCGCGACCTGCACCGCGTCCTGTCCGCCTCCCTGGCCGAGACCCGCGTGCCCGCGCCGCGCCTTATCGACATCAAGCAGCCTCTGGCCTCGCTCCTTGACGAGGTCCGTCCCTCCCGTCACGTCCTCGTCGCCGTGCGCAAGGGCCACGACCTGAAGGCGCTGCACGCCCTCCTGGACGAACTGGCGATCATCAACCGCGAGGTGAACGGCTTGATCTACCTGGGGGACCAGGTGGCCGCGCCTGCCTCCGCTTCCGCAGCTCCGGCTCCTGCTGTCGAGGTCATCGAGCCTGAGGAAGAGGCCGCGGAAGAGAGCGCCTCGGAGGTCGTGGAGTCCAAGCCGTCGAAGGAAACGGAAGACACGTCCAACTCCAAGAAGTCGGACACCAAGGCCAAGACTTCCTCGAAGAAGGGCAAGAAATGAGCGCCGAGGAGACCACCGCGGCCGATCAGCTGGCCGCCTCTATCTGGCACGTTGACCGCACTGCGCGCGTCTCCCAGCTGATTTCGGGCGACCCGTCGGATCCGCGAGCGCTCGTGCTCGTGCGCGACAACGGCCGCAACTCGGCGTTCGTTGAGATCGAGGGCACGGACCATCCGGAGACGGATCCGCGCGTGCTCGAGGTCGAGCCGGCCCCCGCTCGCGGCTGGGAAGAGGGCGCCGGCGCCGAGGTGGACGCGACCGTCGTCATGTGCACGGTCGGCTCCTGCGACATGCTCGAGGACGCCGTGCGCGCCATCCTGGCGCAGGATCACCAGCGTTTCACGCTCGTCGTGGTGGATAACGCGCCGCACACGGGCCTGACCCGCGAGAAGCTCGCGGGCATCGAGGACACTCGCCTGAGCATCGTCTCTGCATCTCGTCCCGGCCTGTCTCGCGCCCGCAACCGCGGCGTGCTCGCGGCGCGCGGCGAGGTCATCGTCTTCACGGACGACGACGCGATCGTCGACCCGCACTGGCTCACCGCCATGATCGACCCGTTCACTGCCTCGCCGTATGTGGCCGCGACGACGGGCATCGCGCTGCCCCTGGAGCAGCGCTACGCTCCCCAGCGGTGGTTTGAGTCGCGCGGCGGCTTCCCCAAAAGGACATGTCCCCGCGCGTGTGGTGCGTCGGCGATGTCCCCGAGGGCCTGGAGGTCCTCGGCGAGAAGGGCGACGGCGGCCCGCTGTTCCCGATCACGACGGCCCGCGTGGGCGCAGGTGTGTGCATGGCCATGCGTCGCGACGTCCTCATGGAGGTCGGTCCCTTCGACCCGGCGCTGGGTGCTGGCACCTCGACGCGCGGCGGCGAGGACCTCGATATGTTCGCACGCATCCTGGCCACGGGTGACGTCATCATCCACACGCCCGACGCCCTCGTGCACCACCGTCACCGCGTGGACGAGGCCGGCCTGGATAAGCAGATCCGGGGCAACGGCTCCGGCATGGCCGCCCTCCTGACGAAGGCGATCATCGCCAAGCCCTCCGTGCTCGGCACGCTGGCGACCCGCGTGCCCGGCGTCCTGGGCCGCGTCAAGCCCGGTGGTGCCCGCGTCGCCGGCACCGACGAGGACGTGCCCGGCTCGCTCACCACGTCCGAAATCAAGGCTTCCTCGAGGGCCCGTTCCTCTACCTGTCCTCGCGCAAGCGCAACAAGCTTGGCGCCCCGCGCCAGTCCGAGCAGGACAGCGTGCGCGGCAGCGTGACCGCACCGAGCAGCGCTGAGGAGGCCGAGGCCTCGTCCGTGACGGAGACGACCGGCGAAGGGAACGGTCACGCGTGAGCCCGCGCCGAGGACTCTGGGCCAAACCCGCCCCCGCCCAAATCGGGCCGCTACGAGAGGACGCGCAGGATCTACCCGCGTGGCCCTTCGTCGTGGCCTATGCGGCGTACTTCCTGTGGTGGGTGCTCGGCTCCGGTGACTTGATGTGGCCGCTGTTTGCATCGATCATGCTTGTGTTCATGATCGGCCGACACGGCCTGCGCTTCCCGCCCGGATCCATCCTGTGGGTGTTCTTCCTGGCGTGGGTGCTGGCCTCGATGACGATGCTCGACACGGGCGGGCGCGTCATCGGCGCGTTCTACCGCTTCCTGCTGCAGATCTCGCCCGGCATCTTCGCGGTCTACGCCTACAACGCGCGCAAGTCCCTGAGCGTGCGCACGATTACCGGCACGATGTGGGGCTTCCTGGCTTCGACCACCATCGGCGGCTTCATCGCCATGGCTGCGCCGACGCTGCGCTTCAAGACGCTCATGTACTACCTGGTGCCGCGCGCCCTGCACTCCAACGACTTCGTCAAAGAGTTCACGAAGCGCGCGACCACCCAGTGGAACCCGTCGTCGTGGATCCTCTCCGACCCGCGCCCGTCGGCCCCCTTCATTTATTCCAACACCTACGGCAACGTCTACTCGCTGATCTTCCCGCTTGCGCTCGTCTTCGCCTACGTGCTGTGGCGCGAGCGCTCCAAGTGGCGGTTTATCGTGGCCGCCGTGTGCGCGCTGTCGGTCATCCCGGCCGCAGCGACGCTCAACCGCGGCATGTACATCGGCCTGCTCGTTATCGTCGTGTGGGTGGGCTTCCAGCGCCTGCGCGCGGGAGCCTGGCGCACCGTCCTGGGCATCGTCGCGGCCATCGTCGTGGGCGTGGCCGCCTGGCTGGCCACCCCGGCCTCGCAGTCGCTCCTCGAGCGCGTTGCCGCATCCTCCTCGACGGAGGACCGTGCCTCCAACTACCTGGAGACCCTGTACGAGCTCCAGCAGTCCCCGCTCCTGGGCTTCGGTGCCCCGCGTCCCTCGGCCTCGCCGTGGCTGCCCTCCCTGGGCACGCAGGGCCAGTTCTGGACGGTCATCTTCTCCTACGGCCTGGTCGGCCTGGCCCTGTTCCTCGCCTTCTTCCTGCGTATGTTCCCGCGTATCTGGCGGGCCACGGACGTGTACGGCTCAATCCTGGGCGGCATCATCCTGGCCACCCTCGTGGAGCAGTTCTACTACGGCATGAACACGGGCCTCATGATCTCAGTTGTCGCGGTGGCGCTCCTGTCGCGTCACCTCGAGGAGGAGAGTGACCCGATCAAGCACGCTGAGGCCGACCGCGAGAGTTCCGCGAGCGCCGGAGCCGTCGCTGGAACCGTCCGCGCGGCTCGCTCCGTGCGCATGGGGCAATGGACAAGCCCCGCCGCGAACGACGGGGCTTTTGCCACTGCGATGCTTGCGCGACTCAACAAGTCGGGTCGTCGGGGAACGAGAAGCCGGACAGCTTCCACGTCTCACCGTCCTTCACAAACTGAAAATAGGTGAGGGCGCGGGTCATGGTCGTGTCGTCCGTCAGCGCAGTTCCCGCGTCGTTGAGGACGCGAACATTGGACGAGTCGACGCACGCCGAGACCGTGACGTTTCCAGCCCCGTCATCGCTGAGGATGTGCACGTCCTCGAGAGTGGGGGAGCCGGTGGTGTGGGTGCCGTCGCGTGTCCACTCGAAGGCCTGCGCGTCGAACTCCTCCAGCGCCGAGCCGGTGAGCACGGAGGACAGGTCGGTCGCACGGGCCTGCTCGGGATCGGCGTATGCGCCCCACAGAGTGTTCATGACGAAGGTGGCCTGCCCGGCGGCCTCAGCGTCCGTGGCTAGCGATCCGGATGCGTTCGCGGGACCGCCGGACTGCGGGGCGGTGGTCTTTGCAACAGACTGCGGGATGTCGGACTGCGCGTCGTTGTCGAAGCTCTGCGCTCCGGACGCCGCGGACGCGGCTGCATCGGTGTCGGAGGAGCCTGTCAGGCGCAGGAAGCCGACGATGACGAGCGCGATGATCAGGAGGATCGCAGCGGCCAGGAGGCCCTTCTTGCGGGCAGGGGAGAGCGAGTTGATGAAGTCCATGTGTATCCCATCGGTAGGTTATAGAGAAAGGCTACCGCGCGGTAGCGGGAAGGTTAATCATGAGTGAGGCAAATCAAGCCAGGCGTTCCCTCGCACGCGGGGGTATCGTCGGCTTCGTCGGAGCGGCCGCGTCGGCGGTCCTCGGCTTTGCGTTCACCATCATCCTCTCGCGCATGCTGGGTGCCGAGGGAGCGGGTATCGTCACCCAGGCGACCGGCGTCTTCGCGATCGTCATGGCCCTGGCGAAGGTCGGCCTCGACTCCACCGCGATCTACCTGATGCCCCGCCTGTCTCTGGACGCGCCCGAGGAGATCCGTGCGACCCTGTCCTTCATGGCCTCCATGACGGTGGGTGTGTCCACCGTCTGTGTCCTCATTCTCGAGGCCGTGGCTCCGTTGATCTGGAACGCTGAGGTGACGGCATCGACCCGCGCGGTGCTGTGGTTCGTGCCCATCGGTGCACTTACGCTGGTTGCATCCGCCGCGCTGCGGGCTCTGGGAAACATGCGCGAGTATGTCCTCGTCCAGAACCTCCTGCTGCCCGGTTTGCGTCCGCTCCTCGTCGCGCTCGCGGCCGCGTTCACCGGGTCGCTTGCCATCGTGTCGGTGGCCTGGGCGCTGCCCTTCGTCGTCGTTCTTGTGGCCGCGTGGTGGCTGCTCTTGCGGCACATGCCCTCGGCGGCGGATTCGGTGGGACGTTGGCCGAGCGCGCAGCGGCGCCGTCAGGTCGTGTCCTTCGCGTTGCCGCGTACCCTGACCGCCGGCCTTGAGCAGGCGCTGCAGTGGCTGGACGTCCTCCTCGTCGGTCTCCTGGCGGGCGACGCGGCATCCGGCATCTACGGTGGTGCGATTCGTTTCATTCAGGCGGGCATGGTCGTCGATACGGCCCTGCGCGTCGTCGTCTCTCCCCAGTTCTCCAAGCTCCTGCACCAGGGAAAGGTCAAGGAGCTGCGCGACCTGTACAGCACGGCCTCGATTTGGCTCGTCCTGTTCGCCGCCCCTATCTACGCACTGATGGCGATCTACGCGCCTGCGCTCATGCGCATCCTCGGTGACGGCTTCGCGCCCGGCGCGAACGTCCTCGTGGTTCTGTGCGTCGGATCGATCGTTACGTTCATGGCGGGAAATATTCACTCGCTGCTCATTATGAGCGGGCGCTCCGGGTGGGCTGCGGTCAACAAGATCGTGGTGCTGACCCTCAACGTTGTGGGTAACGTCATTTTTATTCCTCGCGGAGGAATGGTTGCGGCGGCCGCCGTCTGGGCCGTGTGCATGGTGCTTGACGCGGCCATGGCGACCGTTCAGGTCTCACGGTTTATTGGTGTGACACCGAAATTGTCAGAGGTGGTCAAGCCGATCCTTGTCGTGGGCGTGTCAGCCGTGATTCCGGGTGGGTGTATAGCGTGGTGGCTGGGGCGTGATTCCTTCGTTGCAACCGTCGCCGGCTTCGGCCCTCTCGGTCCTTGTTTGCCTGTGTTTGCAGTGTGTTTAGGGATCGCCTCCACCTGTCGGGACTTGGGTCCCTCGCGAGGCGTCGCCGGGGGTGAAAATGGGGTGCGTGATGCACCTGTGAAAGTCCTCCTTGACCAACCGGTTGATCGAACAGGGATTGTTGTGTAATTATTTATGCAACAAGTTTTCGTTCCCTCCGAAAGGTCGTGTCATGGCTTCCGCACTTTCGCGCCTTGCGATCCTTGCAACCGCGCCGATTGTTGCCTGCGCTTCCCTCGCGCTCGCTCCGATGGCTCACGCTGTTGGTGCAGGTCAGGGCGATTCTGCACCCGGTCAGTCTGTCGTTCACGATGGTCTGAGCGCTGCGACCGCCGCCGCGTCGTGCTGGGACATTAAGCAGCGGAATCCTGCGGCTGCGGACGGCGCCTACTGGCTCCAGACTCCCGCGATGGACCACCCCGCCCAGTTCTTTTGTGACCAGACGACAGATGGTGGCGGCTGGGTCATGATCGGCCGAGGCCGTGAAGGATGGGAATCCTGGAGCGGAGGCAAGGGCGATCCTGAGAAACTGACCTCTCGCTCGCGCACCACCGATGACTTCGAGGTCGTCCAGCTGTCCAATAAGGCCGTGACCGAGCTCCTGAATAACGTGCCGGTCAAGGATCAGGCTGACGGCGTGCGCGTCATGCGCTCCTGGAGCGCGTCGGGCCGCTCCTACCAGACCGTGGATCTTCAGTTCCCGAAGATGACCGACTTTGTGTGGCCCTTCAAGATGGCCCACCCGGTCAATGTCCAGCTGGACAAGGGTGGCTGGCGCTCCGGCCTTATGTGGGGCCTGACCGGCTACGACAACGAGTGGAGCGGCCTGCAGACCTACCCCTCGGCCCGCACCACGGGCTGGAAGATGGGCTGGGGCTACGGTGCTCTCGCCTCCAACTGGACCGGTGACGTCACCTCCGCCACCTCCTTCTTCCGCAAGTCGGGCCTGACGGTCTTCCCCTACGCCGAGGCCTACGTGCGTCCGCGCATCTCCTCGGATTCGGCAGACTTCGCCCGCATCCCCGACGAGGGCCTCGGCGCCTCGACGGTCTCCGCCGTCGTCTCGCAGTACGCAGCCAAGACCTCGTGGGGCGTGAGCGGTAACCTCAACGGCTCCGTGAAGGAAGGCAACATCCAGGTCCAGGCTTTCGCCCAGGTCGGCTCCACCATGTACGTGGGCGGCAACTTCACCGGCGTCAAGCAGGGCGAGAAGGGTGCCGAGATCTCCTCGCGTGGTCTCGCGGCCTTCGACGTGGCCACCGGCGACTTCACCGGCCAGACCTTCGACTTCAACGCGCAGGTCAAGGCGCTCCTCGCCCTGCCCGACGGCCGTCTCCTGGTGGGCGGCGACTTCACCCGCGTCAACGGCGAGCCCCACGTGGGCACCGTCGTCATCAACCCCTCGACCGGCCAGATCGACCCCTCGTGGGACCTGCAGATCACCAACGCGCTGCGCGGCGGCGCCGTGAGCGTGCGCGCCCTGACCTACTACGACGGTAACGTCTACATGGGCGGCTCCTTCACCCACCTCTCCGGCGGCGGCAGCTCCCGGGTCTACGCGCGTAATGCTGGACGTGTCTCCCTGAGCGGGCGTCCCGACCGCTCGTGGAACCCCGAGATCAGCGGTGCCGTGCAGGCGGTTGGCGTTTCCGAGGCGAACAGCGCCTTCTACGCGGGCGGCCACTTCACCACGGCGCACGGTAATCAGCGCGCCTGGTACGCCGCCAAGTTCTCCACCCAGCCGGGTGCTGCCGTGGATACGGACTTCGACTTTGTGCCGTCCAGCGCCACCGCCGGTAAGTACCAGCAGACCATCGCCACGGCCGGAAACCGCGTCTACATCGGCGGCTCCGAGCACAACCTGTTCGGATACGACACTGCCACCAACCAGCGCGTCTCCGGTGCGATGACCTTCAGCAACGGCGGCGACCTGCAGGCCACAACCGTGTCTGCTAAGGGCGTTATCTACGGCTCCTGCCACTGCTCCGACGCTGCCTACCAGGACATGTACGTCTGGGCGATGAACGGCTCCTGGTCGCGCGTCGACGAGATCAAGTGGGTTGGCGCGTGGAACGCCGCCACCGGCGAGAGTCTGAAGTGGACCCCCTTCGAGCTCTCCTCGCGCCGCAAGACCGGCGCCTGGGCACTGACGACTGATAACTACGGCAACCTGTGGGTGGGCGGCGACTTCACCCTCTCCCACACCGACGCCACGCGCACCCAGTGGAACGGCGGCTTCGCCCGCTACGACAACCGCGACAACGTCGCACCCGACGCGCCCTCCCTCCTGCGCTCCACTGCGTCGAACGATTCCACCGTGACCCTCGCCTGGGAAGGCGTCTCCGACGCAGTCTCCTACGAGATCCTGCGCGACGATCGCCCGATCGCCACCTCCGAGACCACCAGCGTCGAGGTGCCGCGCGGCGGCGAAAACCGCTACTTCGTGCGCGCCGTTGACGCCGAGGGCAACCGCTCCGCGACCACCGCGGTCTACACTGCTCCCGGCCCCGGCCAGGCGGATGCCTCCAACCCGGTGCTCCTCGAAGCGGGTGCGACGTGGAACTACCGCGCTGAAGCCAGCGCCGCCCCCGAAAACTGGGCCCAGGCCTCGTTCGACGACTCTGCCTGGCTGACCGGCGCCGCGCCTCTGGGCTACGGTGACTCCGCGATCGTGACCCAGATCGCGACCAAGGGCTCGCGCCCCGTGACGACCTACTACCGTACGCACTTCCGGGTGGCCGACGCGAAGGCCCTCAAGGGCATCAACGTCAAGTACCTGGCCGATGATGGCGCCGTCGTCTACATCAACGGCGTCGAGGTGGATCGCACCCGCATGGGTGCCGGCACGGTCAGCTATGCGACCCGCGCCGACGCCGCGCCCAACTTCGCCGCGGCTTCCGCCTCCCTCTCCGAGGTCTTCGTCCCCGCATCGGCGCTGAAGACCGGTGACAACGTCATCGCCGTGGAAACGCACGTCAACTACATGCGCACCGCGACCGTCTCGATGCAGGCCTCCATCTTCCGCGTGGAAGGCACTCCGGACGACAATGGCTCCGTTCCCGCCGAGCGCAGCAACGAGCCGACCGACGCAACGCAGCCGATCAACGCGGCCTCCATCAAGTCCGGCACGGTCATCCAGACCGGCGACGAGTGGAACTACTGGACCTCCACGGAAGCCCCCGCCTCCGACTGGGCGACGACCGGCTCCCTCCAGAGCTGGAACCGCGGCTCCGGCCCGATCGGCTGGGGAGACTCCGCCGCCGTGACCGCCCTCGATATTGCCAAGAAGGATCGTGCGATCACGTACTACTTCGCGCGCGACATCGACCTGGGTGCGATCACCCCGAACACAGCGCTGACCGTGAAGGTGCGCGCGGATGACGGCGTCGTCCTGCGAGTCAATGGCAAGATCGTTGACACGAAACGTATGTCCGATGGCAACATTACTCACGCGACCTACGCGAACTCGGCCGTGAGTGCCGCCAAGGCAGCCTCCGATCTGCTCGAGGTCACCATCCCCGCGAGCCTCTTGACGAGCGGCGTGAACCGCATCGGCGTCGAGGAGCACCTCAACTACAAGGGCTCGCCCTCGATGACCTTCGACCTGAACGCGACTCTTGCGAAATAAGGAAAGAATCGTCTTTCTTCGCTCGAGTTCGCGCGAGGTGTGAGCCGCTGAAAATGGTTTGATTCGGCTCGTGAATCGTGTTGACAGGTACAACCCCCGCCTTCGTGGCGGGGGTTGACTTGTATGTGGTAAACGACTCCCGCACGGTCCTAACCAAGTGGTTGAACGGTGGCAATTATCGTGACACTATAGAAGTAACCATTTACGCGATACCTGTGAGGATCCCATGAGTTTTATGCGCCGTTGCTTGGCGCTCGGACTGGCATCAGTGACCGGCCTGAGCGTGCTTGTATTCTCCCCGGCTGCCCACGCGGCCGCCGACCCGCTTCACGATGGTCTGAGCGAGGCCACCGCTGCGGCTTCGTGCTGGGAAATCAAGCAGAACGACCCGCGTTCCCAGAACGGAACGTACTGGCTGCAGACCTCCACCATGGAGGCCCCCGGCCAGTTCTTCTGCGACCAGACCACGGATGGAGGCGGCTGGGTCCTCATCGGACGAGGCCGTGAAGGCTGGGAGACGTGGAGCCAGGGTCAGGGTGACCAGGAGAAGCTCAAGACCCGTCCGCGCACCGCCGGGGACTTTGAGGTCGTGCAGGCCTCGCACCAGACGGTCAACGGTCTGCTCGGCGGCACCTCCGTGTCCGATCTTGAGGACGGCCTGATGGTCCAGCGCGCTTGGAACCATAAGGGAACCGCCTACCAGACCGTGCGCATGCGCTTCCCGAAGATGCGCGACTTCATCTGGCCGTTCAAGAGCGCCCACCCGGTGGACGTGAAGTTCAACCGCGAATGGTGGGTCAACGGCGGCATCGTCTGGGCCGGATTCGGCACCAACACCGCGTGGGGGTACGTCAACCTCACCGCCTCCGCGCAGAACAAGTACACGCTCGGTTGGGGCTACGGCCCCCTCGCCACGTCGTGGGCCGACACGTCCTCCTCGACGTCGTACTTCCACTACAACGGCTCGATCATCAACCCCTACGCCGAGGCCTACGTGCGTCCGCAGCTGCGTTCCACGGACTCCAGCTTCCGCGCCATCGGCGACGGCGGCACGGCCGCCGAAAAGCAGAAGGCCACCGCTTCTGAGTTCGCCTCCCCGATGTCTTGGGGCGTGACCGGTAACCTCAACGGTTCCTACAAGGAAGGCAATATCCAGGTCCAGGCCTTCGAGCAGATCGGCTCGACCATGTACGTGGGCGGTAACTTCACCGGCGTGCAAAAGGGTAAGAACGGCCAGGAGATCGCATCCTCCGGCCTCGCCGGCTTCGATGCGACGACGGGGGAGTGGAACGGACAGACCTTCTCCTTCAACAACCAGGTCAAGGACCTCGCAGAGCTACCCAACGGTAAGCTGCTCGTCGCCGGTGACTTTACGAAGGTCAACGGTGAGACCCACGTCGGCACCGTCCTGATCGATCCCGCGACCGGCCAGATCGACCCGTCGTGGACCCTGCAGGCCCGCACCGGTACCAACGGTAGCCGCGTCTCGGTCAAGTCCATCAAGATCATCAACGACCACATCTACCTGGGCGGTATCTTCACGCACTTCCAGGGTAACGGCGCGTCGTGGACCTATGCCCGTAACGGTGCGCGCCTCGACATCAACGGCAAGCCCGACCGTACGTGGAACCCCGAGTTCAACGGCACCGTCATCGATATCGATGTCGACGAAAACGAGACCTACTACTACGCGGCCGGCTACTTCACCCGCGCCCACAACCGTGTCGTCGAAAATGCGGGTCGACTGTCCACCGCCGCCGGCGCCGAGCTCGACCAGTCCTGGACTTTCCGCCACTCCTACCTGATCGGCAAGTACCAGCAGACCGTCACCGCGCGCAATGGCCGCGTGTACTTCGGCGGTTCGCAGCACTCGCTCTTCGGCTACAACTCCGACACGATGACGCGCACCTCGGGCTCCATCACCATGAACAACGGTGGCGACCTCCAGGCGTCGACCCGCTCCGCCACGGGCGTCGTCTACGCGTCGTGCCACTGCTCCGACTACACCTTCCAGGATGCCTACCAGTACCTGACGCTCGGTACCTCTTGGACCCGAGCCGACGAGATCCAGTGGGTCGGCGGCTGGGACGAGGCCACGGGCCGCCAGCTCGGCTGGACCCCCTACCGCCTCGGCTCCCAGCGCTTCACTGGCGCGTGGGCCCTCGAAATGGCTGACGACGGCGCCCTGTGGGCCGGCGGCGACTTCAACTACTCCTACACGTCCCTCACGGCAGGCCAGTGGTCCGGTGGCTTCGTGCGTATGCCCGCCCGCAACGCCACCGCCCCCGCGGTGCCCGCGAACCTGCGCGCCTCAGCCGGCAACTCCAAGGAAGTCACCCTCAAGTGGTCCTCCGTGCCCGGTGCCGTCTCCTACGACATCCTGCGTGACGATCGTCCGATCGCCTCCACGACCTCGAACTCCGTGACCGTGCCTCTGGGCGGCAAGAACCGCTTCTTCGTGCGCGCGGTGGCCTCCGACGGCCTGCGCGGTGCCTCGACCCACGTCTACACGGTCGACTCCAACGGTAAGCCCGCGCAGCCCGACGAGTCTTCGCAGCTCGTGGACGAGGACGACACCTGGGCATACCACTGGTCGAGCGAGCCGGTCGCTGAGAACTGGGCCCAGACCTCGTTCGATGATTCCTCCTGGAGCCGCGGCGCCTCCCCGATCGGCTACGGCGGTCCGGGCATCAACACGACGCTGACCCCGGGCGCGGCCAAGAACCGACCAGTCACCACCTACGCGCGCATCAACTTCACGGTTGCTGACCCGACCGCCATCGGCGGCGTGAACGTCGCCGTGACGGCCGACGATGGTGCCGTCGTGTACGTCAACGGCACCGAGGTGGCCCGCCAGCGCATGGACGATGGAACGGTTGACGCCTCGACCTACGCGAACGCCTCCGTCTCGACGCCCGCCGCGCGTGCCGACCGACAGCTGGTCTTCGTCCCCGCGGACAAGCTGGTCGCCGGCACGAACACGCTGGCCGTCGAAACGCACCTCAACTACCGCTCCAGCTCGTCGATGACCATCGACGGCATGGTCCAGGTCGTCACCAAGGGCAATGAGCCGGCACCCGCTCCCGCGCCCGATCCGGAGCCGGACCCGGCACCCCAGCCTGAACCCGATACCCCGCTCACGCCTGACCCGGACAAGCCCCTCGAGGTGCTCGACGTGTCCGCGCTGAACTTTGGTGGTTTCCTGTTCTCCGGCATGTACTGGAACTACTGGAACTCCAAGGAATCGCCGGACCCGGCGTGGAACTCCACCGCCGACCTGTCCTCGTGGAAGCACGGCGCCAGCCCGCTCGGCTGGGGCGACCGTGACGCCGGCACGCCCTTCACGATGCCGGCGGCGGACCGAGCCATCACGAACTACTTCGTGCGTGACATCAACTTCGGTACCCTCAGCGCAGACTTCGAGGTCACCCTCGACGTCCGCGTCGACGATGGCGCAGTTATCTACGTCAACGGCACCGAAATTAAGCGCGTGAACATGCCCGAGGGCACGATCGACGCCAACACGCGAGCCTCCTCCAACGTGGGCCTCGCGACGGCGAAGAACAAGACCGTGCGCGTCACGGTGCCTCGCAAGGTGCTCAAGGATGGCGTCAACCGCATCGCCGTCGAGTCCCACGCGAACTACGCGAACGCCGCATCCGTGACCTTCGACCTCAAGGCAAGCCTGGTGAGGTGAGTGCCATGACTAGCATGTCAACCCCCGCCGGCGGCCCGGACTGCCCCGAGGCCGCTGGCGCGGTCGGCACCCCAGCCGACCCTGCGTTCGACGCGATGGCGCAGCGCGTGCTCACCCGAGGGCACACCACCACGTGGCTGAACCACTGGTCCCTCCTGCACGCCGACTTCCGTGCGCTCGCGCGCATGAACACCGTCGGCTTCGATGGGACCCTGCTGCAGATGCGCCTGCGCGCAGCAGGCCACGAGGTCGCCCGCACCTCCGCGGACCTCGTTCTGCCGCACGTCTTCGACCGCCTCGGCGACGGCACTCGCATCACCTTGATCGGTGCCGTCCCCGAGGCCGGCGAGGCTGCCGCCGCGCGCCTGTCGCGTTTCGACGTTCAGGTCATCGACGGCTACGAGGGGTTGCGTCGATTGAAGGCGGATCCGTCTGTGCTGACCGCCTTCGACCCGCGACTTGTCATCGTCGGCCTGGGGGCGGGCCTCCAGGAAGTCGTCGCATCCTTCGTGCTCGATCTTCTGCCCGAGGCCTCCGTGTGTACCGCGGGTGGGTGGATCGACCAGTACGCGCGCGCTGCCGACGACTATTTCCCGAACTGGGTGCACGCCGCCCGCCTCGGGTGGGCATGGCGCATCGCGCACGAGCCCAAGCGCCTCACGAAGCGCTACACCGTCGAAGCCCTTGACTTTGTCGCTCACGCGCCCGAGCTCATCTCGAGGCTAGAGGCGATGGGGAGCTTCGACGATCTGGGACTGGTCGGCGGTGCGGCGCGTCGCTGACCGAGGTTGACGCTCGTCGTTGTGATGGAGGCCGGACCCCGCGGGGTCCGGCCTCTGTCGTCTGATTTGAAGGGCTGCTGATGGCTCTCAGCGTCTATGGATGCTGCGGCCCGGCCTGTGAGCGAGGCAGGTTGATTGCGTGGCTGGTCTTGGTCGGTTACGCGTCTTGAAGAGTGGGCGCCAGCAGGGTTCGTGTGGCGTTCAAACCCTCAGGTCAGCCCCTCTTTCGTTCATGATCGGTGGTCGGCTTTCGGAGGCGAGAAAGCGACGTGTCGCGGGGGAGTGGACGGCGCTGAACGTGTCTCAAAATGCCTCCGGATGGATGTTTGAAAAGGGTTATGCGGTGAATGGCGCGGCCCACATAAAATATTATGAGGGTGTGACGGAAGCCCGTGAGGCGGGTTATAAAGAGGCGCCTATCTGAAGGTGTCGCACCCGTGTGCAAGTGATGACCTGCCCGTTATGTGCCTGTTGACGTGTGGTGTGCGTAGGCTGCTATTCGGAGGTGTGTGTTTGACGGCTCGATCTCAGAATGTGCGAGGAGTGTACGTGTGAGCCGTTGTTTGCTTACTGGCGGGCTGTTGAGAGCTTGGTAGAGCGTTGAACATAAAAGTGTGGCCCGAGCCAATCGGCTCGGGCCGCACCCAATCACACACAGAAAAGAAAGGCTTAGTAGGCGCCCTCGTGACGCAGGATCGCCGGGATGGTCTGCAGCATGATCCACGCGTCAAGGGTGAGGGAGCGGTGCTGGGCGTAGGAGAGGTCCAGGTGGACCGTCTCGTCCCAGGAGAGGTTCGAGCGGCCGGAGATCTGCCAGAGGCCGGTGATGCCGGGGCGGACGGCGAACTTGCCCATCACGCGGGGTTCGTACTGCGCAACCTCGCTGGGAAGCGGGGGGCGAGGGCCCACGAGGGACATGTCGCCACGCAGGACGTTGAACAGCTGGGGCAGCTCGTCGATCGACGTCTTGCGCAGGAAGGCTCCGATGCGCGTAATACGCGGATCGTTGGCCATTTTGAACATGATCGAATTTCCGGCCGAGGAGTCGGCCTCGTTGGCCTCCATGAGGGAGGCCTTGAGCTCTTCGGCGTCCACGCGCATGGTGCGGAACTTAAACATGGTAAAAGTCTTGCCGTTGAGGCCAACGCGTTCCTGAGTGAAGAAAGCGGGGCCGCCGTCGTTCAGACGCACCATCGCAGCGACGATGATCCACAGCGGAGTCAGCAGGATAATGCCGAAGAGAGCTGCAAAAATGTCGCACATGCGCTTGATGGCGTTGTCGGCGGAGGCGGCAAGATCCGACGCGTGCTCGAAGGCGAGAGCCGTGGATGCGGCTCGTGCAGTGGGCTTCGTCAAGGTTGTCATCTGTGCGTCTTCCTTCTACTTCCTCAAACTCAAATGCTGCATGTCGGTTAGAGCGGAGAAAACCGCTCCAGACTGGGTTATTTACTGAGTAAATAACCTCTGCGCAACTCAGTCACCGTTAGGTGTTAACCCTAGTCTATCCATATGGTTAGCTTGGTTGCTAACCAAAGGGTTAAGTACAAGCGAAAAAAGGCTGTGATTTCGTGCACCTGGCGAGTTGTGCATGTCAGATCTGAACGCGGCATGACCGGCTGGTAGCTTGCTGACACCCTGGAAGAATGCGCAGAAAACCGCCGAGCGATAAACTGGTCAGCGTGTCGTGACTGGCGAACAGGTGGGCCACCACCGGGGAGCGACGCGTCGGCATCGATAGCCGCCCGCCTGGGCTAGAGGCCACTGCCAACCATCATCGGATGATCAATAGGAGAACCCCATGGATTCCCTCAATGACATGACACTTGCGCAGCTGGATCCTGAGATCCAGGCCGTTCTGGATGCCGAGCTTGGTCGCCAGCGTGACACCCTCGAGATGATCGCCTCGGAGAACTTCGTGCCGCGCGCCGTCCTCGAGGCGCAGGGCTCGGTCCTCACCAACAAGTACGCCGAGGGCTACCCGGGCCGCCGCTACTACGGTGGCTGCGAGTTCGTGGACGTCGCGGAGTCTCTCGCCATCGAACGCGCGAAGCAGGTCTTCGGCGGTGACTACGTGAACGTTCAGCCCCACGCCGGCGCGCAGGCCAACGCCGCTGCGCTCATGGCCATGGCGAACGTCGGCGACCCGATCCTTGGCCTGTCGCTGGCCCACGGCGGTCACCTGACCCACGGCATGCGCCTGAACTTCTCGGGTAAGAACTACAAGGCCGTCGCCTACGAGGTTGACCGTGAGACCATGCGCATTGAGCCTGAGAAGGTTCGTGAGGCTGCCCTTGCGGAGCGTCCGCGCGTCATCATCGCCGGCTGGTCCGCCTACCCGCGTCACCTCGACTTCCAGGCCTTCCGTGACATCGCGGACGAGGTCGGTGCCGCCCTCTGGGTGGACATGGCTCACTTCGCGGGCCTCGTGGCTGCGGGTCTGCATCCGAACCCCGTCCCCTTCGCCGACGTGGTAACGACGACGGTCCACAAGACTCTGGGTGGTCCTCGTTCCGGCATGATCCTGTCCTCGCGCGGCGAGCAGTGGGGCAAGAAGCTCAACACTGCCGTGTTCCCCGGCCAGCAGGGCGGCCCCCTCATGCACGCGATTGCCGCGAAGGCCATCGCCATGAAGGTCGCGCAGACCGACGAATTCAAGGACCGCCAGCGCCGCACCCTCGAGGGCGCGCAGATCATCGCTGAGCGCCTGGGCGCTGATGATGCGAAGAAGGCTGGCATCAAGCTGGTCACGGGCGGCACCGACGTGCACCTCGTCCTCGTTGACCTGGTCGATTCCGAGCTCAACGGTCAGCAGGCCGAGGACCTGCTGCACGAGGTTGGCATCACCGTCAACCGCAACGCCGTCCCCTTCGACCCTCGTCCGCCGGCCGTCACCTCGGGCCTGCGTATCGGCACCCCCGCCCTCGCGACGCGCGGCTTCGATGCCGAGGACTTTGCGGAGGTCGCCGACATCATCGGCACGACGCTGTCTCAGGGTGCCTCCGGCGGCAACGTTGAGGTGGACGCCCTGCGCGCTCGCGTCAAGAAGCTGACGGACAAGCACCCGCTCTACGCCGGGCTCTGATCGTGAGGGCTCCCTGGGAGGGCCCCGCGGGGGTCCTGGATGGCAAGGCGACCGCTGCCGCCATTAAGGCGGAGCTGAAGGAGCGCGTCGATCGTCTGCGCGAGGCCGGGATCGTCCCGGGCCTCGGCACGATCCTCGTCGGCGAGGACCCCGGGTCCGTTGCCTACGTCGCTGGCAAGCACCGCGATTGCGCGCAGATCGGCGCCGAGTCGATCCGCGTGGACCTGCCCGCCGACGCGACGCAGGAACAGGTGGAAGCCGCGATTGATCAGCTCAACGCCGATCCTGCCTGCACGGGATACATCGTGCAGCTGCCGCTGCCGCGCGGAATCGATACGAACGCCGTCCTGGAGCGTATCGATCCCGCGAAGGATGCGGACGGCCTGCATCCGATGAACCTCGGGCGCCTCGTGCTGCGAGGCTCGGGTCCCATCGATTCGCCTCTACCGTGCACGCCGCGCGCGGTCATCGAGCTCATGGAACGCCATGGGATCGACCTGGCCGGTAAGAACGTGTGCGTCATCGGTCGAGGCGTGACCGTGGGCCGTTCGATCGGCCTGCTGCTCATGCGCAAGGAAGTGAACGCGACGGTCGACGTGTGCCACACGGGCACGACCGACCTGGCCGATCACGTGCGCCGCGCGGATGTCATCGTGGCGGCGGCGGGATCTGCTGGGATCATCACTCGCGACATGGTGGCCCCCGGCGCCGTCGTGCTCGATGTCGGCGTGAGCCGCGTGCAGGGCGAGGACGGCAAGGCTCGTCTGATGGGTGACGTTGCGGACGGCGTGGATGAGGTGGCCAGCTGGCTCAGCCCCAACCCCGGCGGCGTTGGCCCGATGACTCGGGCGCTCCTCGTGACGAACGTCGTCGAGGCTGCCGAACGCCAGGCGGGAATCAGCGCGAACTGACAGGCGCGCGTGGCCTCGGCACATGTGGAGGTCGCGCGAACGCTGCGGAGGCGCGGTGAGGATATCCATTCCTCGCCGCGCCTCCTCGTTCATCTAGACTGAAGAAAACTGTTGTTAAGGAGAAAACGATGACTCTGACGGTGACCACCGTGAACCTCAACGGCATCCGCGCCGCCCACAAGCGCGGCTTCCTCGACTGGCTGGAGGGGTCCGACACGGACGTGCTGCTCATGCAGGAGGTGCGTGCACCCGAGGAGATTTCCCGCGAGATCATGGGCGAGGCCTGGGACAGCGTGTGGGTTCCCTGCCGCATCAAGGGACGTGCGGGCGTGGGCGTAGCCGTGCGACGCGGGCGAGCAGTCCTGGAAGGCGAGCCCCGCCTGGTTCTCGACGACGCCGAGACGGACGTGGATTCCGGCCGCTGGCTCGAAGCCATCGTGCGCCCCGAGGGTGGCGACACCCCCGTGCGAGTGGTCTCCGCCTACTTCCACTCCGGCGAGAAGGACACTCCTAAGCAGGAGGCCAAGATGGCTCACCTGCCGCGCATCGGCGCCCGCATGGCCGAGCTGCTCGCCGAAGAGGCGGCCGGGGGTATCTCCTCGCTCGTGTGCGGCGACTTCAACGTCGTGCGCTGCGAGGCCGACATCAAGAACTGGAAGCCGAACCACAACAAGCGCGCCGGTGTCCTCGACGAGGAGATCGCTTTCCTCAACCAGTGGGTGGAGGAAGGTTGGCGTGACACCGTGCGCGACCTGGCCGGCGACGTGCAGGGGCCCTACTCGTGGTGGTCGTGGCGAGGCCAGGCCTTCGTGAACAACGCGGGCTGGCGCATCGACTACCAGTACGCGACGCCCGCCCTGGGCGAGCGCGCGCGCTCTTTCGAGATCGGCCGTGCCGACGAGTACGCGGAGCGCTTCTCAGATCACGCGCCGGTCTCCGTGACCTACGAGATCTGACGTTTCAGCGACGAGGCCGCGGCCTGGGAACGCTTCCCGGGCCGCGGCCTTTCATGTCTGCGGGTGGCCACGGCCTTTCATGTCTGCGGGCGACCTGTTGTATGAGTTGTGGCAGCGTTTTCCAAAATTTCGCACGTAATTCGTTTGGATGAAGTTTCAATAATCGCTGGAAACGTTGTAATTCCAACAATGTGACTTCAAAATTTGAAGTAGTCGCGAGGGAATTACGTGCGGAATTAGTGGGGCCTGTCTGACGTGCTTGCCGATGAGGGTGCTGTCCCCGGGGCCGATGCGCATCCGGATAGGTAACGAACATCCGGATAGGTAACGAACATACGGATAGGTAACGAACATCTGGATAGCTTAATAACCTATCCGGATGTGCATAACCTATCCGCGTGCGCGCAACCTATCCGGATAATGCCCCGAAGATGGGGGTGAGGGTCCTGGCGGTGCTTGCAGATGGTGGTGTTGCTTGGGCTGGCTACTCGCAGTAAGGAGAGCGCCGGTGTGGAGGGCGCCGGAGGGTCCGGAGGGCACGGGCGGGCTTCGAGGCGCGGCGCCGAACGCAGTGAGGTCGCCTAGCCTCGCGGGCGGCCGGGGCCTCCGGCGCCCGGAACACCAGCGCGTGATGAGCGGGTGATGAGTGGGCGATGAGCGGGCCGACGGGATCGGGCCGCGCGGAAAGTAGCAGCGAAAAGAGCGCTCGAAAACTTGGCTAGCAGGGACTCAGTGCCCGGAGGCGTCGAAGTCGAACAGGGCCATCGAGGAGTAGATGCCTGAGGGGTCGATGCGGTCTAGGCGGAAACCGGGAACGATCCATGAGGCCTCGACGGTTGCGCCGATGTCGAGCGCGAGATCCAGGGCGATGTCGTCGACGTCCTGAGCAAGCGTCACGTGCGGGTGATACGGAAAGCGCGTCTCATGATCGAGGGGGCCGGATCGGATCTCCTCGGCCAGATCCGTGCAGGCGGAGGCGCCTTCGGCCAGCGTCATGAACGCGACGTTGGAGATGGGGCGGAAGGAATCCGTGCCAGACAATGTGACGCGAAAGGGGGCGTGGCGCGAGGCGATGGAGCGCAGGTGGTCGATGACCTCGGCGCGAGCCTCGCGTGCGACGGGGGTCGGCGGCATGAGCGTAATGTGCGCGGGGATGCGTGATCCTGCCAGGTCTCCCAGGCGCAGGCGCAGCTCGGTGAGCTGCGTGACCCACGGTTCGGGGATTGCGACGACGACGCCGAGCCAGTCCTGGCCGGGGAGTCGTTGGGGGAGGAACATGGGGCCTGCCTGTGTCGCGGATATGGTGGCTCCACTGTACCGGGTGTTGGGGCGCGCGAGATGAGGCCGTAGCGCTTGAATGGTGTGAGGGCGTTCACGTAGCCTTGAGTCAGTGAGACCAAGGAGGATCTTGTGACTGATCTCGTGTGGGCCGATGCGGCTACTCCCGATCAAGGGGCTGCGCAGGCCGCAGACCTGTTCCGTGATGCATTCGGCTACGAGCCTCGGGGTGTGTGGAGTGCGCCCGGGCGCGTCAACATCATCGGCGAGCACGTGGACTACAACGGTGGTCCGTGCGTTCCGATCGCTCTGCCGCACCGCGCCTACGTGGCGCTGTCGCCTCGCGAGGATCGGATGATTCGCCTGATTTCGCCGCAGACGCGCGAGGCGATCGACGTCCTCGACCTGGACGTGATCGGCCCGAAGGGCACCCCCGGTGAGGTGACGAACCATTGGACCGCGTATCTCGCGGGCGTCGCGTGGGCCCTCGAACAGGCTGGATACGGGCCCCTGCCCGGTTTTGACGCGGCCCTGTGGTCGTGCGTGCCCCTGGGCGGTGGCCTCTCCTCGAGCGCCGCGCTCGAGTGTGCGACGGCGGTCGCCCTCGACGAGGTGTGCGCCCTCGGCCTGGCGGGCACGATCGAGGCCCCCAACGACGAGGGGCGCAAGGTGCTCGTGGATGCCGCGCGCGCCGCGGAAAACCAGGTGGCGGGCGCGAACACGGGCGGCCTGGACCAGACGGCTTCCCTGCGCTGCCGCGAGGGCCATGCGCTGGCTCTCGACTGCCGAGACATGTCGACGCGCCAGGTTCCCTTCGACCTGAGCGCGGTCGGCCTGGAGCTTCTCGTTATCGACACGCGTGCCAAGCATTCGTTGGCGGACGGCCAGTACGGCTCGCGCCGCGCGGACTGCGAGGAGTCGGCGCGCATCCTCGGCGTGGGCCAGCTCGTGGACGTTGAGGACCTGGACGAGGCCACGGCCGCGCTGGGCAACGAACGCCTGGCCGCCCGCACGCGCCACGTCGTCTCAGAAATCGCGCGGACGCGCGCTTTCATCGAGCTTCTTGACGAGGGACCGCTGGAGGGCACGCGCCTGGCGGTCGCGGGCGCTCTCCTGAACGATTCGCACGACTCGCTGCGTGATGACTATGAAGTGTCGTGCGAGGAACTGGATGTGGCCGTGGAGGCTGCCCGCGCAGCGGGCGCACACGGTGCGCGCATGACGGGCGGCGGCTTCGGCGGCAGTGCGATCGCGCTCGTTGACGCGCATGCAGTGGAGGATGTGGCGCGAGCCGTCGCAGCCGCCTACGCGGAGCGAGGCTGGGAGCCTCCCCCACTTCATCCGATCCCTCCCGGGAGCTCCCGCCGGACGTCTGGACTGAGCAATCTGTGACAAACCGAGGGGCCGGTGCTTCAGCATTTGAAGCACCGGCCCCGGCCTCGTTACACTGAAGGCCAGCAGACACGAGGGAAGGACATTCCAATGGGGATCAGCAAACGAGCATGGCAGGTGGCGGGCGCGGCAGCCGGTGGCGCGAGCCTCTTCGGTGGCGGCCTGGCGATCGGACGTCTCCTGCGCCTGGATTCCCAGCGCGGTGACTACCGCAAGGCCTGGGAGAACCACAATCTGGCGACCCTGGACCGCCTGCGTCAGCTCGACGAGCATCCCGAGGGTGAGCGTCCCTACCTGATCGTCTCGCTCGGCGACTCCTCCGTGCAGGGAGTGGGCGCCTCGCGCGTCACCGAGTCCTACCCGGCGCGCCTCGCCTCCTCGATCGCCGCGCAGATGGACCGCGAGGTCCTCCTGCTCAACCTGTCCCTGTCGGGGGCCACCATCGAGTCCGTGGAACTCACCCAGATCCCGCAAATGCGCGGCCTGGGCCTCCTGGACGGCCCCTACAGCCCCGACCTGGTCACTCTGACTATCGGCGGCAACGACGTCATGACCGAGGACATGGCCCCCGGTCAGTTCGAAGAGCGCCTGCGTCGGGTCCTCGCATCCCTGCCCGGCAGCGCCCTCGTCTCCACGATCCCTTCCTTCGGAATCATGCCCCAGGAAAGCCGCGCGCAGGACATGTCCGACCGTATCGCGGCCGCCGTCGCCGACAGCGACGCGCACCTGGTCGACCTGCGTTCCCTGACGCAGGAATACTCCCTGCCGACCTACACCTTCGCCTACCACGCTGCGGACTTCTTCCACCCGAATTCGGCGGCCTACACCAAGTGGGCGCAGCTCTTCGCCGACGCGTGGGCGACGTCTCGACGTGAGGCAGCCCCCGTCGTCGAGGACGCCCCCCAGTGGGACATGCTCTCGGCGCGGGTGGCACAATCGGAGTATGACGACTGACGGACCGTGGCTCGTCGTCGGGTTAGGTAACCCCGGCGCGCAGTATGCCTCCACCCGACACAACGTCGGGTACTTGACCCTCGACGTGCTCGCCTCGCGCGGCGGTGCGACCCTGACCTCGCACCGCTCGCGCACGCACACCGCCGACGTTCGCTTAGGAATCGGCCCCGGCGGCGTGCCCGGACCCCGCGTGATTCTCGCGCGCTCCGACAGCTACATGAACACCTCGGGCGGTCCGATCAGCGCGCTCGCCACTTTCCACAAGATCGAGCCCTCGCGCATCCTCGTCATCCACGACGACATGGACCTGCCCGCGCACACGCTGCGCCTCAAGATCGGTGGGGGGAGAGGGCGGACACAACGGCCTGAAGTCCCTCAGCCAGCACCTGGGCACGCGCGATTACGCTCGCCTGCGCATCGGTGTGGGCCGCCCGCCGGGGCGCATGGATCCCGCCGACTACGTACTCGCGACCCTGCCCTCTAAGGAGCGTCCCGACTGGGACGTCACCTTCGAGCAGGCCGCCGACGTCGTCGAAGACATCGTGACCAAGGGATTTGCCCCCACCCAGATGGCCCTGCATACCGGGTCCTGATCGAGGCGGCGACCCCTTGCGTCGCCGCGCATTCTCACCGCGAAAGGCAGCGCGTGCTACTCACCGGACTCCTCCCGGACATCACCACCGATCCCGCGATCGAGACGGCCACCGACTCCGTCGAAGCCGGCCGTTCTGGCACGATCGTCGCGCCCGTCGGCATACGGCCGCCCCTGCTTGCGGCCGTCGCCTCGCGCGCGGCTACGCCCCTCGTCGTCCTCACGGCCACGGGGCGCGACGCCGAATCGCTGACCAACGCCCTGGCCTCGTGGATCCCGGGCGTCGCCATGCTGCCCGCGTGGGAGACACTGCCTCACGAGCGTCTCTCGCCCCAGGTCGACACGATGGCGCGTCGCATCGCGGTTCTGCGCCGCCTCGTGCACCCGATCGCGGGAGACGACAGCGCCGGCCCGATTTCGGTCCTCGTCGTCCCCATCCGCGCCTTCCTCCAGCCGATCATCTCCGGCCTGGCGGATCTCGAACCCGTGCGCGTGCGAACCGGCGACATCCTGGACCTCACCGAGACCACGAACCGCCTAGCCGAACTCGGCTACGAGCGCGTCGACATGGTCGAAGGACGAGGCCAGATGAGCGTGCGCGGCGGCATCCTCGACGTCTTCCCGCCACAGGAACCCCACCCCCTGCGCGTGGAGCTGTGGGGCGACGAGGTCGACGACATCCGCGCCTTCTCCGTCTCCGACCAGCGAACCCTCGGCGAGGCTGCCGACGGCCTGTGGGCCGTCCCCTGCCGCGAACTCCTCCTCACTCAGGCCGTGCGCGCCCGCGCCCGCGAGGCCGCCGACCGCCTGCCCGGCGCCGCCGAGATGCTCAGCCTCGCCGCCGAAGGAATCGCCGCACCCGGCATCGAATCCCTGGCACCCATCCTCGTCGGCGGCATGGAATCCCTCCTCGACCTGCTGCCCGCAGGCTCGCCGATCCTCGCCTCCGACCCCGAACGAATCCGCGCCCGCGCCGCCGACCTCGTCGCCACGACCGAGGAGTTCCTCGCCGCCGCGTGGAGCGCCGCCGCCGGGGGAGCGGACACCCCGCTCGAGGCCTCCAAGGCCTCGTTCCTCGACCTGGGCGACCTGTGGGGGAGCGGGACACGCCCCTGGTGGGAGATCACCGACCTGCCGCCCGCCGACCTCGCTTCCGCGATCGACGAGGCCGACTCGCCCTCATCAGACGGCCCCGCGCCCGTCGTTGTCTCGCCCACCCTCATGCGCGTGGGTGCCCGCGACGTGCACCCCTACCGCGGAGACTTCGCCCGCGCAGCCGCCGACCTCACCGACCTGGCCCGCAACGGCTGGCGCATCGTCGTCACCACCGAAGGCCCCGGCCCGGGACGTCGCATTCGTTCCATCCTCACCGACGCCTCGTGCCCGGCCGCGCTCGCGGACAACGTGGAAACGCGCCCCGACCCGGGCCTCGTGACCATTACGACCGCGCAGGCCGGCGTCGGTTTTGTCGCGCCCCATCTCAAGGTCGCGATCCTCACCGAAGGGGACCTCACCGGGCGAGCGGGCGCCTCCACGCGCGACATGCGCCGCATGCCCTCGCGCAGGCGCAAAGGGCGTCGACCCGCTGACCCTGCACCCCGGGGACTACATCGTCCACGATCAACACGGCATCGGACGCTTCATCGAGCTCGTCTCCCGGACGATCGGGCGTGGGGACGCCGCCTCGACGCGCGACTACCTGGTCATCGAATACGCGCCCTCCAAGCGCGGACAGCCCGCCGACCGGCTCTTCGTGCCCACTGATGCGCTGGACCAGATCTCGAAGTACACCGGATCCGACGAGCCTTCCCTGACCAAGATGGGCGGCGCCGACTGGGCCAAGACCAAGGCCCGCGCGAAGAAGGCCGTCAACGAGGTCGCCAAGGAGCTCATCCGCCTGTACGCCGTGCGCCAGCAGACCAAAGGCCACGCCTTCGGCCCCGACACGCCCTGGCAGCGCGAACTCGAAGACGCCTTCCCCTACGTCGAGACCCCCGACCAGCTTGTCACGATCGACGAGGTCAAGGCTGACATGGAAAAGCCCGTGCCCATGGACCGCCTGCTCACGGGCGACGTCGGCTACGGCAAGACCGAGATCGCCGTGCGCGCCGCCTTCAAGGCCATCCAGGACGGCTACCAGGTCGCAGTCCTCGTGCCCACGACACTGCTGGTCACCCAGCACGCGGAGACCTTCGCCGAGCGCTACGCGGGCTTCCCCGTGCACATCGGCACGCTCTCGCGCTTCTCGACGCCGAAGGAAACCGAGGAGGTCAAGGCGGGGCTGGCCTCGGGCGAAGTCGACCTGGTCATTGGCACGCACTCGCTGCTGACGGGCACGGTGTCGTTCAAGAAGCTCGGTCTCGTCATCATCGACGAGGAGCAGCGCTTCGGCGTCGAGCACAAGGAGACGCTCAAGGCCCTGCGAACCGACGTGGACGTCCTGTCTATGTCCGCCACGCCGATCCCGCGTACCCTCGAGATGGCGATCTCCGGCATCCGAGAGATGTCGATCCTCCAGACTCCGCCCGAGGAACGCCAGCCCGTCCTGACCTTTGTCGGCGCCTACACGGACGCTCAGGTCAGCGCTGCAATCCGGCGCGAGCTCCTGCGCGACGGCCAGGTCTTCTACGTGCACAACCGCGTCGACTCGATCTCCTCGGTCGCCGCCCACATCGCGGAGCTGGTGCCCGAGGCGCGCGTGCGCACGGCCCACGGCAAGATGAACGAGCACCAGCTCGAGGCCGTCATCCAGGACTTCTGGAACCACGAGTTCGACGTGCTCGTGTGTACGACCATCGTCGAAACTGGCCTGGACATCTCCAACGCGAATACGCTCATCGTGGACCGCGCCGACACCTTTGGCCTGTCCCAGCTCCACCAGCTGCGCGGGCGCGTCGGACGAGGCCGCGAACGCGCCTACGCCTACTTCTTCTATCCGGGTGACAAGGCCCTGACCGAGACCGCGCACGAGCGCCTCAAGACGATTGCTGCGAACACCGAGCTGGGAGCGGGCCTGGCTGTCGCCCAGCGCGACCTTGAGATCCGAGGCGCCGGCAACCTCCTGGGTGGGGCGCAGTCCGGCCACGTCGAGGGCGTTGGCTTCGACCTGTACGTGCGTATGGTCTCCGACGCGGTCGCCGCCTACCGAGGTGACGCTCCCACCGAAAAGACCGATGTGCGCATGGACCTGCAGGTCGACGCGCACATTCCCGAGGGGTACGTGCGCGGCGAGCGCCTGCGCCTCGAGGTCTACGCCAAGATCGCGGCCATCTCCACGCCCGAACAGGAAGCCGACGTGCGCGAGGAACTCGTCGACCGCTACGGTCCCATCCCACCCCAGGTTGACCTCCTCTTCGCCGTCGCACGGCTGCGCGAAATCGTCCGTCGCGCCGGGATCACCGAGATCGTCACGCAGGGCAAGTACCTGCGCGTCTCGCCCGTCGAGCTGCGCGATTCCCAGGTCATGCGCCTCAAGCGCCTGCACCCCGGAACCGTCATCAAAGCCGCCGTTCGCCAGGTCCTCGTGCCCCTGCCGCTCACCTCACGAGTCGGTGGTTCCCCGCTCACCGACGGCCCTCTCCTGGAGTGGGTGGAGACTTTGGTGACCAAGATTCTCGTACCTTTTGGCGAGTAGTGCCTGTGGTGGAATACACTGGTCTATTGCGTCGCAACACATCTGAGGAAGGAATGCTCGTGCGCTACACACGCCAGCTCGCCACCGCCGCCCTGATTGTGGCCGCAGGACTGGGAATGGGGGCGTGCTCCGCCCATCCCGGCGCTGCAGTCAGCACCTCCAACGGCGACTACAGCATTGCGGAAGTTGACGAGGCTGTCGCCCAGCTCAATGCAGTGACGGGCGGGCAGAGTGGGGTCGGCGCACAGCAGGTGCGTGCCTCCCTCGTCAATGGTCCGCAGCTCCAGGCCGTGGGGGCCGCCGTGGGCGTCGCTGTGACCGATGAGCAGATCGATGTCACTATCGCTCAAATAGCGCAGAAGGCTGGCGGTCAAGTCCCCGAGCTTAGCCGAGCGACGCGTGAGGCCGTGCGCTCCATGTTCCTGGGCCAGAGGCTCAGCGAGTTCGCAAATGCGAATCCGGCTGCTGCGTCGACCATGAACGAGGTCTTCGCGCAGGCCCGCGCAACGTCCGACGCACGCATTAACCCGCGTTTCACCCAGCCGTCCCTGGGTGGAGGTCAGGCTCCCGCGACGCCTCTGTTCGGCGACGCTGTCTCAGGCGGCCCGCAGGATCCCATGGCTGCGCTGATGGGCGGTACCGCCCACTGATGAGCGTGTGAGTATTCGCTCACAGTGCCTTCGGCAGGGACTAATGTCGCTTGCCTGGGCACAAAACGAGGGGTGAAACCCTCGCACACCACAACGTCCCCCTCGCCGGGGGTGACCACATATGGCGGTCCGTATTACCGTTGTACTGACCGCTTCCACGCAACAACATCGATTGGAGAATGACGTGGCAGTTATTGAAGGCATTGGTGCACGCGAGATCCTCGACTCGCGCGGTAACCCGACCGTTGAGGTCGAGGTCGTCCTCGAGGACGGCACCGCTGCGCGCGCGTCCGTTCCCTCCGGCGCGTCCACCGGCGCGTTCGAGGCCGTCGAGCGTCGCGATGGCGACAAGGGCCGTTACCTCGGCAAGGGTGTCCAGGACGCCGTTGACGCCGTCGTCGAGCAGATCGCTCCCGAGCTCATCGGCGAGGAAGCTGACGATCAGCGCTACATCGACCAGGCCATGATCGACCTGGACGGCACCCCCAACAAGGGCAAGCTCGGCGCGAACGCCATCCTCGGTGTCTCGCTCGCCGTCGCCAAGGCTGCCGCGAAGTACGCGGACCTGCCCCTCTACAAGTACCTGGGCGGCCCGAACGCTCACGTCCTGCCCGTCCCCATGATGAACATCCTCAACGGTGGCTCCCACGCGGACTCCAACGTTGACATCCAGGAGTTCATGATCGCCCCCATCGGCGCTCCCTCCTTCCGTGAGGCTCTGCGCTGGGGCGCCGAGGTCTACCACACGCTCAAGGGCGTCGTGAAGGAGCGCGGCCTGTCCACCGGTCTGGGCGACGAGGGCGGCTTCGCCCCCAACCTGGACTCCAACGCTGAGGCCCTCGACCTGATCGTCTCCGCGATCGAGAAGGCCGGCCTGAAGCCGGGCGAGGACGTCGCCCTGGCCCTGGACGTTGCCTCCTCCGAGTTCTTCAAGGACGGCCTGTACCAGTTCGAGGGCGAAGGCCGCTCGACCGACTACATGGTGGAGTACTACGAGAAGCTGATCTCGAACTACCCGCTGGTCTCCATCGAGGACCCGCTGTCCGAGGACGAGTGGGACGCTTGGAAGGCCCTGACCTCCGAGATCGGTGGCCGCGTGCAGCTGGTCGGCGACGACCTGTTCGTCACCAACCCCGCCCGCCTGAAGAAGGGCATCGAGCTGGGTGCCGCGAACGCGCTGCTCGTCAAGGTGAACCAGATTGGTTCGCTGACCGAGACCCTCGACGCCGTCGAGGAAGCGCACCGCAACGGCTACCGTTCGATGACCTCGCACCGTTCCGGCGAGACCGAGGACACCACGATCGCCGACCTGGCCGTCGCCACCAACTCCGGCCAGATCAAGACCGGTGCTCCCGCTCGTTCCGAGCGCGTCGCCAAGTACAACCAGCTGCTGCGCATCGAGGAGCAGCTGGGCGAGGCCGCCGTTTACGCCGGCCGCTCTGCCTTCCCTCGCTTCAAGTGAGCCTAGGCAACTAGCCGCATAGCTCCGCGCGGGCCCGCAAGGGTCCGCGCGGAGTCTTTTTTCGGCGTGGGGTGGAGCCAAATGCTCCGACTTAGGGCACGATAGAAGAATGGCTAGCCGTCGTCCTTCCTCTCGTCCCTCCTCGCGTCGCCGCTCCTCGTCCTCGGATGCAGCGCGCACGACGCGTGAGATCAACGCGGAAAAATCGCGTCAGCGCAGGGCAGCCGCGAAGGCCGCGAAGTCCTCGAAGGGGGACGAGGCCTCGGCGAAGAAACGCGTGAAGGTGACGAAGCAGGAGGGCTCGGGCCGCCGTTTCTTCCGCTCGCGCGAGCGGACGGAGAAGAAGGCCTCGACGCGGCCCGTTGGGGAGCGGCCTTCCGCCCTGTCGATCGGTGGTCTGGACGTGTCGACTCGCTTTGTTGTCGTCCTGACGGTCGCGGCGATCCTGTCCGTCATGCTGGTGCCCAGCCTGTACCAGTGGTGGCAGCAGGAGCACGAGCTGGCGCAAATCAAGGCCCAGGTGGCCGAGCAACAGCAGAAGAACGCTGACATGCAAAGACAGCTGGATCTGTGGAATGACCCCGACTACATCTCCACGCAGGCGCGCGAGCGCCTCGGTTACGTGCGACCCGGTGAGACCCAATACACGGTGGTGGATCCGGGGCCGCAATACCAGGACTCTGCCCTGGCGGCGGCCGCGGCGTCGACCGGACCGGCGCGCCCCTGGGTGCAGCAGCTCGCTATCCTAGTGGGGAAGGCGGATCAACCGCCCAACACGACGCCCATCCCGTCGGCTGACGCCAGCCAGTCGGGCCAGGCGACTACCACCGGCCAAGAAAGCGGAGAATGAGCCTCGTTAAGACCACCGACGCAACCGAAGAGGACCTGGAGGTCCTGCGTTCCCAGCTGGGCCGCGTGCCCCGCGGAGTCGTTGGTATCGCCGCGCGCTGCGTGTGCGGTCGGCCCACTGTCGTGGCCACCGCACCCCGCCTGCCCGACGGGACTCCTTTCCCCACGACCTACTACCTGACGCACCCGGCCGCGGTGAAGGGCGCCTCGACCCTCGAGGCGGAACACGTCATGGAGACCCTCAATGAGGAACTCGCTGCCGATGAGGAGCTGCGCGCCGCATACGCGCGTGCGCACCAGGCCTACATCGACGCGCGCCTGAGCCTGGGTGACGTCCCCGAGATCTCGGGCGTCAGCGCGGGCGGTATGCCCACGCGCGTCAAGTGTCTGCACGCTCTCGTTGGCCACTCCCTGGCCGCGGGTCCCGGCGTCAATCCCATCGGGGATCGTGCGCTCGCGATGCTCGCTGAGCGCGGCCTGTTCTCCACCGAGCGCTGCTCCTGCTGAGCGGCCCCTCCGAAGTTCGCCCCGGCCTCGTCCGGGACTCATCTCACGAGAAACGAAGCAATGACCCGCGTAGCTGCCATTGACTGTGGAACAAATTCGATCCGACTGCTCGTCGCCGACGGACACATCGACGAGAACGGACGCCCTCAACTCGCTGATCTGACCCGCCAGATGCGCATCGTGCGCCTGGGACAGGGGGTCGATGCGCGCGGATACCTGGATCCCGCGGCGATCGAGCGCACGGTCGAGGCCACCGTCGAATACCAGCGCATGATCGAGGCACTGGGGGCGACCCGCACCCGTTTCGTGGCGACCTCGGCGACGCGCGATGCCTCCAACAGTGCCGACTTCGTGCGCCAGATTAAGGCCGTCATCGGCGTGGAACCCGAGGTTGTCGTCGGCACGGAGGAAGCATCCCTGTCGTTTAATGGCGCTGTGAGCGGCCTGGGCGAGTCCGCGTGCGCCCCGATGCTGGTCGTCGACATCGGCGGCGGCTCGACTGAGCTTGTGCTGGGCGCGACCCGCGTTGAGCAGGCGATCTCGATCGATATGGGTGCCGTGCGCGTCACCGAGAAGTTCTTCTCCCACGTGGATCCGGCAGGTGGAGTCCCCGCCGAGGATCAGGGCCGCGCGATCGCGTGGATCGACGAGCAGCTCGATCGCGCCGAAAAGTCCGTGGATCTGACGCGCGTGCGCAGCCTCGTGGGTGTCGCGGGCACGGTCACCACCCTGACCGCCCAGGCGCTGGGGCTCACCTCCTACCAGCCCGAGCGGATCCATGGCGCCCGACTCAGCGCCGCCCAGTTCGACGAGGCCGTGCGCTTCATGGTCGATCAGCCGACGTCCGTGAAGGCATCCCTGGGCTTCATGCCGGAGGGACGCGAAGACGTCATCGCCGCCGGAGCGCTCATCTGGAGCCGCATCGTCACGCGAGTACTCGCGCGCGCACAGGCCGCCGGTCACCCGATTGAGCAGGTCGTCACCTCCGAGCATGACATCCTCGATGGCATTGCCCAGGCGATGATCTGAGCGGAGCTTGAGGAGAGCGCCAGCCTCCCGTAGGCTGGATGTGCACGTGCGCGCCCCCGTGGCCCAATTGGCAGAGGCAACCGACTTAAAATCGGTGTGTTGTGGGTTCGAGTCCCACCGGGGGTACCATTCGCAGTCCTCATCGACGAGGCCGCGGCCCGTGATGCGTTCACCGTCCCTCGTGTGGACGCGGGGTTGCGCTGCGCGCATAATGGTGCGTTTCCCACCCGTGGGTGCCTCGTGCGACACTAGAGGCAGCACATCACTGACCAAGGAGGAAATATGGCCAACCCGGTGATGAACTCGATCGTCAAAGACTGGTCGACACAGCAGACGACTCCCGCCGGATACCCTGCGATGCCCGGCTACCAGCCCGCCTCACAGCAGGCACAGAACCCCTACGGTGGCTCGACGAACCCTTACGCGCAAGGCGGTGCTGATGCGCAGTACGGCTACGCGACCGGTTCGACGGAATACGCCGCACAGAACACCTACCCTGCGCCTCAGGGCGCGCCCGTCTACGGCCTCCCCCAGGGCCAGCAGGGCGGCTACGAGACTTCCATGGACTCCTACGAGGCGATGCTGAATGCGCCCGCCGCCGACGCGGTGGACCGCGGGGCGATGACCTACGATGACGTCGTGGTCAAGTCCCTCATGTGCTTCGGCCTGCTTCTCGTGGGTGCGGTGGCCGGTTGGATGACGGGCATCGTTGCGCTGGGTGCTGCCATGCTTGTGGCCTTCGCTGCTTGCGCCGTGACGCTGGGCCTCGCCCTGTTTATCCAGTTCTCCAAGAAGGTGCGTCCCGGCGCAGTCGTCGCCTACTCGCTCGTTGAAGGCTTCGTCCTCGGAGCGCTGTCCTGCGCCTTCGAAATGATGTATCCGGGCATCGTGGTGAGCGCCGTTCTGGCGACTCTCGTCGTCATCGGCGTGACTCTGGGTGCCTTCACGATGGGCTTCGTGCGCAACTCGAACACGCTCACCCGAGTCGCGGGCATCGGCTCCTTCGCATTCTTCATCTACTACATGGTGAGCCTGTTCCTGTCGGGCACCGGCCTCGTGAATATGACGGCCGTTCGCAACATCACCATCTTCGGTATTCCGCTCGGCGTCATCATCGGTGTCCTCGCGGTCTTCATCGGCGTCCTGTGCCTCGTGCGCGACTTTGATGCCGTGAAGGTGGGTGTCGCCAACAACGTGCCTGAGAAGTACTCGTGGCTGTGCACCTTCGCGATCATGACTGACGTCATCTGGATCTACCTCGAGATCCTCAAGATCCTGTCCTACTTCATGCGCCGCGACTGACGCGCCGCTTCACCGACCCTAAGGAAAGACACCATGGAAAACATCTCTGTGTCCGGCGAATTCGGCCGCAAGCCCGTCCTGTCCTTCGACGGCGACCCCTCCGACGAGCTCGTCGTCGAGGTCCTCCACGCCGGCGACGGCCAGGAGGTCGAGGCCGGCGACACGATCACTGCCACTACTACGGCGCGGTTTTCGGCTCTGACGTCGACTTCGATAACTCCTTCGACCGCGGCGGCGCCCTGTCCTTCCAGATCGGCGTCGGAATGGTCATTCCCGGCTGGGATGAGGGCCTCGTGGGTAAGCACGTGGGCGACCGCGTCCTGCTGTCCATTCCCGCTGAGCTCGGCTACGGTGAGCGTGGTGTCCCGCAGGCGGGCATTCCCGGCGGCGCGACCCTCGTGTTCGTCACCGACATCCTGGGCGTGAACTGATCTCATCGCCAATGCGGGGCGGGTCGGCACCTACGTGCCGACCCGCCCCGCATTATGTCTAGTCTTCCCGCCTACTCCTGGGGGAGAGCCGGGCAGGCAACGCCGGTGCGCGCGTGGCACTCGTAGCCGCCCGGGTTCTTGAAGAGGTACTGCTGGTGGTAGTCCTCCGCGTACCAGAAGCGCGCGGTGGAGTCCCCGTCGGGGGCGGCAGAAATGACGGTCTGGATCGGGCCGAATCCCCGTGCGGTGAGCACCTCCTGGTAGGCCGCTCGCAGGGCGGTCGCGTCGCGCAGCTGCTCGGGTGTGGTCGTCCAGATGGCAGAGCGGTACTGGTCGCCGATGTCGTTGCCCTGGCCGCCTACCTGCGTGGGATCGTGGATCTCGAAGAAGAGGCGAACTAGGTCGGCAGCGCTGGTGAGCGCGGTATCGAAGACGACGCGCACGGTCTCCGCGTGACCCGTCGAATGTGAGCACACCTGCTCGTACGTGGGATCGGGGGCGTGGCCTCCCATGTAACCCGTCGCCGTGGTGACGACTCCGGGCGTGTTCCACAGGGCCTTCTCGACGCCCCAGAAGCACCCCGCGGCCAGGTAGATGACCTCCTGGCCGGCCCCGGCCTCGGCCCTCATGTTCGAACCAAGGACCGCGTGCGTCGTGGGATGAACATCCGTCTGCGCGAGCGTGAAGATATTTCTCATATCTGACAGTATGCGCTTCGTGTGCGTACATGGCGCGGTGCGCGGACGGAAATGGGGGAGTGGGCGGGTATGCTTAGGGAAGAATGAAAAGGAGGGACCGTGGCCGATACTCAGGAACAGCCGCGCTGGAAACTATCCGACCTCATGGGCAGCTTTCTGCGGCGCTGCCCACGAAGCACACTGATGAACCGACGCCCGCACCCGTCATGGTGTCGGTACGCGAGGAGCACGAAGACGAGCGCGATGTCGCCGTGGCCGTCCCGCGCACCCTGCGCGTGGCTGCGGCGTTCTCGTGGCGCACTCTGGTCGTCGCTGGCCTGGTCATGGCGGTGCTGTGGGGCATTGCGCGCCTGACGATCGTCATCATGCCGGTTGCGATTGCGCTGACGGTGACGGTCCTCCTCGAACCCCTCGTGTCATGGATGCGCAGGCGCCTGCACTTCCCTTCGTCTCTGGCTGCGACCGTCGGCCTGCTCGTCTTCTTTGCGGCTGTCGCCGGTGCGCTCAGCCAGGCCGCCGCCGAACTCATCCAGCAGGTCCCGCAGTTGGCCACGCAGGCCGCCGAGGGTTTCCGTGCCCTGCTCGATGCGATCCTGCACAATGAGTTCCTGCAGAACGGCCCCCTCAAGATCGACACGACCGTTCTGACCGCCGCGGCCGAGCAGCTGCGTTCCGAGTTGGTCAGCTGGCTCAACACCAACAAGGAGACGCTGGCGACTGGGGCTCTCAGTATCACCTCGTCAGTGGGCACGCTGGCCACGTCCGGCCTGACGATGCTCTTCTGTCTGTTCTTCTTCCTGAAAGAGGGCCGCTCGATCTGGCTGTGGTGCGTGCGTCTGCTTCCCGCGCCCGCTCGTGTCCCCGTTCATGAGAGCGCAATCCGCGGCTGGGCGACCTTCGGCTCCTACGTGCGCACGCAGATCCAGGTGGCGGCCATCGACGCGATCGGTATCGCGCTGGGCGCGTTCTTCCTGGGCGTGCCCCTGGCTATTCCGATCGGTGTCATCACATTCTTCGCCGCGTTCGTGCCCATTCTGGGTGCTCTGACGTCCGGTGTCATCGCGGTGCTGGTGGCGGCCGTGAACGGTGGCCTGACGAAGGCCATCATCATGCTGGTGATCATCCTGGTCGTCCAGCAGGTTGAATCCAACATTCTGCAGCCCTTCATGATGTCGAACGCGGTGTCCCTGCACCCCGTCGCCGTCATGCTCGTCATCACCGCGGGTTCGGCGATCGCTGGTATCGCTGGTGCGGTCTTCTCGGTGCCGATCGCTGCGTTTATCAACGCGACCGTCATGTACCTGCATGGCTACGACCCCTTGCCCGAGCTCGCGACCGCCAAGGACCGCCCGGGTGGCCCTCCCGGCATCCTCGAGGAGGAGATCGCCGCTTCCTACGCCGGTAAGCCCGACACGCGTCCCTACGTGGCTCGCGCGGAGTCGAACGAGGACGAGGTCGTGGCCTCGGTCGATCTTCACGTCGAGGCCCGCGTCGAGTCGGAGGGCGAGGCGGACCGGGAGAAAGCTCCAGCTGATGAGAAGCAGAAGCCGGGGGAGCCTCCGACGCCCCATGTGGAGGCCTAAGGCTTCTTCACGCGCATATGTAATGCGAAGCGGGTCCCACCACGTGGTGGGACCCGCTTCGCATTGATAAGGGGGGGCGAGGCCGGGTCGGCCTGCTCGCCTCTGAACTCAGCCTTCGAAGGGCTTGGCGTCGAGGATCTCGACGTCGATCATGCGGCCGGTGGGGGCCTCGAAGGAGAGCTTGTCGCCGGCCTTGTGGCCGATGACGGCGGCGCCCAGGGGAGCCTGCGCGGAGAAGACCTGGATGCCCAGGTCGCCGCCGGCATCACGCGAACCGAGCAGGAACTTCTGCTCGCGGCCAGCAACCAGAGCCGTGACGACCATGCCGGGCTCGACGATGCCGTCGTCGGCGGGGGTCTCGCCGACCTCTGCGTGCTCGAGCATTTCCTGGAGGGCCTGGATGCGGGTCTCGTTCATGGACTGCTCGTTGCGCGCGGCGTGATAGCCGCCGTTCTCGCGCAGGTCGCCCTCCTGGCGGGCGGCATCGATGAGGCGCGCGATCTCGACGCGCTTGACCTCGACGCGCTCCTTGAGCTCGTTTGCGAGCAGGTCGTACTGGGCCTGCGTGAGCCACTGTGTGTCAGCCATGGTTCCTCCAATGACGTGTCAGTAATCGAGCGCCGACACACGGGTGCCGGCGCGCATGGTGTCGAGTGTAGCAACATTGCGCCAGGCCACGGGCGCAGATAGCCCGGGCGGCGC
Organism: uncultured Actinomycetaceae bacterium; assembly: GCA_916438945.1. Classification (GTDB taxonomy): domain Bacteria; phylum Actinomycetota; class Actinomycetes; order Actinomycetales; family Actinomycetaceae; genus Pauljensenia. The sequence continues at coordinate 392,677 of CAKAGS010000004.1, read as the reverse complement.
GTCAGGAAGCCAGGACCGCCAGGTAGACGGCGACGCAGTGGCAGGCCCACGCCGCGACGGTGAAGGCATGGAAGATTTCGTGGAAGCCGAACCAGGTGGGGGAGGGGTCGGGCTTCTTCATGCCGTAGACGACCGCTCCCAGCGTGTACAGGACCCCCCCGGCGACGATCAGCCACACGATGATGGGGCCGCCGCCCGCCCACAGCTGCGGCAGGTACCAGACCGCGACCCAGCCGAGTGCGACGTACACGAGGGTGGTTAGCCAGCGCGGCGCAGTGGGCCAGAAGAGGTTGAGGAGGATGCCGACGGCTGCTCCACCCCAGACGACCGACAGGAGGACCGTCGCGTCGGATCGGTCCAGAAGTGCGATCGTGATCGGCGTGTAGGTGCCCGCGATGAGCAGGAAGATGTTGGAGTGGTCCAGGCGCTTCCACATGATCTCCCAGCGCGGGGCCCAGTAGAAGCGGTGGTAGGCAGCGGAGACGCCGAAGAGGACGAGGGAGCACGCCAGGTAAACGGCGGAACCGATCTTCGTCGGAGTCGTGGGCGCCAGGCACACGAGGACGATGGATGCGGCCAGGGACAGCGGGGCGGCGGCCAGGTGCAGCCACCCGCGCAGCTTGGGCTTGATCTGCACGAGCTGGCCCGAGAACCACTCCTTGGGCCTGAGCGATGCGATGTTCATCCGTTCCCCCGTCAACCTGTCAATATTTCTTACGAGTCCGTAGGTTACTACGCCGTAACTTGTTGCGATAGGCGTGTTCTCGCACTTCGAGAGTGATGTGTTTCCCTGTGACCCACGGCGCGATACCCTTAATGACATAAGAGTACGCCGCGCCGCAGGGTGCGACAGTAGGGAGGGACATCATGGCCCAGTGGAACATGCTCTACGACATGTACGAGCGTCGCCTCAAAGCCGAGCTGTCTGAAGCCGCCGTACCCGCACACATTGGTGTCATCCTGGACGGTAACCGCCGCTGGGCAAAGTCGCTGGGCGCGACCGCCTCGCAGGGACACCGCGCTGGCGCGGGAAAGATCAGCGAGTTCCTCCAGTGGTCTGACGACGCGGGTGTGTCGATCGTGACGCTGTGGCTCCTCTCCACCGACAATCTCTCGCGCGATGCCGGCGAGCTGGGCGAGCTGCTGCGCATCATCTGCGAGGCTGTCTCCCTCCTGGCGGATCAGGGGCGCTGGAAGCTGGCCGTCGTCGGCGACTGTCCCTGCTGCCCGAGAAGGTGGCCGAGGACCTGCGTGCGTCCGTCGCGCGCACCGCCGACGTGCAGGGAATGACCGTCAATATCGCGGTCGGCTACGGCGGCCGACACGAGATCACCGAGGCCGTGCGCTCCATGATGCGCGAGGCGTCGGCCCAGGGGCGCACCCTCGACGAGCTCGCCGACTCCTTCACCGACGCGGACATCACCGCGCACCTGTACACGAAGGACCAGCCCGACCCCGACCTCGTCATCCGAACGTCGGGCGAGCAGCGCCTGTCGGGCTTCATGCTGTGGCAGTCCGTGCACTCGGAGTACTACTTCTGCGAGGTCTACTGGCCCGACTTCCGCCGCGTCGACTTCCTGCGTGCCCTGCGCTCCTACGCGCAGCGCGAGCGCCGCATGGGCAAGTAAACGCGCGCCAATCGTGCCGCGCGTTCGATGAACGAGGCCGGACCCCGATGTGGGGACCGGCCTCGTCACGTGTGTGGTGTGCTCAGGACAGCTCGTGCGCCCAGGGAGGGTTCGCGCCCTTGCGCGAGACGGTCACGTCGGAGACGGCGCTGGCGCGGTCGATGATGGCGCGGACCTGCTCCTCGGGCAGGGCGCGCAGGGTCTCGCGCGCGTCGGCGCCGCGCAGGCCCATGCCCCACATGGCGTCGATCATGCCGCCCATGAAGGAGTCGCCCGCGCCGACCGTGTCGACAACCTTGACGTCGCTCGGGGTCTTCGTGAAGCGCACGCCCGAGGCGGTTGCGATGTCGCTGCCGTGCTTGCCGCGCGTGACGACAACGAGGGAGGGGCCCATGCGGAGCCAACGATCCACGACCTTGTCGATCGGCGCGCCGCCCGTCAGCCACTCGATGTCTTCGTCTGAGACCTTGACGACGTCCGCCAGGGCGATAAAACGCTCGAGGGAGACGAGTGCAACCGCGGGTTCGCCCATGATCGAGGGGCGCGCGTTCGGGTCGAAGAAGACGAGCGCGTGTGCGCGACCCCGTGCCAGCGCGTCGAGGACGGCGGAGGCGCCGGGCTCAATGATCGCGGAGATAGACCCGGCCTCGAGGATCTGCGCGGTCTCTGGAACCTCGATCGGGGCAGCCGGGGCCCACTCGAGATCGAAGGTGTAGGAGGCGGCGCCGTTTTCATCCAAGCGCGCCAGGGCCGTCGACGTGTGTGAGGCGCCGCGCGAAGCCGGGGTGATGTACACGCCCGAATCGTTCATGTGGAAGTCGATGAGGCGGCCGAGCGTATCCGCGCCGAACCAGGTCGCCAGCGCCACAGGCCGGCCGAGGCGCCCCAGCGTCAGGGCGACGTTCGCGGGAGAGCCACCGGGGATCTCGAAGGGGCATTCGGGCTGCTCGTACGTGATGACGATATCGATGAGCGCCTCGCCGATTGCGAGCACGTGGGGTCCAGATTGCACCGTCATGGTGTCTCCTCACCTGCGTGTGAGCGGATCTACAGAATGTACATTAGCGTGCTTCGGGGGAGGGCGTGGAGGTGCGTCCAGAAAGACGCTCCTGAGCACCGTCGAGGATCTGGGAACAGCGGGCTGCCAGGGCCTCGCCGCGCTCCCACATCGTGAGAGTGTCCTCAAGCGGAGCCTGACCACCCTCGAGCGTTTGGACGATGCGCACGAGCTCGTCGCGCGCCTCCTCGTAGCCGAGGGACTGGGGATCGGGGAGCTGGTCGTTCGTGGTCATGAGAGTGTTCCTTTGCGTGAGAGGTCTGGGGGACGAGGCAGGGGCGGGCCCTGCGGGTCAGGCGCCTGTGTTGGGCGCGTCCGTTGGAGGAGCGGGGTTCGTGGCACCCACGACCTGGGCGACCATGCGGCCGGAAGCGAGGATGCCTTCGATGAGGTCGCCCTTCTTGATCTGCGCCGAGGACGTGATGAGCGCGCCCGACGGTGTCTTCAACAGCGCGTAGCCGCGGTCCAGCGTCGCCTGCGGGGACAGGGCGGTCAGCGTCGCGCGCGAACGCGTCAGCTGCTGGCGCTCCGAGGCGAGCCGGCGCTCGATCGCCGATCGCAGTGCAGTGACCCGCTGTGTGAGGGCCGCGCGATGCCCCTCGACGATCGCGTCGGGGCCCTGAAGCACCGGGCGCGACGCGATCAGCGTCAGGTTCGAGCGCTCCGTCGCCAGCCGCGCCCCCAGTGCCCCGCGCATGCGGGTCAGCGCCTGGGAGATGCCGTCGCGCTCGCGGGCGCGGTCCGGGACGATGCGGCGAGCCGCGTCGGTCGGGGTCGAGGCGCGATAGTCGGCGACCAGATCCAGCAGGGGAGAGTCGCCCTCGTGGCCAATCGCGGAGACGATAGGAGTGCGGGCGTCCGCGACGGCGCGCACGAGGCGCTCGTCGGAGAAGGGGAGCAGGTCTTCGACCGCGCCGCCGCCGCGCGCGATCACGATGACGTCGACCTCGTCCATGGCGTCCAGCTCGAGGAGGGCACGGCCCACCTCGGGCACGCAGTGATCGCCCTGCACGGCGACCTCGCGGATCTCAAAGCGTGCGCTCGGCCAGCGATCCGACGCGTTCACGACGACGTCGTCCTTCGCCTTCGCATTGCGGCCGCAGATCAGGCCGATCGTGCGCGGCAGGAACGGCAGCGGCTTCTTGCGTGCATCCGAGAAGAGGCCCTCGGCGGCCAGGCGGGCACGCAGCGCCTCAATCTGGGCCAGCAGGTCGCCCACGCCCTGCAGGTGAATCTCCGCCGCCTGCAGGTTGAGCCGGCCCGAGCGCTCCCAGAACACCGGCTTCACGCGCGTCACCACGCGCGCGCCCTCGGTGAGCGGAGTCGAATCCATGACGCCCGCCCAGGCGGTCACCGTCATCGACGTGTCCGTCTGAAGGTCGCGCAGCGTCAAAAAGTGCATCTTCGCACCCGGGCGCACCTTGTACTCGACGACCTGGCCCTCCACCCACAGGGGGCTCATGCGGTCCACGTACAGCTTGATGTTCTCCGTCAGCCTGCGCAGCGGCCACGGATTATCCCGCGTCGTGTCAGCCGCCTTCGCGGCGGGCGGGCGAGGCTGGGGCGAGCCGCCCGGAGGCGGCGCAGCAGGGGGAAGAGGCAATGTCACGCCACTCAGCATGCCACAGGAGCGCCCCCGCCGCGCTGCCGCGCCCCGCGCCTGTGGACGGCCCCGGCCTCGTCGATGAGAGGCGTGTGGGATTGCCACGAGCGCGCGCACGCCCCGGGCCGTGGGCGCTAGGGTGGACGCATGAATGAAAACGTCGACCTGCGAGCCAGCGCCGAGTCCCCCCTGCCCTCCTCCCGCGGCGAGGGCAACGGCCGTATCCTCTTGGCCGCCCCCCGCGGATACTGCGCCGGAGTGGACCGCGCCGTCGACGTCGTTGAAAGGCCCTCGAGCTCTACGGCGCGCCCGTCTACGTGCGCAAGGAGATCGTTCACAACAAGTTCGTTGTCGAGTCGCTGACCAAGCGCGGCGCGATCTTCGTCCAGGAGACCGACGAGGTGCCCGAGGGCGCCCGCGTCGTCTTCTCCGCGCACGGCGTCTCCCCGGCTGTCCACGAGGCCGCCGCCACCCGCCACCTCGCCACGATCGACGCGACCTGCCCGCTCGTGACCAAGGTGCACCGCGAGGCCGTGCGCTTCGCGAAGGAAGACTACGACATTATTCTGGTGGGCCATCAGGGCCACGAGGAGGTCGAGGGCACCTTCGGTGAGGCCCCCGATCATATCCAGGTCGTCGGCACCCCCGACGAGGTCGATAACGTGGTCGTGCGCGACCCCTCGCGCGTCGTGTGGATCTCTCAGACCACGCTGTCGGTCGACGAGACCCGCGAGACGGTGGACCGCCTGCGCCAGCGCTTCCCCCAGCTCATCGACCCGCCGTCGGACGACATCTGTTACGCCACGCAGAACCGCCAGGGCGCAGTCAAGCACATCGCGCCCCAGGTGGACGTCATGGTCGTCGTCGGCTCGGCGAACTCCTCGAACTCCGTGCGCCTCGTCGAGGTCGCGCTCGAGGCCGGGGCGGGTGCCGCCTACCGCGTTGACAAGGCTGACGAGCTCGAGGAATCCTGGTTTGAGGGAGCCCGCACCGTGGGCCTCACCTCCGGCGCGTCCGTGCCCGAGATCCTCGTGCGCGAGGTCATCGAATGGCTGCAGGAGCGTGGATTCCCCACCGTCGAGGTGGCCCGCACCGAAACCGAATCGACGACCTTCGCGCTGCCCCGTGACCTGCGCGCCGACCTCAAGAAGGCCGGCATGGTGCCCGCGCGACCCCACGCGCCCCGCGTCGCCGGGCCAAACCACACAAAGTAGGACAACACCACCGGGCCTGCTCCGATAGGATGGGGGCGTGTCTCTTACTATCGGTATCGCTGGACTGCCCAACGTCGGCAAGTCCACCCTGTTCAACGCCCTGACCCGCGCGACCGTGCTCGCCGCGAACTACCCCTTCGCGACCATCGAGCCCAACGTCGGCGTCGTCCCCCTGCCCGACCCGCGCCTGAACAAGCTCGCGGAGATCTTCGGCTCCAGCGCATCCTGCCCGCAACCGTGTCCTTCGTGGACATTGCCGGCATCGTGCGTGGCGCCTCCGAGGGTGAGGGCCTGGGCAACCAGTTCCTCGCCAACATCCGCGAGGCCGACGCGATCTGCCAGGTCACGCGCGCCTTCTCCGACCCCGACGTCGTGCACGTCGACGGCAAGGTGGACCCGGCCTCGGACATCGAGACCATCAAGACCGAGCTGATCCTCGCCGACATGCAGACCATCGAGAAGCAGATCCCGCGCCTCGAGAAGGAGGTGCGCGGCAAGAAGACCGAGCCGATCGTCCTCGAAACTGCGCGCCAGGCTCTTGAACTGTTGGAACGCGGCGAGCTGCTGTCTGGCCCCGAGGGCGCCAAGCTGGACCAGGACGCGCTGCGCTCCTTCCAGCTCATGACCTCCAAGCCCTTCATTTTCGTGTTCAACATGGACGCCGCGGAGATGGACAACGAGGAGATGAAGGACGAGCTGCGCGCCCTCGTTGCGCCTGCCGAGGCCATCTTCCTGGACGCCCAGTTCGAGGCCGAGCTGGTCGAGCTCGACGACGAGGATGCCCGCGAGATGCTCGCCGAATCCGGCCAGGACGAGTCCGGCCTGGACAAGCTGGCCCGCGTCGGCTTCGACACCCTCGGCCTGCAGACCTACCTCACCGCCGGTGAGAAGGAAGCGCGCGCCTGGACGATCCATAAGGGCGACACCGCCCCCAAGGCCGCCGGTGTCATCCACACGGACTTTGAGAAGGGCTTCATCAAGGCGGAGGTCGTCTCCTTCGACGACCTGGTCGAGGCCGGCTCCATGGCCGCCGCCAAGGCCGCCGGCAAGGTCCGCATGGAAGGCAAGGACTATGTGATGGCGGACGGTGACGTCGTGGAGTTCCGTACGGGGCTTACGTCTGGGGGGAAAAGATAGTCATGAACCGTGTGCCCTCAGTAACCGCCCCCTCCGTTCAACGCATCGGTTCGGTCCCTGATGGGAAGGTAGCCGACTTCCTCACCGGGAAGTTCGTCAAAGATACCCCCGAAGAGTACGTTCGGCAGAACATCGAGAAGGCGCTTGTGCGACAGTACAAGTATCCCCCAGGCGATTGCACCCCGGAGTTCACCATCAGGGTTGGATCTTCGCGTAAGCGCGTGGACATCGTGGTATTCAACAAGGACTCCGACCACACCCAGGCGAACGCCTACATTCTTGTCGAGACCAAGAAGGCCGACGTCAAGCCCACGCATCGCACTGAGGGGGTCGGCCAGCTACAGTCGTACATGGCTTCCAGTCTCAATGTCAGGTACGGGATGTGGACGAACGGTACTGATCGGTTCTGCTTTGCCAAGCGCGGTGACAGCAAGGGCGGCTGGACGTTCGAGGAGATTATCGACATACCCGGATTCGGTCAGACAGAGGCTGACGCCCAGAGACCGAGTCGCAAAGACCTCAAGGTCGCCACTGCCGACAACCTGTTGTTTGCCTTCCGGCGCTGCCATAACTACATCGCCGCCCATGAGGGAAAGCAGAAGACAGAGGCCTTTTGGGAGCTGCTCAAGCTGATCTTCACAAAAATCGAGGACGAACGCGCCCCCAAGCTGAACTTCTTCGCCACTCCTTCCGAGCGTGGTAGTTCGACGGTCGCCTCAGCGGCGAAGAAGCGAATCCAAGCCCTTTTTGAGCAGCGCGTCGTCAAGAAGTACCCGACAATCTTCGAGGCCAGAGACGTTGACATCGACCTCAAGCCCGAGGTGGTGGCCTACGTCGTCACCGAGCTACAAGGTTACTCCCTCCTGCGCTCGCCCGTTGATGTCAAGGGCGTCGCTTACGAAGAGATCGTCGGTTCGAATCTCCGCGGAGACCGCGGTGAGTTTTTCACGCCGCGCAACGCCTGCCGCATGGCCGTCACGATGCTCGACCCGCAGCCGGGTGAGCGGATCCTCGATCCCTCGTGCGGCACCGGCGGCTTCCTCATCACAGGCATGAACCACGCGCTCGACTACATCGAGAAGTCTGAGCGGGACCAGTGGGTGGACCCAGCCCGGGGCACGGAGTACGAGCAGGCGGAGCTCTACCGTCGCCGTGACGAGTACTTCCGCCAGTGCGTCTTCGGCATCGACCTGAATCCCGCGCTTGTGCGGGCAGCGAAGATGAACATGGTCATGAACAACGACGGCTCCGGCGGCCTGTTCCAGGCCAACACGCTCGAGAACCCGCACAAGTGGTCGTCGATGCTACGTGAGTCCATCCCGCTCGCCTCCATCGACGTGATCGTGTCCAACCCGCCATTCGGTGCGAAGATCCCGATCGACGACGAAGAGATTCTTTCCCAGTACGACTTGGCAGCCGTCTGGGACCAGGACGAGAATGGCGTGTGGGCAATCAGGCTCGATAAGCACGGTAGCCGCGTCCTGCAGAAGTCGCAGCCGCCGGAGATTCTTTTTATCGAGCGGGCGCTACAGCTGCTTAAGCCCGGGACTGGTCGGATGGCCATGGTCATCCCTAACGGAATCCTCAACAATCCCGGCAACGCCTACATCCGAAGCTGGATTCTGAAGCGCGCTCAGATCCTTGCTGTCGTTGACATGCAACGCGATCTTTTCCAGCCGAAGAACGACACGCAGACTTCGATGGTGCTGATGCGCCGACTTGACGATGTTGAGGTCGATGAGGCCGAGGCCAACGGTCTCGACTACCCGGTGTTTATGGCTGTTGCGGAGAAGATCGGACACGACAAGCGGGGCAACGTAATCTACCGCCGGACTTCTGACGGTGAGGACGCTCTGGTCAAGCGCATCGAGACGATTTCCGAGATCGACCAGGTAACGGGCTCCGAGGTTGTGCGCCAGATCGAGGTCACTGAGCGTCAGGTTGACGATGAGCTCGGTGAGGTTGCCGACGCCTACCGCCGTTGGCTGGAGGCTCAACCGTGATTATCGCGCCCGTCCGATCGCAGGTGGCGTTCTCCGAAGGTCGCCTCGATGCCAAGTATTACTGTTCGCCGGGCGTGCTCGCCAACGAGCGCGTGCAGATGCTCGGCGCTTCAGGTGTCGTGCTTCGCACGGTTGGTGGCGACGGTGGCCTCGGACAGGTCGGAGCGACCTCGCGGACTCGTCGCGTGTACGCGGCCCAAGGTGAGGAGTCACTGCCGTATCTGCGACCGTATGACGTGTTCGACTATCTCCCTCAGCCAGCAGGCCAGCTGTCGAAGAGCGGGAGCGCCGGACTAGAAAGTCTGATGCCAGAGGTGGGCACGATCCTCCAGACGTGCTCCGGCAGGAATCTGGGCCCCCTTGCGTACGCGGACGAATACATCAGTCAGTTCGTCGTCAGCGACGACATGCTGAGGTTGCATATCGCGGACGAGACTGACCGCCTCTATGTGCTGGCATTCCTTAGTACGCCGACCGGGCAAGCTCTACTGACGCGTAGCAAGACTGGCAACGTAATCGACCACCTCTCGGCTGACGATCTTGCGTCCGTGCGGGTTCCGTTCCTCGACGCACAGGTGGTGAACGATATTGCCGAAACTATGGGTGGAGTCGTGAAGACGCGCGAGCGGTCACGACTCCGACTCCAACAGCTCGTCCGCGAATTCGTAGAAGATCTGCCGCCCATCCCGTCGTCAACCCCGCTCCGTGAGGGGTGGACCGTACGCGCCACCGACCTCAGATCACGGCTCGATGTCGCAGTCCACGACCCGATTGTTGGTCAGATTCGCTCGGACCTATTGGCGTTGGGTGGGAAGCGGGTACAGGAAATCGCCGAGACTTCGATGCCGAACCGCTACAAGCGCTACTACGTCGACGAGGGTCACGGGCGTCCGATCATGTCGGGGCGACACCTGTTGCAGATGAAGCCTGTCAACCTTCAATACATCTCCGCCCGTGCCCTCGACTTCGAGGCGTATGAGTTGGGTGCTGGAACTCTCGTGTTCGGTGCGCGTGGACGGGCCGAAGAACGTATCTCGCTCCCGGCGCTTATCACCGATGATCGGGCTGCATGGTTGGCAAGCCACAACGTTATGCGGGTTCGTCCCAAAGCGAATGTCAGTCCTGGCTGGCTGTACCTCTGTTTTTCGACTGACCATGTACAGCGGCAGGTAAAGGCGAGCGCCTTTGGGTCCGTAGTTGACGTTGTCGACCCTGTCAATCTCAATGAAGTCGTGTTGCCGCCGATGGACGAGGATCTTGGGCACGAGGCTTACGAGTGTTGGCAGAAGTTCGCTGAGGCCAGTCGGGTAGAAGCCGACGTGATTGACCGGCTCGAGAACGCGATGTTGTCGAGACTGGAGACTGTGTAAGCCTGGACTGTCGCGCGAAAGAATGCCCTGGCGGATCCGCCAGGGCATTCTCGTGATCCGCGTTTAGTTGCGTAATCAACAAGTGCGTCGAGTTCTTCGTAGCCTGCAAGGTTCGAAGTTAGAGGGGAATGTGTGGAGTTCCGCACGGGGATTACGTCTAAGAAGTAGACTGGAGGCATGAAGCAGACTTCCTCCCAGCCCGTCCGCGCAGCGATCTACCTGCGCATCTCGCTTGACCGTGAAATGGACGGGCTTGCCATCGACCGCCAGCGGGAGGACTGTGAGAAACTCGCTCAGTTCCGAGGGTGGGAGGTTGTCGAGACCTACGTCGATCAGTCGATCTCAGCCTCTGATAAAACCAAGAAGCGCCCTGCCTACCTGCGGATGGTCGCTGACTACGAGGCAGGTCTCCTCGACGCCATAGTGTGTTACGACCTCGACCGCCTCACCCGTCAGCCCCGCGAGCTCGAAGACTGGATCGATAGGGCAGAACAGCGCGGCCTCCTTCTCATCACCGCGAACGGGGACGCCGACCTCAGTACCGATGGCGGGCGCATGTACGCCCGCATTAAAGCTGCCGTAGCCCGCAACGAGATCGAACGTAAAGCAGCGCGACAGTCGCGTGCGCAGATCCAACGAGCTCGCCAGGGGAGACCTCCTAAAGGTGTCCGTCCAATGGGTTACACGACCTCAGGCGAACTCATCCCGCATGAGGCTGAGGCTGTTCGGGCTATCTACTCAGCCTTTCTGCGAGGTGACTCGCTCCACGGCATCGCACGTGCCCTGAGCGGCGCTCAGGGCGGCGGCGAGGGGGGTAGGGGTTCCGCGCGTGCCCCTGCACAGTCGGACGATCGTCCTCGAACGCAACGCACGGCGGCAGGCTGAGGGTAAAGAGCCTCGCCCCGTGCCCGATGACAAGCCGTGGTCAGCGTCTACGGTGCTCGGAATCCTTCGGAATCCGCGCTATGCGGGGTACTCGGTGTACACCTCAAAGGACATTCGTCGGCAGGAGGCCGGGGAATCGCGCCGTAAGGCCCTGCGAGATAACCTCGTCAAGGATGAGAACGGAGAACTCGTTCTTGGTCAGTGGGAGCCCATCGTCGAAGCAGATCAGTGGTGGACGGTCCAGAACCTCCTCGACGACCCTGCCCGCGTGACGAACCGCTCCGGCTCCACCGTTCGCAAGCATCTGGGGGCAGGCTTTACCGGTGCGGTGAGTGCGGGGAGCCGGTGCGAACCCGCGCCCGCTACTACTCGTGCAACGCCGGGCATCTCAACAGGACCAGAGACGCGATCGACAACTTCGTTCGGACTCTCGTCGTTGCCCGGCTCCAGAAGAAGGACCTCAAGCGGCGCAAGAAGCAGGCGGCCCCCGAGGTCAAGGACGCATTCTCTGAGCGTATCGCTCAACAGCGCGCACGCATTGCTCGTGCTGAGCGAGATTACGACGCCGAGGTGATCGAGGGTGCTGACCTTGCCCGTATTCGCGCTGCTGCCCGTGATGAGATCGCACGACTTGAGGCCGAGCGCCTTACCTCCGGTACCGGGACCGTGCTCGCACCCATCCTCGGGACGCCAGATCCGGCAGCGGCCTTCCTCGCGGCCCCTATCGCGTTACAGCGAACGATGATCGACACCCTCATGACTGTGACGCTCAAACGGGCAAAGCAGGGCAAGAAGGGGTTTGATCCCGAGTCGGTTGAGATCGTGTGGAAGTGAAGTGGCTCCGGGGTGCTGACGTTGGGTGCTCCAGGTGGGGATCCAGAAGCCCACAAGACCGCGCCCTGGCGGGCGCGATAGGCGACACTGTACAGCGCCCCTTCGGGGCGCGAGCTCACCCGCGCTGGAAGACGAGCTCGTGAGGTGAAATGCCCATGCGTCTGGTCGGCAACATGTGAATGAGACCGGAAACATACGGTACTGCACACATGCACACATTGTGCACACATCATGTGTGCAGCACTTTTCGTTGAGATACCAAGGAAAACTTGGTGTTGCACACACTGCACACATCTGAACGCATTACGTCCTCTATAGGGCAATTATTGGGCGCTGTTTTCTTCCTATAGCAATGAGTGAGAAAGATGTGTGCACTCACCCTCACGTGCTCGATATAGAGCGGTAGGTCTCGCCGATCCAGATGAGTGTCGTCGTCGCCCCGAAGGGGCGCTGAGGGGCGTTGCTCGCGCAGCGAGCTCGCCAAGTGGTTGAGCGTCTAAGAACTCTCATGCCTGGGAGCGCGGGTCGCATGGCGACCCCGAGAACACGGCTGGAGGTCGGGCTGTATGTGAGCGTCCTGTTCCCGAGTGGACTGCCGCAGCTCGACCTCCCCTATCTCGGGAGGTTGGAATGATTACTCAAACTACGGTTCGCCCATCAGTCTGGATCGGCTGTCTACCTTGCTACAGTGAGGGCATACTCAACGGGAAATGGTTCCCGGCAGAAGAAGCCGGTGAGGTAACACCTGAAGACCTACACCTTGGCCCCACAGATCACGACGAGCTATGGATCTTCGATCATGAGGGGTTCCCTCGCGGAACAGGTGAAATGTCGCCCGATACCGCACAGCTTTGGGGTGAGGTCTTCGATGAGATCGGAGAAGAACAGTGGCCTGCACTGCTCGCATGGATTGAAACAGGCTGTTACGTAGCGTGTGGGGATACACTACCGAGCGTCTCTGACTTCGAGGAGCGCTACTGTGGCTGCTGGGACTCGTTCGAGGACTACGCGACACAGCTCGCTGAGGACATCTGTCTGATGGACGGATGGCCTGAGGAGGCGCAGCGCTACTTCAACTGGGAAGCATGGACTCGTGACCTCAAGTTCGAGTACACCGTCGCGGATACCCCTGATGGCGGCGTCTTCGTCTACAGATCGTTATGACACAAGAACCCCGGTTACCTCACGGTAGCCGGGGTCTTGTTTCCTCGTACTCACGGCTTGGGCTCCTCATCAGAGCCCCAAATGAGGCTCGCGATCTGGCCCATGACGCCGCGCTGGTAAGCGGCAACGTCCTCGCCTTCAGGAACCTTACCGTCGAGCTGTTCAGAGCGCTTCACGCGCTCATTGGGCACGCGAGGCTTGCCCAGTTTGATGCCCGTTCCAATCACAGGTTTCACCATCCTTCTCACCTCCTTCCTCACCTGAGTTCCTCGTAGACCCATCGGCTCACCCGCAGGACTACCCAGATGAACAACGCTGCCCCACCGAGCGTCGCAGCAGCGATCAGCGCCTTCTGCCACCACAGCGAGGCTGCCATGAACGAGCCCCAGGCCCATCCGAAGAGCGGGCCGATGCCGACCATGCTGCCGAGGCCCCATACGAGCCCGCCGACGAGCAGGAGCGAGGCGAACAGCGGCAGCACCGCGAGGGCGAGCCGCGAGATACCGACGAAGGTCACGCGGCGTTCGACTGCCTCGATGTTCCGGCGGGCTTCGTTGAGCTCGCTGAGCGACTCCTCGACCGCCCTGTGGACCTCTGAGAGCCTCTCAGTCCCGAGAGAAGCTACGCGATGCTCGAACCCTTCGAGGGTGCTCTCAACGCGCTTTATAGGGGCTTCTACAGCCTGTGAGAGCCTCTGGTCGAGCACATCCACCGTGTAGGCACTAAGCCGGTCGATGTCTACACGGACAGTCCTGCCATTGCCGACGACCTGCTTGAGTTCATCCAAGGCCGAAGTCGTCTTCGTCAGATAGCTGTTGAGCTGCTTCATCATCGAGTACGAGTCCAGATCGGACCGCTTCACGGTGCTTCCATCGCTCAGCTTCACTGCGCCGCTTGCGCTCAGCTGCTCGGCGATTGCGCTCAGCGTCTTCTCGATCTCGCTGAGCCTGTTCTTTGTCTCGTCGTCGAGCTGCGTCTGCGAGGGCTGCTCGTGCTGCTGCAAGATTGACCTGCTCAGGCGCTTGATCTCGGCGCTCTGCGCTTCGTCCATCGCCTTGAGGAACCCACTCACCTTGTTCACGGCGTTCGTCAACTGTCTCGTCTGTTCCTCGACGTCTTCGAGCCTCGACATCAAGGCTTCGGATGTCTCCGAGGCCCGCTGTTCCTTGAGCTTGTCCAGTGCGCTCATCCTGCTTCTCCTTCGTAGTTGTGTTCTGTTGATGGAAGTCAAAGACATCCTCGACCTTGCTGCTCATGAAGTCGTCACACAGGGACGATGCCTTTCGTCGCCCCCATTTGCCGTTGTCTTGCCGTCTCATGGAGTAGGTCCATCCGTCGCGGTCGGTGACGCGCAGCCGAACCTCGTGCTCGGCGAGCACTTGCTCAAACGCCTCACGGTTGACGCTGCGTGCATCGAGCAGCGCTTCGGTGATCTTGTCGCCGAGGATCTGTTCAAAGCCGCCGTCCTTGAACGCGCCGCGACGCAAATCCCAGTCAGCCTTCGGCTGCTCCGGCGATGGCAGCACCTGGCACCCCTCGTCCCGCATGAGTTCGTCGTTGACCTGGCGGAGCCCTCGTGACCACGAGCGGCACCGAGACAGTGCCTTGCCGGTGAGGTTGTCATGATTAACGACGTAGATGTGGTTGTGCAGATGCCTGCCTGCGCTGTCGGTGTGAGTGATGACGAGGTAATCGGCACTGTTTATCCGGCGTGCGAGCTTCACGCCGAGGTCGTGCACACGCTGCACGTGCTTGGGATTGTTCACGTCGAACTCCTCGGGGGAGAAGTTCTGGGTGTAGGTGTACATCTCGTTTCGGCGATGGCACGCAGCACTCACCTGCTCCGCACGTCGCACGATTTCCTCGGGAGAGTCGAGCGTGCACGAGAGCAGCGCGGCACGAGTTGTGCCGTCCTTCTCGTGCTGTGCGCGTCGCTTGCCCGTGCCGAGCAGCGCATAGGCGACTGCTGCTCTCGCGCTGGTGGTCGGCTGGACGTTGACGGTACTCATAGGGCCACCTCGTCCCCGAGCAGCGAGCGCACTTCGTGTACAGCAGCGAGAACATCACGCAGAATGTCCTCGTCAACTGCAGTGCCCGAGCGCATGACTTGATTCAGATTCACCCCGACGCGGCGAACCTGTTCGACCGCCCTCGCGAGCTCGGGCGCAGGTCGTGGCACCGCCGCGTGCGCGGCCAGTGCCTCGACCTCATGGCGGCGCTCGTCCAGCGCGTCGCGCAGGACGGCTCTCGCCCACGTGCTCGGCTTCACGCCGAGCACCGTCGCACGACGCTTGATGGCGTCGTGCTCCCCACGCGTCACCCTCACATCAAGATGTGCGTTGAGGGTGACGCGCTCGCCTGCCCCCTGTGGTTCCTCCTGCGTCGGTGGGGCAGGCTCAATCATCCTTCCACCCCCGGAACTCACGTCCTTGGAGGGGTAGAAGGATGTAGTGCCAGCAGGCACGTTGTCGGACGATCGGAGCAAGCTCCTCTGTCCTCCAACGCGCCGCTGGCCCTCGTCCTCACGCACTTCGTTCGTTGCGGGCGAGGGGGAGGTTCCCACCGGCTGCTGTGCAGCAGCGGTGGGAACCGAGGGACGCGCACTCCGCTGCTCCTGCTGAGTCGCAGGAATAGCAACGCGCTGCACAGTGCTCGCCGTCAAGAGGCGAGTTGGTCGCATGACCGTCGTCATTGCGACTCACCTCCCTCATCGGCGTAAGCAGCAGCCGACTGCTGCTTACGAGCGCGAGCGGCTCGAACCCGCTCCGCCCGTGCCACACGCTCCTGCTCGATAAGCGAGGCAGCGTGCTCGCGATACTGAGTGAAACGCTCAGGCTCGCGTTGCTCGACAAGGCGAGCGACACGGACAAGCACCTCCTGCTCCTCGCGCGCAGCCTGCTCACGCAGCTTCCGCAGCTTTGCAGCATGCTTGGCCTGCTCGTCCTTGATGAGCTGTTCGAGGTTGGTCGTCATGATGAACTCCTTTCACTTGTGCGATGTGTTCGTCGCTCGGATGCCGATGCCCACCCGGCGTAAGGGCAGAGCCGTTTGGCTCTCGGGTCTACTCGGGGGTCAGTCGGCGATCCGCTGACCCGCCTCTTCGAGCAGTTGCTCGATCTCGGCGTGAGCACTCTCGCCATCAGATGAGGCGACGGTGGTCGCGTCGATGATGGCCTGCCTCGCCTCAAGTGCAGGCGCAAGGTTTTGTCTCATTGCTGCGCTCTCGATGGCGAACCGCTCGTCCTCGGGAAGACCGCGAGACTGTTCAATGACGTTCCTCAGATTCATACGGAACGTGCCCAGTGAGCGGTACTGAGTGAACGTCCCCTCGCCGAGCACGCCCTGGTTCACCTGCACGGCCAACTCGTCGGCGTTCACCGCGAGGATGATCGGCAAATATGCCTCAACGAATGACCCGTCCCGTTGTCCATGGATCTCCCAACCTGCGATCAGCGTCGCAAGCCTGTCCTGGAAGTAGTCCGGCGAGTAGCAACCGGCGATGACCACGTGCTCGTGAAGCAGTTGCGAGGGGCCGTACCGGGTCTCGATCAATGTGCGGATGGGAGACAGTGCCACAAAAGCTCGCGCACGTTCCCGGTCGTCCCCAAAGGGCTCACGCAAGTCGAGCGGATCGTCGATGCTCACATGAACGACGGACTCACCGTCGTAGAGGTCGAAGGTTGAGATGAACTCGAAGACGTTGCTGCGTCCTCCGGCCAGCGCCTCAGCAAGGCCCTTACTCAGAGCTTGGACCGCGTAATAGTCCTCGCCGTAGACGTAGTAGGCGATACGAGTGGAGATCGGGTCCTGTTGGGCCAGGTACATCGCCCGCAAACGGCGCAACTGGGACTCAGAGCGCGCGCCCCGCCCCAGGGCTTTACGAACGCTCATCTCACCCGAGGCAACCTGCTGAGCGAGACCGCGCGACTTCTGGCGCGAGTTGCCAGACAGCGCCTCCTTAAGGGCCATCTCCCGCAAAAACTCCTGCCAGTCCCACCCTGGGGCCGCGTGGAGGTCAGAGGGAGCGTAGTGGGCCTTACCCGCCGCCTGCGAGTCCTCGTCGTCGTGCAGAGGTATTTCACGCACGCGGCGATACCTGCCTTGCCCCGCTTGATGCGGTCGAACTGCGTCGAAGGTAGCGAGAACCAGCGCGAAAGCGTCTCCAGGCCAGGGTCACGCTCGCACCAGAAGACGCAGTGCAGATTGTCCGTTGTCTCGTCGCGGTCGTGGAGAATCCAGGCCCAGCCCTTGATGGTTTTGTGGGCGAGGCCCTGCTCAAGGAGCGCGACCGAGTAGCCAGACTTCAGATGCGTGGTGAGGTGGAATGCTCGGACGGGCGCGGTGGAGTTGAGGAGGTCAATCGTGGTCATGAAAGAACCCTCCCCACGCTGGCAGAGGGGCAAAAAAGTACAGAAGTACAGACGGGTACAGCGGCTTTTCCTTGGTAGAACCCCTTATCTGTACGTACGCGTGCGCGCGGAATTCGTTGAGATCCAAACGTTTCCGGGGTGCATACGAGCCAAAAAGTACAGTGCGTACAAGAAAAGTACACTTTTTCAGACCAACCGCCCCTAAGCTGGCGAAAACAATCTGCTACACGAAATTCTGCTACATCGACGAGTTTCACCTGAGATACCAGGCAAAACCGTGTAACAGATTTTTTGAGCGGATCTGCAACATCTGCTACACGGAAGCGTTTCCTGGTAACCGAGACAATCGTGTTGGCCGCTGATGTAGCAGTTCTTGAGCAAAACTGCTACATCCGGTCCAGAGGGGGTGCTGGTGTTCATCGCTGATCACCCCCGAGAGCGAAGCGGAGGCGAGCGATCTGTTCGTCCGAGAGGCGCGGAGCGGCGTCTACGAGCTCCTTCACGTAGCGTTCGAGAGGATCGACGCCCGTCGGGTGGGTGAGTGCTTCGAGATCGGCTCGGCGAACCTTCACGCGCCGACCGAGGCGCACGGCGGGCAGCCGGTTCTCGGCGATGAGCTTGCGGAGGGTGGAGTAGCCGCCGTACCCAAGATCGGCGGCTTCTGAAAGGGTGAGCAGCTGGTGCTCGTCATGCAAACTGGGCATAGTCGTACGTCCTTCGAGAAGAACGCGTACAACTTGACCAGCAGCTTGATGGCGCTCGAAGCGCTTCAGGTCATCTTCTGAGAGAGACGTATCTGACGGCTCTCCCGCATGGGCTCGGTCGGGTAACAGCTGCGCTTGCGACGTTCAACCGGGGTAGACATTGCATTCCGGCTTATCCCAATGGGACCGTCGCCTTCCCCCTGCCCAAGAGGCTCACAAAGGAGCGACGCGGTATGTGATTGTGGCTCTATTCTAGCGCTCGTGAGTGGTGGCGAGCAAGTGTTGTGACCTTGTGTGACGTTCGCAACGTATGTAATGTACGTAATGTGGTGGAGTTCAGGTTTAATGTTTAATCATTTCTGAACGAGGCATTGGCCGGGTCGCGCGAGAGTGTGGCCCGGCTTTGCTGTTGGATGTGTTTGGGGGGAGTGAAACAGGTGTCTAGTCGATGCCCTCATATGTGCCTGTTTGACAAAAGTGATGGCATCCCTGTAAACCGTTCATGAATGGCCTGACACTGTGCCCCGGTTTCGGTAGCCAGCGGCTCGTGCCGTCTAACGGGATCGATGGTGACCTTGTCAAGTTCGGAACAGGTATCAAGGAGGATGACAGATGGACGTGGGTACACTTGCTGACTGGGTGGGAGCCGTCGGTGGGCTGCTTGCCGTCAGTGCCGCGTATGGTTCATGGAAGACGAGCGAGAAAGTGGTGAAGCTCGAGCATAAGCGTGATCGGGAGCGTGAGACTGAGGCTGAGCGTCGGCAGGCCAAGCATGTGGCAGTTGTCGGCGTTCATTGTCCTGATGCTGCGAGGGGTGAGCAGTACGCAATTCTGGTGGTGAATGGTTCGGATGCGCCCATTTACGACGTTCGCATTGAGAGTCAGAAGGCTGATAAGAGCTGCGAGAATCCGCAGCTGACACTTGCGGTGCTTCCTCCGGGTAGGTTTGTTATCCCTCCTCATCCGAAGTTCATCTGGGGTGCTGTCATTGACCAGGATGCCGCTCATATGAAGCTCAATATGATGGCAAAGGGGGATGGTGGAGAGATGATCACTCGCGTGTCATTCGTCGATGCCGCGTCGCGGAAATGGGAGCTCGTGCGCGGACGCGAGCTGCGCCGTGCCGATTCCAGTGGAGGTGCAGCCCAGTAGCGCTGGCGTCCCTGTGAGGCAGTGGCCGGATCGCGCGTGTGCGCGGTCCAGCTTTGTAGCTGTGAGCAATGCGTGAGCGCGAATAAGTTCTGGTCGGCACATCGGCTGATTGTGAAGATTGGCCCTATCCTGGTACTGGAGGGTTCTATGCGATTGACAATTGACGTTGACGACGAGTCGCTTACGCGCGCTGCTGCCCTCACTGGAATTGAGGATCGAGCCGCGGTGATTCAGCATGCCCTCGAGTTTCTCTTACGCATTGAAAGTAGGCGCCAGCTGTGTGCTCTTGGTGGAAGTGATCGAGATGCTGTGGCTGCTCCACGTCGGCGTGTGTGATGCTTGTGGGTGTGAGCCTGGCGGGATTCCTGAGACCTGCGCTTGGGGGAGTATAGGCTTGCTGTAGGAACGGGAGGGAACCGATGTCTGTTGCAACAGTTGCTCCGATTCACCCGGGCGAAGTCCTCATGGAAGACTTCATTGAGGGCTTTGGAATTACGCAGCACAAGCTCGCCGTCGCTATCGGCGTTCCGCCCCGTCGTATCAATGAGATCGTCCATGGGAAGCGGGGAATCACGGCCGACACTGCCATGCGTCTCTCCCGCTACTTCGGCACCACCCCAGGATTCTGGATGAACCTGCAGATGCGTTACGAGCTTGATCGTGCCGAAGATGCGCTGGGTGATACGTTGAGTGGAATCGTTCCCCTTGTGACGGTGGAGGTTGCCTAAACCGCCTCAGTCTGACGAGGCAGTGGCCGGGTCGCGCGAAGGCGTGGCCCGGCTTCGCTGTTGAGGGTGGTCTAAAATCGGCAAAGCGCCCAAAGTGCAGACCACCTCGGTAAAACGTTGCGAAAAACGCCTCATCGGAGCGAGGTGGTCTGCACTTTGGGCGAATCGTGACGACAGGCTCAGTCCCGGCCTCGTGAATGTGGTCGCGTGATACACATAAGCGTGGGGCAAGGCTTCATCCGCCCTGCCCCACGTCTCATGCGCCTGTTCCCGTTCCTGTGATTGCCGGCGACGGCTGGCCTGTGACGGCCTTCGATGTTGACGTCGAACTCACCGAGCGCGCCAGGCGTACGAGAACGTCGAGCTGCTTGGGAGGCGTTCCCAGAGACGTAGCCACGTCCTCGTTCAATAGCTTCCGGAGCTCGGTCACGATCCACTTGACCTCGCAGTCTGGTGCGACGCTCGTGTCCGCCTGAACCCAGAGCTTGCTCGGAGAACCGGTAAC
Organism: uncultured Actinomycetaceae bacterium; assembly: GCA_916438945.1. Lineage (GTDB taxonomy): Bacteria > Actinomycetota > Actinomycetes > Actinomycetales > Actinomycetaceae > Pauljensenia. The sequence continues at coordinate 372,323 of CAKAGS010000004.1, read as the reverse complement.
GAAGACGGTACAGCGCTCGACACCGGGAAGGTCCTGAACGCGCTCGGAGAGGGCTTGCGACAGGACATCGGGGGAGAGAGTAGCCGCCAGATCGCCATCGGAGCCGCTGAGCCTGAGCGGAGAATTCGCAGGCCTGCGCGGCACCTGCATGAGAAGCAGGAACAAGCCGACCATGAAGGTGATGACAGACATCAGAACGCCGAGCGGTAGAAGCCAGTGGGCCCGGGGTGAGAGTAATGCTCCGATCTCGTCCTGCGCTGCTGTTAGGTAAGCAGCGATGCTGGGTACCGAGTAGTGGCCGACGTCAAGGCCGGAGGCAAGGAACCAGGCGGCTGCGCAGACGATCAACAAGCCGAAGAAGGCCAGGAAAACTCTGTTAAGAGCGGCAGAAACTGAACGCATAAGTGGCTCTCTTTCAGCTCACGCGCTTGGCGCGGACGCGACCGTGAGTGATACCCACGGGCTGGAAAATCTCCAGCGCCTCGTTGGTCTTCTTGGACGCTGCTTCGCGCACTGCGTCTAAATCATCCGCGTCGCTGAAGACGACCACGTCGACTCGCGACCTGCGCACGGTGGCGGAAGCGGATCGAATTGCGGCGATCTGTTCGACCTGTCTCTTCACGAGGGTTGCCAGGTCGGAGCGACTAAGCGCCGTCTGTCCGGGGATAACGTCGGGAAGAAAAGCGACGTGCTTGGGGCGGCCAGGCCACAGTGCTGCGATCAGGAGGAAGAGACCAAAGGCGGCGGCGACTCCGGCTGCCACAAGCACAGCGATGGAACCGAGGGATGCCGCGCCAACCGCGTCAAGCGTGGTTACGGCGCGCTGTGGCCAGGCCCCCTTGAGGAAGCGGTACGCCGTCAGCCACGTGCCGAGGCCTCCCACAATGAGGAGCAGCAACGCCAACAGGGTGGCAGGTGCGCTCCGGGTCGGGCGATAAACGATTGCCGGTACGGGTGTTCTCATCTCAGGGGCTTCCTGACGCGATTGCTCGGGTTGAGCCAGGATATGTCGATGGTTATCTTGCCAACGTTCATCCCGCACAGCTTCTCAACGCGACCGCTCACGTGCGCACGCAGGTCCTCGAGAGTGGAGGACAAGGGGGTGGGGAAGACGAGGCCGAGGTCCAGATGGAGGATCGCGCGCTGCCCATAGAGTTGGCACGTGGCCTCGGGTCGAGACCCGAAGTTTCGATGGGAGCCAATCCCGAGAACTCCGCCTGCGTTCGAGCCTACGGCGGCAAACTCAAACGCTGCTTGAGCGGCGATTTGGGCAACTACAGTGGCCGGGATAGTCGTGGTGCCGCGCTGCGTCAAGGAGGAACTCTTCTCGTGCGACGGCCTCGACTGCGTGACTGCGGAGTCAGACGCGGTCACGCTCGTCACCTCTTTCGCCAATCGAGGATACGTTGGACATCGACCCGGCCCTCCAGATAGAGGCCCACTGCCCATCCGACGACGCCGCACAGGGCAACGAGGACGAAGCTGGCGAAGGAACCGAACGCGAGAACGGCTCCCATGAACAGGCCCACGAGGAGGGCCAGGTGCGTTGTCTTCATGAGAATTCCTCAGATCCAGGCGTCGAGGTCGACTACTTCAGATCGGTTGAGTCGGAGGCGTTTGTTTCCTCCTCGGGCAGGTGGACGTCGGTGACGTCGATGTTGACCTCGACGACCTCCAGGCCGGTGGTTCCTTCGATCTGTTCGATGATGTTGCTGCGAATGTCGTTGCAGACGTTGATGATGGAGTAGCCGTACTCGACGACGACAGTGACATCAATGGCGGTCTGGGTTTCGCCCTTGTGTACGGTGATGCCGCCGGTGACGTTGGTCTGGGTGGTGGTGATGCGGTCAGTTACGGCGCTGAAGGCGCGGCGCACGGCGTTGCCCATGCCGTGCACGCCGGGCACCTGGCGGGCGGCCATGCCGGCGATCTTAGCGACGACGTTTTCCTCGATGGTGGTCGTGCCGTGGTCGGTCTGGAGGGGACCCTCGGGGGTCTTGTCCTGGTCAACGTTCTCGTTGTTGTCGCTCATGTGAGCCTCTTTCATTGAATTGAAGGTGGGGGGCCGCTGGGTGATGCGCGGCTCAAGCAACAGGTCAGCGACGTGTCATCGTAGACACCGCGACCGATCTGGTCGCCCTGTATTGCTTCCCGAGACCATTTTTGCGCTAGGTGATGGGTGCAGTCGGTTGAAAGCTCTGAGACCTCAATTAATGGGATACATCACTGAGGTTTGACACATGGTGATATCAGGTGACGGGAGTGTCCTCGGCAATGAGGTCGCGCGAGGGCGTGGCCCGGCTTTGCTGTTGGTGAGAGGGCGCGTGAGCGTCAATGAGCATCAATAGTCGAATCAAATGATGGTGCTTATGATGCTATCTTGGGGTTGGAGGTAGCTATGAGAACCACTGTGACACTCGATGATGATCTGATTGCGCGCGCTGAGGAGCTGACTGGGGTCAAAGAACGATCCGCGTTGATCAAGGAAGCGGTAGAACTCCTCGTTCGAATCGAGAGTGGTCGGCAGCTCGCTGCGCTCGGCGGTAGTGATTCTGCGGCGGAGGCCGCTCCTCGGAGTCGAGAGCGCGCATGAGAGTCCTCGTTGACACGAACATCTGGATCGATCACCTGCGGAAAACTGAACCGCTTCTGGTTGATCTGCTCGAGCGTGACCAGGTGTGCGTGCATCAGAGTGTCATCACTGAACTCGCGTTGGGGAATCTCAAGAATCGATCGATCTTCCTGAAAGCGCTTGAACGCTTGATGATCGTGCGCAGTGTTGATGATCAGGGCGTGCGGCATCTCGTCGAGGAGCGTCGGCTATGGGGGAGGGGCCTCAGTGCTGTCGATGTGGCACTTCTGGCGAGTACTCTCGTAACCCCCGGTGTGGTGCTGTGGACGCGCGATAAGCGCCTGCGCCAGGCTGCGCGTGACGTGGGCGTGTTGGCGGACCTTGACTGAGAGGTCCGAGTCTTCTTCGAGGAAGTGGTCGGGGTGTGCGAGGGCGTGGCCCGGCTTTGCTGTTCTGGTGTGTGCTGTGTGGCCCCGAGAGGTGGGTGTTCAACAACCTACCGATGGTCTGATAACTCGCCTATCCTGGGTGTAAAACTCAAGGGGGAGTGGCATGGAGTCCGTCGATCCGCGCACGATGCACGTACTGATTCGCGATAAAGAAACGCTGACCTGGCAGGACGAGACCTGGAAAGTTGCGAAGGTTCGCCGCGACGGAAACCGCGTCGTCGTCACCTACGCCAACGGCAAAGAGTATCCATACGGCGAGGATAGGGTGCGCCTCTATGACCAGGTTGAGCGTCGAACAGTCGACGCACTCGATGAGGTTCGTCTCTGCGGCAAGCGCCGAACCAACGTCGAAATCATCTGGACGCTCCGCCGCTCCGACCACCCGCGCGATCCCCGCTACACGCTCGCGTACCGCACGACTGACGGCACGCTCAAACTTCATCGCTACGGACACGACGAAGTGAGGGTGACGTACGCGACCGCGGAAGATCGGCACAACGCCGCCACCCTCAACTACGTCCGCGAGGAAGTGCGCGCGCAGGCTCGACGAGCCGGGGCCGCGCTCGACCCGACAGCCCAATATCCCCGCTGGGTGAGCGGTGAGAAGATGCTGCCCGAGGCGATCCTCGCGAACGTGTGGGAATGGCTCCCTCAGTCTCCGCGCCGTTCCGCCCTGGAAGCGTTCCTCGCAGGTACATCCTCCACGAAGACGGGCGCGAGCGATCGACTGATCATGCCCTTCCCCTCCAATATCGATCAGCGCAACGCGATCCGAGCCGCGCTCACACACCAACTGTCCATCATCGATGGGCCTCCCGGCACGGGTAAAACGCAGACGATCCTCAATCTCATCGCGTCCCTGATCGCGCAAGGCAAGACCGTCGGCGTCGTCGCGGGCGCAAACTCTGCGGTGGATAACGTCGTCGATAAGCTAACGGAGGAGGGCTATGGCTTCCTCGTCGCCAACCTGGGGAAAACGAAGCGCGTCAAGGAGTTTCACCAGCGTGAGGGTGTTCTTGAACAGAGGCGCGAAGCGTGGGCTCGCAAGGCGTCCGCTGCGTCGTTGGATGCGCCTGCCGGAACCGACGAGGCTGCGCTGCGGGTCGAAGAAGATCGCCTCGTCACTCTATGGGAGGATGCGCGAGACATTCCGAAGATCCGCGCGCAGCTCACGGCGGCCCAGCGTGAGCGGCGGCTTTTTGAGGAAAAGATACAGGAGAGCCGCCGCCCAATTGCGGACATTTCTCACCTGGCTATCTCGCGGCGCCGCTCTGGGGTCATCGGTGACCTGCTTGCCCTCGCTCGCTGCGCGCCGAGGGCGGGGCGCGGTCCTCGGGGCTTCATCGAGCGGGTGCGTCGATACTTCGCCTACGGCTCTTTGAAGGGCGTTGACCTGGGAGACCCGCACGTCCAGTCGGCGCTCCAGTTCGCCTTTTACCGGGCTCGCGAACAAGAACTATCCGACCGTATAGAGGAGGCCGAGGCCCGCGCAGCCCGTCACGGCCTCGTCGAAGTGAGCGCGCAGTATCGCCGCCGCTCCCGCGAGGCGCTGGATGCCGCCTTACTGGACCGATTCACGCGCGAGCGTCCGAGCCGGCTCAGCCCAGCCGAGCGCCTGAAACGGCAGACGGATATCCTGCTGCGCACCTACCCGGTTGTCGCATCCACGTGTTTCGATCCGGAACAACCTGGCCGAGGAAGCACTGCTCGACTGGATCATCATCGACGAATCCTCACAGGTCCTGATTCCGGAGGGCATGGCAGCGCTGAGCAAGGCCCGTAACGCTGTCATCGTTGGGGATGACAAGCAGCTCGGTCCGATCTTCCATGGGTGGGATGAGAGTAAGGAGGAGCCGCCCGCGCCGCGCTTCGATGTCCGTTCGTTGTCGTTGCTTGATTCTGTCAAGATGATGCCGGAGTCGGCGCAGATGCCGAGCACTCTACTCAAGGAACACTACCGGTGCCACCCTGCGATCATCGAGTTCTGCAACCGTATGTACTACGGCGGTCAGCTCATTCCGATGCGCGCCCCCGAGGACGATGCCCCCGATCCGCTTGCGATCATCTACGCTGCGCCCGGAAACCATGCGCGGCGCCCGTCGCGCGGGAGTGGATTCTTCTCGCAGAGGGAAATTGATATCGTCACCGACCTGGAGGACATGCGCATCATCCGAGACGGCGTCGAGCTCGAGGGGACAGACGAGTCGGGCGACTTCGTGTTGGGTGTCGTGACTCCGTTTCGGGCACAGGCCACGAACCTGAGCAAGCAGATTCGTAGCGACCTCGGCGAAGGAGCTCATCCCAGATGGTTGGCGGAGACCGCGCACAAATTTCAGGGGCGCGGTGCGGGAACGATCATCCTGTCCACAGTCCTCAATGCCAACGACCGGTTGGCCGCGCAAGACTTCTACGACGCGGATGCCCTGACGAACGTGATCGTGTCCCGCGCCAAAGACCGCTTCGTTGTGGTGACCACGCATGGGGGAGTTCGGCTCAGCCGAAACGTGAGAGCCTTGCTCGAGTACATTGAGATGTACGATCCGAGCGCCATCGTCCAGTCGGACATCGTGTCCATTTTCGATGTCCTCTACAACGCCTACAGTGAGTCCCTTGAGCGGTACTCTCGGGTTAAGTGGGCTGATCGTAGGCGTTCCCCCGCAGAGAATGTCGCGGAACAATGCCTGCGCGACGTGCTCGCGGAACCCAGGTATGCGCGCTTTGGCTATCAGGCCCAAGTGTTCCTTCGGGATGCGTTGCCCAATACGCGCCGACTGAATGAGGAACAACGATCTTTCGTGTTCAGGGATAGTGCGCTCGACTTCGGGGTGTACTCGCGCGTCACGAAGCGCCTTCTTCTCGCCATCGAGGTGGACGGTTGGAAATTCCACGGCTTGAGTCAGAAACAGCAGAAGCGTGACGACCTCAAAGATTCGATCATGTCCGCGTACGGAGTTCCTGTCCTGCGTCTACCCACGATCGGATCCGGGGAGGAACGCCAGATTCGCGAGGCGTTGGATCGGCTCCTGTAGGCGACGTCCTAGGTGCCCGGTCGATGTTCTTGATGACCGTCGCGGCGGCTTCTGTTCGTCATCGTCCATGGCTCGCGACGAGGCCGGGGCTGAGTGTGCACGTTTGTGCGGTTTCGGGGATGCGGGTGGGAGGATTTGCGTGATGGTTGCGCAGCATTCTTAGTGTTTCGTGTCGGTTCTGCGCGTACTCTGACAGCTAAGGGTCCGCCCCCAACGGCGGGGGCGGACCAACACGCATCTCACCGTGGAGGGCACACCATGGAGAACTCACCCCTGTCTGATCGATTCGTCGCTGACGAAGACGACGCGGCCCTTGAGCTGGGGTCGCGCGACGAGCGCCGCTCACACGAGCCCGCGCCGCCCTCTCGGGCAGCCACCCGCACGCGCCCCGCGGGAGGGCGCACCCAGGTTCGTTCCTGGATGCGTGCCGGTGCTGTCGATTGGGGTATCCGTATCGCAGTTGTGGGGCTGGTGATTGGCGGCTTTTACGCCCTCTATGTCAACGGCGTCGCCGAAGGCTGGTGGCACGCCTGGGGTGAGACACCCACCGTCGCGGCCACAGGCCCCACGGCCCAGCCCACACCCGCCCCCACAGTGTCGAGCGAGCCTGCCATGTCGGGCGGCTACCAAATCGGCCCCGACGGAGTCCTCGTACGCCCAGCCCAGTTCGCAGCGGACACCTACACCAAACCCGAACTACCCGAGGCGGCAAAGGAAAATACAGAACGCGGCGCAGAACTGGCAGCCGAGCACTACGTGGCTACTCTCAGCTATGCGTGGAACACGGGTGACACACGAACTTTGGCGACCTTGTCTGCAGAGAGTGTCCCGTTTGCCGATGGGCACATTAACGCCATCAATTCGCTTTACTCGAACGGTTGGGCATATGGGAATGTTGCAACCATTACGAGCATTGTGGAAGTCGAACCCGTTACGGCAGAAATGGGTGCACCGCCCAACACTATCGGCGTTCTATTCCACGTAACAACTACCAATGGAACATCTTGTCAAGGGCAGCGGATCGTCGTCAGCGATAATGAATACACCGTGAGCCTTGCGCTCTTCATGTCATGGCAGGGTGACCGCTGGCTTGTCACCGATGGGAACATTCCTCATGGCAACGATAAGTAGAACGCGGTCCTTGATCGGTTTGACCTTGGGGTCCCTGCTAATGCTTGGACAAGCATCTGCTTCGTTCGCCGATGGTATACCGACATCCTGTGATATTGAATCAGGCGCTCCATCTGGATTTTGTGCATCTTCTACACCTGGTGGAATAAAGGCCGGAGCCTGGCGTGAAGACCATGACCAGGATTCTTCTCAGCAAGGCGATAACAACTCGACTGTCGGCGACCAACGGGCGCTGCATACTGCCGAATCGTCTATCCCTGATCAAGCAAAGCGCTACTGGGATTGGGCAAAGTGTGCTTCAGTTTCGATCGGATCCGCACCGAACAACACACGAGTATCTGATGAAGACTGTAGTCTCCCACCCAAACTTGCCATGGCGGGATTCACCCGCGACTCCGATACTGTTCCCACCACCCGGGAGATCCTTCTCGCCGCATCCACTCTCATCCATGCCGACGGAGCCGGCCTGCACAAGCGGCCCGAGGGGGTGTCCTACACGAACAAGTACATTCCCACGCTCGTGGCAGCCACTCATCCCACGCAGAGCCACGTCATCAACCTGCTGGGCCACGACATCACCATCACCCTCACGGCCACGTCCTACACGTGGAGTTGGGGAGACGACACCCCGGACCTGACCACGACCTCGCCGGGCATGCCCTGGCAAGAAGGCATGGATCCCAACACCGACCCCGCGCTGATCCGCCACTACTACACGCCACCAAACGGGTGGAGATCCCGATTCGACGGACCCTACCCCGAGGCCACGCGCACCATCACGCTGACCACCACCTGGGCGGGCACGGCCACCAACCCCTTCACCGGAGACACCCAAACCATCAACGGCCTCGTGACCACCACTGAGACGACCGGACCGTTCCCGCTCAGTCAACTTATCGTCAACAACACCGACACCTCAGAAGAAAAACAAGGCCACTAAAGTGCGGAGCAGGTACGAATTACGCCACCACCATGGCCGCCGTGCCCGCGCACATGAGGGCGAGGCCGAGCAGGTAGCGCGGCGTGAAACGCTCGTGAAACGCCACGGCTGACACAGCGACGGTCACGAGGATCGACAGCTTATCGATGGGCACCACGACCGAGGCGGGCCCGTCCTTCAGCGCGTGATAGTACGCCAGCCACGACGCGCACGTCGCAGCGCCCGACGCGACGATAAACGCCAGCTCGCGGCCCGGAATCGACCGAACCTCGCCCAGGCGACCCTGCGCGCCCACGATCACCCACGCCATCGCCAGCACCACCAGCGTGCGCACCGCCGTTCCCAGCGTCGGATCAACCCCCGAAATTCCGACCTTCCCGAGGATCGACGTCAACGCGGCAAACAGAGCGGACGCGAGCGCGAAGGTCAGCCAGCTCCCGCCCCCGCGCAGCGCTCGAGGAAGGCCCGATAGCTCAGCGGGTTCCACCATCAGAAGCGTCCCCGCCGTAATCGCGATAATCCCGGCCGCGCCCCACACGCTCACCGGCTCGCCCAGCAGAACGAGCGCGAGGATGATCGCCAGGACCGTCGACAGCTTGTCGATCGGCGCCACGCGGGACACGTCCCCTCGAGACAGCGCCGCGAAATAGCACAGCCACGAAGCCCCCGTCGCCAACCCAGACAACACCAGGAACAGCGCAGAGGTTCCGTCGATAGATGTAACGCCGGAAGCCGTTCCCGTCAGCGCCGCCATACCCCACGCCCCCACGGCCACGACAACCGTGCGCAGCGCCGTCGCAACCGTCGAGCTCGTCGACGCGACGCCCGCCTTCGCCAGGACGGCAGTCAGCCCCGCGAACAGGGCTGACAGGGAGGCGACGAGGATCCACATGCGACCAGAGTATGTCCGTTCCTGGCATCCTTGCACCCGAGCACAATGACGGTGTGTCATGAGCGCCATCATGGAGGAAAACTAGGTTATAGTTGTCGCGTATCCAGGCCTCGTGGTGAGGTGACAACGCAGTGTAAAGGAATGAGATGAGCGACAACCTCGACGAACTCGGCGTCAACGGTGAATTCGAGGAAGACGGCCGAGAGATCGTGCTCGACACGAGTGGCGAAGTGGAACTCACGGACGAGGTGACCGAGGGGGTCGCCGAGCTGCGCGAAACGCTGGCGCAGCAGGACTCCGAAGCGGAAAAATATGCGATCGAATTCCTCAAGAAGGTCGTGCGCATCCGCGGCGTGCGTATCACGAGGGATGAGTTTCTCCGTCAGGAGCTGCGCAAACTCCACATGAGCGACGATGCGATTGCGAGTGCCGTCGACTCGAACCCCGTCCTCGCTGGCGTCTCTTTGACCGATCTCGATAAGCTCGCGGATGGCATCATCTCCTTCGAGACGAACAAGTCCGCGGCGATGTCCTTCGCCGCAGGCCTCCCCGGTGGCTTCGCGATGCTCGGAACGATCCCCGCAGACCTGACTCAGTACTACGTGCACGCCTTCAGGATCATGCAGAAGCTCGCCTACCTGTACGGCTGGCGTGAGCTCCTCAGCGACATGGACGAGGTCGACGACGAGACGATCGGCGTCCTCGCGGTGTTCTTCGGAGTCATGCTCGGCGTGGGTGGCGCGGCCCAGTCGCTGACGGCCTTCGCGCGCTCGGTTGCGGTGCCCGCCTTCCAAAAGCAGGTGACGAAGCAAGCTCTGACGAAGACCTCGTGGTACCCGGTCATGAAGCACTGTCTGCGATACATCGGCATCAACCTCACGAAGAAGGGCTTCGCACAGGCGTCTCCAAGGCTATCCCGCTCATCGGTGGCGCCGTCTCGGGTGGCATGACCTTCGTGTCGCTCCAGTCCCAGTCCCACCGCCTCAAGAATCACCTGCGTGAGCTGCCGGCTCCCGGAGTGGACGCCGAAGTCTGGAAGCAGGCTGTCAGCGACGCGACTCCCGACGATCAGGAGTCGGGCGTGCTGGACAACGCCCAGCAGGTGTTCGAGAGCACGACCAAGGCCGTCGCGAGTGGCGCAAAGACTGCGGCTACCGGCATCGCCGATGGTGCGATGACCGCGGCCTCCGGCATTGCGGATGGTGTCAAGGGCATCTTCGGCCGGCGCAAGTAACGATCGTCGGTCACGAGGCCGGGGCGGGGGATGCGTGACAGCGTGGCCTAGCCCCGGCCTCGTCAATCCCGGGCTGAGGGGAGCAGGAACCCGCTAAAGTGGGGATCACCCGCGCGCTGTCAGCGCGTCGTCAGACGAGGAGGAATCCGATGCCCGACACGACGAACGGCCGTGCCCGACATGGCGAAGCGATCGGCGATGCTTCCGGGCAGCAACCCGAGGTGGAACAGCGAGCGCTCGACTTCCTGGCTAAGGTCGTGCGCGTGCCCGGCGTGCGCGTCAACCGCGATGAGTTCCTGCGCCAGGAGCTGCGCAAACTCCGCATGGATGAGGACGCAATTGCGCGAGCCCTCAGCTCAAACCCCGTGATGGCGGGTGTGAGTCTGGCCCAGATCGACACACTCGCGGAGGAGGCAATCTCCTACGAGACGAACAAGTCGGCGGCCATCTCCTTCGTCGCGGGTATCCCCGGTGGATTTGCGATGCTCGGAACGATCCCCGCGGACCTGATGCAGTACTACGTGCACGCGCTGAGGATCATGCAAAAGCTCGCCTACCTGTACGGCTGGGGCGAGCTCCTCCCGGACGGCCGAGATGCTGACGACGACACGCTCGGCATTCTCGCCGTGTTTTTTGGCGTCATGCTGGGGGTCGGGGGCGCCGCCCAGTCCCTGACGGCTTTCGCCCGCGTGGCCGTCAAGACCGCCTACCAGAACCATGCGACCAAACGCGCCCTCATGAGCATCACCTGGTACCCGGTCCTCAAGCACAGCCTGCGTCTCATCGGCATCAACATCACGAAGAGCACCGCCGCTAGGGGCTTCTCAAAGATCGTCCCCGTCATCGGAGGATTCGTGTCGAGCGGCCTCACCTTCATGGCGCTCCAGTCCCAGTCTGCGCTCCTCAAAGAGCACCTGCGCGAGATTCCTCCTCCCGGTGTCGACGTCGACGAGTGGGATCAGCTTCGTCTGGGGGCATCCACAAATGGGCGGACGCCTGAGACGGCGACGACTATCAAGAAGGGCCTGCGCGGCAAAGCGAAGGTCGTAATGGTCGGCGCAAAGAGCGCGGCCTCCGGCATCGCCGACGGCGCCTCGAGCGCCGCCTCCAGCTTCTCCAGCGTCAAGGGACGTCTCGGGCGCCGCAAGTAACGACATCACCGACGAGGCCCGGGCCGGGACCGCGCTCAACCGTGGCGCTCAACCCCGGCCTCGTTACCGTGTATACCCCGCCACTGTTTGCCCTCCTCGCGCACCCGGGGGGAGGGGAAACCTGTCACGATATGCGGGTGAATGAGACGACTGAACCGGCCCTGGCCTCGTCCATGACGGAGGCGGGCCCCCTGATCCTGCAGGCCTTCGCCTGGGACATGGCACCGGACGCCAGCCACTGGCGGTACCTCGCTGCCCGCGCCCAGGAGATCGCGGACCTGGGCGTGACCGCGATCTGGCTGCCGCCCGCCTACAAGGGCCACGAGGGCATCAACGACGTCGGCTACGGCGTCTACGACCTGTACGACCTGGGCGAGTTCGACCAGAGGGGCTCCGTGCCCACGAAGTACGGCACGAAGGACGAGTACCTGGCCGCCATCGCGGCCCTGCACGAGGCGGGTATCGCCGTGTGTGTGCCGACATCGTCCTCAACCACCGCATGGGCGCCGACGCGTCCGAGACCGTGCGCGCCACACCGATCAATCCCCATAATCGCCACGAGGCGATCGGGGAGCCCGAGACGATCGAGGCGTGGACGCGCTTCACGTTCCCGGGGCGCGCGGGCGTGTACTCGGACTTCACGTGGGACTGGACGTGCTTCCATGGCATCGACTGGGACGAGGCCACGAAGCGCAGCGGCCTGTGGCTCTTCGAAGGCAAACAGTGGAACGAGTCCGTCGACACCGAGTTCGGCAACTTCGACTACCTGATGGGCTGCGACGTGCACGTCACCGACCCCCGCGTCAGCGAGGAGCTGGACCGCTGGGGCAAGTGGTACGTCGAGACGACCGGAGTGGATGGGCTGCGCCTGGACGCCGTCAAACACGTGGGCTCCGACTTCTACGCCCGCTGGCTCGAGGACCTGCGCGCCTCGACGGGACGCCGCCTGCCCGCCGTCGGCGAGTACTGGAGCGGCGACGTGCGCGAACTCGAAGGCTACCTGGCGCGAGTCCCCAACGTCATGCTCTTCGACGTCCCCCTGCACTTTCACCTGCACGACGCGTCGGTGTCGGACGGCAACGTGGACCTTGCTCGCCTGTGGGAGAACACGCTGACGGCCTCCCGCCCCGACAAGTCCGTCACCTTCGTCGAAAACCACGACACGCAGCCAGGCCAGTCCCTGGCCTCCACGGTCGCCCCCTGGTTCAAGGCGGCCGCCTACGCCCTCATCCTCTTCAACGAGGCCGGGGTTCCCTGCGTGTTCTGGGGTGACCTCCTGGGTTCCCCCGAGTCTGACGACCTGCCTGCCGTGCGCGAGCTGCCGATCCTCATGGGGATCCGGTCCCGAGCGGCTGTCGGCCCGCAGCACAACGCCTTCGACGATCCCGACGTGGTCGGCTTCGCCCGCGAAGGCAAGGACGAGATCCCCGGCTCCGGCTGCGCCGTCATCCTCTCCGACCGAATGGGCGCCGAGAAAACCCTCTACGTGGGCCAGCGTCACGCCGGCCAGGAGTGGGAGTGCATCATCGGTGGCCACCCGTCCGTGCGCGTCGCGGACGACGGAACGCTCACCGGAGTGGTCAGCGACGGCGGCCTCAGCGTCTACGTGCCGCGCGCCTGAGCGCATAACAAGCCCCGGCCTCGTCCATGGTGACGAGGCCGGGGAACGTTGAAGTACGTGCCCTACTCCTGGGTGCCGCCCAGGGCGGGGATGCGTTCGATCTGATCCTTGAAGAAGGCCTCAGCCGAGGCGACGAAACGCTCGATGCTGGTCGAGACCTGCGCGTCCGTCAGGCCGTAACGGGCAGTCACGAACTGCTCGGCGCACAAGCGCTGACGGCCGTCGTCCAACGACGCCACGTAGACCTTCGGCCACGTGGTGGCTCCGTTCCAGTCATTGCACGCCTGGATGAGGCGCTGGCGCAGCTCCATCGACACGTCCTCCGGGATCGCGGCCCACATGCTCAGGTCCGTACCCTCGTTCGCGATCGAGAAGATGAAGTAGCCACGACCGATGCCCATGTGCAGGCTCTGATCTTCCACCCTGTAGTTAAAGTCGTTGCGATCGAAGTAATCGATGAGCCTTTGCACCTCGAGGGGGCGCACGACCGTGCGACGCTGAATGGCAGCCTTGCACTCGGCGATGATTTCCGGCGCGTCCTCGTTAGACGGATCCATGGCGAGGCACTGCTCCAGGTAAGTCAGCGCGCTCTCCTCCTGGTCCTGCCAGTACAGGGCCGTGCCGATGCGGTAGTACCAGCGCGGATCCGCCATGCCTTCAGCCTCGACACTGCGCAGTAGTTCGATGGCGTGCTTAATGTGATCGCGGAAAGAATCCATATAGGGCTGCGCGTAGTTGATGTAGGCGCGCGCCAGCAGGCTCGTCAGCTCGTAGTCCATCGCCGAGGGAGGCTGCCCCTCGATGAGCGCGATGATCTTTTGGTGTTCCTTCTCCTCGTGCAAGAGATTAATCTGGTCGATAAGCGACGAGCGAGAATCCACGGAATCTCCTTCAAACGATGCCGAATGTGACTGCCAGGTCACAAGCATAACAGGGTAGGTGCAGGCGCCGAGGCTCCTAAAGGAACGCTCACTGTGTAGGCTGACAGGATGGACCAGATCGGTATGAACGAGCACCGCATGAACGATGACCTGCGTGCGCGCATGAGTGAAGCCGACGCCGCCCAGTGGGACGAGATCCAACGGTGGAAAGCCGCTCAGCTCAGCTACAAGCGTCCCCACGCCATCACCGAGAAGATGAAGTCCGCCGCACTGGCACCCGTGAGCAAAGCAGTCTCCATCGCACGCAAGGTCCCCGGCGGTGAAGCGCTGACCCGGACCGTGTCCTCCGCCGCCCTCGGGCTCGTTGAATTGGCGGCTTCCGCCTCCGAGGCATCGGTGAGGCGCAAGCGCATCCTCAAGGCCTACCGCGCCGCCGGGCACGACGTGAATACGCTGCAGGATATCCGCGCGCTGCCCCTGGATCAGGTGCTCGCGGTGAAACCTCGCCTGAGTCTCGCGTATTCGGGCACGGCAGCCGCTGAGGGAGCCGTCAGCGGTGTCTTTGCTTCCGGTGGCTCCGTCGCCGCCGTTCTCGGTATGGGCGTGGCATCGGCGCCGGGCGTGGGGGTCACGGCCTCGGCGATGGCCGTCGATGTGACGACCTTCCTCGCCGCGGCCACGCGCCTCGTCGCCCACACGGCCGCCTATTACGGCTACGACTCAGAGGACCCCACCGAGCGACTCTTCTCCACGATGGTTCTCTCCCAAGCGATCGATCCCGCCGGAGCGGGGCGCGATTTCATCGTTGAAAAGCAGGCGACCATGCTCGCTTTCAACAAGGTGATGCAGGATCTGGCTCGTCAGGGATCCATCGAAATGCTGGGAGGAAGCGCTATCGTCAGCGCCATGAAATCCCTGTTTCGGCGATGGGTGTTCGCCTGGCCACCCGCAAGCTCGCGCAGATAGTCCCTGTCGCCGGAATCGTGGTGAGCGCTGGCCTGAACGCCGCGCTCATGCGCACCATCGGGGATACGGCCGACCATCTGTACCGGGAGCGTTTCCTGGCGGAGCGCTACGGCCACGTTCATGCGAGCGGCGCGTCGACGGACCTCATACCGTCGACCGGGTCTCAGGAGCTGAGCATCGACGTCGCGCGTTACGTCGAACTCGCCGAGGGCGAGAGCCGCCCGTAGGAGAGCGGCCGTCCCGCTCGCTCGAGGCTGTGGGCCGCTTTATCTCGGTCGGGTAGGCTTGAGGTATGACGGATCAGCCGGAGGAAGACCACAGCACGCGCGACGATATTCGTCAGCGCATGACCGACGACGATCGCGCGCAGTGGGATGCAATCCAGGAATGGAAGGCCGCCCAGGTCAACCCGCGCAGCCCTCGAGTTATCACACAGCGCATCCGCTCGTACGTGCTCACCCCTGTGAAAAAAGTGGTTGGTCTCGTGGGCAAAATCCCCGGCGGGGCTGCGATTGCAGGCTGGATCTCATCGGCTGTCCTGGGGCTTGTCGAGAAGGCGACATCAGCCGCCGAATCCTCGGTTCGACGCGAACGAATTGTGAAGGCGCATCGCAGGGCCGGTAACGACGTGGAGTGTCTTGAGGACATCCGAAACCTGAACCTGGCAGAGATCCAATTGGTCAGGCCCCACCTGAAGGTTGGATATGCCGCCGTTACCGCGACGGAAGGAGCGGTGAGCAGCGTATTCGCGACGGGAGGGGCGGTCGCGGCCATCCTCGGTCTAGGCATCGCTTCGGCACCCGGTATCGGCGTGATTGCAGCGGCGATCGGGCTTGATATCGCGACGTTCCTGATCTCCTCTGCGCGCCTTGTGTCACACACGGCTGCGTACTACGGGTATGACACGAGGGAACCGACGGAAAAGCTCTTCTCCGCGATGGTTTTATCCCAGGCGATCGCCCCGCGAAGCTCGGCTGATGACCATGCCGTCGAGAAGGAGACCTCGATGCGTATATTCAACAAGGTGGTGCGTAAGCTCACCAAACGCGGATCGATGGAGAGCGTCGGGAACAACGCGCTGACCGCGTCTGTGAACTCCTTATTCGCGGCCCTCGGAGCTCGTCTCGTCGGCATGAAGATGGCGCAGATCTGCCGCTTATCGGCATCATCGTCGGCATGGTCCTCAACGCGTCCCTCATCCGTACCATCGGTGTGACCGCCGACCATCTCTACCGTGAACGTCTTCTGATCGAGCGATACGGACAGGACGACTCCGCGCCCGATCATGAAGAAGCAGACGATGAAGATGATCTGGATACGGAAGTTGCGCGCTACATCGAGCTCGCCAAGGCGGAAAAGCGCCGCTAGCGCGCCCCGATGGGGTTAGCTCCTCGAGTTCCAGTTCTGCCAGTCATTCCAGTCGTCGTCCTGAGCGTCGACTGAAATCATCGGCATGCGCGCAGACGCGCTCTGCTCCTCGGTCTCTGACTCGATGGGCTCATTGTTGTCCTCGCGCTGCTTGCGGCGTTTGCCCCAACCCCAGCGCTTGCGACGCTTCGACTCGCCTTCCTGCTCGCGGCGCGCCTCCTCATTCCACGAGAACTCGGAGTTCCAATCTTCCTGGAGCGGGGCGGGCGTTGCCGGTGCCTGCGGTGTCACTGGGGCCTGCGGCATTGCCGGTGCCTGCGGTGCGGCAGGGGGCTGGGGCACGAACGGTGCCTGGGCGGTCTGGGGTGCGACCGGGGGCTGGGGTGCGACCGGGGGCTGCTGCATCGGGATGGCTTGAAGAGCAGCGGGCACGTAGGGCGCCGCCGACTGAGCCTGCACCGCCGGTGCTACGGGAGCGCTTTCCTGGCTGGGAGACGCTGCCGGGGGAGTCTGCGTAAAGGCTGATGCCGGCTCGGCTGCCGTGGGTGCGGACTCGCTGCGCGTGTTCGTGGACCAGGCGCTGGAATTCACCCGACGAACACGCGGGAACTGCGCGGTCGGCATCTCGCCGTCATCGTCCACCGAAACGAACGAGGCCGACTCGGGTTCGGGAACCACGACCGGCTCGGGTTCGGGGACCACGATGGGTTCGGGTTCGGGGACCACGATGGGTTCGGGTTTGGGGACCACGATGGGTTCGGGTTTGGGGACCACGACCGGGGCCGGTTCGGGTTCGGGGACCACGAGGGGCTCGGGTTCGGGAACCACGACCGGGGCCGGTTTGGGTTCGGGAACGACGATGGGTTCGGGTTCCGGAACCGCGACCGGTTCGGGTTCGGGAACCACGACGGGTTCGGGTTCGGGAACCACGACCGGCTCGGGTTCGGGAACCACGACGGGTTCGGGTTCGGGAACCACGACCGGCTCGGGTTCGGGGACCACGATGGGTTCGGGTTCGGGGACCACGAGGGGTTCGGGTTCGGGGACCGCGACGGGCTCCGGCGTAGCCTTTGGGAATCACGACCGGCGCCAGCTGAGGAACCGTAATATGCGTCGGCGTCGCAGTTGATTCCGGTTTGGGTTCGGGGACCGCGACGGGCTTCGGCGTAGCCTTTGGGAATCACGACCGGCGCCAGCTGAGGAACCGTAATATGCGTCGGCGTCGCAGTTGATTCCGGTTTGGGTTCGGGGACCGCGACGGGCTCGGGTTCGGGTTCGGGTTCGGGGACCACGATGGGTTCGGGTTCGGGAACGACGATGGGTTCGGGTTCGGGAACCACGATGGGTTCGGGTTCGGGGACCGCGACGGGCTCGGGCTCGGGTTCGGGGACCACGACGGGCTCGGGTTCGGGTTCGGGGACCACGAGGGGTTCGGGTTCGGGAACGACGATGGGTTCGGGTTCGGGGACCACGACCGGTTCGGGTTCGGGGACCACGACGGGCTCGGGTTCCGGAATTGCGACCGGTTCCGGCTCTGGAACGACTGCACGCTGAATCTTCGGGATCAGCATCGTCTCGGGAGCATCCTCCACGCTCGGGGGCGGGACGGGCACGGAAGACGAGTAAGAAGAGTCGGTGGGTGAGTGCTCAATTGCGGCGACACTTTGCTGCGGATCGGCCTCGGGAGCGTGCGCTGCCATCTGTGAGACTCCAGGGCTTGGGATCCCGCGTGCGGGCGTGGGAACATCCTCAGGAGCAGGAGCAGGAGCAGGAGCAGGAGCAGGAGCAGGAGCAGGAGTGGCGGGGACTGCCGGTGCATAGCGGTCAGTCGAAGCCTGAGGCGTGTGGGCAGCCGACGGTGCTCCCTGCTCCTGGGGAAAACCAGGAGCGTAGTGTGCAGCGGCCGCGTTCGGATCCTGCATCGGTTGCATCGGCTGCGTCGGCTGCGTCGGCTGCATAGCCTGCACCGGCTGTGTCGGGAACACAGCAGGACGATGCCCATCACGTGAACGCTTGCGCTTCGGGGGCTTGGCCGCCTGAACAGGGTCAACGGGCGTGAGAGCTGTGGGAGCGGGGCGTGACTTATGCTCCCAGACAAAGCCGGTGTCACGCGGCTTGGGCTGCGGAAGCGAGGCGAGGTCCGGCTGCGCTGAAGTGGTCGATGGGGCGCGTCGAGAGGCCTCGGGTGAGGAAGTGCCACCTCGGCTCTGATTCATCACGGGGGCGGGGCTGCTCTGTGCCGGGGTGCCCATCGTTTGCCCCGGTGCATAGGGTGCAGAAGCCCCCGCGCCCTGAGGTGCGGACGGGCGTCGCACATGTGAGGGGGTAGCGCTGTGCTGCGTGCCCGTAGTGGGCTGCGTCGAGCGCTTCGAGCGAATCATGTAAATGACGATGACGACAACCAGTACGATGACGATGAGGCCGACGATCAAGCCGATGAGGAGCCCGAGCGAGGGGCTGGAGGAAGAATCGGATGTGGCAGAGGGTGCGCTATCGGACGCGTTCTTGTTTCCGGGGATGGGCGTTGTGCCCCAGGGATCCTTCAGCGCATTGGCGCCATCCGCTGCGGCCGGATTTCCGCCGGGAGAAAGCGTGCCGTTGACCGTGATGACCTGCGGGACAGTATCCGTCCACGTCGACACAGACAAGGCTCGCCCCTCGTAGGTCGTCGCCGACGTAGCAGCACCAGATGTCGCCGACTTAACTTCCCCTTCGACGCTCAGGGAGACGGAAGCGAAGGATAGGGAAGAGCCAAAGGTCTTTCGATATGCGGCCAGGGTTTGGTCGGTGCGTGCCGACAGGACGAACGCCCCCGAGTCCTGAAGGGTGAACTCGGATTCGTCCTGCGCTCGGGTGTACATGAGCTGCATGTGGCAGATCGTGGCATCGTCGCGCGTCACAAACTCGACGTGTTGGTCTGTGGAGCTGCCGACGTACGGGGTACATGCGGATTCGCTCATCGTGCGAGAAGGGTCGACGACGGTCAACGTGTCAACGAGCTGGCCATCCTTGGTAAGAACGTACGTCTCGGATAGCGTCGGTCCGTCCGCGGCGTGAGCGCCGAATACGACCGTCGACGTGATGAGCAAAGCCCCGAGCGTGGCGCACAGGGCGCGAAAGAATCGCATGCAGTCCTCCTGATATGAACCACTCGATTATCGTCTCTTCGTGGATACAAAGCAACGAGTGGCCACAGGTACACGATCGACTGATCGGTCGTCAAATGAAAATGAAAGCCATGTCAAAGGTGAGTGGCCCTTATTAACAAGGTGAAATCGCGATCCGTCACGTAGGATGACAGGTATCTACCTAGGGTCAGGTTTTCGACGGTTAGTTTCGTCAAAGCTGAACGAGTTGAGGAGGGCTCCTGTGAAGTGTCGGATTGCCACGCGTGCTGATATCCCTGAGATGACACGCATTATCACCGAGGGATTCCTTGATTATCCCCTTCATGTCATGCTCGAACCGTACCTCTACCGCCCGGAGCGTTACCCGGAATGTCTCACTGTGATCAATCGGATGCTCGCGGCTTCTTATCAGAGGCTCCGACATGCTCTCGTCGTCGAGCATGAGGGGAGAATCGTGGGAACTGCGCTTATGCATGATCGCAAGGTGGGTGTCCTGCAGAGCTTCCTCAATGGGGGCTACGAGTTCTATCGATACGCGTCGCCCCTGCTGATTAAGGATTTTTCCGACGTCGTTGATCGTGCTGACCAGGTAACGATCGATAAAGGTGACTTCGATTGGTATCTCGAGGTGCTCTCGGTTGATAAGAGTATGCGGGGGCGCGGTGTTGGTCGATGGCTGGTCTCCCAGGTGCTTCCGGACTATGTGGCGAAGCGCGGTGGGCGCGCGTACGGCTTTGTTACCTCCACTGAAAAGAATGCTCGCTTTTACCTCAATGGTGGGTGCGAGCTTCTCGATCGCTTCGATGTGCACATGCGCGAACAGACCTGTCCGATTTGGTCCTTCCAGAGGCGTGCCGAGCTCATCTGAGGCTTGCCTGGGCAGCCTGATGGTCTTGGGCTGTGCGTGAGCACGTAAATACCGGTCTTTTTGCAGGTCGTAGCGCGTGATGCACGTCCCGCAGTTCCGCTTGACTTCAAGGGCTTGAGGTCTTTTAGGGTGAAGCTATGGCAGAATCGGCTCTGGGCGCACGTACTCCATCAAGGAGGTAGCGGCGCTCGTTGGGTTGCCCGCGTCCACCCTGCGCTACTACGAGGATGTCAACGTTATTCCGGCCATTGCTCGTGATGCCTCCAGCGGTCATCGCACGTACACAGAGGATGATCTTGAGCTGCTGACCTGGGTGTCGTGTCTATCTGCGTCCGGGATGTCGATTGCGGACATGCGCGAATATGTCCGATCGGGCCTGGGTGGGGAGAGGGATATCTCCGAGTTTGTGACCCTGCTGGAGCAGCAGGATGCGCGCCTCCAGGAGGAGGTCCAGATTATTGAGCTTCGTCGTGAGTTCTTGCGCACAAAGGTTGCATACTGGCGTGCGATTAAGCGCGACGACGCCTCAGAAGCTGAGCGCTTGGATATTGATGCACGCGCGCTCGCGGAGCGACTGAAAAAGTGGTCTTTGCGTTCATGAAAGCCTAGTGGGGCGGCCTTCATGCCTGCTCCGAACTCCGCCCCGCTAGGGGGCACGGGGCCGCGTATCCGTTTTGGATGCGCGGCCCTCAATTATGCCCGCTGGGGATTCCAGTAGGGGAGGTGCTGGCGTAGAGATGCCATCTCCCGGTCAATGAGCGGGGCAAGTTGTTCCCATGGGAGGGTGTGGTCGCCGTGCCATGCGATTTCTGCGATGACGAGGAGCCGGGGGAGTAGATGGTAGAAGAGGAGGTCTGGGGTCGTGACCGATGTAGACCATGCGACAGCTTCGATCCCCTTGAGGCGCTCGCTGTGTAGTGCCTGAGGTAGCTGTTCGTAGAGCTGGCGTGCGGTCGTAGGAGATCCTGTGGGTGAGTTGGGGTGGGTGGGGTGGCCGAGGGAGAGGAGGGGTGAGTCTGCCAGAATCCAGGGGGCTCCCGACGAGGCGGCGTCGGTGACGTGTGATCCGCCGCAGTGCGATGAGAGAAGGATTGTCCCCGGGGGCGGGGAGTCGTAGGTGCGAGTCACCGTGTCCCAGGTGGCTGCCCGGCGACCGTGGAAGTGAAGTGTGCGCATCGCTCGTTCGATAAATAAGCGTTCGATGTCTTGTCCAGACGTCAGGCCTGCGCGCTTGAGCGCGGGGTCGTTTTCCCACTGGCTCCACTCGGTTGTGGGTGTGCCGATGTGAATGATGGGGGATGGGAATAGGTCGCACACGTGGTGGAGGGATGCCTCGATGAATTGGAGAGACGCGGCGTTGGGCCATAACGTCGTGTTGTGTTCCTGTTCGGGCGCATGGACGAGGGCGGGGTTTCCCAAGTGTGGGTACGCTCGGATTGCGGCACCTGCGTGGGAGGGGGATTGAGATCTCGGGGATGATGCGGATGTCGCGCTGTGCGGCGAAGTGGACGAGGTGTCGAATATTTGCGTCGGAATAGAAGCCTTGTGATGTGTGCGCGGGCGACGTGCGCCATGTGCCTGACCGTTCTGGCGCGCACGCGCGGTCGTACCAGTCTTTCGGGGCTCTTGGAATCTGAGCCCCGGTGGATGTGAGCGCGGGGTAGCCGGGGACGGGGAGACGCCAACCTGCGTTGTCTGTCAGGTGCCAGTGCAGCACGTTCAGGCGGTAGCGGGCCATGACAGTGATGATGAGCTCCATGACCGGTACGGTCCAGAATGTGCGCGCGGAATCGACGAGGAGGCCTCGCCATGAGCAAGCGGGTGGCCTGGTCGGATCGTGAGGGAGGGGGAGAGGGTGTCATCGCCATTGCGGTTCCTAAGAGTGGGTTAGTCAAAGTGTAACAAGCATCACTAAAGTGGTGGGGCGGTTTCACAATGGGCGGCGGTGTCAATTGAGTTGTCCACCGGCTGTCTTGTGGCGCGCAAGTGTGTCACAATTGCGTGAAGCCAGTCATACTCGAAGAGGAGTGATTCATGCTGTCGACCGATACGGTGTCTCTCAGCCCCAACCCGCTTGTACAGGCCCTTGGAAAGCCTGCCAAAGAGTTCACGAAAGCCGACATCATCGGCTATATCGAAGATAATCACATCCCCATGCTGAATCTTCGATACGTCGGTGGGGACGGTCGACTCAAAACGCTTAACTTCGCGATCCAGTCCAAAGCTCACCTGGACCGGGTCCTGACGCTCGGCGAGCGCGTCGATGGCTCATCCCTGTTCGCATTTGTCGAGGCGACCTCCTCGGACCTGTACGTGGTCCCGCGTCTGTCGACGGCTTTCCTCAATCCCTTCGCATCCATTCCGACGCTCGATATCCTGTGCGGTTTCTATGACGTTGAGGGCAAGCCGCTCGCGTCGGCTCCTCAGGAAATTCTGCGGAAAGCTCAGCGTGTCCTGACGGAGCAGACGGGGTGCGAGCTGCAGGCTCTTGGAGAGCTTGAGTATTACCTGTTCTCTGCGCAAGACAACCTCTATCCGGTCGAAGAACAGCGCGGATACCACGAGTCAGGCCCCTTCTCGAAGTGGGAAGACGTGCGTACCGAAACCCTCCTCCATTTGGTGAGCATGGGATGCGCCGTGAAGTATGCGCACTCCGAGGTCGGCAACTTCGTCGCTGATGGGCGTCAGATGATTCAGCAGGAAATTGAATTCCTGCCCGTCGATGTGATGGACGCCGCTGACCAGATGGTCCTCGCCAAGTGGGTGCTGCGCGAGGTTGCCCACTCCTACGGCATCGAGGTTTCCTTCTCACCCAAGATCGCCGTCGGCCAGGCCGGATCTGGTATGCACTTCCACACGCGACTCGTGAAGGATGGTGTCAACCAGTTCTCGACCGGATCGGGGCTGACGGAGACAGCGCTTCAGGTCATCGGCGGTTACCTATCGCACGCAGCCTCGCTCACCGCGTTCGGCAATACCGTTCCTACCTCGTTCCTTCGCCTCGTCCCCCATCAGGAGGCGCCGACCTCGATCTGCTGGGGCGACCGCAACCGTTCCGTCCTCGTGCGCGTGCCCCTCGGCTGGCAAAACATCGACGACTCAATGTTCCGTGACGCCAACCCTGGCGAGGCTCCGATCATAGACCTGCCCAATGACTCCCAGACCGTTGAGCTGCGCAGCCCCGATGGATCTGCAGCGATCCACCTGTTGCTCGCCGGTATCACCGTCGCCGCCCGCATTGGCCTGACTGAGCCGGGAATGGCCGACTATGCGCGTGAACGAAAGGTGGATGGGGATGCGTCCCAGACGCCGGGGCTGGATCAGCTCCCGGATTCTTGCTTCGAGGCGGCGGGCAGGCTCCTCGCCCAGCGTGAGGACTACGAGGCCTTCGGTGTATTCCCAGCCGGACTCATCGATTCGTGGGCTTCGCGCCTCATGGAACTGGGAGACGTGCACTTGCGCGACGACCTGGCAGATTCGAAGGTGTCGGTCGAAGAGCTGGTGATGCGCTACTTCCACGTCGGATAACGCTACGCACGATGGGCCCCAACCTCACGCGAGAGGTTGGGGCCCATCGTGACGTGTGCCTGCTAGGGGAGGTCGGGCGGGGAGAAGCGCTCAGCGTCCGTCTCGGCGTCGGAACCAGCGGGTCTCTGAGCGCTCGCGGGCGTGGCCTCGTCACGCTTCGACGAGGCCGGAGCGAGGGAGCGCTTGCCGTAGGGGGCCGAAGCCGTTTTCTCAGCCGAAGCGGAGCGCCGCTGTGCCTCACGTAGCGCCGCATCCCGCTCGAACTGCGCGTCGGCGGCAGCCTGGCGAGACAGCCGTGATCGGAGCACGAGGCCGGTGATAGCGACGATCAGGAGAACTCCTCCTGTAATCGCCACAATCGGGGTGAGCGAACGTGCGGTGGAGGCGTGGCCTCGCCTCTGAGTGGAGGCGGCATCAACAGATCGTGAGGAGGAAGGGGAGGGGGACGTGGAGGATGCGTTGGCGTCGACGGTTCCCGTCGCGCTCACGTTAGCGGTGACGTTATGCCAGGTGACCGTGCTTGCGTCTGTCTTCGTCGACGCCCCGGGGGTGGTGATCTGTCCACCGTCAGAGGCCTCGATAATGACAGAACTGTGTGCAATCAAGGTCACCGACTCGATGGAGGCTGACGCATCGGGAGACGAGAACCCTTCGAGCAGGCGTGCGGATGTCGATTCGAAATGGAAGACACCGCCGTCGTCAACTGAGACGACCTCGGCGCCATCGTCCTCAAGGTCCCAGGTGAAGCGGCATCCGTCCACGCCGTCAACGCTCACGAGGAGCGACGACGTAGCCTTGGCTGCCGTGCCCATCGACTGACACTGCTCGCCGATCAGTGCGTGATCCGTCGACAGCGTCACCTGGTGGGTTACGCTCACGCCCGGCGTCATCTCGTAGACCTCGACGAGGCGAATCTGCGTCGGCTCGTCCGCATGCGCCGCAGCGCCACCCGCCGCCAGGGCGAGCGCCCCAGCGGTGCCGAGCAACGCTCGCGCGAGCTTCATTCGGCCTCGTCCTCCGAACGCAGGCGCGGAACCGAGGTCTTCTCCGGGCGGATACCGACCTTGTCGGCGTAAAACGCGCGGATGACCTCCATGTCGGCGCGTACGTCGCCCGTCAGCTGGTATGTCGGCCCCCAGCCGAACGTACGGGTGTTGCGGTCAATGAAACCCAGCTGAATCGGCACACCCGCCTCCATCGCGATGCGATAGAAGCCGGACTTCCAGAACTCGCGCGGCGAGCGAGTGCCCTTCGGCGTGATGCACAGCGTGAACGTGTCCGCCTCGCGGATGCGCTGGGCAACCTGCTCGACCAGGCCATGCGCGGCGCTGCGTTCCACTGGAACCGCGCCGATCTTCTTCACGAACCAACCCAGCACCGGGGCTTTGACGACGGAATCCTTGACCAGGAACGAGAACGTGCGCCCGGACTTCCACATGGAAATCGCCATGAAAACGCCGTCCCAATTCGACGTGTGCGGGGCGCCGATGACGATGACCTTGTCCGGCAGGGGCTGAGTGACGAGCTTCCACCGGGAAACGGACAGATACGCGGACGCGATCGCGGAGGTGAGAGCCATGAGAGCCTTTCTGGTCGTAGCTGGAGCCAATCCTACTCGCGGGCCGTCAGTCCAGCGTTTCCACAGCAAGGGTCTGCGTCATCATGTGGGGGTGCCCCGGCCACAGCGTCAGCGCCCGCTCGCGCACTGCCGCGGTCTCCACGCACACGAAGTTCTGCCACTCGCCCTCGCCAATGTCGCTCATCGTGTCCGCGCCCTGTGACCAGGGGTTCCACACGATTGTCGAGCCCGAGCCGTTCTTGTCCACGATGATGCGCCGGTCCAGCTTTGGGTCGACGACCTGGACCTGCTGGGTGGAGGTGTAGATGCGGTCGGTTGGGCCGATGAAGGTGACGTCGCCGGTTTGGGTGGCGTAGCGCTTGCGGACCTTGTCGTAGTAGCGCTCACCGTCCAGGCCCTCCAGCGTCACGTCCTTGACGTCGCCGACATTCAGGTAGGTGTGCAGGGCGGCCTCGATGGCAAAGGGGTGGTCGTCCTCGTTCGTGAGGGTGAGGGTCGCGTTCAGCTCGGCCCCGGCGGTAATGTCCAGGCGCGCGCAGAAGGAATGCGGGTAGAGGGCGGAGGTTTCGCCGGTGTGGTGCAGTTCGAAGGAGAACGAGGCCGGGGCATTGTCCGCGGGCTGGGTGCTTCCCAGCAGCGTCCAGGTGCTCGTGCGGGCGAAACCGTGGGCACCCGCTCCTTGGCCGGGCCTCGTCGGAGAATCGGTGGGGCTGCCGAACCAGGGCAGGCACAGGGGGGATGCCGCCACGGATCGCCTTTGTGCCATCCAGTACTGCGCGGGAGGAAAGCCACAGGACGTCCGGGTGGCCCGTGGGACGCCACGACAGCAGGTGCGCGCCGAAGGGGGTGACAAGGGGCGAGGCCGCGGAAACGTCTGCGCTGAGCGTGGCGATGTCAGTCATACAAGCCAGTTAACGCCATTGCTTGTGAACGAGCAAATAGACCGGCCGATGGGCTCTCATATGTCCGCCACGTGTCCACGACGTGGTGGAATTCGCAACATGGGGATCGCGTCGCCCCTTGTTTAGCCGATATTCTTAGAGGCGTATGTGCGTGAAATCGGTTCGAACCGGTCATGGCTGAGGCTTCTTTGCCCCCTCACACGCATAAATCTGTATCCACATTTGAGGAGTCCACATATGTCCACGCGTCCCGACCTGCGAAATGTCGCGATCGTCGCACACGTCGATCACGGAAAGACCACGCTGGTTGACGCAATGCTCTGGCAGTCCGGAGCGTTCTCCGAGCGCGACACGGTCGAAAAGACCGGCGAGCGCGTCATGGACTCCGGCGACCTCGAGCGCGAGAAGGGCATCACCATTCTCGCCAAGAACACCGCCGTCCACTACACCGGGCCGGCCGCCCAGGCCCTGGGCCTCGAGGATGGTGTCACCATCAACGTCATCGACACCCCCGGCCACGCCGACTTCGGCGGCGAGGTTGAGCGAGGCCTGTCGATGGTCGACGGCGTCGTCCTCATGGTTGATGCCTCCGAGGGTCCGCTCCCTCAGACCCGCTTCGTGCTGCGCAAGGCCCTCCAGGCCCACCTGCCCGTCATCGTGGTCGTCAACAAGGTCGACCGCCCCGACTCGCGTATCGAGGAGGTTGTCTCCGAGACGACCGACCTGCTCCTGTCACTGGGTGAGGACCTCATGAACGAGGGTATCGACATCGACGTGGACTCCCTCATGGACGTTCCCGTCGTCTACGCCTCTGCCAAGGCCGGCAAGTGCTCGCTGGAGAACCCCGGTGACGGCCAGCTGCCCACCGAGAACCTCGAGCCCCTCTTCGAGACTATCCTCAACCGCATCCCCGGCCCCACCTACGACGAGGACATGCCGCTGCAGGCCCACGTCACCAACCTCGACGCTTCGCCGTTCCTGGGCCGTCTCGCCCTGCTGCGCATCCACAACGGCACCCTGAAGAAGGGCGCCGACGTGGGCCTGGCGCGCCACGACGGCACCATCCAGCGCGTCCACATCTCCGAGCTGCTGGCCACCGAGGGCCTCGAGCGCGTGTCCACCGACTCTGCCGCCCCCGGTGACATCGTCGCCGTCGCCGGCATTGAAGACATCATGATCGGCGAGTCCCTCGTCGACCTCGAGGACCCGCGTCCCCTGCCGCTCATCACGGTGGACGACCCGGCCATCTCCATGACCATCGGCATCAACACCTCGCCCATGGCCGGCCGCGTCAAGGGCGCCAAGGTCACCGCCCGCCAGGTCAAGGACCGCCTCGACCGCGAGCTCATCGGCAACGTGTCCCTGAAGGTTCTGCCCACCGAGCGCCCGACGCCTGGGAGGTCCAGGGCCGTGGCGAGCTCGCCCTGGCGATCCTGGTGGAGCAGATGCGCCGTGAGGGCTTTGAGCTCACCGTTGGCAAGCCGCAGGTTGTCACCAAGGAGATCGACGGCGTCCTCAGCGAGCCCATGGAGCGCATGACGATCGACATCCCCGAGGAATACCTGGGCGCCGTCACGCAGCTCATGGCCGCCCGCAAGGGCCGCATGGAGACCATGGCGAACCACGGTTCAGGCTGGATCCGCCTGGAGTTCGTGGTCCCCGCCCGTGGCCTGATCGGCTTCCGTACCCGCTTCCTCACCGAAACCCGCGGTACCGGCATCGCCTCGTCCATCTCCGAGGGCTACGCCCCCTGGCAGGGCACCATCGAGCAGCGCCTCACCGGCTCCCTCGTCGCCGACCGCGCAGGCCAGGCCACCCCGTACGCGATGACGAACCTGCAGGAGCGCGGCTCCTTCATCGTCGAGCCCTCCTCCGAGGTCTACGAGGGCCAGGTCGTGGGCGAAAACCCGCGCGGCGAGGACATGGACGTGAACATCTGCCGCGAGAAGAAGCAGACGAACACGCGTAGCGCGACCGCCGACGTGTACGAGTCGCTGACCCCCTCGCGCAAGCTGACCCTCGAAGAATCCCTCGAGTTCGCGGCCAACGACGAGTGCGTCGAGGTCACGCCCGAGGCCGTGCGCGTGCGCAAGGTTGTCCTGGACGCCCAGGAGCGCTTCAAGATCGCCGCTCGCGAGCGCCGCGCTAACCGCTGAACCGCGCTTGCGCCCCCGCCTGCTAGATGGTGGGCGGGGGAGGCACGCGCTTGCCCGTCACCATCGTGCGGGCATCCACGCGAACCGGCCCACGCCTCGTCGCGACCGTGACGTGCGTGGGGGCCACCTCGAGCGCCTCTCCCAGGGCATCGTGCAGTCCGTCTGTCAGACGGTAGCGGATGACGATCCTCTCGCCGACGGCGAAGCTCATCCACGGCAGCTCGGAATTGCGCCAGGCGCGCGTGTGGAAATTTCCTCGCGCGACCCTTCGACCTCGGTGCGCTGAATCGGCGTATTCTCGCCGCTCGCGGCGGTGTGGGGGACGCGGGGTGACTGCGGGCTACTCATACGTGAATAATAGAATCAACGAGTCTTTAGAACTGACCAGGAGGAACGTCTCATGACCTACGTCATCGCGCAGCCCTGCGTGGACGTCAAGGATCGCGCATGCGTGGACGAGTGCCCCGTCGACTGCATCTACGAGGGCGCCCGCTCGCTCTACATCCACCCCGAGGAGTGCGTGGACTGCGGTGCGTGCGAGCCCGTGTGCCCGACCGAGGCCATCTTCTACGAGGACGACCTGCCCTCCGAGTGGTCCGACTACCTGCGCGCCAACGTCGACTTCTTCAACGACCTGGGCAGCCCCGGCGGCGCCCAGAAGACCGGCGTCCAGGACTTCGACGATCCGATGATCGCCGCGCTGCCGCCTCAGAATGAGGAATGGAAGGCCGAGAATCTCTGACAGTCGATAGGGTAGGGGCATGACAACGATCCTTCCCCGCCCTCTTGACCTGCCCGAATTCCCCTGGGATCAGCTGGCGCCCGCCAAGGCGCGTGCCGCTGAACATCCCGGGGGGAATCTGCGATCTCAGCGTTGGAACCCCGGTCGATGACACTCCTGCGTTCATTCGTGAGGCCCTCGCCGATGCCTCCAACGCGCACGGCTACCCGACTGTGATTGGTACCGCCGAAGTGCGCGAGGCGATCCTGGCATGGGGTGCGCGCCGGGGCATGGTGGATGTGGGCATGAGCGGCGTGATCCCGACGATCGGCTCGAAGGAGGCCGTCGCCTGGATCCCCGCCCTGCTGGGTGTGCGCCCGGGCGACACGGTCCTCGTGCCCGAGGTCGCCTACCCGACCTACGACATCGGCGCTCGACTGGCCGGTGCCACGCCCGTCGCCGTGGACCCGACGAACCCCGATGCCTGGCCCGAGGCCGCCCTCGTCTACCTGAACTCGCCGGGCAATCCCGACGGGCACGTCATGAGCAAGGACGAGCTGCGAGCGGTCGTTGCCTGGGCGCGCGCCCACGGTGCCGTCGTCGTCTCCGACGAGTGCTACGCGGCCCTGCCCTGGTCGGAGCCCTACGTGAACGAGGGAGTGCCCTCCCTGCTCGATACGGACGTGTGCGACGGTGATGCGAGCGGTCTCCTCGTCCTGTACTCGCTGTCTAAGCAGTCGAATCTCGCGGGCTACCGCGGTGCTCTCATCTACGGCGATCCCGCACTGGTTGCCCCGATCGTGAGCGTGCGCAAGCACTCTGGACTCATGGTGCCCGCCCCCGTCCAGCACGCGATGGCCGTCGCTCTCAACGACACCGAGCACGTCGAGCGCCAGCGCAGCGTCTACGCCGTGCGTCGCGCACTCCTCCTCGAGGCGCTGACTGACGCCGGCCTCGACGTCGACCCCGACACGGCGGCCGGCCTGTACCTGTGGGTCTTGGACCCCGCCAATCCGACCGACTCGTGGGCCCTCGTGAACCGCCTGGCGGAGCTTGGCATCCTCGTGGCCCCCGGCGACTTCTACGGCACGGCAGCCCACGGGCGCGTCCGCGTGGCCCTGACCGCCACCGACGAGCGCATTCAGGCGGCTGCTAGCCGCATCCGCGAGGCATGGACTGGTCGCTGACGCGTCAGCCACAGAGGCGAGGCCGGGGCCACCTCGCGCAGTGTACGCGGGTGGCCCCGGCCTCGTTCGTAGAGAAAACTCAGTTCGATGCGTGCAGCGCGTCGTTAAGCTCGATGCCCACGACGCCCGCGCGGGCGATGGCCTCGATGCGGCCCGTCTGAGAGTTGCGGCGGAACAGGATGTTCGACGCGCCCGACAGCTCGCGCGCGGCAATCGTGCGCGGCTCGGCCTCACCGGAAGAATCGATGAGCGTCACCTTCGCGCCGGCGGTCACGTACAGGCCAGCCTCGACCACACAGTCGTCGCCGAGCGCGATGCCCAGGCCCGAGTTCGCGCCCAGCAGGCAGCGCTCACCCAGGCGCACGCGCTGCTTGCCGCCGCCCGAGAGGGTACCCATCGTGGAGGCGCCGCCGCCCACGTCCGATCCGTCGCCGATAACGACGCCCTGCGAGACGCGGCCTTCGACCATCGAGCGGCCCAGCGTGCCCGCGTTGAAGTTGACGAAGCCGGCGTGCATGACGGTCGTGCCCTCGGACAGGTAGGCGCCCAGGCGCACGCGCGTACCGTCGGCGATACGAACGCCCGACGGCAGCACGTAGTTGACCATCGGCGGGAACTTGTCGACGCCCTGCACGGTGACGGGGTGTCCGTCGCGAGCGCGCAGGCGCAGGCGGGTGGCCTCGAAGTCGGCGACGGCGCACGGGCCGGCATCCGTCCACACGACGTTGGGCAGCACCGCGAAGATGCCGTCCAGGTTGATCGTGTTGGGCTGAACCAGGCGGTGGGAGAGCAGGTGCAGACGCAGGTAGGCGTCCTCCGTCGAGGCGGGGGCTTCCTGCAGGTCAATCGTCGTGGTCACGACGACGGTGCGCACGCGGCGCGCGTCATCGACGCGCTCCAGCACGGACAGCGAGGTCGCCAGCTCCTCGTCGGTCCCGGCCTCGCCCAGGTGTGGGGCGGGGTACCACGTGTCGAGTGTCGTGCCGTCCAGAGTGATCGTTGCGAGGCCGATGCCCCATGCGGTGCTGTTGTCCATGCCCCTACAGTACGGCGCGACGGGCGGGTGATTGGCCCCGAAACTCAGCGGCGCGGCGCATCCCACAGGTCCGGCCAGAACACCCCGAGCTCGGTGGCCATGGAGCGCAGCAGCGGCAAAGAGATGCCGACGACCGAGTGATAATCGCCCGTCACGCCCTCGATAAAGGGGCCGCCCAGCCCGTCCACCGTGAAGGACCCCGCCACGTGCAGGGGCTCGCCGGTAGCGACGTACGCGTCGATCTCAGCATCCGAGATGTCCCCGAAGTGGACCTGGGTCGAGGCGGAGCGGGTGACGGTCGCGGTGACCGTGCGTTCGCCCACCGTCCCATCATGGGACGAGGCCGGGGCCAGGATCGCGGCAGAGTGGCCCGTCCACAGGGTGGCGCTCGTGCGGCGCATGGCGCGGATGCGCTCGCGGGCCACGTCGGGAGTGTGGGGCTTGCCGAGCATCTGGCCGTTGATCTCGAGCATGGAGTCGCAGCCGACGACGAGGACGGCCTCGCCCTCGGGCAGTTCGGCGTTGCTACCGGGGGTGCTCAGGGCCTCGCAGACGTCGTCGCACTTGGCCGCGGCGAGCGCCGTGACCTCGTCTGCCGGGGTTGTCGTGCCGCCCGAGAATGCGCGCCCGCCGGGCAGTACAGCGAGGACGGCGTCCTCGTCGATGGTGGACACCTGGACGATCGGTGTGATGCCCGCCGCAATGAGAGTCGCGCGGCGTGCGGGGGGAAGCGGAGGCAAGAACAAGGCGCATAGGGACATTGTGGACCATCGCGCGAGAAGCGTGTCGACAAACTGCAATTTGTTGCAAGATGGAGGGTTTTCGCAGGTAAACGTGCAAAACCCTGGTGAAAAACTCATCAGACTACTACAATTGTCTACGTACGAGGTCACAATCTCGATGTGACTTTGAAAGTGATCTGATATACCGTTACCCGCTGATGTGGTGTTGAGTCAGCCCAAAGAGGAGGGATTTGCGATGGATGAGCACGCGGCTTCGTCCCATGCAACTCCTGATGACCTGACCGCAACAAGCTACGTTCCCCAGCTGCTCGGAGGTCATCTGACGTATTCGGCCCGCGATCTTGCGGAGTTGACGGATACGCCTATCGAACGCGTCTTTCGTTTCTGGATTGCGCTCGGTTTCCAGGCTCCCACCGCAGACGACAAGGTGTTCTCTCAGCGCGATCTGGAAGTTTTCAGTCGCTGGCATGACCTCGTCGAATCCGGTGGCATTGACACGGCTACCTCACGCTCTCTCCTGCGCGCGAATGCTCATTTGGCTGACCGTCTGGCCCTGTGGCAGTTCGAGGCCCTGGTAGAAGATTCGATGCGCCGCCTCATGCTGGACGACACGACGGCCCGTATGTACGTGCTGGACCACATGCGCGAGTACGTCGACGTCTTCCAGGAGATGTTCACATACGCCTGGCGGCGTCAGCTCGAGGCGACCCTGTCCCGTTTCGACCGCGAGATATCCCAGCGTGGTCACGAGGAGCGGCACAACCGCTTCCCGCTCAACCGCTGCCTCGGCTTCGTTGACATGGTGTCCTATACGTCGTCCTCGACGATCCTCGGCGATGCCCTCGTGGGCCTCATTGAGCGCTTCGAGGAGGAGAGTCGTAACGCTGTCATCGAGGAGGGCGGTCGCGTCGTCAAGATGATCGGTGACGCTGTCCTCTATATCGCCGACGACCTGCCGACCGGCCTGCGTGTGGCCACAACCCTTATCGAGCGGCTGAACGCCGACGACGAGATGCTGCCCGTACGTGCCTCCTTCGTGCGCGGCGACGTGTTCTCGCGATCGGGTGACGTTTTCGGGCCCACCGTGAACCTCGCGTCTCGCCTCGTGGACATTGCTCCGGTGGGTAAGATCCTCACCGATCCGACCACGGCTGCTGCCATCGCCGCCGGCGAGGTTGGCGACGGATATGAACTCGAAGAGTTCCCGACCGCAGACTTGCGCGGTTTCGGTCCTGTCTCGCCGTACCTGCTCTCAAGCGTTGTCAAATAACGTTCATCTCGCAGTGTGAACGAGTGCCTGATCAGCTCGCATAGCGGGTCAAGAAAGGTGCAAGTTTTGGTTGAGAATTGCTAAGATGTAAGCGTGACTACAGTTCTCCTCGTTGAAGACGATCCGGCCATCTCTGAGCCCCTCGCCCGCGCACTGGGCAGGAGGGCTACGACGTGCGTGCGCACGCGACGGGCGCTGAAGCCCTCGCGGATGTTCGCGGCGTTGACCTGGTCGTCCTGGACCTCGGCCTGCCCGACATGGACGGCCTGGATGTCGCCCGCGAGATCCGTTCCTCCGGCAATCGAGTCCCGATTCTGATCCTCACTGCGCGCACGGACGAAGTCGACATGGTCGTCGGCCTGG
This sequence comes from uncultured Actinomycetaceae bacterium, assembly GCA_916438945.1. Lineage (GTDB taxonomy): Bacteria > Actinomycetota > Actinomycetes > Actinomycetales > Actinomycetaceae > Pauljensenia. The sequence continues at coordinate 338,608 of CAKAGS010000004.1, read as the reverse complement.
ACGCGGGCGCAGACGACTACGTGACGAAGCCCTTCCGCCTGGCGGAGCTCCTCGCTCGTGTGCGGGCCCTCCTGCGCCGCCAGGCTGCAGAGCCCGCTGAGGGCGAGCTGCGTGCCCAGGACATCCGCATGGATGTCGCCGCGCACCGCGCTTTCGTCGGTGACGTTGAGCTGAGCCTGACGGCCAAGGAATTCGACCTGCTGCGCGTGCTGCTGCGCGAGGCCGGTTCCGTCGTTGCTCGCGACACCCTCATGCGTGAGGTGTGGGGCTCGGACCCGACCGGCTCCACGAAGACTCTCGACATGCACGTGTCGTGGCTGCGCCGCAAGCTTGGTGACGACGCGACCGACCCGCACTACATCACGACAGTGCGAGGGATGGGATTCCGCTTCGAGAACGCGCGCTGAGCGCGTCGCTGAGACAGGCCCGCCATGCGCGCCCGCGCGGTGAGGATGATCGTCTCCATCGTCGCCGTCGTGTGCGTGCTGATGGGGCTGCCCGGCGCGTTCTTCGCGTCGGTGTCCATCTGGTCCTCTGAACAGCGCAACCTCGACGTTCAGGCGCAGCTGATCCTCCAAAACATCGAGCGCAGGCGCGCCGCAGGGGAGGGGAACGACCCCGCAACCCTGGCCTCGCTCGTGGCGGATCAGGCGAACAGTCGCGGCGACGAACTCGGCTACCGCATTAAGGTTCCCGAGGCCAACCTCGTCACCAACAGTAAGGTGTTCCCTGGGCGGACCATAACCGCGCTGGCCTCGTCTCCGAGCGGCGTTTCCGTGCAGCTGACGACGTCGGCGTCGAACGCTCTGAACCGCATCGCGTGGACGTGCGCGATGTTCGGCGGGGGCATGCTTGCCTCCATGGCGATCGGCTGGGTGCTCGCGCGCTCACTGTCGCGTGAGCTGTCGGCCCCGCTCATCTACCTGGCTGCCCAGGCCGAGCAGATTGGCTCGGGCGGCGTGCGCGCCCGCGTGGAAAAGTCCGGCATCGAAGAGATCGATCTGGTCTCCGAGGAACTCGCGCGCACCGGCGAACGAATGGCGGGCCGACTCGCAGCCGAACGCCAGGCTGCCGCCGACGCCTCCCACCAGCTGCGCACGCCGCTAACCGCCCTGTCCATGCGCCTGGAGGAAATCGAACTCATCTCCACTGAGGATGAGGTGCGCGCCGAAGCCCGCACCTGCCTCGAACAGGTGGAGCGCATGACCAACGTGGTGACGGAGCTGCTCGACGTTTCTAAGCGTCAGACCAGCCAGACCGAAGCCATTCACATTCTCGAAGTCTTCAACACGGCCCGCGAGGAGTGGGAGGACCAGTTCGAGGCGGCCGGGCGCCCCCTCGTCTTCCTCGACGAGGCCGAGCGTCCGATCCTGGCCGACGCCGGAAAGCTCGGCCAGGTCCTGGCGACACTCATTGAAAACTCGCTACGCTACGGCGGCGGGACCACGCGCGTGTGGGCGCACGCGGGCACGTCCAAGCGTGGCGTCGTCATCGAGGTCAGTGATGAAGGCGAAGGCATCGACGAGTCGCTGGCCCCCGATATCTTCGAAAGGTGTCTCCGGGCACGGCTCGACGGGCATCGGCCTGGCCCTCGCCCACGACCTCGCGCAGGCGATGGGCGGGCGCCTCGAGCTCAAGACGAACAAACCGCCGGTCTTCACCGTGTCGGTCGCCGCGATCCCCGCGTCCCTCGACCCCGATCGCGTCATGCCCGAAGGCCCCCTCATGTCCATGGGACGCCGCTCGCGGCGCTTCTAGCAGCGGAGTAGATTGAAAGGCGTGGAACACGAGATGCTGACACCTCCCACCGTTGCCGTCATCGGCGGCGGACAGCTGGCACGCATGATGCAAGAGAGCGCGGTCGCGCTCGGCATTAACCTTCGGGCCCTCGTCGAGGCCTCGGACGGCTCGACCGGTCAGGTGACCGTCGACAAAGCGGTGGGAGAGCCCGCCGACCTGGACGCGGTCCGCGCGCTCGTCGACCGCGCGGACGTCCTCACCTTCGAGCATGAGCACATCCCGGCCCCCACGATGGAGGAGGCGGCCCGCCTCGTGTCCGTTCAGCCACCGGCGAGCGCCCTCCTGTACGCGCAGGACAAGCTGGCTATGCGTGAGCGCCTCACCGACATGGGCATCCCGTGCCCGGCGTGGGCGCGCGTCGAGGACGAGGCTCAGCTGGCAGAATTCGGTGCCACGATCGGCTGGCCTCTGATCGTGAAGACCCCGCGCGGCGGATATGACGGGCACGGCGTGGCAGTGGCCCACAGTCCCGCGGACGTGGCCTCCTGGTGGGGCAATGGCCCCTCTCCTTGCCGAGGCGCTGGTTCCCTTCACCGGCGAGGTGGCGGCGCTTCTGGCGCGCACCCCCTCGGGCGAGATCGCCTCGTGGCCCGTCGCCTCCACCGTGCAGGTCGGTGGCGTGTGCGCCGAGGTGACGGCTCCCGCGGTTGGCATCCGACCCGAGACTGCCGCCGAGGCACGCCGCATCGGCGAGCGCATCGCCGACGAGCTGGGCGTCACCGGCGTCCTCGCCGTGGAAATGTTCGTCGTCGGTGAGGGCGCGGACGAACGTGTCCTCGTCAATGAGCTCGCCATGCGCCCACAACACGGGACACTGGACCATCGACGGGGCCGTCACGAGCCAATTCGAGCAGCACCTGCGCGCCGTCCTCGACCTGCCGCTGGGCTCCACGCAGCTGCGCGCCCCGGGCACGTACGCGGTCATGGTGAACCTGCTCGGCTCCTCCCACGCTCAGCCCGCGCGCGCCCTCGCGGAGGCCTTCGCAGCCGGGGGAGCGGGAGCGAAGGTTCACCTCTACGGCAAGGAGGTGCGCCCGGGCCGCAAGCTTGGCCACGTCACCGTCGTCGACGCGGATCCCGCCCTCGCTCTTGAGCGTGCACGGGCGGCCGTCAGCGCCCTGCAGGGCGAGGCCCCCACCGACTAACTCTCCCACCTGTCCGCGGCCGAGGGACCAGGTGCCCCGGCCTCGTTCCCTCCCGAAAGGACCGTCCATGACCACCGAGCTCGACATCCAGCTGACCGCCACCGGCGAGGACCCGCTCGTCGGCGTCGTCATGGGCTCCGACTCTGACTGGCCCACGATGGAAGCCGCCGTCGGCGCTCTCGCCGAATTCGGCATCGCCTGCGAGGTTGGTGTCGTCTCCGCCCACCGCATGCCCGAGGACATGGTCGCCTATGGTCGATCCGCCTCGCAGCGCGGCCTGCGCGTCATTATCGCCGGAGCCGGGGGAGCGGCCCACCTGCCCGGCATGCTCGCCGCACTCACCGAGCTGCCCGTCATCGGTGTGCCCGTGCCCCTCAAGCACCTCGACGGCGTCGACTCCCTGCACTCCATCGTCCAGATGCCCGCGGGCGTTCCCGTCGCGACCGTCTCCATTGCAGGCGCACGCAACGCGGGGCTGCTCGCCGCGCGCATCCTCGGCGCCGGCGAAGGCGAACGCGCCGAATCCCTGCGCGCCTCGATGCGTAGCTTCCAGAAGGATCTTCGCGACGTGGCCAGCGCAAAGGGCGCGGCCCTCGCACAGCGCGTCTCCCAGGCGCGCTGAGGCCGCACAACTCAAGCCCCGCGCGGGTAGCCGCGAGGGGGCGGCGCGTCGTATCCTGAAGCCATGAGCATTCTCGTTTGTGGCGGCGCCGGCTACATCGGCGCACACGTTGTCCGCCTCCTGCGTCAGCGCGGGGATCGCGTCGTCGTCGTCGACGACCTCTCCACCTCCAATGCGGCCAGGATTGGGGACACGCCCCTCGTTCGCCTCGATGTCGCTACCGATGAAGCCCGTTCCGTCCTCTCCAACCTCATGGTGGACGAGGACGTCACGGCCGTCATCCACTTCTCCGCCCGCAAGCAGGTCGGAGAGTCCGTCAAGCGCCCCGCCTGGTACTACCAGCAGAACATCGGCGGCATGGCCAACGTGCTGGCCGCGATGGAGGACGCCGGCGTCGACCAGATGATCTTCTCCTCCTCGGCCGCCGTCTACGGCATCCCCACCGCCGAGGTCGTCACCGAGGATATGGCCGGACACCCCATCAACCCCTACGGCGAAACCAAGCTGATCGGCGAGTGGATGATGGCCGACTGCGAGCGCGCCTGGGACCTGAAGTGGATCGGCCTGCGCTACTTCAATGTCGCGGGTGCCGGCTGGCCCGACCTGGCCGACCCGGCCATCATGAACCTGATCCCCATGGTCCTCGACCGTATCGAGCGCGGCGAGAGCGCCAAGATCTTCGGCACCGACTATGACACCCCGGACGGCACCTGCGTGCGCGACTACATCCACGTCCTGGACCTGGCCGAGGCCCACATCGCAGCGCTCGACGTGCTTGCCGAGGGGCGCCAGCCCGACCACCACACCTACAACGTGGGCACCGGCCTGGGCACCTCCGTGCGCGAGATCATCGACGGCCTGCGCCGCGTCATCGGATGGGACTTCCCGGTCGAGGAGCTGGACCGCCGCGCGGGCGACCCGCCCAAGCTGATCGGCGACCCGCTGTCCATCGGCGTGGACCTCGGCTGGAAGGCCAACAACGGCCTCGATGAGATCCTCACCTCCGCGTGGGAAGGCTGGCAGGCGGGTCCGCGCCCGATCACTGTCCCCGGCTCCTGAGCGCGTTTCAGTGAAGACAAAGCTCCGGCCTCGTTCCTGACAGTGGGAACGAGGCCGGTGTTCTTTGCCGTTGTCGGTAGGTGACTGCGCGGGGCTGCGTTCCTACAGTCCGTCGACCTGGTTGAGGTCCGATGTCGTGAGTGTTCCCGAGCGGAGCTTGGCGAAAAAGTCATCAGCGGTCGTGTCGCGCAGGAGCACCGCTGAGGCACCAGCGTTTGTCGTGAAGTTCAGCGACTCGATCGGGGGAACGCCCATCATCTGATTCGATGACGCGCTGCGCAGTGCCCATACGAGGGATGCGACCGTGAGGACGGAGGAGTCCTCGTCCACAGTGAACGACCGGGAGCCGGCGCGCTCGACGCGCAGGGTCTTCGCGGGATTAACGAGGGTCGACGGCGAGGCAGCCGAAGAAATGACCTTCGAAATCACCTGACGCTGACGCTTCGTACGGCCAATATCGCCCTCGGGATCCTGATAGCGCATACGCGAGAACTGCAGGGCCGTCGTGCCGTCCACCGTGTGGCATCCGGCGGTCCACTTCAGGCCGGAATACTGGTCGTCCGCGTCGTTGTCGTAGCACAGCTCGACGCCGCCGACGGCATCCACCATGTCTGGCACAGCACCCATGCCGATCTGAACGAAGTGATCGACGGTCAGGCCCGTCAGCTTCTCCACGGTCTCCACGAGCAGCTGCGGGCCACCGTAGGCGTAGGAAGCGTTGATCTTGTCCCAGCCGACTCCCGGGATCTCCGCGTAGGTGTCGCGGGGAATCGAGAGGGCAACCGCCTGCCCGTTCGGGGCAACGTTGACGAGCATGATCGAGTCGGCTCGTTCGGACTCGTCGAAGCCATCCTTGACGGCTCCATCGGCTCGCGAGTCAGACCCAGCCAGCAGGTAGGTCGTTCCCGCAGTGTCGGCAGCCCCCGACAGGGCGCTCACGCGGCCCATGTTGGTGTTGGCGTCCCACACGAGGAAACCGCCCCACGCGAGGACGAGGACCAGGAACAGGCACAGGGTCTTGAGGATCGGGTGACGGCGCTTCCTGCGCCGCGGCTTGGCGGCCGGAGCGGAAGGGGCGACGGGGGCCGCGGCGGGCGCGGGGCCGCCGCAGGCACGCTCTGGGAACGATTGATCGTCACCTGGCGAGGCCCGTTTCCAGACGGTGCGTAGGTGTTCGAACCCGAAGCGGAACCAGAGCCCGGCGCGTACGACGGCGGGTTCGACGCCGAGGCCGGCTGGAAGGACGGCGGCTGCTGGGCCTGAGCGCGACGCGGGAAAATCGACTGAGAGTCGCGCTGCGGCTGGTCCAGCGTGCGCGGCATCAGCGGACGCGAGGCGTCGGCCTCGTCGTCGGAGATCCTCCACATCTGCGGCGCCAGGGCCTCGGGCGGGGGTGTGGGCGCACTGCCACGCACCTGTTCGCCGACGACGTGAGCGTCATCGGATCCCGGGCGGCGCCGCTTCGGATCGGGCGTAAAGGAAGGAGGATTGCTCATTGGTTCTTCGGCGGGCAGGTAGCGGCTGTCTGCTTGGCGGCTTCTTCGTTCGCCGCGTTATTCGCGACCGAGGCGGACTGCTCGGTGTTATCCGTGGAGGTCTCATCCGAGCTGGGGTCGGTCGTCGGAGCCTGCGTCGGAGTGGGCGTCGAAGGAGCCGTCGTCGCGGTCGGATCGGGAACAACGAGCTGCGCGCCGTTGCCGTCCGTGTAGGTCGTACCCACGGGCAGAGCCTGGTCGTTCTTCAGGGCGTTCCACACGTTGCGGGCCATCGGCTCGGAGGGGATGCGGCGGTTCGGATCCCAGGAGGGCTCCTCGACGGGCATCGTCACGAACTGGATGTTGGAACGGTCGATGTTTTGCAGCACGTTGATGAGGAGGGACGCGTCCGAACTGGCGTTGCCCAGGTTGGGGGACACGTTCACGGAGGAAATCGCAGCCTGCAGGAAGTTGATGAGCGAGCCGGGGTCCGTCACGTAGTTCTTGTCCTGCAGCTCGCGCAGCATTGCGGAAATCAGCTGCTGCTGGCGGCCGATACGGGAGATGTCGGAGCCGTCGCCCTGACCCTTACGCGAGCGCATGTAGGCCAGCGCGTGCACTCCCGACAGCTTCCAGCAGCCCGCGTCGATGTAGAGCTGTGCGGAGTCGTCATCGATGCGCTCGGGGATATTGAACCAGACGCCGCCCAGGGCGTCGATCATGTTAATAAAGCCAGCGAAATCAACGACCATAAAGGCGTCGATGGACATGCCGGAGAGCTTTTCGACGGTCGAACGCACGCATGCGATGCCGGGGGCGACATCCTCCGGGTCATCGCCGCCGTTCGCGCCGTAGACCATCGCGTTGTTGAACATGTCGTCGGTGGTCGGCTCGCTGGTGGTCCCGTCGCGGTGCTTACACGCCGGAATATCCACGAGTGTGTCGCGGGGGATGGAGATGATCTGCACGCGCGAGCGGTCCGCGCTGACGTGAATCACCATCGTCGAGTCGTTACGTAGGCCGGGTACATCATCCGCGTCGCCCGCGCCCAGCTCGCCGCTGGCGCCGTTACGCGAGTCGGTGCCGACCACGAGGATGTTGACGGCGCGGCCGTCGAAGGAGTCTGGGGTTGCCTTGTTCTGTTCGTCGCTCGCGTAGTCGTCGATGCTGACGACGCGGTTGGCAAACTGGCTGCTCAAACTGGCGTACACAAAACCCGCCGATGACACCACGAAGAGCACGCCGGCCAGGAGCACGGCGAGTGCGCCGCGCAGGAGGCCGAAGCGTCCGTAGTTGACGGCCGAGTGCTGGATCGGTCGCAGATTCACGTTACTCATCATTTGTAACCATATCGTTATCTGGCGAGTTTGTCGGGGAATCAGGGCCGTTAGCGGCGCGTTCCACTCCGTGCGTTTCGCTGTCTGGGCTGCTCATAGTGCCGTTCTTATCCACCTGATCGTCGGGTGGCTGCACGTGTGCGAGGGCGAGCGAGCGGGCCAAGGTCGCCATGCGCGCCTCTGCCCGCGCCTCGCGCCGGTAACCGGTCACCATCTGCGCGATGAAAGCCACGACTAGCCGTAGACAATCAGGTTGACCCCTCGCTCCACGCCGATGGCGCGCGCAACGGTGTTCGCTAGCGAGGGGACGAGGATCGCCACGATGGCCGCCACCACGAGGAATCCAATGCCGATGCGGCGCAGAGCCAGCGACGAGGCCGAGGACACCGGGCGAACCAGCCACCACGCGGTGAACGCGAGGGCGACGAGCAAGAGGATACGGATGGCGAGGTAGGCGCTCATCGTCCCCCCCAACGCGAGGTCGACGACGATATTGACGGAGTTGAGCAGGGGTTGTCCCTTGGCCCGTGAGTAGTCCGTGTAGGAGATCGTCACGGGATGCTCGGCGCCGGGTAAGCCGCTGCCAGCCAGCTGAGAAACGATCTGCGAGGCGTGAGCCATGCGCGCGTGGGTGAGGTGCACGTGGGCGAGTGCGTCGGCGCGGATCACCCGCAGACCGTTGTGCGTGTCCGTCAGGGCCATGCCCGTGCGTGCGTGGGCGGCCAAGGCACCCAGGTGCAGCATGGCGCGTTTGACGGCACCGACGGGGGCGCTCGCACCGTCGAGGAAACGAGAGCCAAGGACGAAAGCGAGGTCCTCCTCGTGCGCTTGATCCACCATCGCAGCCGCATCGGCCGGGTCGTGCTGCCCGTCGGCATCGAAGGTCACGACGTAGCGCGCGCCGCGCGCGAGGGCCGCCTCAAAGCCGGTCTGCAACGCCGCGCCCTGGCCGAGGTTGACGGGATGGGAAGCAGTGAAGGCGCCCGCAGCGCGGGCGAGAGCAGCAGTGTTGTCGGTCGACGCGTCATCGACGACGAGCACACGCGGGAAAAGGGTGCGAACGCCCGCGACGACGCCCCCGATCACGGGCGCCTCGTTAAACGCGGGGATGATCACCCACGTGTCGGAGCGCATCTGCATTCGATTAGTGTCGCACATCGGGATGGGCGCGCGCCTATAGTGTGGGGTATCCGGAAGGGCACGCAGTGCCCCGATGCGCACGCGCGCACGCAGACAACGACAGGGAGTCCCAGTGATCGAGCCCAGCGCCGACGTGGCGCCCAGCGCGATTGTCGCGCCCAGCGCCCGCGTGTGGCACCTCGCTCAGGTGCGCGAGGAAGCCCGCATCGGCGAGGAGACGATCGTTGGACGCGGCGCCTACATCGGAGAAGGCGTGAGAGTCGGCGGGCGCTGCAAGATCCAGAACTACGCCCTCATCTATGAACCCGCATCCCTGGCGGATGGCGTCTTCGTCGGCCCCGCGGCCGTGTTCACGAACGACCACTGCCCCCGTGCGATCAACGCTGACGGCACCCTGAAGAGCGCGAGCGACTGGGATCGCGTCGGCGTCACCGTCGAGCGTGGCGCCGCCATCGGGGCGCGCGCCGTGTGCGTGGCGCCCGTGCGCATCGGTGCGTGGGCGAGCGTCGGTGCGGGCGCCGTGGTCACCCGAGACGTGGCCCCCTACGCGCTCGTCCTCGGCGTCCCCGCGCGCCGTGTCGGGTGGGTCGGGGAGGCCGGTGTGCCCCTCGTGCCCGCCGACGAACCCTTGAACGAGGCCGGGGCGAGCACCTGGGTGTGTCCTGCCTCGGGCCGACGCTACGTCGAGCGCGACGGTGCCCTGTCGCCCGAGGAATCCCAGGCCTCGTCCCCACATGACGCCGAGATGCCCGATCAGACCCCCGAGGACCAGCAGTGACCCAGCCGTTCATCCCGCCCGCACGCCCGCTCATCGGCGAGGAAGAGATCGATGCGGTCGCAGCCGTCATGCGCACGGGCATGATCGCCCAGGGCCCCCAGGTTGCCGCCTTCGAGGAGGAGTTCTGCGCCGCCCTGGTGCCCGGGACACGGGCCGTCGCGGTTAACTCGGGAACCTCGGCCCTGCACCTGGGCCTGCTCGCCGCTGGGATCGGTCCGGGCGATGAGGTCATCGTCCCCTCCTTCACCTTCGCGGCCACCGCCAACTCGGTCGCCATCACGGGCGCTACCCCTGTGTTCGCCGACATCGACCCGCTCACGTTTACCCTGTCGCCTGCCGCCGTCGAGGCCGCGATCACGCCGCGCACTCGGGCCATCATGCCCGTTCACCTCTACGGCCACCCCGCCCCCATGGACGCCCTGCAGGAGATCGCCGACGCGCATGGACTCATGGTCTTCGAGGACGCCGCCCAGGCGCACGGTGCGAGCCTGCACGGGCGCGCGGTCGGCTCTTTCGGCGCTTTCGCGGCCTTCTCCTTCTACCCGACGAAAAACATGACCAGCGGCGAGGGCGGCATGGTCACCTCGAGCGACCCCGAGATCATCCGCGGCGTCAAACTTGCGCGCAACCAGGGCATGGAGACGCGCTACGCCAACGAGATCGTGGGCCTCAACAACCGCATGACCGACATCCACGCGGCCATCGGACGCGTGCAGCTCACCAAGGTTGGCGCGTGGACCCGCGCGCGCCAGGACAACGCCGCCTTCCTGGACGCCCACCTGCGAGGCGTCACCGTCCCGCACGTCGCGCCCGGTGCTACCCACGTGTATCACCAGTACACGATCCGCGTGGCCGAAGACCGCGACGGCTTTGCCGCCGCCCTGCGCGAGGAATACGGCGTCGGGTCGGGCGTCTACTACCCGATCCCGAACCACGAGCTGCCGTCCCTCGCCCGCTTCGCCCCCGACCTGGAGCTGCCAGCCACGCGCGAGGCCGCCGACCAGGTTCTCTCCCTGCCGATCTACCCGTCCCTGACGCCCGCCGAGCTGGAACGCATCGCCGAGGCCGTGAATGCGCTCGCGGAAGCGGGGGCCTGACATGAGTATTCGCCTCGGAATCCTCGGCATCGGCTCGATGGGCCGACACCACGTGCGCAACGCTCGTGCCACGCAGGGCGTGGAGCTCGTCGCGCTGGCTGACCCGGGCGGCGACCGCTTCGGTGTAGCCGGCAACCTGCCCGTCTTGGGCGGTGTCGAGGAGCTCATCGAAGCCGGCATCGACGCGGCGATCATCGCCGCTCCCACCGCCCACCACGAGGCGGCAGCCCTGGCGCTGGCAGAGGCCGGGGTGCACACCCTCGTCGAAAAGCCCCTCGCCACGAGCGTGGAGGCGGGCCGCCGTATCCGCGACGCCTTCGCGGCCGCGGGACTCGTCGGCACCGTCGGCTACGTCGAGCGCTGCAACCCGGCGCTCATCGACATGCGCAGGCGGATCGCGGAGGGTCAGCTCGGCGAGATCGAGCAGATTGCGACGCGTCGCCAGTCGCCCTTCCCCGCACGCATTAGCGACGTCGGCGTGGTGAAGGACCTGGCCACGCACGACGTGGACCTGGCCGCGTGGGTTGCCGGTGCCCCCTACGAGAGCATCTACGCGCGCACGTCCGCGCGCTCGGGGCGAGAGCACGAGGACATGATGGTGGCCTCGGGCGTACTTGCAGGCGGCATCCTCGTCAACCATCTCGTCAACTGGCTGACCCCTTACAAGGACCGCACGACGATCGTGACGGGGGAGCGGGGCGCGCTCGTCGCCGACACCGCGATGGGGGACCTGACCTTCTACGAGAACGGCCACGCGCCCCTGCAGTGGGACGCCATCGCCGCCTTCCGCGGGGTGAGTGAGGGCCAAGTCGTGCGCTACGCGCTCACCAAGCGCGAACCCCTGGCGCTCGAGCACGAGCGCTTCCGCGACGCGATCCTCGGTGTGGGAAGCGAACACGTCACCATGGACGAGGCCCTGGATAACCTGCGCGTCGTCGAGGCGATCCTTGACTCGGCCGCCACGGGACGTTCTGTCGACCTGTAGAGTGCGGCCCTACCGCGTTACATCGGCGTAGATGGCGCGCAGTTGTTCGGTTGACGCCCGCAGCGAGCGTTCCTTGTCCACCCACGCGCGGCACTGTGCCCCGCGGTCCGCGCGCTCGTCCTCCGACCAGGCCAAGGCCTCGTCGATGGAGCGGGCGAGAGCGTCCGGCGAGCGCTCCTGTGTGAGCAGCGAGGCCTCGGGCGCGATCATCTCCGGCGTGCCTCCCGTGGAATAGGCGATGGTGGGAACGCCGCACGCCTGCGCCTCGAGGAGGACGAGTCCCGCGGCCTCCTGCCGCCCCTGCGTCGGCTTCGTGGGCAGGACGAGGACGTGGGCGCGGCGAATCCAGTCGCGCACCCGCTCGCGATCCAGCCGTCCCGCGAACGTCACGTGGGCAGGAGCGCGTTCGCGCAGACCCGCCTCCAGTGGCCCGTCTCCAACGAGCACGAGGCGATGCGGGCGGCGCCCCACGAGGGTGGCGGACGCCCGTGCCAGGTCGTCCACCCCCTTGAGGCGACTGAGCGCGCCCACGAACAGGACGACGGGTTCCTCGCGCGATTCTCTTGCGTTCGGGGCGGGTGTCCACCAGTGCGTGTCCACGCCCTGATAGTGGACGCTCAGGCGCTCCGGATCTGCTCCCGCGCCTAACGCGACATCCGCCAGGTAATGGGAGACGGCCAGTAGCCGGGTCGCTCCCTCGAAGGCCGCCCTTCGGTTGCGGGCGTTCCACGCGGCACCCGCGCCGCGCCCGAGCCTCGGGTAGGCGTCCCCGCCGTGCAGCGTCACCACGAGGGGTGCGCCCGTGTCGCGTGCGGCCCCCACAGCCGGCAGGGACCAGGTCGCCTGATGCTGGTGAATGACGTCCGGATTCCAGGCGGCGATCGCGCGGCGCATCTGGCCCAGGCCTCGTGCCTGCGCGGCCACGCGAAGCGGGAGGGATCCTCCGAGCGCGCGGGGCGCGGCCTCGTCGATGGGGATCGTGATGGACGGATCGGTGATGCGCGCCGCGAGCGTGAAGACCCGCCAATCGAGCTCCGGCATCGCGAGGGCGTGCGAGAGCGCGAAGTAGGTCGGGGGAACCAGCAGGGTTCCCTTCGTCAGGGCGACCCTCACGAGTTCCACCCGAAGGCAAGCGCGGATCGGTGAACGGGCATGCCACCATCCTAGGGGCAAGCCGCGCGCCCCAGGTGATTAAATGAGTCCATGACGAACGCACCTGCCCGCCCCGCCCGCTCGGGCGTCCTCGCGCAGGTGCTCACCCTCCTCGGCGGCACCCTCCTCGCCCAAGTCATCGCCTTCGTCGCCCAGATCGGCATCGCCCGCATCTACACGGACACGGACCTGGGGTATCTGGGCATCTTCACGTCCGCCGCGACGCTCGGCGCCGCCGTCGCGGGCGCCCGCTTCGACCTCAGCATCGTCCTGCCCGCCCCGGGGGACGAGGCCTCGGCCCGGTCCCTGGCACGCCTGGCCTCGCGCTGCGCGGCAGTCGCCTCCGCGCTGGCCACCCTGATTGCGGCCGCCGCATGGCCATGGGTGAGCGCGTGCTATGGAAGCGCGCTCGCGGGCTGGCTGCTCGCCGTCGGCGTCTCCGTCCTGTTCCTGGCACAGGGGCAGGTGTGCTCCTACTGGCTGACCCGCCACCGCCGCTTCCGGGCGATCGCAAGCTCTTCCGTCGTGCGCGCCCTCGGGATTGCGGCGGCGCAGCTGGTGTGCGGTTTCCTGGCTGGCGGTGGCTTGGGTGCGGCGATTGGGGCGACGATCGCCGGCCAGGGCCTCGCCGTCGCCTACCTGTCGTGGCACGCCCGCGACGCGCGCGAGCGCGAGGCTGAGGATCCGCCCCTGCGCGAGGTGGCCTCGCGCTACCGCAAGATGGCGCTCGTGGGAGTGCCCAACGTCGTCGTCGACGCGCTGCGCACGAGCGCGATCCCGATGCTCATCGCCACGTATTCCGTGGCCTCGCTCGGCCAATTCAACATGGCGTGGCTGGCCCTGCAGGCCCCGGTCGCTCTCATCGCGGGGGCGCTCTCGCAGGTGTACCTGCCGCGCCTGTCGGACACCCCTCCCGGCGAGATGACCCGAGTCGTCGTGCGGGTCGGCGGCATTGCGCTGGCGTGCTCGATCCCCGTGTTTGCCCTGCTCGCGTGGGTGAGTCCCGCGCTCTTCCCCCTCGTCTTCGGGGCGCGCTGGGAGGCGGCCGGATACTTCGCGCGCTCCCTGTCCCCCTGGCTCGCCCTCACGGTCGCAACCTCGCCGCTGTCGAATGTCTTCGTTGCGACCTACCACCAGCGCCGCATGCTGGCCTTCGCGTGCGTGTACTGCGCGGCCCCCCTCGCGTGGCTCTCGTTCAGCCCCTACGGCGTCGAGGCCACGGTCGCGGTGCTCGGCGTTCTTATGGCTGCGCTGCTCGTGGGGATGTTGGCGATGGCTGTCGTGACGGCGCGCGCCTACGACCGCGGGGATGGGGAACGTCCTCAGGCTGCGTGACACGCCCCTCCCAAAAGTCGCACGTAATTCCCATGCGGTCCGTTTGTATGCAAGGTTAAAAGTGTTGATATTCCGCAGTTTTTAGCGGTGCTAAGAAAAGGTAGTGAACCCAAATTACGTGCGAGATTTTGGGGGAACTATTGATGTGTTGCTCGCGCGGCGAGGGCCCGCTCGTAGGCCTCGCGCAGGCGCGCCGCCCCCCTCCTCCCAGGTGGGAATCGTGGGAGCCGTGAAAGCCTCGACGTCCTCTCGCGTGATGGACTCCAACGCAGAAACGAGGTCGCGCTCCGGATCCTCCAGCACCCACGTGTCGGCCTGATCGCCCAGGTACCGGCGGGCCTCGGACAGGGGAGAACACAGCGCGGGCACCCCGGCCGCGAAAGCCTCCATCATCTTGTTGGGCGTGGACATGCGGTGCGACAGGCACCCGGACTCGATGAGGCACAGCGCCACGTCAGCCCCGCGCGTCATGGCCAGAACCTGGTCCGGCTCCACGGGAGGCAGGCGGTGGATGTTCGGGTGGGCAGCTGCGGCCCGCTCGACCTCGGGGAGAAGCGCGCCCGCGCCGACGAAAACCACGTGCGCGCTCGTCACCTGCCCAAATGCACGCAGGATCAGGGGAATATTGCGCCCGGGCGCCAGGTAACCCGAATGCAGGTACAGGATCGCCTCCTCCGGGATCCCCAGCTGCGCGCGCAGGTCGATGACACCCTCCGCACCCGTCGGAGCGTTCGTCACGACGACCGGATCCACGCCCGGGTAGGCCTCGCGGTACCACTGCGCGATCGACTCGTTGACCACGGATACCACGTCCGCGCGGTGGATATAGCGGCGCTCGATGACGCGCTGGAGGCGCTGGCGCAGGCCCGCCGACCCCACCGTCTCCGTCTCCAACTCGTGCGCGTTGTACGCAAACACCGCACCCGTGCGCCGCGCCAACGCATACGCGAGAGGGAGCAGGAACAGGTTCTGCGCGGAGACGGCCGCGACGCGCTGCCTCGCGAACCGCCGATACACGCGCACGCCCCACGCCCCGACAACCCTCACCCCGCCCAAGGGCGCACCCAGGGAGGCTCCCCGAATCCGCGTGAGGCGCACGGTGGGGGCCACGGCCTCGTCCGTGGGGAGCTCGCCCTGATCGATCCCGACGACGTGCGTCTGGGAGAAAAGCGGGGACAGTGAACGCGCGATCTTCACCAGACGACCGGGCGAGGCCAGGTTCGACGGGTAGAGCAGGAGATTGAGCGCGCGATCCACGCCCCCATTGTAGGTGGGGCGGGGCACTACACTGGAGGGGAACAACGAGGCCGGAGACGGAAAGGGGAGCCGCATGCGCATCGCGGTCGTCGGCATGGGCAAGATCGGTTTGCCGCTGGCGGTGCACTACGCGCGCGGCGGGCACACCGTCGTTGGCGTGGATGTGAACCCCCGCGTGGTCGCCCTCATTAACGAGGGGGTCGAACCCTTCCCGGGAGAGGCGCACCTGGCCGAGTACCTGCCCCCGCTCGCTTCCTCCGGCTCCCTGCGCGCCACGACCGAGTACGCTGAGGCGGTCCCCGGCGCCGACGCGGTCGTCATGGTCGTGCCCCTCGTCGTCGATGACGAGAGTCGCCCCGACTTCCGCGTCATGGACGCCGCCACCCGCTCCATGGCCGCCCACCTCACGCCCGGCACTCTCGTCTCCTACGAGACGACACTGCCCGTGGGCACGACGCGCGGGCGCTACAAGCCCCTCATCGAAGAGGTCTCCGGTCTGATCGAGGGCCGCGACTTCGACGTGGTGTTCTCGCCCGAGCGGGTCCTCACAGGCCGCGTCTTCGCCGACCTGGCCCGCTACCCGAAGCTCGTGGGGGGCCTGCGTGAATCTGGCGAGGCGCGCGGCGTTCGCTTTTACGAGGCCGTCCTCTCCTTCGATCAGCGCGACGACCTGCCGCGCCCCAACGGCGTGTGGCCCATGGGCGGGGCCGAGGCCGCCGAAATGGCCAAGCTCGCCGAGACTACCTATCGGGACGTCAACATCGGCCTGGCTAACCAGTTTGCGCGCTACGCGGACGCGGTCGGCATCGACGTCGCGCGCGTCATCGAGGCCTGCAACTCCCAGCCCTACTCCCACATCCACCGGCCCGGCATTGCGGTCGGCGGCCACTGCATCCCCGTCTACCCGCGTCTCTACCTGGCCGGCGATCCGGACGCGACCGTCGTGTCCGCAGCCCGTGCCGCCAACGCGGACATGCCCGCCTACGCGGTCTCGCGTGCCGCCGCCCTGCTGGGGTCCCTGGACGGCCTGCGCGTCGCGGTCCTGGGTGCCGCCTACCGAGGTGGGGTCAAGGAAACCGCGTTCTCCGGTGTCTTCGGCGTTACCAGCGCGCTGCGCGAGGCCGGGGCACAGGTGAGCGTTCACGATCCGCTGTACTCCGACGACGAGCTGGCGGCCTTCGGGTGGGACGCCTACCACCTCGGCGAGCCGGTGGACGTCGCCATCGTCCAGGCCGACCACGCCGCCTACCGGGACCTGTCCCCTGCTGACCTGCCCGGCGTGCGCCTCCTCGTCGACGGCCGAGCTATCACCTCACCCGAGGCGTGGGCTGGCACGCCGCGCATCACGATCGGTGGGGGAAACGCCCCCGCATGCTAGTCACTCTCGCGACCCGCACCTTTACGCCCGAGCCGACGGCCGCCGCGCTGCGCCTCGGGGCACTCGCCCGCGCGCTCGCCGCAGGCGGCGACAGGGTCCGGGTGCTCACCTCGCGCCTGGCTCCCTCCGTCGCCCGCGACGCCCGACAGCTCGTAGACGGCGGCGCTGAGTCGGGGGAGGGGCGCGCCCTTGTCAGCGTGCGACGCGCTCCCGTCCTGCGCGATCGCACGGGAGCGGTACGCGGATACGTCTCCTACATGTCCTTCGACCTTCCCCTCCTCGCCCGGCTGCTGACCGGTCCCCGCCCGGACGTGGTCGTCTCCGAACCCCCGCCGACGACCGGAGCCGCCGTGCGCCTCGCGTGCGCGGTGCGCCGCGTCCCCTACGTCTACTACTGCGCCGACATCGTCTCGGACGCCGCCGCGCTTGCGGGCGTGCCCGGCCTCGTCGTGCGCGCGGTCGCGGGGCTGGAGTCCTTCGCGCTGCGTGGAGCCCGCCGCGTCATCGCCGTCTCCGATGGGGTCGCGCGCCGCGCCCGTGACCTGGGGGCGCGCGATGTCGTGGTCGTCCCCAACGGCGTGCGCGTGCCCGACGCCGTGGCCACCGGCACCCCCGAGGGATTCCCCGCCTGCGACGGTCCCGTCTTCGTCTACGCGGGCACGGTCGCCCAGTGGCTGGCCCCCGAGGTCTTCGTCGACGCCTTCGAGCGTGCTCGAGCGCGGCTCGGGGGCGCGCGCCTCGTGTTCGTGGGGCAGGGGAGCGGGTGGGATGCCCTCGCTGAGCGCTCGCGCGGTGTGGCTAAGCGTCGAGATGATCCCCGCCGTCAGCGCCGAGGAAGCGGACCGGTGGATGGCGCGAGCCGCCGCGACCCTCGCCTCGCTGCGACCGGGCGGGTACGACTACGCCTACCCGACGAAGATCCTCGCCTCCCTCGCGCAGGGCACTCCCGTCATCTACGCGGGGCCTGGCCAGGCCGCCCGTGACGTCGCGGAGGGTGGGCTCGGGGTTGCGTGCGGCCTCGACGCCGACGAGATCGCCGAGGCCATGGTGGCCCTCGCGTCGGGCACTACCACCTGGGTGGGGTCCGAGGGGGTGCGCGCTTGGGTGCGCACCCATCGGTCGGTCGAGGCCTCGTCGCGCTCTGCGGCCGCGGTGGTTCGCACGGCGCTCGCGTAGGCCTGTGGTTTTCTTGTCGCTGCAGCGCTGATGCCGCAGCGCGGCGTTTTTCCTTGTCATGAGCGCTGGCGGTGACGCGTCGGAGCGTCCCGAGGAGAGGATGCATTGTGTCGAGGGCCCCGGCCTCGTCTCAGATGCAAAAAAGCAATCGTTTCAGTTCGTATCAGTTTATATGTGTAACTATTTTCATGTTTACAGTTACAACATAAGTACCTACAATCACGACTGTCACGTTAGCAACTTGAAGGATCACTATGCGCTCCTCGTGGAGGACCATCGTCGCCGGGCTCACCCTGGCCCTCGGCGCAGCCGCTGCGGCCCTCGTGCCGCCCGCGCACGCAGCAGGTATCACGATCGCCATCGACCCCGGGCACGGCGGCTCCGACCCCGGTGCTGTCGCAAATGGCCTGCGTGAAAAGGACCTGACCCTCGCGGTCTCGCTGGCCCTGAAAGAAGAACTCGAAAGCTACGACGGCGTGCGTGTCGTCATGACTCGCACGACGGACACCCGTCCCTCGGAGAACATCAGCACCGACCTGTCCAGCCGCGTTGACATGGCCGTGGCGGCGGATGCGGACGCCCTCGTCTCCATTCACTTCAACTCGGGCTCGCCCATCGCGAAGGGTGCGGAGGTCTGGTACGCGAACTCTTCCTCGTACAACTACGGCACCCACACCCAGGGACGCACCCTGTCCAACGCCATCCAGAAGCAGCTGACTGGCCTCGGACTGGCGGATCGCGGTATCAAGACGCGCGACAACCCCTACTACGACTACCCGGACGGTTCGACTGGCGACTACTACGCGATCATCCGTCAGGCTCGCGAGGCGAACATGACGGGCATCATCGTCGAGCACGCATTCGTCACGTCGTCCTCGGATGCGGCCCTCCTGCGCAACGAGAGCTTCGTGCGCTCCCTCGGCGTCGCCGACGCGACCGGTATCGCCCAGGCTTACGGGCTGAGCAAAGGCACCTGGCGTGCAGCCGGCGACTCCTGGAGCTTCATCTCTAACGGCGAGGCCAAGACCGGCTGGTTCTCCGCCGGTGGCCGCTGGTACTGGGCCGGCTCCAACAAGCAGACGATCCGCGGATGGTCCACCATCAACGGACGCCGCTACTTCTTCGATGACTCCACCGCCATGGTGACGGGTTGGAAACAGGAAGACGGCAAGTGGTACTACCTGCGTCCCGACGGTGACATGGCCACCGGTTGGGTGAAGGTCGACGGCTCCTCGTACTACATGAACGCCGACGGCGTCATGGTCACCGGCTGGCTCAAGGACGGCAACAACTGGTACTGGCTCCGCGCCAACGGCGCGGCCGCGATCGGCTGGACCAACATCGACGGCGCCTGGTACCTCTTCGAGGACGACGCGCGCATGCTCACAGGCTGGCAGCTGACTGAGGATGACAACCGCTGGTACTACATGCGACCCAGCGGACAGATGGTCACCGGCTGGCTCCTGGATGGAGGCAAGTGGTACTACCTGGACGGTGACGGCGCCATGAAGACCGGCTGGACCAAGGTGGGCGACACCTGGTACCACCTGAGCTCCTCCGGTGCGATGACCACCGGCTGGCTCCTGGACGGTGCCTGGTACTGGCTGGACCCGAACTCGGGTGCTATGGCGACCGGCACGGTCACCGTTGAAGGCCGCGCATCCACCTTCGCTTCCTCCGGCGCGTGGCTCGGCTACGCGGACGGCAGCGAGGCTCCGGCGGCTTCTCGCTCTGCTTCGCGCAGCGCCTCCGTCACGAACGCGTCCGGTCAGCGCCTCATCATGAGCGCGCCCACCGCCTCGCGCTCGGAGATCATCGACGCCATGGAAGAGGCGTGGGACGAGGCTGGGTACAGCTACCCGAGCGCCCTGAGCGCCGGGGGCGCGCAGACGATCCGTGACTTCGCCTCCATCGTCTACGACGAGGCCGTGGCCGAGGGCGTGTCCCCCGAGCTCGTCTTCGTCCAGGCCATGAAGGAGACGGGCTGGCTGCGATTCGGCGGCGACGTGAGTGTCAACCAGTACAACTTCTCCGGCATCGGCGCGGTCGGTGCCGGCGCGAAGGGCGCATCCTTCCCGGACGTGCGCACCGGCATCCGCGCCCAGGTTCAGCACCTGCGCGCCTACGCGGACTCCTCGGTGACCACGGCCTCGCTCGCAAACACAGTCGTCGACCCGCGCTTCACCTACGTGCGCAAGGGCGCGGCCCCCGTGGTCGAATACCTGGGCATTCAGGAGAACCCCAACCGCACCGGCTGGGCCGCAGCCAAGAACTACGGCTACGACCTGGTGTCCATGATGAAGGCGTACTTCTGAGAGTTCTTCAGTGACGAGGCCGGGGCCAGCTGCGCGATTCAGTGCGGCTGGCCCCGGCCTCGTTTATCTGCGGCGCGCACATATGTAGCACTCCGGCGCGGTATCTGCGGAAACGACTACAATCTCAAAGAGCGCTATGTCCCCACGGCCTCGGGCCGTCTGCGCCGGACAACTATGTGTCAACGACTTCGAATGGAGGTGCCCGGGCGTTGAGCTCCTACAGCAAGACGTACGCGTCTGATCCTCAGCTCTGGGACGTGGGCCCAAGCTTCCTGCTGAAGTGCCAGTACGCGGATGGGACGCAGGCGGTGATTCTGTCCGGATGGCATCGCCGGGCCATGGAGTTCGAGAATCCGATCCCTCTGCCCCCGCTGGATGAGGGTGAGGGCTACCGGTATTGCCTCATCGGTGCGCACACCCGCCGTGAGGACCAGTGGAACGGGATCGACAGGTACGAGCTCGAAGTGTCGCTCGACGGCGCGCACGACGAGGAGATCTCCTCGCTCCTCGAAAAGCTCATGGCGCCGACCGTCGCTCACGCACTGATGGCCTCCATGCCGGAGATGATTCAGCGGGTGTCGGCGAACAAAACGAACGTGCCCCTGCAGATTGATGCCGACACACGGATCGCATACGTTGATCTGCTGACCCAGAACCTGCCGGCCCGTTCAGGCGACACCTCCGAGCCGCTTCGCGCTCTCCATCGCTGGTGCCGGATCTTCGACATGGGCAACGGCACCGTCACGATCTATCAGCCGGTAACGCCAGACCAGCTCGACAATCTTCGCTGGCCGCACAACGGCATCTGGCTGAACCGTGGGCAGGGGTACTTCACCGAGCCTTCGGACGTGGGCGACATCGTTGAGGCGTTCTCGATCCCGATCAAGTACGAGCAATACAACCTCGAGAACTGGCGGATCGAGTTCGAATTCTGGGAGAACGAGCCCTTCCAGATCATGATCAGCGACGATTCGGAGGAAGCCACCCAGCGCCTCGGGCGCGCGCAGCGAGAAATCGGCGTGCTCTCCCAGTTCGTGACAACGGCGTTCCTCGTGTCCAGGAACCTCGAACGCCGTTCCAAGGTCAACGAACTCGTGACCGGGAATGAGGCCTGCAAAGCCTCGCGACGCGCAAGGTCGCCGAACTCAAGGCGACGATCGAAGAATACCGACGGCTGCTCGAGCGGGCATCCGGCCTGCTCGCGAACACCGCTCAGTCTGTCCAGGCCGTCGCGAACCAGGAAAACGCCGAGGCCGCAGAACGAACAAACACGTTCCTCACCTTCGCCTCCGCAGTCTTTTTCGTCCCGACGCTCATTATCTCTTTCTTCTCGATGTCCATCATTGGTCTCAACCAGGGCGAGACTCTTCCCTCGCTGTGGTTCGTGCTTGCCCTGTGCCTGGCGAGCGTGGTCGTCGCGATCGGCGTTCTCGTTGTCTTGAGGCGCCAGCTGCGCAAGAGTCGACATAAGGCCCCAAGGAGGCGATGACGATGTTCTCTACCATCACGTCAGGCGAGATCCGGCAGGCGCTGGAGCAGGTGTCGCGCCAGTACCTGGCGGGCAACCTCTCTCTCGCCCGCAGGCGGTCGCGCACTACGACACGAGCGATCTCGAAATCGGGATCACGTCCTATGCCGACGACGCGTGCGAGCAGCCACACTTCCATACGCAGGCCACCGAATACCAGTACATGCTGTCCGGCTGGACGCAGTACCTGGATACGGACACGGGCGAGGAGTATGAGTTTCGCGCGGGCGACTTCTACGTCATCGAACCCGGCACGACATACGCGCAGCGCTCGAAGCGCGGGACGCAGATCCTCTTCATCAAGGTTCCCTCCACGAACGACAAGAACGTCGTCACCCCCGGCCCGGATGTCGAGGCGTGGCTGGCCTCGGCCCTGACGACGACGCGTGTGGACTACTCCCACGCGCCCGATGCGCCGGCGGCCAACTCGATCGTCCCCGCGGCAGCGGTCGCCATCGAGCACGAGGACCACATCCTCATGCTCCAGCGCCGAGATAGCGGGAATTGGACCCTCCCGGGCGGCACCCTCGAATTCGGTGAAAGCCTCGCCGAGTGCGCGGTCCGCGAGCTCAAGGAGGAGACTGGCCTTGACGTGCAGGTGACCGGGATTGTCGGCACCTACACGGACCCGGACGTGCGCATCGCATACTCCGACGGGGAAGTTCGCCAGGAGTTCACCGTCGTGTTTTACGGGGTGTCTGCGGGCCACGAGGTGTCTCTCGACTCTGAATCCACGGGTTTCCAGTGGGTGCACAAGGACAAGCTCCTCGATCTGCGCCTCGCTGACTCTCAGTGTCGCAGGCTGACGGATCTCCTGCGCTATCTGGCCGACGGCACGCAAAGGATCGCATGATGACTGACTCGACGCCCGCAATCGGTATGGACGAGGACCGGCTGCGCCACTGCCGCGGGGTTGGGATGAAAGCCTCCGAGCTGGGGCGGACCCTGTTCGGCTGGTCGGATGAGAAGTGCCGCGACATGTTCGTGATGGGCTACCTGCACGATGTCGGCTATCAATTCGCCCATGAACAGTCCGAGCACGAGGAACTTGGAGGCGCCCTTCTGCGCTCTCTGGGGTTCGCGTACTGGGCGGAGATCTTCCACCACGGCAACCCCGACGCCACCTACCGGTCAGAGGAGCTCCTGGTACTCAACCTGGCGGACATGCTGACGTCGAAGGACGGCAGCGCTACGACTATCCCTGCGCGCCTTGCGGACATCGCGAGCCGCTACGGCGTTGAATCAACGCAGTATGTGGCGGCGAAGAAGCTCGCGGACGTGCTCGTCGCGCAGGTGCGGGAGATCGACGGCCCGCAGGACATCCTGAGCCAGCTGCTCTGATCACACGTTCGGGACGATTCGGCTGCGCGCCTCAACAGTTTTCTGCGGCGCTCCCCATGCGGATGCTTTGCGCTCGCTGTCCGGTGACAAGCCTGACGTTGGCGGGGCGCTCGCATGCGGATAGGTTGTGCGCATCTGGATAGGTTGTGCGCATCTGGATAGGTTGTGCGCATCTGGATAGGTTAATAACCTATCCGGATGTTCGTAACCTATCCGTATCGTCGTAACCTATCCGGATGCGCCGCTCGATTCGCAACCGTCGCTCCTAGGGCACGCGCGGGCAGCACCGGCTACGCGGGCAGCACCGGCTACGCGGGCAGCACCGGCTACGCGGGCAGCACCGGCTACGCGGGCAGGATCCGTAGCCTTACTCGCAGGCAGGGTGTATGCGGACATAGCAGCGGCCCCGAGCACCTGTCGGTGCCCGGGGCCGGCCTCGTCAGTGCGGCGATCAGCCGCGCAGGGAAGCGACGTAGGAGTCGATGCGCTGCGAGGAATCCTCGGGAGTGAAGCCAGCGGCCTTGATCTTCGTCAGGTCCAGGACGGAGGACAGGGGGCGCGGAGCCACCTCGCGGCCCGCGAAGTACTCTGCCGTCGTCACCTCGGTGACGTCCTCCGGGTTGCGGCCGCACAGCTCGAACACGCGCTTGGCGACCTGCGCCCAGCTCATGACCGGGCCCTCGCCCGACAGGTTGTACGTGCCAAACGGTGCCTCGCTGGTCAGCAGGTGAATGATGCCCTTGGCTAGGTCGGAGGTGAAGGTCAGGCGACCCACCTGGTCGGACACGACCGAGGGGGAGGTGCCCTGATCCGCCAGGGATGCCATGGTCTTCAGGAAGTTCTTGCCGTCGCCCACGACCCAGGAGGTGCGCACGATGTAGTGCTTCGGCGTCGAGGCCACAGCGGCATCGCCGCCCGCCTTCGACTGGCCGTACGCGCCCAGGGGCGAGGGGGCCTCGTCCTCGACGTGCACGTCCTGCGTGCCATCGAAAACGTACTCCGTCGAGATGTGGACCATCGTCACGCCGTGAGCCGTGGCCTCGCGCGCCAGGACCGCCGGGCCCGTCGAGTTCGCCTGCCAGGTCGCGCGGCGGCCCTCGGGCGTCTCAGCGCCATCGACGTTCGTCCACGCGGCCGCGTTGATCACCACGTCGATGTCGTCCCACGGCAGAGCGGCCACCTGCTCGGCATCGGAAATCGACACCTCGGGTAGGTCCACGCCCGTCACCGTAAAGCCGGCCTCGGGCAGGGCGCGCATGAGCTCGCGGCCCAGCTGGCCGTTCGCGCCCGTCACGAGCGCGCGGCGCCCCACGGGGGCGGGCGCGGGGAAGGGAGTCACGTCGGCCATGCGCGGGTGAGCCTTGTCCTTGTCGGACAGGATGGCGCGTTCGAGCGGGATCGGCCAATCCACGGCGGCCGTCTCGTCAGCCAGGTTCAGGAAGGTGTAGCGCGCGTCCGGCGACCAATGGTCGTTGACCAGGTAGGTGTACGCCGTGTTCGGCTCCAGGGTCTGGTAGGAGTTACCCACGCCCTTGGGGACGAACACCGCCACGCTCGGATCGATGATCGTCGTGTAGACGGTGCCGAAGGAAGGTCCCTCTCGCAGGTCCACCCACGCGCCAAACACTCGGCCGGTCGCGACCGACACGAACTTGTCCCAGGGCTCCGCGTGAATGCCTCGCGTCACCCCGACCTCGTCGTTGAAGGAGATGTTGTTCTGCACGGGCTGGAAATCCGGCAGGCCCAGCGCGACCATCTTCTCGCGCTGCCAATTCTCCTTGAACCAGCCTCGGTTATCGCCGTGAACAGTCAGATCAATGCGCAAAAAGCCGGGGATCGGCGTGGTCGTAATCCCCAGGGGCTTAGCGGTGGGCGCCATGGTTCTTCCTTACGTGCGTGGTTTTTGTGCGGACGCAACATTCCATGTAAATACTATCCGATCTGCACCCCCGCGGCGGTGTGCGCCGCCCCATGGGCGCGCGGAGGTGCAAAGTTGTGGAAAAATACTGTTGTGTAGGGATAATTGTCAACGACGCGCGACCCACACGAGGACGCGCCGGGAAGCGGAGGCAACATGAAAGGCATCATCCTGGCGGGCGGCTCGGGCACCCGTCTCAACCCGATTACGCTGGGGACATCGAAGCAGCTCGTCCCCGTCTACGACAAGCCGATGATCTACTACCCGCTGTCGACCCTCATGTTGGCGGGGATCAGCGAGGTCCTGGTCATCACGACCCCTCACGACGCCCCGTCGTTCCACCGCCTGCTCGGCGATGGCAGCCAGCTCGGCGTCAACATCTCTACGCCGTCCAGCATGAGCCCAACGGCCTCGCGCAGGCCTTCGTGCTCGGCGCTGACCACGTGGGCAACGACAGCGCCGCCCTGGTCTTGGGCGACAACATCTTCTACGGCCCCGGCATGGGTGCGCAGCTGCGTCGCCACGTTGACCCCGACGGTGGCGCCGTCTTCGCCTACCACGTGTCCAACCCGCGTGAGTACGGCGTCGTGGAATTCGACGAGGAGTTCAACGCGCTGTCGATTGAGGAGAAGCCCGAGCATCCCAAGTCGAACTACGCGGTGCCCGGCCTGTATTTCTACGACAACGATGTGGTTGAGATTGCCCGCAACCTCAAGCCGAGCGCGCGTGGCGAATACGAGATCACCGACGTGAACCGCTCCTACCTCGAGGCCGGCAAGCTCAAGGTCGAGGTCCTCCCGCGCGGCACCGCGTGGCTCGACACCGGCACGTTCGACTCCCTCGCGGATGCCACCGCATTCGTGCGCACGGTCGAGGCCCGCCAGGGCATGAAGATCGGTGCCCCCGAAGAGGTCGCGTGGCGCATGGGCTTCATTGACGACGAGGGCCTGCGCCAGCGCGCTGAGCCCCTGGTCAAGTCCGGTTATGGCGCCTACCTGCTCGAGCTTCTTGAGCGAGAGGGCCGCTGAGTGACGCGCCCCAGTGCTCAATCACGCCTACTCATCGTCATTCCCGCGTGGAACGAGGAGGAGGTGCTCGGTGATGTCCTCGAGATGGTGAAGGCTGAGAAGCCTTCCTTCGCGGACATCCTCGTGGTCTCCGACGGGTCGACGGATGCGACCGCCGACATCGCGCGCGCCGCGGGCGTGGCCGTCCTCGACCTGCCGCTGAACCTGGGGGTCGGTGGCGCGATGCGCGCCGGATTCCAGTATGCGCGGCGCATGGGCTACGAGTATGCGTGCCAGCTCGACGCGGACGGCCAGCACGATCCGCGCGAGATCGACACGCTCATCGAGACCGCCTCGAGCGAGCATGCGGACGTCGTTATCGGCTCGCGTTTCGCGGGCAAGGGGGATTACCACGCGCGGGGTCCGCGCAAGTGGGCGATGAACCTTTTCTCGGTCATCCTCTCGCGCGTGTGTGGCACCCACTTGAGCGATACGACCAGCGGTTTCAAGCTCTACGGGCCCCGTGCGCTCTCGCTGTTCGCGCATAACTACCCGGCCGAGTACCTGGGTGACACGATCGGTGCGCTCGTCATCGCGGCGCGCTCGCACCTGGTCGTGCGCGAGGTCGGTGTGCAGATGCACCCGCGCGCGGGCGGTGAGCCTTCCCACAATCCGATCAAATCGGCGCTCTTCCTGGTGCGCGCGACGATGGCCCTCGCGGTCTCCCTGTCGCGCCCCGGCGAGAAGGTCGCCCAGGCACCGGAGGAGAACGCATGAGCCCCACCTACGTGCTTGGACTGGTGTTCGCGATCATCATCCTGGTGATGGTGTTTGTCAAGATGCGCAACTCGGGCCTGAAGGAACGCTACGGCCTGTGGTGGTATTGCATCGCCTTCTTTACGGCGCTGCTGTCCATCTTCCCGCCGATCCTGAAGTGGAGCGCGATGCAGCTGGGCGTCGTCGTCCCGCTGAACCTCGGGTTCTTCGTGGCCGGCGTGGTGCTGCTGCTCCTGTCGCTGCGTTTCTCGGTGGACCTGTCGCGCTCGGATGAGGATCGCCGTCGCCTGACTGAGGAGGCCGCGATCCTGCGCCTGCAGGTGGAGGATCTGCAGGGCCGCGTCGACGCGCTTGAGGCGTCGCGCCGGGGGGATGGTCAGTCCCGCTGAGGCGTGCGCCTTCACGACAATCAACGAGGCCGGGGCCCGTCAGGTGGATACCTGACGGGCCCCGGTTCGTCATGTGGGAACGCCCTGGGTGGGCCGGTCCGTGGGCGGAGCGGCGCGGTTAGCGCAGCAGCGTACCGTCCGGGCCGAGGCTCAGGCGCTCGGTGGGGGCGGCCGGGTCGACCTCTCCCTCGGCGAGCTTGCGCTTGAGGGCGGAGGCGGGGCGCGACACGGGGACGGTGTCTTCGCCGACGGTCTCCTCGTCGTCCTCGTCTGTGGCGCGCGGCGTTGGTTCCGAGGCCTCGATCGGAGAGGCGTCAGGGGATTTGACGGGGGTCAGGGAGATGCGTGCTCCCATCGCGGAGGCGTGTGAGGGCAGCAGCGGCTCGCCGTCCAGGTCCTTGGCCAGGTCGTCGAGCATTGCGCGGGCCTCGTCGACGATGGAGGAGTCTTCGGCGTGGAGGCCGTGGACGAGCCAGCGGACCAGGGCGATTTCGCTCAGGAGCTGGGCGCGCGTGAAGACGTGCAGGTCGGTGGCGCGGCGTTCGTGCCCGTAGGTCTCGCGGAATCGTTCGAGGAACGCGTCGGAGGCGCTGGCCTGGATCCAGGCGATGTCGAGGGCGGGGTCGCCCACGTGCGCGCTGGTCCACCCGCCGATGGCTAGGAGTGAGCCGCGCTTGACCGACAGGCAGCGCTCCTGGATATCTCCGTGGACAGGCGCGGAGGGGAATCGCCACAGGGACACGTCTTCAAGGGCAGCCTCCCAACGGCTCCACAGTGCGGCGGGGATGGCGACCTCGCGGGCGGCTTCGTCGAGGAGGGCGAGGTTGCGGTCCCGGCATTCGATCGCCGTGTAGGTGGGCAGGCCGATCGATGAGAATACGGTCTCGGGGAGGTTGTGCAGGGACGCGAGGGCGCGCCCGAGGGATGCGGGCAGCAGGGGATCGGTGTCGAGGTCCTCGTCGGTGGGGGCGGAGCCTCCCGGATCGCGGTGAACGTAGACGCTCCCACCGTGCTTGAGCTTGGTCTGTCCGGCCAGGCGGGGTACGTCGAAGGGGATGTAGTCGTGGTCGTGGGCCTGCCCGAGGCGGTCGAGGATTCCCGAGGTTGCCTCGAGGGCGGGGCCGGAGACCTCCTCGTGGGGGCAGGTGACGATCCAGCGGTTGCCGGCGGCGTCTTCGATGCCGGTCACGGTGGAGAGCTCGTCGCTGTAGGAGGGTGGGCGCAGGGCGGTGACGCGCATGCCGGGGACGGCGGCGGTGGCCAGGGCTGCCAGTTCGAGGGGGCTCTTCGCGGAAGTCATTGCCTTAACGTATCGCGGCCTGGGCCCGGGCGCGCTTCCCCGCGCGGAGGCGCGTGAGATTGGGTGGGTGTGGGTTTGCTCCTTGCCGAAAAACCCTGTTACTTTCGACACATTGGCTCGGTCTGTAGCAAGGAGGCGCAGGGATGGAAGCCATGACGCGTTCCCTCGCGTCGCGCGTTCGCGAGGGCTTGGCTGCGAGCGGCATCGACGCGGCTCGCGACCCGCGGGCGGTGCGCGCCCTGATTGATCGCGCCATCGATCGGTATGCGCCCGACCTGTTGCCGTCGGCCCGCGAGCAGGTCGAAGCGGACCTCATGGACGACATCTGTGGCCTCGGCCCGCTCCAAGCGCTCATGGACGATCCGTCGGTCGAGGAAATCTGGATCAACGCCGCCTCACGAGTATTCGTGGCTCGATCGGGTGTGGCCGAGCTGACCAGCCTCATCCTCACGGACGAGGATGTGCGGGCTCTCTCGTGGAGAGAATGCTGCACCATTCGGGCCGCCGACTCGATCTGTCGAGCCCCTTCGTGGATGCGATGCTCGCCGGGGGAGAACGCCTCCACGTCGTCATTCCACCGGTGACGGGCTCGTCGTGGAGCGTCAATATTCGTAAGCACATCCAGCGAGCGCGCACCCTTGAGGACCTGGTCGCGGTGGAGATGATCGCCCCGCCGATGCGTGACTTCCTGGCAGCTTCCGTCAGCTGCGGACTCTCCGTGCTCGTATCCGGCGGCACTCAGGCAGGTAAGACGACGCTGCTGCGTGCCCTTGCGGGTGAACTGCCGCGTTCGCGCCGGGTTATCTCCTGCGAGGAGGTCTTCGAGCTGGGCCTGGCGAACTGGGATCACGTCGCGATGCAGACCCGTCCCGCCGGCGCTGAAGGAACGGGAGAGATCACCCTGCGTGACCTCGTGCGCGAATCGCTACGCATGCGCCCCGAGTATCTGATCGTCGGCGAGGTTCGAGGTCCCGAAGCCCTCGACCTCCTCGTCGCCCTCAATGCGGGCGTGCCGGGTATGGCAACCGTGCACGCCAACTCGGCGCGGGAGGCCCTCGACAAGCTCTCGATCCTGCCGCTGCTTGCCGGTGAAATGTGACGACCGCATTCGTCACGCCCACCCTGGCTTCGTCTATCGACCTCGTGTGTCACGTCGAGCGTGGCGCGGATGGGCGCCGCTATGTCGCCGAGATTCTCGCGGTGCCCGGGCGCGTCGAAGGACATCGGATCGAGACGGCCACGCTTTTCACGTACGACGGCGCCCGCTGCGAGCGTGGGAGCGGAGGGCTCGACCTGCATGATCGATTCGCGTCGGCCGGCTTCGACCTGGCCTCTCTCCTGGAGTGGGGGAGACTGTGATCGCCATCGTCTGTGGTCTCGTGTTCGGGATAGGGCTCGTCTTAGCTCTATCTCCGTGGTTCACGCCCGCACCCTCGTGGAAGCCGTGGGGACCGTGGAAGCGCGTGCGCGACGATGTTGCGCGAGCTCGTGTGCCGGGGCTGACGGCGGCGCGCCTCGTGATGCTGAGCCTCGCCATCGGAGGGGTCGTGGCGGCGGTGGTTCTCGCCGTGACCGGCGCCTGGCCGGTCGCCCTCATCGTGTCGGCCGGAGCGTCCTGTCTGCCCTACGCCTGGGTGGTTTCTCGGGTGAGAGCGCACGCCAAGACCGTGCGCTCCGCCTGGCCCGAAGTTATCGACGCGATGGTTTCCGGCGTGCGCGCGGGCACCTCGCTACCCCAGGTCCTGTGCGACCTCGCCGACGAAGGGCCCGTCCCCGTGCGCTTCGCCTTCGAGGCATTCTCCCGCGACTACAGCGCCAACGGGCGTTTTGCTCCCGCGCTGGATCGCATGAAGGAAGAGGTCGGGGATCCCGTCGCTGATCGCATCATTGAGGCGCTGCGCATTGCGCGCTCCGTGGGCGGTGCAGACCTCACGCGCCTTCTCCAAGATCTCGCCTCGCTCCTACGCGAGGATGCGCGCGTGCGCGGCGAACTCGAGGCTCGCCAATCGTGGACCGTGGGGGCGGCTCGCCTGGGAATCGCGGCGCCCTGGGTCGTGCTCCTCCTCTTGTCGGGCGGGGGAGGGAGCGCGAGCGTGTGGAACTCCCCGGGCGGCATCGCCGTCCTGTGCGCGGGCGCAGGCATCTGCGTCATCGCCTACCTGGCAATGAGAATGTTGAGTCGACTCAGCACCGATCCACGCAACCTGGGAGGTGCACCGTGAGCCCCTGGATCGTCCTTGTCCTCGACGTAGCGGTAGGAATCCTGGCTGCGGGAGGAATCGCGTTCGTGCTCGCGGCGTGGTTCGCGCGTCGGCCCTCCTTCGCTGCGCGCGTCGCACAGGGGCGCGTCAGCGAGGAAGCGCCCTCACCCCTGACCACCTGGGCGCGTCGTGTGAGCGCGAGTGCCCTCGAATCCCTGGGGTCCACGACAGAATCCGTCGCGCGACGCCTCGCGCTGGCGGGCATGGCGCCGGAGGTCTCCGTCTTTCGTCTTCGCCAGGCGCTCGCGGGAATCGTCGGACTCGTCCTGGCGTGCCTCGTCCTGACTGCGCGTCCGGCTTCCTCTCTGCGGGCCTCGATCCTCCCCCTGTGCGCATGCGCGCTCATCGGCTCACTGCTGGGGGTGGCTGGCATGGACCGTTTCCTCACCTTCCGGGCCCGCGCAAGGCAGCGCGCCATCGACGTCGCCGTTCCCGACTGCGCGGAGTTGCTGGCGCTCGCGGTCGCGGCGGGGGAGTCGATTCCTGCCGCCATAGAGCGCGTCGCCGGGTGTGCGGGAGGCCCCCTCGGGGCGGAACTGTCGTTGACCGCCGGACATATCCGTAACGGTACGCCCTCTGTGCGCGCCCTGGCTGACCTGGTCGAGCGGACCGAATCGCCAGCCCTGACGCGCCTGAGTCGCACCCTCACCACCGCCATCGAGCGCGGCTCGCCCCTGGCCTCGGTCCTGCATGATCAGGCCCGTGATCAGCGTGAGCGCTCCCTGGCAGCCCTCATGGAGGAGGGTGGGCGACGAGAGATCGCCATGCTCGTTCCCGTCGTTTTCCTGATCCTGCCCGTCACCGTCATGTTTGCCCTCTACCCGGGGCTTATCGCCCTGGATTTCACCCCGTGAAGGAAGGAAACAGTCATGAAGAAACTCTTTCTCAGGAAGGCTCCCCTCGGAGAGCGCGGTGATGTGCCCGGATGGGTGCTCATCACGCTGATGACGGCAGCGCTCGTCGTCCTCATCTGGGGTGTTGCCTCCGAACGTCTCGTGGAGATCTTTAACCGTGCGATGGACTCGATTTCGGGCATCTGAGGAGGGATCCGAGGTCGTCTCGACGGTCCTCGTTCAAGGGCTCGTCGTCCTCGTGATCCTCCTGCTCGCGCAGATCGCCTTCGCTTCGCACGTGCGCACGATGACCGTGAGCGCCGCGTCCGAGGGGGCGCGTCGTGGTGGTCTGCTGGGTGGCGACGAGGACGAGGCCGCCGCGCGCACGGGCGAGCTCCTCGACTCGCTCGTGGGTGCCGCCAAGGACCGCGAGATCGCCGTGGATCGACAGAGCGACGCGGGCGTTGACATCCTCGTCGTCACGGTGCGTACGCGTCTACCTCTCGTGGCTGGTTTTGGGCCGCGGTGGCTGACTGTGCACGGGCGAGCCCTCGTGGAGGGGCCGTGAGCGAGCGCGGGGACGCCAGCGTCGAATTCTTGGGCATCCTGGTCGTCCTCGTCATCCCGGTCCTGTACATTGTGCTCGCGGTCGGCCAGGTGAGCGCCGGTGCGATGGCGGTGGATGCGGGGGCTCGTGAAGCCGCGCGTATCCTCGCAGAAGATCCCGCGCGCGAGTCCGACGCGTCCCACGCCGTCGCCCTGATCGTCGAGGACTTTGGGATCGATGCCCAGGCGGATGTGGCCTCCAGGTGCGAGGAGTGCGAGGCGGGCAGCGGAGTCGTCGAGGTGCGGGTCGGGGTGCGTGTGCCCCTTCCTTTCCTGCCCGCGTGGATGGGGAGTGCCGGTATCGGCGTCTCTTCGAGTGCGCGCGTCCCAGTGCGGGAGGTGGTTGCCGATGGATGAGGAAGGGCGCGTCGGTATTCTCATGTGCGCCGGGTGCGCGTTCGTGTGTCTGTTTCTCTTCGTGTCTATCGCGCTCACCGAGGTCGCGATGCAGGACCGCCGCCTCGTGTCGTGCGCCGACGCGCTGGCCAGCGCCGGGGTGTCGGGAGCCTCTGCGTCCACGGTCTTCGCCGGAGGAAACTTCGGGGTTGACGAGGAGATGGCGAGCTCTCGCGTCGACCGTGCGCTCGTGGGGCTGTCGGACTCGACGTGCCGGGTCGGGGACGGGGTGAGCGTCTCCTGGGTCAGCGTGAGTGGCGGGGAGATGGAGGTCGGCGTGAGGGCGCATCCGAGGGTCTCCCTCCTGCCTCCGGTGCTGAGCAACGCGGTGGTTCCTGAGCTGGTGAGGACCTCGAGCGCACGTCTGCGTGGGGTGTAGTGGCCTCCCTAAAGTGACATCCGAGACGGTCACATTGTGGGATGGTAACCGAAGTGCGAGTAAACGAAACGTAAACTTTAGGCCATGAGCAGCTTTGATACATCTCGTCTTTCCCCCCGCGCTGGCCTCCGTTTGAATCCGTTCAGCGCCGTGATCCCGCCCAGGCCGAGTTCCACCAGGCCGTCTACGAGGTCCTCCTGACCATCGCGCCCCTTGCGGAGCGTCACCCCGAATACGCCGACCTGGCCATCATCGACCGCATCGTCGAGCCTGAGCGTCAGATCCAGTTCCGCGTCCCGTGGGCCGATGATTTGGGCAACATCCACGTGAACCGCGGCTTCCGCGTCGAGTACAACTCTGCCCTCGGCCCCTACAAGGGCGGCCTGCGTTTCCACCCCTCCGTGAACCTGTCGATCATCAAGTTCCTCGGCTTCGAGCAGATCTTCAAGAACGCCCTCACCGGCCTGCCCATGGGCGGCGGCAAGGGCGGCGCGGACTTCGACCCCAAGGGCAAATCCGACGCCGAGGTCATGCGTTTTTGCCAGTCCTTCATGACTGAGCTCTCCCGCCACATCGGCCCCGACACCGACGTGCCCGCCGGTGACATCGGCGTGGGCGGCCGCGAGATCGGCTACATGTTCGGCCAGTACAAGCGCCTCAAGAACCGCTTCGACGCGGGTGTCCTGACGGGCAAGGGCCTGAGCTGGGGCGGCTCCTACGTGCGCACCGAGGCCACCGGCTACGGCCTCGTCTACTTCGCGGCCGAGATGCTCGCTGCGAAGGGCACCAGCTTCGACGGCAAGCGCGTCGTGGTGTCCGGCTCGGGTAACGTCGCGATCTACGCGACCGAGAAGGCCCAGCAGCTGGGTGCGACCGTCGTCGCCGTGTCCGACTCCTCCGGCTACGTCGTGGACGAGGCCGGTATCGACGTCGCGCTGCTCAAGGACGTCAAGGAGGTGCGTCGTGGACGCGTCTCCGACTACGCGGCCGAGCGCCCCGGTGCCGTCTTCGTGCCCGGCGGCTCCATCTGGGATGTCCCCTGTGACGTCGCCCTTCCCTGTGCGACCCAGAATGAGCTGCCCCTGTCCGGCGTTGCGACCCTCATCAAGAACGGCGTCCAGCTGGTCGCCGAGGGCGCGAACATGCCCACGACCCCCGAGGCGATCGAGGCTCTGCAGGCCGCCGGCGTTGCCTACGCCCCCGGCAAGGCCTCCAACGCGGGTGGCGTGGCCACCTCCGGCCTCGAGATGCAGCAGAACTCCGGCCGCACCCAGTGGCCCTTCGAGGAGACCGACGCGAAGCTCCACCAGATCATGGTCGATATCCACGCGACCACCGTCGCCACCGCCGAGGAATACGGCGTCGCGGGCGACTACGTGGCGGGCGCGAACCTGGCGGGCTTCCGCAAGGTGGCCGACGCGATGGTCGCGATGGGTCTCATCTGATCCGCTCTCTTTTCGGTGCCCCGGCGTCCTGTGTTGCGTCGGGGCGCCGTCGTATCTGCGGCCGATAGGGGAGTAAGCCCCGCCACCGTCGCCCCTTAGCGTTCCTCGTTGGGCTTCCGATCCGCTACCCTGGGTGCGTGGCCATTGAATTTTCTGAAGAGATCCCGTCCCTGCGCACCACGATGGAGAACATCATCGCGGTCGTGCAGCCGGACAAGCTGCGCGAGCAGATCGCCGAGCTGAACGAAAAGGCGGCCGCGCCCGACCTGTGGGACGACCCGAGCGCCGCTCAGGCCGTCACGAGCGCGCTCAGCCACCGCCAGAGCGAGCTGGACCGCATCACGCAGATGAGCGAGCGCATCGACGACCTGGAGGCCATGGTGGACATGGCCGCCGAGGACCCGGACGAGGGCGCCGACATCCTCGCCGAGGCCGAGGCCGACCTGGAGAAGCTCCGCAAGGACCTGAGCGACCTGGAGATCCGCACCCTGCTGGACGGCGAGTACGACGAGCGCAACGCCGTCATCACGATCCGAAGCGGTGCGGGCGGCGTGGACGCCGCGGACTTCGCTGAGATCCTCCTGCGCATGTACCTGCGCTGGGCGGAGCGTCACGGCTACCCGACGAAGGTCATGGACACCTCCTACGCAGAAGAGGCCGGCCTGAAGTCGGCGACCTTCGAGGTGCAGGCTCCCTACGCCTACGGCACTCTCTCCGTCGAGGCCGGCACCCACCGCCTCGTGCGCATCAGCCCCTTCGATAACCAGGGTCGCCGCCAGACGTCCTTCGCGGCTGTCGAGGTCATCCCCCTCATTGAGA
This sequence comes from uncultured Actinomycetaceae bacterium, assembly GCA_916438945.1. Lineage (GTDB taxonomy): Bacteria > Actinomycetota > Actinomycetes > Actinomycetales > Actinomycetaceae > Pauljensenia. Next base: position 303,558 of record CAKAGS010000004.1, on the reverse strand, counting down.
CCACGGACCACATCGAGATCCCCGAGTCTGAGCTGAAGGTGGATGTCTTCCGTTCCTCGGGCCCCGGCGGCCAGTCCGTGAACACGACCGACTCGGCCGTGCGCATGACCCACATTCCCACGGGCATCGTCGTGTCCATGCAGGATGAGAAGTCCCAGATCCAGAACCGTGCGGCCGCCCTGCGAGTCCTGCAGTCCCGCCTCCTCGTGCTACGCCACGAGGAAGAGCAGGCGAAGAAGAAGGAGCTCGCCGGCGACGTCAAGGCGTCGTGGGGCGACCAGATGCGCTCCTACGTCCTCCAGCCGTATCAGATGGTCAAGGACCTGCGCACCGAGTACGAGTCTGGCAACCCCCAGTCCGTCTTCGATGGCGACATCGACGGCTTCATCAACGCCGGCATCCGCTGGCGCAAGAACGAGCAGAAGGCCGCTCAGGACTGAGCCTCTCCTCAGCGCGTTACCCGGCCCCGGCCTCGTCGATTCATGTACGAGGTCGGGGCCGCGCGTGTGTCCAAGCCTCCCCGGGTGGCGGGCTGAGCGCCACACCGCCTGTTTTCCGCGTGTCGCAGCCGGGGCGTGACCCGATCGTTACCTAATCTGACAGGGACTATTGACCCCGATCGGACGGTCCCATGATTCGTTTTGAAGATGTCACCATGGTGTACACGCCAGGTGCCCAGCCCGCGCTGGACCACGTCTCGCTGGAGGTGGAACGCGAAGAGTTCGTGTTTCTCGTCGGCAAGTCAGGTTCCGGCAAGTCCACGTTCCTGCAGCTCGTCATGCGCGAAATGAAGGCGACCAGCGGCAAGGTGTGGGTGCTCGGCAAGGACGTGTCCAAGCTGTCCACCTGGGCAGTTCCGAAGCTGCGCCGCCAGATCGGCACGGTCTTCCAGGACTTCCGACTGCTGCCCTCCAAGACCGTGTACGAGAACGTCGCCCTGGCCATGCAGGTCATCGGCAAGCCTCGCCACGCGATCGAGACCGCCGTTCCGGACGCCCTCGAGCTGGTGGGCCTGTCCGGCAAGGAATCGCGCCTGCCGCACGAGCTGTCCGGCGGTGAGGAGCAGCGTGTCGCTATCGCGCGCGCCATGGTGAACCGCCCCGAGCTGCTGCTCGCGGACGAGCCCACCGGCAACCTTGACCCGGAGACGTCGCTGGGCATCATGCGTCTCCTTGACCGAATCAACCGCACGGGCACGACCGTCGTCATGGCTACCCACGACGCGGACATCGTCAACCAGATGCGTAAGCGCGTCATCGAGCTTGAGGCCGGCGACGTCATCCGCGATCAGAACCGCGGCGTCTACGGGGCCGGGAGGTAAGACCAGTGAAGCTTCGTTTTATTCTGTCCGAGGTCGGCAAGGGCCTGTCGCGTAACCGCGCGATGAGCGTCGCCGTCATCCTCGTGACCTTCGTGTCCCTCCTCTTCGTGGGCATCGCGGGCCTGACCCAGATGCAGGTGTCCAAGATGAAGTCGGAGTGGTACGACAAGATCGAGGTCACGATCTACATGTGCGCGATCAACGACGCGGCCCCGAACTGCAACGCGACCGAGGCGAGTGACGCGCAGATCGACGCGGTGCGCCAGAAGCTGGCGTCCGCCGAGATGACCCCGTACGTGGCCAACGTGTACGAGGAGACGAAGGAAGAAGCCTACGAGAACTTCAAGCGGCTCAACGGTAACGACGCGCTGACCCAGTGGACGACGCCGGACATGCTGCAATTTGCGTTCCGCATCAAGCTGGTCAACCCCGAGCAGTACTCGGTGGTCAAGGAGGAGTTCTCCGGGACCGCTGGTGTGTCCGAGGTGCGCGATCAGCGCGAGGTCGTTGAGCCCCTGTTCCGTGTGCTGGGTGCCGCCCGCACGGCTGCCCTGGGCCTCGGCGCGATTATGGTCATCGCGGCGATCCTGCTGATTTCGACGACGATTCGCCTGAGCGCGATGAGCCGCGAGCAGGAAACCCAGATCATGCGTTACGTGGGTGCCTCGAACCTGTTTATCCAGGCTCCCTTCATGATTGAGGGCGCGCTGGCCGCGCTGGTGGGTGCCGCCTTAGCGATTGGATCGCTGTTCGCGGGCGTGCACTTCATCGTTCAAGGGTGGATGGCTCCCGCATTTAAATGGACGAACTTTATCGGCATGGGTGAGGTGGCGATCATGACGCCGATCCTCGTCCTGGCGGCGGTCGCGCTGGCGGTTATCGCCTCGGCGTTCTCGCTCGCGAAGTACACGAAGGCGTAAGTCCCATGTCCCGTTTCCTGCATCGTCCCGGCCGTCGCGCGCTGCGCCTCGGCGCGCTGGCCCTGGCGCTCGCGTCTTTCGCGGCGATGAGCCAGGCGCTGCCCGCTCGCGCCGACGACGAGCGCGACGCGGCAGCGAATGCCGCCGCCGAGGCCGAAGCCACGGTCAACGCCCTGCAGTCGCAGCTCGAGGGTATCGACGCGTCGCTGGCTCAGGTCTTCATCGACCTGCAGGCCCTCAACGGGCAGATCCCGGTGGCCCAGGCCGCCTACGAGACCGCGACCGCGACCTATGACGCGAAGTCGCGTGAGCACGCGACGATCCTCGGTGAGTTGAGCGCCGCACAGGGCGAGCAGAACCGTATCGATCAGTCGCTCAGCCAGGCGACCACGCAGGCTGACGACGCGCAGCGCGCGATCGCCGACCTCGTGCGTCGCAAGTACCGCGAGGGCAACGTCGACCCGGTCGCCGTCGCCCTGACGGCGGGCGGCACGGAGTCGATCACGGACCGCGCGGCTGCGGCCGACATGGCGCTGCGCACGGAGAGCCAGACGATGACGGCGGCGCTGGACGTGTCATCGTCTCAGCGCACCCAGGCCACGCGCCAGGGCGCCATTACGGACCGCATCGCAGACCTCGAGGTGAAGGCCGCGCAGGCCGAGGCCGAGGCGAAGGCTGCGAAGAACGACGCCGACGCCAAGCTGACGGAGCTCAACAAGCTCAAGGAGCAGGCGCAGGCCAAGCAGGCTGAGTGGGATGCCCAGAAGGGCCAGGTCGAGGCCTCGCTGAGTCAGGCGGAAGCCGACTACCAGGCGCGCAGCGCGGAGCTGGCGGCCATCGATGCGGCGAACCGCGCGTCGGGCGCCTCCTACGTGTCGGCCTCGGGCTTCCGTAACCCCCTCGACATCCCGATTGTGGTTACGTCCCCGTTCGGCATGCGCTACCACCCGGTGCTGGGCGTCATGAAGGGCCACTCGGGCACCGACATGGCCGCCGACTGCGGCACGATCATCCGCGCCGTGGCCTCGGGCTACGTCAACGCCGTGTCTTCGGATGTGTCGGCCGGTAACTACGTGGATATCAACCACGGCCTCGTCGGCGGCAACTCCGTCATCACCGAATACCTGCACATGCAGGCCCAGTACGTGTCCCCGGGCCAGTACGTGAACGCGGGCGATGCGCTGGGCGAGGTCGGCTCGACCGGCTACGCGACCGGCTGCCACCTGCATTTTGGTGTTCTTCAGAACGGAAGTTATGTTGAGCCGATGGATTATTTGTAATCCGCGTTAGGATGGACCCTCGTAGCGATTTCGCTGCGGGGGTCTTTCCGCATGAGTGCGGACAACGAGTCTGGAAGGAGGCAGCATGCCCAAGGAATGGAAGAAGCCCAAGCCCACGGAGGGGCAGCGCGCCAAGGCTGCCTCCGACGCGAAGAAGACGATCGCCCGTAACAAGAAGGCGCGCCACGACTACACGATCGAGGACACCTGGGAGGCCGGCCTGGCCCTCATGGGCACCGAGGTGAAGGCGCTGCGCATGGGCCGCGCCTCCCTCGTGGACGCCTGGGTTGAGATCAACGGGGGAGAGGCATGGCTCTACGGCGCCAACATCCCCCTGTACTCGCAGGGCTCGTGGACCAACCACGCGCCCACGCGCAAGCGCAAGCTGCTGCTGCACCGCGCGGAAATCGACCGCATGCAGGACCGCGTGGCCGCGAAGGGCTACACGATCGTGCCCCTGGAGCTGTACTTCATCGGGGGCCGCGTCAAGGTCGAAATCGCCCTGGCTAAGGGCAAACAGGAATGGGATAAGCGTCAGGCCCTGCGCGAAAAGCAGGATCAGCGCGAGGCCGAGCGGGCGATGCGCCGCTACGTGAAGCAGGCCCGCCGATAGGGGAAAGAAGGCGACCCAGTGCGAGGTTCCGTCAGGATTTTTCGTCGTGATCTTCTGAGGCTGGTGCGTGTTCCTGCCGCGTGGATTGTCATCATCGGTATGGCATTCGTGCCCGCGCTCTACGCGTGGTTCAACATTGCGGGATTCTGGGATCCGTACTCGCAGACCTCCCACATCCGCGTTGCCGTCGCGAACGAGGACGAGGGCGCGACCAAGGATCAGATCGGCACCGTGAACGTCGGTGCGATGCTCGAGACTCAGCTGAAGGAGAACGATCAGCTGGGCTGGCACTTCGTGAGCGCTGACGAGGCGCGCGCCGAGGTGGAACGCGGGGACTCCTACGCGGCATTCGTGATCCCGGCGTCGTTTTCGCGCGACCTGACGGGCATCGTTGATGGCACGTACGTCAAGCCGAATATCCAGTATTACGTCAACGAAAAGAACAACGCGGTGGCCCCCAAGATCACGGGCGCGGGCGCGACGGCTCTCGACCGCCAGATCAACTCTGCGTTCGTCTCGACGGTGGCCAAGGTGCTCTCAGAGAAGGCGTCCGAGGCCGGGGTCAGTATCGCGAACGACGCTGACCAGAAGCGTTCGGACGTGTCCGCGTCGGTGTCCGAGGCCTCGGCCAAGCTGGGGAGCGCCTCGCAGACCCTGGATGGCATGGGGGACAAGATCGACGCGGCGAAGGCCTCGGTTGCTCGGCGCGCACGACACTGAGCGATCTGGACGCGACCGCCTCTCAGCTGTCGACGTCCCTGGACCAGGCGGACCAGCTGGTGAGTGACTCGCGCACCTCGCTGGCGTCCTTCTCGAGCCAGATGGGCGGGGCCCTTGACGGCCTGTCGTCGAATGCGGCGAGCGCCCTGGCGGGCGTGTCCGCGAACGCGGGAACCCTCGACGGCGCCGTGCAGGGTGCGTCCGGGCGCGTGGGTGGCCTGCTCACCGAGGGAACGTCGATCAACGACTCGGTGGGAGACGTCCTCGCGGAGCTGAATGCTCTCGGAATCGGGAACCTGCCCGCGGCGGGCACGGCGCTGACCGACCTGACGAACCAGAACGCCGCGCTGTCGACGTCCCTGGGCGCCCTGACGACCCTCAACTCCGACCTATCCGCCACGTCCACGTCGATTTCGGGCGCGCTGACTTCAGCCTCTGACGCGTCCGCAGCCGTGTCGGCCGCGGTCACGAATGCGCGCAGCGGGGTGTCCTCCCAGCTGCCCGCGATCTCCTCGGCGCTCGACGACTTCTCGAGTGCGTCCTCATCGATGCGCGGCTCTCTGGACACGCTGCGCAGTCAGCGCGACCAGGTGTCGGGCCTGCTCGACCAGCTTGATTCCCTCCTGGATGGGGCAAAGACGGCGACCCAGACGAGCGCCACGAACGTTGCTGCCATTAAGACCGATCTCGACTCGGTGGCAACCGACATTTCGTCGCTGTCCTCCTCGAATACGCTCCGTGACCTCGCGGACTCCCTGGGGGTCAACGCCGAGTCGATCGCCTCTTTCATGGCCTCGCCGACCAAGATCGAGACGAAGGCCGTGTATCCCGTGGCTGCCTACGGCTCGGCGATGGCTCCGCTGTTCACGAACCTGGCCCTGTGGATCGGCGCGTTTTCGCTCGTCCTCCTTTTCAAGCTCGACGTGGATGAAGAGGGTATCGGCCCGACCTCGTCGGCCGCCAAGTACATGGGCCGGTGGATGCTGCTCGCCTTCTTTGGGGTCATCCAGGCGCTGGTTGTGTCGACCGGTGTCCTTGTCATCGGCGTGCAGACGGTGTCCCGACTGGGTTTCGTGGGGACGTCGATGGTGATCTCGGCGGTGTTCGTGTCGATCGTCTACATGCTTTCGACGTGCTTCCAGCACATCGGCAAGGGCCTGTGCGTCATCATCATGGTCGTGCAGATTCCCGGCTCGGCCGGCCTCTACCCGGTCGAGATGCTGCCCTCCTTCTTCCGGTTCCTGCATCCGCTGTTCCCCTTCACCTATGGCATTAATGCGCTGCGTGAGATCGTCGGGGGATTCTACGGGCACACCTACCTCTCCTGCCTCGCGGTTCTCGGCGCCGAGGCGCTGGTCGCCTTCGCGATTGGCCTGGCGCTACGCCCGTTCTTGGTGAACCTGAACGCGATGATCACTCGCGACCTGTCCTCCTCCGGTCTCTTCCTGTCCGAGGCGACGCGCGTTCCCTCGAACCGCTACCGCCTCACCCAGATCGTGGCGGCCCTGGCGGACCACGAGGGCTTCCAGCGCTCGGTGAGCCGCCGGGCCGCGCGCTTCGAGCGCCGCTACCCGAGGATCCGCCGCGTGGCGATCGTCCTCGGCATCATCGTGCCCGTGGCGCTCGCCGTCCTGTCGGTCGCGAACGTCGCGGAGGTGCCGATCGTGCTGGGCGCGTGGATTGTGTGGGTCCTCATCGTCATCACCTTCCTGATTGGCCTGCAGTACCTGCGCGAGGCCTTGGCACGTCAGCAGCTCCTCGGCGCTATGGATGAGGGGGACGTGCGCTCGCTGCTCACCCGCCGCGTGCAGGGTGCGCGCTCGCGCATCGCGCTGGGGGCAGCCGCCGTGGGCGCATCGATCTCGTCGGCGCTGGCCTCCTCCCTCGGTGAGCACGGGGGAGAGGATACGGACGAGGCCGACCCCGGCCTCGGAAATGAGGACCCTGAAGGTGATGCGCCGGAGGCGGCGAAGGGAGAGCAGCAGTGAAGACCATCTGGGCCATCTACCGCGCCGACCTGCGTCGCGCGCATCGTTCCTGATCGCCAGCGTCGTCGTCTTCGGCCTGGTCGTTATCCCGTCGCTGTTCACGTGGTTCAACGTGGCGGCCTCGTGGGACCCGTTCGGCAACACGAAGAGCCTGCGCATCGCGATCGCGAACACGGACGCGGGCTACAAGTCGGACCTGGTGCCGCTGCACATCAACATCGGCGATTCCGTGGTGTCTGCACTGCGCAAGAACGAGAGCTTCGACTGGGTGATCGCCTCCGAGGATGCGGCCATCGAGGGGACTCGCTCGGGCGATTACTACGCGGCCATCGTCATCCCGTCGGACTTTTCGCGCGAGATGCTCACCTTCTTCGACGGGGGAGCATCCTCCGCGCCGATGACCTACTACGTCAACGAGAAGAAGAACGGCATTTCGCCGAAGATCGCCGGCCAGGGCGCCGAGGCCGTGAGCGCCCAGGTGAATCAGATCTTCGTTCAGACCCTCTCCGAGGTCGCCCTCGATACGGCGACGTCGGTCGGGGGCGCGCTGTCGTCGCCGACGGCAGTCAATACGGTGACGGCGCTCGATAACCGCGTGCAGACCGTCGCCTCACGCCTGCGCACGGCGGCGGACAGTGCGGACGCCTACGCGTCGCTCGTGGGCTCCTCGGTGACGCTCATTGACTCGACGGCCACGCTCGTGGACGGGCTGGGGAACGCGAAAGGCTCCGCGCAGGGTGCGGTCTCGAGTGCCCAGGCCGGGGCGAGTGGGCTGACATCAGCTGCGTCGGCGGCGGTCTCCTCGGTGTCCGACGCGATCTCCTCCTCCCAGTCCTCGCTGTCCTCCCTGTCAACGGCCGTCGAGAACGTGTACGCGAACGGATCGACGAGCGCGTCGGACGCGGCCTCGACGCTGCGTTCACAGGCCGCCGTACTGGACACGCAGGCGGCCAGCTTCGCATCGATCAAGTCGACGCTCGAGGGGTTGCCGGGCTCGCCCGTCTCCCAGGCCTCGCTGGATCGCCTGCAGGCGGCCTCCGACCGGCTGACTGAGGTGGCGAATGGGCTGCGCGCCGCCGCGTCCGAGCTGGACTCCAAGGTCGCGAATGCCGAAGCTGGGCACGCGACGGTGAACGGCTTGATCGCCCAGGCGCGCTCAGCGGTCGATGGGCTGTCCTCCGACTATGAGAACAACCTGCGTCCTCAGCTTGAATCGCTGGCTGCCACCCTGGCCTCGGCCCAGTCGTCCCTGAGTGCCGCCCGCACGTCACTGGAGGGCGCGACGTCCACCGCCTCGAACGGCAGCGGGAGCGCGCGCGAGGGGCTGACCCAGCTGCGCGACAACCTGACCGGTGCGGCCACGAGCCTGCGCGAGGCGGCCGGAAAGCTCGACTCCCTGCATTCTTCGATCAGCGAGGCGCTTGCCGGGGGCGACCTGACGACGCTCGGGACGATCATCGGGAATAATCCCGAGGCGCTGGCTGCGGCCATCGCGGCGCCAGTAGGCGTCGACAAGATCCCCGTATACCCGGTGGCGAACTTCGGCTCCCAGATGGCGCCGCTCTACACGATCCTGGCCCTGTGGGTGGGCTCCGTGCTCATGGTCGTGTCTATGCGCTCGGACGTCACGGACTCCAATGTCGCTGAAGGCCTGCCCGAGGGTGACTCGCTGCGCGCGACCCTCACCGCGAAGCCCGTCGGCCTGGCCGCCGGCTACCTGGGCCGCTACCTGATTTTCGGGACGATCGCGCTCGCCCAGGCGACCGTGGTGGGGCTGGGGGACCTGTACTTCCTGAAGGTCCAGCACGCTCACCCGCTGCAGTTCATGGCCACACTGTGGCTGACGGCCGTCGTGTTCTCCCTCCTGATGTACACGTTTATTGCGACGTTCGGGAACGCGGGCAAGGCCTTGGGCGTGCTCTTCCTGGTCCTGCAGATTTCGGGCGCCGGGGGAGCGTTCCCGCTGGCGATCTTGCCGTCCTTCTTCTCGTCTGTCTCGCCGTTCCTGCCGGCCACGCACGCGATCACGGCGCTGCGCGCGTCGATCGCCGGATATGCGGGGCACGAGTATGCGGACGCCATGTGGTTCCTGGCTTCTTTCATCCTGTTTGCCGCGTTCCTGGGGCTGGCGCTGCGCCCGCTGCTGGTGCGAAATAACCGCCGCATGGTGGAAAAGTTGGAGGCGACGAAGCTGCTCTGATGCTTCGTTTTTCCCTTGACGGGTTGTGTCCGGCGGCGTAAACTGATGTGTCCGACGGTCTGCGGTTTCGTAGGGTGTCGGTGAGTTGAAAACTCAAGAGGGGATGATCGGTTTCGACAGTGGTCGTCGATCGAAGTGAAGCGAGCCGAGAATGTACGCTCAACTCGTTAACGATGCGTGCAAACCAATAGGTGCCGAACAGAATCGCACCGACTACGTTCTCGCTGCCTGATATCGCAGCCTGAACCTTTAGTCCGTCAGCCCGGGAGTTGCTTCCGGCCCGGTGTCTGGCGTCGTCTAGGGAGCCACTGGGAGTCGCCCATGTTGGTGGGGCGCCTCCGACACTTAATCAACTGAGCCTATCCAGCGGTGTGTCTACGCAATGCTGGGGGCTGAGAAATAAAACCGTAGACTGCGCTCGGAGAAGAATTCGGGGCCGGCCACTGGACGGGGGTTCGATTCCCCCCATCTCCACAACATCCCTCCCCGGGCTTCCGTTGGAAGCCCGGGGTTTGTTTGCGTTTTGGGCGCTCCGCTTTGGCGTGAAGTGAGCCTAGGCGCCTGAGAGCCCTTCGCGCAGTTCTGCTAGTTCTTCGTCGAAGAGTCCCAGGCTTTTTGGTTGATCGCTGCGAGCCGCTCAACCCAGGCGACCGTGACCGCGCCGTATTTGACGAGCGACGAGACTGCGCCGTCAACGTCCGGGCCGTCGCACTCGAGCATCATGCGCAGGTATTCAACTTCCTCGAGCGCGTTGCGCTGCTCGAGCTCTTCGATGGCGTCTTCAACAAACGCCGTCACTGTGTCGTGGTCCATGCGTCGACACTAGCTGGTGTGCTGTTGTGTCGCCTGATGGCGCACGCACGTCTTGCGCGAAGCATTTGATACTCTCGCGAATGGAGCGAGGATTCCCCCTGGGCTAGTTGTGAAATAATCAACCGTCAGAAGGCCCGGAAGTGGGCCTCGCTCCCTGTTTGTCATGAAGAAGGATCTCTTCGCGGTTCCCCTTATTAGAATGCGCGATGAACAAGCGTCGTATCCGCGATGCTGAACTCGCTGGTGGCTAGTTTTGGGGAAGAACTGAAAGGTCTCCTGTGTTGCGATACCCCAGGCTAGACCAGACTCCCCACGGCACACTGCTGCGCGTCCAATAGCCTCTGCGTCGCTCCTACCCACGTGCTAGACGAGGGTGACAACGACTCTAACGCGTCCCGCACGTGGCCCCTCTGTTCCGCACGTGGACCGCCTGTTTCGTTTGTGGGCATGGGTGCCCAGGATCGGAATAGCAGGCTTCCGACGACAAGAAGGACACCCAAGGCATGCGACGGACGAGCCCCAGAAACACGACATGTCCATAACCCGAAAACCAAGCCCCCCAGTTTCGTTTGCCTTGTCGACGAGGTGATGTTCATGCTCAGCACATGGGTATGCTTATACCTGATAACCGTCACTGATACGGTGAATCGCGTCATACAACTTATGAGGAGGCAAAGAGGCCATGCCCATCTTCGGAGGCAAACAAATCGCAGAGCTACAGCAGAAACTCGCGATTGGAGAACAGCAGTACAACGACGCGCAACGCACCATCGCCGAGCTGTCTGGCCTCATCGAGCGGGCAGGGGGCGGCGAGATTACGAGAATGCGTGCCCTCGTCGAGCAGACGCGCCAAGAGCAGGAAGCCGCTATCGCGTCTCTGCGCCAGCAGCACGAACAGTATGCCAAGCAACTTGCTCAGGAGCAGGCAGCCGCCGAGAAGCGCCTTCGCGATATCAACAAGGAAGCCGCTAGGAGTGAGGCACAACTCGCGCGTGCTAAAGCGGAGACCGTGGAGCAGAAGCAGAAGTTGCACGCCCTCGGAATCCGCTATGACGAGGGTGTCAAGATGCTCGATGTCGGGTGGACCGACTACGAAAGTCCCGCCGCCTCGTCGGTCGCACTGAAAGAACAACTTGACGAGGTTCGAGCCACGATCAAAGAGATGATCCGTACAGGTGCCGCAGTCGATGCGAGTGAAACCTTCACTTTCAATGACTCTAAGGCGAAGGGGCGCAAGTTCGTGCGCGACATGGCGAAAATGATGCTCCGCGCCTACAACGCCGAGGCGGAGAACTGCGTCCTCACCGTTAAAGCGGGTAATGGGGATGTTGCCCGCAACCGACTCGAAAGAGCGCGGGATCAGATAGTCAAACTTGGCGCACTCATCAACCTGCAGATCAACTTCCACTACCACCGGCTGCGCATCAAGGAACTCGAACTCACGCTCCAGTACCAGAATGCCAAGAAAGCTGAGAAAGAAGCTGAGCGTGAAGAGCGCGCGCGGCTACGCGAACAAGCGCGCGCTGAGAAGGAACTCCGGGCCGAACGCGAACGTCTCGAAAAAGAACGCCAGCACTACCTCAATGTCCTCAAAGCCGTTGAGGAGTCGGGCGACAGCGCTGAAGCGGAGAAGCTTCGCCAGCAGCTCGCCGAGATCGAAGAGGGAATTAACGATGTTGTAAACAGGGAGGCTAACAGCCGCGCCGGATATGTCTATGTCATCTCGAACATTGGGTCCTTCGGCGAACGTATGGTCAAGATCGGCATGACACGCCGCCTCGACCCCATGGATCGCGTCCGCGAACTCGGAGACGCGTCCGTGCCATTCAACTTCGATGTCCATGCCTTGTTCTTCTCCGACGATGCCGTAAGCGTTGAAACTGAGCTGCATCACCGCTTCGCAGCAAAACGCGTCAACCGTATCAACGCGCGGCGGGAGTTCTTCTATGCCACCCCCCGCAGAGGTTCGAGAAGCCCTCAAAGACATCGCAGGAAACCTCCTTGAATTCACCGAAGAACCAGAAGCGGAGCAGTATCGACTCAGCCTTGAAGAAGCGCGTGCATCTGCTCGAAGCTGAGGGGCACCCCCGCTAGAACCTAGACCCTGGGCTTCCGTTGGAAGCCCGGGGTTTTCTCTTGCCTTTTCATCGTTGTGTCCATGCCGAGTGAGCGTAGATGTGAGTTCTGGATAGGAAACGCTGTTCTGGATAGGAAACAGTTCTGGATAGGAAACGCAGTTCTGGATAGCTTATTAACCTATCCAGAACGTCATAATCTATCCAGATCGTTGTTTCCTATCCAGTTGTCGCAGGGGATCTGGAAGCACTGAAGAGCCTCGCTGTGTTCGGGTGCGTGCAGAAGGTGTTGGATCCTTGTTTTCAGATGCCCCGGGGGGTATGGTCGGAGCAGTCGAAGAAGACCAATCCTCGAGCCAGAAAGTGAGCCGCACATGCGAGTAGTTGTCGTCGGAGGAGTCGCGGGTGGCATGAGCGCGGCGGCCCGCCTGCGCAGGCGCGACGAGGGCGCCGAGATCATCGTGCTGGAGCGCAGCAAGTACGTGTCCTTCGCGAACTGCGGGCTCCCGTACTACGTCGGCGGCGAGATAGAAGACCCCGCCAAGCTCCTACTCCACACCCCGCAATCACTCAAAGCGGCCCTCAACCTCGACGTGCGCATCAACTCCGAGGTCACGGCGATTAATCCGGGCGCTCACAGCGTCCAGGTCACCGACACGGAGACGGGCGAGGCCTACACGCTCACCTACGACCACCTGATCCTTTCCCCCGGGGCGCTCGCCAGCCGGCCCCCGATCGACGGCCTCGACTCCCCGCGCGTGCACACCCTGCGCACGGTCGACGACGCCCTCGCCCTGCGCGAGGCCTCGGGCACGCGAGCCGTCGTCCTCGGCGCCGGGTTCATCGGCATCGAAGCCGTCGAAGCCCTCGCGCGTCGAGGCTTCGAAACCCACCTCGTCGAGTTCGCCGAGCACGTCCTGCCACCCCTCGAGGTCGAGATGGCCACGCTGGTCACGCAGGAACTGTGCGGCCTCGGCGTGTGCGTCCATGCGGGTGTCGCCGCCCAGTCCATCACCCACAGCGACGACCACGACTCCGTGACGCTCTCCGACGGCACCGTGCTGAGCGCCGACGTCATCGTCCTGTCGACCGGCGTGCGCCCCGACACCGCCTTCGCCGAGGCCGCGGGCATTGAGACCAGCCGCGGCTACATCCTCGTCGACGCCCGCGGGCGAACCAGCGTGGATGACGTCTACGCGGTCGGCGACGGCACGGTCGGCCGCGACCACGACCGACCGGTCGCCCTGGCCGGACCCGCGAACCGCGGGGGGACGCCTCGTCGCCGACGCGATCGCCGACGCCGAACAGGGGACGGCCGCCGCGCGCCCCATCCCGAGCCCCCAGGGCACCGCGATCGTCCGGATCGGGAGCCTCACCGCAGCCATGACCGGCGCTAACCGTCAGGCCCTCGATGCCTCGGGCGCGCAGTACTTCACGGTGCACACGCACGCGAATCAGCACGCGGGCTATTTCCCCGGCGCCAAGCCGATCCACATCCTCATGCACGTAGGCACCGACGGGCAGATCTTGGGCGCGCAAGCCGTGGGCGCCGACGGCGTGGACTGCCGTATCGACGTCATCGCGACCGCCATGCGGGCCGGCCTGAGTGCGACGGACCTCATCGACCTGGACCTCGCCTACGCGCCGCCTACGGCCAGGCCAAGGACCCCGTCAACCAGACCGGCATGGTCGCCCACAACGTGGTGACCGGCGAGCTCGTCCTCACCGGCCCGGATGCCCTCACCGAAGATATGCCGGTCCTGGACGTGCGCACGCCCGGCGAGTACGCGGCCGGGCACATGCCGAACTCCCTCAACATCCCCCACACCCAGCTGCGCGACCGCCTTGATGAGGTCCGCACCTGGGTCGAGACCAACGTCGGCGACCAGCCCTTCGTCGTCATGTGCGCCGCGGGCGTGCGCTCCTGGATCGGCTACCGCATCGTGCGCCACGCGGGCTTCAACGTCACCATGCTGTCGGGCGGCATTCAGACGCTGCGCGCGTGGCTCGGCGATCGGGCCGAGGCCGTCCTCGTCACGGGGGAGGGCTAAGCCTGAGGATTCCGGCCTCGAAAATAATCCGCGTCGGAGTTCGAGGGAGTAGAATTCCTTGTCAAAACCGGGAGCATAACGACCGACAGATCCGAGCATTCGGTCCTCCAACTGGCCTCATGCGACGGCGCAACCGGCCTGAGGAGGGCGGAAGCTCGCAACACCATGGCGCGGATCCGTTGACGAATTCGCGGCGCAACAATGAAGGAGACAATCATGTGTCGACCCACCACCTGCGAGGTATGTGGAAAGACCACCTGGAAGGGCTGCGGCAAGCACATCGACTCGGTGAAGGAACAGGTGCCCCCGGATCAGTGGTGCGATAAGGACCATTCCGACGAGGAGTACGCCAACGCTGAGAAGAAGAGCGGCTTCTTCGGTAGCTTCTGCAGGTAGCCTGCACCCCGCTGCCGGCGTCGCGCCCGCCGCGACGCCAGGTTCCGTACGCCGTTTTCGGGGCCCGCACACTCAATGTGTCAAACGGGATTATTTGCCGCAGAACACTGCTATCATCGACTCATGAGGTGGACGACAAAATCAACGTGGATTCGTATCGCCGTGCTGTTCGGCATCTACCTGCTGATGCTGGCGGCGTGGTTTAGTCTCTCGCGCGTCTCGGACTCGATGGAGATCGTGAAGAGCCTCGTGTTCCTGATCCTGCTCGTGATCCTGCCGATCCTCGCGATGGCCTTCGGCGCGTGGGACGGCGTGAAGGAGGGATTTAGTCTCCTGTGGTTGTTCGCTCCCTTCGTGTGTTTCTTGGCGCCGATGTTCCTGTTCCTCAACGACAGTGCCCTCATCTACGGGGTGGGCTATAGCTTGCTTGGCTTCGGGGCCCACGGCCTCGGCGTGCTGGCCTATCGCAAACGTGCGAGAGGACAATAGTAGAGTCTGATATCAGGCTGGCTGTGCAGTGGAACGAAGCGATTTGTTCGTGAAGGATAATTTCGTAAAATGAGCGCGCAATGTTGCGCAGTCTGAATAAGTATGAAAGTATTTGCAGTCAGTGGACAGTGAAAATTCTCGAGAGTTTGAGCGTTTTTGCTTTCCTTGATTATTTGGATATCGTTTTGAGTGAAAAGGGGTCTCGTCATGGCTCGTAGGCTGGTATTTGTGCCCGGCTCTGAGAGTCCGTATGTTTCGGAATTGTCTCTGGAATTTGAACAATTTTCTGGATCATCTATTCAGCAGAAGCAGCGTTCGATTGCGAGTTTGCATGCGTCGTATGTGGCTAAGTTTCCTTCGTCGCGCGTTCTGGAAGTGTCATCCAAGAGTGAAAGAGACCTTGGAGTTCAGTTAAGCGCGTTCAATTTGATGATTGAGCATCCGGGACATGGCAGTTACAGTGTTGAATGTGCTTTCCAGGCTTCAAAAGTGTTTGAGCACGGTGGTCCGTTTGTTGATCTTTTCGATGTCTCGAGTCGTGCAGCAAAAACAGATCGGCGATTGAGGGAAAGCGGAAAGCTCGTCGGTTTCAAGTATTTTGCACATGAATTCCCGCTAGAGCCGAAGACTTACTTTTACGACTGGTTGTACGCCTCGGCTCTTTGTCGTGATGACAAGCTCGTTGAGCAGGTAATGATGTTCGATGCATTCACTGATATCGAACATAATCCTGAGCGGTCGATCAACTGTCAGGCAAGGACTGTGGCTAAAGTGGTGGGTCTTGCCCGCGCGGGGCTTCTGGAGGATGCCCTGCAGTCGCCTCAAGCGTTTCTGGAACTTGGGTATCACTAGATTTTGTTGACCTGTCACTTTGTTCGACAGTGAAGGAATAATGTGATCTGGGATCGGGGTATCGCGCGCGACTATGTGGATAGGTTACGAACATCCGGATAGGTTACGAACATCTGGATAGCTTATTAACCTATCCGCAAGTGAATAACCTATCCGGATCCGCATAACCTATCCGCGTGCTCCTTCGTGGTTCTGTTCCTGTGTACAGAACCCCTTTCCGCCCCGGCATCTCCCATGCAGGCGTATCATCTCCAGTAGCGCGAAGCAGCGTCGGCCTCGTGCGATGCATGGGAATGCGGAGGTGTTCAGCATTGTTCTGGGATCGAGTTGCCCCGCTCTACGACCTCGCCGTCAACGCGCTCAATAGGAGGGTGTACGACGGGACGGGCGGTGCCGTTGCCCGGTTGATTTGCCCCGGTGACACCGTGCTCGAATGTGCGTGCGGAACGGGCGCGATTAGCGCCGCCATCGCCCCCGCATGCGCGCGTGTGGTTGCGACCGACTATTCCGAGGGGATGCTCAAGCAGGCACGCAAGAAGCTCGCGAAACGCTCGAACGTCACCGTCGAGCAGGCGGATATTACCGACTTGCGCTACGCGAATGACTCGTTCGACGCAGTCGTGGCGGGCAACATCATCCACTTGCTGCCTGAACCGGGCGATGCGCTCAAGGAGCTTAAGCGGGTCGTGCGCCCGGGTGGCACGATCATCGTGCCCACCTACGTGATTCCCAAGAAGTGGGCGCACACCATGTTCCTGAGGGTGATCTCCCGATTCGGCGTGCACTTCCAGGAGCACTTCGACCCGGTGTCCTACCGGGCGTTCTTTGAGCGTATGGGCTGCACGGGCGTCACCTACCGCGTCGTGCGAGGTCGAATTCCCTGTGTGATCGCCTCCTTCACGAACGATCAGTAGATGCCGAGCCCAGGGCGACGTTCCGCAGCATCGCCCCGTAGGCGACCGAGTCGCGGCTCATGCGCTCGCAATGTCCCCACCCCGGCCAGACTCGCAGCTCAGCCTGCGGATAGAGGCGTGGGATCACGCGCCGTGCGAGCCGCAGGTCCGAGTCTTTCTCCCCGTACGCGAAGGTGCAGCGCCGCTGGGTGGCGGGGGAGAGGGACGGCAGCCTAACGTGCGAGCAGTCGCGCGCGATCGCGCGGATGCTCTCCTCGGTCATCGTGGCGAAACTAGCGACCATCGAGCGTGCGGCCTGTTCGCCGTAGAGGCGTGCGAGCTTGCGTGCTCCGGCCTCGGGATCGCGGGCGGCCTTCCGGTGCTTCGCGACCATCACATGGCTGAGAATGGAGCCGCCGACTCGGGCCACGGGGCCGCCAGAGTAGAAGCTCACGCCCTCAATAAACAGTCGATCAAATAAAAGATCTGGGAATCGCAGTAGCTCGAACAGGATGACCCCACCGAGTGATGCGCCAAATCCTAGAGACAGGCGACGTCCTCCGTGGGAGGTAAGCCACTCGTGGATCGCCGCCGCCTCCGCCGCCGCCGACACGTAGGGGACCCCGGCCTCGTCCCCGTGGGCGGATAGATCCGGCACGAGAAAGCGCAGGCCGGAGCCCATGTGATCGCAGAGCGCGGCCTTCATGCTCGAGGCCGAGGACAGCATCGGGTGAATGATGAGGACGGTGGGACAGTCCTGTTCGCAAGGCCCGTAGATGTGCATCTTCATGGTGTCGCCCCGATTAGAATGCCGGGCGCGTCGTTGTGCCCGTGAAGTGAGTTGACAATTGGATGCTAGCACCGCGGCGTCCTCGGACGATTGGGTTTGTGGTTCTGGTCTGCCCTGAGGTATCAGACGATCCGTGCCCGCGCGGCAGCGGACCTACTAGCCGCCGCGCGGCAACGCGGGTAGGGTTGACCTGTTAACCCCGCATGAAGGAGTGAATGATGCTTGTTGTGACGACCCCGACCGTTGAAGGTGCACCGATCAAGCGCTACATCGGCATGGTGTCGGGCGAGACCTTCGCCGGCGTGAACTTTTTTAAGGACTTCGGTGCGAGCCTGTCCAACATGTTCGGTGGCCGCGCCTCTCAGTACGAGGAAGAGATCGGCAACGCCTCCGCGACCGCCGTCAACGAAATGTGCGCGCGCGCGCAGGCCATGGGTGCGAACGCGGTTGTCGGAGTGAAGGTCGACTACTTCACCGCCGGCACCGACAACGGAATGCTTGCTGCCATTGCGACGGGCACCGCAGTCATTCTCTGACGTGACGGACGCCCGCGCACCGCTTGGCACGCACAGAACAACCCGCCAGGAGAGGCCCACTCGAGGCCTCGCTGGCGGGTTTGTCGAACCCCGTGCCAATCAGTCAAAATAAAGGGCCACTATTGTTACTAAGGTAATGCTAAGAGGGGTTAGTTTACGCCGGAAAAGTGATCTGGTAAAGACCTTGACGCATAGCGAGAAGAAAACGTGATGGGGCTTTGCGGTAAGGATAGGTAACCCTACCCTAGACGCTGGGTAATGCCGTATCCGCGGCCTGCCCATGACCCAGACGTCAACCAAGTGAGCCATAGATGTCCCATCGCACAACATCGGCACTGGTGCTGCTAATCGCGGGCACCCTTGCCATGACCGCCGTGACCACCCCGGCGGCTTTCGCGGCTAACCCGCATGAGGAAAGCCAGTCGGGCACCCCAGCCACCGCCTCGTCGATCGACGCCCAGTCCGGTGCCCCGCAGTCGGGGATCGGCGACGAGGCCGGGGCCGAGAACCCGACCACCACCCCCGAGAGCTTCCCCGCCGACGACACCCCGACGACGATCATCGTCCAGCTTGAAGACGGCTCGGTCGGCATCCCGTGGTACCAGCGGGTCTTTGGACTGTCCTCCTCGACCAAGCACGAGACGGTCAAGGATCGCATCGAAACGTCGGTCGAAGCAGTGGTCCCCGGTGCGGAGATCACCGACGTGCGCGACTACACGCACGTGCTGGACGGCTTCGCGATCCAGGCCCCGGCCTCGTCCCTGGATGCCATCAAGGCAACCGAGGGCGTCAAGGCCGCGTTCATCGAGCGCCACCACAAGCCGATGGTCGTCGAAGGTGACGCGGGCGCGCTGGGCGCCGAGGCCGTGGACCCAGCCCTGCAAAACGCCTCCTCCCTGGAGATGACTCGCGCTAACCAGACCTCGCAGAAGGGCGACCGTCAGGTCGTTGAGGTCATCGACACGGGCATCGAGGCCACCCACCAGGCGTTCTCCGGCTCCATGGACGGCGTCGATGTGCGCCTGAGCCAGGGGGACGTCGAGGCCCTCGTCGGCAAGCTGGCGCACGGCAAGACCGGTGCCTATCTCAATAAGAAGATCCCCTTCGTTTTCGACTACGCGGACAACGATGCGGACGTGCTGCCCAAGTCCACCAAGGACCTGTCGCACGGCACCCACGTCGCCGCCATCGCCGCCGCCAACGCGGCCGACCTGCAGGGCACCGCGCCCCACGCGCAGATCATCGTCGCCAAGGTGGCCTCCGACAAGGACGGATCGATCCCCGACAACACGGTCCTGGCAGCCCTCGACGACGCGGTCCTCCTCAAGCCCGACTCGATCAACCTCTCCCTCGGCGAAGACGCGGGCATGGGCACCGAGGCCGGAACCATGTACGCGGAGGTGTATAAGAACCTCGCGAACGCAGGCGTGACCGTCAACGCCGCCGCGGGTAACTCCTACTCGAGCGCATACTCCAACTACAGCGGAAAGAACAGGCCCTACGCGACCGACCCCGACGCCGGCACACTCTCCGAGCCCGCGTCCTACAGCTCGACCCTGGCGGTCGCCTCGGTCAACAACCAGGATGCACTGCCCTACCTGACGGTGGGGGAGCGCCAGGTTGTCTACAAGAAGTCACGCGGCCTCAAGGACGCCGTCGTGCCGAGCCTCCTCGACATCCCCGAGGGCACCTACACCCTCGTCTACGCGGGCATCGGTGACGCGGCCGCACTCGAGAAGCTCGTCGCCGAGCACCCCGGCGACCTCTCTCAGGTCATCGTCCTCGAAGACCGCGGCGGCTCCGACAGCGCGACGGGCGCGGACATGACCCACGAGGCCAAGGTCAAGGGCCTCACCCAGCTGACCTCTAAGCCCGCCGCCCTCATCATCGGCGACTCCGAGACGGCCGAAAATCCCTACGTGGCGACCATCGAAGCCACCCACACGATGCCGACGGTGACCATCACGAAGAAGGAGAAGGACACCCTCATCGAGGCCATCAAGGCCTCCGAGACCGGCTCCATCACCATCTCGAACCCGCACGCGGGCCTCAAGCTCGCGTCGCCCAACCCCTCGATCTCCGACTTCACGTCCTGGGGCGTGACCCCCGACCTCAAGCTCAAGCCTGAGATCGCGGCCCCCGGTGGCAACATTGTCGCCGCCGTCCTGGGCAACACCTACCGGTCCATGTCGGGCACGTCCATGGCGACCCCGCAGGTCGCCGGCATCGCCACCCTCGTGCGCCAGCGCGTTAACGACGATCCGGCATTCGCTGGCCTGTCGGAGGCGGACAAGGCCGCGATCGTCACCACCCTCATGATGGGCACCGCCCACCCTCTGCTCGACATCGACCAGAACGACGGTACCTTCACCTCGCCGCGCCGCGTGGGTGCTGGCCAGGTGGACGCGCTCGCGGCCACGACTACGACCGTCTACCCGAGCGTCGTGGGCGCATACAACCCGTGGCGCCCCAAGGCCGACCTGGGTGAGGGCACGAACGGGTGGACCTTCCAGGTGACCCTGACGAACGTCTCCGACACCGACCACACGTACACCCTGGGTGGCCAGGCGCTCTCCGAGATCGTCGAGGGCGGCCTCTTCACCGAGCACTCCAAGAACTGGGCCGGGCAGGCATCGACCTGACGTACTCCGCCGACTCGGTGACCGTGCCCGCCAAGGGCGCCGCGACCGTGACGGTCACCGTGACCCCGGGCTCCGCCTTCGCCTCGTACGCGAATGAGAACGCGCCCAAGGGCACGTTCATCGACGGCGCCGTCACCTTCACGAGCGCCGACGGTCAGCCCGACCTGACCGTCCCATACATGGGCTTCTACGGCTCCTGGGGCGCGCCCGCCGTCTTCGACGGCAAGTGGTACGACGGCACGACGAGCACCGCGCACGCCTGCTCCTCGACCCTCATGAACCCCTCGACCGAGGTTCCCCTGGGTGCCCTGAACCCCCTCGCCGGACAGGAAATCGACGACGTGCGCGCGGTCGACCCCGCGTACTTCATCATGTCGCGCTCTGCGCTGCCCGAGGCTCCCTCGCGCATCCTGCCGCGCACCTGCCTGCTGCGTAATTCCCCGAAGGTGACCTACACCTACACGAACGAGGCCGGCGAGGTCGTGCGCGAGTACACCTTCGAGCGCGCCCGCAAGTCCCTGTTCAACTACCACGCCAGTAAGGTCGAGCCGATCGAAAGCCAGAAGGCAACAACCCGGTCTTCGACGGCTTTGACAAGGACGGCAAGGAGCTGCCCGCGGGCCGCTACAAGCTGACGATCGACGCGGCCTCGGTCGCGCCCTCGAGCGTTAACTCGCAGCTGACCTGGGACTTCACCCTGGACACCCAGGCGCCCGTCATCTCCAACCTGGCGGTGACCGGCGAGGGCGATGCGCGCGTCGTGTCCTTCGATGTCACCGACAACTCGCCGCTGGCCGGCATCGCTTTCTCTGAATCTCCGAACTCGCGTCGCTACTACGACGAGAAGGAGGCCGTGGGCGCGAACCGTCAGGCCGACGGCACCTACGCCAAGCACTACGAGATTGCGTGGAAGGACCTCATCGACCGCGCGGACTCCTCGGATCCGGCGACCGCCTACCTGTTCGCGTGGGACTGGGGCAAGAACCAGGCTCGCCAGGTGATCCGCTTCCGCACGATCCCGATGACCTCCCTGTCGCTTTCTCCGCAGGCTTCCGAGGTCGTCGCCGGTGAGACGGTCGCGCTGAGCGCTTCGTACGAGCCGACGAACGCGAACGTCACCGACCTCGTCTGGACGTCCTCGAACGAGGCCGTGGCCACCGTGAACGACAACGGCGAGGTCGCCGCCCTGGCTGCCGGCGAGGCGACGATCACCGCGACCGACGCCTCCAACTCGGCCCTGTCGGCCAGCGTCCAGGTCCGCGTGCGCACGATCCCCGAGGATGCGGGCATTGAGCTCGCCGATACCCAGGTGACGCTCAAGGTGGGTGAGAACGCTCCCGTGAAGGCCTACCTGGCGCCTTCGCTGAAGGACCGCGCGGTGACGTGGAGCGTGGAGCCCGCCGACCTGGCCACGGTCGCCGCCGACACCGACACGCGCAAGGCGACGCTGACTGCGGGTGACCGCGCTGGCTCTGGCACGCTGACCGCCACCGTCACGACCGAGGCCGGCGTGGCCAAGACCGCGTCCGTGCCCGTCACGGTGCGCGCCGCCGACGCCGACGACTTCGAGATCAACGAGGACGGCGTCCTCGTGAAGTACAAGGGATCGGCCACCGAGGTCACCCTGCCCGACACCGTGACTTCCATCGGCGAGCGCGCCTTCGCGAGCTCCACCGTGGAACACGTGACGATTCCCGCCTCGGTGCGCTCGATTGGCCTGGAGGCCTTCATCTACAGCTCGCTGAAGAAGGTCACCTTCGTTGACGACGAGGCCCACCCGGCCCAGCTGACGAAGATCGCCGACCGCGCGTTCGCGAACACGAGCCTGGAGGCCATCGAGCTGCCGCGTTCTGTGGTGACGATCGGTGCGGAGGTCTTCGACTACAACTCGGCGCTCACCACGATCAAGCTGGGGCCCAACGTCGCAGCCTCCTCGGTGACCGGCGGCTACGCGGAAACCGGCGCGCTGACGAGCGTCGAGGTCGATCCGGCGAACCCGAACTTCGAGAGCGTGGACGGTGTCCTGTACTCCAAGGATCACTCGACGCTGATCATCTACCCGGCCGCCAAAAACACGGGAGGCTCGTACACGGTCCTGGACGGGGTTGCGACAATCGCGCCTAAGGCATTCCAGAAGGCGGGCATCACCTCCGTGACCCTGCCCGACAGCCTGCGCACGATCAAGGACGAGCATTCCGCCTCTCCGCGCTCACCTCCGTGGCCCTGCCCGAGAAGTTCGAGACGGTGGGTACCTGCGCGTTCTGCTCGGCAGCCAAGCTCGCGAGCATCGACCTGGGAGGCACGATCTCCCTGGGCGGTAGTGCTTTCGAGTCCACGAGTGCCAAGGAAGGGGTCAACTTCCGACCCGATCTGAACCGCCTCACGACGATCGGCGACTTCGCGTTCAGCCGTACGGCGCATTCCTCTGTGACCCTGCCGGACTCGGTGACCACGGTCGGCGAGCAGGCCTTCTCGGAGAGCACGGCCCTGACCTCGTTCCACATCGGCGCGGGCGTCACTTCCTTTGCCGAGACCGCCCTGTACAACGACCGCAAGATCGCGACGCTGACCGTGTCCGCCGATAACCCGGTGTACTCGGCCGAGCACAACGTCCTGTACCGCAAGGCGGACGATGGCCTGCACCTGATGCTCTCCCCGGCCGCCAACACGCTCACCGACTACACGGTGCGCGCGGGTACGGTCGAGATCGGCGCGAGCGCGTTCGCCAACAACAAGACGCTGACCCGCGTCGTCCTGCCCGAGGGCCTCAAGGTCATCGGTGACGATGCCTTCGCGGGCGCGACTGCCCTGACTGAGCTCGTCATCCCCGAGTCGGTCGAGCGCTCGACCGGCGTCACCGGCAACTCCCTGGAGCTCGTCGAGTACGGATCCAAGGTGACCTCGATTCGCATGGAAGGCAGCTGGGTTCCCATGCCTCGCCGCATCGTCGTGCGTGGCGGCGTGGACGGCTCCTTCGTGTACGACGGTCGCCCGACGAACGGACGCCGCCAGAGCGCCTACTTCGGCGAGGGCATGACCCGCGTGTCCTTCGGCGTGGACGTCCCGCGCGTCCTCGTCCTGCCCTCCACGCTCACCCGCCTCGACCTCGAGCCGGAGTTGAGCGATGAGAAGAAGGAAGATACGCACGTGTACGTCGCCGCAGCCGAGGGTGAGCCGGCGTGGAACGTCGCCAAGGACGCCCTCGAGGCAGCCGGCATCGACGCATCGCACCTGCACACGTTCACGGCTGCGTCGATGACCCTGTCCGGGGCTGGTATTGCCGAGGCCGGGGGAGCGTACACGTACACGGGCGAGGTCGGGGCGTCGGTCGACGTGACCGCAACGGTCGCCGGTGGCATCGCCGGTACGCAGCAGGTGCGTGCCGTGCAGGTCGGTGCGGACGGCACCGAGACACTCGTGCGCGACTGGACGACGGTGAGCGACAACGGAGACCGGGCCGCGGCCGCTTCCGTGACCTTCCCATGGACCCCGTCTGCCGCGGACGTGAGCCTGCGGGTTCAAGTGCGCGACGCCTCGTACCTGATGAGCACCCTCGTGATCAAGCTGCCGGGCACGCCGGACCCGACGCCGGCGCCTGACCCGACTCCGGATCCCACGCCTGCGCCGACCCCGGATCCCACGCCTGCGCCGACCCCGGATCCGACGCCCGCGCCGACTCCGGACCCGACGCCCGCGCCCGAGCCCACCCCGGACCCCACTCCGGCACCTGAGCCCGATCCGGCTCCCACCCCGCAGGGAGGAGTATGGATCAGCGATTCGGTCGGCTGGTGGTACCGCTACGCCGATGGCACCTACCCGGTGAGCCAGACGGTGCAGATCGGCAACTCCACGTACCGCTTTGGCGCGGATGGCTACATGCGCACCGGCTGGGTGAGTGAGGCTGGCTCGTGGTTCTACCACGACGCTTCGGGCGCTCAGGCCAGCGGTTGGGTGAAGGATGGCTCCTCCTGGTACTACCTGAACCCGGCGAACGGACAGATGGTGACGGGATGGATCCTCGATGGGCCGACCTGGTACTACCTGACGCCCGGAAGCGGCGCGATGGCGACCGGATGGGTCAAGGACGGTTCTGCCTGGTACTACATGGCCCCCAGCGGCGCGCTGACCACCGGCTGGCTGAAGGACGGCGGCTCCTGGTACTACCTGAGCACCGACTCAGGCGCGATGTACACGGGCGGTCACTGGATCGGCTGGAAGTGGTACTACTTCAACGAGTCGGGACAGCTCGTCAGCTGACATAGCTGCGAGACTGTTTGCCCGCGCCCCGGAGGCTCTCCGGGGCGCGGGCACTTCTTCGACCACTAGGTCGGGCCTCGTGTGCTATGGCTTCGCGCGCGCTTGCTTGTAGGGGTGTATATGGTGCAAATCTTGGCTGTCGGTTGATTTGTCAGATTCGATGGAAAGATGTCATGAAACCCTAGAAAAAATGGGTGATATGCGGCTGTGATGTCGCCGATGAGTGCTCTCTATCGGTTCGGGTTGATGCATGGTACTACGCGCAAAGATGCCGCCTCATCAACCGACACATGCTGAGAAGGAGTGTCTCAGGGGGTATCCGAAAACCCTATTGAGAGATATGTTTGACACAAGGGGTCGTGATTGCAACACGGAGCCTTCACTTACCAACTGTCAATAGAAGGGGTCACAGATGTCCCATCGAAAGTTAACGGTGCTGGCGTTCGCGCTCGCCGGCGCTCTGTCCCTGACCGTGGTCAGCGTGCCCGCCGCCTTCGCGGCAGACGCCGGCGCCGCCGGTCGGGTGAACGCAGCCGCCCCGCTGCAAGTCGACGCTGATGGCTTCACCATCGACGCCGACGGCGTGCTCGTGTCGTACACGGGCACTGCAACGGATGTCCGCATCCCCGACGGCGTCACCGAGATCGCTACGAACGCCTTTAATGGCGCGAGTCTGACGAGCGTGTGGATCCCCGCGAGCGTGCACGCAATCGACGACTATGTCTTTTCAGGCCAGCCGCTCACCCAGGTCACCTTCCAGGACGATGGCACCCACCCCTCGAAGTTGGAGACGATCGGGGACCGTGCCTTCGCGAGCACGGCGATCGAGCACATCACTTTGCCGCGATCCCTCACGATGGCAGGTCTGGAGACCTTCAGTGACATGGCGAAGCTGCGCTCCGTCCACGTCGGCCCGAACGTCCAGGCCGACGGCCTGTTCGCGGCATTCGCGCGCACCCCGCTCCTGGAGAGCATCGAGGTTGACGCGGCGAACCAGAACTACCAGAGCCTCGACGGTGTCCTGTACACGAAGGGCCTGACGCACCTGGCGACCTACCCGCAGGCGAAGAACGCGGGCGGGGCCTACGCGGTCGCCGAGGAAACCGCATTCATCGACGAGGGTGCTTTCTCCTCTGCGCAGATCACCTCCGTGACCCTGCCCTCGCATCTGCGCCACGTCGGCAAGGGCGCGTTCGTGGGGTCGCAGGTCACCTCCCTGACCCTGCCCGACGGCTTCGAGTCCATGGACGACACGGCCTTCTGGTACATGCCCAAGCTGGAGCGCGTCGATCTGGGTGGCGCCACGACGCTGCCCGATAGTGCGTTCCGCTACGATAAGGCGCTCGCCGAGGTGAATTTCCGCCCCGACCTGAACCGCCTCACCGACGTCGGCGACTACGCCTTCGACACCACGGCGCTCACCTCCGCCACACTCCCCGACTCGGTGACCTCGATCGGTAAGGGTGCCTTCTCCAACGACACCGCGCTGACCTCTGTCCACCTGGGCTCGGGTGTTGCCTCCATTGGCGAATCCGCATTTGTGGGTGCGAACAACCTCGCCTCGCTGACCGTGGACCCCGCCAACACGGTGTACTCCGTGGAAGACGGTGCCCTGTACAGCAAGGGCAACGCGGGCCGCACCCTGGTCCTGTACCTTCCCACGAAGACGGACACTGACGTGACGGTTCCCGACGGCACGGTCGCCATCGCTGATGCTGCCTTCGCGAACAACACGTCCCTGCGCCGCGTCGTCCTGCCCGAGGGCCTCACGACTATCGGCTACGGTGCTTTCGACGGCGACGCGAACCTCACCGACCTTGTCATCCCCGACTCGGTGACGGTCGCCCGAGGCCTGGTCAACAACGGCCTGGACACGATCGAGCTGGGTTCGAAGGTCACGGAACTGTGGATGACCCCGCGCGACACCGCAGCCCCGCGCCACATCATCGTGCGCGGCGGTAACGACGGCGAGGTCTACTACGAGGGCAAGGCCTCCAACGGCCGCCCGGACAGCGCCTACTTCGGCGAGGGGGATGACCCGATTCACCTTCTGGTTCGACACTCCCCGCGTCCTGGTGCTGCCCTCGACCGTCGAGGAGATCAAGCTCGCCGCTGATATGGCCGACGACCTCAAGGCGGGCACCGAGATCTACGTCGCCGCCCCCAAGGGCTCGAAGGCATGGACGCTCACCGAAACAGCGATGAAGAACGCCGGTTACAACACCGCCAACCTCTTCGAGTACACCCGCCCGCAGGTCGCGGTGTCGGGTGACGGAATCGCCGAGGCCGGCCCCGGGTACACGCTCACCACCGCTGTGGGCACTCCGACGACCGTGAAGGTCTCCGCGCAGGGCGGCACCCTGGGTGGACGTCAGGTGCGCGTGGTGCAGATCGGCAGCGACGGTACGGAGACGGTTCTCCAGGACTGGGATTCGATGGAGGGTAGCTCGGACGAGAGTGCGTCCACCGCCTCCTACACCTGGACCCCGACCAGCGCCGATGTCTCCCTGCGCGTCGACGTGCGTCAGGATCCCCATGTTGTCACCTCGGTGGCCGTCACCGTCAAGGCCGACTCCGACTCCGCTCCCGCTCAGGGCACGTGGACGTGGGGCGCTCGCGGCTGGTGGTACCGCTACGCGGATGGTACCTACCCGACGAACACGAGCAAGACCATCGACGGCCAGGTGTACCGCTTCGACGCGGACGGCTACATGCGTACCGGCTGGGTCTTCGAGCAGGGCTCCTGGTACTACCACGCCCCGTCCGGCGCTCAGGCCACCGGCTGGGTCCTCAACGGAGTCTCCTGGTACTACCTGACCCCCGGCACCGGCCAGATGGCCACGGGATGGGTCAAAGACGGTGCGAACTGGTACTACCTGAACCCCGCTAACGGCAAGATGAAGACCGGATGGCACTACGAGGGCGGCTCCTGGTACTACCTCAAGCCCGGTAGCGGTCAGATGGCAACCGGCCGCCTGTGGATCGTGTGGAAGTACTACCGATTCTCCGACAACGGCACGTTGATCCGCTGATCTACTGACCCGAAGGACTACCCATGCGTCGCGCCCGCCCCACCCGGACTCGTACCGGGGGAGCGGGCGCGCTCGCAAGGCGACGCGAGGTGCGGCCACACGCCGTACCCGCCCTATCGCGTGCCCACAGGGATGTGCCGCGCGATCCCTCACCCTCATACAGCTCAACACTTTAGGTGTGAAGAAAGTGAGCCGACAATGTTCCACTACCGACGCGCAGCGCTGACGCTCATAGCAGCCGGCGCCCTCGCGCTTACCACGATCGGCGTGCCCGCAGCCTTTGCGGACGAGGCCGACGCCACCCAGGCCTCGTCGCCTCAGCAGGGCGCGAACGACTCCCCGGCGACGATCATCGTCCAGCTCGAGGCGGGCGACGCCGGGGCCGACCACGCCGCGTACTACGCGCAGATGAAGAAGCGCATCGGCGAGGCCGTAGCCGCAGCACTTCCGGGTGCGACCATCTCCGACGTGCGCGACTACCACCACGCCTTTGACGGCTTTGCGATCCAGGCACCCGCCGCGACGCTCGGCGCCATCAAGGCGACGGCCGGCGTCACGGGTGCCTTCCTCGACGGCAGTCACACGTTCGCCACGGATGACGAGATCTCCGGAGGCTACCGCGCCGTCGCAGGGGGCGACGAGTCGGATGCAGCCACCGGTGCCGCTGCCCAGATGATGCGGGCCGACGGCCTTGCTCAGAAGGGCCAGGGCCAGGTCATCGAGCTCATCGATAGCGGTATCGACACCTCGCACCAGGCCTTCGCCGGTGACATGGATGCCGCGTCGCTGCGTTTCACGCAGGACTCGGTTGCCTCGCTCGCCTCGCAGCTGGGCGCCGGCAAGAGCGGCGTGTGGGTGAGCCCCAAGATCCCCTTCGCCTACGACTACGGTGATGGGGACACCGACGTGCTGGCCACGGAATACGGCGGAGATGAAGCGCGCAGCGCGAATTACCAGGGCACGCACGTCGCAGCGCTCGCGGCCGCCAACGGCGGACACTTCGCGGGGGCAGCGCCTCAGGCTCAGCTCATCGTCGCGAAGGTGACGAAGGATCCGGGCAACAGTGCGAGCGACGTCAACCTCCTGGCAGCGCTCGATGACGCGATGGTCCTCAAGCCCGACGTCGTCTCTGTCTCCTTCTCCAAGACCGAAGGATTGACGGACGACGCAGAGTCCCTCTATTCCCACGTCTACGAGGCTCTCGGCGCGCAGGGTGCGACCGTCTACGCGCCCGCCGGAGACATCGAGCGCTACGGGCGGGCCGACGACCCCGACAACGGCGCGCTCGGCTTCCCCGCCGCCTTCTCCTCGACCCTCGCCGTGGCCTCGGTCAACGAGCAGGAGATCATGGGTGCCCTCACCTTCGGTGATCGCCTGATCGGGTACCGGCCCCTGGGGCGCATGAGCAAGGGAGACGGCCCCGGGTTCGACACCCTCGCCGAGGGCACGTACCGCGTTGTCTACGCTGGAAACGGTTCGAGCGAGGACCTAACCAAGCACCTCGGCGCGGACTACGGGGACCTGTCGCGCACGATCCTCCTCGAGGAGCTGGGAGGCAACGACTCGGGCGGCAAGTCGGTGGAGGTCAAGCACAAGATTAAGGCCCTCAAGTCCCTGACCAGCAAGCCCGCCGGTGTCCTGCTCGGCCACTGGTACGACACTGAGACCCCCGTCAAGTGGTCGGTCGATCGCTGGTTCAGCCTGCCGATGGCCACCATCACGACCTCGGATCGCAATCGCCTCTACGACGCGATCAAGGCCTCGGAGAGCGGATCGATCGAGGTAAACGTTTCTCCCTCCACGATCCTCACCGTGCCCGAGGGCGTGCACGCCTCCGACTTCTCCTCCACCGGCGTGACCCCCGACCTGAGGCTTAAGCCCGAGGTGGCGGCTCCCGGAGGCAAGGTCATGTCCGCCACCCCCGGAAACTACTACGATCGCCTCTCCGGCACGGCCGAGGCCTCGGCCCAGGCCGGCGCGGTCGCCACCCTCGTGCGCCAGCGTGTCGCCTCCGACCCGGACTTTGCGGGCCTGTCTGCCGCCGAGAAGAACGCCGTGCTCACGAACCTCCTGATGGGCACCGCCCGTCCGATCGTGGACGCGGAGCAAAATGACGGCGCCTACTACTCGCCACGCCGCGTGGGCGCGGGCCTCGTGGATGCCCAGGGGGCCACGACCTCGTCCGTGTACCCGAGCGTCGTCGGGGCACAGGACCCCTCGCGCCCCAAGGCCGACCTGGGCGACGGAACCTCCGGGTGGACCTTCCAGGTGACCCTGACGAACGTCTCCGACACGGCCCGCACCTACACGCTGGGCGGACAGGCCCTGTCCGAAAAGGTCGCGAGCATGCTGTTCACGCGTCACTCGACGAACTGGGCTGGGCAGGGCATCGACCTGACCTTCTCCTCCGACTCGGTGACCGTGCCCGCCAAGGGAGCCACCACCGTGACCGTCACCGTGACCCCGCGCTCGGCCTTCGCCTCGTACGCGGCGGAGAACGCACCCAAGGGCACGTTCATCGACGGCGCCGTCACCTTCACGAGCACCGACGGTGCTCCGAACCTCACCGTCCCCTACGTGGGCTTCTATGGCTCCTGGGGTGCCCCCGCGATCTTCGACCTGGTCACCCCCGACAACCACATCAGCGGGTACGGGTCGACGTTCATGAGCGGACGCCTGCCCTTTGGGCAGCAGAGTCCCTTTGATGTTGAAGACGAGAGGATGATCAACGGGGTCAACCCCGACCTCCTCGTCATCTCGCGCTCCACGGATGAGGATGCTCGCACCTCCGTCACCCCGGGCACGGTGCTGCTGCGCTCCGTGCCCTCCCTGACCTACACCTTCACCAACGAGGCCGGGGAGACGATCCGTTCCTTCATGTGCGGGCGCGCGGATCGGTCCATCTACGACGTGCACACGCGCTCGCCGCGCACGGTCGAGGACTCCGCGCCGGGCTGCGACCCGTGGTTCAACGGCTACGCGCCGGACGGCACCGAGTTGCCGGATGGACGCTACACGCTGACGATCGAGGCCTCGACCTACGGTCCGTCGTCTGCGACCCAGCGCATCAGCTATGCCGTCACGCTGGACACGAAGGATCCCGTCATCTCCAACGTGACGGTGTCGGGCGAAGGCAAGGACCGCGTCCTGCACTTCGACGTCACCGACTCCTCGGCGATCGCCGGTGTGGGCTTCTCGGCAACCCCGGACGGTAAGGTCGTTGAGCGCGGCGCCGAGGTCTACCCGACCGGGCGCAGCGAGGACGGGCTGGTCCACCGCCACTTCGACGTGCCTCTCAAGGACGCCCTGACGAGCATCGGCGGTGACCCGTCGACGATCTACCTGCACGTATGGGACTGGCCGGTCAACGGGGCAACGGCGCCGGTTGCGCTCAAGCCGATCCCCATGACGTCGCTGACGTTGTCGCACCAGTCGGCCACGCTCGGCGTGGGGGAGACCGTCACGCTGAGCGCCACCCACGAGCCCGCGGATGCGAACGTGACCGGCGTCGTCTGGTCCTCCTCGGACGAGGCCGTGGCGACGGTGAGCGCGACCGGTGAGGTCAGTGCGGTGGGCGCGGGCGACGCGACCATCACCGTCTCCGACCCGACGCAGCCGAGCGTGTCCGCCAGCGCCACCATCCATGTCAGTGCCCCCACGCCCACCCCCAAGGCCGGTACCTGGAAGCGCGATGGTCGCGGCTGGTGGTACCGATACGAGGACGGCACGTACCCCGCCGATACGACCCTCGCGATCGACGGAGCGACGTACCGCTTCGACGCGAGTGGCTACATGCGCACCGGCTGGGTGAGGGAGCAGGGCTCGTGGTACTACCACAGTGCATCGGGCGCGCAGGCGAGCGGGTGGGTCCTCGACGGGATCTCCTGGTACTACCTGGATCCGGTGACGGGCGTCATGGCGACCGGCTGGGTCAAGGACGGGGACACCTGGTACTACCTCAATCCCGCCACCGGCAAGATGGTGACGGGGTGGCTCAAGGACGGCGGTGCCTGGTACTACCTGAAGACCGGTAGCGGTGCGATGGCCACGGGCCGACTGCGTATCTTCTGGACGTGGTACACCTTCTCCGAGACGGGGCAGCTGATCGGCTAGGTCGCCCCTGATACTGGCCGTCCAGGCCCGCACGCTCTGCTACATGTGGGGTGTGCGGGCCTGGATGCTTGTGTCAAGCGAACGAGCGCCAAAATTCCCAGGGTTTTTTCAGGTTGTCTTGCCGTTGTCGCAAGGTTCGTTCTTTACACTGATTGTCATCACAAGGGAATACGGCACGGACCACGAGGGTCCGGGACATGCCGACGAGACTTTTTCGAGGAGCTTTCTGGGAAAACTTGCACTGTGTTGATGGGATAAGCCGAGGGGTCGACCGCCAGGTCGGTCCCTCGGCTTATGCGCGGGCCTGCACAAAATGTCAGTGTGTGGACACTGAGTCATCTATCGGACATGCATACTGCACAACTGGAAGAACTTTCGCATAATAGGACGGCGCGTCACCCGGACGCGCTTTTGATCGTCATCTCATCGATACGTAAGTGAGCCATTGATGTCCCGTCACTCCACCCCGGCACTCGCGCTCGCCGCAGCCCTCGCCCTGACCGGCGTGAGCGTCCCGGCGCTCGCAGCGAGCCCACAGCCGGGCGGTGCCCTCCCCGCCAACCCCGCCCACGCCTCGTCTAAGGACGCGCAGACGGGGACGCGAGTCGAGGACGCGCAGCTGTCCATCCGCCAGGCCGAGGCTGGGGGAGTGACCCTGCCCGACGCCTCGTCCGCGCAGGAGGCGGCCGACGACACCCCGACGACGATCATCGTCCAGCTGGAGGACGGGACTGCCGGTAGCTCCGCGCAGGCTACGCGCGACGCCGTGAAGGCCCGCATTGCCTCCGCTGTGGAAGGAGTCCTCCCGGGCGCTCAGGTCACGAACCTGCGCGACTACACGAACGCGCTCGACGGCTTTGCCATCGAGGCGCCCGGCTCCGCGCTCTCCGTGATCCGAAAAGTCGAGGGCGTGAAGACCGCGTTCATCGAGGGCGTCCACAAGCCGCTGGAGACTGCGGCGCAGGGCAGCGGTGCGCCCGTCCTCAAGAACGCCTCGTCCCTGGCGATGACGCGCGCGAACGAGGTCCCCCTCAAGGGTGATCGTCAGGTCATCGAGGTCATCGACTCCGGCCTGCAGACCGACCACGACGCCTTCGCCGGCTCGATGGACGGCGTCGACGTGCGCATGAGCCAGGCAGACGTGCAGGCCTTCGCGGGCAAGCTCCCGCACGGTGGAGCCGGCACGTACGTCAATAGCAAGATCCCCTTCGCCTACGACTACGCGGACAACGACGCCGACGTCGTGCCCCATTCTGAGAAGGACCTGTCCCACGGCACTCACGTCACCGCGATCGCGGCCGCCAACGCGGACGTCCTGCAGGGCACCGCGCCCCACGCGCAGATCGTCGTCGCGAAGGTCGCTTCGGACGGGGACGGCTCGATGCCCGACAGCGCCCTGCTGGCAGCCCTTGATGACGCGCTCGTCATCAAGCCTGACGTCATCAACCTGTCCCTGGGTGACGACTCCGGCATGAGCAGCGACGCGGGCAGCGTCTTCGCCGGCGTGTACGAGAAGCTGAATGCCGCTGGCATCACCGTCAACGCCGCGGGCGGCAACGCCTTCTCCAACGCATACGGCAACAACTCCGGCCAGAACAAGCCGTTCGCGACCGACCCCGACACGGGCACGCTCGGTGAACCCGCCTCATACAAGTCCACCCTGGCCGTCGCCTCGGTCGACAACCAGGAGGCCCTGTCCTACGTGAGCCTGGGGAAGCGCAAGATCGCCTACCGCAGCGCCCTCGACGGCCAAGGCGAGGCTGTGACCGGCCTGCGCGACATCCCCGAAAAGAGCTACCGCGTCGTCGACGGCGGCACCGGTGGCACAGGCCAGCTCGAGAAATACGCGGGCACCGACCTGTCCGGTGTGATCGTCCTCGAGGACAAGGGCGGTACGGACTCTCGCGACGGCTCGGCGATGACCGAGGAGCTCAAGGCGCGCAACCTGACGGCCCTCTCGCCGGCTCCCGCGGCCCTCATGGTCGCCGACACCGACGAAGCCGCTACGCCCTACCAGGCGATCCTGGGCTCGACCACCTCGATGCCGACGGTCACCATCACCAAGAAGGACGGCGAGGCAATCCGCGAGGCCCTGGCCGCCGCCAACGGAGCCGACGTCACCGTGACCGTCACGCACTCCGGCATCGTTCTGGCCTCGAACAACCCGACGGCCTCGGAGTTCTCGGCGTGGGGCGTGGCCCCCGACCTGACCCTCAAGCCGGAGATCGCGGCCCCCGGCGGCGACATCATGTCGGCCTACCTCGGCAACGAGTACCAGCGCCTGTCGGGCACCTCGATGGCTTCCCCGCAGGTCGCCGGCATCAGCGCCCTCGTGCGCCAGCGCCTCGCGAGCGATCCCGCCTTCTCCGGCATGAGCGCCGAGCAGAAGAACGCCGTCGTCACCAACCTCCTCATGGGCACCGCTCATCCGCTCAACGACGTCGAACTGGGCGACGGCACCTACTACTCGCCGCGCAAGGTCGGCGCGGGTGCTGTTGACGCGCTCGCAGCGACCACCGCGACCGTCTACCCGACCGTCGTCGGAGCCGCCGATCCCTCCCGACCCAAGGCAGACCTCGGCGATGGAACGAAGGGCTGGACCTTCCAGGTGCGCCTGACCAACCTCTCGGATGCTGCCCACACCTACACCCTCGGCGGCCAGGCGCTCTCCGAGATGGTCGAGGAGGGCCTCTTCCTCGAGCACTCGCAGAACTGGGCGGGCGCGGGCATCTCGCTGACTTTCTCCGGTGACGGCGTGGCCGAGGCCGGGGATGCCCAGCAGATCACGGTCCCCGCGAAGTCGGATACCACCGTGACCGTCACCGTGACCCCCGAGTCCGAGTTCGCGACCTTCGCCTCGGCGAACACCCCGAAGGGAACCTTCATCGACGGCGCCGTGACCTTCACGAGCGAGGACGGGACCCCGAGCCTGACCGTGCCCTACCTGGGCTTCTACGGCTCGTGGGGAGCACCCAGCGTCTTCGACGGCAAGTGGTCGGACGACGAGACGACGCCCGTGCACGTTTACCGCTCGGCGCTGGTCAACGCCCACTCGTCCATCCCGCTGGGAGCGCTGAACCCGCTGTCGGACAAGCAGGACTCGAACCTGGTCACCACGATCAACACGCAGCGCCTCATCACGTCGCGCGCCAAGTGGGCGGGTGCCCCCGATAAGATCGCGCCGCTGACCGGCATGCTGCGCTCCGTCCCGTCGATGACTCTCACCTACCGCAACTCCGCGGGGCAGTCCGTGCGTTCCTACACGATCAACCGCGTGCGCAAGTCCCTCTACGACCTCGAGACCGGATGGACGAAGCCGGGCGAGTTCGCCGGTGAGGAGCCCTTCTTCGATGGGTATGACGGATCCGGAAACGCACTGCCCGATGGTCGCTACACGCTGACGATTGAGGCCGCGACGGACGGCCCGTCCTCGCAGACCCACCAGATGAGCTACGAGTTCACGCTGGACACGCAGGCCCCCGTCATCTCCAACCTGACGGTGAGCGGCGAGGGAGATGCTTCCGCGGTGTCCTTTGACGTTACCGATGCTTCCCCCGTGGCCGGCATCGACTTCCACGAGGACGCCGACGGCACGTGGTACTACCGCAAGCTCGTCGAGGACGACGGCGAGATCCTGGCCGATGGTACGCACCGCTACCACTTCGACGTGCCCATCTCGGAGCTGAAGGCCGCGTGGGCGGCGCAGGGACGCACGGACGAGGCCCCGGTGGCCCCGTACCTGTTCGCCTGGGACTGGGGCGTCAACCCCGTCAAGCAGGAGGTGCGCCTCCAGGGTGATCCTGCGCCTGCTCCGAGTGTGGATCCGACGCCCACGCCTGAGCCCACGCCTGCTCCGAGTGTGGATCCGACCCCGGACCCGACGCCTACTCCTGCCCCGCAGGGCGGAGCGTGGATCAGTGACTCCATCGGCTGGTGGTACCGCTATGCGGATGGCTCCTACCCGGCTGGCCAGGCTGTGCAGATTGGCAACTCCACGTACCGCTTCGACTCTCGCGGCTACATGCGTACCGGCTGGGTGAGCGAGGATGGTGCCTGGTTCTTCCACGATGCGTCAGGTGCTCAGGCGAGTGGCTGGGTGAAGGATGGGTCCTCCTGGTACTACCTGGACCCGGCGACGGGTCGCATGGTGACCGGTTGGCTGCTCGATGGGCTGACCTGGTACTACCTGATGCCTGGCAGTGGTGCGATGGCTACCGGCTGGGTGAAGGATGGGTCGTCCTGGTACTTCATGGCTCCTAGTGGTGCGCTGATGACCGGCTGGGTAAAGGATGGTGGCTTCTGGTACTACCTGAGCACTGACTCGGGTGCGATGTACACCGGTGGTCACTGGATTGGCTGGAAGTGGTACTACTTCGCCGAAAACGGCCAGTGGAACGGCTGAGATCTGACGCAACGCTCTGAACGAGCGTGACGCAGTGTGCGCCTCCGGGTAACCGGGGGCGCACACTCGTGATCAGTCAATTATCTGCGGGGTTAAAATCCCAGGGTTTTCTCAGCTCATCTTTCCGTTGTCGCAAGGTTGGGCTCCTACAGTAGGTGTCATCACAAGCGAATGCGGCACGGGCCGGGCCCGAGCAATGCCGACGAGACATTATTGAGGAGCCTTCTGGGAGAACTTGCACTGTGTTGATGGGATACGCCGAGGGGCCGACCGCCAGGTCGGCCCCTCGGCGTATCTGCAACCGGAGTGAGTCGTGGGAACTGTGTGCTGTTGGAACTCCGCTGTTTCGGGCGCTGTTCTTGCTGCCCACCAATTTCGCACGTAATTCTCCGGCGGCTGTTTCAAAGATTGAATTGTGATCGTTGGAATTGCAGCGTTTCTGGATGTTGTTGAATGTTCATCCAGTCGAATTACGTGCGACTTTTGTCTGGCTGGGGTGTTGTGGGCTTGAAAAAGCCGGGGCGCGCCAGGCATATTGCCCGACGCGCCCCGGGACCGTCGTTGCGAGACGCTGCTACTCAGAGACGCTCAAAACCAGCGTCCCACGCGGCGCGCATGGGGTTCGCGTCGGCGACTAGCTGATCGAAACGCAGGTCGGCGATGTCGATGACCTCGCCGAGCGCGAAGCGGGCCTCGCGGGCGGGGGAGTGCTCGACGCGGCGCCAGCCCGAGGACAGCAGGTGCTTGCGATCCACCACGTTGTCCACGCAGATGATCAGCGGGCGGCCGAACTTCTCGCGGTAGGCGGCAGCCAGGGCGCGCAGCTCCTCGGCCTCCTCGGTGGTCACCTCACCGACGGACAGGGCCGAGGTGTCCGAGTTGGCCTGCTTGTCGCCCGCGCCGTCGAGGATCAGGGAGACGACGTCCGTGTAGGACGCGATGAGTTCCTCGGCCTCCTCCGGGCTGGCTGTCAGGACCGCGTCTTCGAAGGAGGATCGCAGCTCGGAGACGGAGGCGAAGGGACGGGACTCCCAGGCGCGCTCGACCGGCCACGTGTGCAACGAGAACATCGAGGAGAAGGTTGCGACGAACTGGTCGCGATCCATCGCGTTGACGTCGTCCAGGTTGATCTTCTTGCCGTCCACCACGACCACGTCCGGCGAGGCCTGGTGTCCGATGTGGAAGAACAGGATGTTGAGGATGATGGCCGTCAGCGAGCCGATGGTCACGCCGGAGCCGAAGATGATCTGCAGCCAGGAGGGCATGACAGTTACGATGCCGGGCTTAAGAGTCACGAGGAGGGCCAGGCCGATCGACGTGGAGACGATGACGGCGTTGCGGTTGTCGCGCAGGTCAACCTTCGCCAGGGTCTGGATGCCGACGACGGCGACGTTGGCGAACATCGCCAGGGAGGCGCCGCCGATGACAGGCTGCGGGATGGCTGCGACGATGGCCGCAGCCTTGGGCAGGAGGCCCAGGAAGATCATGAAGACACCCGCCGCGGTGACGACCCAGCGGGACTTCACGCGGGTGAGGCGCACCAGGCCGACGTTCTGCGCGAAGCAGGTGTACGGGAAGGAGTTGAGGACACCGCCCAGCAGCGTGGACAGGCCGTCGGCGCGCAGGGCGTTGGCGATGTCGCGCGGGGTGATGCGCTTGCCCACGACCTCGCCGGTGGCGAAGACGTCGCCCGTGGTCTCCACGGCGGTGACCGCCATGACGATGATCATGGCAAGGAGCGCGGTGAGCGAGAACTTTGGGATGCCGAAGTAGAAGGGCGTGGTGATGCCCAGCCAACTGGCCTCTCCCACGCCCGAGAAATCGGTCTTACCCATCGCAAAGGCAACGGCTGTCATGATGACCAAGGCGAGCAGGACGGACAGAGTGCCCATGAAGCCCTTGAAGAGGCGCTGGATGATGACGATGATCGCGATCGTTCCAAAAGCGAAGCCGAGTGCCTCGAATGTTGCGGTTGCCTTCGCTGCGTCACCGGTGGCCCGATCGGCCCAGGCGACGATGTCTCCGGCGGAGACGGACAGGAGCGTCGTGCCCATAACGGTCAGGAGCGTGCCCGTGACGATCGGTGGGAAGAATCGCAGGAGCTTCGCGAAGAAGGGGGCAGCCAGGAAGACGAGAAGGCCGACGGCGATGATGGAGCCGTACATGGTGGCCAGGCCGGTCTTTGGGTCGGCGCCGGGAGGTGTGGCCGCCGCACCGATTGCGATGAGGGGGGAGACGGCGGTGAAGGTGACGCCCTGGATGAGGGGGAGCTTCACGCCGATGAAGCGGCCGATGCCGGCCGACTGGATGATGGTGGCGATGCCACAGGTGAGCAGGTCTGCGTTAATGAGGTGGACCAGCGTGTGGTTGTCGAGCCCGAGGCCGGAAGCAATGACGAGCGGGACGACCACGGCGCCCGCGTAAAACGCGAGGACGTGCTGAATGCCCAGAATGGTGAGTTTCCCAAAGGGAGGGACTTGATCGACGGGATGGGGAGCGGACGAGGGGCTTGATGCCATCTGTGTCTCCTGGACCTTTATCCAAGTGTTGTAAGGGACCCCTCCATTCTCTGTGATCGGGGTAAGCGTTTTACGAGTTATTTAAAAAGTGTGGCGAGTTATATGCTACGGGTGCTTGTCGTTTACGATGTGAACAAAGCCGGACGCATGGGGGAGGGAGGCCGGTATGACGCGCAATGGTCGTCCTCCGTCGATGGCGGACGTGGCCGAATTGGTCGGTGTCTCGCATCAGACGGTGTCTCGCGTGGTGAACGGCAAAGGGCGTGTGTCGCCTCGGACGCGTGAGCGCGTGCAGGCCGCGATTGATCAGCTGGGATACCGCCCGAACTCCGTGGCCCGTGCCCTGGTGACCGCCCGCTCGGGCATTATCGGCGTCGTGACCACGACCTCGGCCCACTTCGGTCCCTCCTCGATGCTGGTTGCCCTGGAGGTTGCCGCCCGCGAGGCTGGGCTCTTCACGTCGGTCGTTGCCCTTGATCGTTTCGGCGCGGACGACGTGGCCAGCGCCTTCGACCACTTCTCCTCCCTGGCGGCCGAGGCGATCGTCGTCATTGCACCGGTGGATTCTCTCGCCGAGGCCGTGGCCTCCCAGGGCGCGTCCGTGCCGGTGGTTGCGGTCTCCGGTGGGCGCGCGTTCGGTCGCGGGGTGTCCGTCGTTCACGCGGATCAGCGCGGGGGTGCGCGAGCGCTCGCGGAGCACCTCATGTCGCTGGGGCACAGGGACATTGCCTGCGTGGCGGGCCCTCAGGAGTGGTTCGAGGCGCGCGAACGCGTGGCCGGCTGGCGCGAGGCAATGGATGGGGCGGGCCTGTCGAAGCGCGAGCCGCTCGTTGGCTCGTGGGAGGCGCGCTGGGGGTACGTCGCCGGGCAGAGCCTCGTCGAGGAGGGCCTTCCGGACGCCGTCATGTGCGCGAACGACGAGGTCGCGGTGGGT
The DNA here is from genome assembly GCA_916438945.1 of uncultured Actinomycetaceae bacterium. GTDB lineage: Bacteria > Actinomycetota > Actinomycetes > Actinomycetales > Actinomycetaceae > Pauljensenia. The sequence continues at coordinate 263,722 of CAKAGS010000004.1, read as the reverse complement.
CTCCTGCGCGCCTTCGCCGAGGCCGGGGTGAGCGTTCCGGGCGACGTGTCGGTTGCGGGGTTCGACGATGTGCCGATAGCCGCCTACGCGGGGCCGGGGCTGACGACGGTGCGCCAGGATTTCGCGGACCTTGGGCGCTGTGCGCTTGAGGCGGTCAGCCGCGCGCTCGATGAGGACTCGGTGGATACGTACGTGCGTCCAACTCGCCTCGTCGTGCGCGGTTCGACGGGAGCGTGCGCTCGCTAAAGGCTCTTTTGGTCCTCGTGCTTGCCATCGCGTGCGGGGGAATGTTAACGTTAACCCAATCGCTCATCGGTACTCATTGAGGAGTATGAATGGAACACCGCAATCCCGACACATGGACCCCCGAGTTCGCGCGCGAGATCGAGCGCGTGCGTGAATATGTGGCCACCCTGCACGCCGAGCTGCCCCGCTGGGGCCTCGTCGTCTGGACGGCAGGTAACGTCTCTCAGCGCGTGCGCGGCGCGGCTGAGGACGGCAGCCAGGACCTCCTCGTCATCAAGCCCTCGGGCGTGTCCTATGACGACCTGACCCCCGAGGCGATGGTCGTGTGTGACCTCGACGGAAACCTCGTGCTGGGGGAGGGGACTCCCTCCTCGGACACCGCCGCGCACGCCTACGTCTACCGTCATATGAGCGAGGTGGGCGGCGTCGTGCACACGCACTCCACCTACGCCACCGCATGGGCCGCGCGCGGCGAAGAGATCCCCTGCGTTCTGACCATGATGGGCGACGAGTTCGGAGGCCCCGTCCCCGTCGGTCCTTTCGCCCTCATCGGTGATGATTCCATCGGGCGAGGCATTGTCGACACCCTGCGCGAATCGCGCTCGCCGGCGGTCCTCATGCGCAACCATGGCCCCTTCACGATCGGGCGCGACGCGCGCGCCGCTGTCAAGGCCGCCGTCATGGTCGAGGAGGTCGCCAAGACCGTGCACGTCGCGCGCGCGGGCGGTCCCGTCGTTCCCATCGAACAGCATCACATCGACTCTCTCTACGACCGCTACCAAAACGTCTACGGACAGCACTGACATCAAAGGAGATTTCACCGTGACCAGTTTCTACGAGGGCCGCGAGGTCTGGTTCGTCACCGGCAGCCAGGACCTGTACGGCGAGGAAACGCTGGCGCAAGTCGCCGAGCAGTCCCGCGAGGTTGTGCGCCTGCTCAACGAATCTGACCTGCTGCCCGCGCCGATCGTGTGGAAGCCTGTCCTGAAGGATTCCGACTCCATCAAGCGGGCGATGCTCGAGGCCAGTGCGGACGACCGCGTCCTCGGTGTCATCTCTTGGATGCACACCTTCAGCCCCGCGAAGATGTGGATTCGAGGCCTCGAAGTCCTGCGCAAGCCCCTGCTGCACCTGGCGACCCAGGCCAATGTCGAGATCCCCTGGGGCAGCATTGACATGGACTTCATGAACCTGAACCAGGCGGCGCACGGGGACCGCGAATACGCCTACATCCTGACGCGCCTGGGCCTGGCCCGCGCCACCGTGGTTGGTCACGCCTCGCAGGAGAACACGCGCCGCCGCGTCGCCAACTGGGTGCGTGCGGCCGGCGGCTTCGCGGCGACCAACGAGCTGCGCGTCGTGCGCTTTGGCGACAACATGCGCAATGTGGCCGTCACGGAGGGGGATAAGACCGAGGCCGAGCGTCGTCTCGGCGTCTCGGTCAACACCTGGTCGGTCAACGACCTCGTCGCCGTCGTTGACGCCGTGGACGAGGAGGCCATCGACGGTCTCGTGGCCGAATACTGCGAGCGTTACGACGTTGCCCCCGAGCTCGCCCCGGGTGGGGATCGCGCGGAATCGCTGCGCTACGCCGCGCGCGAGGAGATCGCGCTGCGCACCTTCCTCGAAGAGCGCGGAGCGATGGCGTTCACGACCAACTTCGAAGACCTCGGAGGGCTCCGCCAGCTCCCCGGCTTGGCCGTGCAGCGCCTTTCTGAGGCCGGCTACGGCTTTAGCGCAGAGGGGGACTGGAAGACCGCGGTCCTTGTGCGCGCCGCGAAGGTGATGGGGGAGGGCCTGCCCGGCGGTGCCTCGCTCATGGAGGACTACACCTACAACCTCGTCGAGGGTGCCGAGATGATCCTGGGTGCCCACATGCTCGAGGTGTGCCCCTCGCTGACGAACGCCCGTCCGCGCATCGAGATTCACCCCCTGGGCATCGGGGACCGCGAGGATCCCGTCCGCATGGTCTTCGATGCGGCCCCGGGGCGCGGCGTCGTCGTCGCCATGTCCGACATGCGCGACCGCTTCCGCCTCACCGCGAACATTGTCAATGTCATCGAGCCTCCCCAGCCGATGCCGAAGCTCCCGGTCGCCCGCGCGATGTGGATCCCCGAACCCGACTTCTACACCTCCGTCGAGGCGTGGCTGACGGCTGGTGGGGCGCACCACACGTGCATGTCGACGCAGATTGAGCCCGAGGTGTGGGAGAACTTCGCGGCGCTGGCGCACATGGAACTCGTCGTCATCGACGAGTCGACGACGCGGCGCGACTTCGCCTCGGGTGTGCGCTGGAACCAGGCGTACCACCGCCTCGCCGAGGGGCTGTAAAATCCTGCGACCTCGGGAGTGTGAAGCGTTTTCGCCTCACGCTCCCGAGGTTTTCCTTTGTGAATATGTCCGTTCTTAAAGTTGTGAACGTTAACAATTGTTATCGGAACGTTATCAATTGGGCAATGCGAGGGTGACCCCTCTCTCATATGGTACAAGTTGTCAGACCACACGACGGACGTGTGGAGACGTGACACCCATCGACAGTGATGTCGAGGAAATTAACAGGAGATATTCCATGAAGACACGTGGTTTCTTTGGAAAGATGGCAACGGTTGCGGCCACCTTCGCGGCCGGCGCCCTTGCACTGAGCGGATGTGCGGGCGGCGGTGCCGGTGGCGCTTCCAGTTCCGATAGCGGCGCTGCGGCCTCGAACGGCGGCAAGGTCAAGGTCGGCGTCGCGATGCCCACCCAGACCTCGGAGCGCTGGATCGCCGACGGCAATGCGGTGAAGGAAGGCCTGGAGGCAGCCGGATACGAGGTTGACCTCCAGTTCGCGAACGACGACATCCCCACCCAGACCCAGCAGATCGACCAGATGATCACCAACGGTGCCACCGTCCTGGTCATCGCCTCCATTGACGGCACGGCCCTGTCGAGCCAGCTCGACACCGCGGGTTCGAAGAACATCCCGGTCATCGCATATGACCGCCTCATCCGCGACAACGAGAACGTCGACTTCTACGTCTCCTTCGACAACTTCAAGGTTGGCGTCGCACAGGGCAACGCCCTGCTGTACGGCCTGGGCCTGACCGACAAGGACGGCAAGAAGCTCGATAGCGCCCCCAAGGGCCCGCTCAACATTGAGCTCTTCGCCGGTTCGCCCGACGACAACAACGCCAAGTTCTTCTTCGATGGCGCCATGAGCGTCCTCAAGCCCTACCTCGACGACGGCACCCTCGTCGTGAAGTCCGGCCAGACCAGCTTCGACCAGGTTGCCATCCTGCGCTGGCAGCAGGAGGTCGCCCAGAAGCGCATGGAGGACCTGCTGACCTCGACCTACGGCGGTGGCTCTGAGCCCCTCGCCGGCGTGCTCTCGCCCTTCGACGGCATCTCCCGCGGCATCATCACTGCCCTCCAGGGCGCCGGCTACGGCCCCACCATCAAGGACGGCCTGCCCATCGTGACCGGCCAGGACGCCGAGATTGCCTCCACCAAGATGATCAACGACGGCATTCAGCAGTCCACGATCTTCAAGGACACCCGTACCCTGGCAGCCCAGGCCGTGACGGTCGTCAAGGCGATGGGTGAGGGCAAGACACCCGAGGCTAACGACACCACCACCTACAACAACGGTGTGAAGGTCGTGCCCTCCTACCTGCTCGAGGTCGAAACCATCTACAAGGACAACCTCAAGGAAAAGCTCATCGACTCCGGTTACTTCACCCAGGCCGACGTTGATGCGGGCGTCGTGAAGAAGTAAGCGACGACGGGGGGGGGGGCGAGCGCCCCGCACCCCACCCCTTCCGATTCGAGGAATGCAAACATGACGCAGAACATTTTGGAAATGCGTGACATCGACAAGGGCTTCAATGGCGTGCCCGTCCTCAAGCACGTCAACCTTGATGTCCGCCCCGGCGAAGTCCACGCCCTGTGCGGCGAAAACGGCGCCGGCAAGTCCACCCTCATGAAGGTTCTCTCCGGCGTCTACCCCCACGGGCAGTACGACGGCACCATCATCTTCGATGGCAAGGAAGTCCAATTCCGCTCCATCAAGGACTCCGAGGCGCTCGGCATTGGCATCATTCACCAGGAGCTGGCCCTCGTTCCCTACCTGTCGATCGCGGAAAACATCTTCCTGGGCGCTGACAAGCCCCGCAAGCTCGGCCTCATTGACTGGCATGAGGTCAACCACCGCGCCGAAAAGGTCTTGGAAAAGGTTGGCCTGAAAGAAAACGTGATGACCCAGGTGGGCACACTCGGCGTGGGTAAGCAGCAGCTCATCGAGATCGGAAAGGCTCTGTCCAAGGACGTGCGCTTGCTGATCCTGGATGAGCCCACCGCCGCCCTCAACGACAACGACTCGGCCCAGCTCCTCGACCTTGTGCGCAGTCTGCGCGACCAGGGCGTGGCCATCGTCATCATCTCCCACAAGCTTGGGGAAATCGCCGAGATCGCCGATCGTACGACGATCCTGCGCGACGGCCAGACCATCGAGACGATCGACATGAAAGACCCTGCGTCCACGCAGGGAAAGATCATCTCGCTCATGGTGGGCCGCGACCTCACGCAGCGCTACCCCGAACGCAACGTGGAGATCGGCGAGGAGGTCTTCCGCGTGGAAGACTGGACCGTCTATCACCCCACCCAGGCCGGGCGCGTTGTGATCGAAGGTGCTTCCTTCAACGTGCGTCATGGCGAGGTCGTCGGCATCGCTGGTCTCATGGGTGCCGGACGTACCGAGCTTGCGATGAGTATCTTCGGGCGCTCCTTCGGTACGCGCATTTCAGGCAAGCTCTTCAAGGATGGCAAAGAGATCACGGTCAAGTCCGTCTCGGACGCGATCAAGAATGGCATCGCCTACGCGACCGAGGATCGCAAGCAGTACGGCCTGAACCTCATCGACGACATCCGGCACAACGTTGCCGCCGCCGGCCTGTTCAAGCTCTCACGCCGAGGCCTCGTCGATGGACACAAGGAACTGGCGGTCGCCGCCGACTACAAGGACCGAATGAACATCCGCTCCAACTCGGTCCTTCAAACGACCGGATCCCTGTCGGGTGGCAACCAGCAGAAGGTTGTTCTGTCCAAGTGGCTCTACACGGACGCAGACGTCCTGATCCTCGATGAACCCACGCGCGGCATCGACGTTGGCGCGAAGTTCGAGATCTACACGCTCATCAACAAGATGGTCGAAGAGGGCAAGGCCGTCATCGTCATCTCCTCCGAGCTCGAGGAAGTCCTCGGCGTCTCGGACCGCATCTACACCCTGGCGTACGGCCGCATCACCGGCGAGGTCAAGGCCGAAGACGCCACCCAGGAAACTCATGGAACTCATGACTATCGAACCCGCAAGGGAGGACCAGAAATGACCGCCGAAATCAGCCTGGTTGACACGCTGAAGGCCAACCTGCGTCAGGGCGGCATCTTCATCGCGTTCATCGCCATCGTCGTCCTCTTCTGGGCGTTCAACCCCGACACCTTCCTCTCGTCGGGCAACCTGACGAACATCGTCCTGCAGTACTCCTACATCCTGATCCTCGCGATCGGCATGCTCTTCGTCATCGTCCTGGCCCAGATCGACCTCTCCGTCGGCTCGGTCGTGGCCGTGACCGGCGCGCTCAGTGGTGTCCTCGTCATTAAGCAGGGCTACCCCTGGTGGGTGGGCGTCGTTGCCGCCCTCGTTATGGGCATTCTGATCGGCGCGTTCCAGGGCTTCTGGGTCGCCTACGTGGGCATTCCCGGCTTCATCGTCACGCTGGCCGGCATGCTCCTCTTCCGCGGTCTGACCTACCAGGTTCTCGACAATGTCTCGCTGTCGCCCTTCCCCAAGGGCTACTACAACATTGCCAACGGCTTCCTCAACGGCCTCCTGGGCGGTAACGGATTTGACGTCTTCACCCTGGTGATCTTCGGAATCGGCGTGGCTGGCTTCGCCTACCAGCAGCTGCGCACCCGCCGCGCCCGCATCTCCTACAACCAGGCGGTCGAAGCGATGTGGCTCTTCATTGCGAAGATCGTCGTCACGGGCGTCGTCGTCATGTGGTTCGCCTACAAGCTCTCCACCGAGCGCGGCCTGCCCATCGTGCTGATCCTCCTGGCGATCCTCGTGCTCGTCTTCGGAACCCTTGCGTCCTCGACGATGTTCGGTCGCGACGTGTACGCGATCGGTGGCAACAAGTCCGCCGCCGCACTGTCCGGCATCAACGTCAAGAAGGTTACCTTCTGGTGCTACGTCAACATGGGCTTCCTCGCGGGTGTTGCAGGCGTCGTCTACTCGGCGCGTATGAACGGCGCGCAGCCTTCGGCGGGCAACATGTTCGAGCTTGACGCGATCGCCGCCTGCTTCATCGGTGGCGCGTCGACGACCGGTGGTATCGGACGTCTGTCCGGTGCTCTCATCGGTGGTCTCATCATGGCCGTCATGTCCAACGGCATGCAGCTCATGGGTGCCTCCACCTCCACCCAGCAGATCGTCAAGGGAGCCGTCCTGCTCCTGGCCGTCGCCTTCGACGTCTGGAACAAGCAGCGCGCCTCGGCCTGAGGTATCGCGAAGCTTCTCACGAGGGCGGGGAGCGGCCGCGGGGTCGCTTCCCGCCCTCGTGTATGCCCATGGAGCTGCGTGCGTGGTCGGCGGTGTTTGTCAGGTCTAATGAGAGGGGGTGCATCCTCGGCGTGGGGCAAAGTTCTTGTTACCGAAAAACGTGCCGGTGGCGACGCATTTGAGTTCCGCGGAATTGCAACCACCCGGCAAGTGCGAGTGAGCTGTCGCACAGAATTGACGGTTTTTCAGCAAAAAAACGAGATATTTTCGTGAAATCCGCGAAATCTGGCCCTAAAGTCGGCAAAATCGCCAAAGATTTCGTAGTGTGTCATTCGTGGCCACGACAGTGGTAACCAAGAACGAACAGGAATGAGTTTCTCAATGTCCGTGAACCGTACCGAGCTTGTCGCTCAGATTGCCGAACGCGCCGACCTGACCAAGGCGAAGGCCGACGAGGCCCTGGCCGCCTTCCAGGCCGTCCTCGTTGAGTCCCTGGCCAAGGGCGAGGCCGTCAAGGTGACCGGTCTGCTCTCCGTCGAGCGTGTTGAGCGCGCCGCCCGCACCGGCCGTAACCCCCGTACCGGCGAAGAGATCAAGATCCCCGCTGGCTACGGTGTGAAGCTCTCCGCTGGCTCCACCCTGAAGAAGGCCGTCTCCAAGTGACGCGCTGACGACAGCGAATTGCCTATGGGGCGCGACCGTGTGGTCGCGCCCCATACGCGTCTATGCGGGCATACGACAGCGATGCCGTGGAGGCTCACCTGCGCGCCTCTGGGGGCTGCTTAGCCGCTGGCAGGGGAGTGGTGCCTCGCCAGGCCCTAGTGGCCGCTGAAAGGCCCGGCAGAGTGGCTGCCCGTATGACGTTGCCCCCGGCCTGCTGATGCAGGCCGGGGGCAACGCATGGAGTTCGCATGAACGACTGTGTTAGGCGTTCACCTTTTCCTTGACGCTCAGCGTCAGGAGCGGGTGGTGGCACGCCACGCGGTGCGTCTCGTCCGTGAGCATGGGCTGCACCTTGCACTCCTCGCCAGCAAACGGGCAGCGCGGGCGGAAGCGGCAACCCTCGGGAGGGTTGACGGCGCTCGGCGGCTCGCCGGTGAGCTTGATGGCGCTCTCATCGTGCACGAACTCGGGGTCCGGCACGGGGATCGAGTCGATGAGTGCCTTCGTGTAGGGGTGCTTCGGGTTCTTGACGACCTCGGAAGCTGGCCCCTCCTCGACGATGCGACCCAGGTACATGACGCCGATTCGGTCCGCCATGTACTGGACGACCGCCAGGTCGTGGCTGATGAACAGGTAGGACAGGCCCAGCTCCTGCTGCAGATCCTTCATGAGGTTGAGGACCTGCGCCTGGACGGAGACGTCGAGCGCGGAGACGGGCTCGTCAGCCACGATCAGGTCGGGGGCCAGGGTCAGCGATCGAGCGAAGCCGATGCGCTGGAGCTGTCCGCCCGAGAACTCGTGCGGGTAGCGGTCCAGGATCTCCTCGGTCAGACCCACCTGTTCGAGGATCTCCATGATGCGCTCGGCGATCTGGCGAGCGTTGCCGGTCTTCTGGATGCTCATGGGCTCGGCCAGGATCTGGTCGATGCGCATGCGCGGGTCCATTGCCGCGTAGGAGTCCTGGAACATCATCTGCACGTCGCGGTGGATGCGCACAGCATCGCGTCCCTTGAGCGTGGCCAGGTCGCGTCCATCGAGTTCGATGGCGCCACCCGACGGGGGCTCGAGGCCAGCGATGAGACGGCCAACGGTGGACTTACCGCACCCGGACTCGCCGACGAGGCCGTAGGTCTCGCCCTTCTTGACCGAGATGGACACGCGATCGACGGCGGAGACGACGCCCTTATCGCGCTTGAAGAAGCCGGAGCCTGCCGACTCGTACTCGCGCGAGGCTTCCTTGACGTCGAGGAGGACCTCATGGGAGATCTGCGGGGCGGCGTTGACCGCGTCCTCGGCCTTGCCGGAATCCAGCTTGGCCTGGAGAACCGCGGGGGACTCATCGCCCTCCTGCACCGGGTGGAAGCAGGAGAAGGTGTGGTTCTCGTCCCCGCCCAGGTCCGGGTAGCCGGCACGGCACTCGTCGGTGGCCCACAGGCAGCGGGCCGCGAAGCGGCATCCCTTCGGCAGGTTGGTCAGCGACGGGGGAGCGCCGGGGATTGAGAAGAGCTTGGTACCGGCCGCGAGGGCACGCTCGGGCAGGGCCGCCATGAGCGAGCTCGTGTAGCGGTGCTTCGGCTCGGTGAAGAGCGTCTTCGTTGGCGCGGTCTCGACGATACGGCCGGCGTACATGACGGCGACGCGGTCGGTGTGGCCGGCGACGACACCCAGGTCGTGGGTGATGAGGATGACGCCCATCTGGTACTCGTCGCGCAGCTCGTCGATGAGGTCGAGGATCTGCATCTGCGTCGTCACATCCAGGGCCGTCGTCGGCTCGTCCGCGATGAGGATGCGCGGCTTGCACACGAGGGCCATGGCGATCATGACGCGCTGGCGCATGCCGCCCGAGAGCTGGTGCGGGTAGTTGTTGATGACCACCTCGGGGCGAGGCATGCCGACGCGCTTGAGGATCTCGACGGCGCGCGCGAGAGCTTCCCTCTTCGAGAGCTTCTCGTGCACGCGCAGCGGCTCGCACACCTGAAGGCCGATCTTCATAGTCGGGTTCAGGGAGGTGAGCGGATCCTGGAAGATCATGCCGACCTTGGTGCCACGCATCTTGCGCTTCAGGTGCAGCGGCATCTTCGTCAGGTCCTGGCCGTCGAGGATGATCGAGCCGGAGGAGACCTTGCCGCCCTGGGGGAGCAGACCCATGAGGGACAGCGCCGTCATGGTCTTGCCAGAACCGGACTCACCCACGATGCCCAGGGTCTCGCCCGGGTTCACGTGCAGGTCAACGCCCGAGAGGGCGCGAACCACGCCGGAGCGGATCTCAATATCGGTGTGCAGATCGTTGATCTGAAGGAGTGGAGTGTTCATAGTTCAGTGCTCACCTCTTGCGCAGTCGAACTTCGAAGGCGTCCCGCAGGCCGTCGCCGATGAAGTTGAACGACAGGACCAGCAGAATGATGAGGACGCCCGGCGGGTAGAGCAGCCACCAGTTGCCCGAGTAAACGTGCGACTGGCTGTTGGAGAGCATGGCACCCCAGTCGGTGGCGGGAGGCTGCGCGCCCAGGCCGAGGAACGACAGGTAGGCGACGTAGAGGACGGCGTCTGCGACCTGGAAGGTCGCGTTGACGATGACGGTGCCGATCGTGTTACGGACGATGTGCGTCCGGATTGCTCGGGGCATCGAGCCGCCCATGCCTCGCATAGCGACGACGTACTCGCGCGTGCGCAGGGACAGGGCCTCGCCTCGAATCAATCGGGACGTACCCAGCCAGGACAGGGCCGACATGATGATGATGAGGACCGGGACGGTCGGCGGGATCATCGTGGCGATCAGCATGAAGAGGAAGAGGACAGGCACGGACATGAGCGCGTCAACGATGCGCATCATGATCGCGTCGATCCAGCCGCCCACGAAGCCGGCGATCGCACCGTAGAGCGTGCCGATCGTGGTGGCGAAAATGCCGGCGAACAGGCCGACGATGATCGAGGTCTGGCCACCCTTCATGAGGCGTCCGAGCTGGTCGTAGCCGACCATGTCGGTGCCGAGCGGGTGCTCGGCCGAGGGAGGCAAGGCCGAGTTCGACAGGTCCGTGTGGATCTGGTCGGTCACGTAGAACAGGGGGCCGATGAACGAGAAAGCCATCAGGATGAGGATCAGGCACACGCCGAAGACGGCGAGTTTGTTCTCCATGAAGACCTGCAGGCCCTGCAGCTTCGTCGACTTGCGGCCGGTGCGCGCCTTGGCCGGCGCGGCGATGGGTGCTGTTGCGGTGGTCATTTGGCACGTCCTGCCAGTCGGATACGGGGATCAGCGAGGGCGTAGAGGAAGTCTGCCAGGAGCGCGCCGATGACGGTCGCGAAGGAGACGATCAGGGCAACGCCGAGGAGAATCGGGTAGTCGCGCCTGCCGGTCGCCTGGTAGTACATGTAGCCCATGCCGTTGAAGTTGAAGAGGGTCTCGATGACGAGGGCGCCACAGAACATCGCGGGGATGTAGAGGCCGATCATCGTGATGACGGGGAACATCGCGTTGCGCAGCGTGTGCACGAAGACGACGCGGAACTCCGACAGGCCCTTCGCGCGAGCGGTGCGGACGTACTGCTCGTTGAGGTTATCCACCATCGAGGAGCGCACGTAGCGCGCGTAGGCGGCGATCGTGCCGATCGACAGGGCACACACGGGCAGGATCAGGTGATCCCACTGCTCCCACATGACTGACAGGCTCTCACCCTGCGGTGCATCGTTGGGCAGGATCGGCCACACCTGAGAGAAGAGGACGATGAGGAGGAGGCCCGCGAAGAAGATTGGCGTCGAGTAGGCCAGCAGACACGCGATCGTCACGATGTAATCGGGCGCTTTATTTCTCTTGACGGCCTGCCACACGCCCAGAGGAATCGCGACGATGAGAGCCAGGATGGTGGACAGGAGAGACAGGAAGATGGTGCGCGGTAGGCGGGCTGCCAGCAGGTCGTTCACAGACTGGTTGTGCTGGTAGGAGTAGCCGAAGTCGCCGTGCGCAATTTTGTTCAGGTAGTTGACGTACTGCTCGGGGATCGGCCGGTCGTATCCGTTTTCGTGGTCGAACGCTGCGAGCTGTTCTTGGGTCGCATCCTTACCGAGTGCTGCTCGGGCTGCGCCGCCCGGCTGAGACTGGAGGAGGATGAAGGTGATGATGGTGACCAGGAAGACGACGACGACTGCCTGGCCGAGGCGTTTGAGGATGAATTGGAACATTGCGAACTCCACAGTAAGGGGGCAGGCGCCCGCATGTGCGGGTGCGGGCGCCTGCCCCGTAAGGCGTCAAGGCGAAGGTTTACTTACCTTCGGTCGACCACGACCAATCCTCGGGCCAGGTGTCGCCGGTGGCGTCGAGTTCGCCCAGGTCGAGCGTCTTCTTCACCGCGGTGATCTGGTAGTACGGGTTGGGCATCCACAGAACGGGGAGGTCCTCCGCGAGGTAGTCGTTGTATGCCTGGAGAGCGTTGGGCTCGGAGGAGCGGGTCGACTCTTCGATGAGCTTGTCAGCCTGGGGGTTCTTGTACTGGCCGAGGTTGACGGGAGCGTCAGAGGCGAAGAGGCGCTCGCCGGAGGCGTAGATCGGGAAGCCCCACGAGGTCTGGGATCCGAAGAAGGACAGGTCCCAGGTGCAGGGGGTCTCGTCGTCACATGCCTGCGAGGCACCGACCGAGTCGGGGACCTCGTTCATGTCGATCTTGATGCCGACCTTGCCGAACTGGGAGATGATCTCTTCGAACATCTGGTGCGTGGAGACGAAGCCCGACTGGGAGACGAGCTTGAAGCTCAGCTTGTCGCCGGCTGCGATGCCCTCGCCACACTGGTTGGCGCCGGTGCCGGGGTTCTCGCAGGTGGTCTCGCCGTCGGGCACGACCTTCCAGCCGTGGTCTTCGAGAGCTTCTTGGCGGCATCCGGATCGAACTTGTAGACGCAGCCCTCGGTGGTGCCGGTCTTTTCGGCGGGCATCGGGACGGGGCCACAGGTCGGGGAGGCGGTGCCGGACCAGATCTTCTCAGACAGGGTCGGCTGGTCGATGAGCTGCTGCATCGCCTGGCGGATGTACTTCTGGTTGATGAACTTCGAGCCGGGGGCCTGGGGTGCGAAGTTCAGGGCCAGGTAGGTGATGGAGTTGCCGGGCCACAGGAAGACGTTGTAGCCCTTGTCCTCGACGGCCTTGCGCTGGTTGTACTGTGCGGCCGGGATGTAGCCGAAGTCGATGGCGCCCGAACGCACGGAGTTGAACTCGGCGTCGTCACCCGTGAAGGCCTTGTAGATCAGCGCGTCGATCTTGGGCTTGTCCTCGCCCCAGTAGTTCTCGTTGGGGACGAGCGTCAGGCCCTGGTCGGGGGTGAATTCCTTGAGCTTCCAGGGGCCGTTCACCGTCTGCCACAACGGGTTGGTGGCGTAGGAGGACAGGTTCTTGGCCTCGCCCTGCAGGTAGGCGAAGACGGCCTTCGCGCCCTCGGGGGTGCGGTCGAGGTCGGAGACAGTCTCGTCGGCGCTGGTCTTGTCCCAGGCGTGCTGGGGGAGCAGTGCGACCTTGTTGATCTGGTTGTCAATGAACCAGGCCGGGGCGAACTTGGTCTCGGTGGTGATCGAGAAGGTGTGGTCGTCGATGATCTTCAGATCGGCACCGTCGGGGAAGAAGCCCTTCTTGTAGGAGGCCCATTCGTCCTTGTTGTTGGTGACGAGGTTCCACCAGAACTCGATGTCGCGGGTGGTGACGGGCGTGCCGTCGGACCACTTGGCGTCGTCGCGCAGCTTGATGGTGTAGGTCAGGCCGTCCTCAGAGACCTCGGGAACGGTGCCCAGGGACTTGGGGAGGTTGATCTTGTAGGGGGTTTCAGAGGTGGACTTGTAGGCGAAGAGCGGGCGGTACATCGCCTGGATGAACTGGCCGTTCTCGCCCTGCGTGTAGCCCTTTGCTGAGACCGGGAAGATCCAGTTGGGGGTACGCGAGGCCATCGTGACCTCGTTCTTTCCGGTTTCCGAGTTGGCTGCCTGGCCGCCGCTGCTACTGCTGCTGCCGCCGCCGCCACAGGCGGACAGGCCGAGGGATGCGACCATTGCGAGGGCCGCGCCGGTGACCATCCACCGCTTCTTTCTAAGGTTCATGACTGCTCCAAATCAACGTTGATCAGGGACACTGACGGATGACAACCCTGTCAGATGACATTCATCATATGACAGATTGTTGGCGAATGTTGCCACTTTGGCCAAAATGTGGAATGTTACGAAAAAATAACAAGATATTTCGACGAAAGAAGTGTCGAACTTTCTTCGGTGAGGCATAATTAATTATGTTCTCAACGATGAGCGCGGTGTAACGTTGTAGTTACTGCATATGTACTTGGAGGAGGTGTCATGGCCACGCATGACGTCGACGAGACTGTCCTGACGCTGATTGGGTCCGGTCAAGCGGACACCAGGCCAGCGATTGTCAAGCAAACGGGCCTCGCACCATCAACGGTGTCGGCCGCTGTGTCTCGCCTCGTCGAAGCCGGTGTCATCGCGGAAGCGGAACACTCTGTGTCCACGGGCGGGCGGCGCGCACGCCGCCTCGTCACTTCCGACGGCGCCGGAGCACTCGCCCTCGTCGAGCTGGGAGCCCACCACGGCCTCGTCGCCCTGACGGACCCCACCCGCGGAGTCGGGCCGGCCTCGAGCCTCCTTATCGATATCGCGGAAGGTCCCCAGGCGGTTCTCAGTGCCGTCATGGACGAGGTATCCCGCCAGGAAGAAGCTGCCGGCGTGCGGGTCGGTGGCATCGCCCTGGCGGTGCCCGGTCCCGTGGATGCCGAGCGTTCGCGCGTGATTCGCCCCGCCCGCATGCCAGGGTGGGACGGCATCAACGTCGCCGAGGCCGTGACCGAGCAGTGCGGGCTGCCCGCGCTCATTGAAAACGACGCGCGCGCGGGCGCCATCGGCGAATCCGTGTACCGGCGTCGCCTTCGGGGCGTGGCCCCCATCGATACGCTCATCTACGTCAAGGCTGGCTCCGCCATCGGCGGTGCCTACCTCGTCGACGGCGTGCCGGAAGTGGGGCAGGGCGGACTGGCCGGGGATATCTCGCACATCCCCGTCGAGGCCGCCGCGGGCCGCCCCTGCAAGTGCGGCAACGTCGGATGCCTCGAGACGATCGCGTCCGCCGACTCAATCCGAGCAGACCTGGCCGCCACCGGCCTCGTCTATGAGAACAACGCACAGCTTCTGGCCGCCGCACGCGACGGCATCCCCGAAGTTGCGACGGCCATCCGCCAGGCGGGCACCCTCCTGGGCCACTGCGTCGCCCACCTGGTGTCCTTCCTGGCACCCCAGGGAGTCATCGTCGGCGGAGCACTCTCCGCCGTCGACGCCTTCACAGCCGGAGTGCGCGCGGCACTCCACCAATCCTGCCTCCCCTCGATCATGGAACACCTCGTGATCGAATCGTCTCGATCAGGGCGCGAAGCAGCGCTCTGGGGGCTCTCGACACTCACCCCCTCGAAGATCTCAAAGGAGAATCGCTCATGACCAAGCCCCGCATCGCGGTCGCCGGAATCCACATCGAATCCTCGACGTTCACGCCGTATATCTCGACCGCCGACGACTTCATCGTCACCCGCGGTGAGCAGCTGATGGAGCGCTTCTACTGGCGCGACGAGGACTGGGCCACCCAGATCGAGTGGATCCCCGTCCTGCACTCGCGCGCCCTGCCCGGCGGCGTCGTCGAGCGCGGCGCCTACGATGCCTGGAAGGCCGAGATTCTCGAGGGCCTCGCAGCCGCCGGTCCCCTGGATGGCCTCTTCTTCGATATCCACGGCGCCATGAGCGTCCAGGGCATGGACGACGCCGAGGGCGACCTCATCAACGCCATCCGCGGCGTGATCGGCCCCGAGCCCATGGTCAGCGCCTCGATGGACCTGCACGGAAACGTCTCTCAGGACCTCTTCGACGGCTGTGACATCCTCACCTGCTACCGCCTCGCACCCCACGAGGATGCTCTCGAGTCGCGCCGTCGCGCCGCCTACAACCTGGGCATGCGCCTCCTGAACGGCCAGCCCAAGCCCGTCAAGGCCCTCGTCCACGTCCCCGTCCTGCTGCCGGGCGAAAAGACCTCGACCCGCATCGAACCCGCCAAGTCCCTGTACAAGATGATCGACCCCATCGAAGAGATGGACGGCATCCTGGACGCCGCGATCTGGATCGGCTTCGCGTGGGCCGACCAGCCGCGCTGCAAGGGAGCGGTCGTCGTCACGGGTGACGACGCGGACCTCGTCAAGGAACAGGCCGAGCGTATCGGCCAGTACTTCTGGGACGTGCACGACCGCTTCGAGTTCGTGGCCCCCGTCGCCTCCATGGAAGAGTGCCTGGCAGCCGCCGAGGAGGGCCCCAAGCCTTTCTTCATCTCCGACTCCGGCGACAACCCGGGCGCCGGTGGCGCCGACGATGTCACGGTCGCGCTCGCGGCCCTGCTGAAGTGGAAGCCCGTCCAGGAGGCCACGCTCGACGTCGTCTACGCCTCGATCATCGATCCTGCCGCGGTCGCCGTCGCTTGGGAGGCCGGCGTCGGCGCCGAGGTCGACCTCGAGGTTGGCGGACACATCGACACCCGCGAGCCTGGGCCGCTGAATGTCCACGCCACGGTCGAGGCCCTCGCCGACGACCCGATGGGTGGCCACACCGCGCTGCTGCGCACGGGCGGTCTGCGCTTCATCATCACGACGAACCGCAACCAGTACACGATGTACAGCCAGTTCGAGCTGCTCGGCGTGGACATCACCACCGCCGACGTCGTCGTCGTCAAGATCGGTTACCTCGAGCCCGACCTGTACGAGACTCAGAAGGGCTGGCTCATGGCGCTGACCCCCGGCGGCGTCGATCAGGACCTCATCCGCCTCGGTCACCACAAGATTGAGCGCCCGATGTTCCCCTTCGATCCGGATATGGCAGATCCCGATCTGCATGCACAGGTCGTCGTACCATGAGCGCCGTCAAGGATTCCCCGGGCCCGGTATTTGCGGGCATCGACATCGGCGGCACATCCATCAAGTGGATGATCGTCGATGAGGCAGGCACGATCCTCACCCAGGGAAATGAGCCGACCGACCGCGAGGCCGTGGCCGCGCAGGTGGGACGCATCGGCGCGCGCCTCGCGAGCGACTACCCGGGACTGGTCGGTTTCGGCCTGATCTGCCCCGGCCTCGTCGATGAGGCGAGGGGGACCGTCGTGTATGCGGCGAACCTCGAGCTGCGCGGCGTCCAGCTGGCCCGCGCGGTCGAGGAGGCCACGGGCGTACCCGCCGCGCTCATGCACGACGGGCGCGCCGCCGGCCTGGCCGAGGGACTCCTCGGCGCGGGGCGCGGTGCCTCATCCTTCCTCATGATGCCCATCGGCACCGGCATCTCCGTGGCCCTCATGCTCGGGGATAACCTGTGGAGTGGCGCAACGTTTAGCGCCGGCGAAGTGGGGCACGCGCCCGTCTTCCCCGGCGGCGAATCATGCCGCTGCGGATCGCGCGGCTGCCTGGAGGTCTACGCCTCCGCGAAGGGCATCGCGAGGCGCTACGCGCAGGCGACCGGCGAGGATATCGGTGCGAAGGCTATCGAAGCCGGCATCGGTACGGACCCGGTCGCGACCGAGGTATGGGAGACGGCCGTGCGTGCCCTCGCCCTCTCACTGACCCACATGACGCTCACCGTCGACGTCGAGCGCATCATCATCGGCGGCGGTCTGTCGCACGCGGGGGGAGAACCTGCTGGCGCCGCTGCGGGCACAATTCGCATCCATGCTGACATTCCGTGACGCTCCCGAGATCGTCCGCGCCTCCCTCGGGGGATCGGGCGGCCGCTGGGGTGCCGCGATCCTGGCCGCCCGGGTGGGCGGCTCGACGTGCTACGAAAGGTGGCAGCCGTGACGACTGTAGAGATTTGCGTGGAAGATGCCGTGGGTGTGCGCCGTGCGCGCGACGGGGGAGCGGATCGCATCGAGATCTGCACCGACCTGTCGTGCGGTGGCCTCACCCCCGCATTCGACGAGGTGGCCGCCGCCCTTGAGGTGGCGCCCGCCGGCGGTGTTCAGGTTCTCGTGCGCCCGCGCCCCGGGGACTTCGTCCATACGCGCGAGGAGGTCGACCGCATCGCCTCCGATATCGTGACCCTCTCGTCGATCGGTCGGGGAGCTCCGGTGCGCCTCGGCTTCGTCGTCGGCGTCATTACCCGCGATGGGCAGATCGACGTGAATGCGGCCGCGCGCCTGCGTGATACCGCCGAGGATGCGCCGCTGACCTTCCATCGCGGCTTCGACCAGGTCGTGGACCAGGATCGGGGCCTCGACGTCCTCATGGAACTCGGGTACGACCGCGTGCTGACGACGGGCGGGGATCCTGCCGTCGCTCAGCCGGATGCCCTCGCCCGCCTCGTCAAGCGCGGGGGGAGACGACATCATCATCTTGGTGTCGGGCGGCCTGCGCGCTCACAACGTCGCCGAGGTCGTGGCGGCCTCGGGCGCACGAGAGGTCCACATGCGCGCCCCCGGAACGTCGGGAACCGATCAGGCGGAGGTCGAGCGAATCGTCGCTGCCCTGCACGGATAACGTGGCTCACACATTTTCGAAATCTTCATCGATTCGTCTGACAAATCGACGTCGGCAGTGTAAGGTTAAACACATGAGAATTGGAATTTTCAACGACGAAGATCAGATCGCATCCCTCGCAGCGGACCGCATCCTCGAGGTGTACCGCGCTAAGCCGAACTTTGTGCTCGGCCTGGCCACCGGCTCCTCGCCGCTCAAGCTCTACGCAGAGCTCGTGCGCCGCTACGAAGCAGGTCAGATCTCCTTTGCCCAGGTTCGCTCCTACAACCTCGACGAGTACGTGGGCCTGCCCCGCGACCACTACGAGGGCTACGCGAACTTCATCCACCGCAACCTCGTTGACCTCGTCGACATGCCCGAGGGCGCGGCACACGGCCCCGACGGTTGGTGCGATGACCTCGAGGCCGGCGCTGCCGCCTACGACGAGGCCATCAAGGCCGACGGTGGCATCGACATCCAGGTCCTCGGCATCGGCTCGGACGGCCACATCGGCTTCAACGAGCCCGGCGGCACCCTCGCGTCGCGCACCCACGTGGGCGTCCTGACCGAGCAGACCCGCCGCGACAACGCCCGCTTCTTCGACGGCGACATCGACCAGGTCCCCACGCACTGCGTGACCCAGGGCCTGGGCACGATCATGGACTCGCGCGCCCACATCTTCATCGCCACGGGTGAAGGTAAGGCTGACGCGGTCAAGGCCATGATCGAGGGCGGCGTCACCCAGCGCTGGCCCGCGTCCATCCTCCAGCACCACCCCGACGTCACCGTGCTCCTCGACGAGGCTGCCGCCTCCAAGCTCGAGCTCGCGGACTTCTACAAGGAGGTCTGGGAGAAGGAACACCTGTGAGATAGGTTCCCCATCCGACTGAGCCCCGGCCTCGCCAGTGAATGAATGAACTGCGCGAGGCCGGGGCTTCACTGTGACGTCTTTCTTCGCTCCCGGCGCACGCGTGCCACCCGTTGGAAGCACCCCCAGGCACGTACAATGGTCCCCATGCGTAATGCCCTCGACGAACCCACCGGCCCCTCCGCGCCCTCCGGTCCCTCCACCGCGTCCTCGACCGGCCTTCTGGAGCGTACCGAGACCCGCAAAGAGCGCACCGGCGGGGATGGCGATCGCTTCGCCCACTTCGTGCGCAAGGACAAGGCGAATTCGTCCATGGTGACGGGACAGCCCGTCGTCGCCCTGTGTGGCAAGGTGTGGATCCCCACCCGCGACGCCTCGCAGTACCCGGTGTGCCCCACCTGCAAGGAACTGCGCGATTCGATGGGAAAGAACGGGCGTAACTGGCCCTTCTCCGACGGCGGAAAGGGCTCCGACAAGTGAGCGAGACGACCCGGCGCGCACCCGTTGGCAGGCTGCGCGCCTGGCAGGCCGCTGCCTTGGATCGCTATATGGCGGCCTCCCCGCGCGACTTCCTGGCGGTCGCGACCCCGGGCGCAGGTAAGACGACCTTCGCCCTGACGCTTGCGACCGAGCTGATCGCCCGCGGCATCGTCGACAAGCTCACCGTCGTGTGCCCCACCGAGCACCTCAAGGGCCAGTGGGCCTCGAGCGCCGCGCGCTTCGGCATCCACATTGACCCCGACTTCACAAACGCGCAGGGCGTTGCCGGCTCGCACTTCGACGGCGTGGCGCTCACCTATGCGCAGATTGGCTCCAACCCGGCCGTTCACGCGGCGCGCACCCGCGCCTACCGCACCCTGGTCATCCTCGACGAGATCCACCACGCCGGCGACTCCCTGTCGTGGGGCGACGGCGTGCGTGAGGCCTTCACGGACGCGACGCGCCGCCTGGCTCTGACGGGCACGCCCTTCCGCTCCGACACCTCGCCGATCCCCTTTGTCACCTACGAGGAGGACGAGGAGGGTATCCGACGCTCGCGCGCGGACTACACCTACGGCTACGGCGATGCCCTCAAGGACGGCGTCGTGCGTCCTGTCCTGTTCATGTCCTACTCGGGGCAGATGGCCTGGCGTACCAGCGCGGGCGACGAGGTCAGCGCCCGTCTGGGCGAGCCGCTCACCAAGGACATGATGAAGCAGGCCTGGCGCACCGCGCTGGACCCTAAGGGCGAGTGGGTCCCCGCAGTCCTGCGCGCCGCTGACCTGCGCCTCGAGGAGGTGCGCCGCGCCGTGCCCGACGCGGGCGGCCTCGTCATCGCCTCCAATCAGGAGCACGCGCGTGCCTACGCCCGCCACCTGCGTCTTATCACCGGCAAGGCTCCCACGATCGTCCTGTCCGACGACGCGGACGCCTCCGACCGCATTTCCGAGTTTGCCGACTCCACCGATAAGTGGATGGTTGCCGTGCGCATGGTGTCCGAGGGCGTCGATGTGCCCCGCCTCGCGGTCGGAGTCTACGCGACCAACGCCTCCACGCCCCTCTTCTTCGCCCAGGCGATCGGCCGCTACGTGCGAGCCCGGCGCCGGGGCGAGACGGCCACCGTCTTCATCCCCTCCGTCGTGCCCCTGCTGACCCTCGCCGGCGGCATGGAGGTTGAGCGCGACCATGCGCTGGACCGCCCCAAGCGCGACGAGGCCAGCGAAGATGACATGTGGAATCCCGAGGACGCCCTCGTCGCGGCCGCCAACCGTGAGGAGAAAGCATCCTCCGACCTGCTCTCACAGTTCGAGGTCCTGGGCGCGGACGCCGAGTTCGACGGCGTCCTCTTCGACGGAGCAGCGTGGGGTGCGGGTGCCGAGGTCGGCTCCGAGGAAGAGCAGGAATACCTGGGTATTCCCGGCCTGCTGGACGCCGATCAGGTGACGACCCTGCTGCGCGCTCGCCAGGCCGACCAGGTTGCCGCGCAGAAGAAGACCCGCGCAGCGCAGAAGATGCGCGAGGAGAACGCAGGCATCCCCGCCCACAAGCTGCGAGCCGCCAAGCGCAAGGAACTCCAGCACCTGGTCTCCACGTGGTCGCGCCGCTCCGGAGAAACCCACGCGACCATTCACTCGCGCCTTCGCTCGCGCTGCGGCGGCCCCGAGGTCGCCCAGGCGACGACCGAGCAGATCGAGGCCCGTATCGCCCTGCTGCGCGAGTGGTTCGTCGGCCGCCACTGAGCCGCGCCAGCGTCCCGCGGAGCTATTACGCGAAACGAGCCCCGGCCTCGTCCCTCTTGAGAAGGACGAAGCCGGGACTTCGTTGAGCGAGAGCTGAGGGTCAGTCGACCTGCTCGTAGCGCGTCGGGATCGCAACCTCGCCCTCGGACAGGCGCCAGGCCTGGTAGGGCAGTTCGTTGCGTGCGCGCAGGTGGTGCTCCTGGGCGCGGGACAGCGCCTCGGGGCCCCAGGCGTCGGCGTCGATCTCGCCGCCGCGGACCAGCTGGACCTGCAGCGGGCGGGCGCCGCGCTCGGCCAGCAGAGCCTGGCCCTCCTCGAAGGAGGTTCCGACGAGCAGGAGCTCCTCGGTCGCGTAGCCGTCCTCACCCATGATGCGGCCGGCGACCTTGCGCCCACCAACCGTGGATTTCGACTCGGCCTTCTTGGCCACCGACACGATGGCCCCATTGCCGTCCTCGCGCTGGACGACCTTGTAGACCAGGGCGGCCGTCGGCACGCCCGAGCCCGTCACGAGCTTGGTACCCACGCCGTAGGAGTCCACGGGGGCGGCACCCAGGGCGGCGATCGCGTACTCGTCCAGGTCGGAGGTCACCGTAATCTTCGTGGTGGTGGCGCCCATCGCGTCGAGCTGTCCGCGCACCTTGAACGCCTCGGCGACCAGGTCGCCCGAATCCAGGCGCACAGCGCCCAGCTCGCCGCCCGCAGCGCGCGCGGCCTCGACCGCGTTGATGACGCCCTGCCGAATGTCGTAGGTGTCCACGAGCAGGGTCGTGCCCGGGCCCAGCTTGGCAACCTGGGAGTCGAAGGCGTCGCGCTCGCTGTCGTGCAGGAGAGTGAACGCGTGGGCGGCGGTGCCGATGCAGCGGATGCCGTAGCGCTTGGCGGCCTCGAGGTCGGATGTGCCCTGGGAAACCGCCGATGATGGCGGCGCGGGCAGCGGAGACGGCTGCGCGCTCGTGTGCGCGGCGCGCGCCCATATCCATGCAGGGGCGGCCGTGGGCGGCAATCGTCATACGCGAGGCGGCCGAAGCCACCGCGCAGTCGTGGTTGAGGATCGACAGAAGCAGTGTCTCCAGGAGCGTGCAATCCGCGAAGGTGCCCTCAACGGTGAGCAGGGGAGAGCCGGGGAAGTAGCACTCGCCCTCGGCGTAGCCCCAGATGTCGCCCGTGAAGCGCCACGAGGCCAGGAACTGTGCGGCCTCCTCGGAGATGATCCCCTGGTCTTTCAACCAATCGATCTGCTCCGCGTCGAACTCGAAGCGTTCCAGGGCCTCAAGAATTCGGCCGGTTCCGGCCACGACGCCGAAGCGGCGCGTGGCGGGCAGGCGGCGCCCAAAGAGCTCAAACGTGCAGCGACGATGCGCGGTGCCATCCTTCAGGGCGGCGTCGAGCATCGTGAGCTCGTACATATCAGTCAGCAATGAAGTAGATGTCGATGCAGGCATACTGTGAGCCTACCCTGAGAAGCGTGTCACCGGGGTGCGAATTTCCTTCCCTGATACACAAATCCGTCTTAGTGTTGACGTATGACAACGATCTTCCAACCTGCGTCCCGCACGCACGAGGCACCCACCGCGGTGCCGCGTTGGCGCGCCGTCGTGTGGGACGATCCTGTCAATCTCATGAGCTACGTGAGCGCTGTTTCGCGAGTATTTTGGCTATTCCAGCGCTCGCGCCGAGGAACTTATGATGGCTGTTCATACGCGCGGGCGTGCCACCGTCTCCACGGGAGTGCGCGAGCGCATCGAGGCCGACGTGATGGCGATGCATTCCTACGGGCTGCGCGCCACCATCGAAGAGGACAGAGACTGAGCGATGGAAGGTTTCGCTCCTCGAGACGGTGGTTTTGCTTCGTCGATGAGTAGCGGCGAAGCACTGCTCCTGCGTCAGCTGGCCACCGAGGTTCTCGTCGTCCTCGACGATCCCGGCGATTTCGGGGTGACCTCGTCCATGGTGAATGCCGCCACGGAGACCGAACAGCGCCGAGACGAACCCCGCGAACGAACCCTGCAGATGCTTCTTCCCTCCATGAGCGAGGACGGGGATGACGCCGCTCGGATGCGTGCCCTCACCGAAGATCTTTTGCGCCGCGAGAAGTCGGTCCGACTGCGCTCAATCGTGAGCGATCTTGACCACATCGTGCACGGTGAGTCGGACACCCTCGTCGTGCGTCCCGACGACGTGTGGTCGTGGCTGGGTGCCCTCAATGACATCAGGCTCGGCTTGGCCGGTGAGCTGGGCCTATCGGATCAGAGCGACGCGCAGCGCATCGAAGAACTAGCGATGCGCGAGCCGACGGGAGAACGGTCGCAGACTGTCGCAGCGATCTATATGCTCGTAACATGGTGGCAGGACTCACTCCTCGAAGCCGTCAATAATTCTGAGTAACGCATAAGGTCGAGACATGAACAACGCCCCGATCGGAATTTTCGACTCGGGCCTAGGTGGGCTGACGGTGGCGCGCGCAGTCATCGATAAACTGCCCGACGAAGAGATCATCTACCTGGGCGACACCGAGCACACGCCCTATGGTCCGCGCGCAATTGCGCAGGTACGCTCGCTGACGCTGTCCGCTCTCGATGAGCTGGCCTCGCGCGGCGTGAAAGCTCTCGTCATCGCCTGCAATACCGCCACAGCCGCCGCGCTTGCGGATGCCCGGGAACGCTACTGGATTGATGCGGGAATCCCCGTCATCGAGGTCATTACTCCTGCCGCGCGCCAGAGCGTCATCGCCACCCGCAACCACCACGTCGGCGTCATTGGTACGAAGGCCACCATCCAGTCCGAGGCGTACCTGCGCGCGCTCGCGGCCGTCCCCGGGCTGACGGTCAGCCAGCAGGCGTGCCCCGCTTTCGTCGACTTTGTCGAGGCCGGGGTGACCACGGGCGAGGAGATCGAGGCCGTGGCTCGCGAGTACCTGACGCCTCTGAAGGAAGCGGGCGTGGACACGCTGATCCTGGGCTGCACGCACTACCCGCTGCTCACCGGCGTCATCGGCCGCATCATGGGCGAAGGGGTCACCCTCGTCACCTCCTCCGAGGCCACCGCGAATGTCACCTATAACGAGCTGGTGGACCGCGGACTCCTGCATGACCCGTGGCCCGCTGGGCAGGGGCCGCAGCATCAGTTCCTCGCCACGGGTGCCTCCGAGTCTTTCCCGCATTTGGCTCGTCGTTTCCTCGGCCCCGAGGTGGGCTCCGTTGCCCGCGTGAACACCGGTGGTGGTATCGCGTGAAGCTGACTGTCATCGGCGCTACCGGGTCGATGTCGGGCCCGGAATCGCCGGCCTCGTCCTACCTGGTTCAGGCTCGCGGCATCGACCCGCGATCGGGTGAGGAGCGGATGTTCTCGCTCGTGTGCGACATGGGGCCGGGGTCTTTCGGTGCGTTGTGGGCTCACGTGCGTCCGTGCGAGCTCGACGCCCTGGCGCTGTCTCACTGCCACGCCGACCACATGGGCGACATCATCTCCCTCCAGGTCTATCGCAAGTGGGGGCCCGGAGCGGCCGCATCTGCGCTGCCACTGTACGGTCCCGCCGAGACGTTGCGCCGCGTGCGCCAGATTGAGGACGCGCCGGACGATGAGGCGTACGAGGTCGAATTCGCTTTCACCCACATGCAGGTAGGCGAGGCTACCGGGTCGGTCCCATGACGATCCGCCCCTACCGGGCCCTCCACCCGGTCGAGGCTTTTGGCCTGCGTATCGAAGGCCCCTCCGAGGAGGACCCCGAGCGCCTCGTGTCCCTGTTCTACACGGGCGACACCGACCTGTGCGACACGATGATCGAGGGCGCCCGCGGGGTTGACCTCCTCCTGAGCGAGGTTGGCTTCACGAGCGACGAGACCGAGCCGGACATGCACATGGACGGCACGCGCGCGGGCGAGCTCGCCAGGCGAGCCGGAGTGGGCCGCATGATCGCGACCCACATCCAGCCGTGGACGCCCCGCGACCGTGTGGCCGCCGAAGTGCGACAGACCTGGTCGGGTCCCCTCGACTTCGCGACCTCCGGGATGCAGGTCAGCCTCTGAGCCATCCCGCGCCCCACCGATGGGCGAGGCGCGGCGGCTCCTCGGTCAGTCGCTGGACGTCGAGTACGAGGCGTTGTGGCGCTTCCACTCCGCCAGGTATGTGGCGACGCGCGCAGGGCCTGAAGCCTCGGACCACCCGTGATTCTTGTGGCGCAGCAGGATCTTGCGAGTGCCCAGCGAGGGAAGAGGCGTGATGCGCATGCCCTCTGTGTGTGCGCCGGCCAGCGCCATGGCGGGAAGGATTGTCGAGCCCGTGCGGGCACGCACGAGGGCGCGAGCGGCCTCGTAGGTCGCGTAGAGGTGGGGTGCCCACCGCGTATCTGGGAACGCCTTCGTGATGCGGCGCATGACGTGGTCACCGCTGGTGCCCGGATTGACGCGCAGCCAGGTGAGGTCCGCGAGGTCTTCAATCGAGCCGATCGGGGGAGCGGAGTCGGGGGTGACGAGCACCCAGGGCTCGTCGAGGAAGGGGGTGTCCGTGTAACCGCGAGGGGGCAGGCCGGGATCCTCGTCTCGTTCGATGACGAGGATGTCGTACTGGCCCGTGCGCAGCGCGGCCATTCCGGGGGTCTCCTCCGTTTCTTCGATGCGCAGGTCGACGCCTGGGAGTGCGTCGAGGAGGTCTGGGAGAGCGGGGATGAGGGTCGATCTGCAGATTGTCAGGAAGGCCCCGATGGTGACCGTTCCCGTCACCTGTCCCGTCAGAGGACGCAGGGCCTTGAGGGCCTCTTCGATGTCGGCGTTGATGCGTTCGCCGGCCTCGGCGACGATCGTGCCGGCCGGGGTGAGAATTGCGCCGGACGTGGTGCGCTCGACGAGCTTGAGTCCGACTTCCTCCTCGAGTTTTTGGATCTGCTGGGACACTGCGGAGGGTGAGACCATGAGGATGTCCGCGGCGGCAACGATGCCGCCTTCTCGTGCAACGGACAGAAGGAACGGCAGGCGGCGGGGGTCGATATCCACGCGAACTCCTTCGTTAAGTGAAACTGTAAGATAACTATAGAACCATTCAATTGTGCTTGACTACCGGAAGGTGCATCATATGAGTCATGACGATCTCATCTCTGGCAATTCCGGTCCTCGGCTGGCTGGGCGCGGCCGCCTCCATCGCCGCCTACTACCTGGTCTCCTCCAAGCGCTTCGCTCCCGACTCTCTGCGCTACCACTCCCTCAATGTCACCAGCTGCATCCTGCTGGCCCTCGCCTGTGCATCCACCGGCGCGTGGCCGTCCTTCCTCACTAACGCCATCTTCATCGGCGTTGGCTGCACCATGATCTGGCGCGTGCGCGACCGTCTCGCGCGCCGCATCATGCAGGTTGTTCGCTTCTTCGACGTGCGCCGTTTCCGGCCGCGTCGTGCGCGCCTGGCGCGAGCTCGCTGACTCTTCGTTGAATTGGGGGGGTGAGGGGGCAGGCCGTGGGCCTGCCCCCTCACCGTATCCACCGCCTGATTAATTAAGTGAAGAAACCCTCTTTGGTCAAGAATTTTCCAAGCAGCGCCAAGGAAAAGTCCGTAAGATCCGCTTCATAGAAAAATAAGAAATTATCGATGGAAAAAACCGACAATGAGGCGCACTATGTCAGTACGACGCGGTGACAGATCCATCGCACTGTACTCAAAGAGGAGCACACAATGTCTCGTTTTGTCGCATCACTCCTTCATCGCCTCGCCCATCACCGCAGGTGGCGCCAACAGCGCAACCCCCTGCAGTTCTCGATGGACCGCCCCATCTTCGGTAACCTCGTCGCCCGTTGATGGCGCGCCTGCGGGCGCAACACACAAAGTGCCGGACACCCTCGGGTGCCCGGCACATTTGTGTCCGCGGTGCTTCTCAGCCGCGCAGGTACTCCACGATGTGGGGCATGAGAGCGCGGAAGGCAATGCCGCGGTGGCTGATCGCATTCTTCTGCTCGGCGCTCATCTGTGCGGTCGTGACCTCGAAGCCTTCGGGGACGAAAATCGGGTCGTAGCCGAACCCGCCCTCGCCGCGCGGGGAACGCGTCAGAGTGCCGCGCACCTCGCCACGTTCGACGAACTCGCGACCATCGGGGGTCACGAGGACGGCGGCCGACACGAAGGCCGCCCCGCGGTGGCGGTCGGGAACATCGGAGAGCTGATCGATGAGCAGACGAAGATTCGCCGCGTCGTCCCCGTGGGAGCCCGCCCAGCGCGCGGAGAAGATGCCGGGTGCCCCGCCCAGAACGTCCACCGTGATACCGGAGTCGTCGGCAATCGCTGCCAGGCCGGTGGCGCGAGCCAGCGCACGGGCCTTAATGAGCGAGTTCTCCTCGAAAGTCACGCCGTCCTCGACCGGGGAAGCCACGTCAAAATCGCTCATGCGCGCCACGCAGCCGGCCTCGAAGCCCTCCCACGCGGGGGCCAGGATGGCCTCGAGCTCGCTGACCTTGTGCGCGTTGGAGGTCGCGAAGACCAGGCGCGCGCTCACGGACGCACCTCGACGCGCTCCATGAGGGGAGCCTCGAGCGCCAGCTTCTGCGCGCGGGCGAGCTCGGCGTTACCCAGGGTCGCCAGGTCCAGCAGTTCATTCAGCTCATCGCGGTTGAAGGGGGCGTGCTCGGCGGTGCCCTGCACCTCGATGAAACGGCCATCGCCCGTCTGCACGACGTTCATATCGGTCTGCGCGCGCACGTCCTCAACGTAGGGCAGTCCAGCATGGGGGTGCCGTCGATAACGCCCACGGAGATTGCGGAGATCGAGTCGGTGAGGACCTTGGCGGAGGGCTTGAGGATGCCCTGCTCCTTCGCCCAGGTCACCGCGTCGGCGAGGGCCACGTAGGCGCCCGTGATCGCCGCGGTGCGGGTGCCGCCGTCGGCGCGCAGGACGTCGCAGTCCAGGACGATGGTGTTCTCGCCGAGTGCGGACACGTCGACGATGCCGCGCAGGGAACGGCCAATGAGGCGCGAGATCTCCTGGGTGCGGCCGCCGACCTTGCCCTTGACGGACTCGCGGGAGGAGCGCTGCTCGGTTGCGCGCGGGAGCATCGAGTACTCGCCGGTCACCCAGCCCTCGCCGGAGTCACGCTTCCAACGCGGCACGCCCTCGGTGAAAGAGGCGACACACAGGACGCGGGTGTTACCGAACTCGATGAGGACGGAGCCCTCACCTGTACCCGACCAGCCGCGGGTAATGGAGACGGGACGGAGCTGGGACGGGGTGCGCCCATCGGCGCGCAGGGGAGTATGTGTCATAGTGCCTAGGGTAGCCCACCGCGTTACCGTGGAGTTATGAGTCTTGATCTACCTCTCGTCCGCGGTCACGTCGACCCGGCCGTCGCGCTGCGCGAATCCGTGGCTCCCGCGGCTCTGGTGCGCGCCGGTGAGGCCGATGTCATCGTCGTCGACCCGTCCGGCTTTGTCCTTCTCGACGAGGCCGGGGCGTCGTCCTCGGACGCTCCTGTCCTGCGACGGATGGTCAGGGATGAGGCCACGCGTGCGCTCGAGGGGGCCACGGCCTCGTTTATCGGGGTGGTGGGTGGCCGCTCCGTCGTCGCGATTGAGACGAGCCGGGACGAGGCGTGGGGGCGTTGGGAGCACCTGCGCGCGGTCGGGTGGCAGCTCGACGGTGACGATGCGGCTCTGGCGCTGACCGCGCTCGCGCTCGCGGGCTGGCACGCCAACTACCGCTTCTGCCCGCGCTGCGGTGCGCCGGTGCAGCTGGTGTCCGGCGGGTGGGCCGCGCGATGCGAGACGTGCGACCGGCTCGAGTATCCGCGCCAGGACCCGGCCATCATCGTCCTCGTCCAGGATCATGACGGGCGCGTGCTCCTGGCGCACAACGCGCTGTGGCGTCCGGGCTTCGTGTCGATTATCGCCGGCTACGTCGAGGCCGGGGAGTCCCCGGACGTCACGGTTGCCCGCGAGGTCTCCGAGGAGGTTGGCGTCGAGATCGAGACGCCCACCTACGTCGCGACGCAGCCGTGGCCCTTCGGGCGTTCGCAGATGATGGGCTACAGGGCTCGCACCGCCTCGCCGCGCCCGACCCCGCAGGCGGACGGCGTGGAAATCGAGTGGGCGCGTTTCTACAGCCGCGATGAGCTGACGCGCGCGCTTGAATCTGGAGAGATCAGCGCCCCCGGACGCGCCTCGATCGCCTACGCGCTGCTTCGGGAATGGTACGGCGCTGATCTGCCGAGCGGCCCGGACGGCGCGGGACGCAACCGAGGGCGGGCGATGGAACAATGGGGACCATGAACCCCGAGGAACTGCTGGACGCCCTGGACCCCGATCAGCGCGCCGTCGCCACGCAGGTGGCAGGCCCTCTCGCCGTCCTGGCGGGCGCGGGCACCGGCAAGACCCGCGCGATCACGTACCGCATCGCGTACGGTGCGGCCGTCGGTGCTTTCGACCCGTCCAACGTGCTCGCCGTGACCTTCACGCAGCGCGCGGCCTTCGAAATGCGTCACCGCCTGGCCCAGCTGGGGGTCCCGAAGGCTCAGGCGCGCACCTTCCACTCCGCCGCGCTGCGCCAGCTGCGCCATTTTTGGCCCACCGTCGTGGGCGGTCCGCTGCCCGACGTCATCCCGCACAAGGCCTCCCTCGTCGCGGCCTCCGCCGCGCGGCTCGGGATCACGATCGACCGCACGAACGTGCGCGACATCGCGGCCGAGGTCGAATGGGCGAAGGTGTCGATGATCGACGCCGCGCACTACGCCTCGCGTGTGGCTCGACTGCGCCGCGACGTGCCCGCCGGGCTGGACGCGGGCGACATGGCGCGCCTCCTCGACGTATACGAGGACGCGAAGAACGAACGCGGCGTCATCGACTTTGAGGACATCCTCATCTACCTGTGCGGCATGCTGCAGGAGCGCGCCGACGTCGCCTCCATCGTGCGCAAGCAGTATCGCTCCTTCGTGGTCGATGAGTTCCAGGACGTCAACCTCCTCCAGGCACGCCTGCTCGACCTGTGGCTGGGTGGGCGCCACGACGTGTGCGTCGTCGGCGACGTCGCGCAGACCATTTACTCCTTCACGGGCGCATCCCCGGACTACCTGACGGGCTTTGGCCGCAAGCACCCCGGGGCGCGCATCGTGGAGCTGACCCGCGACTACCGTTCGACCCCGCAGATCGTGAGCGTGGCGAACGACGTCCTGGCGCGCTCGACCCAGCGCGAGGGCACGGTGCGCCTGTCCAGCCAGCGCGACGGTGGCGCCCAGGTCACCTACCGCACCTACGACGATGATCGAGCCGAGGCCGAGGGCGTCGCAGCCTCGATCTCCGACCTCATCGCGGGTGGCATGGCACCCCATTCGATTGCCGTCCTCATGCGCACCAACGGCCAGTCCCAAGCCTTCGAAGAGGCACTGGGTGCGCGCGGTATCCCCGTGGCCGTTGCCGGAGGCAAACCCTTCTTCGCCCGCGATGACGTGCGCACCGCCATCTCGCGCCTGCGGGCCGCGGCCGCAGCCGCCACCGACGACGGGAGCGTGGGCGAGATCGTGCGCGACGTCCTCTCCGGCGTCGGTTGGGCGCCCGAGGCTCCCTCCGGCCAGGCGGGTTCCGAGCGCTGGTCGAACATGAACGCGATCGTCGGCTGGGCGGACGACTCCCAAGGCGGAGACGCTCGCCGCCTTCGTCGCCGAACTCGACGAACGCGTCGCCTACCAGGTCGAACCGGACAAGGCCGGTGTCGAGCTGGCCACGATTCACGCCGCCAAGGGCCTCGAATGGGACGCCGTCTTCCTCGTAGGCGTCGCCGAAGGTCTCCTGCCGATCTCGTATGCAAAGACCGCGGCCGCACGCGAGGAGGAGCGTCGCCTGCTGTATGTGGCCGTTACCCGTGCCCGCGACCTGCTGACCCTGTCGTGGGCGCGCTCGCGGGGTGCGGACGGGCGCGGCAAACGCAAGCGCAGCCGCCTGCTCGACGGTATCTGGCCCGAGGAAGTGGGCGTGGGCGCTCCGAAGAAGAAGACGCGCGCCCTCCACGCGCGCCCTCAACCAGGCCTTTGAGGAGGAGGCGTCGCCCCAGGCCATCGAGCTCTTCGGGCGCCTGAAGGCGTGGCGTCTCGAGGTCTCCCGTCAGGCGGGCGTGCCGCCCTTCGCGGTTTTCACGGATCAGACGCTGCGTGATATCGCGCAGGCGATGCCCAAGAATACGACGCAGCTGCGTGTCATCCGCGGCATCGGCGACGTGAAAGTGCAGCGTTTTGCCGCCCCCGTCCTCGCGCTCGTGCGCGGCGAAGAGGTCATCGTCGACGAAGGTGCCTGAGCTAGGAAGCGAGCCCGTTGATGCCGCACACGCAGCGGCTGGCGGGTTCCACGTCTTCGATGCGTATCGACCCGTCATCGCAGATGGTCGCTACCTGCGCGCACTGCGCCTCGGTGAGTGCGCCCGAGACGAAGTCCATCACCAACTGTCCCACGCGTTGGGCCGCCGCGAAGTGAGCCAGCAGAGCCAGCGGCGCGAGCGGCCACGCCTCCAGCTCGCGCAGGTGCGTCAGATGGAACGGGTCCTGAGCTGCGTGAGCAAGCTGCGAGCACTGGTAACAGGGTGTCGCCCCCGGGATGACGAATGGCCCCACCTCGTAGGAGTGCTCGCCGCGCGTCACGATGAGATGAGGGGTGTCGTGAGCGGTGAGCTCGAACGGTATCCCCGGATCGACGACTCGATCCGCCGACACGATCGATAGCTCGGGCGCACACTGGGCGTACAGCCTGGGCAACGGAATGAGATCGCGAAGCGTGCGTCGCACCGCGCGGTGGCGGGGGGTGCCCGTGTAATGCCCGCCGAATACGCGATCCCAGTCCTCGTCGACCAGGGAGTGAGTCTCGATCGACAGTGACAGTGACAGCGTGTCGACGAGGCTGTGGAGCGCAAGGAGGGTCGCCGGAACCGCTCCGACGATGCCGAGCGCAAGGTGGGGGAGCGCCTCGCGTCCGTCGGTGAGACGCGCCTCCTCCAGAGCCGCGAGAAGCTCGGGCGAGGCCTGAACCTCGTCGCGCTCGCGGGCGGGGTGCGCCTGATGGCTCAGCCAGAGCTGGTCGCTCGCGTGCAGATTGTCGAGCAGGACGTGACGAGCACGGTCGCCGCCAACTTGTACGCTGCCCGGGCCTCGCCACAGGACCGCCGTATTATGTGCCAGGTTCATGTCTGTCTCCTTCAGTTTGTAGCTGATGGAGCCATCATGAACCCGTGTGGTGAGCGCGCGGGGGCGTTTGAAAAATCTGTGGAAAACTTGTCAGATCTTTTTGGAACGAATCAGTTCGTCTCGCTCGAATTGTCCGGTTCTCCGCCCTCCGAGGACGGTTCATCTGAGCCGGCCGAGGCCTCGTCCCCCGGCTCCAGCCCGTCCGCCCAGCCGAGCGTTCCATCGAGAAGCGAGTTGAGCGCGGCATCGATATCCGCGTCCTCCTCGGCCGCCGCTCGGCGCAGCGTCAGGAACGTGTCGGGCGTGGCCAGCTCCGTCTCCGAAGGCACCATATCCGGGTGCGACCACAGGGCCTCGCGGGCATCGCGACCGCCGTCGGCCTCCACCAACGTAAAGATGGAGGCGGCTCCGCGAGCCTGTCTCGGGCGCATCTTGAGGCCCATGAGGGTCCCCAGAATCTCCTCCGCCGGACCGCCCGAGGCGCGGCGGCGACGCATCATCTCGCGCAGAGCATCGGCGTGGGGGAGGTAGGGTAGTGTCGCGCGGGCCGTGACGACCTCGACCCAGCCCTCGATGAGGGCCAGCATGGTCTCCAAACGAGTGAGCGCGCGGCGCTGGTCCGGCGTCGTCGACAATGCAAACACGCCGCCGCTGAGCGCCGACTCTACGGACGACGGGTCAGAGGGGTCGACCGAACGGGCCGCCTCGGTGATCGCCTCCGTATCGATCGCGATCTGAGAGGCGTAGCGCTCGACCGCGCGTACAAGGTCACCCTCCAGCCACGGCACGGACGCGAAGAGACGTCGGTGGGCGGCCTCGCGGACAGCGAGGAACTGACGAACCTCGTCGAAGGGGATGTCGAGCCCCTCGGAGAACTGGGCAATGTTGTGAGGCAGGAGAGCCGCGTGTGAGGTGTCCGACAGGGGAATGCCCGTGTCGTAGGTGCCGAAGGATTCGCCTGCCAGGGCTGCCAGGACACGCGAGATCTGCGCGGAGAACATCATCGCGGACAGGCGCGGCATCATCTCCTGCGTCTTGCCCAGCATCGCAGCCATGCCGTCGGGCAGCGACGAGGAATCCTCGAGGCCGCCCTCGCCAAACTGCTCAGAGAGTGCGGCGCTGAGCGCGCGCGACACGTTCAGGGCGATCGGCTCGCAGATGCGCTTCCACGTGGGGATCGTGTTCTCCACCCACGACACCCTGCTCCACACGCCTCGGGTCACGGGCCCCGAAGCGAAATCCGTGACCGCGTCGAGCCACAGGTCGGCGACCGTCATCGCCTGGCGCGCCGCCTCGGCCTCGGTGGCTGTGGGGGCCGGATCGCCGCTGGCGTAGGCAGCCTGCTTCGCGCCGTCCTCCACCAGGCGCCAATTCACGGGGCCGGCCGTCGTATTCATGAGGAACTGGAACTGGCCCATCGCCGCGCGCATGCGCGCAGGATCGGAAAACTCCGCGGGCAGGTTCGCGGGATCAAAGCCCTGGGCCTGCAGAGCGCGAGCGGCCTCCGCCGCGGCCTCGTCGCCCAACACGGAGCGCAGGAAATCCTCAAAGGGGGTGCCGGACTCGTTCTCGTTCATGACGTCAGCCTAGCGAGCGCGCGTGCAACCGGGCTGACAAATCTCTGCAAAAACGCTGAGAGCTGAACGTGGCTGGCGGTGCGCGCGTGCGGTCGCGCCCCGCGTGCGACACAATGACACGGTGAGTGACATGGAGATGACCTCGTCAGTTGACCGTCTACTGGACTGTGAGCAAGCCCCGACGAAACGTGCGCCGATCGTCAGTTGGCGCATCCTCACAGCACTCCTGGCCGCCCTCGCGATGGTCGTCATTCTCTTCGTGATCCCCGTCCCCTTCGTGGTCTCCAGCCCCGGACCGACATTCAATGTGTTGGCGTCCAACGAACAAGGTGTGCCCGTCCTTACTGTCGAAGGAACCAATCCCGAGACGGGGGAACCTGTGCAAGAGGACGAGCCTCAATCCAGCCCGTACGAGGCGCCTGCGAAGCCGGGGCAGGGCCAGCTGCGCATGGTGACGGTCTCCGAATCTGGATCCCCAGACAGTCGCCTGAACTTTGCTCAGCTCATTGCTGCGTACCTGGATCCTCACAGCGAGATCGTGGACTACGAGTTGAAGTATCCCGAGGGAACCACCCGCGAGCAGAACAACGAGGCTCAGCTGGCGATGATGCGTAATTCGCAGACGACCTCCCAGGTTGCCGCGCTCGAATACCTTGGATGGGACGTCCCCGCGACCGTCACGATTGAGGGCGCGGTCCAGGGATCCAACGCCGAAGGGATCGTCGAGCAAGGAGACATCCTCCGCGCGATCACCACCCCGGATGGAACTCGCCACGATGTGACGGATGCCAGTACGCCCTTCTCCCTCATGCGCACGGTCCCCGCGGGATCGCAGATGACACTGACGGTCGAGAGAAACGGTGAGACTCGCGAGCTCTCCTTCGACTCCGTCGCGGCCTCGGCCACGGAAAGCGGATCCAAGCTGGGCATCTATCTGTCCGTGCAGCCCGCCCTGCCCGTCACGATTTCCTTCAACCTCGATGGCGTCGGAGGGCCCAGCGCAGGCATGATGTTCTCCCTGGCCATCATTGACCGCATGACGCCGGGCGATATGACGGGTAACAACGCAATCGCTGGAACCGGCACCATGTCCTACGACGGTCAGGTCGGTGCCATCGGTGGCATCCAGCAGAAGCTGTGGGGTGCCCATCGCGACGGGGCCCAGTGGTTCCTCGCCCCCAGCACCAACTGTTCCGAGGTCGTCGGACACGTCCCCGACGGCCTGCACGTTGTGTCGGTATCCACCCTCGACGAGGCGGTATCCGCGGTTCGTTCCATCGCCGACGGTACAGGAGATACCCTGCCGACCTGCCAGTAGCGCCGCAGCTCTCGAGCCCACCCACCGCTTCACGTCAGGTGGGTGACAAAGGGCCCCGGCCTCGTCCATCTGGTCCGGACGAGGTCGGGGCCTCCTCTATGTTCTTAGGCGTCCTCGTCCGTCACGGGCTCGAGAGACGCGCGCAGGGCGTCGACCAGCGCGGGGACGAGCGCAGAGCCTGCCCGACCTTGTCGTCGGAGTCGAAGGCGCGGGTACGCAGCGCGCACCAGGACTCGCCCGTGCGCATCACGCCAACGGCCAGACGCACATCCGTGCGCAGGGGATGATTCGAGATGAAGGCCAGGGCCTCGTCGGGGTCCTCGGGAGCCTCGTCCTCGACCTCCGGCGGAACGACGATGCGCTCGACCGTGATCGCCGCGCCCGGCACCGTTTCCGGCCACGCCAGGTGGGCCAGAACCTGCTCGATGTCGTCGTCAGCCAGGTCCTCCTGGATGATCGCGCTCAGGTGATCATCGGTGCCGTCCCAGCCCGAACGCAGCTGCTCTGCGATGTCGGCCGGCAGATTCGGATCCGCCAACAGCATCGCCGTCGGCACCAGCGCGTAGATGGACGGGGCGTGATCCCACCCCACACGGGCGGCGCCCTTCTCGATATCGACAACGACATTGGCCAGCGCGATCTCGCGCGCACTCGGCATCATCTCAACAGTCATGCCTCCCATAATCTCACGGAGAGCGAATAAGACCGAGGCGAAGTTACACCTGTGCGCGGCTACACTGGTTGGAAGCTATCGGTTTGACAGAGAGGAATGCCGTGAGCTTCGATTTTTCAGTCTTTCCCCCCGGGTGGAGCTCGCGCTCCGAGAGACCCCGATCGTGCGCCCGCGAAACCTCAGGTGCGTAAGCCCGGTCCCGCCGGCATCACGATCGCAGCGCTGCTGATCATCGGAGCTGTCGTTTATGCGGCTTCCATCGTGTGGACCGAGATCCTGTGGTTCCGCCAGATGAGCGCCACTCGCGTCATCCTCACCCAGTGGGGTGCGCACATCGGCCTGTTCGTCGTCGGCTTTATCGTGGCGACCGCGCTTGTGTACTTCTCGATGGCCTTCGCCTACCGTCACCGCACCTCCTCGTCGAGGGGCGAGGCCTCCGCCGCCCTGCGCGGATACCAGGAGGCCCTCGAACCCATGCGTCGCCTCGCATTCTGGGGCGTTGCGCTCTTCTTCGGCTTCACCAACGGCACCCGCCTGGCCACCGAATGGCAGACGCTCCTGCAATTCCTCAACCGATCCTCTTTCGGGCAGGTTGACCCCCAGTTCGGACTGGACATCTCCTTCTTCGTGTTCGTGCTGCCCGCCATCAAGGTGCTCGTCTCCTTCCTGATGACGGTCACCGGCATCGGCTTAGTCGCGGCGATCATCGTGTCCTACCTGTACGGCACGATCCGCCTGACTCCGCGCCCTCACGCTTCCAAGCAGGCGCGCCTGCAGACCGGCATGATGGCTGCCTGCCTGTCCCTGTTCATCGGCGTCAACTACTGGCTGGGTCGCTACGAGCTGCTCACCTCGGACTCGGGTTCCATCCACGGCGCCATGTACTCCGACATCAACGCGACGCTGCCCGCTCACTCGATCTTGGCCGTCATCTCCGGCCTCGTTGCACTCCTCTTCGTGGTCGCGGCCTTTAAGGGCACGTGGCGCCTGCCCGTCGCCGGTGTCGCCGTGACGGTCGTCGCCGCGCTCATCCTTGCTGGCGCGTACCCCGCCCTCGTCGAGCAGTTCCGCGTGCGCCCCAACCAGCGCAGCCTCGAGTCTCCCTACATCCAGCGCAACATTGACGCCACCCTGGCCGCCTACGGCCTGCAGGACGTCGATTATCAGACCAACTACGACGCGGCCACCACGGCTTCGGCGGGACAGTTCGATAACGAATCGCTGACCTCCCAGGTGCGTCTGCTCGACCCCCAGGTCATCACGAAGACCGTCCAGCAGCTCCAGCAGTCGCGTCTGTACTACGGCTTCAACTCCGGGATGAAGGTCGACCGCTACAACGTCGGTGGCGAGCGCCGCGACACCGTTATCTCGGTGCGTGAGCTTAACCTCTCGGGCCTGTCTGCCGAGCAGCAGACGTGGGTCAACCAGCACACCGTCTACACGCACGGCTACGGCGCGGTCGCCGCCTACGGTAACCAGCTGACCAGCGACGGCCTGCCGTCATACTGGGAACAGTCCGTGCCTTCGGTCGGCGAGATGGGCGACTACGAGGAACGCGTCTACTTCAGCCCCGGCTCGCCCGACTACTCGATTGTCGGAGCCCCCGAGGGCGCCGAGCCGCAGGAACTCGACTACCCGGACGACACTGCGGTCGGTGGCCAGGTTTCCACGACCTTCGTCGGCAACGGTGGTCCCTCCGTGGGTAACGTGTGGAACAAGCTCCTGTACGCGATCAAGTTCGGATCCACGGACCTGTTCTTCTCCTCGCAGACGAACGAGGCCTCGCAAATTCTCTACAATCGTGATCCCCTCCAGCGCGTTGCGAAGGTTGCCCCCTACCTGACGCTCGAGCAATCCGCCTACCCGGCGGTCGTCGACATGGACGGGGACGCCTCAACCCCCAAGCGACTCGTGTGGGTTGTCGACGCGTACACGACCACGAACAACTACCCCTACGCTCAGCACGAGACCCTCTCGGACGCCACCGTGGACTCTCGGTCCACTGAGGTCGGCCAGTACGTCCAGGCGAACAAGATCAACTACATGCGTAACTCCGTCAAGGCCATCGTCGACGCCTACGACGGCTCGGTGCGCCTGTTCCGCTGGGATGACCAGGATCCGATCCTGCGCACGTGGGAGAAGATCTACCCCGGTAGCGTCGAGCCCATCTCCTCCATTTCGGGTGACCTGATGAGCCACCTGCGCTACCCGGAGGACATGTTCAAGGTGCAGCGCAACCTGCTGGCCACCTACCACGTGACCGACGCCGCCGGCTTCTACTCCGGTGGTGACCGCTGGCGCCTGGCCGAGGAGACCTCGACCTACGGTGCGGCCTCCTCGACCGCTTCGAGCCCGCGTGTTGACGCGATGGGCAATCCTCTGCCTGCCCCGACGGCCCTCCAGCCCCCCTACTATCTCACTATGCAGATGCCCGGCCAGGAGAGCGCTGAGTTCTCCCTGACCTCGGTCTTCGTGCCCGGTGGCGGTGGTGAGGGGCGTCGCGAGGCCATGGCCGGCTTCCTCGCCGTCGACTCCGAGACGGGTAGTACGCCCGGCCAGGTGCGCGAGGGCTACGGCAAGCTCCGCCTGCTCGCCCTGCCCTCGTCGACGACCGTGCCCGGCCCCGGCCAGGTGCAGAACAAGTACGACTCCGACGAGAAGATCGCCACCCAGCTCAACCTGCTGAACCAAGCCGACTCGACGGTGATTCGAGGCAACCTCCTGACCCTGCCGGTCGGTGGCGGCCTCCTCTACGTCCAGCCCGTCTACGTGCAGGGCACCGGATCTGCGTCCTACCCCGTGCTCCGCTCGGTTCTGACGGCCTTCGGCGACAAGGTGGGCTTCGCTCCCACCCTCGAGGAATCGCTGCGCCAGCTCGTCTCCGACGATGGAAACTCGTCCGCATCGTCTGGCGCGACGAGCCCCTCAACGGGGGATACCTCGCAGTCGGGCGTGACCTCTAGCGATGCGAGCGCTCAGCTGGCGCAGGCCGTCAGCGACGCTGCGCAGGCGCTGCGCGACGCGGATGCGGCGATGAGCAAGTCTGACTGGACCGCCTACGGCGAGGCCCAGACGCGACTGCGCGATGCCCTGGCCCGCGCGGAGGCTGCCCAGACGGCCCTCGGCACCTCTTCGTCGGCGGCCTCGAGCTCGCCGACACCCAGCCCGAGTCCGACCACGTCGGCCCAATCGGGAACGCAAAGCGGCTCATAATCGCAGCCGCGCGCCGTTGCGCCCGGCCCCGCTGTCAACCTGTGACGCGGGGCCGGGCCTTTCCCTTTGTGGGTAGCGGCGCTCGCTGCAAGACTGCCCTGTGTGCTTCGTTCAGTGTCACTACTATGGTGCGAAGCGTCCGCAGTGCGGACTCGTCAACGATGTGGAAGGAAACCCATGACTGACCCCCGCGGCTCTCTGCCTGCTCCCACGGGTGTGCCCCAGCCGTTCGAGGCTCCGGTTGCGCCAGCTCCGACGATGCCCGCTCCGACCTCGGGCGTCTTTGCGCCGCCCCCTGCCTACGCGACTGCGCCGAACCCGAAGCGCCCCGTGCTGTCCGTCCACGGCCGAATCGCGGCGTGGCTGGTCCTTGCTGTCAAGCTCATTTTCATCGTCAACCGTTTCATTCCCTACAGCGGTGAGCGCCTTGAGTTCTTCTTTGATAGGTTCACGGATGTCATGTTCTGGACGTGGCTGCTGCTCGACGTTGTGATCGTCGTGTTCCTGCTCCTGTACCTGCGTATGGGGATCAAGCCTCTGCGATATGTCGCCGCCGCCATCGTTCTTGTGGATTACCTCATCATCCTGCCCGTGTGGATCCACTTCCTGGGCGGGGACTGGCTGATCACCTTCACTCCGCCAGAGTGGGAGGTCGGCGAAGTGGCGGACTCCCTGCGATCGCTGTTCATGTGGATCCTCAAGTGGCTGTGCGTCGTATCTTCCTTCGTCCTGGTGATCCCGGACCGCAAGGCTTCCACGGTGTCGCAGCAGGGGGCTGTGCCCGCTCCGGGCGCTGCGCCACTCGGCTACTACCCCCATGCGGCGGCACCGGCCCAGCCTGCGGCGCCCCAGGGTGCTCCCGTGCAGATGCCGGCGACTCAGCCCGCGCCGCCCCAGGGTGCTCCCGTGCAGGTTCAGGCCTCGAGCCCGGTGCTTGCACCTCCGAGCGGTGCCCCGATCGTGCCTGGAACGCCGACAGATCCTGCGCAGGCCTCCGAATAGGTCGTCGATTCTGCGCTTCCTGACAGCGCTCCGTCGCTAGGACGTACATCACCGCGTTCGGTTTGTGCCCACCCGGATGATGCTCTAGACTATCTAGAGCCGACGCGGGGTGGAGCAGTTCGGTAGCTCGCCGGGCTCATAACCCGGAGGTCGCAGGTTCAAATCCTGTCCCCGCTACCACCACAGACCCGGTCCCGTAAGGGGCCGGGTCTCGTCGTATCTGAGCGGTCCCGGCGGGTATGTAAGGCGCGGGCACCCACCCGCCCGATCCGTCTGGGGTGGGCATGAGAGCATCAACGGGGATGCCGAATAGGTGTGCTGCGAGTGAGACTTCCTCAGCTGACCAGGTGACATGTCCGCGAACCTTGCGACTAACGGTCGACTTGGATATGCCGAGTGCATGACCGAGGTCGATGTTCGTGAGTCGTTCAGCGAACATCTGCTGGTTGATCGCAAATCCCAGAGCTTCATCATGTTGCATATGTCGATAATATCGATGTTGCAGCATATGCACAAGATGTATTGTCATGCACGCCAATGTCGAGTATGCTTATTGACATGAAGGTGCACGACATGCAACATGATGTTGATGATGACTGGTTGTCGTCCTCAGAAGCAGCTGCGTTGCTGCCTGCAACATCCGCGCCAACCCTTCTTCGGTGGGCTAAGAGCGGCAAGGTAGAAGCAACACGTCTCCCATCGGGACGTTATTTGTTCCGCAGATCGGCGATTGTGGCGCTGTTGGAGCCCGTTTCTCAGGAGGGTCGCACGCAGTTGCGCGATGTTCCGATTCCTGGTTTGGGTCGAGCTGGGCGGTGATGTGTTGTGTCGATCATGGCGATGACATGGGCGTGGGGACTGACTGACCTTGACCAGTCCCAGACTCTCGTCCTGCTTGCGCTCGCTGATGCCGCGAACGATGAGGGCGTGTGCTGGCCTTCCCAGGCAGAGATCGGCCGTAAGGCCCGCTTGAAGGACAGGGCTGTGCGCAACCAGATTCGGTCATTGGAGGCAGCGGGGCTCTTGTCGGTGTCGCGGCGTGCGACTCCGCAAGGCCGGAAAACGAATGTCTATCGCCTCAACATCGGGTGCGACTTTTCGTTGCAATCAAAGCAACCGGCACGAAATGCCGGTTGGGTTGAAGGTTCCGAGCCGGAGCCTGTGGATAACCCGACTTTTCGTTGCAATCAAAGCAACCGGCACGAAATGCCGGTTGGGTACCCAACCGGCACCGTGGTGCCGGTTGCAACCGGCACCGTGATGCCGGTTGCTTCTATATACCAAACCCCCAATATTCAAACCCCCAACCCTACCCAACCCTCCCCGGCCCTCAAGGAGGTGCCAGGATCAGGTCAGGTCGGGTCCGGTCAGGACTTTGAAGCTACATCACGATCTCGCCACGACAAGCAAGCGCCAAGCTCCGCGACCAGTGAGGACGCGGGTGCCCTCATCGGCTCGTGCCTGCCCGAGTGGATGCAGGCCATGGACCGAACGGGCACTCGCCAGGTCGCAGCGATGCTCGCTGAGCGGATCGCTGCGGGGTGGACACCTGCCCAGATTCGCAGCCTCATGGGCGAAAAGCCCGCCAATGGCGTGCGCCGCATGAGTTCCCTCGTGGCCTACCGGCTCGACGAAAACGTGGGCGTTGCCGACGCGCCCCAAGCCCGCACGGCGGCCGCGCGACAGGCGCAGGAAGCCGCGATCGACGCCGCGCGACAGGCGCAGGAAGCCGCGATCGACGCCGCCGCCGAAGCTGCCAAAACCCCCGAAGAACGCGCCCGAGAAGCGGCTCACAAGCGGATGTGGGACCACATGCGCGCCACACATCCACAGGCCAGCAAGGCCGAACTCGTTGGCCTCGTGCACGAGGCCATGAACCAGCTGAACGAACTCTCGGACGTGCGTAGCGCCTGAACTCACTTTCCAGCTGTAACAGTCCAGATCCCCAAACCAAAACCACACAGAAAGGTTCGAAATCATGACTACCCACACGTTTGTCGGTAATCTCACCGCTGATCCTGAGTTCCGTCCTGCTTCGGATGGGCGCGCGAGCGTTCACCTGCGTATCGCCTGTTCGGAGCGCTACTACAGCATCAAGGCACGCGAGTGGCGCTCCAAGGACCCGACTTTTTGGGATGCCTATGCCTGGGGCGATCGCGCTGAGGCCGTCGCGGCAGCGGGCTTTCGTAAGGGCAACCCCGTTGTACTCGTGGGCGAGCTCGTCGCTAACTCCTGGATGGATGAATCTGGGCAGACTCGGCACCGCACGACGGTCGCAATTGAGGCCGTTGGCCACAACGTCGCGATCCCGCGCCGCAAGAGCGCTTCCGTCCCGGCCACGCCGACACCGCCTGAATGGTCTGAGGCTCAGACCCCCAGCCTGACGGCGAGGACCTTGCGGGCGTGATTGATGCGGCTGCGGAGGCGGGACTGTGAGTCTGCCGTCAACGCCTCCGACGGGGGAGAGGGTCGCGGGGATACCCGCGCCCCCTCACCGTGCTTCCGATCCCGACCCGACCGTATCCCAGCCCGCCGCTGTCGATACCACTTCCCCCGAGGGGGATGTGAGCGAGACTGAGGAGAAGAGCTCGCGGCGGCGTGGACTGCCGTGGGAGGTGGCAACCCCCTCACGTCGACAGCGTGTGGCGCGCGCTGTCGTGATTGCGTCGGTAGGGTTCTTCGCATTCGTAGGCGTGTGGCGCGTGTTCGTTGCCCCTACGCGCGCCCCCGAGGCCCAGGCTCCCGTAGAGCTACCCCAGTCGTGGGGGGTCGATATGACGGCCGCCGCGTCGGTGGCCGAGCGCGTTGCTCGCGATTACGTGTCGGTGGGTGATGGATCTGCCCGCACGGCCGCGTTGTCGCAGACGTGGGCGAGCGCCGGTAGCGCCGGGTGGGACGGAGCAGGCAAGCTCTCGGTTACCGATTCGTATGTTGCTTCCACCACCGTTGAGGGCGAACGCGTCAACGTCTTGGTAGCCGTCGAGGTCACCACCCCCGCCAGAGGCGAAGACAGCAACAACCGGGTGGGTGGGGGTCTTGGTGCCGATCGCTAACCCGACCACGACTCCCTCGGTGGCCGGGGCTCCGGCGCTGGTGGGGCTCCCGGCGGCTCCGACATCGAGCAACACCGCGATCGCCCACGAAACCGATCAAGAGCTCACGGAAACCACCCGCGCCGACATCGAAGCGTTTGTACGTGCGTGGCCGGGTGGGGACGTCGATGCCTTGGTCGCTCCCGGTGGCACCGTGGATGCCCCCGCCCTGACCGGGGCCAGCGCGAAAGTCACCGCGTGGCGCGTCAACGCCGGAAACTCTGAGAGCCGACAGGGAACGATGAGCGTTGCCTGGAAGCTCGGAGATGCAACCCTCACAAGCCAATACACCGTGACGATCGTGCCGGTTAAAGCCCACGACGCCACGCGCTGGCAAATCTTCTCAATCACCACAACCAACTAAAGGAGACTCTCATGTTCGGTCCGCTCAAAGAATGGACCCTCACGAGCGCAGGCAACATCTTCGTCATCATTCTCGCGATAGGCGGCCTGTACTTTTGGGCATCTGATCGCCACGGCAAACTCGCGGTATACATTCTGTCAGGGGCGGTTGTCGCCGCGATCATCTTCAACTACGACACCGTGTTCACCTTCTTGACGAACCTGGCAGGCAGGATCTTCAATGAGTGAGGCGCGCATTCACACGCGGAGCTTTGAGTTTCCGCGCAAGCTCTACCAGATTGGCCCGATGGGCCTCAAAGACGGCCTCGAAGTCGACTTCCTCAAATCGGTGGGCTCTTCCTTGTGGCTTGGTTCGCGGCTCTCACGCTCCTGTTTGGTCTGCCCACGCAGGTCACCTTCCCTCTGTACGTGACCATCCCCGTGGTCATCGTGTACTGGGGGTTCACGCCCGACCCCAAACATGCGCGACGCCGCCGCCTGGTGGCGTGGATGCTCGCTGCCCGCTACGCCCTGGTTGGCCACATCCCGATTGTGGCCGGGAAGCGAGTGGGAGAACGCGGAGGCGTTCTCACTCCCCGTGAACGCATCGACGTGGCCGCCTGGTGGCGTACCCGCGTCCTCCACAAGGACGACGAACACCTCTGGGAATCGTCGACAAAGGGCTCACGCCGCCCCTTCCCCGCAGGCCAGCCGATCACACCACAGGTAGTGGTGCGCCTGTACAGCTTCGAACACATGCAGACAGTGAGGAACCGCCGTCATGTTTGACTCACTCAAACGGGTCGTTGGCCTGTATCCCCAGATGGGGCGCTCATTCCCGACCTATCGTGCGATTGCCGACGGCATCATCGTTACCGCTGATCGTGCGACGGTCTGGATGGAAATCACGCCCGCGTCGACGCAAACGGCGTCAGCAGGTGAGCTCGACGCCCAGGTCATGAGCGCGATCGCCCAAGCGCAAGGAGCACTTGCTGATTATGAGTGTCAGCTCAAAATCGTGTGGGGTGCGATCACCTCAGACACCTACCGAGAGGACACCCCCACGTTCACACAACCGCAGGCCATGGCGTGGGCACAGGC
This sequence comes from uncultured Actinomycetaceae bacterium, assembly GCA_916438945.1. Taxonomy (GTDB): domain Bacteria; phylum Actinomycetota; class Actinomycetes; order Actinomycetales; family Actinomycetaceae; genus Pauljensenia. Next base: position 219,225 of record CAKAGS010000004.1, on the reverse strand, counting down.
GCGAGCGGACTCTATCGACGCGTGGGAACTGCCCGAACGTCACGTGTTCATCGGGGTGGATGTGGAAGACCGCACCACGCCCGCAGCGGTCGCCACGATCAACGCAGCAGCCGACTGGATCAGCGGAAATCACAACGCGATTCCCGTCAAGGAGCTGGAATTCCTCGACGGCAAGATGCGCTCAATCATCGGACGCATGACCGGCAAACCATTCCAGGCCCTGCCCGTCCCAGCCGAAACCTTGGCATGGATGGTGGGCCGCGAGACCTTCCGAACGAGCGAAGCCACGCCTCGCGAGGGCACGATCACCGGCGCGCCCCTGGCCAGGCTTGGACGCGGCCGCGTCGTGCCTTTCCGGGATCACCTGCGCTTCTACGACGCCCAAGGCACAGAAGTGGCCTACACCGCGTGCCTCATGATCACCGAGTTCCCCGAGACCGTGGATACCCTGAGCAACGGGCAATGGCTCCTCGCGCTGTCAAACATCGCGCGACCCACGATGGACGGCGCACAAGCCGTGCTCCCAGAAGCGTCCGTGAGGTTTAGCTTCAGGAGCCAGGCTAGTGCCATGAAACGCGTTGGCAAGACTCAGAAGAAGGCTAAGCGTCAGCGCAGGGACGCCGAAGAATCCCACGTTGAAGAAGCCGACGAAGACATCTTGTTGGCCGAGGACGAGATGCGCTCACTCGGTCTGGAGATCAAGCGCGGCCGCACCTCTCTAGTGGAGGCCTGGCCGATCCTCACGGTCACCGAAACCACGCTCGATGACCTCTACCTGGCCGTTGATGCAGTGGTCGCGGCATACGCCCATGACGGAATCACCGTGGACGTATGCGCCGACGAACAAGACGCAGCATGGCTTTCTAGTCTGCCCGGCGACACGGTGCGCATCGAGGACATGAACCACGTCATGGACGCCACGGCATTCTTTGGGTCCTGGTTCTGGGGTGGATCCATCACCGGCGACCGCGAAGGGCCGGTAATCGGATACACCACGGGCGCCACACGCTCCCTCGTCCATTTCCACCCCACTCAAGCACCCTTGCGAGGTGACACAGCTACCACCGCTCTCATCGGGCGAAGCGGGCGAGGAAAAACCACAGCCGCGCAGCTCATCGCACTAGATGCAGGAGCGGAGGGAGCAATGACGATCGTTTACGATTTCAAAGGCGACCTTAACAACGAACACGGCGGGCTGGTCGCAGCCGCAACTAGCATGGGTATCAACGCGCGCCGTATCGACATGTCGGCACGCTACGCGGGCACCTGCGACCTCCTGGCCACAATGGACCCCGAGGACGCACGCACCCACGCCCACAGCCAGCTCATGCTCCTTATCTCGGACAGCCTGCGGCTCGCGGCGCATCCTGTGCTCATGGAGCACATCGCCGCCCTACTTGATTCCGGTGACGAACGATCGAGCCACCGGCTCATCGAGCGCATGGAGGCAGGCGAGGACATTGCCCAGCGTGTGGCCCGAGAGCTGCGGACCTATGAGGGAGACGCGATCGGCCGCATGATCATCGGCCAGCGCACAGAAGAAACGCTGACAGCAGAACCTGGCATTACGTTGATTCAGTTCCCCAAGCTTGACCTGCCACAAGTGGGCACCGCACCCGCCGAGTGGACCACCACCCAACGCGTGGGTGCGGCCGTCGCACGCGGGGCGCTCGCGTGGGTTATGACGGTGGCAAAAACGCAAGCTATGCGCAGCCTGCGCAAGCTCGTGGTCATTCCCGAAGCGCACCTTCTCACGGCAAACCAGGACGGTGCGACATTCCTTAACCAGATTGCGCGACTAGGGCGCGCTCTGGGCGTCTCGCTTGTGATTGATAGCCAAGATCCATCTTCGATTGCCGATCACGACGGAATCATGGAACAGATTGTAACCACCTTCGTGTTCAGTCAGAGTACAGAGAAGCAGCAGGACGCGGCCGCGCGCCTACTCGGGTTGGAACCCTCACCCGATGTGCGAGCCATGATCGACAGCGTTTCTGTTGATCCCACCAGCGGCGACGTGTGGCACGGGCACTGCCTCATGCGCGACGCCCGCCGCCGCGTGGCCACCGTCCAAATCGCTATCCCCAATGATCGAGTGCGACAAGCTCTCGACACCACGCCGCCTAGGAAGGAGACTCGACATGACCTCGACACCGCAGCGCGGGGCCGACACGGCCGAGACGACACCGCCGCATAAACGCCGAGCGATCGGCATCGTGTGTGCAGCCCTTGCAGGAGTGATTATCGTGGCGGTCATTGGGTATGGGATTGGGCGAATGAGCGCGCACACGCCAGTCCCCGTGTCCTCACCAGCAGCACAGGCGACCACCTCGCACGACGAAGTGGGCGCACAAGCGGCAGCGCGCGCCGCGTGGGACTACACCCACGCTTCCTACAGGACGGCCGACATGGTCCGTCAGTACTGCGACATGCTCATCACCCGCCGTTTCGCCAGCACGTATGGGATGCAGCGCACGTGCGCCAATCCCATCGATGCCCACGGAGACAGCCCCGGCACATTTATCGACACGGACACCGTGAGCTACACCGAAACCACGGCCGTGATCCGCATCCGATACATCAACGCCAAACAAAAAACCGTAGAAGACCGCTACACGATGATCTGGGAGGACGAATCATGGCGCTTCGACACCGACGAATGGTGAAGACCGCTCGCCTGTTTTTGACGGCCGTCGTGGTTGCGATCGCTGTCATGTGGTCGGGATCGGCCGCATGGGCAGACGATGACACCGCACAGAGCGGGCAATACGAGGTTGACGGCATCGGGAGCCTGATCACCGTCCCCGACCTCAAAGACAGCGACGAACCAACCCTGTTCGAGACCTATCCCGTGTGGGCCTACCAGTGGGACTACGTCGATAAGAGCGGCGTCACCCAAATCCTGGATAACACGGTTGACCGCAACATCAACACGCTGGCCAACTCAACGTTCATGCAAGCGCAGTCCTGGACCCTCGCCGCGATCGCCATGAGCTGGCAGACCATGAGCTTCGACGCATACACAGCGCTTGGAACCCAGCTCACCGGCGCAATCGGCACTGTCTCAAACGCGTTCGTCCAATGGCTTTTGCCCTCCACGCTTGCCATCGGAGCACTAGTGGCATGGGGACGGGCATCTGCATCCCCGTCCCAGCTCGCCACCCAACTAGGGTGCTGCCTAGCCGCTGGCGTCGTGGCGATCAGTCTGGCGACCACGCCCGAGCATTACGTCAACGGCATTAACGCCTTCCGTGACGCGGGCACGCAAACAGCAGCGGCAGCCACCGTCGGAGCCAGCGATGGATTAACCGAGCCAATCGAGGCCGCCGCCCCGACCTTCACCGGCACGGACCAGAGCAACGCCATGCGCCAAATGGGCGACGCGATCTGGCGCACCTTCGTTGTCACCCCCTGGTGTCAAGGCGAGTTCGGAAGCATTGAGGCTGTAAGAAACACGGGGCAACCGTGCTGAGCAAACCCCTGTTCTCCACCGACGCGCAGACTAGGAGTGCCTACCTGGACAGCTCGACATTCAAGAGCGCCGTAGGCGAAGATTCCGAAGCATATGCAACGATCACCGGCCACAACGCCCCCATCAGGCTCGCGACAGCAATCACCGCCTTAATCGCCGCCTTCATTTTCGCCGTCATGATCCTGGTCCTGAACTGCCTTGTGGCCTTCAACCTCATGCTGGCTCTCATGATGCTGGTCATCGGAGGGCTCTTTGCCTGCCTGTGGGCAATCCCTGGCGCACCGCGCCAATGGGCCAACAACTGGTTGACGCTGCTGTTCAATTTCACGGTCATGAGCTTCCTCGTTCAGCTGGTTCTCACCATCGTTCTCACTGTCGCCATGGCCGCCATGCGCCTGACCTCATCCATGGGATGGTTCACCTCACTGATCCTGACAATCACAGCGATGATCGCTTCGCTCGTTCTCCTCGCCCACCTCAAACGCATTTTCCAAGCCAGCGATACAGGGCTCGCATCCAAGGCACGTGGAGTTCTCGGGGCCGCGTTCGCCGTCCGATACCTGCTGCGAGGACTGGGCCGCAAACGCCCGCGCCCCCGCGCCCCCAAGCAACCCCGCGACAAGACGCAAGGAGCATCACTACCTGATGCGCCCGACGGAGGAATCGTGCGTCCACGCGGCATGGGCGGGGCCAACAAGCCGCGCCGTCTGGGGCCAGCTCCCACAGGTGGCACCACTGGTGCAACCGCAGCGCCCGCACCCGAGCACACCACCGAGCAAGCCGCACCCGAGCACACGCCCCGAGGCCGTTACACGCGCGCGAGCGGCCAGGTGCCCGCAGAGGCTAAAGCCCCCACGGAACGACAGAAGAAGCCAACGGGTGCGCCCACCGCTCCTTCGCGTACCACACCCACGACTCTACCCCCGAACGCGATAGCCGACTGGGACACGTTGACACCACCGCGATGCGGCCCCAAAACACCGGGCGCGCTCTCCCGCCGCGCACCTACCAGATGCCCCGCACAGGGAATGTCGGACGACCCGAATCGGCACGCCCCGCGCCTCGCGTCGGATCAGGTGTCGGTAACGCACACCTGCGACGTAACGCGCCGCGTCGACGCACCATCGACGTGACCGCGAAGAGGGGAGCACGCGCATGACGCCAAGCAAATGGGATGGGCTCCTCGACGAGGCCAGAACGGACACACACCACCAGTGCGCCCCGGCCCCCCGACGTGGCCCGACCATCATCGCCCTGACGCTCCTTGCGCTGATCGTGGCGGGCGCGGCCGTCCTCGTATGGAGACAGTGGACTACCGCCCCCACACCCGAGCCCGCGGCATCACCGTCAAGCACGCCAGCCATGGACCCGGCAACACCCCCCATGCCAGCACCCGCCACATCAGCACCGAGCACGCCCGAGACACCAAGCGCCTCGCCAGACGTGTTCGCACCTGCCCGCAGCGCCGCAGAAGCATGGATGCACGCATTCATGGACAACCGAGCAGCCGACACCCCGTGGGCCAGCATCGAAGAAGCGATCAGCCCGTACACCTCCAAACCCCTGGCCGTGTACCTCGTGAACACGCCCGACGCGCAAACCGCGGGCGTCACCCCCGGCACACGGCTCGTGTCCGTTGAGTTCTCCCAGATCGAGGAAGACCCAGCTCACCCGTCCACATGGAGCGCCGCCGTGAGCTACACGCGCACAGACAACACGACCGGGACCGGCCGCATCACCCTAGAACCAGCCCAAGGAGGCTGGCGGGTCACGAAATGGAGCGCCCAATGAACGACAACGCACGCGGAGCCCTCGCATTAGGCGCACACCTCATTAGCATCAAGGCATGGGCGCTCGCAGGTCTGGTTGCCTTCATCGCCCTGATCTTCCTCATGGCCCCCGCCGCACTCGTGGCCCTGACAAACACCGGATCTGGAATGGGCGCGGCGGCAGCCACCGGCGTCAGCGACGCCGTACCAGCCGCATACCGCGACGACATCCTCAAAGCCGGAAGCATATGCGAAGGAATATCACCCGCCCTGATTGCGGCACAAATTGCAGCCGAATCCAACTGGGACGAAAACGCCGGTTCGCACGCGGGCGCACAGGGCATTAGTCAGTTCATGCCCGCCACCTGGAATGGCGGCGCAGGAATGGACGGTGACGGCGACGGAAAAGCGGAGATAACTAATCCACACGACGCTATCTACAGTCAAGGCCACTATATGTGCGCAAAACTCAAAGAAATAGACGCTCTACTGTCCGCTCAAAGTGTCACCGGGAACCGCATCGAATTGGCGCTCGCCGCATACAACGCAGGCACAGGAGCCGTCGAAAATGCAGGCGGAATCCCCACCAACGGCGAAACCGAAAAATACGTACCAAAGATCATGAACGCTATTCCCACATACCAAGGAGCAGACGGAAGCCTGCTCCTCGCCTCCCAAAGCGGAATCGGAAGCGGCGAAGTTGCAGACGCTATCGCATGGGCGCAATCAATAGCAAATGACGACTCGCACGGATACGTATGGGGGAGCAGAAGGACCCGAACACTACGATTGTTCAGGGCTTTACCATGCAATTCATGGCACGCAGAGGAATAACTCTCCCACACTTTTGCAGACTCGCAAGCCAGAATGGGACTCGAAATACCTGAATCCCAAGCAAAGCCCGGCGATCTCATTTTCTGGTCAACCAACGATGGCCGATCCTATTACCATACAGCGATCTACATCGGTAATGGCCAAATGATATCCGCCGACTCACCCGCACAAGGAATCAACATCGAATCTATCTGGGGCCGCGATCAACACATAATATTTCGCACCTACACAACCAACTGAAAGGACCATCATGGCTGATGCACGACGAGAATATAAGCCCTACCGAGACCAAATAACCCGCGCTCTCAGTGCTGATGTATCAGAGCGCTGCTACTACATTCTCAGATGGAAAAAACTCACCACCGGCACCGCCCTCTACAAACTCATCGAAGAGGCCGTCGAACAAGCCTGGGGAGATGACTACGACGCCGCAGAACACATTCAAGTCCCCAAAGAATAAACCCCGCAACCACGAGTACATACCCGCTGCTGTCAAGCACCATCCTTCCTGCTCCCCTCCCCACTACCACCTCAAGAACCATGACAACCCAGATGACAACACGATGACAATCTGGGTTGTCACCACACCCACCAAACTCCAGGGGAACCTGCCCTCCCGACGCTCGACCCCCTTCCCCCAACGACTCCGTGTTGTGAGAGGGGGGTCGAGCGTCGGGAGGGCAGGAAGAAAGAAAGTGGGTGTGAAGTGAGAGATTAAGAGTAGATGAGGTGGTAGTGGAGAGGGGAAGGCGGTTACGTATCGTTGGTTGCGTGGCAAGTCAGCAGTATAGAGAGATGTAATAGGCAAAATACAGCAGACAAAGATGTCCACAGCGAATGTTAGTCTTGTAAACAGATGAACAATCGCGTGAATACAGAATGTTCCGTTCAATCTCTGGAGGCACCATGCTAGTGAGCGAATCCGATCAACGAATCTTGTCGTTTCTCGCGAAGTTCCGCTTTGTTCCCGTTGAGATTATCCGAGCCGAGTTGTTTGCGCATCAGCGCACGTCGTCGGTGAAGCCATATGTCTCACGTCGTTTGAAACATCTTCGTGACCTTGGGTTCGTGCAATCCGAGTACGTTCTCGGGAAATCGCAGGTTCATTCCCTCACCCAAGGGGGCGCAGAATTTATGGGCGTTGAAGGCGGACCGGGTGCGGGTGTCAAGCTCGCAGAATACGCGCACGACCGCGCATGCATTGACGCGTACCTCGCTTTACTGCATAGAGGAGATAGGCCGCATCTCATAACGGAGCGAGAGGCGCGAGCACTTACAACAGACCCCGCAGAGAATCCATACGCGATTGCAATTACACGAGCAAGCGGCAAAAGAGGAATAGCCTGGCCGGATATCGTAAGCGGTGAGCGAGGAAGCTACATCGGATATGAAGTTGAGTGGAGCCCCAAACAAACGACGACTCATTCATCTCATGCACGGATACGCATACTCAGAGAATTACCGTATCGGCGTCTACTTGACAACGCCGGACTCACACCGCGTCGTCAGTGAAGCCGCAGAAGAAGCCAACACAACATTAGAAGCCAGAGGAATGGGCAGACCCATCGCGGTCTATCCACTCGCAAAGATCTTACACAACGAGACCGGACGGGAATCATGAGTGCGCCACGAATTCGATTCACTCGAAATGTCGTTCACACCGAAAAACAACAAGTCGCGCGATTCATTATCGGCGCGGCCGTCATTCTGAATCCCCTGACCGCCACAATTGCAGGCGCAATTGTCGCGCTCGGCCGGATCGGCCGCGACCGCATCCACGCCTGGTGGATATGCGCCGCCGGAGCACTCGCCACCGGTCTGGGAATCTGGATGGGATGGGCCACCACCTACGGCGACACCTACATCACCGTCCTACACGACCTCTGGAGTGCCTTCCTTCGGCGCGAAAGCACAACCAGCGTCATCCACGCCAACTGGCAGACATGGGCGATTGCCCAAGCTCCCTTTGCCGTCTGTGCCGGGATCCTCGTCGCGGGCATCTACCTCGCCTACCGCCGTCGCTTCGACGCCACCTGGCGCGAGAACGACGACGACGCGGGGCCACGAGCTCGCACCAAACGCCCCGCCAGTCCCAAGCGCGTGCATCGAGCTAAGGCCAAGCAACGCGCGGCCACCGCGCAAGCCCCGGCCGCAGCGACCGTGAGCGACCTCGACGTGCCGATCGGCGTCGACGAAGCCGCCCACCCCGTGAGTCTCGACGCAGCCGCCCTGCGCACGCACGGCGTCGTCATCGGTCCGACCGGCGTCGGCAAAACTCAGGCTCTCGAAAGAGTCATTTACGGGTTCACCGGGGCACCGGCCGCGCGAGACCTACACCTGCCAGCCGTTGTTATCGACATGAAAGCCGACCCTGACCTCGCATCCACCCTCGCCGCGATCGCCAAGCAAACCGGCCGCCTCTTTCACCACGTCACCGTCGACGCCACGGGCACCAGTTACAACCCCCTCGCCGGACTCACCGCCGACGAAATGTCCGATGCCCTCTACGAAACGTTGTTCGCGGCCGACAAATCGCTCAACATGCACTACGCAACTCTGTCACGTCGACTACTGCAACAGGCGTGCCGCGTGTGTGTCGACCTAGCCGACGCCCGCGTCGCTCGTGTCGGGGGCGGCACATGGACGATCGGCCTTGCCGACGTTGCCGACCTCCTCAACCTCGACACCCTCCGCAGCGTCACCCCCTATCTCTCCCCAGCCGTGGCAGCGTCGCTCACGCGCTACCTGGCCGACCTCGACGCTTCGAAAAACGAGGGCGACGTAGGCGATGTGCGAGACCGCGTCGCCGTTATCGTGGATACAGCAGCAGGCCGCGCTCTCGACGCCAGCGGGTTCACGATGGAGAGCGCGATTCGCGCCGGAGACATCGTGTGCTTCTCCCTTGACGCCGCAGGCGCACCCCAAACCGCGCGCACTATCGGCACGCTCGCAGTGCAAGACCTGTGTGCCGTGTTCGGACGACTCGCACGCGACGGCTGGGGAAAGGAGCACATGTGCCCAGTCATCCTCGACGAATTCAGCGCCTTGGGCACCCCCAGGGTTGCTGATCTGTACGCACGCGCCAGATCAGCAGGCGGAGCCGTCCTACTAGCTACGCAAGACCTCGACGCCGACCTCGAAGCCGTTAGCCCTCAGTTCGCGGCCAGCGTGCGCACCAATGCGAATGTGTGGCTAGTGCTACGACAGACACGCGGCGAGGCCGCCGACGCGATCGCCCGCGACATCGGCAGCCGCCTCGCATGGAAAGAGACAGTCCAGGTAGAGGACGACTGGGATGCACTGGGAGGCATGCACGCCGCAAGCGGCGTCGGCAGCCTCCGAGAAGTCGACGAATTCATCCTTCATCCCAACGACATCAAGTCACTACCGCAGGGCGGCGCATACCTCGTCGTAAAAGTCCCCTCCGGCACAATCAACGCCTCATCGGCCGACACCCGCATCGAGCGCGTCCACATCAACGCCCTTACCGACGATGAATGTACAGCGAATACAGCGACGCCAGCAAAACCAGCAAATACAGCATGTGTAGCCAGGCCGCAGCACGTTACACCACAACCAGCCCCCCAGACCGCCCCGGCCGTAGACGCGCCCGAAGCATGGCCCGACGCCCCCGACTGGGCATGAGCCTGCATCAGGAGGTGGCTTGCAGGTACCCGATAGGGCACCTGCAAGCCACACGCGCAGCCCGACACCACGATCACGGGCGGCGGCGGGTTCGCCTCTGGTTGTCCACAGCGGCCCGACGGCCGTGCCGTCGGCTGTGGACATCCAGAGGCTTGCTTGTGTGGGTGGTGGTGGCTGGGGCGGCGCACCCAGTGTGGACGGCCGGACACCTTTGGGGGGTGTCCTGCCCGCCCACAATGGGCACGCCGCGCGATCGGGCGCGGACGCGGGCCCGACCACAGCATCGGGGCGCAATCAGTTGCGCCCCGGCTATGGACGGCCCCGCTCACGCCAACTGGGCTGGGCAGGCACCGGCCCCGTGCCGGGGCCGGGCGCTTCGCGGCCGTGGCAAAGACTGTGTGCGCGCCCCCCGTCGAGGGGCCGCGCACACGGGTGGCTGGGTTAATCCCCTGTCTGGGTGCGCCCATCGTGGCCGTGTCGCACTCGCGCGTCAACTGAGCCCGCGCCCTGTCGCATGTTGTTGCCCACAGCGGCTTGCGCCGCTATGCGCAACAGACACGCGCCATGCCTGCGGGACATTTCAGTTGACCCACGGCGCGCCACGCCCCACCTAGGGGGCACCCCAGACAGGGGGAAGGCGGCACCAAACCTACCGCCAAACGCTCATCGAAAGGAAAGAACAATGATCAACAAGATCGCTCAACTCGGAGCTAAGGTCTACTACGCTATCAAGCACACCGAGCGATGCACAGTCGAAACGTCTAGCGACGACATCCGCCTTACCGCCCACAACCTGCAATGCATGGTCCACTACATGCTCGCACATGAGGAGATGTACCAGACATTGCGCGACGCCTACTCTAAAGGCATCAAGTTCGCAGATCTCCCCGACGAGGAGGGCGGCGGCTCCCCAGAGTTTAGCCTCTTTGATGAGCTGATGGAGCCGATCGACTACCCACTCGACTAAGATACGCCGCCCCCGCCCGCAAGGGCGGGGGCTACCCGTATGTGTTCGCCTCTGGTTGTCCACAGCGGCCCGACGGCCGTGCCGTCGGCTGTGGACATCCAGAGGCTTGCTTGTGTGGGTGGTGGTGGCTGGGGCGGCGCACCCAGTGTGGACGGCCGGACACCTTTGGGGGGTGTCCTGCCCGCCCACAATGGGCACGCCGCGCGATCGGGCGCGGACGCGGGCCCGACCACAGCATCGGGGCGCAATCAGTTGCGCCCCGGCTATGGACGGCCCCGCTCACGCCAACTGGGCTGGGCAGGCACCGGCCCCGTGCCGGGGCCGGGCGCTTCGCGGCCGTGGCAAAGACTGTGTGCGCGCCCCCGTCGAGGGGCCGCGCACACGGGTGGCTGGGTTAATCCCCTGTCTGGGTGCGCCCATCGTGGCCGTGTCGCACTCGCGCGTCAACTGAGCCCGCGCCCTGTCGCATGTTGTTGCCCACAGCGGCTTGCGCCGCTATGCGCAACAGACACGCGCCACGCCTGCGGGACATTTCAGTTGACCCACGGCGCGCCACGCCCCACCTAGGGGGCACCCCAGACAGGGGGAAGGCGGCACCAAACCTACCGCCAAACGCTCATCGAAAGGAAAGAACAATGAGCACCGCAATCGTATCCGCAGAACACATCAACGTCATCCTCGAAGCGGCCACACGAGACGCCGACGAAGAAGGGTTCGAGTGGTTCGCGCAAGGCAAGTGGTGGACATTCACCCGCAGCAACCGAGACCGCATCGGACAACTCATGCTCGACGCCAACCTCGACGCCTACGGACGCCGCTACCTCGAACCTACTGAGGTCTACGTCTACTCCTACTCGATCCCGACCCGCATCCACGAGCCCATCGAAGTACTCAAGGCTATCGACGGCTACGAGTACCAATGCAGCGTTGACGCTAGCTGGGACACGCACCCGATCCACCTCATGATGCAGCAGCTCCGCAAGCGCGTTATCGCCTGGCTTGACGGATACGACGCCGCCGAATGGCTCATCTAACCCCGGCCACCCCCACCCCACACGGGGTGGGGGACGCCCACGGGCATCCTCAGCACACCCGGGGGAGGTGTCCTGCCACGCGGCAGGACACCGGTCAGGTCAGGTGGACGCAAACGAGCACGCTCTCAGCTATCCTCACCGCACATGCAGCTCATCAAGCAAGGAGGCCAAGAATGAGCACCCACCGTAAGCCCGCCGCCGTCCCTATACGCCGCGCAGCGCCCGCCCTCATCCCCGCCACCGTCGCAGGATGGGTGACCCTACCCGAAATGCGCCCCATCATCACGCTCACCGCCGCCGTCATAGCGGCCGCGAGCATCTACGCATGGACACAGACACGCCCCTGGGCACCGCGAGCACGCACCGCCGCCCACACAGCCAGTCGAGCACTCAGCTGGGGCCTCTCATGTGCAGGCCACATCCTCCGCTTCGTTGGACTCATCATCCGAGCAATCCTCTGGGCAGCCTCACTCCTGGCCTTCCTCTCCATCGTCGGCTACGCACTAGGACTGTGCGGAGATGGGAACCGTCACTACCGATAACCCTGTACAGCAAGTACAGCAAATGCAGCATGTACAGCACCCGGCCGCGCAAATCCCGTACAAGCATTGCCTGTCCGCAGCCGCCAGGGTGTCCACAACCGGCCGGTTCTGACACCCCACCGCCAGGAGCGACGATCGGTCCGACACGCCGCGCCAAAACCCCCAGCCAAAACCCTATGCGCACCACAACAACTCACGTAGGGTTTTGATCATGAGCAACACCGGCTACGCGCGAGTAAGCACAGCAGACCAAGATCCAGCCCCCCAAATCGAGGCCCTTCGCACCGCCGGATGCGACCCCATCTACATCGAACACGCCAGTGGCATCACCATGGAACGCACACAATGGTCCGAGTGCAACCGCAGCCTAGGACGCGGAGATACGCTCGTAGTCGTACGCATTGATCGCCTCGGACGCTCTCTCGTCGACCTCGTCGACACGCTCGACAACCTCCACGCGCGAGGCATCCAGTTCCGCAGCCTCGAAGAAAGAATCGACACCTCAACCGCCTTAGGGCGCATGTTCTACCAGCTCGCAGGCGCGTTCGCGGAATACGAGCGAACCCTCATCAGCGAACGCACGCGCGCCGGCCTTGACAACGCAAGAGGGGCCGGCCGACGAATCGGCCGACCCCCCAGCACTTACCCCTGAGCAACGCACTACCGCACGACAACTACGCACCCAGGGAAAAAGCGTGGCCGCGATCGCCAGAATCCTCAAGGTTTCACCCTCGACCATCCGACGCGCAACCACTAGAAGCTAATCCACAACGGATTAACTAGAAACGGGCAGTCAATCACGGTGTGAACACAGACCGAATCCACATGCAATATGCACCCAGCGAACAGACTGCTGTCAACACCATGCCGACGAATGACTGGCCAAAGAAGTACAAGCATCCTGCTAGAAAAACACTGAAAATGTAAGGAGAGCTTGCAATCATCCAGGCGGGTAGGCACCTGCTGCCGCCGACTGGCACAAGCCGAGAACCTTGCCCTTTTGTGAGCGCAGTCATCGTAGGTTCGGGTTGACGAGTTGACGAAGACTGATTAGCATCATCCACAGGATGTGATATACTTTTGTGGACAAGTTCGAAGGAGTAATTCTTCTTGTTTGCATGGTTGCTCATAGAGCCATCCTCTCTGTGGTGGATTGCCACAAACATGGGACAGTTGTCCCCGAGATCGAAATATTGCTTGATCGTGAGCTGTGCCACCAGTCACGACCGCCCTTCATTATAACACGGAATGCAACCCTATGAAGGGTTACACTCAACATTGCCATGTGAGTTTCATCACATGGCAATGTTTTTGTGTGCGAAAGGGGCCGTAGCGCAATAAACTGCGGCCACCTTTCGTGTCTCTATCTTGGCCCCCGTGGAATCTCGCCCGCATCAAGCGGCGCGAACGGCTCGCCACCGTTGAACTCAGCCTCAGCACGCCGCAGGTGATCCTCCAAAGCTTCGATAATCCACGCGCTCATCGAGCGCGTGCCCGTCGACGCGGCCGTCGACCACCAGGCCGCACGCACCTGCCCAAGCAGCGCCGCATCCACACGAATCGAGAGGCGTGCAGTCTCAGCAACAGCCTTAGATACAGATCCCGGCCTACGAGCGGGTTCACTGGCCACCGGGGGAGGGGCGATCACCGATGCAACGCCGCTACTCAGTGCAGACTTGCGACGCTCAGGACGACGGACACTCATGCTTCCACCCCCTCACCCATCGTCGCGAGCACGGACGCGAGATGCGCATCGTACAGAGCGCATAGGTCGGCCGCGTTGCCAGCCCACTCATCGAGGCCGACACCGGCCTCGGCCGCGTCGGAGATCGCCACCATATCGGGTACAGGTGGATCCAGGAGCATGAGGCCACGCTCCTGGCACGCGGTCGATAGCTCATCCAACCAGTACGCGCCCTGGCGAGTACGTCCCTTGTGTTGATTCACCAACACGCCAGCAACCCGCAACCCCGGGTTGTAGTAGGCGCGCGCGGCTTCAACAGCATCAAGCAAGTGCGCGAGCCCCGACGCCGAGTACAACCGCGATTGAGTCACGACAAGCACTCCATCAGCCACAGCCAAAGCGTTCGCCGTCAACGTATCAAGCGCAGGAGCGCAATCAATCAGGACAAGATCAAATGCGTCTGCCACGGTTTCGAGCTGCGCAGCCAGTCGCCGCTCCCGACCAAACGCCACCGTCACGAGCTCATCGCGCACGGCCGCCAGGGCATCCGCGCCCGAAGGGGCAAGATATACCCGATCCCAGTTCGTTGGGACGATAACATCCCCAAGGCCACACTCCGATCTCGTGGACAGCGCATCAGCCATACCGGCCTGCTGTTCCTCCAACTCGGCTAACGAGTCCGAGAGGTTGCCCTGGGGGTCCAGGTCGATCACCAGAACCCTCAGCCCGCGCAGGCTCGCCGCCCGCGCAAAATGGTACGTCGTGGTCGTTTTGCCAACGCCACCCTTCTGGTTTGTTATGGCGATAGTCAGCATCATGAGTCCTTTCATTGAAAACAGAAGAAAAACGAGACATTTGCAGCGATACCAGCAAATGCAGCATGTACAGCACCCGCCCAGAGACAGGGCCAGGCTTACTCACGCCTCACGGGTGAAATCGGCGGCCTCGATCGCCCGGCGCAAGGCATCCTCAGGAGGGGCAGCATAACGCTGCGTTGTCGCCACGCTCGCATGCCCCAACAATCGCTGAACGGCGAGAAGATCCCGCTCAGCCGAATAAGCGGCTGTCGCGAACCGATGCCGCAGCGTATGGAGAGTCCACTCATCCCGCAACACGACGGCCGCGAGCTTCGAGACATGCGCCCCCGAAAGATGCCCGCCGTACTTCGACGGGAAGCACCAGCCGCCCCCAGCGCTACATGCAGCGACCACAGCTCTTGCCAGCCAATCCGCCAACGGCACCCGACGAGCACGACCACCCTTCCCCGCAACCATGAGGGATACGCCAGCCCCGTCATCGAGGACATCCCGACCATGGACGGCGGCAATCTCCGAGGCCCGCAGACCAGCGCATGCCCCCAGGCACAAGATGAGCCGTGTGCGCCGATCAGCGACCGCGACGGCCTCATGCAGTACATCGAGTGGCACCGGACGCGGAGCACCAGGACGCCTGGGCACCACGGGTAGCCACTCCGCAGGTGAACCACCCTTCGGATACAGCCACCGATAGAAGAGACGCAACGACTCGTAGTATCCGTGCCGAGTCTCGGCAGCCCAACGCTGACGCCCCAAGTACCGCATGAGCATGTCCGTATCCACGCCGCGAGGTGACGCCGTGCCAAGGCCCCGAGCGACTTGCCGCACGTGCCGGATGCGCGTCTCGACCGTGCGCTCACTGCGGCCACCCGCTCGCAGATACAGCTCCCACCGATCCAGAGCAGCCGCCCACTCGGCCGGTACCGACTTCGTCAAAATGTGATCCTTGTCCATATCCACCAAGGATGAATGCCCGCGACGGCGCGAGCTCACGAACAAGTCCAAAACCTCCGAGACCATACAGCAAATGCAGCATGTGCAGCGAAACCAGCAAATACAGCACCGACAACCATTGCCCGGAGGTCGCAGGTTCAAATCCTGTCCCCGCTACCACCATAGACCCGGTCCCGTGAGGGGCCGGGTCTTTTGTTTGTCACTTGTATTTCAGAGGGCAAACGCCTTGACTAATCCGCGTCTCGACGCGATAGTATTGCATGTTCGCCATCATGAACTGCGCCTTCGGGTGCGAGAGGAATAGAGATGAGCACTCTTGATCTGTCGCAGCTCACCGCTGCTGACATGAGCAATCCGGCGCTGACAGCGCAGGATCTCGCTGATATCACCGCCGCTCGCGCGGATCTGCACCCCTACGTGGCGACGCACCCGTCGCTGTATCCTGCGCTTGCCCAGTGGCTGGCAAACCGGGGTGTTGTTCCCGCTCATCCTCCCGTTGCGCAGCCTGCTCCCGTCGCTGCCCCGGCACAACCGGTCGAACCCTACACTCAGGCTGCGGCGCCTGTGGAGCAGCCCGCTGCTCAGGCGGCGCCCGTTGCACAGGAAGCTCCTGCGGTTGAGCCCGAGCCTGTCGTTGAGGCTGTTGCTCCCGTGGTGGAGGAGGCTCAGCCGGTTGTTGAAGAGCCTGCCGCTGTTGTTGAACCCGCTGTGGAAGCTGAGCCTGTGCAGTCTGATGCGTGGGGGGCTCCGCAGACCGAGCCTGTGCAGTCTGATGCGTGGGGTGCTCCGCAGACTGAGCCTGTGCAGTCTGATGCGTGGGGTGCTCCGCAGACTGAGCCTGTGCAGTCTGATGCGTGGGGTGCTCCCCAGGTTGAGGCTGTTGCTCCCGTGGTGGAGGAGGCTCAGCCGGTTGTTGAAGAGCCTGCCGCTGTTGTTGAACCCGCTGTAGAGGCTGAGCCTGTGCAGTCTGATGCGTGGGGGGCTCCGCAGACCGAGCCTGTGCAGTCTGATGCGTGGGGTGCTCCGCAGACTGAGCCCGTTCAGTCTGATGCGTGGGGTGCTTCCCAGGTTGAGGCTGTTGCTCCCGTGGTTGAGCCGGAGCCTATCGTCGAGCCCGAGCCGGTCGTTGAGCCTGCGCCTGTCGCGGATGAAGCCCAGCATATCGTCGAAGATGCCCAGCCTTTCGTTGGGGAAGCTCAGGTCGCACCCCTGATGGAAGCGCCCGTGGCTTCGGCTCCGTCGATTTCGGACGAGGAACTTGAGCGTACGATCATTGACGGGACGCGCGAGCGCTCTATGGCTGAGATTGTCGCGGAAGAGAATGCCGCGGCGCAGGCCGCCGCCTACGGACAGAATCCTGCACAGGCGCAGTATGGCGCGCAGGCCAGCCAGCAGTCCCAGTTCGCCGCCCAGGGCGGTGCTCAGGGATATGCTCCGTCGGGTCAGCAGTCCCCGTATGCCGCTCCGGGCGGCCAGCCGGGCGCGTCGACGGGTCAGCAGTTTGAGGCTGCCGCCCAGCAGTTCGGCGCAGCCGCGAACACGGCGTTCAACCAGTTCCAGAGTACGGTCGTCACCGAGACTGGCAAGGTGAAGGGCCGCTCCGTGCGCGCCACCTACGCGCTCATTGGTATGGCCGCATCCTTCGTCCTGTCGATCATCTCGATGGCCCTGCCCTTCGGGTCGGTCTACGGCGATTCCTTCACGATGCTCTCTGCGGGTGGCTACGCCTTCTTCCATATCTTCCTCATGCTGATTGCGGTTGGCCTGGGAGCTGCCTACTGGTTTACGAATCAAAAGTGGGCCTTCCTGTCCTCCGGCATCGTCGCGATCCTTACCGCCCTGATTGGCATTCTCCAGGTGCTCAGTGTTCTTGCTAGGGCCTCGCTCGGTTTCGGCGGCATCCTCTTCCTGATCTTCTCGATCGGCCTCGCTGCTTCCGGTATTGTCCTGCTCCTGGAGCTCAAGAACGGTAAGGTTGCGCCGGTTGACAACCCGAACGCTTTCGGCGGTGCCTCCACCGGCGCACCCATGAACCAGCCTGGCCAGCAGTCTCAGTACGGTGCTCAGTCCCAGCAGAGTGGTTACCCGGGCGCTCAGCCCCAGGGTGGCTTCCAGGCTCCCCAGGCCGCACAGGGCCAGTCTCAGTACGGTTCCCAGCCGCAGCAGGGCGGCTACCCGGGCGCTCAGTCCCAGCAGGGCGGCTTCCAGTCCCAGCAGGGCGGCTTCCAGCCGCAGCAGGGCGGCTTCCAGCCGCAGCAGGGCGGCTTCCAGTCCCAGCAGGGACAGTATGGCCAGCAGCAGTACGGTGCTCAGGCACAGCAGGGCGGTTACCCGGGCGCTCAGGCACAGCAGGGCGGTTACCCGGGCGCTCAGCCCCAGGGTGGCTTCCAGGCTCCCCAGGCGGCTCAGGGCCAGCAGCAGTACGGCCAGCAGCAGTACGGCCAGCAGCAGTATGGTCAGAATCAGTACGGCCAGCAGGGCTACAGTCAGGGGCAGCAGGGCGATAAGCCCTACAACCCCTTTGGGACGCGTTCGTGACGCGTTGAGATGACATAAGTGGGGGGCCCGCGGCACGCCGCGGGCCCCCCACCGTGTCGAGAGCGTTTACTCGTCGTCGTCTTCGCTGATGTCCACGCCTGCGACGCCGTCGAGGTCCGCGAGGGTTGTCACGAGCAGGGAACGCGAGAGATCCTGGCGCGTGGCTGCGGTGAAGCGTGCCGTTGTCGCACGGCCGTTGGACTCCGTGTGGGTTGATACCGTGGAAACCGTCCAGCCGAGGGCAGATACCTGGCTGAGTAGCGAGGACAGTACCCCGTGTCCGGGGGAGTAGTGGACCGTCAACGTGACCTTGTGTCCGTGCGCGCGCATCAAAATGAACTGGACGAGCGGGGTCAGAAGGGCGATGACGATGAAATGCAGGACGGTGCCGGCGACGGCGAGCCACCACAGGCCTGCGCCGCATGCCATGCCGATGGCGGCGGTCTCCCAGATGGTGGCCGCAGTCGTCAGGCCTCGAATAGCGCCGTGCCGGGTGAGGATGATGCCCGCGCCCAGAAGCCGATGCCCGACACGATCTGCGACGCGACACGCGACGGGTCGTAGCGGGTGATGCCGTCGACGAGGATGTCTGAGAATCCGTACTTGGAAATGAGCATCATCGAGCAGGCAGTGAGGCCGACAATGGCCTGGGTGCGCAGGCCCGCGCTTTTGCCGCGGATTTGTCGTTCGAGGCCGATGGACGCAGAGAGGATGAGGGCGAGGAGCATCCAACCGATGCTCATGAGGGATTGCGTCATAGGAACCTCCTGCGTGGCGTGGGTGGGTTTAGTGTAACCGGCTCGCGTGTGGGTGGCTCGTTTGTTGCGACGAGGCCGGGGCTGAGGAGGGGCGCGTGCCCGCGGTAGCCAGCCCCGGCCTCGTTAAAGAATGAGAAAAGAAACTGTCAACGTTGCCACAAGCGGTTGTGGGACTAAGATGGGACTCGACGATCGACAGATGAGGAACCGACTCATGGCTACCCCCACTCCCGACGACATCGCCAGCGATGTGCGCGAGCGCTCCAACACGGCGCTCAAGCGTGGCCTGGCGTCGCGTCATATGCAGATGATCGCCATCGGCGGAGCGATCGGCACGGGCCTGTTCCTGGCCTCCGGTGCGACGGTTGCGAACGCCGGTCCGGGCGGTGCCCTTCTCGCTTACGCGGCGATTGGCCTGATGGTACTGCTCCTCATGCAGTCGCTGGGCGAGATGAGCGCGCACCAGCCGGTCGCTGGCTCCTTCCAGACCTTCGCCACCAAGTTCATCTCCCCGTCCTTCGGTTTTGCCATGGGGTGGAACTACTGGTTCAACTGGGCGGTGACGGTGGCCGCGGACCTCGTGGCATCGGGCCTGGTCATGGCCTATTGGTTCCCGTCTGTTCCCTCGTGGATTTGGGCGGTGGGCTTCCTCGTCATCGTCGTCGGGCTCAACGCGCTCTCGGCGAGAGTCTACGGCGAGGCCGAGTTCTGGTTAGCCGCGATCAAGGTCGTCATTGTCATCGTCTTCGTTCTGTCGGGCGTCTTCATGATCGCCGGCGTGATGGGTGAAAACTCTCCGGGCCTGTCTAATTGGACGATTGGGGACGCGCCCTTCCACAACGGTTTCGTGGGCGTCATCGCGGTCTTCATGATCGCCGGATTTCTTTCCAGGGCACCGAATTGGTCGGCGTGGCAGCGGGTGAATCCGAGAACCCGCGCAGGGACGTGCCGCGTTCGATCCGCACGGTGTTTTGGCGCATCATGTTCTTCTATATCGGCGCGATCGCGGTCATCGGTACGCTGCTGCCGTACACGGACCCGAGCCTCCTGAGCGCGGCTGACGACTCGGCGAACAACATCGCGCAGTCGCCCTTTACGCTCGTGTTTGCCCGCATGGGTATCGGCGCGGCGGCCGCCGTCATGAACGCGGTCATCCTGACCTCGATCCTGTCCGCAGGTAACTCGGGCCTGTACGCGGCCTCGCGCATGCTGCACTCGATGGCCCTCAAGCGTCAGGCGCCCGCGATCTTCGCCCGCGTCACCAAGGGGGGCGTGCCCGCCTATGCGATGGCCGTGACGACGGTGACCGCGGCGTGTGGCTTCCTCACGCAGCTGGTCTTCAATGACGCGTACATCTGGCTGGTGAACATCGTCGGTATTTCCGGCATCATCATGTGGCTGGGCATCGCGGTGAGCCACATTCGCTTCCGCCGCGCCTACCTGCTGCAGGGGTATCGCCTCGAGGACCTGCCGTATCGATCGCCGTTGTTCCCGGCCGGTCCCATCATCGCTTTCGTCATGTGCCTGGTGGTCATGGCCGGACAGAACTATGAAGCCGTTCTGCATGGCCAGGTCTGGGAGGTCGCCTCCTCCTACATCGGCCTGCCGCTCTTCGGTGTCGTGTGGTGGGGCTACCACGTGGCGCGTAAGGATCGCACGGTGTCCCTCGAAGAGATGGACGTGGCACCCGTCGAGATCGAACCCGTCACGCACTGACATCGACGAGGCCGGGGCGCGGTGGGCGGGCACGCCCAGGTGCGCCGCTTGTCACCCCTGGGCGCTGCCCGGCGTGGCGGTGCGCGAGGGGCGCGGCGCTTCATAGGATGGGCGCATGATCAACACGCGACGCATTCTTGCCGTGACCTCCCTGCCGGCCCTCGTCCTGGGCATTGCTGCCTGCTCACCGAAGGGCACCCAGCCCGAGGCGGGGTCCACGGCCTCGTCCAATTCTTCGAGCGCTTCCACCTCGCAGAGCGGCATGCCCGCCCAGAGTGGTGCCGGCCCCCAGAGCGGCGTGCCCGATGATGGCAACCAGGCCCCCGAGGTGAACGTCGCCGACAACGATCAGCGCTGCGACCTGACGAACCTGCAGCCCGCTATCGACTCCCAGCAGGAGGTGGGCGGCACCACCTACGTGGAAATTGGTTTCACGAACGAGGGACCCTCGTGCTGGATTAACGGCTTCCCGCAGGTCATCTTCTCCGGTGGCGGCTCCGTCATCTCCACCGCCGTGCGCGACGGCGAGGACCCTGGCAACGTCTACACGATTGCCGAGGGCGGCCGCGTGGGTGTGACCTTGACGGCGGAGTCGACGGATGGGGTCGACGGATGTAACCCCGCCGATTCTGAGCTGGTCGACATCATGCCCGAGGCTGGCACCGGTGCGACGAGCCTGCAGCTGACCCTGCGCGTGTGTCAGGAGATGCCCTCGGTGTCGGTGAGCCCCTTCGAGCCGCGTTCCTGATTCCGTAGACGCAGCGCTGCCGGGTGCCCGTGAGGGTGCCCGGCAGACTGCTACCTGAGCGTCGACGGAAGCGAATATGAGATTTGGGCGCGTGCTGATAGGCTGAACCAGCTGGAAGAAGTCGCGCACCCGCAGCGTCACACCGAGGCGACCGCGTCGGTGCGCGTGACCCCCTTCTTCACCGGTCGACGCGTGACCTGTGCGCGCCGACTGCGCACACTGAGATCTTTAAGGAGACACTCCCATGGGTATGCGTTCCACGACGCAGTCGTTCCAGTTCAACGTGCCGTTCGATCAGCTTTTCCCGGCCGCGACCCAGGCCGTGCAGGCCGTCAAGAAGGCGACGCTGACGCGCTCCGACCCGAACGGTCGCGTGATCACCTTTGACACCCCGATGGGCATGATGTCGTGGGGTGAGAACCTCATCGCTGGTTTTATCCCCCTCCGAGGGCAGCACCGTCGTCGAGGTCACCTGCACGACGAAGGGCATGCCGAACCTCATGCAGGACAGCCTGAACCGCAAGCAGATCGGCGCCTACATCACTGCCCTGTCGAACCTGGTGCAGTCTCCCGCCGTCGAGGTCGCCCGTTCCTGACGGCGCGTTCCCGCAAGACTCGGCCCCGGCCTCGTTCATTGACGACGAGGCCGGGGCCGAGTCTTATGCAGTCCGCGTGGGCGCTGCACCCTCCCCGGATGTGCCCGGTCCGGGGAGGGGAGGCCATTACTGCCCGGATGCTTCGGTGAGCGTCCAGCGCTGCGACTTGGAGGCGTCGGAGCACTGCGAGATGACCGCCTGCGTGGCCTCGCGCGTCGTGTCGCCCGGGATCGTCAGACACAGGCCGGACGCGTGGTTTTCGAGCTGGCCGTTCTCGTTGAGATCCCACATCTGGGATTCCAGAGCCGGGTAGCAGGTCCACATGTGCGCGACCGTGCCCTCCTTGGTGTAGCCGCCCAGGACGTCGACGCAGCGGTCGCCGATGCGGATGTGCCCGTCACCCTCGTAGATGACAGTCTGCGCGGCGCTATTTCCGGAGCAGTTGCTGTTCCACGCGGGGGTGCCGTCGGCTCCTGCCGGATCCTGGGAGGTCAGGCACTGGCCGAGGCCGTTGCGCAGCTGGCCGACCATCGTCGCGGGCACCAGGGCCGCGTCATCCACGTCGCTTGCAGCGGCATTGTCGGACGTGTCCACTGCTTGGGGTGCGGGGGCCGCGCGATCCGCGTAGGTGGAGGGGGGAGAAGACCACCATGTCCCACGAGGACAGGCGACCCACGTTGAAGGTGATCGTCGTGCGGCCCTGCTCATCCGTGCCCGTCGTGAAGTCGAGGGGGGTCGGGCGGCCGCCGTCGTCGTCAGGGCTGACGGCGAAGATCGAAGCGGGGACCGCCTCGCCGTCCTCCAGGTGGTAGGTGACGGACGTGTTGTCGAAGGGCAGGATCTGCTTGGCGGCGTTACGCCAGTACTCGTCGTTGCCCTCGCTGTCGTTGGTGCGCAGGTTGATCAGGTGCAGGGCTGTGCCCGCGTTGGACGTCATCGTGTTCGCCCAGATCGTGTTCGCGGCTCCGTCCGTCGAGGTTGGCAGGCCCACGCCGTTCGTCGAGACCTCGACCTGGCGCTCCTTGCGCGTCAGGTTGTCGCCGAAGAGCAGGTTCTCGTAGGCGGTGGAAATGTTGTAGTAGTTCTTCATCCACGCCAGCAGTCCGCGGACATGCCGCGGCCGGATTCAGCGAAGAACTGATCGTCCAGCATGCGCCCGTAGTCGCCGAGCTCCAGGTGGTGCGCGCCGTTCGCCGCGAATGCCGCGTCGGCGAGCTTGACGGAGTCCGCGTTGAACTCTCGGAAGGTGATGCAGTCGATGTTGACGGGCGCGTACTTTTCGTATTTGTCGATCGGGAAAGAGATTGTGTGTGTGCCCGGGGTGAGCTCCACGTTGATGGAGATATCTTCGCGCCAGTCGGAGTCGCTCTGCGTCTTGTTGAAGGTGACGTACTTCAGGAGCTTCTGCTGCCCCTTCTTGCCCATGTCAATCATCACCTGGTGGTTCGCGCCGTCGGCCTGCGGGCTCGAGTAACGGGGTGAGAAGGTGAAGGTGCCTCCCTGGCCTGCGTCAACGGTGAAGGTGACAGCGTCGCCGTCCTTGGAAATGCCCGAGGCGTAGAGCCGCCCGACGCGGATGCGTCGCCGGACACGATGGTGACGTCGCCGCTCACCCGCGCCTGGTCGGACTCGGCTTCGATGCGTACGCCGTTGTCGGCAGCGATTTCGGGGTGCTTGTACTCCTTGGCCGCTGCGTCCCAGTAGCGGGTTGTCGGATCGTAGTCGTTCGCGTAGGCGGTGACCACCATCGGCTTCTTCGTACCCGTGGCGCGCACGCCCTGCAGGTAGGTGGCTACCTGCGCGTTCGTCTCATTGTTATCCCATAGCTCCGTGTACAGGTACGTGGATGAGCTGGGAATGACCTTGTCGTTGCCGGCGCCGTCAGGCAGGTTGATGCCGACCGCGCCCTGTGTCTGTGTGGCGGTCTCGTTGACGAGCGCCGACAGGCCCTCGGTCAGGTCGAGATCGTTGCCGGAGGCGTCCTTCTTGTGGGTTTGCCCGAGCGTGTCGATGTGCGTGCCGTCGAACTTGAACTCGTTCTTCTGCGTCACGTATTGCCCGGTGATGTAGGTGCGCCAGCCCTCGTTGTTGACGTTCATCATCGTCATGTGGTTCTGGGGCGTGGGCGTGTTGGGGGGGCAAATGGAGCCACCACTGGTGGCCAAAGTCGCGTTGCCAGTAGGAACCGTTGTCCTCGCGCAGGATCCAGTCTTCTTTGATGGCGCTCGTGTCGTAGCCGTCGTTGACCGCGTACGCCATGGAGTAGGCCAGTGAGGCCGCACCAACCTCGTCAGCCTTGGACACGTAGCTGTTGATGGTCGCAGCGGAGGCATAGGTGTCCCGGTACCACAGTGGCCACTGCTCCTTGATGTCCCCGGTCGCGACGGGCTTCTCGTGGCGATACTGCCAGTCGTAGTACTGGAAGGCGTTGAGGTGGTAGTCCTGGCTGAGCTTCGTGACGTAGTCGGACGGCTTGTGGAAGAGGTAGGGCTCGTAGGTGGCGTTCTCGGCCAAGCCGTCGGGGGCGGTAGGCTTGAAGTGGGAGAGGAAGCCCATGCGCGGGAAGCGCTTCCAGCTGGTGGATGCGTCGATGGCCGTTTCTGCATGGGTGCCGTCCCCGCCCGTCGCGGTGACGAGGTACCCCTGGTTGTTCTCGCTCGGTGTCGTGTAGGCCCAGGTGGCCTTGCCGTTGGTCACGGTGGCGTCGCCCGAGTCGATTTCGACCCCGAGGTGGCTGACGGAGAAGTGGACGGTTCCCCCGGTCGAGGCCTCGGCCGTGATCGTCGCCTGCTTACCTGGTTCGTGCGTGGACTTGTCCGTGTAGGCGCGGGTGACGTGCGCCGTGCCCGTGGCGGTGGCCGGTGTGCTGCCCGGCAGGGGCAGGGCGGTGGCGACGACCGCGGTGCCCAGCACGATGGCGGCGGGGATGGTCAGGGGATGTCGTGTCTCCATGACGTGTGTCCTCGAAATCGTTGACGTGACTACCCGGTGGGGGAGTCATGCGCGTGAAAATGCGCCCATTCAACGGTAAAGCGATTTTTCAGTAAATTAACCGACAATATGGTCACGCTGAGTAAAAATGTCCCGCAGTGTGGACAAGTAAAATCGCGGATTGGTTGAATTTCTGAGCATTTGCCAGGTGTTGTGCGCTCGTAAGCTGCTGCCTTGGTTGCTTGTCTGCGAGAGAGCCTGTCGTTATTTTCTGAAAGTGTCTAACGGGAGAGCCTTGGGGGAGTATTCTGAAAAGTCGGGTTTTGTGAGTCCGTTTTACTTGCCCCGTGCTCATTGACGAGGCGGGGGCTGGGGTGGGTGGAAATCGGGAGCGTGATCGCCCCCTAGCTGGTCACTTATGCAGTAAGCTAAAGTGTGTGCGTCGCCACCATTAGCTGGTGTGTATGCGCAGAACAGATGAGATGAGCGGGGCGCAGTGGTGCCTCGCATCAGGGAAAGCGGACGTTATGGGTGTGTTTGATTGGTTGCGCCGTGAGCTCACTCCTCAGCGGAACTATCCGACGCAATACGGTCAGCGTCCCTCCGGGATTGTCGTTCCTCAGCTGAGTCGTCCGCTCCAGAATGGGCAGAGTGCTTTAGGGGCTGCAGCATCAGCCCCTACCTATTTCGGAGCGCACAATGGGCCGAACGTGGGGCCTGACGGGTGGTTCATGCCCACATACAGCGGCCGCGACATCTGTGACTGGGGGAGTGACATTTCTGCGCTCAAGCGGTCAGGGGATCTGTCCAGGGCACTTGTCATCGCTCGTGGCTGTATGGATGCGATGATCGCCGCTGCTCGCCTGAACCCGGTGAACGTTGCGGAATACTACGTCACTCAGGTCGCGATCATTCAACACAAGCAAAAGGATTATTCGGGCGAAGTCGAGACGATTGAGCGCTGGTTGGCGCTGGGGCTGCCGGCTCCGCGCGAAGATTTTCGACTGGAGCTACGCAAGCGCCTGGCGAAGGCACACGAGATGCTCGCAAAGCAGCGTGGCGAAGACCCGAGTCAATACAACGCCCAGTGGAAGCACTTTGTGGAGCTCGAGAAAGAGGCAAAGGCTGCACAGAAGGGCTCGGCTCCCATGTCAGCGACTGGCCGGTCCGCTGCGTCGCCGGATGTTTCATACGCGCGCCCCAAGTCTCGACAGCGTTCTAGCTGGGTGGCGCCGCCCGAGGTCCTTGCGCTTCCGTCTTTTGTAGCCGTGGACTTCGAGACCGCGAATAGGCAAGGCGGGGAGTCTGCCTGTCAGATTGCGCTGGTGAAAATCTCAGGGGGGCGGGTTGTTGAACGAGTGAGTACACTGATTAAGCCGCCGCCGGGCTTTGATCGGTTTGAATTCACCTATCTGCATGGGATCTCTGCGCGCGACGTGCGCAGGTCTCCGATGTGGCCAGATATTGCTGCCTGGGTGGCTGGCTTCCATGCCGGGCTTCCGGTGTACGCGCATAATGCAGCCTTCGACGCTGGGGTGTGGAGGGAACTCGATGCCTTCTTTGGGACTCACACCCTCCCGCGGAGCTTCTTCTGTTCCTATCGGACAGCTCAGCACATGGTCCCTGGCCTGGAAACTACAAGCTGCCGACCGTTACGAAGGCTCTGGTGCCGGGGTTTAAGCTCAATCATCACCGTGCGGATTCCGATGCGGAGGCTTGCGCTCTCGTGGTTGCGGCCCTGCAATCCAGGCGGTGATATCCGCTCCCAAAAGGGATTACTGCTTGTCTGCTTCGGCTTCCGCGCTCGCAGGGGTGGCCGTCGGGGCGTCCGACTCGTCTTCGGGATCGCCGGGGTTCTCGCTGTCGCCAGGCTCAACGGTGCTGTCAGGGGCGCTGGACGTGGCATTTCGTTGAGGATCCGGCGCATGGAAGATCTCGCGGAGCCCCCACGCGAAGAAAGCAGCGACGAAGTGGTAGGGCAGCCACGCAGTCACAAGCCCCCAGTCAGAAGAGCCGTCAAGTGCGCCTCCCAGCAGGTTTCCCAGCCACCACAGGACCGCTACGTCGGAGAATACAGCCCCCGCGATTGCGACAGGCTTCCACGATCCCGCCTTGTCGAGGAACTTTCGGGTGACGGCTATCAGCACCTGGAAGAAGGTGAAGAAGCCCATGAAGCCAAAAAAGTAGATGAGGGCAAGGTCAATGGCATAGGAGAGCGGGAGCCCGACCAAGAAGATCACGTGGAGCACCAGGTACCGGACAAAGAAGTTACCAATCCCTCGCGGGTCACGCTTATCTGTCATGCCCCCATCCTAACGGGGCCCTCAGGCGCGATTTCCAGCCCCTCAAGCCCCTAGAATCAGGCGATTCTAGCTCGCCCTGCTTCCAATCCCTGCCCCGGCCTTGTTGATCAATGAACGAACGCGGTTAGCGGGCCCGATCTAAGGCTCTACACTGTTTTCATACGCCATAAAAGAGGCCGGCCGCTCAATGCAGCGCAGGCTCAGGCGAGCGTGTCGTTGAGCGGGAAAGCGAGGATGAACGATGTCGTCCACCAACCAATACCTGGAGTTCGTGCTCGACCTGCTGGGTGAGCTGGACAACGTGGCGCACCGCAAGATGATGGGCGAATACGTCCTCTACTACCGGGGCAAGGTCGTGGGCGGCGTCTACGACGACGGCTTCCTGCTCAAGGTCACGCCCGCCTCCGAACGCCTCCTGCCCGACGCCCCGCGTGCCATCCCCTACGAGGGAGCGAAGGAGATGCTCCTCGTCGAGATCGAGGACCGCGATGCGCTGTACGACGTCGTTGACGCGATGTGGGAGGAGCTGCCCGCACCGAAGAAAAGGAAGAAGGAGTAGGCGCGAGCCACGGACACAACCGTCAGATTTGGTGTGAAGGCGAGTCGGCCCTGGCCTCGTAAATGGACGAGGCCGGGGCCGGCTTGTGCGTCCTGTCTGGTCGCAGGGCAGATGCCCCGTCCCAGAACGCAAACAGACGCAGCACTACAGTAGAAGCATGGCTAACACCGACTCCCAGCACCTCACCATGCGCCGCATCCCCCCTCGTCATCGCGACGGGCGTTGGCGCTGGATTCCTCTCCGGACTCTTCGGGGTGGGAGGCGGCCTCGTCATCGTGCCCGCCCTCATGGCGGTCCCGGGCATGGATCAGCGCCGAGCCTCGGCCACGTCCCTTGCTGCCATTATCGTGACCGCCGCCGTCGGCTCGGGCACCTACGCCCTGCACGGCGAGGTCTCCTGGGCGGGCGCCGCCCTCCTCGTCGTCGGCGCGCTCGCGGGCTCCCAGATCGGCGTGTGGCTCCTGCGCCGCCTCCCCGCACCCGCGCTGCCCTGGATCCTCATCGGCTTCACGGTCTTCGTCATCGTCTCCCAATACCTGCACGTCCCCACGCGTCAGGGAACCGTCTCGCTGACCCCGGCCTCGTGCGCCCTCATGATCCTGGTCGGCCTGTGCGCCGGCATTCTCTCCGGCCTGGTCGGCGTGGGCGGCGGATCCGTCATCGTGCCCGGCATGGAACTCGCCGTCGGCGCGGGAGACCTCATCGCGCGCGGCACGTCCCTCCTCGTCATGATTCCCACCGGCATCGCTGGCACCGTCACCAACCTGCGCCACCGCATGGTCGACCTGCGCGTCGGCCTCATCGTCGGAGTATCCGCGGCGGCCACGGCCCCCGCCGGACGCCTCGTCGCCACGCTCGTGTCCCCGAGCGTGGGTGCGATCCTCTTCAACATCTTCCTGATGACCATCATCGCGTCGACGATCCTGAAGATGCGTAAGAAGGCGCGCGCCCAGGGCTGAGCGATTCGGTCCGGAATAGTGGGTAGTGTGCGAGTTTCCCGTGTGATCAGGGAAGGCGTCTGCCGAACCAGCCACTACCGTGGTCGCCCAGATCCCCGTCGCCCCCGGCTTCATCCGTCGTTTTGCGGACGCGCACACGTGGCTTATGATGTCCCGTTACCTTCCACATCAAGGAGGACACGTTGAGCGACTACGCGATGAATGCCGAGCATATTGCAGAGGCGTCCACCGTCCTATTAGACATCCGCAACAACATGCGGGAGCTGGACCTACGCGAGTGTTGCGCCTCCATCACAACCGGCAGTGCCGCTGTGAGTGAGGCGCTGAAGGCCCTCACGGTCGCGTACAACGCACGCTCGCGAGCAACGAGCGACTGGCTGATCCACTCTTCTCTCGGCCTCGCCCAGGCAGCGAAGAGTAACGAAGAGTCCGACGAATCAGATGCGCGTATCTTCGGTGAGATTCACCCGAAACTCTGAGGAAAAAAGGATGCAATGCTGAGAGATTTTCGTACGAAGTTCCCGGAGGTGCCCGGTGACGTGTCCGCCCTCGAACGCTGCTGCGACGAGCTCACAGACCGCGCCGCAAAGATACGCGACCGCGCGGACACTATCTCGTCGGCCATCAGCCGAATCTCCGGGTGGGTGGGCAAAGCGCGCGAGGCCTTTGAGTCTAGCTTCGAGCGGGAAAAGCGGGAACTGACGATCTGGGACAGCGGCACGGACGAGGCAGCCGCCTCGCTGCGGCGCTACACCACAGTCCTTGAGGCCGAACTTCGCGTCATCAACGAGATCCGGGCACAGGCCGACGAACTGTGGAAGCAGTACTGCTCGCTCTCAGACACGGAACGCGCGCAGGAAGAGCGTTTCTACGCCTCCACGGTCGCATCCATGACCTTGCGTTACAACGAGGCCGTCGACGGGATCAACGAGCAGGCCGCCGTCACCGCCGCGGAACTACGAGCGGCCCTCTACTTCACACCCGAGCACATCAAGAAAAACGCTGACGGTACGACAATTGACGTGGGGGACACGCAACCGCTGACGAAGTACCAGATCAAGCGTATCCTCGCCTCGCTCGCAGACCCCGCCAAGCCCCTCATGGACCTGGCACAGGGGAGTGTCGGCAACTGTCACCTTCTCGCCTCGCTCGAGGCCTATGACCGTACCCCAGAAGGACGCGCATACCTCGCAGGCCTGATCACTACACATCACGGCGTGAACGGAACTGTGGAGGGCTTCCTCGTGCGATTCCCGGGCCTGAACAACGGGGCCCCCATTCTGGTCAAGGAAGTCCTTCAGCATGGCAACAAGAAGCTCGGGGGGAGGCCTCGACGTCGCTTCCATTTTCGAGATGGCTTACGTGAAGGCCCATCGCGGAGGAACGAAGTCAGCGTTCTGGAGCAGAGGCTCATCCGGCAGCTTCGCCATCATGACAATGAAACAGATCAGTGGACAGCCATCCTCTTTTCACGCCGACTTCCTCTGGGGAAAGAAGCGCGCGCAGCAAGCTGCGATCAATGCCGTCCGAGACGGACAGCCCGTCGTCGCGGAAGCCCTGCCGCGCTGGGTGACACCGAACAACGACATCATGGTGACCGTCGATGGACAGCGTGTGCAGATCACGCTGGCAGACCGACACGTGTACACCGTCATTGGAGCCGACGAACATGGGGTGACACTGTTGAACCCGTGGGGGAAAAATAACGCTCCTAGCGGGAGCACCGTCGGCCCGGTCTTCACCATGAGCTGGAAAGACTTTCACGCACAATTCGGGGACATCACCGTGGGGGCGACCCCCTGGAAGAAGTGAGCGCGGCGCGGCTGACAACGTGACACGGCCCCGGCCTCGAAATGAACTGCCTCCCGTTTCTTGGACATCGAAATTGAAGTCCAGGGAATGGGAGGCTTTTCGTGTCTGTGGATCTGGGGTTGAGGCATGATCGTTTGCTTCGGGAGCAGGCGGTGGAGATGTTTGAGAGGGGGATTTGGCTATCGTTTGACCGCCGGGAGGCTTGGTGTGTCTGCCGAGACTGTGAGAGAGTGGCAGAAGATGTACCGCGCGATCGGGAGGGGCGGGCTTCTTGCCATGGGAGTAAATCGGGCCAGATACGACTATGAGACCAAGGTCGCCGCAGCGAGGGCCGTGGTTGACGGTGGGATGAGTAAGCCTGAGGCGATGGTGCGTTTCGGTATTGCGAGTGCGACACCGTTGAAGCAGTGGTGCAGGCTGTACCGTGAGGGCGGCGCACAGGCGCTGAAGCCCAAGCCCAAGGGCAGGCCGAAGGGGCCGGTGCGGGCGGCGCCACCAACGCGTGAGGAGGAACTCGCCGAGCGCGTGCGCAAGCTTGAGGCGCAGGTGGCGTACCTAAAAAAATCGATTGCCCTGAAGGCGCAGAGGCGCTCCCAAACCGGGACAAAGCCTAGTGGTCGCTGAGCTTTCAGGGCAGGGACACGCGGTGCGTGATCTCCTCGAGGCCGCTGGCCTTTCCAGGTCGAGCTACTACTACGCGCTGGCTCACCCCCAGCAGCCAACCAGAGCGCAGCTACGTCCCAAGGTCGCCCAAATCTTTTCACGAACCCCCAACGGGTGCGGTCACAGGCAGGTCGCCATGTGCCTACGCGCTGAGGAAGGGGAGCGCATCGCCGATAAGACGGTCTTGAAGATGATGCGCGAGATGGGGCTGCGCTGCGGCATACGCCGCGAGAGGGCCTACCACAGGTACAACTCCTACAAGGGGGACGTGGGGCAAAGCTTCCAGAACATCATCGGCCGCGACTTCACGGCGAGTGGCCCCTGGCAGAAATTGGGTACCGATGTCACCGAGTTCAAGCTCTCCTTCGGTAAGGCCTACCTCGCTCCGGTCTACGACTTTGCCAGCAAAGAGATCGTCGCCTACTCCATCTCGATGTGCCCCAACCTCGCCCAGCAACAAGAGATGCTCCAGATACTCATGGACGCCAAACCAGCAGGGGTCGAGCCGATCTTGCACTCAGACATGGGATGGCAGTACCAGCACGAGACCTACATCAGCACGCTTGCCGATAACGGTTTCATCCAGAGCATGTCACGCAAAGGTAACTGCATCGACAACGGCGCCACTGAGCAGGTCTTCGGACACCTCAAGGACGAGTTCTTTCGCGGCCAAGACTGGCAGACCTTCGAGAGCTTCAAAGCCGACCTCGCCACCTACATCACACACTGGAACACAGTAAGACGCCAAGTAAAGCTCAAGGGCCTGACCCCGGCAGAATACCGGGATCAGGCCCTACAGGAAGCCGCATAACGGCTACCATTAAACGCGTCCAAGTTTCGGGGCGCAGTTCAAAAATGAACGAGGCCGGGGCCGAAGCGTCAGCGCGACGGGCGGATCACTCGTCGGCGGCGCTGGGGTGCGTCATGTCGGCGGGAACGACCCACGCGTCGAACTCCTCGGCCGTCAGGAAGCCCAGCTCGAGGGCGGACTCGCGCAGTGACAGGCCCTTGTGATGCGCGTTCTTCGCGATCTTCGAGGCCTTGTCGTAGCCGATGTGGCGGTTCAGGGCCGTCACCTGCATGAGGTTGATGTCCAGGTTGTGCTGGATCTTCTCGTAGTTGGGCTCGATGCCGTACGCGCAGTTCGTATCGAAGGACACGCAGGCGTCACCCAGCAGGCGGATGGACTCCAGGACGTTCCAGGCCATGACGGGCTTGAAGACGTTGAGCTGGAAGTTGCCCTGCGAGCCGGCGAAGCCAACCGTCGCGTCGTTGCCGAACACCTGGGTGGCGACCATGGTCATGGCCTCGCACTGGGTCGGGTTGACCTTGCCCGGCATGATGGACGAGCCCGGCTCGTTCTCGGGGATGATCAGCTCGCCGATGCCGTTACGCGGGCCGGAGGCGTACCAGCGCACGTCGTTCGCAATCTTCATGAGGGCGTCGGCCAGGACGCGCAGCGCACCCGAGACCAGCACCAGCGCGTCGTGCGCGCCCAGGGCGGCGAACAGGTTGTCGGCCTGCTTGAACTCGATGCCGGTCTCCTCGGAGATCTTCTTGGCGGTGAGCTCGCCGAACTTCGGGTGAGCGTTCAGGCCGGTGCCCACGGCGGTGCCGCCGATGGCCAGCTCGCGCGCACGCGTGTCCGCGTACTCGATGCCGTCGAGGGCGAAGTCGATCTGGGCAACCCAGCCGGAGATGACCTGGCCCAGGCGGATCGGGGTGGCGTCCTGCAGGTGGGTGCGGCCCACCATGATGACGTCCTCGAACTCCTTGGCCTTCTTGTCCAGGGTGTCACGCAGCTGGCGCACGCGCGGGTACATGTCGTGCAGCTCGGAGACGACCGCGATATGCATGGCGGTGGGGAACGTGTCGTTCGAGGACTGGCCGCGGTTCACGTGGTCGTTGGGGTGCACGGGGGACTTGGTGCCCATGGTGCCGCCCGCGAGCTCGATGGCGCGGTTGGAGATGACCTCGTTGGCGTTCATGTTCGACTGCGTGCCCGAACCGGTCTGGAAGACGACGAGCGGGAAGTTGTCGTCGAGCTTGCCGGAGATGACCTCGTCGCCACCTGCGCGATGTAGTTCGCGATGTCGGCGGGCAGCTCACCCAGCTCGGCGTTGGCCAGGGCCGCGGACTTCTTCAGGATGCCAAGGGCGCGGACCATCGGGCGGCCCCACACGAAGGTGTTGCGTCCAATGTCGAAGTTGTGCAGCGAACGCTCGGTCTGAGCGCCCCAGTAGCGGTTCGCGGGGACCTCAACGGCGCCCATCGAGTCGGTTTCGGTACGGGTTTCTTGTGCCACAGGTGGCTCCTTCGCGTAGGGCTTACGTACCTCTCTAGGATAGCGCTGCGCGCGCTGTGAGGCGTGGGGCACTCGTCCTAGTCGCGCGCGCGTGCCTCAATGTCCGCTCGGTGCAGGAGCCACCAGGCGCACGCGCACGACAGCGCGACCAGTGAGAGTGCCAGCAGGAAGGGCGACAGCGGCATCCAACCGTACAGGGCCGTGGCGCTCACGGGGGCCACGATCCACGTGATCGCGCCGGTCGCGTTGATGACACCGGCGATGCCGCCCTGCTCGCGCGCGCTCACCGCCAGGGACGCGCCCGCCGAGTAGCCGGGGGAGGCCATGCCCGAGGCGACGCCCATCGCGAACGTCGAGGTGGCCAGCGCCCACAGCGACGGCGCCATGGTCAGGCACGTAAGGGCCACGAGGGCGAGCGTCATGCCCGTGCGCAGTAGCGTGCGCGGAGTCCAGCCCAGGCGAGGCACGACGATCAGCTGCATGAGCATGGCTCCGGCGGCGTTGGCCAGCAGCATGAGGGCGGTCACGGAAACAGCGGGTGCGGGCTCGAGTCCACCGCGGTCCTGGACGAGGAACCCCATCGTGATTTGAACGACGCCGTTCGCAAAATAGATGCCGAACACCGAGGCGATCCACGGGGCGATGCGCCGGTCCGTCCACCGCACGCGCGGGGGCAGGTCGGCGGTGGCCTTCGCTCCGCTCGTGCTCTCCTGCTCCGTCGTATATGTCGACGAGGCCGGGGTCGCCTGCTCGGGTTCCGTGTCCCTGGCCGTCAGGCGGGGCAAGCGCCTCCTCAGGCGCGTCGATGCTCCGTCGCGAGGCAGCCAGATGAGCGCGATGGCCAGCGCGATGAGGACAAAGATCGGCGTGGCGTGCACGGGGCCGAAATCCACCAGGCACCCAGCGCCGAAGAGACGAGGGAGCCAACCATGACGGACAGGTTGATCGCGCCGGAGAACGCGGACGTGCCGCGCACGCGCGAGGCCTCGTCGGGGGTCACCTCGGCGACGAGGGCCTGGCCCGTCGGCGGGATCGCCGCGACGGCCGCGCCGAAGAAGGGGCCGCGTGCCGCCATGATGGCGCCCGCCGCGAGGAAAGCACCGATGTAACCGGCCGCTCGCGCCCACACGGCCGCCGAAAAGAGTGTGCCCGCCGTGAGCGCTAAGAACAGCGCCAACAGGATGACGCGCCTGCGTCCCCAGGCGATTGAGCGGCGCCCCCAGAACTGGCTGAGCGCCGTCACCGCTGCGGCCGCCAAGGACACGGCCGCGCCCACGATCCACTCGGGCAGGTCCAGAGCGCGCGACAGGGGAGCAATCGACACGTTGAGCATGTTCTGCGCCGTGTACGTAAACAGCGCGATCGCCACGAGCGCGCGCAGCGTCGGATTCGTCAGCAAAGGTGATGAGGGCACAGTGCATCCTACGACGAAGGCCCCGCGCGATGCGCGGGGCCTTGCCGGATAGGTATCGAAACGGGGGGGGGGGAGGGTCGCTCAGCGCTGCACCCAGGTGCTCACCTTCCAGCGAGCGTCCCCGGAGCGCTCACGCCACTGCGCGTCACTGCGCTCCACATCCTGGCGCCACAGCGCCGGATCCAGCGGCGGCGCGTACACGAAGGTCGATCCCTCGGGAGCGCTCGCGGCCACGTCCAGCTCCAGGTCGGTCACCACGGCCTCGTCCAGGAGGGGGAGGGTTTCGGCATAGAGCTGAGCCCCGCCTGCGATCCAGATGTAGGGGGCGTCCGTGTGCGCCGTTTCCTCGCGTGCGATCTGAAGGGCCTCATCGACGGAGGAGACGACGAGAGCGCCCTCGGCCTCGTACCCGGGGGTGCGAGTGATGACGATGTTCGTACGGCCCGGCAGGGCGTGCCCGAGAGCCTCCCACGAGCGGCGGCCCATGATGATCGGGCAGCCCATCGTGGACTCCTTGAAGTGCTGGAAATCAGCGGGAACATGCCAGGACATGGCCGTGCCCGTCCCAATGATCCCGTTGCGATCCTGCGCCCAAATCGCTCCCAGCTTCGTCATACCGCGACCGGAGCCTTGATCGTGGGGTGATGCTGGTAGTCCGTCACCGAAATATCGTCGAAGGAGTACTCGAACATCGAGGGAGCGTGTCCGAGCTCCAGGCGAGGGAACGGGTACGGCTCGCGGCTCAGCTGCTCTCTCACCTGCTCCGTGTGGTTGGAGTAGATGTGGCAGTCCCCGCCCGTCCAAATGAAGTCGCCGACTTCCAGGCCCGCCTGCTGGGCGAACATGTGGGTGAGCAGCGAGTAGGACGCGATATTGAAGGGCACACCCAGGAACATGTCCGCGCTGCGCTGGTAGAGCTGCAGCGACAGGCGGCCGTCAGCCACGTACAGCTGGAAGAACGCGTGGCAGGGCTCGAGCGCCATCTGCGGCAGGTCGCCGACGTTCCACGCCGAGACCACCATGCGGCGTGAATCCGGGTTCGTCTTCAGCGTCTCGAGGACCTGGGAGATCTGGTCGATGTGGCGGCCATCCCCGGCGTTCCACGAACGCCACTGGACGCCGTACACCGGGCCCAGCTCGCCGTCCTCGTCAGCCCACTCGTTCCAGATGCGGATCCCGTTGTCCTGGAGCCAGGACACGTTCGACGACCCCGACAGGAACCACAGGAGCTCTCCGACCACCGATTTGAGGTGCACGCGCTTCGTCGTGATCAGCGGGAAGCCCTTGGACAGGTCGTAGCGCAACTGCGCCCCGAACAAGGAACGCGTGCCCGTGCCGGTGCGGTCACCCTTGGGGGTGCCCTCGCGCATAATGCGCGCCAGCAGGTCCTCGTACTGGCGGTCGACGGCGCTCACGTCAGTTGATCCGCTCGTTCGTCCACGTGTGCGAGGCCGGGAGCGCCTGGTCGACGACCGAGTGCTCGATGGTGCAGTTGCGCTTGATTGCGGCATCGGCGCGACGCTTGAGATCCTCGATCTCCTCGTCGGACAGGGCAGACATGTCCTGGACCAGCTCGACGTCCACGTGCGTGAAACGATCATTCTGCTGGTCGTAGTCGCCGGAGACGCCGACGAACTGCTCGAAATCGTCGCCCAGGCGAGCCGCCATGCGGGCATCCGAGCTCATCGCGTTGCAGCCCGCGATCGCGAGCTTGAGCAGGTCACCGGGGGAGAAGAGGCCGGGGCCATGACCGATGCGGATCTCGGCGCCGTCCTGGTTGCGGGCGACGTACTGACGCACGCCCGTACGCTGCATGTACAGAGATTTAGGGGTATCACTCATGGCACCTATTGTGTCGCGAAAAGACCCCGCCCGCCCGAAATGCAACGCTGGGCGGGCGGGTTTCCTCGCAGAGCGTAGCGTGGGCTCAGCGATGCTCCTCCAGCCACTGCGCGGCCAGCGCCTGCTCACGCTCCACGACGCGGCCGAGGTGCGCCACGGCCTCCTTCTCGATGCGCCCGCCCAGCAGCGGAACGCGCACCGACACGTTGCCGGTCACCACGCGAACACTTCCCGCCTCGACCGGAGCCAGGGTGGATGTGGCCTCCACGGACACCGGGGCGCCGTCCACGGTCACGGACGTGCGCGAGGTAGCCCCGGTCTCGTTCGTCGCCCACTCCTCGGTGAAAGAGATGCGCAGATCGGACTTGACAAAGCGCGCGGCCGCCGCAGGAATCAGCTCCGGGCGCACGGTGCCCGCAAAGGACACGCGCTCGCCCTCTACCGACAGGGTGGCAGAACCCTCCACGACAAACTGGCCGAAGCGTCGCTCCAGGTAGGCGGGGGTCAGGTACATGGCGACGACCTCGTCGACCGTACCGGGATACGAAACGGACTGCGTGAACTGCATGGCTCTCCTTGCGAAAAAAGCGGCGCCGAAGCGTGTCCCGGCGCTCATTTACAACGAAGGTCCGCCCTCGCGGCCCCTCTCCCCTTAGAGTAGATGCATGCGTAGTCTCATGCAGTTAGCTGAAGAAGCTTCTTCGACGCCGTTGTCGGAGCAGGACATCGATTGGCTACACCTCCTCCTCGCGGACTGGCAGGTGCTCGCCGACCTGGCGGCCGCCGACCTTGTCCTGTGGCTGCCCGCCGACGACGGGCGCTTCATCGCGGCCGCCCACTGTCGCCCCGCGACCTCGACGACCGTCCACGTGGACGACATCATCGGCCTCCACCTGCCCGCCGCCCGCGAAATCGACCTGCGCCGCGCCCTGCAGTCCGGCGAGGTTGTGCGCTCACCCGCCGCGCGCTGGGCAGGCACCTACTCGATGATGGAAACCTGCGTGCCCGTGTGCCACGACGGGCGCATCATCGCCGTCGTCACGCGCGAGGCCAACCTGTCCAGCCCGCGACTGTCGCTGGGCTTCGAAGGATGGACCGTGGCGGCGGCCGACACCCTGTGCCAAATGATGGCCCGCGGCGAATATCCCTACGATTCGACCCCGCAGGTCACGTCCCACGGCGTCCCGCGAGTCCTCGACGGCGCCGTCCTGCTGGATGCGGAGGGCCGCGTCCAGCACGCGACACCCAACGCCGTGTCGTGCCTGCGCCGCCTCGGCATCCGCACGCACGTGACCGGCAAGGTCCTCGCTCAGGAGATCACCGAGGTCATCGGCGACGGCACCCTCATCGAGGAATCCATGGCGGTCGTCGTCATGGGTCGCGCCTCCTGGCGCGTCGAGATCGCCGCGCGCGCATCCACCGTCAGCATGCGCGCCCTGCCCCTCGTCAACGGACGCAAGCGCCTGGGCGCCGTCATCCTGACGCGCGACGTCTCCGAGGTCCACCGCCACGAGCAGGAGCTCATGACGAAGGACGCGACGATCCGCGAGATCCACCACCGCGTCAAGAACAACCTGCAGACCGTGTCCGCCCTGCTGCGCCTCCAGTCGCGCCGCTCCTCCGAGGAGGCGGTCAAGGTGGCGCTCGCGGAGGCCGAGCGCCGCGTGCAGGCCATCGCGACCGTGCACGCCGCCCTGTCGCAGAACGTGGACGAGTCGGTCGACTTCGACGAGGTCGCGCGTACGATCGTGCGTATGGCCGGCGCGATTGCCTCCACGGATCACAGTGTCGAGGTCATTACGACCGGTAGCTTTGGCACCATTCAGGCAGACCAGGCTCAGGCCCTGGCGACCGTCCTCAACGAGCTGGTCGCCAACTCGGTCGAGCATGGCCTCGCCGACCGCGACGGTCTCATCGAGGTGCGCGCCGAGCGCGAGGGAACATCCATGACAGTGACCGTCGCAGATGATGGCGTGGGCTTCGTGCCGGGCACGCCCATGAGCGGCCTGGGCACGCAGATCGTGCATCAGATGGTGCGCGGTGAGCTGAAGGGCTCGATCGAGTGGACGCCTCGCGAGGGAGGCGGCACGCTTGTCACGCTCCACGCCAACCTGGACCCCGCCTGACGGGTGTGGTCGGCGCTGTGCGCAGATGAACGAGGCCGGGGATCCTGTGTGGATCTCCGGCCTTGATTGTTCGTGCGGCTCGCGCGGGCGCGGCGGTGTGTTAGCAGCCCGCGCGGCGTGCGCGCGCGGCGCGGCGCTTGAGGGAGCGGCGTTCTTCCTCACTCATGCCGCCCCACACGCCGGAGTCCTGGTTGTTGTTGATTGCCCACTGCAGGCACACGCTCACGACCTCGCACTCACGGCATACGGCCTTGGCCTCGGCGACCTGCGTAATAGCCGGACCCGTGTTCCCGATGGGGAAGAAAAGTTCCGGGTCTACGGTCAGGCATGCTGCCTTACTGCGCCAATCCATGATCTGTCTTTCGCTCCTCGCGTCCTGTGCGCCTGGGTCTCTTGTGCTGTTTTTCAGTGTCCGCTAGGCCATCTTAGTCGCGCAAGGTTGAGTCAACAGTGAAATGGGGATGTCACTATGCGTCTGCTCACGACCGACCAAAAAGGTGGGACCTAGTATTAACTGACCCTACGGTCAGTTGGACAGTGGTTACGGTATCACCCTCGCTGATCACGCCGCAGGTCGACTCCCACCGTCGTGCCGTCAGGGCGAGTGGGGGCGTGTGGCTGTGTTGAATTAATGCGCGAATAACGTTGTGTGTGGGGTTGAGCGCGAGGACCCTGTGCTTGTCCCATCTGGTGATACGAGTCCACGCTTCTTCGGGAATTACGTCAGAGATCTTTGGCGTTTCCCATCCGAGGTGGGCGTGGATGGCCTCGACGATCCGGGCGTCGTCCCTGCGTCCGATGATGATCCACGGCAGTGAGCGAGCCCAGGTGGGGGCGCTGTAGGTGGGGCCGATCAGGATGGGGGAGCGTGTATTTCTGACCATCGCTGCGACCTGTGACGGGGAGGGGATGTGCCAATCGCCCTCGGCCGCCAGGTGGTCGCCGTGCAGGCGAACGGCCTGCCGGGGGATGCAGGCGAGGCGCGGACGCTCTCCCGGTCGCACGATGAGCGCCTGTCCCTCTCCGAGAGCGCGCAGCTCCCCGGGCGCGATCCCGGCGTGAACGGCCTCGTCCGCGTCCCTGGCGCGCACGATGCGCGTCGAGAATGCGCCCAGTGCCGCGCTCGACGGGGTGAATCTGCCAGCGAAAGCGGCGACGATGACGACGCCGGCGCGCCTGGCTGTGGCCAGGAGTGAGGTCCACAGCGCCTCCGCCTGAGGAGCAGCAAGCGCGTGAGACAGATATGAGCGCAGCTGCGGGGCATCCGTGATCGCCAGGACTGAGGGCCCGTGGTCGCAGATGCCTTCGAGCAGGTCGATGACGCTGGGTGCGTCCACAGGCAGCTGGGAGGCCGCGCATTCGACCCTCTCCTCACCGATGACGTGGAGAGGGTGGCGGGTGCGGTGCGCGATTCGCGTCGCGAGGGACAGCGCCCATTGCGCGGCGAGACGCGCCTCGTGTGCGCTGGTCTGTATCTGGATGCTTCCTCCGTCCCAGACGATGGGATCGTGACGCTCGATGCCCTCCGCCAGGCCGAGAGACACGGCGGCGTCGCCAGGGAGTGCGTCGCGGGCCTCGTTCCTCTGCGGGGCGTGATCGCGAAGTGGCTGCGCGACGGCGTCGACGTCCTCCCAGGTCAGCGCCTCGGGTAGGGCTGGCGCCCACAGGGGTTCGGTGCCCGAGCGAGGCCACGTGGCGTTGCAGCGTGCGACCACCGACGCGATGTCGGCGAGGTAGGTCAGCTGGATCGTGCCCACGTCCGCCAGGATGGCGCGGCCGGGGATGCGCGGCAGTGAGGCAGCTCGTCCGTCCCCGAGGATGTCGGTGGAGTCCGAGGCGCTCACGCAGCGCAGACACAGTCGAATGTCCATGTTTGCGCGCATCTGTGCGCTCACAGCGCCCGAGGGGCGTTGGGTGGCTGCGATGAGATGCAGACCGAGGCTGCGTCCCTGCGCGGCGAGGCGGAGCAAGACCTCCATCGAATCGGGATGGGCCTGGGCGAGAACGCGAAACTCGTCGATCGCGACAACGAGACGAGGCGGGGGAGCGGTCACGCTCAGCGGATCGGACTTGTGAGCACTCTCCCACGTGGCGAGGTCAGGGAAGCCGAGCGCCCCGAGTGTTTCCTCGCGTCGCTGGAGGATCGACGCGATTCCGTCCAGCGCTCGGGTCGTGGCGCCGGCGTCAAGGTCGGTGAGGAGCGCCTGGGTGTGTGGGAGCGCCTCGAGGCGGGCGAAGGTCGCCCCGCCCTTGTAGTCGATGAGGATGAAACGGACCTGTTCGGGGCTGTAGCAGTGCGCGATAGCGGCAAGCCACCCGAGGAGCGCTTCGGACTTTCCCGATCCGGTGCACCCCGCGACGAGGGCGTGCGGCCCGTCGGCGACCAGGTCCAGGTCGACGGGCCCCTCCTCTGAGAGCCCGATCCGGACGCTGAGCCCACCGCCGCGCCCCCTCGCTGAGGACGGGTCCCAGTCGAGCCGTGTCGGCAGGCTGTCTTGCGCGTCTGCTCGCGTGACGGTCCACCACCAGTGCGAGCTCACGGGCTCGTCATCGGTGACGCACACCTGCGCGCACCAGGCCGGAAGGAGCGACAGCGAGGAGGCGTATCCGATGTGGAGCGTCGGACGGGCGGCGTCGCGCGTGCAGTGCGGGCAGGAATCGCGGTCGCTGACGTGGATATCCACGCCCGCGTGCCCAATCAGTACGGGAGCGGCGCTGTTCCACCACACGCGCGCCCCGCCGAGCTGAGCGGCGATTTGGCCGGCGCACCACAGCGCGCACTGGGACGCGTGGGCGCCGACAATTCCGATCGCCTCGCACTCGCCCGGCTCTCTACCGTCAGCGGACGCCGACAGCCGCACGCGTCGCCCCACGCGCGTGGGCCGACCCGGCCACACGGCAGCCCGCGCAGCCCGCGGGGGAGAGGACGAGGCCGGAAGCCCCGCAAGGATCAGGGCCAGCGCCCCGCCGTCCCAGCCCCGGCGGCGCCGGCGTGTCCGCCACGCCAAGGCAATCGAGGCGACGACCGCGACCAGTGCAACGCCCGCGCAGGCCGGCACGAGCACGGAGGGTAGAGAGATGGTCGAGCGTAGCCTCCACAACAGAAAACCGGCCATGACGAGCACGGAGACCAGGGGAGCTCCCCGCAGGAGAGACGAACCCGTCAGCGATCCCCGTCCTCGTCCGGAAGCTGCGGGCCAGGCCAAGCGCCGAGGCCGGGCCCGCAGCTCGAAGACGTCCTCCCCCAGGTGGATGCGGGTCCCCGCGGGGAGCGGCTGAGCCTCCCGATATCGGCGCCACAGGGGCAGATGCGAACGCACGCGCACGGGGGAGACGCCAGGCGACACCCGCAAGACGGCCCGACCATCCCGCGTCGACAGGCGGAGGTGCTCCCTGGCGACGGAGGCGCACGTCAGCGGCACATCCCCCGCACGCCCGACCGTGCCGGGCGCGACCACGACACCGACATCCGGGCCCGCGACGCAGGCCAGGTGAA
This sequence comes from uncultured Actinomycetaceae bacterium, assembly GCA_916438945.1. Classification (GTDB taxonomy): domain Bacteria; phylum Actinomycetota; class Actinomycetes; order Actinomycetales; family Actinomycetaceae; genus Pauljensenia. Next base: position 176,743 of record CAKAGS010000004.1, on the reverse strand, counting down.
CGTCTGCGCGCAAGGCTGATCGGGCGAGGCAACCGGAATCCTTCATGCGTCAACGATCCCGCCGCGCTCGCGGGCGATCAAGCGGCGCGAGAAGGCCTGTGGATAACCGAGGACAAGAGAACACCCCTGTGGATAACCTCGCCGTAGAGGCTTGTGGCTATGGCCACCTCCGCCGCCCAAGCGCCACGCCCGCCGGTCCGCCAGCCCCCTCAAATGCAAGAATGGTCCTCATGGCTGACTCCACGTTCGAGACGACCCGCGACCGCTACAACGACCTCGTTGACCGCATCAACGAGGCCCGCGCCGCCTACTACGACCGTGATTCGCCGACCCTCGCGGACGCGGATTACGACCGCATGTACCGCGAGGTCGAACAGATCGAGGAACGCTACCCGCAGCTGCGCGGCGCCGACTCGCCCACGATGAGCGTGGGCGGCAGCGTCGACTCGGGGTTCTCCGAGGTGCGCCACCTCGCCCAGATGATGTCCCTCGATGACGTGTTCTCCCTCGAGGAGCTCGCCGGCTGGGAGACCCGCATGGCCGAGGCCACCGGCATCTCCGACCTCGAGATGACGACCGAGGTCAAGGTCGATGGCCTGTCCATCAACCTCCTGTACGAGAACGGCCGCCTCGTGCGTGCCGCGACCCGAGGCGACGGCTACGTCGGCGAAGACGTCACCGCCAACGCGCGAACGATCGCGTCGATCCCGCAGACCCTGACCGGCGCCGTCCCCGCCCGCATCGAGGTGCGCGGCGAGGTCTACTTCCCGGTCGCCGACTTCGCCGCCTTCAACGAGGCCCGCGTCGAGGCCGGGGAAAAGACCTTCGTCAACGCGCGCAACGCGGCCGCCGGATCCCTACGCCAAAAGGACCCGGCCGAGACCGCCAAGCGCCCCCTCGCGATGGTCGCCCACGGCATCGGCTTCGTCGAGGCCGGGGAGGACTTCACCGAGCCGACCACCCAGATGGGCTGGTACGAGCAGCTGCGCGACTGGGGCCTGCCCGTCTCGCCCTACACGCGAGTGCTCACGGGCCGGAAGGCCGTCGAAGAGCGGATTGCCGAGATCGGCGCGGACCGCCACGGCCTCGACCACGAGATTGACGGCGTCGTCGTGAAGATCAACGACCTGGACCTGCAGCGTTCCCTCGGCTCGACCTCGCGCACGCCGCGCTGGGCGGCCGCCTACAAGTTCCCGCCCGAGGAGGTCCACACGCGCCTGCTCGACATCCGCGTCCAGGTGGGCCGCACGGGCCGCGTGACCCTCCGGGGTCATGGAATCCGTGCTGGTCGCGGGCTCGAACGTCGCGCGCGCGACCCTGCACAACGCGCAGGAGGTCGCCCGTAAGGGCGTCCTCATCGGCGACCTCGTCGTCCTGCGCAAGGCCGGGGATGTCATCCCCGAGATCGTCGCCCCCGTCGAGGACGCGCGCAACGGCTCCGAGCGTCCCTTCGTGATGCCCACCGAGTGCCCCTCCTGTGGGACCGCGCTCGTCCAGGAGAAGGAAGGCGACGTCGACCTGCGCTGCCCGAACAAGGGCTTGTGCCCCGCGCAGATCACCGAGCGCCTCGCCCACGTCGGCGCGAGAAGCGCCCTGGACGTGGAGGGCCTCGGGGATGAGTCAGCGCTGGCCATGACCCAGCCCGAAAACGACCGCGACGAGGTGGCCGCCGCCCTGGTTGCCGGACACAGCGTCACCCTGGAGGACGGCACCGTCCTCACCCTTGAGGGCGGCCGCGAGCTGCCCCACGGCGAGCAGATCACCCGCGCCGAGGAGCTCCTGCCCGCCCCGCAGGCCCCCGCACTGCGCACCGAGGCCGCGCTCTTCGACCTGCGCGCCGAGGACTTGCGCGATGTCATGGTGTGGAAGCCCGTCAAGAAGAAGGGCGAAGAAACCGGGGACTTCAAGCAGGTCCGCTACTTCTGGACGAAAGCCTACAAGCCCCGCAAGCTGCGCGGTCAGACTGTCTTCGAGCCGATCGAGCCCAGCGCTTCCAAGGGCACCGAGAAGATGCTCGCCGAGCTGGAGAAGGCCAAGAGCCAGCCCCTCGCGCGCGTCCTCGTCGCCCTGTCCATTCGACATGTCGGCCCCACGGCCGCCCGCGCGCTCGCAGAGAAATTCCTGTCGATGGACGCCCTGCGCGCCGCCTCGGTCGAGGAGCTCTCCGCCGTCGAGGGCGTGGGCGAGGAAATCGGACGCTCCCTGCGCGACTGGTTCACGGTTGACTGGCACCTGGAGGTGCTTGACGCGTGGGCGCGCGCGGGCGTGCGCATGGCCGACGAGGTGCCCGAGCCGACCTCGGACGTGCTCGCGGGCCTCACCATCGTCGTCTCTGGCGCGATGCCCGGATACGACCGCGAGGGCGCCAAGGAAGCGATCACGTCGCGCGGCGGCAAGGCGGCTGGCTCGGTCTCGAAGAAGACCTCGCTCGTGGTCGCAGGCCCCGGCGCGGGATCGAAGGCCGCGAAGGCCGAGGCCCTGGGCGTCCCGGTCATTACCGAGCAGCAGTTCGCCGACCTCCTCGAGAGAGGACTGGCGGGAGTCGGCCTATAACGAGGCCGGGGCTCAGACGAAGGGCTCGAAGGGGCCGAATATGGGCCTGACAGGTTGATGAACGTAGTATAGTTTCACCCCGCTGCCTGATTAGACAACAGAAGAAGAGGCGTCGGTGTAGGTTGCTGATATGGATAGCAACCCGCTCTTGGTCAACGCGCTAGATTTGGATCGCTGGGCTGACACCCAAGAATCAAAGGGGGGTATTCCCCGAGCTCATGCGGAGGCTGCTCGCGCAGACGCCGGGCGTTACCAACATCGACATTCGTGCTCGTGAAGGGACCGCAGCACCGGGGTGGGATGGAACGGCTACGTCCGACGGGTCTTCATTCTTACCCAAGGGCGAGCTGCGCTTTGAATTCGGTACGAACCAGCAGCCGAAATCCAAGGCCAACGAAGATTACAATAAGCGAGCCGACGAAATCGTTGGAAAGTCGGACGAAATTTTTGTCTTTGCTACACCCAGAAACTGGGCTGGAGCTGCCGAGTGGGCGAAGGAACGAAGCAGCGAAAACAAATTTGCATCGGTAGAAGCCTTTGATGCGCATCGACTAGAAGGATGGCTTCAGTCGGTGCCAGCCGTCCACTTGTGGCTATCTGAGCTACGTGGGAAGCCTGTCTCGGGTGCCCAGACCCTCACATCATGGTGGGAACAACTCCGTCGAAATTGCAAGATTGATGTGCCTCCGGAGTTTCACACTGCAGGGCGACACAATGAATCGGAACGCCTCATGCATCTCTTGGGGCTGAAAAGAACTGTGCCCACCGTTCAATCAGCATGGCGCAACGATGCGCTTGCTTTCTATCATGCAGTAGTTTTGCATGAGAACGAAAAAATGCTCGAAAAGACCCTCCTTGTGCATGATGCTGACTCCTGGGACAAAGTCACTTGTCAATTAGATCCTCTCCTTCTGATCCCTATGTTCGATGACCCTGACATCGGATTAGCGCAGTCAAGAGGGCATAATGTGGTTCAAATTGTAGATGACTCTTCATACATACTGGATAGGGATACCGGAATCCGTCTACCTAAGATATCAAGAGAGGTGGCGGTGCGTGTTTTACGTCGTGGTGAATTCGCATCGTTAGATATAGATAAAATGGTCGCTTTAGCGCGCAGAAGTATGAGCGCGTTCTATCGAGCGATATCGCGCGACCCAAAAAAATAAGGAGGCCAGAGTGGTCGATGAATGCAGAAATTGCGAGAGTCCTAGTGCCCCTAATGCTTGTCGGAGCATGGGAGTTTGAGCATGTGGGAGATTGTCGAGCGATTGAGGAACTCGTAGGTGTGTCAAATGAGGAAATTAATGCTCTTCTAGAAGATCTTAGTGAAAGATATCAATCAAAATGCGCCGTTCGTTCGATCAGGGGTAGGTGGAGTAGCGTTGACCCATTTGGCGCAGCTGACCTGATGTTCCATAAAGTGTCCAAACAGCACGTGAGTGGCTGGGAAGACCTTGTGAACCGTGTTGTGCTTTCTGAGATGCGCAGAGTTGCGATGCGAAGAGGATGTACCACTGCGGAACAATTTGCGCAGAATATTGGAGCTCTTTCGGCGACGCTACAGCGACATGTGATGCGTAGTTTGCCGTTGGTGTCGGCTTGGGCTGAACGAAATGCTGGGTCTGCGCATCCGCTATTGTTGGCCATGAAGAGGATGGTTAACGGGTTTTTTTCGATGCGGGATTCGAGTCAGAAGATTCTATTGGCTTGATTGATCTGTCGTGGGCCTTTGTGTATTTTTGCTGAGGCTCTCCCGGATCTCTTTTTGGGTAGAATAGATGGTCTGGTCCAGACAGTAGAACCGCAAAATATGCTGACGAGAGCGGTTTTATCTAGCGAAGAAAACGGGCCCTTCGTTACTAACGTGGTGGATGCTTTGGAGTGCTTGACATGGTCGCGTCAGTACTGCGCGCGCGCGATATTTCTCATTGCTGCCATTGGGTGCATAATGTGTGATGACGGCTTGTGTGGGGCGTTATGTTTGGGCTTGTGTAAGACCCTTGGTGTGCGCTCAAGGTTCGGTAATGCGAGTGTTGATGATAAAGGTGCAATCGTTCAGACATTGCTTTCGAAGTATCCGAAGGTAGGTTGGAATGCTCTGACGGGTATTATGCATCCAAAAATGTTCAATAATATTGTGCCTCGTCGGCCCATCTATCGTGACTGGGCGGTTGAGAATTGCGTTTCGGACAAATGTGTTGCTATCTATCTGGAAAAGATAATTGATGTAGCGGTGTTGACTGCGGAAAGTGATGTGAGCCGCTGGGAAATTTTGTTGAATGCTGTTGCGAAATATGGGTGTCATAAACTCCAGAAGGTTGTAAAAGAGCTGCAACAAAGGGTGCAGCCAAGCACTTTGTCGAAGTCGGAAGCTGTTAAATTGAGTAATGTTCTGCAGAGGTATATCGGCATCTGTGATTCGCACACTTGTGTGGAGGACTGTGCACGACAACTGCTTAATGCGGAGCTTGAAGGACTTATCTCCTCGCTAGAGAGTGCTCATGATATTGTAAAATTTAGTCGTTTGTTCATGTGTGATGACCCTTTGGTTGCGGGGTGCTCTCAGCACTCATTTGATGATCAGTTAATAAGTGTCAAGGCGAGGCAATTGGAAGCTCTTCGGCACATTTGGCAGAATGATGTTGATGATCTCAAACTACTTGCTGAGAGTGTTGCTGATCGTAGCTGTATCGGTCAAGCAATGGCGCATTTTGAAGAAGATCTCGATTCCTTGGTTCTCGCTTGGATTGATGGGAGTGCTTCGCGTGTATGTGAGGTGGCAAGAGAGTATGTGTTGGAAAAGGCGTCTTCTTGTGGGGTTTCTTGGGTTAGGTCTGTATTAACATCAGATCAGTTTCAAGAGGCGAGAAAGGCGTCCTTTGTTGCTAGTCTGCCGGTAGGTAAAGAGTGGCATGCTCTGCTCGATGAGATTGATTGTTCCTTGCTTCATCCGTATTGGGAGAGTTTCGATCTGTTCGAGATTCAGGACCTTTCTTCCGACGATGCATCTGAATTGGTTCCGGAGCTTATGTCATTAGGCTATCTGGACAAGGCTATTGTTCTTTTGTCGTGTAAGGTTCCTCGCGGAGATCCTGCCAATGCCCAAGCGATAATTGATGTTCTTATGTTCTTTTTTGAGTCGTACGTCTTTCTGCCTGGCGATCCGGTATTCTCTTTGGTCAAGGAATTGCTTGAGTGGGTTGATTCTTTGACGCTCGATCAACCTGATGTCGTACTTGTCGAGTTTCTCTATTTCGCCTCAGGGGATAATGATCTGTCTCTGCTTACGTTGTATAAGCATTTTTCTTTAGATCCTCAGAGATTTGTTTCCCTGGTCTGCGGTCGGTATGTGCCAGAGGGGTGTCCTGAGTGGCTTTCGGATGAGAAGATTTGTGACGCTCGGCTTGCTATTATGCGTCAGTGGAATCGTTTGCCTGGATTGAGTGAGGATGACGTTCTTGATGGCAATTTTTTGCGAAATTGGTTCGGGCGTTGTTTTGAGCTGTTGAGTCAGGTTGATTGTTTCGATTATGGCATTCAGCAACTTGGACGTGTTCTTGCATCGTCGCCAGTAGGATCCGATGGAATGTGGCCCGTGGAAGATGTTCGTAACCTCATTGAAAAGTACGGATCAGACGTACTCAAGACTGGTCTAGTCGCGGGTCATATTTCGTTGTACGGACCTACTGTGAAGGGGATGTATGAGGGAGGTGACTCAGAGCGAGAGCTGATGCACGAATATCGGGCATACGCTCAGCAGATGTGTGTGCGTTGGCCCAAGACGGCAACGGTTCTTGACTCGCTTGCTGACGTTTACCAAAGGATAGGGGATATATGGGATAGCGATGCTGAGGAGAGGGCGGATCAAGGCTAGTGCGTCATGCTTGAATCATAATTTTGTCCCGTAATACGCTCCCGATGCAGTTGGAGGTCGGTGTGGGCATACTTCGGTTTAGACGAAGGGCTCTAAGGGGCCGAGCAGCACCTCGCCGACGCGGGTGATCATCGAGCGCTTCTCCCACTCGTCGATCGTCAGGCGGCGTGCCGTCGTCAGGTCGTTCGCGAAAATCTCCTCCATGCGCGCGGCCAGCGGGCGGGAAAGAACTGCAGGCACACCTCGTAGTTGCCGCGCATCGACAGGCGATCGATGTTCGCCGTGCCGATCGTCGACCAGCGCCCGTCCACCGTCATCGTCTTTGAGTGCACCATCGCGTGACGGTAGAGCCAGATCTCAACGCCCTCGCGCAGCAGCTCGCCGTAGTAGGGGCGAGCCACCCAGTCCGCCAAGATGTGGTTGGAATACTCGGGGATCAGCACCTGCACGCGCACGCCCCGGCGGGCGGCGGCGATCAGGGAGCCGAGGACCTCGCGATCAGGGATGAAGTATGCCGTCGTGATGAGCACGCGGTCGGTCGCGCGCTCGATCGCGTCGATGTACATGCCGCGGATCGGGTACAGGAGGTAGTGCGGCAGGTTGAACTGTGCGGTCACGTCCGCACTCCATGCGCGCGCCCCCTGATCCGGCAGCTCCGGGCACGTCTTGGGGCGGAAATGGTTCCAGAAGTCGACGAAGCCGTTTTCCAGCTCCCACACGGCCTCGCCCGTGATGCGCACGTGGGTGTCGCGCCACTCGTTCGCGAAGGGATCGCCGATGTTGTACCCGCCGACGAAGCCGACCTCGCCGTCGACCACGAGGATCTTGCGGTGATCCTGGCCCGTGCGCCGGATGTTCAGGGTGAAGAAGCCCGAGCGCAGCGTTGGGAATTTGCGCACGTGCAGATGCGGCATCACGGGGAACTTGTAGAAACGCGGATCCTGGTTGAGGACGCCGAAGCCATCCCACACGCAGAACACCTCGACGCCGCGCTTGGCCGCGTCGATCAGCGCCGTCTTAAAGCGCTGGCCCCAGCGGTCCGAGCGCCAAATGAAAGTCTCGAAATAAATGTGATGCGTCGCCCCTTCGATGGCCTCCAGCATGTCCGCGTACAGGGAGGTTCCCTCCGTGTACGTGCGCGCCACGGTGCCGCCGATCTGCGTGTCGGCGGGAGGCAGAGTGGGGAAACCGTGCACGCCACCGGGGATACGGGCCGTGCGCATGCGGTCGATCGCGTGGACGGTCACGACTGCGGCCGCCTGGGCGGCGAGCAGCGCGATTCCCGCTTTTTTGACGATCGACCACGTCTGCCTGGTGAGTTGGCGTCGCTGTGAAAAGGCCATACGGGTAGGATGCCACACATGTCACGCATTAGTACTGACGAGGTCGCCCGCGTTGCGGGCCTGGCCCACATCGCATTGACCGACGAGGAAATCACGCGTTTCGCGGGTGAGCTCGACGCGATCGCCGACGCCGTCTCCAAGGTGTCCGAGGTCGCCACGCCCGAGGTTCCCGCCACGTCCCACCCGATTCCGCTGACCAACGTGTGGCGCGAGGACGTGGTGGGCGAAACCGTCGACCGCGACGAGGTGCTCGCTCAGGCGCCCGCCGCCCAGGACGGCATGTTCCTGGTTCCGCAGATTCTGGGGGAGGACTGATGAACGAGCTGCTGAAGAAGAGCGCCCTCGAGCTGGCGGACATGCTGGCCGCGGGCCAGATCACCTCCGTCGAGCTGACCCAGGCGTGCCTGGACCGCATCGACGCGATCGAGGACCGCGTGAACGCATTCATCACCGTCGACCGCGAGGGCGCCCTGGCGACCGCGGCCGACGTGGACGCACGCCGCGCGGCGGGGGAGACGCTGCACCGCCTGGCGGGCGTGCCGATCGCCGTCAAGGACAACGTGGTGACGCGCGGCCTGCGCACCACCTGCGCCTCGAAGATCCTGGGCGACTGGAAGCCCCCCTACGACGCGACCGTCACCGCGAAGATCAAGGAAGCCGGCCTGCCCATCGTCGGCAAGACCAACATGGACGAGTTCGCCATGGGTTCGTCCACCGAGCACTCCGCCTTCGGCGCGACTAAGAACCCGTGGGATACCGAGCGCATCCCCGGTGGCTCCGGCGGCGGCTCGGCCGCTGCTGTCGCGGCCTACATGGTGCCTCTGGCCCTCGGTTCCGACACGGGTGGCTCGATTCGCCAGCCCGCGTTCGTGACCGGCACGGTCGGCGCCAAGCCCACCTACGGCGCGGTGTCGCGTTTCGGCCTGGTGGCCATGGCCTCGTCCCTGGACCAGATCGGCCCCGTCACCCGCACGGTCGCCGACGCGGCCGCCCTGACCGAGCTGATCGGCGGCTACGACCCCAATGATTCGACCTCCCTGAACGAGCCAGTTCCCGCGCTTACCGAGGCCGTCGAGTCCGTCGCCGCGGAAGGCTCCATGAAGGGCCTGAAGGTCGGCGTCGTCAAGGAGCTGAGCGGCGAGGGCTACCAGCAGGACGTCATCGACGCCTTCAACGCCACCGTCGAGAAGCTGCGCGAGGCCGGGGCTGAGATCGTCGAGGTCTCCTGCCCGCACCTGGAGTACTCGCTGGGCGCCTACTACCTGATCATGCCCGCCGAGGTCTCCTCGAACCTGGCCCGCTTCGACGGCATGCGCTACGGCATCCGCGTTGAGCCCACCGAGGGCCCCGTGACCGCAGAGCGCGTCATGGCCGCCACCCGCGAGGCCGGCTTCGGTGACGAGGTCAAGCGCCGCATCATCCTGGGCACGCACGTGCTCTCGGCCGGCTACTACGACGCCTACTACGGCAGCGCCCAGAAGGTGCGCACGCTCATCCAGCGCGACTTCGACGCGGTGTTCGAGCAGGTCGACGTCCTCGTGTCGCCCACGGCACCCGAGACGGCGTTCAAGTTCGGTGAGAAGACCTCCGACCCGCTGGCCATGTACCTCTACGACGTCGCCACGATCCCCGCGAACCTGGCGGGCATCCCCGGCGTGAACGTGCCCAACGCGGTGTCCTCCGAGGGCCTGCCCATCGGCTTCCAGGTGCTGGCCCCCGCGCGCGGCGACCTGGTCATGTACAAGGTGGCGTCCCTGGTGGAGGCGCTCAGCGACGATGTCGCGGGTCAGTGCCCCGCAGCTAACTGGGAGGAAAAGTGATGACTGAGCTCATGGATTACGACGAGGCGGCCCGCCGCTTCGACCCGGTTCTCGGCATTGAGGTGCACGTCGAGCTGGGCACCAAGACCAAGATGTTCGACGCGGCCCCCAACGCGTTTGGTGGCGACCCGAACACCTTCGTGACCCCCGTGTCGCTGGGTCTGCCCGGCTCCCTGCCGGTTGTCAACCACAAGGCCGTCGAGTACGCCATCAAGATCGGCCTGGCCCTGAACTGCGAGATCGCGGAGTACTGCCGTTTCGCGCGTAAGAACTACTTCTACCCGGACCTGACGAAGGCCTTCCAGACCTCCCAGTCCGACGAGCCGATCGCGCACGACGGCTACGTGGACGTCGAGCTCGAGGACGGCACCATGTTCCGCGTGGAGATTGAGCGCGCGCACATGGAGGAGGACGCGGGTAAGAACACGCACATCGGTGGCGCGGACGGTCGCATCCAGGGCGCGGATCACTCGCTCGTGGACTACAACCGTGCGGGCGTGCCGCTCGTGGAGATCGTGACTCGTCCGATCGAGGGTGCCGGCGCGCGTGCGCCCGAGGTGGCCGCCGCCTACGTGCAGGCCCTGCGCGATATCTTCCGCGCGCTGGACGTGTCCGAGGCTCGCATGGAGCGCGGCAACGTGCGCGCCGACATCAACGTGTCGCTGCGCCCGACGCCCGAGTCGCCCCTGGGTACGCGTACTGAGACGAAGAACGTGAACTCCTTCCGTGGCATCGCCTCGGCGGTGCGCTACGAGATGCAGCGTCAGGCCCAGATCCTGTCCGAGGGCGGCACGATCCTGCAGGAGACCCGCCACTACCACGAGGAGGACGGCTCGACGTCGTCCGGTCGTGAGAAGTCGGATTCCGAGGACTACCGCTACTTCCCCGAGCCCGACCTGGTTCCGATCCGCCCGGATCGGGAGTGGGTGGAGGAGCTGCGCGCCTCGCTGCCCGAGCTGCCCGTCGCCAAGCGTCGCCGTCTACGCGCCGAGTGGGGGTATGCGGACATGGAGATGCGCGACGTCATCAACGCCGGCGCACTCGAGCTCATCGAGGCCACCGTCGCCGCCGGCTGCGATCCCGCCTCCGCCCGCAAGTGGTGGATGGGCGAGATCTCGCGTCGCGCCAAGGAGCGCGAGGTTTCCCTCGACGAGGCCGGGGTCAGCCCCGCTCAGGTCGCTGAGCTGCAGGCCTCATCGATGCGGGCCGCATCAACGACAAGCTGGCGCGCCAGGCCCTCGAGGGTGTCCTCGCGGGCGAAGGTGATCCGACGCAGGTCGTCGAGGCCCGAGGCCTCGAGGTCGTCTCCGACGACGGCGCCCTGACGGCGGCCGTCCAGGAGGCCCTGGACGCCAACCCCGACATCGTCGAGAAGATCAAGGGTGGCAAGGTCCAGGCGGCCGGCGCCCTCGTCGGCGCGGTCATGAAGGCCACCCGCGGACAGGCTGACGCCGCCCGCGTGCGTGAGCTGATCATGGAGATGGTCGGCGCCTGAGGTTAGCGCGCACGAGCGTCACGGGGGGGCCGGGATCAATGCGATCCCGGCCCCCATCGTCGTCTCCGGACTGTCCGCCCCGGCCTCGTGCGCGCTCTCCCGAGGAAGTGCCCCGGCCTCGTCCCTGATCATTCGCACGTGTCCACGTTGTGGCCTTCCCCTTCCGGGGGGAGTGCAAAGTTACCTAGGATGAGCGCTTGAGGACAGCCGGGCCGCCTGTGGCCGGGCGCCCAACGAAAGGACAGACATGCGCACATCGCCGTCGTACACCGCCTCCTACCGTATCGAGGTGGATGAGAAGACGACTTCCATCGCGTCCATTGTTGACGCAGTCTCTTCGACTGGAGCGGAGATCAAGGGCCTCGACGTGGCCGACTCCGACCGCGGGCGCATCATCATCGACCTGACGTGCGACATGCGCGATTCTGAGCACCGCCGCGAGGTGCGCGACGCGATCGGTGCGCTGCCCGGTGTGACCGCCGATTCGGTCGCCGACCAGACCTTCATGAGCCACATCGGCGGCAAGGTGGAGATCCACTCCAAGGTGCCGCTGCGTAACCGCGACGACCTTTCGCGCGCCTACACCCCCGGCGTGGCCCGCGTGTGCACCGCGATCCACGACATGCCCCAGAAGGCTCACCTGCTGACCATGAAGGCCAACACGGTCGCGGTCGTCTCCGACGGCACCGCTGTGCTCGGCCTGGGCGATATCGGCCCCGAGGCCGCCCTGCCCGTCATGGAGGGCAAGGCCGTCCTGTTCAAGGAGTTCGGCGGCGTGGATGCGTGGCCGGTCGTCCTGGACACAAAGGACACCGAAGAGATCATCTCGATCGTCAAGGCCATCGCCCCCGCCTACGGTGGCATCAACCTGGAGGACATTTCCGCGCCCCGCTGCTTCGAGATCGAAGAGCGCCTGCGCGCCGAGCTCGACATCCCCGTCTTCCACGACGACCAGCACGGCACCGCGATCGTTGTCCTCTCCGCGCTCATCAACGCGCTGAAGATCGTGAACAAGAAGATCGAAGACGTGCGCATCGTCGTCTCCGGCGTCGGTGCTGCCGGTAACGCGATCATCCGCCTGCTGCTCGCCCAGGGCGCGCGCGACATCATCGGCTGTGGCCGCGACGGCGCGCTCTCCGGCGACGCCACCGAAGGCATGCACCCCTCCCGTAAGGCCCTGGCCGAGGCGACGAACCCCCGCCACGTCCACGGTTCGCTCAAGGAGGTCCTTAAGGGCGCCGACGTCTTCATCGGTGTCTCCTCCGGCAATATCCTTGATCCTTCCGACGTCGAGACCATGGCCGACGACGCCATCGTCTTCGCGCTGGCCAACCCCACGCCCGAGGTTGACCCGATCGGCGCCGGAAAGTACGCCGCCGTCGTCGCGACGGGCCGTAGCGACTACCCGAACCAGATCAACAACGTTCTGGCCTTCCCGGGTCTGTTCCGCGGCCTCCTGGACGCCAAGGTCAAGGAGATTACGACCGAGGTACTGCGCGTTGCCGCTGTGGCTATCGCGTCCGTGATCTCCGAGGACGAGCTCTCGCCCTCCTACATCATCCCCGGCGCCTTCGATAAGAGGGTTGCCCCCGCCGTGTCCAAGGCCGTGCGTCGCGCTGTGCGTGACCTTCCGACCGTGGATATCCCCGTTCAGCCCGATATGGATGTGAACTGAGAGTCATTTCGGCTGTTTGGCGGGCCCGATCGCGCTGGTGATGCGCGGTCGGGCCCGCCATTTCGTACCCGGGGTGTCACTGGGCAAATCGAAATCAACCCGACTTTTCGTTGTGTTTGTTGGGTTTGTGTTGTGTGTGGTGGGGGTCACGGTGTTTTGGTTTGACTTTGGGTGTGGGGGTGAGTAAATTATTCACCTGTCGCCGCGAGCTTGTGAGTGAGTTTGTGGTGGTGGTTCACTGCTCTGGTGGCTGGGTTTTTGGCTTGGTTTTCTGGGGTGTGTGGGTGTTGTTTGTGAACTCGATAGTGTGTTTGTTTGTTTTTTTATGCCTGTTTTTTGTTTTTGAGTGTTTTTGGTTGGGATTGCTGGCCGGACGTTTTTTGTTTGGTTGGTTTTTCTGGGCTTTAACGTTTTTGTTTTTGTTCGGAGAGTTTGATCCTGGCTCAGGACGAACGCTGGCGGCGTGCTTAACACATGCAAGTCGAACGCTGAAGCCCAGCTTGCTGGGTGGATGAGTGGCGAACGGGTGAGTAACACGTGAGTAACCTGCCCCCTTCTTTGGGATAACGCCCGGAAACGGGTGCTAATACTGGATATTCACTGGCCTTCGCATGGGGGTTGGTGGAAAGGTTTTTTTCTGGTGGGGGATGGGCTCGCGGCCTATCAGCTTGTTGGTGGGGTGATGGCCTACCAAGGCTTTTGACGGGTAGCTCACCTGAGAGGGTGACCGGTCACATTGGGACTGAGATACGGCCCAGACTCCTACGGGAGGCAGCAGTGGGGAATATTGCACAATGGGCGAAAGCCTGATGCAGCGACGCCGCGTGAGGGATGACGGCCTTCGGGTTGTAAACCTCTTTCGCTCATGGTCAAGCCGCAACGTTTGGTTGTGGTGAGGGTAGTGGGTAAAGAAGCGCCAGCTAACTACGTGCCAGCAGCCGCGGTAATACGTAGGGCGCGAGCGTTGTCCGGAATTATTGGGCGTAAAGGGCTTGTAGGCGGTTGGTCGCGTCTGCCGTGAAATCCTCTGGCTTAACTGGGGGCGTGCGGTGGGTACGGGCTGACTTGAGTGCGGTAGGGGAGACTGGAACTCCTGGTGTAGCGGTGGAATGCGCAGATATCAGGAAGAACACCGGTGGCGAAGGCGGGTCTCTGGGCCGTTACTGACGCTGAGGAGCGAAAGCGTGGGGAGCGAACAGGATTAGATACCCTGGTAGTCCACGCTGTAAACGTTGGGCACTAGGTGTGGGGGCCACCCGTGGTTTCTGCGCCGTAGCTAACGCTTTAAGTGCCCCGCCTGGGGAGTACGGCCGCAAGGCTAAAACTCAAAGGAATTGACGGGGGCCCGCACAAGCGGCGGAGCATGCGGATTAATTCGATGCAACGCGAAGAACCTTACCAAGGCTTGACATGCACGGCGACACTGCAGAGATGTGGTGGCATTTAGTTGGTCGTGTGCAGGTGGTGCATGGTTGTCGTCAGCTCGTGTCGTGAGATGTTGGGTTAAGTCCCGCAACGAGCGCAACCCTTGCCCTATGTTGCCAGCACGTAATGGTGGGGACTCGTGGGGGACTGCCGGGGTTAACTCGGAGGAAGGTGGGGATGACGTCAAATCATCATGCCCCTTATGTCTTGGGCTTCACGCATGCTACAATGGTTGGTACAGAGGGTTGCGATACTGTGAGGTGGAGCGAATCCCTTAAAGCCAGTCTCAGTTCGGATTGGGGTCTGCAACTCGACCCCATGAAGGTGGAGTCGCTAGTAATCGCAGATCAGCAACGCTGCGGTGAATACGTTCTCGGGCCTTGTACACACCGCCCGTCACGTCACGAAAGTTGGTAACACCCGAAGCCCATGGCCTAACCGCGTTTGCGGGGGGAGTGGTCGAAGGTGGGATTGGCGATTGGGACGAAGTCGTAACAAGGTAGCCGTACCGGAAGGTGCGGCTGGATCACCTCCTTTCTAGGGAGCCCACTTGTGGGAAACAGCTAGTGTGTCTGCCCGTTGGGGTGGGTGTTCTGGTTGTTTTCTTGTGCCTGCATGTGTTCACTGCCCGTCCGTGGGTGGTGGGTGTGGGTGCGTTTTTGGGTTAGGCATAAAAGGTTTATGCGAGCAGACACACTGTCGGGTTCACGTTCAACACCGTGTTGGCGTCCGCCACTTCATTGTGGTGGTTGCCCGCACAACCAGCTCAGGGATGTTGTTCTTGGGTGTGGGTTGTGTGTGGTGGGTTGTTTGTGATTTGTATAGTGGTTGCGAGCATATTTGTTCTGTACTGTTTTTTGTGTTTTGTTTAGTTTTATTGGGCATTCGGTGGATGCCTTGGCATCAAGAGCTGATGAAGGACGTTGCGGCCTGCGATATGCCTCGGGGAGCTGGCGAGCGAGCGTTATTATCCGAGGGTGTCCGAATGGGGGAACCTAACCTGGGTTGTGCTGGGTTACCATCATCTGAACGTGTATAGGGTGGTGGGGGGAACGCGGGGAAGTGAAACATCTCAGTACCCGCAGGAAAAGATATTCCGTGAGTAGTGGCGAGCGAAAGCGGAGGAGGCTAAACCAGATGCGTGTGAGAGGCGGCGGCCGTTGCGTGTTTGGTGTTGTGGGGCCATGTTGGACTCTTCTGCCGGAGGGTCGCGCCATGTGATGCTTGGAGTTGAACAGTCTGGGAAGTCTGACCGTAGAGCGTGAGAGTCGTGTAGATGGACTGGTGTTGTGTGGTGTGGATGTGGTACCCGAGTAGCGCGGGACTCGTGAAATCTCGTGTGAATCTGCCAAGACCACTTGGTAAGCCTAAATACTACTTGATGACCGATAGTGCATAGTACCGTGAGGGAATGGTGAAAAGTACCCCGGGAGGGGAGTGAAATAGTACCTGAAACCGTGTGCCTGTAAGCCGTCAGAGCCTTGTGGGGTGATGGCGTGCCTTTTGAAGAATGAGCCTGCGAGTTAGTGATACGTGGCGTGCTTAACCCGTGTGGGGTATGCGTAGCGAAAGCGAGTCTGAAAGATGGCGTTTGTCGCGTGTTCTAGACCCGAAGCGGGGTGATCTACCCATGGTCAGGTTGAAGCAGAGGTAAGACTGTGTGGAGGACCGAACCCACCAGGGTTGAAAACCTGGGGGATGAACTGTGGGTAGGGGTGAAAGGCCAATCAAACTCCGTGATAGCTGGTTCTCCCCGAAATGCATTTAGGTGCAGCGTCGCGTGGTCCCTGGTGGAGGTAGAGCTACTGGATGGCCGATGGGCCCTATGGGTTACTGACGTCAGCCAAACTCCGAATGCCATTAGGTGTAGCGCGGCAGTGAGACTGCGGGGGATAAGCTTCGTAGTCGAGAGGGAAACAGCCCAGATCATCAGCTAAGGCCCCTAAGCGTACGCTAAGTGGGAAAGGATGTGGAGTCGCGGTGACAACCAGGAGGTTGGCTTAGAAGCAGCCATCCTTGAAAGAGTGCGTAATAGCTCACTGGTCAAGTGGTTCTGCGCCGACAATGTAGCGGGGCTCAAGCGTACCGCCGAAGCTGTGGCAACAACACGTGATGCTGGCGCCAGGAACTGGAGTGCTGGTGTGTTGTTGGGTAGGGGAGCGTCCTGCACGAGGTGAAGCCTGGAGGGAACTTCTGGTGGATTGTGTGGGAGTGAGAATGCAGGCATGAGTAACGAATCTGCGGTGAGAATCCGCAGCGCCGATTGACTAAGGGTTCCAGGGCTAGGTTTATCCGCCCTGGGTTAGTCGGGTCCTAAGGCGAGGCCGACAGGCGTAGTCGATGGACAACCAGTTGATATTCTGGTACCGCGTTATGACCGCCCATGCTGAAGTCATTGTGCTAACCAATTTGCTCACGCACCCACGTAACCTTCGGGTTTGTTGGTGTGTGTGGGTCTTGGGGCCCCGGTGATTGTAGGCAAGCGTGTTAACAGGGGTGACGCAGACAGGTAGCTGCAGTGCGCCGATGGTTGTGCGTATTTAAGGTTGTGGCCCGTCCTCCAGGCAAATCCGGGGGACACGTGGGTGAGAACTGATGAGGGACACACGCGTGTGTGGACTTGTGGTGATCCTAAGCTGCCGAGAAAAGCCTCGACGTGAGGGCATAACGCGCCCGTACCCTAAACCGACTCAGGTGGTCAGGTAGAGTATACCGAGGCGTTCGAGTGAATCGTGGTTAAGGAACTCGGCAAAATTCCTCCGTAACTTCGGGATAAGGAGGACCCCGTGACTTCCCCGCGCCGTGCGCGTGGGTGGGGTTGTGGGGTCGCAGAGAATAGGGAGAAGCGACTGTTTATCAAAAACACAGGTGCGTGCGAAGCCGTAAGGCGATGTATACGCACTGACGCCTGCCCGGTGCTGGAAGGTTAAGAGGAACCGTCAACACTCCTTGTGGGTGTGAAGCGGTGAATTTAAGCCCCAGTAAACGGCGGTGGTAACTATAACCATCCTAAGGTAGCGAAATTCCTTGTCGGGTAAGTTCCGACCTGCACGAATGGCGTAACGACTTCTCCGCTGTCTCAACCGCGAACTCGGTGAAATTGCAGTACGAGTAAAGATGCTCGTTTCGCGCAGAAGGACGGAAAGACCCCGGGACCTTTACTATAGCTTGGTATTGGTGTTCGCTTGGACTTGTGTAGGATAGGTGGGAGACTGTGAAGCTGCCGCGCCAGCGGTGGTGGAGTCGTCGTTGAAATACCATTCTGGTTCAAGCGGTCACCTCAACCCTAGACCCGTGATCCGGGTTGGGGACAGTGCCTGGTGGGTAGTTTAACTGGGGCGGTTGCCTCCTAAAATGTAACGGAGGCGCTCAAAGGTTCCCTCAGCCTGGTTGGTAATCAGGTGGCGAGTGCAAGTGTACAAGGGAGCTTGACTGTGAGACCGACGGGTCGAGCAGGTGCGAAAGCAGGAACTAGTGATCCGGCCATGGCACGTGGGTGCGTGGTCGCTCAACGGATAAAAAGGTACCCCGGGGATAACAGGCTGATCTTGCCCAAGAGTCCATATCGACGGCATGGTTTGGCACCTCGATGTCGGCTCGTCGCATCCTGGGGCTGGAGTTGGTCCCAAGGGTTGGGCTGTTCGCCCATTAAAGCGGTACGCGAGCTGGGTTCAGAACGTCGTGAGACAGTTCGGTCCCTATCCTCTGTGCGCGCAGGAAACTTGAGAAGGGCCGTCCCTAGTACGAGAGGACCGGGATGGACGAACCTCTGGTGTGCCAGTTGTACCGCCAGGTGCATGGCTGGTTGGCTACGTTCGGAAGGGATAACCGCTGAAAGCATCTAAGCGGGAAGCCTGCTTCAAGATGAGGTTTCCACGCCCCCCGTGGGGTGAGAGGCCCCCGCCAGACTAGCGGGTTGATAGGCCAGAGGTGGAAGCACAGCAATGTGCTCGCGAGCCGACTGGTACTAATGGGCCAACACTAAACAACAACCCACACACGCAAGTGCCCGTGGGTAAAAAGAACCGTGAACAACACGCCGCAACCACTATACAAACCACGATCAACCCACACCCCCACCAACACCGTGGGGGAACGTGTTGAACACACAAGACTTGTGGTGGTCATAGCACCGGGGAAACGCCCAGCCTCCATTCCGAACCTGGAAGCTAAGCCCGGCAGCGCCAATGGTACTGCAACCGATGGGTTGTGGGAGAGTAGGACACCGCCACAACACACGTAACAGGAGCGGCCAGAAACCATATGGTTTCTGGCCGCTCCTTCGTATTCTGCCAGGCGAAGTAGGCGGCCGACCGAAGCCGTCCATGATCTCGCACGCCGGCGACTGCCGACGCCACCTGTGCAGCGCCGATCATTGGCCTGTCTTTCGGCGTCGGGCGCAGCCCATGTCCACGAGATGAAAATTCCCACGTCCCGGACCAACGTCGCCCACATAACTGCGCTACGCGTGCGATGCTATTCCCATGGTCACTTCTGCACATTCGCACGGACCTCACCACCACGGTGGCAAAGACGAGGTTCTCGCTCAGCGCATGGCGGCGCACGATCGCCTTGCCCATCAGTCTCAGGTCGTACTTCGACTCGGTCAAATGCTCCTGTCTTTTGGCGCGAGTGCGTACCGCGTCAAGAAGTCGATGGCTGATCTCGCACGCGCAGTCGGCATTTCTGAGCACCGAGCACAGGTCACGTACACAGAGATTATTGCGACTGCGTACGCGAACGGCACATTCCGCACGGAGCTCGCTGAGCAGCGACTGATGGGTGTCAACGCTGACAAGATCGACCGTATCAACAACTACGTGGCGTCTTTGAACGGCAAGTCCGTGCGAGTCGAGGACGTGTCGGACGAGCTCGACAAGATCGCGAAGGTTCCCGGCCTCTACGACTGGTTCTCCAACGCGCTTGCCTCCGGCCTCGCCTGTGCGGCGTTCGCATTCCTCAACGGTGGGGGATGGGTCGAGTGCTCTGCTGTCGCCGTTGCCTCGTTCTTCGGGCAGGCTCTGCGCCGCCAGATGCTGATCCGCCACATGAACCACTTCGGCGTCTGGATGGCCTGTGGCGCCCTTGCTGCGATGATCTACATTTTGCTCGTTGCACCGGCCCAGCAGTTCCTCGGCATCGAATCGACGCATCAGGCCGGCTTCATTTCGGCGCTACTCTTCCTGGTCCCAGGCTTCCCTCTGGTGACGGGCCTGATCGATTTGGTGCGTCAGGACTTCCAGGGCGGTGTGGGGCGCCTCGTGTATGTGACGATGCTTGTTATGTCCGCGGGTGTGGCCGTCTGGGCGATCTCCGCTGTGTTCGGCTGGTCGGTGACCCCGGAGTACGGCGTCTCGCTCGTTCCGTGGCTGCACTACCTTCTGCGCTTCCTTGCCAGCTTTGTTGCCGCATACGGGTTCGCGATGCTTTTCAACTCACCGCAACGCGTGTGCGCGACGGCCGCTCTCATCGGTGCATTGATCAACACGGCTCGCATCGCGCTCCATCTCGAACTCGGTGTTCCCGCCCCGGCAGCCGTCGGCCTCGCCGCGCTCGCAGCTGGCCTTCTCGCCGTGTTCGTCGCCCGCAGGACGCGCTTCTCGCGCGTGACCCTGTCCGTGCCCGCCGTGGTCATCATGATTCCGGGCGTGCCGCTGTACCGCGCGCTCACCTACCTGAACAACCAGCAGACCGACGAAGCGCTGGCCGCGCTCTTCACGGTCATGTTCACGATTGTCGCGATCGGCATGGGCCTGGCGCTTTCCCGTATGCTGACGGATAAGAACTGGCTCGTCGAAAAGCAAGAACGAGTCCCGAACCTGTGGGAGTACGAGGAGGAAACGCATGAAGTTTGAAATCGAAGCGGGCTTGAAGCCGCCGTCGTTCGAGGTCGAGTACGAGATCGACCGCGACGAGATCCGCGCCGTCGGCCGCAACATCGCGATCGTGTGCGTAGCGGCGGTAACCGCTCGAGTGCTCGTCGCGCTGATTTCGCGCTGACGCTCATTCATCGACGAGGCCGTGGCCGGGAAACCGGTCGCGGCCTCGTTATGTATACGGACGCTGAGCAAGGTAGGTAGGGGAGAACCACTACACCGTACTGAGCAGGCGTCGGCCTTGTGGAGGGCGCCGCAGGGCCTGCAGGGCCTGGCCGGGCTTCGAGACGACGCGCCGAGCGGGCGGGCAGGCCATGCGGCGCCCGGAACAAAGCCGACGCCGCGAGGGGGCACGAGCAGACAGTAAGTGGGGCTGCGTTGTGGGATCGAGGCCCCGCCACTGCCCATGGGCACCGCAGCCAGGCCTCGGTGGCCATGCGCCGGCTTTTAGTGATCGTATTGGTGGCTTTCGATCTTCTCAGCAATTTCGCACGTAATTCCCCTGCGACTGTTTCAAGATATGAACTCAAGGTGTTGAAATTGCAACGTTTTCGGGCATTGTTGAAAGATCATGCAATCGAATTACGTGCGACTTTGAGGGAGTAGGTTCTTTCAGGGGATACGGGCACCGCAGGCCGAGCGCCCTTGAGAGCTTCGCGGTTGCCTTGATGGTTTGAGGGGACGACACGGAGGCATACGAAATGGGGCCGGCCCTTTCGGGCCGGCCCCATTTGCGTCGCGGGATTGAACCCACGGATGTTGCCGCTACATGCCGCCCAAGACCGTGGCGACGATGATCTTGCCGACCATGGCGACAGGGTAGACGAGCGCGTAGCCGAGCGATACGCGAGGATCGGCGTTGGTGCGGCCGTTCGCGAAGGCGAGGACGGCGGGCTGGGTCTGCGCGCCACCGAGCAGACCGGCGAGCTTCGTACCGCCCATCTTGAAGACCCAGCGCATCGTGCAGTATAGGCCGACCGCCATAATCGACGTCATGACGATGCCTAGAACGAAGATGCGGATCCAGTCGCCCGAGGTGAAGGCCTCGAGGATCTGGCCGCCTGCCTTGGCGCCAGCCTGCGCGAGGAAGATCAGCAGGCCGAGCTCGGCCATCACCTGGCATGTTGTGAAGGGCAGAGCCGTCGCGATGGGGCCGATGCGGCCGATGCGGCCGAAGATGAGGCCGACGATCAGCGTGCCGGCCGCGGAACCGATCGAGAAGTATTCGCCGGAGGGAGTCAGGATCGGCAGCTCGCCGATTGCGATGCCCAGCGCCATGCCGATGCCCAGCGCGATGGGGTTCAGGTCCGTGAGGCCTCGGGATGAGTCGCCGAAGAACTTGGTGATCTCAGTCATCTTGGAGGTGGGGGCGACGACGCGCACGCGGTCGCCCTGCTGGAGGACCAGGCCCGGCTCGGCGACCATGTCGACGTCACCGCGGCGCACGCGCGAAATCGTCGCGGAGAACTCCTTGGCGAGGCCGAGCGAGGCGACCGTGCGGCCGGCGACCTTTGGGTTGGAGATCGTCACGCGGCGGAAGTCCAGGTAGGAGCGATCCTGCATGAGGGAGTGAGAGGAGGCGTGGCCCAGCTCGGTGGCGGCGCGAGCGACGAGCTCGCGGGGGCCGACGACCGTCACGAGGTCACCGGGATCCAGGGTGTCGGACATCTGGGGACGGGTGATCGGGCCGGTCTCGCCGCGGCGCAGACGGGAGAAGGAGACCTTCTCGCCGAGCTTCTCGTAGATGTCGCCAACGAAGGGGTGGTCGTCGCGTTCGACGCGGATCGTGCGGTTCGACAGGGGAGAGGGGGCGTCCTTGTCGTTACGACCGTAGTGTAGGCCGCCATCGAAGCTGCCAGCATGCCGATGACGCCGAAGAGGTAGGCGATCGAGTAGCCGACCGTCGCACGGGCCGGATCGCCGGATGCCTCACCGGCGGCGGCCAGAGCGGGCGTGTTCGTCACCGAACCCGCAAAGGTACCGGCGATCAGCGGAACGTCCATGCCCATGGCCTTACCGAGGTAGAGGCCGACGGTGGCGGTGATGCCGTAGAGGGCAACCATCGTCAGGATCGGGCCGACGGCGGTCTTGAGGTTGTGGAAGAACGACGCGCCCGAGTTGATGCCGATCGCGAACGTGAACAGCGTCAGGCCCAGCGTGCCCAACTGGGGGGTAACGCGCAGCTCGATGCCGTAGGACTGCGCCCACGCAGCCAATGCGATGGCAAAGAAGAGAACGGCGGCAGCGCCGAGGCTAATGCCCTTGATTTTCACATGGCCGAACGCCATGCCTATACCGATGAGAATGAAGAGGAACAGAACTGGCTGTTCGCTCAGAATCTCGAACACCTGATGCACGATGAAATCTCCGTGTTGTGGATTGTGATATGAGGTATGAGTCAATTAAACCAGTAATACGTGCTGTGCATCTCAGTCCATCGTCCTAGATGGCGATCGGAGCCCAAAGGTCCGCACAATGAGATGAAGAAGAGCGCGGCGCTCAGGAGAGATACGGTAAAGGCATGCTTAACGCTCACGGAATTGGAATCCTCGCCCTGGTCATCGTACCCGGGCGTGCGATGCCTGCCGTGTAACGTGAGGATGGATCGCACGCCGAATTCCCCGCATCCGCCACTGCCGGATCTGACGGGGTTTTTTCTTTGAGACGGTCCCAACGATTGAGAGGACGAATGGTGAGCGACACCGCCAACACCACCCGCATGACCGGAGCCGAGGCAATTGTGGCCAGCCTCGAGGCCCTGGGCGTCACCGATGTGTTCGGTATGCCCGGCGGCGCAATTCTTCCGACCTACGACCCACTGCTGGCGTCGACGTCCATCCGCCACATTCTTGTCCGTCACGAGCAGGGTGCGGGCCACGCCGCCGAAGGCTACGCCCTGGCCACCGGTAAGGTCGGCTGCGCGATCGTGACGTCTGGCCCCGGCGCCACCAATGTGCTCACCGCTCTGGGCGACGCCTGCATGGACTCGGTCCCGATCGTCGTGATCTCGGGCCAGGTCGGTGCATCCCTGATCGGCACCGATGCCTTCCAGGAAGCCGATGTCGTGGGTGCCTCGATGCCCATCACCAAGCATTCCTTCCTCGTCACCGATCCCGCAGAGATCCCCGCGCGCCTGGCCGAGGCCTTCCACCTCGCGGGCACCGGCCGCCCCGGCCCGGTCCTCGTGGACATCACCAAGTCCGCGCAGGTCGCAGAGATGGACTTCTCCTGGCCTCCCGCCCTCGATCTGCCCGGCTACCGTGTCGCGGACAAGCCGAACATGAAGCAGGTGCGCGCGGCTGCCCGCGCGATTGCTGACGCTCAGGCGCCCGTGCTGTACGTGGGTGGCGGTATCGTGCGCTCCGGTTCCACCGACGCTCTCGCCGACCTCGTCGAGATCACGAACGCCCCCGTCGTCACCACGCTGACCGCCCGCGGCGCCTTCCCTGACTCCGATCGCCACAACCTCGGCATGCCCGGTATGCACGGCACCGTGGCGGCCGTCGGCGCCCTCCAGCGCGCCGACCTGATCGTGGCCCTTGGCGCCCGCTTCGACGACCGCGTGACGGGCCGCCTCGACTCCTTCGCGCCCCGCGCCGCCGTCGTGCACATCGACATCGACGCCGCGGAAATTTCGAAGAACCGCCACGCCGACATTCCGATCGTCGCCGACCTGGCGACCGCCCTGCCGATCCTCACCGAGGAAATCGCCCAGGCCTCGTCGGAAAACAAGGCGGACATCTCCGGATGGTGGCGCTACCTCGACCGCCTGCGCACCAAGTACCCGATCGGATGGGCCGAGCCCGAAGACGGCATGATGGCGCCCCAGGAAGTCCTCAAGAAGCTCTCCGACAAGGTCGGCCCCGAGGCCATCTATGTGACGGGCGTGGGCCAGCACCAGATGTGGGCCGCCCAGTTCATCACGCTGGACAACCCGCGCAGCTTCATCTCCTCCTCCGGCTCCGGCACCATGGGCTACTGCATCCCCGCAGCCATGGGTGCCCAGGTCGCGGCCCCCGACAAGGTCGTGTGGGCGATCGACGGCGACGGATCCTTCCAGATGACCAACCAGGAACTGGCCACCTGCACGATCAACAACATCCCGATCAAGGTCGCCCTCATCAACAACTCGGTGCTGGGCATGGTGCGCCAGTGGCAGTCCCTGTTCTTCGGCAAGCGCTACTCGAACACGACGCTCAACCCCGTCGAGGGCGAGCAGATCCCCAACTTCGAGATGCTCGCGCAGGCCTACGGCATGGCCGCGCGCACCGTTCGCTCCATCGACGAGGTTGACGAGGCCATCGAATGGGCCATGTCGATCAACGATCGCCCCGTTCTCATTGACTTCCGCGTCTCCAAGGACTCGATGGTCTGGCCGATGGTCGCCGCGGGCGTGTCCAACGATGAGATTCGTTACGCCAAGGGCATGGCGCCCGACTGGGAGGTGGAAGACTGATGACGAATCGTCACACTCTGGCCGTGTTGGTCGAGAACAAGCCCGGCGTGCTCACACGCGTCGCCGCGCTTTTCGCCCGCCGCGCCTTTAATATCAAGTCGCTGACCGTGGGAGAGAGACGGAACATCCCGAAATCTCTCGCATGACCATCATCGTGGACGCCGACTCCGCGCCCATCGAGCAGGTGGTCAAGCAGCTCAACAAGCTCATCAACGTCCTCAAGGTCGTCGAGCTTGAACCCGAAGACTCCGTCGAACGGCGTCTGCTCATGATGAAGGTCCAGGCTGACGAGACCCGTCGCACCTCGGTCCTGCAGATCGTGGACCTGTTCCGCGCACACGTCGTCGACGTGCAACCCGAGTCGGTCGTTATCGAATCGATCGGCTCCCTACCCAAGCTGGAGGCGCTGCTGCGGGCCCTGGAGCCCTACGGCGTCACCGAACTCGTCCAGTCGGGCGCCGTGGCCATCGGCCGCGGGTCGCGCTCGATCACGGATCAACTGAAGGAGAAATGACAAATGGCAGAAATCATCTACGACGACGGCGCAGACCTGTCGCTGATCCAGTCCAAGAAGGTTGCCATCATTGGTTACGGTTCGCAGGGTCACGCGCACGCGCTGAACCTGAAGGATTCCGGAGTTGACGTGGTCGTCGGCCTGCGCCCCGGTTCCTCCTCCTGGGCCAAGGCTGAGGCCGCCGGCCTCGAGGTCAAGGACGTGGCCGAGGCCGTCGCCGAGGGCGACGTCGTCTCGCTGCTGCTGCCCGACCAGGTCCAGCGCTACGTCTACGCCGAGCAGGTTGCCCCCAACCTGAAGGAAGGCGCCGCCCTCCTCTTCGCGCACGGCTTCAACATCCGCTACGGCTACATCGAGGTCCCCGAGGGCCACGACGTCGTCATGGTCGCCCCCAAGGGCCCCGGCCACAAGGTCCGCGAGACCTACACGCAGGGCAAGGGCACCCCGGACGTCGTCGCCGTTGAGGTGGACGCCTCCGGCCAGGCCTGGGACCTCGTCCTGTCCTACGCGAAGGCCATCGGCGGCACCCGCGCCGGCGTCATCAAGACGACCTTCACCGAAGAGACCGAGACCGACCTGTTCGGCGAGCAGGCTGTCCTGTGCGGCGGCGTCTCCCACCTGATCCAGGCCGGCTTCGAGACCCTGGTCGAGGCTGGCTACCAGCCCGAGATCGCCTACTTCGAGGTCTGCCACGAGATGAAGCTGATCGTCGACCTCATCAACGAGGGCGGCATCACCAGCAGCGTTGGTCCTGCTCCGACACCGCTGAGTACGGCGACTACGTCTCCGGCCCGCGCGTCATCAACGAGTCCTCCAAGGAGGCCATGAAGGCTGTTCTGGCCGACATTCAGGACGGCACCTTCGCCCGCAGGTTCATTGCCGATCAGGATAACGGCGCCCTCGAGTTCAAGGCGCTGCGCGCCGAGGAAGAGGCCCACCCGATCGAGAAGACCGGCCAGAAGCTGCGCAAGGCCTTCGGCTGGACCGACTCCGACGAGGACTACACCGAGGGCAGCGCCGCGCGCTGATCTCGAGCTCCGTTTCGGATAGCTTCAAGCCCTGGCCTCGTTCCCAACATGGGACGAGGCCAGGGCTCTTTTGTGCCGAAAGGCGCAGTGACGCTCGACAGTGTTTTTGCGAGGGTTAGTTCGCCGCTGCTTCGTCGGCGCCGTTCGTCCAGGGAAGGGACGCGGGGGAGAGGGCGTCCGCGTTGGAGACGGTGGAGATCGGTGCAACGATCACGAGGGAAGCGACGGCGGCTGACGCGACGCGAGTCAGAGTTCGACGGGAGGGGCGCACGGTAGCTCCTTGCTCTGAAAGACTGATTGACAGTAGTAGTTTACAGGTAAATACTTGCTAAGCAATTACCTATGACCCGTTTCATTGCTCAATGTTGGTCGGCATGCCCTGGTGGGCTGGATTGTTCGGCGGCTCGGTTTGTTTGACAGAAGAGGGGGTGGTGCTATCGGGTGGCGTGGAGGCTGGGGGTGTGAGTCCGATGGTCTGTTGTGGGCTGGGGGTCTGACAGACGTGCATGGATTTCGGCGTTTCTAGCGCAATTGACCTGGACGTCGATAAAAGTTGTCTGTCGTATAACTGGTTAGCGAGCATCTAAATTTGTATGATGAATCTCGTGGATAGTGAGTCATGACTCACTGACCGCTGATTGACAACCCATATCGGAAGGACCAATGATGACCCTCCGCCACTACGGGCGCGCCCTCGCGGCTGCCTCGGGAGCCGTGCTGCTGTGCGCGACTCTCTCGGTTCCCGCGCTCGCGACCCCGACCAGTGACACCGGTGCAGCTGCTCCGGTGGCGGCCTCGGCAGCCGACGAAGGTTCGGCCCCCATCACCGTCACCGTCACGCGCACCGACTCCCACGGAGACAAGGTGTACGAAGGTGACCTGATCACCGTCACCGTCACCTACACCAACAACACCGACAGCGCTCTCACCGTATTCCCGGTGGACTCAAACCTGTCCGGCGTCCTCACCACCGGCGCTCCTAACTGCCGCTGGCACAACCTCGCCGCGCACACCACCAAGCAGTGCACGACCGCCACGCACACCGTGACCGCCGACGACGTCGCGGCCGGCACCTTCACCCCGATGACCACGTGGGCGGCCACCCGTGACCGCAACGGCACCGACGTCATCGCCGGTGGTATCACCGCCAACGCCGACCCCGTGACCGTCGCCCAGGGCGCGCGTCCCCCGGCCCCGGACCCGCTGGAGACCCCGCAGGACTACGCGATCGGCGACAAGGTGCGCCTCGCGTCCCCCGGCCTCGCCGGTTTCAGCTGCCACCGCATCCCCGCTCTGACGACCGCCACCAACGGCTGGATCATCGCCTCGTGGGACGGTCGCCCCAACACCTGCCAGGACGCGCCCCAGGCCAACTCCATCGTCTACCGAATCTCCAAGGACGGCGGTAAGTCCTGGACCCCCATCAAGACCGCCCTCGCCGGCACCCCCGGCGCGGAGAAGATCGGCTACTCCGATCCCTCCTTCGTCGTGGACCGCACCACCGGAACGATCTTCCTGTTCTCGGTCAAGTCTTACGACGCCGGCCTCTTCCAGTCCCAGCTGGGCACCGATCCCGCGGCCCGTAACATCCTGCACGCCCACGTCGTCGAGTCTCACGACAACGGCGAAACCTGGGTCAATCCCCGCACCATCACCGACCAGGTGACCGCCGGACACGAGGGCCAGTGGTTCACCCGCTTCGCTTCCTCCGGCGAAGGCATTCAGCTGCGCTACGGCGCCCACGCCGGCCGCCTCATCCAGCAGTACGCCGTCGCCAACTCCGGCACGACCTCGCTCATGGCCGTCTCCGTCTACTCCGACGACCACGGCGCGACCTGGAAGCCCGGCGAGCCCACCGAGGGCAGCGCCGACGAAAATAAGGTCGTCGAGCTCTCCGACGGCCGCCTGCTCCTCAACTCGCGCACGCAGGGCACCGCCGGCCAGCGCCTCGAAGCCATCTCCTACGATGGCGGGCAGACCTGGGGTCCCTTCCGCCACAACTGGGACCTGACCGACCCGCGCAACAACGCCTCCATCGTGCGCGCCTACCCGGACGCTCCCGAGGGCTCCGCGCGCGCTCGCGTCCTGCTCTTCTCCAACGCCGACTCCTCCAGCGCCCGCGCGAACGGCACCATCCGCGTCTCCTACGACGATGGCTTCACCTGGAACGACGGCAAGGTCTTCGAGAGCGGCGAGATGGCCTACTCGACGCTGCACCCCCTCGGTGACGGCACCTGGGGCCTGCTGTACGAGTCCGGCGGCTACAAGAACATCGAGTTCATGCGTCTGGACGCTGCCTACCTGGGCCTGACCGACCCCGGCGAGGAGCCCGCTCCCGAGCCGCAGCCGACCCCGGACCCGACTCCGGACCCGCAGCCCACCCCGGACCCGACCCCGGACCCGCAGCCCACCCCTGACCCGACCCCGGACCCGCAGCCTACCCCTGAGCCTGCCCCCGCGGTCACCCCCGCGCACTGGGTGAACACTGGCACGGGCTGGAAGTGGCAGCTGGAGGACTCCAGCTACGCGATGAACCAGACGATCACCATCGGTGACGCCACCTACCGCTTTGGAGCGGACGGCATGATGGTCACCGGCTGGGATAACCAGGGTGGCATGTGGAGCTACTACAACGCCTACGGCGCCCGCGTGAGCGGATGGCTCAAGGACGCCGGTAGCTGGTACTACCTGGATCCCGCAACCGGCGTTATGGCGACCGGCTGGGTGCAGGTCGACGGCACCTGGTACTTCTTCAATGCCTCCGGTGCGATGCGCACCGGCTGGCAGCACGCCGGCAGCTGGTACTACCTGGCCCCCTCGGGTGCCATGCTCACCGGCTGGCAGCACATCGGTTCCACCTGGTACTACTTTGCCGGTGATGGCCACATGGTCACCGGCTGGCAGATGATCGACGGACGCTGGTACTACTTCGCGTCCTCGGGTGCGTGGATCTGATCGGACTTGATGTCTCGGCCGGGGCCGGGGGAGCGCGAGTGCCCTCCCGGCCCCGGCATCGTCTATGGGGGACGTCACGGCCCAAAGAGACCACGGGTTGGACCCACCCGGACGCGTGGGGGAGACGCAGGGGAAGATGGAGACATGACACTGAACATCGCAGTAATCCCCGGTGACGGCATCGGTAAGGAAATCGTCCCCGAAGGCCTCAAGGTCCTGGACCGCGTCCTGGCGGACAAGGGCATCGAGTACGCCACCACCCACTTCAACCTGGGAGCCGAGCGCTGGCACGCCACCGGCGACACCCTGACCGACGAGGACCTCGAGGCGATTAAGCGCCACGACGTCATCCTGCTTGGCGCGGTCGGTGACCCCTCCGTGCCCTCCGGCGTCCTCGAGCGCGGTCTGCTCCTCAAGCTGCGTTTCGCCCTGGACCACTACGTGAACCTGCGCCCCTCGAAGTACTACGAGGGCGTGCCCAGCCCCCCTGGCCAACCCCGGCGACATCGACTTCGTCGTCGTGCGCGAAGGAACTGAGGGCCTCTATTGCGGCAACGGCGGGGCCGTGCGCGTGGGTACCCCGCACGAGATCGCCACCGAGGTCAGCGTCAACACCGCCTACGGCGTTGAGCGCGTTGTGCGCTACGCCTTTGAGGCGGCCGCCTCGCGCAAGAAGCACCTCACCCTCGTCCACAAGCACAACGTCCTGGTCAACGCCGGGCACATGTGGCGCCGCATCGTCGACGAGGTGGGGGAGGAATACCCTGACGTGCGCGTCGACTACTGCCACATCGACGCCGCCACCATCTACATGGTCACCGACCCGGGTCGCTTCGACGTTATCGTCACGGACAACCTCTTCGGCGACATCCTCACCGACGAGGCCGGGGCAGTCACGGGCGGCATCGGCCTGAGCGCGTCCGGCAACCTCAACCCCGCGCGTGAATTCCCCTCCATGTTCGAGCCCGTGCACGGCTCCGCCCCCGATATCGCAGGGCAGGGCAAGGCAGACCCGACCGCGACCATTTCCTCGGTCGCGCTCATGCTCGACTTCATGGGATACGCCGACGAAGCGGAGCGCGTGCGCGCCGCGATCGACGCGGACATGGCCGCCCGCGCCGAGGCCGCGGCCAGCGGCAGCCCCCTCGTGCGTTCCACCTCTCAGATCGGTGACGACATCGCAGCCAGGGTCTGAGCCCAGGCAATGACACAGGGCCGCTCCCCGGATAGGGGAGCGGCCCTGTCGTGTGCTGTACCTTGCGCCTGCTCGGCGCTGGTCGTGATCCTTAGCGCGTGCCGATGAGAGCGGGCAGGGTCGTGCGAGGTGCCCACTGTTCGATGTCTGCCATTGCCGCGCTCGCCCCCGCTGCGCGCACGTCGGCGGAGTCGCTCGCGAGCATCGCGGCATCAGCCGCCAGCAGGTTTGAGGCCAGGGATGGGGCATCGAGGAAACCAAGGTCGCAGCGGGGCGTACGCATATCCGCCGCGCCGGCGCGCAGGGCGACGTCTGCGCGCACCAAAAGCTCACCCGACACGGCGTACGCGTCGGTCACGGTGCCCGCGCTCACCTGGGCCTTCGGCAGAGTTGATGCCGTGCAATCCCAGGTCGCGACCGCGGTCGACAGCTCCTGCGAGGCGGCCAGGTTCTTGCCCGAGGGGGCGAATGATGAGGTCAGCGACGGTGCATCAAAGAGATCGATAGACCAGGTCTGGACACCCTGGCGCGAGGCTGCATTCACGCGATCATTGATAAGAAGGGCCTGATCCATGCCCGCATCCAGCTCAATGCCGTACGCCTGGGCGAGGGTCACGGCGCTCGCGTAACGGCCCAGTGCCGCAGCCGACAGCGTGCGGGCCTCCTCGGAGCTCGTGCGATTCGTGTCGGCGGCAATCTCCAGGTCGCGGATGGCCGTACGGGCCAGCCACGAGACGAAAGCCGACACGTCGGTGGGTGCCTCGGACACGGCAGCCGGGGCGCTAGCACCCTCAGGTGTCGATCCGCCCCACGGATCCCACAGGCCTCCCAACACCTCGAGTCGCTCGCCCGATGCCGACGCGACGGCACGCAGAGCCGCCGAGCACGACGCGCAGTCCGTCGCGACCTCGGCGAGCTGGGTCGCCCGATCGGATGCGGCAGACTCCGTGCGCGCGGCCTGGTCACGCACCGCGTCAAAACCGGACAGAGTCGGCAAAGACGAGGACGAACATGCGGACAGCGCGAAAAGCGCCGCTCCGGTCACGGCGAGGCCGGGGAAGCGGTGTGTGGTCAAAGTCAGATTTGCGAAACGCACACCCGCATCATCCCACACCCCCGGGTAGGATAGGGAACTGACCCGCGTACGCGAGAGAAAGATAGGCGCATATGGCATCGTCCACGTCAGAGGGACCGCTCGAGGAGCTGCTGGCTCCCGTGGTTGCACGCTCGGGACTGGAGCTGGACTCAGTGACCCGCTCACGCTCCGATGCGATGCCGCTCCTGCGGGTTATCGTCGAAGCGCCCATCGGCGCCGACGGAATCGACTCCGACACGCTCGCGGACGTGTCCCGCGCCGTGTCGAAAGCCCTGGACGCGGCGGATCCGATCGACGGTGAATACCTGCTGGAAGTGTCGACTCCCGGGGCCGAACGCGAGCTGACGAAGGTCGGACACTGGATGCGACAGATCGGACGCCTCGTGCGCATCAAGCTGCGCGCCGGTGGCTACGTCTCCGGACGTGTCGTCGCAGCGGACGAGACCAGCGCAACGATCGATGTTGACGGTGAAACGACTACCATTGACTATTCTGACATGAGGAAGGCGCGCTCCCGCGTCGACTTTGGAACGGGGAAGTAGGAGACCATGGAAATCGATATGACCGCTCTGCGGATGGTGGAAACGAGAAGGGCGTCAGCCTCGAGACCCTCGTCGACGCCATCGAAGAGGCGCTGCTCAAGGCGTACCACAACCTGCCCGGCGCCATCTCCCAGGCCCGCATCGAAATCGACAAGAAGACCGGACGCGTCACCGTCATGGCCATGGACGAAGACGAAGACGGCAACCCCATCGGCGAATTCGACGATACTCCGAAGAACTTCGGTCGCATCGCACAGTCGACCGCGCGCTCCGTCATCATGCAGCGCCTGCGCGACGCCGACGACCAGCGCGTGTTTGGCGACTTCGCCGGACGCGAAGGCCAGGTCATCACGGGCACCGTCCAGGCTCCGCGTCCCGGACGCCCTACGATGGTTCAGGTCTCCGACGACTTTGAAGCAGTCCTGCCCGACGGTGAGAAGGTCCCCGGTGAGACCTACCGCCACGGTGACCGCATTCGCGCCTACGTCGTGGGCGTTGAGCGCACCGAGCGCGGCCCGCGCATCACCCTGTCGCGCACCCATCCCAACCTCGTCGCCGGCCTCTTCCAGCGCGAGGTTCCCGAGATCCAGCAGGGTCTCGTGAAGATCAAGGCCATCGCCCGCGAGGCTGGACACCGCACGAAGATCGCCGTGGCCGCGACCCGCGAGGGCATCAACGCCAAGGGCGCCTGCATTGGCCCGATGGGCGCCCGCGTGCGTTCCGTCATGGCTGAGCTGGGCGGGGAGAAGATCGACATCGTCGACTACTCCGACGATCCGGCGCGCTTCGTCGCCAACTCGCTGTCTCCCGCCCGCGTCACCCGCGTCGTCGTCCACTCCGTGGACAACCGCACTGCGACGGCTATTGTTCCGGACTTCCAGCTCTCCCTCGCCATCGGCAAGGAAGGCCAGAATGCCCGCCTCGCCGCGCGCCTGACGAACTACCACATCGACATCCACGCCGACACGGAAACCGGCGACGACGCGATCGCCTCGCGCGTCTCGACCCCCGACGACGTGACAAGTCGCTCATAGAATCTGAGACGAGCAATCCCCTAGCTGGACTAAGCTAGGGGATTGTGTCGTATTCTGTGCCGCCAGTGCCCACCCCTGGGCCCCAGCGCACCTGCATTGGATGCGGTACGCACGCGAACCGAAGCGCCCTCGTGCGGATCGTTCGCTCGCCGGACGGATCGATTCACCTCGATCGAACGGCGACTCTTCCAGGCCGAGGAGCCTGGATCCACCCCGACGCGGGGTGCGTCCAGAAAGCCCGAGCCAGACGCGGCCTTGCGCGCTCGTTCCGAACGGGAAACGTAACGGACGGCGTGTGGGACGACGTGGAGGAGTTGATCAACCACCAGTGATGGCCACGGGCCATCAACGCCGAGAAAATGGAAGCGGGTTGGAAGCTGATGGGCACCCGATGAGTACCCAGCGATGAGCTGCCAGCAATATCAGTAAGGCGTCTCCGGACCGGAGGCGCTTCCGGAATGGAGAAATGTGGCAAAGTTGCGTGTCCACGAGCTCGCCAAAGAGCTCGGAATCACCAGCAAAGAACTGATGGGTCACCTGAAGGAAGCAGGTGAATTCGTCAAGTCGTCGTCGTCCTCGCTCGAGCCGCCCGTTGTGCGGCAGATGCGCGAGAAGTTCGCGGCGGCCCCCAAGACCAAGAAGGCGGATGCCAAGCCCGCCGCCAAGGCCCCCAAGCCGAGCGCGGCCAAGCCCGCTGCACAGAAGGCTGCGGCCCCCGCAGAATCGACCGCTGAAGCGGCCCCCAAGGCTGGTGCTCCCAAGGCGGACGCCCCCAAGCCCGGCGCACCCAAGCCCGCAGCGGCCGCGAAGAGTGCGCCCAAGCCTCGTGGCAAGAAGCCCGAAGGTGCCCCCAAGCCCGCCGGTCGTAAGCCGGCGGAGGCTGGAGCCCCCAAGCCCGCGCCGCGTCGCACCGACGCTCCGCGCCCGGCTCGCCCCGGTGGCCCGCGCCCCGGTGGCCCGCGCCCGGGCAACAACCCCTACGCCTCCTCGCAGGGCATGCCGCGCCCCGGAGGCTCCGGTGGCCCTGCGCCCCGGCGCACCCCGTCAGGGTGCTTCCGGCAACGGCGGCCCCCGTCCCGGCGCCCCGCGTCAGGGTGCTTCCGGCAACGGCGGCCCCCGTCCCGGCGCCCCGCGCCCTGGCGGCAACCGTCCGAACCCGGGCATGATGCCCGGTCAGGCGAACTTCGCGCGTAACTCTGCCTCCGGTAACGGCGGCGGCGAGCGCACCGGCCGCGGTGGACGCGGTCGCGGCGGTGCCCGTCCCGGCGGTGCAGGTGCAGGTGCAGGCGGCGGCGCACCCCAGAACAACGGCGGCGGCTTCGGCGGTCCCCGCGGCGGTGGCCGCGGCGGTCGCGGTTCCACGCCGGGCGCATTCGGTCGTGGAGGCGGCCGCTCGCAGCGCGGACGCAAGTCGAAGCGCGCGAAGCGTCAAGAGTACGAGCAGCAGAATGCGCCCGTCATCGGCGGCGTGTCGATTCCGCGCGGCAATGGCGCGCAGATTCGCATCCGTCAGGGCGCATCGCTGGCTGATCTCGCCGAGAAGATCGACGTTAATCCCGCAGCGCTCGTGACGGTCCTCTTTGCCCTGGGCGAGATGGCGACCGCCACGCAGTCCCTCGACCAGGACACCTTCGAGGCCCTGGGCGCGGAGCTCGGCTACGACGTCAAGGTCGTCTCGCCCGAGGACGAGGACCGCGAGCTGCTCGAGTCCTTCGACATCGACCTCGAAGCGGAAGAACTCGACGACGCCGAGAACATGGTGCCCCGTCCGCCGGTGGTCACCGTCATGGGTCACGTCGACCACGGTAAGACCAAGCTGCTTGACGCGATCCGTCACACCGACGTCGTCGACACCGAGCACGGCGGCATCACCCAGCACATTGGCGCCTATCAGTCACAGTCAAGGCTGAGGACGGCACCGCCCGCCCGATCACCTTCATCGATACCCCCGGTCACGAGGCCTTCACGGCCATGCGTGCCCGTGGCGCCCAGGTCACCGACATCGCGATCCTCGTGGTCGCGGCCGATGACGGCGTCATGCCCCAGACGGTTGAGGCCATCAACCACGCGCAGGCAGCTGGCGTGCCGATCGTCGTCGCGGTCAACAAGGTCGATAAGGACACGGCGAACCCGGAGAAGATCCGCTCCCAGCTCACCGAGTACGGCCTGGTCGCGGAAGAGTACGGCGGCGACGTCATGTTCGTGAACATCTCCGCCAAGCAGCGCACGGGCATCCGCGAGCTGCTCGAGGCCGTCCTGCTGACCGCCGACGCGGCTCTGACTCTCGAGGCCAACCCGAACACCGCCGCGCGCGGCGTCGCTATCGAAGCGAACCTGGACAAGGGTCGCGGCGCCGTCGCGACCATGCTGGTCCAGCGCGGCACGCTCCACGTGGGCGACTCCCTCGTGGTCGGCTCGTCCTACGGTCGCGTGCGTGCCATGTTCGACGACGCCGGTAACGACGTCTCCGCGGCCGGCCCGTCGACCCCCGTCGCGGTCCTCGGTCTCACGTCCGTCCCGCGCGCCGGCGACTCGTTCCTGGTCGCGCCGGATGACCGCACGGCCCGCCAGATCGCCGACAAGCGTGAGGCTGCCGAGCGTCAGGCCCTGCTGGCCAAGCGCCGCAAGCGCGTCTCCCTGGAGGACTTCGACAAGGTCCTGGCCGAGGGCGAGGTCGATACCCTCAA
This sequence comes from uncultured Actinomycetaceae bacterium, assembly GCA_916438945.1. GTDB lineage: Bacteria > Actinomycetota > Actinomycetes > Actinomycetales > Actinomycetaceae > Pauljensenia. The sequence goes on along the minus strand of CAKAGS010000004.1, from coordinate 141,172 downwards.
CCTGGTCATCAAGGGCGACGTGTCCGGTGCCGTCGAGGCCCTGGAAGACTCGCTGCTGCGTATCGACGTGGGCGACGAGGTCGCGCTGCGTATCATCCACCGCGGCGTCGGTGCGATCACGCAGAACGACGTCAACCTGGCAACCGTCGACAACGCGGTCATCATCGGCTTCAACGTCCGTCCCGCCGAGCGCGTGGCCGAGATGGCGGAAGCCGAGGGCGTCGAGATCAAGTACTACAACGTCATCTACTCCGCGATCGACGACATTGAGGCTGCCCTCAAGGGCATGCTCAAGCCGATCTACGAGGAGGTCCAGCTGGGTACCGCGGAGATCCGTCAGGTCTTCCGCTCCGGCAAGTTCGGCAACATCGCCGGTTCGATCGTCCGCTCCGGCACGATCAAGCGCGGCACCAAGGCTCGCCTGGTGCGCGACGGTGTGGTTGTCGCCGAGAACCTCGAGATTCAGTCCCTGCGTCGCGAGAAGGACGACGTTACCGAGGTCCGCGAGGGCTACGAGTGCGGTATCACGCTGGGTTACAAGGACATCGCCGAAGGCGACATCATTGAGACCTGGGAGATGCGCGAGAAGGCTCGTGACTGATCGCATGGCTTGAAGTATCGGGGTCCGGGCACGCTCGGACCCCGATCTTCTCACCCAAGTGTTTTGACCAGGGCGATAACGCCCGGAAGGAGGGCGCGATGGCTGACGAAGCTCGCGTTCGAAAGGTGCAGGAGCGAATCCTGCAGACCGTTGCGTCGATGATTGGACGCCACGTGAAGGACCCCCGCCTGGAGCTCGTGACCATCACGGACGTGCGCGTGACGGGCGACCTGCAGCACGCATCCATCTTCTACACGGTGCTCGGCGACGACGAACAGCGTGAGAAGGCCGCGCGCGCGTTCGCGTCCGCGCAGGGTCTTTTCCGCTCCCGCGTGGGCAAGGCCCTGGGCCTGCGCCTGACCCCGACCCTGGAGTTCATCCCCGACGCGCTGCCCGAGAGCGCCGCCGCGCTCGAGGATGCCCTGGCCAAGGCCAAGGCGAAGGACGAGGCCATCGCCGCCGCGTCCGCGGGCGCCACCTACGCTGGCGACGCCGACCCCTACCGTCACGACGACGAAGAAGACGAGGCAGACGCGAAGGATTGGGCCTGACCCCTCATGGCTCGTCGACCCGATAATCCTCGTCCCGGCCTGCTTGTCATCGACAAGCCGCAGGGGCTCACCAGCCACGACGTGGTCTCGCGCGTGCGACGCCTGGCCCACACCCGCAAGGTGGGGCACGGCGGCACCCTGGACCCGATGGCCACGGGAGTCCTCGTGATCGGCATCGGAAAGGCGACGAAGCTGCTCACCTGGGTGAGCGGTCATTCGAAGGAATATCGGGCGACGATCCGCTTCGGCGTCGCCACCAACACGGACGACGCCGAGGGTGTCGCGATCGCGGCCGTTGGCTGCGCCTCGCTGAACGAGGAACAGCTCGAGGCCGCGCTCGCGCCGCTGCGCGGAGACATTATGCAGGTGCCTTCGACCGTCTCGGCGATCAAGGTGAACGGCATGCGCGCCTACGCCCTCGCCCGCGCGGGTGAGGACGTTGAACTGGCGGCGCGTCCGGTGCGTATTTCTCGCCTGGAGGTCCTCGCGCCCCCGCGCCCCGCGGAGTGCGTCCTTGAGGAAGGCGACGCCGACAACGTGCCCGACGAACAGGTACCCTCCGGCCCCGTTCGCGTGGTTGACGTCGACGTCGTCGTTGAGTGCTCCTCGGGCACCTATGTGCGCGCCCTCGCGCGCGACGCCGGCGAGGCGCTCGGCGTGGGCGCCCACCTGACCGCGCTGCGCCGCACGCGCGTGGGCGACGTGCCCCTGGAGACGGCGATGACGCTTGAGGAAGTGAGTGCCGCCGTCGAGGCAGCCACCCCGGAAGGGGAGCCGGACGCGGAACCGGTCCTGCCCCTCGTTCCTCTGGGCGAGGCCGCGCGCACCATGTTCCCCTCCCTGCTCTTGACCGAGGCTGAGGCCGGGGCGTTCGCGCACGGCCAGGCGCCCAGGCGCTCGCGCGATCAGCTGGCCCAGTGGGCGACCGAGGTCGGATACCGCCCGGACAACGCGTCCGAGGAGGAGGCCGCGCCGATCGCCGCCGTCGCGCCCGACGGCACCGTTCTGGGCCTGCTTCGCATCGACGCGGCACGGCTGCGCACCGTCCTGGTTTTCTAGAAAGAGACTCATGAACGTTTGGTATTCCCTCTCTGACATTCCCGGCAACGAAGCCAGTGTCGTCACCATCGGCAACTTCGATGGCATGCACAACGGACACAAGAAGGTCATCTCCACCTGCATCGAGCGAGCCCATAAGCTCGGCGTCGACGCCGTGGCCATTACGTTCGACCCGCACCCCATCCAGGTCCACAAGCCGGAGGTAGGCCTCCAGCTGATCTCCCCGCTGCGCGACCGCCTCGACGCGATGGCCGCCGCCGGACTGGACGCCACGCTCGTCGCCCACTACGACGCGAGCGTCTACAGCCTCGAAGCCGAAGAGTTCGTCTACGAATACCTGGTGGAGCGCTGCGGTGCGCGCGAGGTCGTCGTCGGCGAAGACTTCCGTTTCGGACGGGGTAACGCGGGCACCATCGACACGCTGCGAGAGCTCGGGCGCCGCTACGGCTTCAACGTCATTACGGTCACCGACATTGAGGCACCCGAGGGACGCCGCTGGTCCTCCTCCTGGGTGCGCGAGCTCCTCGCCGCCGGCGACGTGTCCGGCGCGGCCCGCGTCCTCGGCCACCTTCACCGCATCCGCGGCACCGTGTGCCACGGCTTCAAGCGGGGCCGCACCCTCGGCTTCCCGACCGCAAACCTGTCCGAGGACGTCGAAGGCGTCATCCCCGCCGACGGTGTTTACGCCGGCTGGGTCGTGCGCGCCGTTCCCGGCACCCAATCCGCCGAGTTCCTCCCCGCCGCCATCTCCGTGGGCACCAACCCGCAGTTCAACGGCGAGGAACGCACCGTCGAAGCTCACGTCTTGGGCCGCTCCGACCTCAACCTGTACGGCGAACGCATCGCGGTGACCTTCGTGTCGCGCATCCGCCCCATGCTTTCCTTCGAGTCCCTCGACGGACTGCTCACCCAGATGGACGACGACCTGCGCCAGACGGCCTCCGTCCTCGGCATCGGCGTCGCTGGCCGCGTCGACCCGGAATCCGTCACCGCGCGATAGGGCACCCTCCGCTTCGCTCAGTCTCGCGCCCAAGGGGGCGCATGCACCCAGCCCGAGGCCGGGGAGCGTGGGCGGGGGAAGGGGAGAAAGACTCGTGAGAAGGCAGAATCGTTAGGTTGGTCGCTCATTGTGGGGATAACACCGGTGGCATGCTACTGTAGAAAGGCCGTACACCGGCCGCGGACTGTCAGCACCCGGGAAAAGCCCGGATGCCCCGCGCAACGAACACAAAGGAGAAGCCTGTGCCGCTGAGCAAGGACGTCAAGGACCAGATCATCGCCGAGTACGCGACCCACGAGGGCGACACCGGTTCCCCCGAGGTGCAGATCGCGCTGCTGACCCGCCGCATCAAGGATCTGACCGAGCACTTCAAGACCCACAAGCATGACCACCACTCCCGTCGTGGCCTGCTGCTGCTGGTCGGCCGTCGTCGCCGCCTGCTGGGCTACCTGGCTGACATCGACATCGAGCGTTACCGCTCGCTCATCGAGCGTCTCGGCCTGCGCCGCTGATTTTGGGCCGGCCCGCCTCCCGTAGCGGAGACGGGCCGGTTTTCACACGCCCGCCTCGGGCAAACCGTTATATTTCGCGCGAAAGCCGCCGGTTTTCGACAGTGGCCTACGGAGCGTTTATCCGTGGGCTTCGATCGAAGGCCGAAGTGGAGCGCGACACCAACAAACCAAGGAGAAACGCCCCATGATGGAAGGCTCCGACATCGTCGCCGCAGAGGCGATTATCGACAACGGCCGTTTCGGCAAGCGCACCGTGCGCTTCGAAACCGGCCGTCTCGCCAAGCAGGCCGCCGGCTCCGCCCTGGCCTACCTGGACGATTCCACCACCGTTCTGTCCGCCACCACGGTGGGCAAGAACCCCAAGGACCAGTTCGACTTCTTCCCGCTGACCGTCGACGTTGAAGAGCGTCAGTACGCCGCGGGTCGCATCCCCGGTTCCTTCTTCCGCCGCGAAGGCCGCGCGGGCACCGAGGCCATCCTGGCCGCCCGCCTCATCGACCGCCCGCTGCGCCCCGGCTTCGTTAAGGGCCTGCGCAACGAGGTCCAGGTCGTCGAGACCGTCCTGACGATTGATCCGGACGACGCCTACGACGTTCTGGCGATCAACGCCGCCTCCATGTCCACCCAGATCGCCGGCCTGCCCTTCACCGGCCCGATCGGCGGCACCCGCCTGGCGCTCATCGACGACCAGTGGGTCGCGTTCCCGCGCTGGAGCGAGCTCGAGCGTTCCGTGTTCAACATCGTTGTCGCGGGCCGCATCGTCACCAAGGAAGACGGCTCCGAAGACGTCGCGATCATGATGGTCGAGGCCGGCGGCGGCAAGAACCAGTGGGAGCTCATTCAGGCTGGCGCCACCGCCCCCACCGAAGACGTCGTGGCCGACGGCCTCGAGGCCGCCAAGCCCTTCATCAAGGTCCTGTGCGAGGCTCAGCTCAAGGTTGCCGAGAAGGCATCCAAGGAGACCGTCGACTTCCCGCTGTTCCTGGACTACACCGACGAAGAGTACGCGGCGGTCGAGGAATACGCGGCAGAGAAGGTTGCCCAGGCTCTGCTCACCGAGGGCAAGCTCGCCCGCGACGAGGCCGTTGACGCCGTCAAGGAAGAGATGCTCGAGGCCCTGGCCGAGCGCTTCCCCGAGTCGGAGAAGGCCCTCAAGGCTGCCTTCCGCTCGCTCGAGAAGGCCACGATCCGTAACCGCACCCTGCGCGAAGAGATCCGCATGGACGGCCGTACGCCGCGCCAGATCCGTTCCCTCTCCGCCGAGGTCGAGGTCCTGCCCCGCGTGCACGGCTCCGCCCTGTTCCAGCGTGGCGAGACCCAGATCCTGGGTATCACCACCCTGGCCATGCTGCGCATGGAGCAGCAGATCGACAACCTGTCGCCCGTCAACGCCAAGCGCTACATGCACCAGTACAACTTCGCCCCGTTCTCCACGGGCGAGGTCGGCCGCGTCGGTTCCCCGAAGCGCCGCGAGATTGGCCACGGCGACCTGGCCGAGCGCGCCCTGGTTCCCGTCCTGCCCTCGCGTGAGGACTTCCCCTACGCGATCCGTCAGGTCTCCGAGACCTTGGGCTCCAACGGCTCGTCGTCGATGGGCTCCGTCTGCGCCTCGACCCTGTCCCTCCTCCAGGCCGGCGTGCCGCTGCGCGGCCCCCGTCGCGGGCATCGCGATGGGTCTCATGACCGGTGAGGTCGATGGCCAGTTCAAGGCCGTCACCCTGACCGACATCCTGGGCGCCGAGGACGGCTTCGGCGACATGGACTTCAAGGTTGCCGGTACCCGTGACTTCATCACGGCCCTGCAGCTGGACACCAGCTCGACGGCATCGACTCCCAGGTGCTGCGCGCCGCTCTGGCCCAGGCCCGCGACGCCCGCCTGGCGATCCTCGACCTGATCAACCAGGCGATCGACGGCCCGGATGAGATGAGCCCCAACGCTCCTCGCATCATCACCGTCAAGGTCCCCGTCGACAAGATCGGCGAGGTCATCGGCCCCAAGGGCAAGATGATCAACCAGATCCAGGACGAGACCGGCGCTGACGTCACCATCGAGGACGACGGCACCGTCTACATCGCCTCCTCCGACGGCGCCTCCGCCGAGGCCGCCCGCACGATGGTCAACCAGATCGCGAACCCGCAGATGCCCGAGGTCGGCGAGCGCTTCGTCGGCACGGTCGTCAAGACCACGTCGTTCGGCGCCTTCGTGTCGCTGACCCCCGGCAAGGACGGCCTCCTGCACATCTCGCAGGTCCGTCGCCTCGTGGGTGGCAAGCGCATCGACTCCGTGGACGATGTCCTGCAGGTCGGCCAGCAGGTCGAGGTCGAGATCGCCGAGATCGGCGACCGCGGCAAGCTGAGCCTGCACGCCGTCATCGACGGCGAGGCCGGCGAGCTCGAGGCCGCCGAGGGCGAGCAGACCGAGCAGCGCCGTGAGCGCCGCGACCGCTCCGAGCGTCGCGAGCGTCGCCCCCGTACCCGCACCCGTCGTCGCCGCGACGACGAGCGCGAGGAAGGCGCTTCCGAGGAGTGAGTAGCTCCCGCTAGCTGAATCGGACCGGTGGCCGGGATGGAGCGTGTGCTCCGCCCGGCCACCGGCCTTTTTACGGCTACACTGTGAACGTTTCGTGCCAACCCCCGGATGATGGGGACGCAAGAGGAGAAGTATGACGCCCAAGCCGCTGCCGCTCGACGAGGCCCGCCTGTCCATCGAGGATGGCGATACCCGCATTGATCGCACGATCCTGGGAGCTGGGACGCGCGTCCTGACCCAGGAGATTCCCGCGACGAAGAGCGCGGGCGTGTCGCTGTGGGTGCCCGTGGGGTCGCGTGACGAAGTGCCGCGCACGGCCGGATCGACACACTTCCTCGAGCACCTCCTGTTCAAGGGTACGAATAAGCGTTCCGCCCTCGACATCGCGGTTGCCTTCGACAGCGTGGGTGGGGAGTCGAATGCGGAGACCGCTCGCGAGCACACCGCGTACTGGGCGCGCGTGCGCGACGCGGACCTCGACATGGCGATCGAGACGCTGACCGACATGGTTACCGACTCGCGGCTCGACGAGGAAGATTTCTCGATGGAGCGCGGTGTCATCCTCGACGAGCTGGCGATGGGGGAGGATTCGCCTACGGACACGGTCCACGACGCCTTCCAGCTGGCTGTCCACGGCGACCGCCCGATCGGCCGTCCCGTCGGCGGAACGCCCCAGGCGATCCGCGAGGTCGAGCGCGCGGATGTGTGGGAGCACTACCAGGCCCACTACGGCCCCTCGTCCCTCATCGTCGCAGCCGCCGGCAACGTCGATCACGAATCGGTGTGCGAGCGCGTGCAGGCCGCCTTGGAGGGATCGCCCTGGGATGCGCGCAGCGCGGCCTCGCCCCGGCCTCGTCGATCCACGGCCGTGACCCCGATTCCCGAGCACGACAAGGACATCACGCGCAGGCGAGACGTGACCCAGGCGCACGTCATCATCGGCTGCGAGGGCCTGTCGGCAACGGACCCGGCGGGGCCGACCATGAGCGTCCTGCTGTCGGTGCTGGGTGGTTCCATGTCGTCGCGCCTCTTCCAGGAGGTGCGTGAAAAGCGCGGCCTGGCCTACACGACCTACGCCTTCGACGTCGCATACTCCGACACGGGAACCTTCGGCATGTACGCGGGCTGCAGCCCCGACAAGGTTCACGAGGTCGAGGCCATCATGCGCGCTCAGCTGGAAGACCTCGCCACGGACGGGCCGACCGAGGAAGAGATGACGCGCGTGCGCGGACAGGTGCGAGGAGGCGTCGTCCTGGGCTTGGAAGACAACTGGTCGCGCATGATGCGACTGGGCCGCTCCGAGATCATCGGGCGCTACCGCCCCATCGACGAGTCTCTCGCCGAGTTCGACGCGGTGGAAGCCACCGACGTGCGCGCCCTGGCGGCGTCCCTCATCACCAAGCTCGATTGCCGGGCCCTCGTCTTGCCCGCTCAGTGAGGGGCGGGGGAGTGAGATACCCCCTGTCCATCCGCGCTCGTCATGACGGACGCGGGAATACTCTAAAGACAGCCAGATAATCGCAAGAAGGAGAGCGCAATGATTCGCGTCGCAGTGACAGGAGCCAAGGGCCGCATGGGCTCGACCGTCGTATCGGCGGTCACCGACGCCCCCGACATGGAGGTCGTTGCCCTCTTCGATGCGGGCGATGAGATCACGCCGCAGAGCGTGAACGGCGCGCAGGTCGCCGTCGACTTCTCGATCCCCAGCGTCACAGAGTCCAACGTGCACGCGCTCCTCGACGCGGGCGTGGACGTCGTCGTGGGTACGACCGGGTGGACGGAAGAGTCCTACGCCCGCGTGCGCGAGCACGCCGAGGCCGCCGGGCGCGCCGTCCTGATCGCCCCGAATTTCGCGATGGGCGCGGTCCTCGCCATGAAGTTCGCCGCCATGGCTGCCCCCTACTTCGAGTCCGCCGAGGTCATCGAGATGCATCACCCCGCCAAGGTGGACGCGCCCTCGGGTACCGCCGTGGCGACCGCGCGTGGCATCGCGAAGGCGCGCGCCGAGGCCGGCCTGGGCGAGATGCCCGACGCGACCGAAACCGACGAGCTCGGCAGTCGCGGCGGCCGCGTGGACGGCATTCCGGTCCACGCCGTGCGCCTGCGCGGCCTGACCGCCTCGGAGGAGATCCTTCTGGGCAACGCGGGCGAGCAGCTGGTCATCCGCACGGATTCCTTCGACCGCGTGTCCTTCATGCCCGGTGTCCTGCTGGGCGTGCGCCGCGTGATCGGCCGCACGGGCCTGACGATCGGCCTCGATCAGGTGATGGGCCTGTGAGCCAGAGCGCGGGTCCGGACCGCTCCGTGCGCCCCGCTCAGAGCGGTGACGCGCGCGCGATCGCTCGCCTGCAGCGCGAGGCCTGGCGCTCCCTCATGGGGGAGGAGGCTCTCGCTGCCCAGGGCATCACGGAGGAGGCCCTCGCCGCCCAGTGGGAGGCGACGCTTGCTTCTCCGCGGCCGGGCGGCACCGCCCTCCTCGTCGCCCTGCACGGCAATACGATCGTCGGTTTTGCGCTCGCCGGTCCCGACGAGGCCGGGGCCACCTTGGGCGACTCCGTTTCACCGGGTGAGGCGGCGGTGGCCGCGACGCAGGTGTACGAGCTGACGGTGGATAAGAACTTCCGCCGGTCGGGGCACGCGTCGCGCCTGCTGGCGGCGATCGCGGACCTGACGAACGGCCAGCTGCGCGTGTGGGTCGGCGTGGATGATGAGGAGCGCCAGCGTTTACACGTCGGCGGGCTTTGCGCCCTCCGGCGCGGTGCGCGTGATGGGCGATGGGCCCACGCAGCACATGTGGTGGGCCGAGCGCGACTAAGGACCCACGGCGCGAGCGACGCCACGCGGGTGCCTGCGTGGGCGCCGTCCACCTCGGGGACGCAGTGCGCCCATTGCGAGGGGCCGTGCGTATCATGGAACGCATGAGTAACATTCCTCCCCGCCGCTTCGGTTCCCTCGCAGCCGCCATGGTCACGCCGATGACCGCCACCGGTGAGATCGATCTGCCCTCCGCGCAGCGCCTGGCGATCAAGCTGGTCGACGACGGCTGTGACACGATCCTGCTGTCCGGCACGACGGGCGAGTCACCGACGACTCACCAGCCGGAGAAGAACGACCTGACGGATGCCGTCCGTGAAGCCGTGGGGGATCGCGCGTTCATCCTGTGCGGCGCGTGTTCGAACGACACCGCCCACGCGGTGCGCATCGGAGAGGGTGCTCAGGAGCACGGCGCCGACGGCATCCTGATTGTCTCTCCGTACTACAACCGCCCCTCCCAGGAGGGCCTGCGCGCGCACGTGCGCGCCGTGACGGATGCGACCGACCTGCCGGTCATGCTCTACGACATTCCGGGTCGTACGGGTATTGCGTTCTCTGATTCGACGCTCGACATCCTGGCTCAGCACCCGCGGATCCTGGGCGTCAAGGACGCGACGGGCGACGTGGAGACGGGCGTGGAGCGTATGCACCGTACGGGCCTGGAGTACTACTCGGGCGACGACGGCCTGAACTTCGCGTGGATGACGGGCGGCGCGTCGGGCTTCATTTCCGTGGTCGCGCACGTGGCCTCGGCCCAGTACCGCCGCATGATCGAGCTGCTCGACACCGACCAGGTGTGGGAGGCCCGCGAGCTGTCCTACTCTCTGCGTCCCCTCGTGCACGCCATTATGGGCGGCGGACAGGGCGCTGTTATGGCGAAGTACGCCCTGTGGCTCCAGGGCGTCATCGACAACCCGGCCGTGCGCCTGCCGATGGTGGGCATCAGTGACGATGAGGTGTCGGCCCTGCGTCGCGCCCTGTGCGCTGCTGGCCTGCTCTGACACGCCTCGCCCCCGTCGAGACCCGGCGGGGGTGACGTGTGTGTGCCGCCGGGCGGTGGGGGAGCTGTGGCGGCTTCAATGGTCGTTGACGATTGTCATTAGTTAGGCTTAATATACTTAGGTAAAGCTCATCAACACTGGTCGTTGTCTCTTAGGAATGGATATCGTGGCAAAGAAGGACGTCATCATTCCCCTGGTCCCCGCTGCCCTCAGCGCCCTGCTGCTCGCCGGAGGAGTCACCGTCTTCTCCGCGTGCGAGCAACGGCCCGATGGCTCGTGGATGCACTGCCACCAGTGCCAGAACATGGTGGCCGGCAGCGCCGTCGGCCTCATCGCGCTGTACGGTGCCTCCTCCCTCGTCAAGAACAAGCCTGTGCGCCTGGCCCTGCTCGCGCTCGCGGTGATCGCCAGCGTCGTTGTGTTCTTCATTCCCGGCGGCATCTGCCCGCTGTGCGCGATGAAGACGATGCGTTGCCACACCGTCTTCCAGCCCTTCGTGCGCATCATGAGCGTCCTGGTCGCCGGTAGCGGTATCGGTGCGCTGGTGGCGTCCTGGAAGAAGGACGCGAAGCCTTCCGCCTGACGTATCGCCCCAGATGGGAGACAATGGCGGCGTGAGGTCCCTACGACGTTCAAAAACCGTGCGCATCGGTGCGGGTCTCCTCGTGCTATCCCTCGTCCTCGCCCTTGGCATCGTCGTGCGCAACGCGGTGCGCTACCGCGAGGCCGTCGCTCGCCACGAGGCCGGGGACGCCCAGGGTGCCTACGAGATCTTCCATGCGCTTGGCGGGTACAGTGATGCGGCGCAGCGCGCGCAGGCCCTCGTCGAAGCCGATCCTGCGCTGCCGTACCGATCCGCGTCCAAGGGAGATACCGTATCCTTCGGCGTCTACGAGCAAGATGGCGACGCGGATAACGGGCCGGAGCCAATTCAGTGGGTTGTCTTGGACAAGATCGATGGCCGGCTCCTGCTCCTGAGCGCCGACATCCTCGAGGCGCGCCAGTACCATCACGTGCCCTTCGAGGAGGTCACGTGGGAGAACTCCGACCTGCGCGCGTGGATGAACGGCGACTTCTACGAGGGCGCGTTCACCCCCGTTCAGCGCGGCCTCATCGAGACGGTACACAACGAGAACGCGGATCAGTCCATCACCGGTGCAAGCGGCGGAGCCGCGACCGACGATCGGGTCTTTGCGCTCAGCGAGACCGAGAGCGTCATCTACTTCAACACTGCCGCTGCGCGCAGTGACATCGGCGCGGCCCTCGCGAGCCAGCACGCCGCCGCCGGGCCGCTGAGTGTCAGCGAGGATGGCGCGGCCGACTGGTGGCTGCGCTCTCCCGGAACCTACGGATTCGCGACGCAATTCGTCGATGCCTCGGGCACCCCCTCGCTCAGCGGAGCGAACGTCGACCTGCAGTACGGGGTGCGCCCGGCCCTGTGGATAAACGTCGCCGGGACCGGTGAGGAGAGCCGATGAGCAAGGCGCTGTCGCTGCGCCGAGTTCCCCTCATGAACATCCGCGCCCATCCCATCCGATCCCTCGTCGTTGCGATCCTGGCGCTCGCCCAGGCAGCCTGTGTGTTCGGTGGTTTCATCCTCGTCGGCGCGATGCGGGCGGAGCTCACCCTCGCTGAGCGCAGGCTCGGCGCCGACCTCGTCGTGTACCCGACGAGCTGCCTGACCCAGGTGGAGAAGAAGCGCCTCCTCATGCTCGGAACCCCGGTGGGCTGCCACCAGCCGCGCTCGGCCCTGGCGCGCATGTCCTCCAACGAGGACATCGCCGCGGTGTCCTACCAGCTCTACGTGTCCGAAACGCTGGCGGATGGCACCACTCGGTGGATCGTCGGCTTCGAACCCGAGACGGATTTCGTGCTCTCGCCGTGGATTGCCGAGGGGGAAGGGACGTCACTACCCCGCGGGAGCATCGTCGTCGGCGCCGCCGTGCCCGGCGCAGATGGACAGACCCTCTCCGTCTTCGGACGTGAACGCCCGATTGGCGCTCACCTCCTTGCCACCGGTTCGGAGCTGGACAGCGCCGTCTTCGTGTCCATGGACACCCTCACGGACATGATGGCGGATGCACGCGCGGCGGGGGAGAACGTCGACGCTTCCCTCGACCCGGCGACCGACTACTCCGCGGCGCTCGTGCGTGCCTCGGACAGTGACGCGATCGAGAGCGTCACCAACTGGATCAACCTCTATGTGCGCAAGGTGAGAGCCGTGCGCAGCAGCGAGGCCCTTGTTGACGCGGGGGCGGGCATCCGATCGCATCGCCTCGTCGCAATCGGGGTCCTGGGGGCTATCTGGGTGGTGCTCCTCGGGGCGCTCGCCGTCGCTCAGCTCAGCCTCATGAACGAACGTCGACAGGAACTCGCCGTGTGGCGTTCGATCGGAGCCTCGCGTGCCATCGTCAGTCGCATCATGCTGGGGGAATCGGCGCTCCTCCATGCGGCGGGTGCACTCGTGGGCACAGGGCTCGCGGCCCTCGTCCTGCCCTTTGTGGGGGAGAAGAGCGTAGTCGAGGCCCTTCGTGTCCCGGCTACGTCGCTGCCTCTCGTCGGGCTGTCGATCATCGTCGTGACCTGCGTGGGCATCGCCGGTACTCGGCTCGCGCTCACTCGGGTCAGCCGCGCGGCCGCGGGGAACAAATTGGTCCTGATCTAGGGACAACGGTCAAGGAGGAATGACGCAATGCTGTCGCTCTCGCGACTTCCGTGGATGAACCTGCGCGGGTATCCCGTGCGGACGGGGACCCTGATGGTGTTCTCGATGCTCATGACGATGACGATCTTCGGCGGAACGCTGGTCGTCCAAAGGTATCGAGCACGGCCTGCGCACGACCCAGTCGCGCCTCGGAGCGGACATCATGGTCACCCCGGCCGAGGCAGACACCGACTTCGATGCACAGACCTTCCTCGTGAGCGCCGAACCGTCCTACTTCTACATGGACGCGTCCACGCGCGAGGCCGTCGCCGCGGTCGACGGGGTCGAAGCCGCCTCCTCTCAGCTGTTCCTGGCCTCGGCGAGGGCAAGCTGCTGCTCGGGGCGCTACCAGTGATCGCCTACGACCCGGCCACCGACTTCACGATCCAGCCGTGGATGAGCGACGCCGTGGGACAGACACAGCTGGGCGATAACGAGGTGATCGTCGGCGCCAACGTGCTCGCCAACGACCCGAATAATTTCCAGCTCTTCGACAACACGCTCACCGTCGTCGGCCAATTCGACCCGACCGGCTCGACGCTCGACAACGCGGTCTACATGAACTTTGAGACCGCGAAAAAGGTCATCGACTCCTCCCTGCGCAAGGGACTCAACAAGTACTCGACGCTCGAAACCGACCGCATCATCTCCTCGGTCATGGTCAAGGTGGCACCCGGATACGACGCCGAGGCCGTGGCCGCCCAGATTCGCGAGCAGGTACCAGGCGTCGCGGTGGCGACCTCCACGAAGCTGGTCAGCGGCATCGCGCAATCGCTGGACGCAACCTCGCGCACCGTCACCGTCCTCATCGGTGTCGCGTGGGGCGTCGGCCTGCTCATGATCACCCTCATGTTCGTCCTGATGATCGTCGAGCGCAGGAAAGAGTTCGCCACCCTCATCGTCGCCGGTGCACACCGTCGCATGATCTCGCGCATCATCATCCATGAGGCACTCGCGGTCAATATCGTCGGAGGCGTCGGTGGCATCGTCGTGTCGGGCGTCCTCCTCGTGTCCTTCTCCGGCCTCGTGCGCCAAAGCCTGGGAGGGGGGTTTCCTCGTCCCGTCGCTGCCCACGCTGGCGCTGCTCGCGCTGGGAGCGCTCGCGGCGGTGGGCCTCGTTGCCCTCGTGTCCTCGTGGATAGCGCTACGGTACGTCACGACGATGGATGCAAGCCTGGCCCTGAAGGAAGGGGAATGACATGATCATCGAGGCAACGGGACTCACGAAAGAGTTTGCTCGAGCCCGCGGGGGACAGCGCCTCTTCACGGCCGTCCACCCGCTGGATATCGGCCTGGAGGAACGATCACTGACCGCCGTCTCCGGGCACTCCGGCAGTGGCAAGAGCACCCTGCTGAATATGCTCGCTGGCATCCTCACGCCCACGGCGGGAAGCGTGCGAATTGACGGCACGGACCTGTACTCCCTGGGCGACGAGGAACGCTCGCGCCTACGCAACGAGCGCATCGGCCTCGTCCCCCAGGGACACACCGCCCTGCGCGCCCTGACGGTCCTCGACAACGTCCTGCTGCCCGCGGTCCTCTACAACAGGGACGAGGCCCCCGCCGAGCGTGCACGCGAGCTCCTGGGACGCGTGGGGCTGGGTGACCTGGCCGAGGCTGCGCCCACCGAGCTGTCGGGCGGCGAACTGCGGCGCATGGCGATTGCGCGCGCTCTCCTCATGGACCCCGCCATCGTCCTCGCGGACGAGCCGACCGCCGGCCTCGATCACGCGAACGCGACCGCCGTCCTCACCCTCCTGCGCGACGCAGCTGACCGGGGGGCCGCCGTCCTCGTCGTCTCCCACGAGGCCGAGGCCCGCAGCTTCGCCGACCGCCGCTACGCCATGGAAGACGGACACCTGAGCGAGGACTAACGGCTCGGTGCCCCCGAACGTGCCAAATGTGAGGGGACCGACCTGCCCAACATGTCTCCCGATGCGGGCAAAGCGGTGCCAACGTGGCAGACTGGCACCATGAAGTCTTTGTACGAGAACCTCAGCGAACCCGCGCCCCTGGAAGATGGCGCACTGCGAGTGATCCCGCTGGGAGGTCTCGGCGAGGTCGGCCGCAACATGAACGTCCTTGAGTACCGGGGCAAGCTCCTGGTCGTGGACTGTGGCGTCCTCTTCCCCGAGGAGACCCAGCCCGGCGTCGACCTGATCCTGCCGGATTTCTCCTGGATCGAGGATCGCATGGACGACGTCGTCGGCCTCGTCCTCACCCACGGCCACGAGGACCACATCGGCGCCGTGCCCTACCTCCTCAAGCTGCGTGGCGATATTCCGATCTACGGATCCGACCTGACCCTGGCTTTCGTCGCCCCCAAGCTGCGCGAACACCGCCTGCCCGACCCGGGCCTCAACGTCGTCGCCGAGGGCGACCGCCTCACCGTCGGCCCCTTCGACCTCGAGTTCGTCTCCGTCACCCACTCGATCCCCGACGCGCTCGCGGTCTTCGTGCGCACGGATGCGGGCAACGTCCTCATCACGGGCGACTTCAAGATGGATCAGCTGCCGCTGGACCGTCGTCTCACCGACCTGCGTGCCTTCGCCCGCATGGGTGAGGAGGGCGTCGACCTGTTCATGGTGGACTCCACGAACGCCCTGGTGCCCGGATTCATCACCCCCGAGCGCGAGATCGGCCCGGTCCTCGACCAGGTGTTCGGCGAGGCCACGGGCCAGATCGTCGTCGCTTCCTTCGCCTCGCATGTGCACCGCGTCCAGCAGGTTATCAATGCGGCCGCCCACCACGGGCGTCGTGTGGCCTTCGTGGGCCGCTCCATGGAGCGCAACATGCGCATCGCGGAAGAGAAGGGCTACCTGTCGATCCCTGAGGGCATTATCGTGGACCTCAAGGACATCGGTGAGCTGCCGCCCTCCCAGCGCGTCTACATGGCGACCGGTTCGCAGGGCGAGCCGATGGCCGCGCTGTCGCGCATGTCGGTGGGATCGCACCGCACCGTTCGAATCGAGCCGGGCGACATGGTCGTGCTGGCCTCGTCGCTGATCCCGGGCAACGAAAACTCCGTGTACCGCGTCATCAACGACCTGACCCGCCTGGGTGCGCGCGTCGTGTCGAAGGAGAACGCGAAGGTGCACGTGTCGGGTCATGCGAGCGCCGGCGAGCTCATCTACTGCTACAACATCGTTCAGCCGAAGAACGTCATGCCCATCCACGGCGAGGTACGCCACCTGGTGGGCAATGGTCAGCTGGCCGTCAAGACGGGCATCGACCCGCAGAACGTGGTCCTGGCCGAGGACGGCGTGACGGTCGACCTCAAGGACGGCGTCGCGCGCGTCTCGGGTATCGTGCCCTGCGAGTACGTGTACGTGGACGGCCGCTCGATCGGAGAAATCTCCGAGGACGAGCTGGAGACCCGCCGCACCCTGGGGTCGGAGGGCTTTATCTCGATCTTCGCGGTCGTCGAGCGCGATTCGGGCATGGTCCTGGCTGGTCCCGAGATCCGCGCGATTGGCATGGCCGAGGATGACTCGGTGTTCGAGGAGATCCTCCCCGACGTCACGCAGGCGCTCAAGGATGCGGCGGCGCCCGGCGGGCAGGATCCCTACGTCCTGCAGCAGGCGATGCGCCGTGTGATCGGTCGCTGGGTGGCGCGCCGTCTGCGTCGTCGTCCTATGATCGTTCCGGTCGTCACCGAGCAGTAGGCAGGCATTCTTTATTGACGAGGCCCTGGCGTGCTGGGCGGTAGCGCGCGCTTGAAGGAAGGAATCTACGTGTCGGGTCGTTTCATTTCGACGCATTCTGTCGCTCTTGTGTTGCCGATGCATATCGCGTACATGCCGGAGCGAGGAGGGTCCGTTCACGCGGATGCGGCTAGCTCACGTCCCGGCGGCGGTTTTACGACCCTGTGCGCCGCAGCTGCCATGGGGGTGACCGCGGCTGCTGCCTCGCCCCTTGGCACGGGCCCGAACTCTTTCGCGGTTCGTCAGCAGCTGGTCGAGGCCGGCGTCGATGTTTTGACCCCCGAACTGGTGGGTGACATCGGCGTGGTCATCCAGCTGATCGTTGAGGATGGCTCGATGCGCTCGGTCGTGACCGCCGGTGTCGAATCTGAGCCTTCGCGCGAGGCTCTCAACCGTATTGAGCTGCGCGAGGGCGACATCGTGCACGTGGCCGCATCGGATATGACGAGCGCGCATGCCGCCTCCGAGTTGAGCGAGTGGGCCGCCGCCCTGCCTCCCTACGTGACCCTCGTCGTCTCGGTGTCCCCGGCGGTCGCCCAGGTGCCCGTCGAGGCCTGGGAAACGATTTTCCCCCGCGCCGACGTCGTCACGATGAACAGCTGGGAGGCTGCTGCACTGGCCGGCATCCTGGACGCCAACAAGCACGGATCGACGATCCGCACCTACATGCGTCCCGACGCTGCCACGGTGCGCCGCTCGGGGGACCGAGGCTGCGAATTGCAGAAGTTCGCTGACGCCCCCGTCATTTCGATTCCCGCGTTCCAAGCGCCCATCGCGGACACCGCGGGCGTGGGCGATACCCACATCGGAGAGATGTGTGTGCGGGCCTGGCCATGAGCTACGACCTGGAGACCGCGTGCCTGATGGCAAACGCGGGCGCGGCCCTGGCAATTTCCCACGAGTCTGCCCTGCCCGTCCCCACCCGCGATCAGGTTGAGAACGTGCTTGAAACAGGGGTTGTTACGAACATCCTGCGCTGATCTCGCGCGGCGCGCCTGTCTGAGCGGGGGCATCGCGGGCGATATGGTGGAACGATCATGGCACAATCGTCTCCACGCTCCTCGTCAGGTAAGGCTCCCGCGCGCCCGCGCGCGAAGGGAGGGGCCTCTCGATCCGCTCACACGCCCCAGCCCGAGCCGACGCAGCCGGGTTTCCTGGCGCGCTTTTTCTCGGCGGTCGGTCGTGCGCTCGTTGGCGCCGTCCACATGTGGAAGGCGACTGATTCACAGGTCAAGCGCGACGCCGCCGCCTTCGTCGCGGTTGCCGCAGCCATCGTCATCGCGCTGCGCGAGTGGTTCCAGATTTCCGGCGAGGCCGGGGACGCCATTCACCACGCGTCGGCAGGCCTGTTCGGCATCTTCTCGGTTGTCCTGCCCCCTCGTTCTCATCGCCCTCGCCGTCGAGCTGGTCTCTGCACGCTCCGGGCGCTCGGCTCTTCCGCACCACGTGGCCGGCGGTATCGGCATCACCGCGGCGCTGACGGGCCTCGTGCACATCTCCCGCGGCAACCCCGCTATGGGCACCGACCCCGGCATCGAGGCGGCCGGTGGCCTGCTCGGCTGGTTCGTCGCGCGCCCCCTGGTCCTCCTCCTGTCCGGCTGGGGAGCGGGAGCCCTGATGATCCTGCTCCTGGCATACTCGATTCTTCTCGCCACGCGCACTGCCGTCGCCGACGTGCCAGCGCGCCTGCGCGACCTCGCCGCCCACCTGAGCGGTGAGCGCCCCGAGGGCGACGCTGAGGCTACGAATCAGGCCGGCGGCGATCCCGCCAAGGAAGCCCGCCGCAAGGCACGCAAAGACCTCGCGGCCGGAGACGACGCGTTCCTCGACGAATACGACGGAGACGAGTCCTTCCGCAAGGCCACCGATACCGAGTCGGTGGGGAGACCCGTCTGCTCGAATCCGGCCCCATCGCCGCTCCCGCACCCGCCCCGGCTCCCGCGCCCAGGCCTCGTCAGTCGACGCCGGACGCCCCCACTGAGATGCTCACCCAGATGCGTCCCGCCGTGGCCCCCTGCCCCCGTCCAGGTGCCCGCGCACGTGCCCGAACCCGAACCGGAGCTCGAGGACGAGCCGGCGCCCCCGCCGATCACCGACGAGCCCGAGGGGGCCTTCCAGCCCAACCTCGACGACTCGATCAGCTACACGCTTCCCTCGGAAGACCTCCTGGTCTCCGGCCCGCCCCACATGACCCGATCCTCCGTCAACGACCAGGTCGTCGCGGCGCTGGGACAGGTCTTCGCGGACTTCAACGTTGACGCGCGCGTCACCGGCTTCTCCCGAGGCCCGACAGTCACCCGCTACGAGGTCGTCCTCGGCGCCGGCGTCAAGGTCGACAAGCTCACCAACCTGTCGAAGAACATCGCCTACGCCGTGGCCTCCGCCGATGTGCGTATCCTCGCGCCGATCCCCGGCAAGAGCGCCATCGGTATCGAGATCCCCAACGCCGACCGCGAAAACGTGGCCCTCGGCGATGTCTTGCGCTCCGCTGCCGCCCGCCGCAACCAGCACCCGCTCGTCGTCGGCGTCGGCAAGGATGTCGAAGGCGGCTACGTCGTCACCAACCTGGCCAAGACCCCGCACATGCTGGTGGCTGGCCAGACCGGCTCCGGTAAGTCCTCCTTCGTCAACTCCATGATCACGTCGATCATGATGCGTGCAACGCCCCAGCAGGTGCGCATGATCCTCGTTGACCCCAAGCGCGTGGAACTCACCATCTACGAGGGCATCCCGCACCTCATCTCGCCCATCATCACCGACGCCAAGAAGGCTGCCGAGGCCCTCGAATGGGTCGTCAAGGAGATGGACGCGCGCTACGACGACCTGTCGGACTACGGCTTCAAGCACATCGACGACTTCAACAAGGCGGTGGCCGCCGGACAGGTCCAGGCCAAGCCCGGGCTGGAGCGCACGCTGCACCCCTACCCGTACCTGCTCGTGGTCGTCGACGAGCTCGCCGACCTCATGATGGTCGCCCCGCGCGATGTCGAGGCGTCGATTCAGCGCATCACGCAGCTCGCGCGCGCCGCCGGTATTCACCTGGTCCTGGCCACGCAACGCCCCTCCGTCGACGTCGTCACCGGCCTCATCAAGGCCAACATCCCCTCGCGCCTCGCGTTCGCGACCTCCTCGCTCACCGACTCGCGCACGATCCTCGACCAGCCTGGCGCCGAAAAGCTCATCGGCCAGGGTGACGCCCTCTACCTGCCCGCGGGTGCCTCCAAGCCCATGCGTGTTCAGGGTGCCTGGGTCTCCGAATCCGAGATCCACCAGGTCGTCTCTCACGTCAAGAGCCAGATGGAGACGCACTACCGCGACGACATCGTGCCCGAGAAGAAGGAAGCCAAGGTCGCCGAGGACATCGGAGACGATCTCGAAGACCTGCTGCAGGCCGCCGAACTCGTCGTGTCCACCCAGCTCGGCTCCACCTCGATGCTCCAGCGCAAGCTGCGCGTCGGCTTCGCCCGCGCCGGTCGCCTCATGGACCTGCTCGAGTCGCGCGAAATCGTCGGCCCCTCCGAAGGCTCCAAGGCGCGCCAGGTGCTCGTCACCCCCGAACAGCTGCCCGAGGTCCTCGCCATGCTGCGCGGCGAGTCCGCCGGCATCGCCGAGCCCGAACCCGAGCCCACCCCCGCGCCTGCTGCTGTCGCTCCCGAGGGGGCGCCCAGCCCGGCCATCGGCTCCGCCGCGGGTGTCGCGGCGGAGGAGTCGGCCTCCTCGCAGGCCGTTGTTGCGTCCGCATCGGGTTACGAAATGGGCACGGCTGGCGCCGGCGATTCGCGCGGCAGTGGGGTTGACCCGTACTCTGGTCATAACTTTGGTGGGTCCTCGCCCGACTGGGTGGACGAGGAGCCCGAGGACAACGAGGACGCTTGGCAGCTCACGGGCCGCTGAGAGGAAAGGACCGGGTCATGAGCGAGAACGTGTCGCGCGTGCAGCGTGACAGCAAGGTTCCCGTGGTGAACCTACCCAACGCGCTGACCGTTTTGCGCCTGGTCCTCGTTCCGGTGTTCGTGGTCCTTGGTCTGCAAAGTCAGTCGTGGAGCGCACTGTGGGCGGCCTTCGTCGTCTTCGCCATCGCCGCGATCACGGACCGCTTCGACGGAGAACTTGCCCGCTCGTGGGGGCAGATCACCGACTTTGGGCGCATCGCCGACCCCATCGCCGACAAGGCCTTGACGCTGTGCGGCTTCGGTCTGCTGTCCTACCAGGGCTTCTTGCCCTGGTGGCTGACGATCCTCATTGCCGTGCGCGAGCTGGGCATCACCGCGATGCGTACCTTCTTCCTGCGCCGCGGCGTCGTCGTGTCCGCCAACCAGGCGGGCAAGCTCAAGACCTTCATGCAGATGGTGGCTCTCGGCATGCTGCTGATTCCGTGGGCGCACTTCACGGCGATGAACGAAGCGAACGAGTGGTGGGTCGTTATTCTGATTCGCCTTGGCCAGATTTTTGCGGGCGTCGCCCTGGCGCTCACGCTCTACTCGGGCGTCATGTACGTCATCGACGGCGT
This sequence comes from uncultured Actinomycetaceae bacterium, assembly GCA_916438945.1. Classification (GTDB taxonomy): domain Bacteria; phylum Actinomycetota; class Actinomycetes; order Actinomycetales; family Actinomycetaceae; genus Pauljensenia. The sequence continues at coordinate 120,186 of CAKAGS010000004.1, read as the reverse complement.
GCGCCTCATGCGCGGTTCGTCTACGGGTGACGTCGAGGCTCCAGATCCCCAGGCGCCTGCGACCCGAGAAGCCGCGACGGAGTCTCCGAAGCATGGTCTTGCCGGGCAGCACGTCCAGAGTTGAGTGTGGGTGACGCAACCCATACACTCATCGACTCACCGGTGGAATAAGCCTGATAGGCCTCGCGTTGTGTGGGTATGAATGCAAGGCGAGGAGTGAACGTACAGCGTCACAGCGTTTCGATGCGCGAACTAGCGCTGCGATCCTCACAACAGAACGGCTACAGTAACACTATGGAAAAGACACTGAGCGAAACCCCGCTGCTGCGCAGCGAACTGGGCGATGTTCTGCGTGGCATCCGCCAGCGCCAGGGTCGTACCCTGCGCGAAGTCTCTTCTGAGGCCCAGGTCTCCCTCGGTTACCTGTCCGAGGTCGAGCGCGGTCAGAAGGAAGCCTCCTCGGAACTGCTCGAGGCCATCACCTCGGCACTGCGTGTTCCGCTGTGGTTTGTCCTGCGCGAAGTCTCCGAGCGCATGGCGATCATCGATGGCGCGGTCGTCCCCGACGCGGTGCCCGACGACATCATGCCCGTCACGCTGATTTCCTGACGCGTGAAGCACTCTGAGTTTTACGAGGCGGTCGAGGCGACCTTCGGGTCGGCCCTCGGCCGCTCGTATGTTTCCGATCTGTACCTCGCCTCGCTGGGGGCCACTGCGCGCGACGCCCTGTCCGCCGGTGTCAATCCGGACGAGGTCTGGGCAACGCTGTGTGGGGAAACCGGGCGTGAGGATGCGCGCTGGATTCATCGTGTCGATCCGCGCGAGCGAGGGCGCTGAACCTCTGTCCTACTGATCCGTGTGATCGATACCTGCAAGTCGCGCAGACGGCGTGTCGAACAGCGGTCGAACATGTGTTCCATCTAAGCTTGTGGGCGACGACGCTCCGACGCGCGTCATCCACAGGGGTGATGGGTGCGGGACGCAGATGACGATGGCCGGTCGCATACTCGTCATGTCGCCTCGGAGAGGGGTGGCATTCCAGGCCAGGACACCCGCAGGCCGGAGAGGCCGCAGACGAAAGGATCACCATGGCAGCCCGTAAAGCACCCGCCGCAAAGCCCGCGACCAACGATCGCAACAAGGCTCTCGAAGTCGCCCTGTCGCAAATCGATAAGCAGTTCGGTAAGGGCTCCGTCATGCGCCTGGGCGATGACAATCGTCCGCCCGTTCAGGTGATCCCCACGGGTTCCCTTGCTCTCGACGTCGCCCTCGGTATCGGCGGCCTCCCGCGCGGCCGAGTCATCGAGGTCTACGGCCCCGAGTCCTCCGGTAAGACCACGGTCGCCCTGCACGCCGTCGCCAACGCCCAGAAGGTCGGCGGCAACGCGGCCTTCATCGACGCCGAGCATGCCCTCGATCCCGTTTATGCACGTGCCCTGGGCGTCGACACGGACTCCCTCCTGGTCTCCCAGCCCGACACGGGTGAGCAGGCCCTCGAGATCGCCGACATGCTGATCCGCTCGGGTGGTATCGACATCATCGTCATCGACTCCGTCGCGGCGCTTGTGCCCAAGGCGGAAATCGAAGGTGAGATGGGCGACTCCCACGTCGGCCTGCAGGCCCGCCTCATGAGCCAGGCCCTGCGTAAGATCACAGGTGCCCTGTCCGCCACCGGCACCACCGCGATCTTCATCAACCAGCTGCGTGAAAAGATTGGCGTCTTCTTCGGCTCCCCGGAGACCACGACGGGCGGTAAGGCCCTGAAGTTCTACGCATCCGTGCGTATCGACGTGCGCCGCATCGAGACCCTCAAGGAGGCCGGTGCCCCCGTCGGTAACCGCACCCGCGCTAAAGTCGTCAAGAACAAGATGGCCCCGCCTTTCAAGCAGGCTGAGTTCGACATCGTCTATGGCAAGGGCATCTCACGCGAAGGCTCGATCATCGACATGGGTGTCGAGGCCGGTATCGTGCGCAAGTCCGGCTCCTGGTTCACCTACGGGGATGACCAGCTGGGCCAGGGCAAGGAGAACGTGCGCCAGTTCCTCGTGGACAATCCCGAGCTGGCCAACGAGATCGAACAGAAGATCCTCGTCTCGCTGGGTATTGGCGAGGCGCCGGATGTGGACCAGGCATCCCAGGACGTGCCCGACATCGATCCTGATGAGGATGCGGGCTTCTGAGTCGTGGTCCGCTATCTGGATCCCGAAGATAATCCCGAGCTGGGGGAGGATCGCCGCAGGCGTTCCTCCCCGGGCGAGCGGTTGGCTCGCGCTCGTGAACGCAATGCGGCCCTGACAGGCACAGCGGCGATAGAGGCCGCGCGCGAAGTTGCCCTGCGCAAGCTCGACGCGCGCGCGTGTTCTCGCGCTGAGTTGACCAGCGCGATTGAAGGGCGCGGCTTTAGCGCCGAGATCGCCGCCCGCGTCGTCGACCGCCTTGAGGCCGTTGGTCTCGTCGATGATCAGGCCTACGCGGACGCGCTCGTTCGGTCGCGGTTTTCCGGGACGGGTGCGTCCGGTCGAGCCCTGCGCGAGGTTCTCGTGCGCAAGGGGCTCGACGCCGCGACCATTGAGCGGGCTCTGTCTCAGATTGATCGCGATGATGAGGTCGAGCGCGCGGCTCAACTGGTGGCCCGCAAGCGGCGTTCTCTCACTGGCGTCCCGCGCGAAACCGCCTACCGTAGACTGAGTTCCATGCTCGCACGCAAGGGGTATTCGCCGTCCGTCGCGTCTGCCGCCGTGCGCGACGCCCTCGATTCGTGGGGCGAGGAGGAGAGCGGAGCTGAGGAGGCCTGGCAATGGGGACTGTGATTTCAATGAGTGACGATGCTCTTGCTGACCTGGTAGCAGATCTGACCCAGCGCGGCCTGACGGTCGCAACGGCGGAATCGCTGACGGGAGGCGGACTCGTCGCGCGTCTCGTGGATGTGCCCGGTGCCTCTCACGTCGTGCGCGGGGGCGCGTGCACGTACGCGGTCGACACCAAGGCCTCGGTGCTCGGCGTCTCGGAGAGCCAGCTGGCGGCGACGGGCCCTGTGAACGAGCAGGTCGCTCGCCAGATGGCCCGAGGGGTGCGCGAGCTGTTCCGCGCCGACATCGGCATATCGACGACCGGGGTTGCTGGCCCGGGCCCCGCTGATGGTTTCCCTGCGGGAACCGTACATATTGCGTGCGTTCATCCGGCGGGGGAGGAGCATCGCCTCTTACACCTGGAGGGCGATCGCGCTGCTGTGCGTGCGGGCGCTATTGACGCTGCCCTGACTCTCGTGCGTGACGTGCTCGACTTCGCCGCCGTGGGGACGGGCGACTAGACTTCACTGCGATGAATACGATGACGCAGGACGGCGCCGCTACGCCCCGCACCTACGCGGTGCGTACGCTCGGCTGCCAGATGAATGAACACGACTCCGAACGCATGGCGGGTCTGCTGGAGCAGGTCGGCCTCGTCCCCGTTGAGAAGGTCCCCGAGGCTGCCGCCCGCGCGACCGACGCCGGCGACATGGGCGCCGACGTCATCGTCATCAACACCTGCTCCGTCCGCGAAAACGCAGCAACCCGCCTCTTTGGCAACCTTGGCCAGCTCGCTTCCGTCAAGCGTGCGCGTCCCGGCATGCAGATCGCCGTCGGCGGCTGCCTCGCCCAGCAGATGCGTGACGGCATCGTCGAGAAGGCTCCCTGGGTGGACGCTGTCTTCGGCACGCACAACATTGACGTGCTCCCGGCGCTCCTGCGTCGCGCCGAGCATAACCGCGCGGCCGCCGTCGAGATCGAGGAATCCCTCAAGGTCTTTCCGTCGACCCTGCCCACTCACCGCGAGAGCGCGTACGCCGCCTGGGTGTCGATCTCCGTGGGTTGCAACAACACCTGCACGTTCTGCATCGTCCCGCACCTGCGCGGCAAGGAACGCGACCGTCGTCCCGGCGACATTCTCGCCGAGGTCGAGGCCGTCGCCTCCCAGGGCGCTATCGAGGTGACACTGCTCGGACAGAACGTCAACTCCTACGGCGTGGGCTTCGGCGAGCGAGGCGCGTTTGCTGACCTGCTGCGCGCCGTGGGCCGCGTCGAGGGCATCGAGCGCGTGCGCTTCACCTCGCCTCACCCCGCAGCCTTCACGGATGACGTGATTGCGGCGATGGCACAGACCCCCACGGTGATGCCGAGCCTGCACATGCCCCTGCAGTCGGGTTCCGACGCGATCCTGCGTCAGATGCGCCGCTCCTACCGTCGCGAGCGTTTCATGGGCATCCTGGATCGCGTGCGCGCGGCCATCCCGGAGGCTGCGATCACGACGGACATCATCGTCGGCTTCCCCGGCGAGACGGAAGAGGATTTCCCAGGCCACCCTCGACGTCGTCGAGCAGGCGCGTTTCTCCTCCGCTTTCACGTTCCTGTACTCGCCGCGCCCCGGCACGCCCGCCGCGGACCGCGAGGATCAGGTACCGGACGACGTTGCACTCGAGCGTTACCAGCGCCTCATCAAGCTTCAGGAGCGCATCTGCGCCGAGGACAACGCCGCGCTGGCCGGGACCGAGGTTGAGGTCCTGGTGTCTGAGGGAGATGGCCGTAAGGATGGGGCCACGCATCGCATCTCGGGTCGCGCCCGCGACAACCGCCTCGTGCACGTCGCCCTGCCCGAGGGGCTGGCGGAGGCCGACCGCCCGCGCCCGGGCGACATGATCCGCGCGACCGTCACCTACGGCGCGCCGCACCACCTGATCGCCGACTCGGGTGCGCAGGGTGGCCTGTTCGAGGTGCGCCGCACGCGCGCGGGAGACGCCTGGGAGGCGCGTCAGGCCAAGGAAGAGCCTGACAACACGGTGTCGCTGGGTATTCCCACGCTGCGCGTGGGTGCCCCGAGCTGATCGGGTGCCCTACCGCTTCGAGCCTCCTCAGGTGAGCGACCTGGGGAGGCTCACGTATATGCTGCTCACCAGGCATGCTGCACGTTTGATCGCTTGACGGTGGCACAAATGGGAAAATGTCTCCTCCAAACAAATGTGTGACGCGCGACGCTTGAGTTACTTTTGTGTCGTGGCGATCGTCACGAAGACGAGGCGATCGACATGCGGGAGCACTCTCGGTAGTGCGGGTCGATTCGAGCCCCCCTATGCGACCCGTGGCCACCACCGCACACGCGGAACGCGCCGCGCCTTCGCATGTAGTCGGCGCACACTCAACCGAGAGTGCCCCGCTCCTCCACGTGGAGGAACGGGGCACTACTCATGCGTTGGAATGAGGAAGTTACTCCTCGGAGCCTTGCGCGAAGAGCGCGGGGACTTCCTGAGCGGCGGACAGACCGATGATCAGGCCGCGCCGCAGCATCGCGTGGATCTGGCGATCCGAGAGTCCCTCTCCGACAAAGAAGCGCGACGCAGCCATCAGGACCCAACCCTCGCCATCTTCGATCGGAAAGACGGTCGGCTGCAGGTGGGCGTTGTTCCACTGGTTTGCCTTCTCCTGCAGCGAGACCTCCGTGTGCCCCTTACCGGGCACAGCAATGCGCGTCTCGATCTGCGCCCAGGGGGCGTCCGCGGGCTCGCGATGAATCTGGAACTGCACGTCCTCCAGCTGGGTGACGGCGATGAACTCATTCGAACCGTGCGGCAGGCCATCGCCCTCGAGCACCTTTTCGATGCGCTCGATCGTCAGCTCGGACACCTCGGTGCCCCACTTGGCTGCGTACTCGTCGGCTTCCATCGCGGGGGAGGGGGCGGCGGGGGCGGGCAGCGGTGAGGCCTTGGCCTCGCCGTCATCGCCGAAGGTGAAGCTCTTCCACTCAGGCATTGGAGCCCTCCTTGGTCCACTGGTCGGGGAACATGATGTCGAGCTGGTTCATCATGGCGATGGAGGCCATGATGAACTGGGAGACCTCGGCCTGAACCTGCGCGTCCGTTGCTCCCACGACCCAGTTGAAGGTGTGCTGCAGGTGCAGGGCGATGGCGCCGGTCTCGGTGGTGCCGGAGGTGATCTTCGGCAGGTAGGTCGAGGCGTTCAGGCGGCGCACCGCGGAAGCGATGGCGTCGGCGTGCGAGGGGTCGAAGAAGCGCGGGTAGTCCGCGACTCCCTGGACGGGGTGGCCCTCGGGCACGGCGATGCGAACGGTGCGGTTGGGCAGGATCGCGGCGACCTGTCCGGTGAAGGAGACGAACGGGATGAGTCCGACGGCCTCGACCGCTTCGATGACCCGGTCGAAGGTGACCGGGGGAGTGTCAGTTGTGCTCATGGTCTTAAGCCTAGCCGTTGTTGGGTGGTATCTGTGGGAGGCACCCGTACACTGGTGGCCATGGAGACATCGGTGAGGCGCGCGTCGGACGTCGTGTGCGCAGTTGTGGGGCCCACGGCCTCGGGCAAGTCGGACCTGGCCCTGGAGCTGGCCTGCGTGCTCCCGGGGGTGCTCGGAGCCGCGGGCGCGGGAGAAATCGTGTCGGCGGATGCCCTGCAGCTCTACCGCGGCATGGACGTGGGGACTGCGAAGACTCCGGTGGAGGAACGCCGCGGGATCGCCCATCACCAGATCGACGTGCTCGAGGTTCGGGACGAGGCCTCGGTGGCCGCCTACCAGAAGCATGCGCGCTCCGATGTGGCGGGTATTCACGAGCGCGAAGGCGTTGCGGTGGTCGCGGGAGGGTCCGGCCTGTACCAGCGTGCCCTTCTGGACGTCATTGAGTTCCCGGGCACGGACCCGGCCGTGCGTGCCCGCCTCGAAGAGGAAGCCGAGGGGCCGCTCGGCTCGCGCGGCCTGCACGATCGGCTGACCCAGCTGGACCCGGTGTCGGCGCAGCGCATCGATCCGCATAACGCCCGCCGGATCATCCGTGCACTCGAGGTCATCGAGCTGACCGGGCGCCCCTATTCGGCGTCCATGCCCCGCCACGAGTTCGTGGCGCCAGCGCTCATGGTGGCGCTGCGCCGCCCGATGGAGGAGCTCGACGAGCGCATCGCGGTGCGTACCCGCGCCATGATGGAGGGCGGACTCATTGAGGAAGTGCGCGCCCTCATCGACGTGGGCCTGCGAGAGGCGAAGACCGCGTCCCGTGCGACGGGATACGCCCAGGCGCTCGCCGTCATCGACGGGCAGATGAGCGAGGATGAGGCCGTGGAATCCATCGCGCTGGCCACCCGCCAGCTGGCGCGCCGCCAGGTCAAGTGGCTGCGGCCGGATCCGCGTGTGCACTGGCTGGACGTGGAGGACTTCGACTCGAACGAGGCCGTGGTGCGCCACGTCGTCGAGTTGACGCAGCGTGAGGCCGAGGCCGCCCTGGGACGCTCGTAACACGGGCGGGGGCTGCGCGCCCGGGAGCCGGGGGCTACGGTGGAGCCATGATGAACACGCAGCTGCCCGCCCACGCCCGCGTCGTCAAGGCCCACGGTGCCGGTAATTCTTTCGTCGTCGCTACGGACCAATACGATGCCTACGACCCCAGCGAGGTCGAGGTCGCGACGCTGTGTTCACCGGCCTTCGGGATTGGCGCGGATGGCTTCATCCGGGCAGTTGAGCGCGACGGCCTGTGGTTCATGGACTACCGCAATGCGGACGGCTCGAAGGCAGAGATGTGTGGCAACGGCGTGCGCGTTTTTGTCGATCACCTGCGCCGCGAGGGGCTCGTGGATCTGCCGGTCGGGCAGACTCTGGACGTGGCCACGCGCGGTGGCATCAAGCGCGTCACCCCCGAGTCCGAGGATGAGGGGCAGGGAGCGAGCTACCGCGTCGACATGGGGCCGGCGGCCTCTCCGGCGCGCGAGACGATCGACGTGCGAGTTCCTGGCATCGACGGCGTGCTGGGCGGTATCTGGGTGGACATGCCCAACCCGCACACGGTGGTCGAGCTTGCCGACGAGGAGAGCTTGCGCGGCGTGTTCCTACCGACCGTTGACGTCTCCCAGATCCCGCAGGCCCAGCGCCCCTCCTACGATCCGGCGCCCCAGGCGGGGACCAACCTCGAGCTGGTCGTCGACCTGACCGAACCTGGGGCCGAGCGTGGGCACATCGCGATGCGCGTGCTGGAACGAGGCGTGGGGGAGACCCAGGCGTGCGGCACCGGGTGCTGCGCGGCGGCTCTCGCCACCGCGCTGCGACGCGGCCCCGGTGCACCCACCCAGTGGGTCGTCGACATTCCGGGCGGCAGGGTCATCGTCGGCCTCGACGGCGTCATCGACTGGGCGGGGGAGCACCCCCGCATCACGGACGCGTCGGTGTTCCTCACCGGACCCGCGACCCGAGTCGCCGAGATCCGCCTACCCTGAGCCCGCCCCGGCAAAAGGTGCCGGACAGTGCGACGAGGTCCCGGCCTCGTCGATTGGGAAGAGCGCGTCAGGCGGGGCGAACCTCGATGATGCGGAAGCCCTTCTTGGACGCGTACTTCGAGGCCTGGAGGCCCTGGCCGTTCAGCCACGTGATGAGCGAATCCGCTCCCAGGTTGCGCTGGACGACGAGATAGGCGACGCCGGTGGGGGCAAGCCTGCCCAGCCATTCCAGGAGCATCTCGTGCATCGCGTCCTTGCCGATGCGCACGGGCGGGTTGGACCAGATGACGTCGAAGCGCGTGTCCGACTCCTGCGAGGCGGCCAGCGCTTCCTCGGCCTTGAGCGCGCGCACGCCGCTCGCGCCGTTGGACTGGGCGTTGCGCTGCGTCAGATCCACCGCGCGAGAGTTCACGTCCACCGCCCACACGGTGGCGCTGGGGGACTCCAACGACATGATCGTCGCGAGCGGACCCCACCCGCAGCCCAGGTCCAGGAAGGTCCCGCCCTCGGGCAGATCCGGGGCGATCTCCAGGAGCTGACGCGTACCCAGATCGAGCTTCGAACCCGAAAACACGCGCGACGACACGCGCATCGACAGGTCGAAGCCGCGCGCGCTCACCTCGATCGTGCGAATCTCCTCCGCGCTCGCAGGGGAAGAGTCGGTGAAATACTGTTCGTCCACGGAAGAAAGCCTATCGCGCCCGCGCGCGCAGGCGCAGATGGGGGCGGCGCGTGCGACACTAGAAGCCCCCAGGAAAAGGATGGTTATGGACACGACCCACACAGGTGCGGACTCCTCGAAAGAAGAGCGCGACCAGCGCGTCAACGACGTTGTCGCGCGTATCCTCGCGCGCTCGGGAACGGCGCTCGCATCGACGACGGGTCAGGACACCTCCCAGGATGCGGGTGACCTCGAACGTGAGGCCCGCGCGGGCACGCGCCGCGTCGACACGGGCGCCTCCGACCGCGAGGACATCTCCGAGGTCGAGTACCGCCAGGTGCGACTCGAAAAGGTCGTGCTCGTGGGCCTGCGCACCACGCAGAGTGAGGAAGAGGCTGAGAACTCGCTGCGCGAGCTGGCCGCACTCGCGGAGACCGCCGGTTCGCGTGTGCTCGACGGCATTATCCAGCGCCGCATGAAGCCCGACCCCGCGACCTACCTGGGGTCTGGCAAGGCGCGCGAACTGGCCGACATCGTGCGTAGCGTCGAGGCCGACACCGTCATCGTCGACGAGGAGTTGGCCCCCCTCCCAGCGCCGTGGGCTGGAGGACGTCGTCGACGCCAAGGTCGTCGACCGCACGGCCCTCATTCTCGACATTTTCGCCCAGCACGCCAAGTCCCGTGAGGGCAAAGCCCAGGTCGAGCTCGCGCAGCTCGAATACCTGCTGCCGCGTCTGCGCGGCTGGGGTGAGTCGATGTCCCGTCAGGCCGGCGGTCGCGTCGCGGGCGGCGCGGGTATTGGCTCCAGGGGCCCCGGTGAGACCAAGATCGAGCTGGATCGTCGTCGCATCCGCACGCGCATGGCGAAGCTGCGTGCGGACATCGCGCGCATGGAACCCGCCCGCCGCACCCAGCGTAATTCTCGCCGCCGTGGGGGAGTGCCGTCGGTGGCCATTGCCGGGTACACGAACGCGGGTAAGTCGACGCTGCTCAATCGCCTGACGGACGCGGGCGTCCTCGTCCAGGACGCGCTGTTTGCGACGCTGGACCCGACGGTGCGCCGTGCGCGCGCCGCAGACGGTCGCGAGTACACCTGACCGACACGGTCGGTTTCGTGCGTAACCTGCCCACGCAGCTGGTCGAGGCCTTCCGCTCGACCCTGGAGGAGGTCGGCCAGGCCGACGTCATCTTGCACGTCGTGGACGCCGCCCACCCCGACCCGGTCTCCCAGGTGCAGGCCGTGCGCTCGGTGATCGACACGATCGAGGGAGCCTCTCAGATCCCCGAGCTGATCGCGCTCAACAAGGCCGACCTGGCCTCGCCCGAGCAGATCGCGCTGCTGCGCACGGTCTTCCCGAACGCTGTGCCGCTCAGCGCCCACACGGGCTGGGGCGTGGAGGCGTTGCGCGCGGCCCTCGAGGATATGCTGCCCCGGCCACGCGTGGCCGTCGACGCGATCCTGCCGTACTCGGCCGGCTCCCTCGTGCACCGGATCCACGAGGAGGGCGACGTCGAGCGCGAGGAATACGTCGAGACGGGCACCCGGATCGTCGCGCGCGTCGACGAGGCCCTGGCCGCCGTCATCGCCCGCGAGGCGGTGGGTGGCACCGTGGGTGACGCGGCGGTGAGCGGGGAGTGAGCGCGGACCTGGTCGAGGCCTCGGGTCGCGTCCTCGACGCGGTCGTCGCCCAGATGGGCGGGTCCCCGCGCGAGGGGCAGGCCTCGATGGTCGCCGAAGGTGCAGCGGCCCTGGAGGATCGCCAGCACCTTCTCGTGCAGGCGGGCACGGGCACGGGTAAGTCTGTGGGCTATCTGGTCCCGCTGCTGACGCACTGCGCGACGAACGGCGTGCGCGGGGTCGTCTCGACGGCGACGCTCGCGCTCCAGCGCCAGATCCTCGTCAAGGACGCGCCGGTGGTCGTCGACGCGGTCGCCTCTGTGGCGGGCGCGCGCCTGAAGGTCGCGGTGCTCAAAGGCTGGTCGAACTACGCGTGCCTGCACAAGCTGGACGGCGGGTACCCCACCGAGGGCACGCTGTTTGAGGATCGGGACATCAGCGTCGGTCCGACGGGTGAGCTCGGCAAGGAGATCCTGCGCATCCGCGAATGGATCAGCGAGACCACGACGGGGGATCGCGACGACCTGGTTCCGGGCGTCTCGGATCGCGCCTGGCACCACGCGTCGGTCGCCAAACCCGAGTGCCTGGGCAAGCATTGTCCGCTCATCGACGAGTGCTTCGCGCAGGCGGCTCGCGTGGAGGCCGCCGAGGCGGACGTTGTCGTGACGAATCATTCGCTGTTTGGCATTAATGCGTGCGGCGAGGGCGAGCTCTTCGGCGAGTACGACGCCGTCGTCATCGACGAGGCCCACGAGCTAGCCGACCGCGTGCGCTCCCAGGCGGCCGCCGACCTGACGGTTGCCCGCGTCAGTCGCGTCGCCCGCTCCCTGCGCTCGAATCTCTCGATTGATTCCACTGACCTGGACGAGGCCGGGGCCGGGCTGGGAGCGGCCATGGCTCCCCTGGAGGCGGGGCTCCTCGAGTATCGACCGAGCGCTCTCGTCGACGCGATGATCGTGCTGGACGGCGCGGCCCGGCGCGCCAGCCACGAGGTGTCCGAGGCGCAGGGAGAACCCGCCGCCAAGCTCCTGGCCCGCGCGGCCGTCGACGAGCTCATCGGTGCTCTCGACGCGTGGGGGCGCGACCCCGACCAGTCGATCGCCTACATCACGAAGGACGAATCGGACAACGCGCGACTCACGGTGGGCCCCCTCGACGTATCTGCAGCGATCGGTGGAACCGGCATCGGCGAACGACCCGCGATCCTCACGTCTGCGACCCTCGCGCTCGGCGGAAACTTCGACTTCATAGCCGCCCAGGCTGGCATGGCCGTCTCCGGGGTGCCGTGGCACGGCATCGACGTGGGCTCGCCCTTTGACCACGGTCGCCAGGGCATCCGCTACGTGGCCACCCACCTGCCCCTGCCGGGGCGAGACGGCCCCTCCGAGGAGCTGCTGGACGAGCTCGTTGAGCTTGCCGAGGCCTCGGGCGGCGGGATGCTCGCTTTGTTTGCGTCGCGACGCGGGGCGATGGCGGGAGCACGCGCTCTGCGCGAGCGTACGGACCTGACCGTTTACCTGCAGGGCGAAGAGACCCTGGCACAGTTGATCCAGCGATTCCGCGAGGAACGCGACTCGTGCCTGGTGGGCACGATGTCCCTGTGGCAGGGGGTCGACGTTGTGGGGGATGCCTGCCGCCTCGTCGTCATCGACAAGATTCCGTTCCCACGTCCGGACGATCCCGTTTCGCGAGCCCGCTCGATGGATGTCGAGCGCAGGGGAGGCAACGGTTTCGTGTCGGTTTCCCTCACGCACGCGGCGCTCATGATGGCCCAGGGCGTGGGGCGCCTCCTGCGCTCGACCGACGACCGCGGTGTCGTGGCGATCCTCGACCCGCGCGTGGTGACCAAGCGCTACGGCGGCTTCATCATGCGTTCCCTGCCCGCCATGTGGCCGACGACGGATCCTCAGGTTGTTCGTGGTGCGCTGCGACGCCTCGCCGAGGGCAGCGACGAATAGAGTCGAGTGTTCCCTGAGCGCCGAAAACGTCGCGCAAATAACGGGCGAGGACAAGCCCCTATCTGAGACAATAGAGGTGCCCGCAGACTCTAGGAGACACTCGTGGAAAATAAAGCCCAGACCCTGTACCCGTCAAAGTCCTCCGGCCGTCCCTCTAAGATTGCCATCATCGGCGCCGGTGCCGTTGGTACGGCCGTCGCTTACGCCTGTGCGATGCGCGGCGACGCCCGTTCGATCGTTCTTCAGGACATCAACAAGGCCAAGGTGGAGGCCGAGGCCCTCGACATGGCTCACGGCATCCAGTTCACGCCCGCCGGCTCGATCGAGGGCTCGGATGACGTTGAGATCGTTCGTGGTTCCGACCTGATCATCGTCACGGCTGGCGCGAAGCAGCAGCCCGGGCAATCCCGCCTGGAGCTGGCCGGCTCGACCGTCAACCTCATGAAGAAGATCGTGCCGAACCTGCAGAACGTGGCTCCGGATGCCCGCTTCATGTTCGTGACGAACCCCGTCGACGTCGTCACGTACGTCGCGTTGAAGCTCACGGGCCTTCCCCGCAACCAGGTTTTCGGCTCGGGCACGGTGCTCGACACCTCCCGTCTGCGCTACCTGGTCTCGCGCGAGACCGGTGTGGCCACCCAGAACATCCACGCCTACGTGGCCGGCGAGCACGGCGACTCCGAGGTCGCCCTGTGGTCCAGCGCCGAGATCGGTAACGTCCCGCTGTCGCAGTGGGGTCCGACCTGTCCGGCGGTGTATTCGACTCGGCTCTGCGTAATTCCATCGCGCAGGAGGTCGTCCAGAGCGCCTACAAGATCATCGAGGGTAAGGGCGCGACGAACTACGCGATCGGCCTGTCTGCCGCGAACATCGCGGGTGCGGTGCTGCGCGACGAGCAGCGCGTCCTCACCATCTCGACGCTGCTCGAGGACTGGGAGGGCATCTCGGACGTGGTCATGGCGGCCCCGACGATCGTCGGCCGCGACGGCGCCGGACGCGTCTTGAACCCGCCGCTCACGCTCAACGAGCGCGACGGCCTGACCGCATCGGCCCAGCGCCTGCGTCAGGTTGCCCGCGACCTGGGCTTCTGAGTCTCATCTGCATAAGACGGTGGCACCACCCTTGTTGGGTGGTGCCACCGTCTTATGTCGTGCGTCAGAGCGAACGGATGACGGTCACGACCTTGCCAAGGATGGTGGCCTCGTCGCCGGGGATGGGGGAGTAGTCATGGTTGTGGGGGAGTAGCCACACGTGACCGCCCGTGACGGAGAGTTCCTTGACCGTCGCCTCGCCGTCGATCATGGCTGCCACAAATTCGCCATTGCGGGCCTCGTTCTGGGAACGAATAACGACGTAGTCGCCGTCGAAGATGCCGGCATCGACCATCGACTCGCCGCTCACCTCGAGCATGAACAGATCACCGTGACCTGTCATGGACGTGGGCAGGTGGAAGACATCCTCCACGTGCTGTTCAGCCGTGATGGGGGGCGCCGGCGGCAATACGACCTACAAGCGGAATCGCCGTGCCCTCCTCTTCCACGTGGGAGACGGGGACCTCAATGCGAACAACCTTCTCGGAAGGCTGCGACGAGGGAGTGATGCCGAGCAGGGAACGCGCCCGATCGGTGAGATCAAGGGCGCGCGGCAGGCCGGGTTCGCGGACCAGGTAGCCGTCGGCCTCGAGCGCGTCGAGGTGATGCTTCACGGTCGACGGTGACGCCAAACCAACTGCTGATGCGATCTCGCGCACAGAGGGAGGAAAGCCGCTCGACGCCAGCTTTTCGTTGATAACTCGCAAGATCGCACGGTGTCGATCGCTGATCGAGCGCTCCGTCATGGCCTCTCCTTCGCATCGGGGTGGACGCAGATGTGCATGGGTCGGTGTCCACTGGATACGTCAAGGATAAGCCGATTTCGCGCAAAATGAAACATATGTTCGAGTGTGCCTCGACATTGTGTGTAGAGCGTGCTATCGTACAAGTGTTCGACGAACAGATGTTCGATTGAGTTTTCTGGAGGTTCTCATGAGTGTTCCCGTTACAACGCAGACTGCCGTCTCGTTCCCTGCGCGTCGCTCTCCGCTTCGTGCTGTCGAGGATGCGCCGCTGGCGAGCGTTCGTGACATCTCCACCGCTCCGTCTGCGCGTCGTCGTCTCGATGCTCAGCGCGGTGATGACCCGTCGTACCTTCGTGCTCCAGCTGTGCCGCGTCGTCGCGCCCGCTCCTCTCGCCGTGCCATTATCGCCGGCGCTCTCGCGACGGTCGTTCTCTCCATCGGGGCCGGGCGCTCTCGGGCTGGCGATCCAGCCCGATGCCTACGATGGTCCGACGGTGACGAAGGCTGTCGTCAGTGGTGATTCCGTGTGGTCGCTCGCTCAGAATGTGAAGACGGATCGTCCGCTCGAAGAGGTCGTGGCCGACATTGAGCGCCTCAATGATGTTGAGGGTGCTCTGCAGCCGGGGCAGCGTGTGGTCGTTCCCGTCCGATGACGGTGACGCGTGGGACTCCTGTGACAGATGGGTGTCTGAGCGTGTACCGTTGAAGGGTGCACTGCCCTTTCTGTCATAACCCGGATTCGCGCGTCGTCGATACGCGCATCGCGGACGACGGCGCCTCAATTCGACGCCGTCGTGAGTGCACGCACTGTAAGAAGCGTTTTACGACGCTCGAAACATCATCCTTTCAGGTCGTCAAGCGCTCCGGCGTTGTCGAGTCTTTCTCCCGTAACAAGGTTGTGTCGGGCGTCAAGAAGGCCTGTCAAGGGCGGCCGGTCTCGGATGATCAGCTCGCGATTCTCGCTCAGCAGGTCGAGGAGCAGCTGCGCTCAACCGGCGTCTCCAACGTGTCGACGAACGAGGTCGGTCAGGCGATTCTGCCATTCCTGAGGGACCTCGACGTGATCGCCTACCTGCGCTTCGCTTCGGTCTATCGCCAGTTCGATACCCTCGAGGATTTTGAGCAGGCCATTCATGCGTTGCGCGAGCGCTCTCAGGGTGCTGAGGCTACAGCCGACGTCCCCGAGGTAGTGGCCGATGCTGCGCATCCCGCTCCTGCGCCCGCGAAGAAGCCTCGCAAGGCTCGCACCCCTCGCAAGCGTGCCGTCTCCAATGCGCCTACGCTGCTCGGAGATGACTGATTACATGACATGAGAAGTGCCCGGTCCCCGCACGGGGAACCGGGCACTTTTTCATTCGTGCAACAGGTGCGGTCTAGTGCTCGCTCGTCTGCTCGGCTGCCTCCGAGCTGTCTGCCTGAGCGTCAGTCACGGGATGCGGCCGCTCATCGTGCATTGCTCCGCGAACTCCTGCGACGGCTTCCGACATGGACTCGCGGGCTCCTGCGACAGCGTCGGAGACGGTACCGCGGGCCCCGGCCATGGCCTCGGATGCTGCCTCTCGTGCCTCGGCCACCTTTTCGGACATGGACTCGCGGGCCCCGGCCATGGCCTCGGACGCTGCCTCTCGTGCTTCGGAGACCTTCTCGGAGACTGCCTCGCGGGCCCCGGCCACGGCCTCGCGCGCCCCGGCCACGGCGTCCGTCGCTGCTGCCTGCGCGCCCATGATCTGCTCGCGCACTTTTTTACGCATGACCTTGCCGAGCTGCGAACGCGGCAACTCGGTCATCACGACGATCTGGCGGGGGAGGGCGTAGTGTGCCAGGGATTTTTCCGCCCACTTGCGTAGGTCGGTCAGCGTCACGGAAGCACCGGCCTCGAGCACAATCGCTGCGACAACGTCTTCGCCGGACTCGCCGGCTGGCACGCCGACGGCCGCGACGTCGAGGACACCGGGCATTGAGCGCACGGCCTCCTCGACCTGTGAGGGGTAGACGTTGAATCCGGAGGAGTTAATCATCTCCTTGCGACGGTCGGCCATGTAGATGAAGCCGTCGCGCACCTGGACCAGGTCGCCCGTGCGCAGCCAGCCGTCCTGAGTGAATACTTCGGCGGTCTCATCGTCCTGGTTCCAGTAGCCCGAAAAAAACCTGGGGGCCGCGCGCGATGAGCTCACCGACCTCGCCCTCGGTGACCTCGCGGCTCGGATTCTCCGGATCCACAATCTTCACCTGGGTGGAGGGGAAGGGGATGCCCAGCGCCCCGCGTGCTCGCGAGGAAGCGAGCGGTGATCCCAGGATGATCGGGGAGGCCTCCGTCATGCCGTAGCCCTCGATCATCAGGCCACCGGTCGCCTGCTCCCACTGGTCGGCCAGCGAGGCCGACAGTGGCATCGCGCCCGACAGAGAGAAATGGATGGATGACAGGTCCACGTTTGTGCCCTCGGCTGCAGCCAGGAGGCGCTCGTACATGGGTGGAACACCCAGGAAGAAGGTGCACGGTAGGCGACGCTGCGCCGCCAGGACCATTGCCGTGTCGAACTTGGGGAACATGGCGATCGTCGCCCCCAGGCGCAGGCCCGCCAGGAAACCGATTGTGAAGCCGAAGGCGTGGAAGAGGGGCAGGATGCAGTAGAAGACCTCGGCGCCCTCGTGCAGGACGGGGACCCACGCAATCGATTCTTCGACGTTCGCCATGAGGTTGGCGTGCGTGAGCGCGGCGGCCTTCGGGACGCCAGTCGTGCCGCCCGTGTGGATGAGGAGGGCGACGTCGTCCATGGTGGAGGGGCAGTCGCCCTGCCAGGGGGTGGCCGAGCGCATGGCTCGCGTCCAGGAGCGCGCCCAACTGGGGCGTGGGCTGGACAGCTGATCTCGCTTCTCCCGCGCGGCCTTGATCGGAAGCTTGAGGGCCAGGCGCGAGGCCGTGGGCAGAGCCGTCGTCAGGTCCATCGAGAAGGTGGTGTGGCCGCGGCCGAGGAAGGTGAGCTTTTCTAGCGTCTTCGACCATGCGATCGTGACGCGCGCGCCGTGGCGTGCGTACTCGCCCTCCAGCTCGCCCTCGGGCGCCAGGGGATTGTGTTCGACGACGACGGCGCCGAGGAGCATCGTGCCCAGGACGGCGACGGCGTGCTGCGGGCAGTTCGGCATGATGAGGGCGACGCGGTCGCCGGGGCGCACGCCCGCCTGATGGAGGGCGCCCGCACAGCGGCGCATCTCCTGAGCGAGTTCCGCGTATGTGAGCTGGCGCGCGAAAAAGTCGATCGCGGCGCGCCTCGGGTAGCGGGAGGCGACCTCCAGGACCATCTCTGGGATTGGGCGTTCGGGGGTTGCGATCTCGTAGGCAACACCGGGCGCGTACAGGGCACGCAACTGCGACGTGAGGTCCATCTGTCCTCCTTTGGGAACGATATACCTACGATACCGTAACCAGAGTTCCCATTGACCAGGTGGAAACGCGAGGAACGCGACAGTTTTACAGCGGCGTGGCGATCAGTCGGACAGTTTCGGGCAGGTGACTGAGTTCCTCGAGCGCCTCGCGCCCCAGGCCCGCCGAAATGTCGGTGAGCACGTAGCCGACCTCGTCCACGGTGGCCAGGATCTGGGCGTCGACGTTCGCCTCGGAGGAGGCAAAGATCTGGTTGACGCGCGCCATGACGCCGGGAACGTTGCGGTGGATGAGGCGCACGCGGTAGCGCGAGCGCTTGCCGATGTTCATCGTCAGGTTCGGCAGGTTCACGCTCATGTCGGTCGAGCCACTGGCCTGGTATTCGCCAATCTTGGCAGCCACGAAACGGCCGATGTCGTACTGTGCTTCCTCCGTTGATCCGCCGATGTGGGGCGTGAGGATGACGTTGTCGAGGGTCGCCAGGGGCGAGTTGAACGGGTCGCCGTTGGCGCGCGGCTCCTCCGGGAACACGTCGATGGCCGCGCCACCCAGGTGGCCCGAGACGAGCGCCGCGTGCAGCGCGTCGACGTCGACGACGTGACCGCGCGACAGGTTGATGAATAGGGCGCCGGGCTTCATCAGCTCGAACTCGACTTTTCCGATGAGGTTCGTGTTGGATTCCTGGCCGTCCACGTGCACGGAGATGATGTCGGCCTCACGTAGGACGGCTTCCATGGTCGGCATCTGCGTCGCGTTACCCAGGGCAAGGCGCTCGGCTGCGTCGTAGAAGATGACGTTGAGGCCCATGGCTTCGGCGAGGACCGACAGCTGCGTACCGATGTTGCCGTAGCCGATGATACCCAGGGTGTGCCCGCGCACCTCGTGGGCGCCGTCCGCGCTTTTGTCCCACACGCCGCGGTGCAGGCGCGAGTTCTTCACGGTGACGCGGCGCGACAGGTCGATGATCTCGCCGATCGCGAGCTCGACGACGGAACGAGTGTTGGAGTACGGGGCGTTGAAGACGGCGACGCCCATCTCGGTGGCGGTGGCCAGGTCGATCTGGTTCGTACCGATGCAGAAGGCACCGATGGCCTTGAGTTCGGGGCGCGCACGCAGCACGCGTTCGGTGACCTCGGTCTTTGAACGCAGGCCCAGGTAGTCCACGCCTTCGAGCGCGTCGATCAGGTCGTCCTCGGACAGGGCACCCGTCACGCGCCTCACCTCGATGCCGAACTTGGCGAAAATATCGTCGGCGACGTCGTGCGGGTTTTCCAGGAGCAGTGCGCGTGTCATGCCCCCCATCATGGCAGACGGGAGCCGAAAGGGACACGCGGTGTCAGGGTGTGGTTGCTCCTACCACTCTTCCATGCCGGCAGGAAGCGGGGCGCTGTGGACGACGTGCACGTCGTGGGTGGCGCGGGTGAGGGCGACGAAAAGGTCGCCGACGCCGTCGTTCATGATCTCGGCGGGCTCGACGAGGATGACGGAGTCGAACTCGAGGCCCTTGGAGGCAACGGCCGACAGGAGGGAGACACGCTCGGACAGGGCCGTCTCGCCGTCCACGTCGGCTCCCCACGCGCGGGCGCGCTGCGCCCCGACAATGAGGGCGACGCGGCCGCGGGAGGTACCCGCCTCGCGATCAAGGCGTTCTTCGGCCTCACGCTGGGCCTGGGCGACGGCGCGCCACAGGGGGCTGTTTTCCTTCGACGAGGTCGGGGCATCCTCGGGCGCATCCACGTGGGTCACGCGGTAGCAGCCCTCGACGTCGCGCACCGCGGTCATCGGGTAGAGGACGGGAACTCCCGCGCGGGCAACCACACCCTCGGCGAGTGTTGTCAGGGTGGCGGGCGTGCGGTAGGAGACCGTCAGCGCGTACTCGGCCGCCAGGCGCGGGCCGCCGGGCCGAGTGCCTTCTCCCACGTCGGGGGGCGCTTGTTCCCACGCCGCTGATCGAGGTCCCCCACGACTGTGAACGAACGTGAGGGGCAGCGACGCAGCAGGGCGCGCCAGGCCATCGGGGAGAGCTCCTGGGCCTCGTCGACCACGATGTGGCCGTACGCCCAGGTGCGGTCCTTGGCGGCGCGCTCGGACAGCGGCGTCCAGGTGTCCTGCCCGGCCACCTGCTCGGCGAGCATCTGGGCGGTCACGATGCCACCACCACCCAGGTTCTGGGCCTCGATCGCCTCGCGGGCGCGCTCGATCGCTCCCTCGTCAGCTTCGCGCGACGAGGAGGAAGACGAGGGCATAGGGCCGAGCAGCTCCTCGCACTCATCCAGGATCGGCACGTCCGACACCGTCCACGGCGCTAAGCGGGGGCGCACGAGGGCGGCCAGCTCGTCGGGACGCAGGGGAGAGCCGGCCTTGCGGTTTGCCGCAGCAAGTACCTCGGGACGAGCGTAGAGGCGGCGCAGCAGCGTCTGAGCGCTCGTCGGCATCCACGCCGTGTTGATCGCACGCCTGCAATCCACCGAATCGCGGATCTCGATCAGCCACGAGCGCTTGACCTCCGGATCGACACCGCCCTCGGAGTCGGCGTCCCCGGCCTCGCGCGCCAGGCGCAGGGCAAGCACATCCATGAGTTCGCGCGCAAACGACTCACGTGCCACGTTGTGGGGACGGCCCGAGCGCTTGGCCCGGCGTCTCGCGCTCTCCACGTCGGCGCGCGTCAGCGTCACCTCGCGGTTCCACACGCGCAGGACCTGGTCGCCGTCGGGGAGCTTGGCCAGCGCCCGCACGGCTTCCTTGACGATCTTCACCCACGCCGGCAGGCCCTTGATACGGGCCACGGCCTCGTCCTCGCTGCCGCGCGCGTTCACGCCGGGCACCAGATCGCCCAACGTCACCGAGACGACACCCGTCTCACCCAGGGAGGGGAGCACCTGCTCGATGTAGCGCAGGAACAGGCGCGAGGGACCCACGAGGAGGACGCCCGAACGCTCGAGGCGCTCGCGGTGGGCGTAGAGGAGGTAGGCGATGCGGTGCAGCGCGACCGCCGTCTTACCTGTACCGGGACCGCCCTGGACCACCATGAGGCCCTTATCGGACGCACGAATGATACGGTCCTGCTCGGATTGAATGGTGGCGACGATGTCGCCCATACGGCCGTCGCGTGCTCGCTCAGCGCATGCATGAGGGCGCCCTCGCCTTGGAGCTCCAGGCCTGACGCGTTCGATGCGTCCAGCAGCTCGTCCTCCAAGCCGGTCACTCGACGCTCGCGCGTCGAAATATGGCGGCGGCGAACGACGCCGTCCGGCTCAGCCGATGTGGCCTGGTAGAAGGGACGCGCGGCGGGCGCACGCCAGTCCACGAGGAGAGGAGTGCCATCCTCGTGAGACAGCGACAGGCGACCCACGTGACGTACCGACCGATCCACCATGTCGAGGCGACCGAATACGAGGCGTTCCTCCACGCCTTCGAGGCGAGCAGCCATCTCGCCCAGGTGAGCAGACAGGGCCTCACGCTCGGTCCATCCCTGAGCGTTGCCGACGCCGTGGGTGGAGTGGACGCGGCCCTGGCGCTCGCGGTACGAGGCCCGCAGCGCGTCCAGGCGCTCGTAGGCACGGTCGACGAAATCCTGTTCGGGCAACGGAAGGTCGGTCGACGACTCGTCATGAGTGCTCGTGGCCATGGCTCCTCCTCGTTTATGTGGCCCTCTATTGTCCCCTACTTTTGCCGTCGGCGCCTCCACTGTCCGACACGTGTGCACGACTTCGCCCCAAGCTCAAATCATTCCCGCGTGACGTGGCGGGTGCGGCACGGGTACGTTAGACACGAGGCAGAAGAATGAGTATGAGGAGGAGACGTGAGTATTAACGCCACTGACCTGTATGCCGACGGTCCCGCCGCCGGTGCGAAGGCGAAGATTCTCCTCATCCATTTCGACGGGGCGATTGACGCCGGAGCGGCGGGGCGCATGGCAATCCGCCAGCTGCTGCGTTCCCTGCATAACGAGCGCGTCGCCACCTTCGATGCCGACACGCTCATGGACTACCGCTCGCATCGGCCCATCGTCACCGTGGATAACTGGGTGTCCTCCCCGGACATGGTGATGCCGCAAACCGTCCTCGACCTCGTTGAAGACGATATGGGCAATCCGATCCTGGTCCTGCATGGCGCCGAGCCGGATGCCCACTGGGAGTCTTTCACCGCCGCCATCCGTGATATCTGCGAACGCGCGGGCGTGGAAATTACCTTCTCGCTGCATGGCGTTCCCTCCGGTGTGCCGCACACGCGTCCCACACCCGTCCACGTCCAGGCGACGGATGAGTCGCTCCTGCCATCGGGGTCCAACGCGATCTCGAATCACATGCAGTTTCCTTCGCCGCTGTCGACCTTCATGCAGATCCGTATGGGACAGCAGGGGATCGGTGGGCTCGCACTGCTCGGGGCGGTGCCGTATTACATGGCGGACACCGGCTACCCGGCCGCGTCCTCGGCCCTCTTGACCTCGTTCGCCAAGTTCGCGGACCTGTCGCTGCCTGTCGGCGACCTCGAACAGGGTGCCGCTCAGGACCAGGAAAGCATCGAGAAGCTCGTCGAGGGGAACCCGGAGATCTCGCATACCGTGTCCGCCCTCGAAGAGCACTTCGATGCGTGGACCGGTGGTGCGGGGGCGATCCCGCTGCCGGGTATGGGACAGCCTCCCGCGACCAGCACCGAGGAGAAGACCTCGAAGGATATCGGTGACGTCATCGAGGCCTACCTCGCGCAGGTCTCGCGCGCTCAGGACGAAGAAATCGCGTCCGTCCAGCGTGCGCCGCGCACCGAAGAGGACGAGGAACCCTCTAAGCCCGACACCCTCGAGGACGTTCTCGCTCGCGTCGAGGCGCGCCGTAGGGGAGAGGGCCCCGGTCCTTCCTCGCCGCGCCACCGCGCCTAAGGCAGCGGCGTCGGCGGCGGGCCGAGCCCGTGCCTGAGGGCAGTGCCTCCGCCTGCGCGCCCCGGCCTCGTTACTCGGCCCGGGGATACCCCGCCTGCGCGTCCGTGAGCGCGGGAGTCCCAGCCACCCACCGCTCCAGGTCCCGAGGCCTCGTGATGCGCGCAGGAAGCGCCAGCGTGCGCAGAGCGCGATCAATGCGGTCAACGTCGACGACGTCTGTGGCGCTCGCCAGGGCGACGACGTTGCCGCGACGTCCACTCCGTCCGACCTTCGGGTCCTGGATAGACGCCACGAAGGGGAAGACTTCTTGCAGCGCCGCGATGTCCTGGCGTGCGTTCGCCGGTCCGCCGTGTGCGCAGTTCACCAGGTAGACGCCCCGCGCGGTGAGTGCCGCGCGTGCCCGCTGCGCGCACTCAACCGTGCGCAGGTGGTCGGGCGTGACCCCCGACGCAAACGCATCGCGCACGACGACGTCGAACGAATCCTCGCGAGTCTGATCAAGCACTGCACGCCCGTCACCAACGCGGATCTTGACCTGCGGGGCCTTGGGGATGGGAAAGTGCTCACGGACCTGTTCGGCAAGCAGACGATCAACCTCGACGGCGACGTGTCGGGACTGCGGGTGCGACGCCGACCAAGCGCACGCGAGCGCGCACGCCGCGCCACCCACGTGAAGCGCACGGAAGCGCTCCTGGGCCCCCCAGAGCGAGGACACGACGGCGTCCATGTGCTGCATGTACTCGAACTCCAGGTAGGTGGGATCCGAGGTGTCGACCGCCGACGATTCCACGTCCCCCAGGAACAGCGTCGCGCGCGGACCATCCCACCGGATACGCGCCGAGCCGAAATCCGTGTCGAAGGAGATGTCGCGTGACGAAGATGAGCGTGCCATGGTGGACACTGTAATCACGCAGAACGCCCACAGGCATAGGAGGTGACATGTCAAACGCTCCCAGGGACGCGCGCGCGAAGCGCGACTGGGGATCGGACGATAGCGCCACCCCGATCCTCCACGTCGACATGGACTCCTTTTTCGCCCAGGTTGAGATGCGCGAAGATCCGAGCCTCGTTGGCCGGCCTATCATCGTGGGCGGCACGTCCGGACGCGGAGTCGTCACCTCCGCCACGTACGAGGCCCGTGCCCTGGGTGTGCGCGCCGGCATGCCCACCTCGCGCGCCCGCGCCCTGTGCCCCCACGCGGCTTTGTCCCCGGCAGCCACGCCCTGTATCGGCGCTATTCCCAGGAGGTCATGGGGATCCTCGCGACGATCACTCCCGCGCTGGAGCAGGTCTCCATCGACGAGGCCTTCCTCGACGTATCCGGGGCGAGGCGGCGCCTCGGATCACCCCTCGAGATCGCGACCCTCATCCGTACTCGCATCCGCGACAGCGTTGGCCTTCCCGCCTCCGTCGGCATCGCCTCCACCAAGTCGGTTGCGAAGATCGCCTCCTCGCACGCAAAACCCGATGGCCTACTCCTCATCCCGCACGAGGCCACGGTCGAGTTCCTCCACGGCCTCCCCGTGGGAGCCCTGTGGGGAGTGGGTGGACGTACCGGAGCGGTTCTCGACCGCGAAGGAATCGATACGATTGGCGACCTCGCCCACGCGTCCCTTGCGCGCCTGACGAAGCTCCTCGGGGTCGCCTCCGCCCATCACCTGCACGACCTCGCGTGGGGCATCGATCCGCGCCCGGTGGCCCCCGCGCGCGCCGAAAAATCTGTCGGCATGGAACGCACCTTCGAGGAGGACGTGCGCTCGCGGGCGCAGATTGAGGAATTCATCCTGGCGGCCTCCCACGATTGCGCACGTCGATTGCGCGCGGGTGGTGTCGTCGGGTGGACGATCGGGATCAAGATGCGCGGCGCCGACTTTCATACGATCACGCGCAGCGTGAGCCTCGTGGCTCCCACGGACACGGGGCGAGACATCGCGAGGGCCGCGCGTGAGCTCTTTGTGCGCGAGGACATGCCGATCGGTGGGGTGCGCCTGTTTGGTGTGCGTGTCGAGGGTCTGCAGTCGCGCTCCGGAGGAGTGGCCGTCACTCTGGACCGTGATGAGCGCCCGGCCGCTTCGGAACGGGCGATGGACCAGATTCGCACGAAGTTTGGCGCGGGTGCACTCGCTCCCGCCACCCTGCTCGGTAAGAAGACACCCGAGAGGAGGTCCTTCGGTGCGGATGATCGGCAGGCTTCTTCCGCTGAGGCTTCCTCCGACCGACGAGGCATGGGCGCGGACGGGCCGGGGGTGGGCGGCGGCGAGCCGCAGCAGGGGACCCTCCTGTAAGGCCAGTTAGTATCCGACATCGTGGACGCGCTAAGCTGTCGATAACACCCATGTGAAAGGGGCGCCCAATGGCTCTCACCGAGTATGAGAAGAAGATCCTTGAGCAGATGGAAGCATCTCTGCGCGAGGAGGACCCGGCGTTGGCCTCGCAGATGTCTGCCCCCGTCTCTGACGAACCTGAATCCGAGGCGCCTGCGGCACCTCGTGGTCCTCGGCGTATTGCGCTGGGCCTGACGGGTGCCGTCCTGGGCATGATCGTTCTCGTCGCTGCTGTCTCTCTGGGCTACTCCGTGGCGTCGATCCTCCTGGGGGTTGCCGGTTTTGCTCTGACCGTCGCCGGTGTGCTCTATGCGCTCTCGCGACCCGGGGGCAAGGGGAACGGCGCCGATGAGCCTGCCTCCGACAAGAAGAACGAGGGCGGTGGCTGGGAGTCCTTCATCCAGGATCAGGAACGACGCTGGGATAATCGCAAGGACGACGACTGACGTCGTACGCACACAGCTGTCGAGAGTGGGGCGCGCCGGGAGACCGGGGCGCCCCACTTCGTTCTTCGTCGAATGCGATTGCGGGCTGAGATGCTCCGCCGGATCTGCCCACTTGATTCCTTGCTCTGTGGTGTTGTGTGGACCGCTCGGTGTTCCTCCACCTTGCTCCCCAGGGTTCTCCATCCGACTCCCCGGGGCTGCTCCACAATGCTCCCCACCCCGCTCCCCGGGGTTCTCCACCCCTGCTCCCCACTGTCCTCCCCGAGAGGGGGTGCGCTGTTCTCTGAGTGCGCCCAAGCCTCGTAAAAACGCCGCAATTGCAATGAATAGGGCCTCGTCTGGGTGATGTTGTGGTGTGTGGTGGGAGGTGGTGTCGTGGGCGCGACGCACCGAATGTGTGCAAGATTTCCCCCACTTTTCTCCACCTGAATTTTTTATTGAAACCACGCCATTTTCTTGCTCTGTTTGTTACGCCACGCCGGAAGTTTCTCCGTAAACATGGGGTGTGGTGGGTTAAAGTGGGGGAAAGTTCCGAACAGGGGAGGGCGGTGACATGTTCCTCGGTACGTACGAGCCCAAGCTCGACGACAAGGGTCGCATGTTCCTGCCTGCGCGCTTTCGCGAGGATATGGAGGGCGGAATCGTCCTCACTCGCGGCCAAGAGCACTGCATCTACGCATTCCCTGCCGCGGAATTCGAGAACATGACCGCGGAACTGCGCCGCGCGCCCCTGTCGTCCAAGCAGGCGCGTGACTGGATCCGCGTGATGCTCTCGGGAGCCTACAAGGAGATCCCGGACAAGCAGGGGCGCATTAGCGTCCCCGCGGACCTGCGTGCGTACGCGGGCCTGGATCGCGAACTCGCCGTCATTGGCGCGGGATCGCGAGCCGAGATCTGGAACGCCTCGGCTTGGCGCGAGTACCTCGCGGTCCAGGAAGAGGTCTTCTCCAACACAGCAGAAGAGATCATTCCGGGAATGTTCTGATCCGTGCTCTCAGGTCTCCGCCCGCTGTTCCGACATCACTTCCCCGATGGCGGAGCACGGTGGGGGACCTGGGTGGACGGATCAAACGACAACAGACGTAAAGGAGGCGCGGCATGCGCGATGCATCGGAGTCGGTGCGCGATTCGTCGCGCCCCGCGAGCGAACGCCACGTTCCCGTGCTCCTCACGGAGTGCCTCGACATGCTGGCCCCCGCGATCGAACGCCCCGGTGCCGTCCTCGTGGATGGAACCCTGGGGATGGGTGGACACACCGAGGGCGCGCTCGAGCGCTTCGAGGGGCTCACCGTGATCGGCATCGACCGCGACCCGCAGGCCATCGAGCTGGCCTCTGAGCGCCTCGAGCGTTTTGGGACGCGTTTCCGCGCGGTCCACACCACCTACGACAACATCGATGAGGCAGTCGAGGACCAGCTCGGTCAGGGGGCGCGCGTGGATGGCATCCTCATGGACCTAGGTGTGTCCTCCCTGCAGCTCGACGAGGCCGAGCGTGGCTTCGCGTACTCCAAGGACGCGCCCCTGGACATGCGGATGGATTCAACCACCGGACCCAGCGCAGCCGACCTGCTGGCCGCGGCCTCGGAAGGTGAACTGATCCGAATCCTGCGCACCTACGGAGAAGAGAAATTTGCGCCGCGCATCGCTCGGCTCATCATTCGTCGCCGCGACACAGCACCGATCACGCGCACCGGAGAGCTTGTGGACATTATCCGCGAAGCGATTCCCGCCCCCCGCGCGGCGCACCGGCGGTAACCCTGCCAAACGCACGTTCCAGGCGCTGCGCGTCGCCGTGAACGACGAGCTGACCATTCTCGAGCGGGCGCTGCCCAGAGCCCTCGCGAGTCTGCGAGTAGGTGGGCGCCTGGTCGTGGAGTCCTACCAGAGTCTCGAGGATCGGATAGTCAAAGAAGTGCTGCGTCGAGGGTCGACCAGCAGCGCTCCTCCCGGACTGCCGATCATCCCAGAGGAGATGGCTCCCAGCCTGCGCCTGCTGACGAAGGGTGCAAACAAGGCCGATCAGGCCGAACAAGACCACAACCCCCGATCCGCATCCGTGCGACTGCGCGGTGCGGAGCTCATCCGCGAATGGAAGGACCTCTCATGAGTGCAGCAACTGCGAAGGCACGTCCCGCAGCGCGTCCCGAGCTGCGTCGTGAAGAAGCCCATGAACTTCGCATCGTCGAGGGAACCCGTCCTCGCCGTTCGGTCGCTGCGATCCTCATGCTCTTCGTCGCCGTCGCCCTGGCCTCCGTCGTCGCGTCGATGGTTCTCAACACGCGTATGGCTCAGACCTCGTTCGAGATTCGCGAGCAGCAGCTCGTCCTCAACGAGCTTGAGGCCCAGTCGTGGACGATGCGCGCGGAACTGGATCGCAAGGCCTCGCCGACGGAGCTGGAAAGGCTGCCAAGGCAAACGGCATGGTGCCCGCGGGTAAGTCGGGCTTCATCACCCTCGAAACTGGTACCGTCGAGGCTGGGACTCCCGCGAAGTAACCCGGAAGGCGAGTACCTATGGATACCGTCATCACCCGTTCGCGATGGATCGTAGGCATCCTTGTTGGTGCTCTGTGTATCTGTGGCGTGCGCTTGGTTCAGCTGCAGATCATCGAGGGGCCGTCTCTGGCCGCTCAGGGCCAGCGTGTGCGTACCTCCTCGACGGAGGTCGCGGCTGCACGCGGCACGATCACCGATGCCACGGGCGTCGTCCTGGCGAACTCGATCCAGACGTATGACATCGCGGTGAACCAGGTGAACATTCGCGCCTTCGTTCACCGAGACGATGACGGTCACGAGGTCGGTCGAGGTCCCGCGGAAGCGGCGCGCCTCCTGGCCCCCATCCTCGGCATGAATGAGGCGGAGCTTGGCGGCATGATGCTGGGTGACTCCACCTACGTGTACATCAAGCGCAACGTGGATGCTGTGTCCTATCGCGAGATCCGCAAGCTTGACATTTATGGCATTGAGTGGGAGTCCGTCTTCGAGCGCGAATACCCCAACGGCAACGTCGCAGCCCCCGTTATCGGCACGGTCAACGCCGAGGGGCAGGGCTCCTCCGGCATGGAGGCCCAGTTCGACGCGCTGCTCACGGGTACGCCCGGCGCGCAGGCCTTTGAGATTGCGCCCAACGGCGCGGTGATGCCCGGCGGCAAGAAGACGACCGTCGAGCCGAAGAACGGTGGCAATGTGGAGCTCACGTTGCACGCTGACCTGCAGCATCAAGTACAGGACCTGCTGGATGCGCGTGTGGCGAAGCACCAGGCCGACTGGGGTGCGGTCGTCATCGAGGATGTGGCAACGGGTCACGTGCTCGTGATGGCGGATTCGAACTCCAAGGAACCCGACAACGCTAACCCCCAGAAGGTGCACGCCGTTCAGGACACCTTCGAGCCTGGTTCTGTGGGCAAGCTCGTCACCGTGGGCGCAGCCCTCAACCAGGGGACGATCACGCCTACCAGCGTCTTCCAGGTACCCTACGCGCTGGATCTGCCTGACGCGGGCGGTCCCATCACCGATTTCCATGAGCATGATGGCGAGACTCTGACGGCGACGGGCATTCTTGCGGAGTCGTCAAACACTGGCACTGTCTTGATCGGTCAGACGATGAGCGATGAGCAGCGCTACTCCATGATGCGCGCCTTCGGTTTCGGTGAGGAGACGGGCATTGAGCTGCCCGGCGAATCCGCTGGCCTGATGCGCAGTGCGGATCAGTGGCAGGGCCGTGACCGCTACGTGACGATGTTCGGTCAGGCTTACGCGATCACCGCGATGCAGGAGGCATCCGCGATGGCGACGATCGCGAACGGGGGAGTGCGCATTGCTCCGCATATCGTGAAGTCTTGGACGAATGCGGATGGAACGGTCGAGGTTCCCGATACGAGCCAGCCGGTGCAGGTGATGGACGCAACGGCGGCCTCGCAGCTGCTCACCATGATGGAATCCGTCGTCGAAGACGACCTGGGCACCGCAGGTGCGGCCAAGGTGCCGGGCTACCGAGTGGGCGTCAAGACCGGTACCGCTGAAACGATCATTGACGGAGCGTCGGGCCTTGTGTCCACGACAGCCGGCATTATTCCCGCGGATGCTCCGCGTCTGGCGATCGCGGTCGTGCTCTACAACCCGAGGGTGGCGTCAGTCTCATCCGATTCGTCGGCGCCGCTGTTTGGCGACATTGCGCGCACCGCCGTTGGCAACCTGGGTATCCCCGCCTCCACGTCGTCAGCTAACCTATATCCGACGACGCCGTGAGTCTGAAGGAGTAGAACATGCAGGCATCAGCACAGTGGATTGCTGAGGCAGTGTCGGGTCGCCTGGTCGGTCCCGATGTACTCGTGACAGGCCCGGTGGTCACCGACTCGCGTGAGGCGGCCGCGGGATCGCTCTACGTCGCGCGTCGCGGCGAGGCCGCCGACGGGCACTCCT
Source organism: uncultured Actinomycetaceae bacterium (assembly GCA_916438945.1). Taxonomy (GTDB): domain Bacteria; phylum Actinomycetota; class Actinomycetes; order Actinomycetales; family Actinomycetaceae; genus Pauljensenia. The sequence continues at coordinate 90,417 of CAKAGS010000004.1, read as the reverse complement.
TCGTGTCGGGTGCCGCTCAGCGCGGTGCCGTTGCCGTCATCGTTGAGCATGAAGTTGACGAGGCCGTGGCTCAGATCGTCGTGCATGATTCGACTGAGGCGCTGGGAGCATTGGCGCGGGCGCACGTCGATAAGCTGCGCAGCGGGGGAGACCTTGACGTCATCGCTATGACGGGTTCGGTGGGCAAGACCACGACGAAGGACCTGCTGCTCCAGATCATGAGCGAGGACGGGCCGACGGTGGCCCCTAAGCTTTCCTTTAACAACGAGGTCGGCCTGCCGTTGACCGTTCTCCTGGCTGATGAATCGACGCGTCACCTCGTTCTCGAGATGGGTGCCTCGGGCCCTGGCCATATCACCTACCTGACGGACATCGTCGCCCCCGACGTGGCCATTGAGCTGTGCGTGGGGCATGCCCACGTGGGTGGCTTCGGTGGTTTCGAGGGAGTTGCGGCAGCAAAGGCCGAGCTTATTCGGGGCACCCGTCCGGGTGGTCCCGTCATTCTCAATACTGACGACCCGAACGTCGAGGCAATGGCACCTCTGGCATCCGGTGAGGTGATCCGCTTCTCCGCATCGGGCGATCCGCGTGCCGACGTGCGCGCACTCGACGTTCGCCTTGATCGTGCGGATCGTGCTTCTTTCACTCTCGTGGCCCCTCAGGGCCAGGCGCAGATCGACCTGAAGATCGTCGGACGGCACCACGTGGCGAACGCGTTGGCCGCCGCTGCCGGCGCGCTGACCCTCGGTGTCGGGCTGGAGACCGTGGCAGCGGTCCTGTCGAGCGCCCGCGCCCTGAGCCCCCATCGTATGGACGTGCACGAGCTCATCGTGGATGGCATCGCGATCACCTTGATCGATGACTCCTACAACGCGAACCTGGACTCGATGCGCGCGGGCATCGCGGCGTTGGCCTCGATCGGTTCGGATGCTCGAAAGATTGCGGTTCTCGGAGAAATGCTGGAACTGGGTGATGACTCCCAGCCGCTGCACGGCCAGGTTGGTGCGCTGATCGCCGATGCGGGTGTCGACACACTCATTGGCCTGGGCTCGGATGCCCACTACTATCTAGAGGGAGCGCCAGGCGTGCCTCATCGTGAGGTCGCCTCGGATCCCGAGCAGGCCGCGCGCCTGGTGATTGAACACGCCGTGGATGGCGCCGTCATCCTCGTCAAAGGCTCCTACGGGTCACATTCGTGGCAGTCGCAGACATCCTGCGAGAGAAGGGAACGAACCGGTGATTGGACTTATCTCGGCGTTCATTATCGCCATGGCGCTGTCCGTGACGGGCACGCCGCTGCTCATCCGTTTCCTGGTGCTGCACCAATACGGTCAGTTCATTCGCCAGGACGGTCCGACCCAGCACCTGACCAAGCGTGGCACTCCCACGATGGGTGGCGTCGTCATCATTCTGGCGACCGTCGTCGCGTGGCTGATCGGCTCCGCGGTTGCCGGTGCGGGACCGTCGTGGTCCGGCCTGCTGCTCGTGTTCCTGTTCGTGGGCTTGGGCGTCATTGGCCTGCTCGACGATGGCATCAAGATCATGCGTCAGCGTTCCCTCGGTCTGCACCCGTCGGGAAAGATCATCGGACAGGTCGCCGTCGCGTCACTCTTTGCACTGGGGACCCTGATCATGCCGAACGAATTCGGTGAGTACGCGGGTTCGCTCTCGATTTCTTCGCTCGTCCGACGGCCCTGACGCTCGGATTCGCGGGCCTCGGAGTGGGCATCGCGCTGTATCTGATCTGGACGAACCTGATCGTGACGGCGTGGTCGAACGCGACGAACCTGACCGATGGTTTGGACGGCCTCGCGGCGGGTGTGTCCATCTTTGTGTTCGGGGCCTACACCTTCATCACCTACTTCCAGCGTATTCAGGCATGTACGCAGCTGGGAGCAAATCAGGCGAATTGCTACTCGACGCGCGATCCCCTTGACCTCGCGATTTTCTGCGCCGCGCTGATTGGCGCGCTGGCGGGCTTCCTGTGGTGGAACGCGTCTCCTGCGCAGATCTTCATGGGGGATACGGGTGCTCTCGCACTGGGTGGTGCGGTCGCCGGCCTGTCGATCCTCACTCAGACCCAGCTGCTTGCCATCGTCGTCGGCGGTCTTTTCGTGGCCGTCGTGCTGTCGGACGTCATCCAGATCGGCGTCTTCAAAGCCACCGGAAAGCGCGTGTTCCGCATGGCTCCTCTGCATCACCACTTCGAGCTTCTGGGCTGGAAGGAAGTGACGATCGTGATTCGTTTCTGGCTGATTGCTGCGATCGTCGCGGTCGCCGGCGCGGGTATGTTCTACGCGGAGTGGGTGTCTCGTCGATGAGTCGTCTCGCTGCTGTTGTCGGTTGGGGCAAGTCCGGTCAGGGTGCGGCGGGAGCGTTGCTTGCCCGCGACTGGCGGGTGCGGGCGTTTGACGCGCGCGGCGGGCAATCGCTCTTCTTCGACGACGTTGCCGATGTCGAGGTCCACGCCGAGCAGGATCCGACCGCCCTCGTGAGCGCGATCGTCGAGGCTGGCCCCGACCTCGTCGTCGTATCCCCGGGCGTACCCGCGCACCATCCCGTATTTGCAGCCTGCGAGCGGGCCGGTATCGACCTGTGGGGAGAGGTGGAGCTCGCCTGGCGTCTGCAGGAGGAGGGCCCGCATGCGGGACGTCCCTGGTTGACGGTGACGGGCACGAACGGCAAGACAACGACCGTGGGTATGCTCGGTCAGATCCTGCGAAGCGCGGGCGTCAAGGTGGAAGAGGTCGGCAATATCGGAACTCCGATCACGCGGGCCATCGATTCCGACGCCGAGGTGTTCGCGGTCGAGCTGTCGAGCTTCCAGCTGCACACGGCACACACGGTGTCGCCGCTGGCGTCGATCTGTCTGAACGTGGACGCGGATCACCTGGACTGGCACGGCAGCGTCGAGGCCTACGCGGCCGACAAGGCCCGCGTCTACGAGAACACGATCAAGGCGTGTATCTATCCCGCGTCCGATCGACGCGTTGAGGCCATGGTGGAGAACGCGGACGTCGTCGAGGGTGCGCGCGCCATCGGCCTGACGCTCGCAGCCCCTTCGGTGTCGCAGTTCGGCATCGTCGAGGGCCTCCTCGTCGACCGCGCATTCGTGGAGGATCGTGCGCGTCAGGCGGCCGCCCTCGCGCATGTGTCCGACCTGTCGGGGGCTTATGGGGCGCATCCGTCGGCCGCCGTGCTGTGCGATGCGTTGGCTGCTGCCGCGCTTGCCCGCGCGTACGGCGTCGAGCCCGAGGCCGTGGAAGAGGGGCTGCGCTCCTTCCGTCCGGCAGGCCACCGCCGCGCGATCATCGCCCGGGCGGCGGACCTGACGTGGGTGGACGACTCGAAGGCCACGAATGCGCATGCCGCACGCGCCTCGCTGGCGGGGCTGCCTCCTCGCAGCGCGATCTGGATTGTTGGCGGCGACGCGAAGGGCCAGGATTTCACGGAGCTCATCACGCAGGTCGAGCCGATCCTGCGCGGCGTCGTCGTTATCGGCGAGGACCGCTCCGCCCTGGTTCGCGCCCTGGCGGAAGGTGCCCCTCAGGTGCCCTTCGTTGAGGTTGACGGCCACGAGGACTGGATGTTCTCCGTCGTGAACGAGGCTGTGGCACTGTCCATGCCGGGCGATACCGTCGTGCTCGCACCCGCGTGTGCGTCGTGGGATCAGTTCGACAACTACGGTCAGCGCGGCGATGCCTTCGCTGACGCGGTGTCGCGCCTGGCTGCCCAGTGGGGGAGCGCCGGTGGCGACGAATAAGCGCGGGTGGCACATCCCAACGGTCACGTTGCCTCGAATCCGTTTCGGGTCCGGCCAGGAGCGTCAAGAGGATCCGGTGACGACGTACTATCTCGTCGTCCTGCCGGCCATCGTGCTCTCGGTGTTCGGCCTCGTGATGGGTTTTTCTGCGCAAACGGTGACCTCGATCGCGCAGGGGGGAGAACCCCTACACGGCGTATGCGCGCCCGCTGCTCATCATCGTCGTGTCCCTGCTGATCGCGATGATCGTCCAGTTGGTGCCCCAGCGCTGGTTCGTCTATCTCGCGCCGGTCATGTTTGTGGGGGCGCTCGGTTTCCAGTCCTTGGTCTTGAGTCCGCTGGGCCGGTCTGAGGGCGGTAACGCGAACTGGGTGAAGGTCGGCCCGATCATGGTCCAGCCGTCGGAGTTCCTGAAGCTTGCGCTCATCGTCTTTTTGGCCCTGATGGTCTCGAAGTCGGCGTCGAAGCGTTCGGATCTGCGCGCGATGGCGGTAGCGGTGGGCCTCCCCATCCTTATCGCCCTGGGCGCGGTCATGCTTTTGGCCGTGACATGGGCACGGCGATGGTCGTTGCGGTGGGTGCTCTCGGTGCTGTGTGGGTGGCTGGCCTGCCCAAACGGTGGTTCGGCGGCCTCATCATGATCGCCGTCCCGACCATGGTGCTGCTCGTTTTGTCGAACCCGACCCGCATCCGCCGTATCCTCGCTATCCTCCCGGGCACATCGAAGGGCCCGGACGAATCCGCTCCCGAACAGATCGACCATTCGCTGTGGGCGCTGGGCTCGGGTGGTCTGACCGGACTCGGCCCCGGGGCGTCGCGCGAGAAGTGGAACTACCTGCAAGCGGCCCACACGGACTTCATCTTCGCCATTGTCGGCGAGGAATTTGGCCTGCTTGGCACCCTCGCTGTCCTTGTGTGCCTGGGCTTGCTGGTGTGGGGCATGATTCGCGTAGCGCGCGGGTCCTCGGACCTGTTTGTTGTCGTCGTCTCTTCGGGCGTTGCCTCGTGGATCGGGGTTCAGACGATCATTAACGTGCTGTCGGTGACGGGCCTGGGTCCTGTTATCGGCGTTCCGCTGCCGCTGGTGTCCTACGGCGGCTCATCCTTCCTCTTTACGATCACCGCGATCGCGGTCGTGGCGTCGTTTGCGCGCGCCCGTGCCGAAGCATGCGGATGATCGGCCGGCCGGACGAGGCATCTGCGGGGCGCGACCCCCGCGTGGCACCCCGTCGGCGCGCGGCTCGCTAAACTGGGGCTACGCACGCGTAAAGGAGACGCTTATGGTCAAGGTTGTGATGGCTGGCGGCGGGACCGCCGGTCACGTGAATCCTCTGCTTGCGACAGCGGCACAGCTGCGTGAGAGCGGCGCCGAGGTCGTGGTTCTGGGGACGTCGGCTGGTCTGGAGTCGGATCTGGTTCCGGCTGCCGGCTTCCCGCTGGTGGAGATTCCTCGCGTGCCCTTGCCGCGCCGTCCCTCTCTCGCTTTCTTCACGTTGCCGTCGCGCTTCTCGGACGCCGTGAAGCGTTGCGCGCGTGCCCTGGAAGGGGCCGATGTCCTCGTCGGTTTCGGCGGTTACGTGTCGACGCCCGCGTACATCGCGGCGAAGCGCGCGGGTGTTCCGATCGTCATCCACGAGCAGAATGCTCGTCCGGGCCTGGCCAACAAGGTGGGAGCGCGCAATGCGGCGGTCGTCGCCCTCACCTTCCCGTCGACCCCTCTGAGTGCGCGTAACGGCAAAACGGTTGTGACGGGCCTGCCCCTGCGTGCGGCGATCGCAGATCTGGCGAGCCGCCGCGCGGACGCGCAGGGCGCGGCGCAGGCACGCCGCGAGGCTGCCGAGCGTCTGGGCGTGAACCCCGATGTGCCGACTCTGCTGGTTACGGGTGGTTCACTGGGGGCTCTGCACGTGAACGAGTCGATGACTGGGGCCGCCGATGCGCTGCCGGAGGGTGCCCAGGTTGTGCACCTGACGGGCCGGGGCAAGGACGAGCCCGTGCGCGCCGCCGTCGAGGCAGCGGGCCTGTCGGATCGTTGGCACGTCATTGATTACCTGACCACGATGGAGGATGCGCTGGCTGTCGCGGACCTCGTCGTGTGCCGTTCGGGTGCGGGAACCGTGGCCGAGATGGAGGCCCTGGGCCTGCCATGCATCTACGTGCCGCTGCCGATCGGTAACGGCGAGCAGCGCCTGAATGCGTCGGACCATGTGGCTGCCGGTGGAGCGCAGCTCATCGACGATAAGGACTTCACGGCCGACTTCGTGCGCCGCAATGTCTTCCCGCTGCTGGGCTCGACCCGTCTGGCAGACATGGCTGCCGCCTCGCAGTCCCTGGGCCGCGCGGGCGCGGCTCGCGCGTTGGCCGATCTGGCCCTGGAACAGGTGAAGGAGGGCGGCCATGAGTGAGCCGACGCTGCAGGATCGTTTTCATCTGATCGGTATCGGCGGCGCCGGCATGAGCGTCGTCGCCGAGCTGCTGGCATCGCGCGGTGCGACCGTGGAGGGCTCGGACCGCGAGGAATCCGCTGTTGTGGAACACCTGCGCTCCGTCGGGGTGCGCGTATTCGTCGGGCACGAGGCTGCGCACGTGGATCCGAGTTCCGTGGTCGTGGTGTCGACTGCGATCCGCGACGACAACCCGGAGTTGGTGATCGCGCGCGAGCGCGGCCAGCTGGTGATTCACCGTTCACAGGCGCTCGCGCTGGCGGCGTCGGGCATGCGCTTCGTGGGCGTTGCTGGCGCACACGGGAAGACGACGACCTCCGGCATGCTGGCGATCGCGCTGGCGGCGTGTGGTCTGGATCCGTCCGTCGCCGTGGGCGGCGTGCTGCCGCAGTTGGGCACGGGTGCTCACCTGGGGGCCGGCGACGTGTTCGTTGCCGAGGCTGACGAGTCCGATGGTTCGTTCCTGAATTACTCTCCGGCGATCGAGATCGTCACGAACGTGGAGCCCGATCACCTGGACCGCTACCACTCGCGCGAGGAGTTTGAAGAGATCTTCGTCGAGTTCGCTCGCCGTCTGGTTCCCGGTGGCCTCCTGGTGACGTGTGCGGAGGACGATGGCGCCGTTCGCCTGGCGCAATCGGCGCGTGCCGAGGGGCTGCGAGTCGTCACCTACGGTCGCGTCGAGCGTTCGCTGTGCACCCCCGATGTGGTGATCTCGAATGTTCGCGTGGAGGCTCACGGGGCCGGGCGCGTCCCTGACGTGGGGAGAACGCAGCGCGTCGCTGGCGTTGAGCGTGCCGGGCGAGCACAACGTGCTCAATGCGGCCGCCGCGTGGGTGGCAGGCATCGAATGCGGGCTTGAACCTCAGGCGATCGCCGACGGGCTGGGAGAGTTCACCGGTGCGGCACGTCGCTTCGAGGCACGCGGCCAGGTCGGTTCGCGTCGTCTGTTTGATGACTACGCCCATCATCCGACAGAGGTCGAGGCCGCGATCCGCGAGGCGCATGTCGTCGCCGGCGACGGCGAGGTGAGCGTTGTCTTCCAGCCGCACCTCTACTCGCGCACGCGCATCTTCGCGGAGCGTTTTGCTCAGGCGCTGTCGGGCGCGGACCATGTCGTGCTTGCGGGGATCTACGGCGCCCGCGAGGATCCCGAGCCGGGAGTCGACTCGACCCTCATTTCGTCGCGCGTGCAGGGCGCGTCCTACGTCGAGGACATGCACGAGGCTGCTCGTCTGGCCGCCTCGCTGACCCCCGAGGGCGGCGTGTGTCTGACGATGGGTGCTGGTTCCATCACTCACTGCGCGGCGGACGTGCTGGATGAGTGGAAGCGGATGGAGGCATGAGGCCGCCTTCTCCGAGGCGTCCGGGGGGGCTCACGCCCTCGCGATGAGCGTCCGTCTGATGCGGGTGAGGCTGGTTCCGCCTTCGACGAGATTATCGCTCCAACGCACGAGGCCGAGGAAGCGGAGGAGCCGAAGCGTCGTCCCGTCTCGCTGGTGGAGCGTCGCCGCGCACGTGCGGCGGTTGACCGGCCCCTGCCGGTTGCCGATGCCGCGTCTGTGCTGGGAGGCGAGGAAGCGACGGACCTGGGTGATCGCCTGCGTGAGCGTCATCGTGCGCGTCGCATGCTCCTCGTGCGTCGTATCGCACTCACAATCGTGACGCTCGCTCTGGCTGGTGGCGGTGTATGGGTTGCGTTCTTTTCGCCGGTCTTTGCTTTCTCCCCGTCGGCGGTCATTGTGTCGGGTGAGGACGGCACGCTTGTGACGGCTGACTCCGTGCGCGCGTCGATTGCGTCTTTTGAGGGCGTACCGCTGACGCGTCTGAGCACGTCCGCGGTGGCGCGTGCGGTCGAATCGAATGTTGCAGTGCGTTCGGCGACCGTTTCGCGCCGGTGGCCGACGAGCCTGCGTATCTCCGTCAGTATGCGCACCGCGATGGGCGTGGAGGCAACCGCCGGCGGCTTTCAGCTTGTGGATGATCAGGGCGTGGCGTTCCAGCAGGTTGCCAGTGCAGGGGACTACCCGGTGGTGACGCTGCCGGAGGATCGCGGTGTTGGTGCTGCCGATATCGCCTCGGCGCTCGGTGCGCTGGATGACGCTACGCGCTCGCAGGTGGCGACTGTGACGTCGACGGGCACGCAGGTGAGTTTCACGCTGCGTGGTGGCCAGACTGTCAAGTGGGGAACGAACGCGGATGCGCCGCAAAAGGCGCGCGTGCTTGCCACGCTGCTGGCGAATGTGAAGGCGAGCACCTACGACGTGTCATCGCCGAATCACCCTGTGACCAGTTAAGCCTTCTTTATTGCCCGCGTGTTGGCTTGAAGGATTGCTCGCGGACCCCTAACTTCTTTCCGACACGAAGCACGTTAAACATCAACCTTCAACTAAAGGTTGAGGGTCTGATGCAAGGGAGACATCCATGGCGACACCGCAAAACCACCTGGCAGTGATCAAGGTCGTCGGCGTCGGCGGCGGCGGAGTTAACGCCGTGAACCGAATGATCGAGGTCGGCCTCAAGGGCGTTGAGTTCATCGCGGTCAACACTGACGCGCAAGCTCTGCTCATGTCCGATGCTGAGACGAAGCTCGACATCGGCCGCGAGCTGACGCACGGCCTGGGAGCCGGCGCGGATCCCGCGGTCGGTCGTAAGGCTGCCGAGGACCACATCGACGAAATCACCGCTGCGCTCGAGGGTGCGGACATGGTCTTCGTGACCGCCGGTGAGGGCGGTGGCACCGGTACCGGTGCGGCCCCCGTCGTCGCCAAGATCGCCCGCGACGCTGGCGCGCTGACGGTCGGTGTTGTGACCCGTCCCTTCTCGTTCGAGGGCAACCGCCGCGCGGCTCAGGCCGAGGGTGGCGTGACAACGCTGCGCGAAGAGGTCGACACCCTGATTGTCATCCCGAACGATCGTCTTCTGGAGATCTCCGACGCAAACATCTCCGTGCTCGATGCCTTCCGCGCTGCCGACCAGGTCCTCCTGTCGGGTGTTCAGGGCATCACCGAGCTGATCACCACGCCGGGCCTCATTAACGTGGACTTCAACGACGTCAAGTCGGTCATGAAGGATGCCGGCTCGGCCCTCATGGGCATCGGTGCTGCGACCGGCGAGGATCGCGCGCTGCGCGCCGTTGAGAGCGCGATTTCGTCTCCGCTGCTCGAGGCGTCGATCGACGGCGCCCACGGCGTGCTCATGTTCTTCCAGGGCGGCTCCGACCTCAGCCTGCAGGAGGTCTTCGCGTCCTCGCAGCTTGTGCGTGAGGCCGCGCATCCCGAGGCCAACATCATCTTCGGTAACGTCATCGACGATGCCCTCGGTGACGAGATCCGTGTCACGGTCATTGCTGCCGGCTTCGACGATGCGGCCGACGCTCAGCTGTCGCGCCCCACCGCCGCCCGTGTTGCGGCACCCGTGGCCCAGCAGCGTCCGGCAGCTCCCGAGGCGAAGGCTCCCGCTGCGGAGACCACTCGTATCAGCCAGGTGTCGACGCGTCGCCCGCAGCACCGCGCCGACGTGGCTGCGCCGGTTCGCGAGGCCGGTCCTGCCCCCGTCGAGGCGCCTGCGGCCGTGGAATACGAGGAGTCCGAGTCCGAGCACTCCTTCGAGGTTCCTCGCGTCTACCCCGAGGCTCCCGAGAAGGAAGAGCTGGATATTCCCCCCTTCCTTCGCTGATGACTAAACAGCTCTGGGCCGGTGCCCGGGTCCACCTCACTGAGGTGGACCCGGGCACCGGTGCGCTATGCGGCAATGTTGGTCTGCATGTGGGGGATGATCCGACGCTCGTTCGTGAGCGGCGCCGGTTGCTCTCGCAGCGGCTGGGTCGCGACGTTGTCTGGATGGATCAAACTCACTCGACGCGGGTCGGGCTTCTTCGGGTGCGTGCCGATGAGCTCATCAACGTGGATACCGAGGCCGTGCTGGAGCATCCAGCGCCGGGGGAGTGGGGGCCTGTCAACGCCGATGGTGTCGTCATCGATGCTCGCGGTTGTCAGGGGGCTCCCGCCCTCGCTGTTCAAACAGCCGATTGCCTCCCCGTCGTCTTGTCTGCTGCTTCCGGTCAGATCGTCGCCGCCGTGCACGCGGGCAGGCGCGGGCTCCTCGGAGGAATCCTCACTCGCGCCGTGGAACGCATCCGTTCCCTCGAAGCCAGCCCCATCGATGCTCTCATTGGCCCGGCAATCTGTGGGAGCTGCTACGAGGTACCCGCGGGAATGGCTGAGGAGAGCGAGGCCCTCATGCCCGGCATTCGTACTCTGACGTCCTGGGGAACTCCAGCGCTCGACCTGCCCCATGCCGCGGCCTCGTCTCTTGAAGGCTTGGAGGTGGACGTCGATATCGATGAGCGATGCACCCGTGAAGATTCTTCTCTTTTCTCCTATCGCCGCGACTCTTCGTGCGGGCGCCAGGCGCTCATTATCGTTCCCGCCTGACCTCGGATCCCGTTCACGCGGGTTCCGTGAGCGTGCCGCGCTGTGCCCCGGCCTCGGCATGAATGACCCCGTGATGAGGGTCGCCAGCGCCCTCCTCGCGACGCGCCGAGCGCCCTGCGGGGGTGCGGCCGCCTGGTAACTGTAGCTTGTGGCTATGCATCGGCTGAAGGAGGAACAATGAGCGAGTCGTTCGGTGCACGCGCACGTAAGTTCATGGGCTGGTACTCACCCGAGGAGCCCATCGATGAATTCGAAGAATTCGATGAGGTGGAAGAGGTAGCACCCGTGGCCGACATTACTCCCGTGTCCCGCCCGACCCTGACGAGCATTCGCCGCGAGGAGCCGGTCGAGGATCTCACGCGCATCGTGACGATCCACCCCACTGCCTACTCCGATGCCGTGACGATCGGCGAGGCGTTCCGCGATGGCACGCCTGTCATCATCAACTGACCGACATGGGCGAAGAGGAGGCGCGTCGCCTCGTCGACTTTGCCGCCGGCCTGACCTTCGGCCTGCACGGGGTTATCGAGCGCGTCACCAACCGCGTGTTCCTCCTGTCCCCGGCTTCTGTCGAGGTTCAGGGTGACAACACGTCGGGCCGACGTGGCTCGCTGTACAACCAGGGCTGAGAATCTCTGTGATCATCCTCGGCTGGTTTGGGTGGGGGCTGAGCGTCCTCATCAACCTGTACATGATGGTGTTGTTCGCGCGCGTCATTCTGGATTGGATCCCGTTTTTCGTGCGCGGATGGCGTCCCGCGGGAATTCTGCTCGTCGTCGCGAATGTTCTCTACGCGCTGACCGATCCTCCGATTCGTTGGATTGGGCGCTATGTTCCACCGCTGCGCGTCGGTGGCGGCATGGCGATTGATGTCGGTTTCATGGTTTTGTTCCTGGTCCTCATCATTACGCAGCGTTTGGCGAATGTTCTGTACTTCATGAGCCTGTAGTACCTAAATCTCGAGATGAGAGGCCCCACAAAAGTGGGCCTCTTCTCGTGATGGATGTTGCTAGTGTGACAATTTCAGTTATTATTTTCGTGACGTGATAGCGGGCGGCCTTCCCGGTCGTCCAGACGCGCGGCTCCCGCGCGTCCAATCGAAACGACCGAGAGGCGAAGAAATGGCCCTGCTCACCACCGAGGATGTCCTCAACAAGAAGTTCCAGTACGTCAAGTTCCGCGAGGGATACGACCAGGACGAGGTTGACGAGTTCCTCGACGAGGTTGTCTCCACCATCTACTCCCTGCAGATGGAGAACCAGGATCTGAAGGAAAAGCTCGAGGCCGCTGAGCGCCGCATCGCCGAGCTGTCCAACTCCGATTACACGCTCAGCCGAGACCCCCGCCCCCGTGGCTGCCCCGGTCGTCGAGACCCCGGCCCCCGCCGCTCCGGCCGTCACCGGCCCGCAGGATGCGGAGTCCGCCACCTCCATGCTGGCCCTCGCCCAGCGCGTCCACGACGAGTACGTGCGCGACGGCGAAGAGCAGGCCGCGAAGATCATCGCCGAGGCCAACGCCGAGCGCGACGCGATCATCTCCGACGCCCAGAAGCAGAAGGACTCGTTGCTCTCCCAGCTCGACCAGGAGCGCGAGCTGCTCGAGAACAAGATCAACGGCCTGCGCACCTTCGAGGCCGAGTACCGTTCGAACCTGCGCAACCACCTCGAGACGCTCCTCAAAGAGGTCGAGAACGGCGAGAACTGATCGCGATCGCTTTGACCGGCGGCGGTGCACTTCGCGGTGCGCCGCCGCCGCTCGTTTAAGATAGGTAACCATGGCTGACTCCTCCCACCCGACCCACGCGCGCGCGACGTGGATGTACGCGGGCCTCGTGTTCGTTGCCGCTATTGCCACTGATCAGGCGTCAAAGATGTGGGCGCGCACAGCCCTTGACGGCCAAGCGCCGCGCCCGCTCATCGGGCAGTGGCTGTCGCTGTCCCTCGTGCACAATTCGGGTGCTGCCTTCTCTTTCGGTGCCGGCAAGACGTGGATTCTCACCATTTTCACCGTCGTCATCATCGGCGTTCTCGTCGTGCTTGCTCGCCGCGTTCATCGTGCGTCGACGCTGCTGGCGATTGCGCTGCTGGCGGGTGGGGCCGTCGGTAACCTGATTGACCGTCTCACTGCCTCTCCGGGCTTCGGCATCGGACACGTCACCGACTTCATCGCTTACGGCACCTGGTTCGTCGGCAACGTCGCGGATATCTGGATCGTTCTCGGAGCGCCGCTGCTTGCATTCGCGCTCTCCCGTGAGCCGTCGAAGGAGGACGCGCAGTGAGCTCGCGAATGCTTCCCGTTCCGGACGCCCTCGTGGGCGAGCGGGTTGACGCCGCTCTGGCCCGCATGCTCGGCCTGTCGCGCTCGCGCTGCGCAGAACTGGCGGGGGAGGGGCACGTCCTCATCAACGGCGTCGCCGCAGGTAAGTCCGATCGCCTCGGCGCGATGGACATGATCGAGGTGAACATCCCCGAACCCGAGAGTAAGCCGACACCGGTCACGGACATGGCGATCCTGTACGACGACGAGGATATCGTCGTCGTCGATAAGCCGGTCGGCGTCGCCGCACACACCGGCCCCGGATGGGAGGGGCCCACGGTCCTGGGCAACCTGGAGGCGGCTGGATATCGCATTACCAGCTACGGCCCTCCCGAGCGCCAGGGCATCGTGCACCGGCTCGACGTGGGTACCTCGGGTGCGATGATGGTCGCCAAGTCCGAGCTTGCATACACGGTCATGAAGCGCGCGTTCAAGGAGCGCACGATCGAGAAGGTGTACCACGCCGTCGTGGCCGGGCACCTCGACCCGGCCTCGGGCACGATCGATGCGCCCATCGGTCGTCACCCATCGCGCGAATGGCGCATGGCCGTCATCGATGGCGGTAAGCGCGCCGTCACCCACTACGACACGCTCGAGCTCATGGCGGGCGCCCAGCTCACCGAGGTGCACCTGGAGACGGGACGCACGCACCAGATTCGCGTGCACATGGCCGCAATCGGGCACCCGTGCGTGGGTGACACGTTCTACGGTGCCGACCCGTCCCAGGCGGAGCGCCTGGGGCTGACCCGCCAGTGGCTGCACGCCGTTCGCCTCGGATTCGCCCACCCCCGTACGGGCATGCCGATGAGCGTGTCCAGCCCCTATCCGGATGATCTCGCCAATGCCCTCGAGGAGCTGCGCCACCCGCGCGACTGATCCTTCCGATGGTGAGGCTTTCCCGCCTCCCGTCCCCGGCCTCGTCGAGGCCGTCCGCCGTGAGATGAACGACCGCTCCGCTCGGGGCGTTCACTGTGGGTGCGCGCGCCTCGGACAGTAGAATCGACGCATGGCTGATTCCTTCGTGCACCTTCACAACCACTCCGAGTATTCGATGCTCGACGGAGCTGCGAAGACGAAAGCGATGGCGGAGGAGGCCGCCCGTCTCGGGCAGCCCGCGATCGGCCTGACGGATCACGGTTATCTTTTCGGCGCCTTCGACTTCTACACGAACTGCAAGAACGCGGGCGTCAAGCCGATCATCGGCCTGGAGGCGTACGTGACGCCGGGGACCTCGCGCTTCGACCGCCAGAAGGTCCTGTGGGGCGAGCCGTGGCAGCGTGCCGACGACGTGAGCGCCGGCGGCTCCTACAACCACCTGACCCTGGTCGCCTACAACACGACGGGCATGCACAACCTCTTCCGCCTGGGGTCCTACGCCTCGACGGACGGCCAGTTCGGCAAGTGGCCCCGCGCCGACAAGGAGCTGCTCAATCAGTTCCACGAGGGCCTCATCGTGTTCACGGGTTGCCCCTCGGGCGCCGTGCAGACGCGTCTGCGCCTGGGGCAGTGGGACGAGGCCGTGGCTGAGGCGGCGGATCTGCGCGATATTTTCGGAGCGGAGAACTTCTACGTCGAGGTCATGGACCACGGCATCGACATCGAGCGGCGCACCCACCAGCAGGTCCTCGAGATCGCCAAGCTCATGAACGCGCCCCTCGTGGCCACCAACGACGCGCACTACGTCAAGCGCGAGGACCGCAAATCCAGGACGCGCTCCTGTGCATCAACTCGGGCTCGCGCATCAACGACCCCGACCGATTCAAGTTCGACGGCGACGGCTACTACATCCGCTCCTCGGACGAGATGCGTGCCCTGTGGAGCGAGCTGCCCAGCGCCTGCGACTCGACCCTCGAGATTGCCGAGCGCTGCGACGTGCACTTCACGACCACGAAGGAGGGCGCCAACTACATGCCCGACTTCCCGGTGCCCGAGGGTGAAGACAAGACCTCGTGGTTCATCAAGGAGGTCGAGCGAGGCCTGCGCGACCGCTTCCCGAACGGTATTCCGGACGACGTGCGCAAGCAGGCCCAGTACGAGGAAGATGTCATCATCAAGATGGGCTTCCCCGGTTACTTCCTCACCGTCGCCGACTACATTAACTGGGCGAAGTCCCAGGGCATCCGCGTGGGGCCGGGCCGTGGCTCGGGCGCGGGCTCGATGGTGGCCTACGCCCTGAAGATCACCGAGCTCAACCCCCTCGAGCACGGCCTGATCTTCGAGCGATTCCTCAACCCCGAACGAATCTCGATGCCCGACTTCGACGTCGACTTCGACGAACGCAGGCGCGACGAGGTCATCGCCTACGTCAAGCGCAAGTACGGCGAGGATCGCATCAGCCAGGTCGTCACCTACGGCACGATTAAGACCAAGCAGGCCCTGAAGGACTCCGCGCGTATCCTCGGCAAGGACTTCAAGGTCGGCGAGCAGCTCACCAAGGCGCTGCCCCCGGCGATCATGGGTAAGGACATTACGGTCCACGGCATCTTCGACGAGAAAGACAAGCGCTACGCCGAGGCCTCGGAGTTCCGTAAGTTCTACGAGGAGAACCCGGACACGCACGAGGTCGTCCAGTACGCGCTCGGCCTCGAGGGTCTGACGCGCCAGTGGGGCGTGCACGCGTGTGCGGTCATCATGAGCTCCCACACGCTCACAGACATCATCCCGATCATGAAGCGCCCGCAGGACGGCGCGATCATCACGCAGTTCGACTACCCGACGTGCGAGACGCTGGGCCTGCTGAAGATGGACTTCCTGGGCCTGCGTAACCTCACGGTCGTGTCCGACGCGCTCGAGAACATCGCGCTCAACGGCAAGCCGGACCCGGATCTGGACCACCTGACCTTCGACGACAAGAAGACCTACGAGCTGCTGGGACGAGGCGAGACCCTCGGCGTCTTCCAGCTGGATGGTGGCGGCATGCGCGACCTCCTCAAGCTCATGAAGCCCGACAACTTCGAAGACATCTCCGCCGTCGGCGCCCTGTACCGCCCCGGCCCGATGGGCGCGAACTCGCACACGAACTACGCGCTGCGTAAGAACGGGCGTCAGGAAATTACTCCTATCCACCCGGAGCTGGAAGAACCGCTTAAGGACATTCTGGGGACGACCTTCGGTCTGATCGTGTACCAGGAGCAGGTCATGCAGATCGCCCAGAAGCTGGCGGGCTACTCGCTGGGCCAGGCAGACATCCTGCGTAAGGCCATGGGTAAGAAGAAGAAGGAGGTCCTGGATCAGCAGTTCAAGGGCTTCCGCCAGGGCATGGTCGATAACGGCTACTCCGAGGAGTCGATCAAGGCCCTGTGGGACGTCGTCGTTCCCTTCTCCGCCTACGCCTTCAACAAGGCCCACTCGGCGGCCTATGGCCTCGTCTCCTATTGGACGGCGTTCCTGAAGGCGAACTATCCGACGGAGTACATGGCGGCCCTGCTGACCTCGACGAAGGACAACAAGGATCGTCGAGCCCTGTACCTGGCGGAGTGCCGCCACATGGACATCACGGTCCTGCCCCCGGACGTGAACGCTTCGATGGGTAACTTTGCGCCTGACGGCGAGGCGATCCGCTTCGGTCTGAACGCCATCCAGAACGTGGGCGGCCCGGTCGTCGACGCCATCGTGGAGACTCGTGCGCAGAAGGGGCGTTTCGCCTCGTTCCAGGACTTCCTGGACAAGGTGCCCCAGGTGGTGTGCAACAAGCGCACGATCCAGTCCCTCATCCGCGCCGGCGCTTTCGACTCGATGGGTCACACGCGCCGCGCCCTCCTCGCGCGCTGCGACGAGGCCGTGGATGCGATCATCGACGTCAAGCGCAACGAGGCGATCGGACAGTTCGACCTGTTCGGCGCTCTGGGCGAGGACGAGGACACGGGCTCGGGCCTGACGATCGACATTCCGGACCTGCCCGAGTTCGACCGTAAGACGAAGCTCGCGGCCGAGCGCGAAATGCTGGGCCTGTACGTCTCCGACCACCCGCTGCGCGGCGTGGAGGCGGCGCTCGCTCGCCACCAGGACTACGAGATCGCCCAGGTCGTCGGCTCCGACGGGGCGATGGCGGACCGCGTCGTGAAGATCGCCGGCCTCATTTCGGGCGTGACGACGAAGGTGACGAAGCAGGGCAATGCGTGGGCGATCGCGACGATCGAGGATCTGTCGGGGTCTGTGGATGTACTCTTCTTCCCGCGCTCCTACGAGTCGATTCAGACCTACCTCGCCCAGGACATCATCGTCCAAATCGAGGGCAAGGTGAATGTGCGCGAGGAGGGCATGACCATCTACGGCCAGTCGATGACCCTCCTGGATCTGTCGGGCGGCGCGGACCTGCCCCTCGACCTGCGCCTGCCGGCCGCCAGGTGTACGCCCGAGCTGCTCACCGACTGCGAGGTGTGCTCGAGTCCTATCCCGGCGGATCCCCGGTGCGCCTGCACCTCACGGAGCCGGGGCGCACGACGGTCGTCGAGTTGGATCCGAAGCTGCGCGTCGAACAGACGAGCGCCTTCTTCAGCCACATCAAGGCAGTCGTCGGCGCGGGCGGTGTCGTCACCTCGTCCTAATATGATGCGAGCCGGGACCCGGTGGGACTCGGCTCGCGTCGTCGACGGGCGTGCTTAGGAGGCGGATCCGACGATTGCGGCGGCCTTGCCCCAGGGGGCGTCGACCTCGACGAGGTCGCCGGCGCTCAGGTGATGGCCGCGGCGCGTCTCCACCTCGCCGTTGACGGTCACGTCGCCGGCCTGGATGAGTTCGCGGGCCTGTGCGCCGTCCTCCGCGAGGGAGGCGAGCTTGACGAATTGGCCGAGCTTGATCTCCCCACGCACGGGGATCGTCGGGGTGCTCATGGTGAATCCTTTCGCTGGTGGAGAGCGCATCACGCGCGAGGGCGTGGATGAACAGTATCCTTGGGTAGAGACACACAGTATAAGGAGGAGCGGTGAGCGCTCACAACGACGATATCGACGCGGAGTTCCAGTCGCTGGTTGCATCGCTGGGGTCGACGCCCTCTGCGGGCGATTCTCTGCCGTCCCTCGATCCGGACGACACTCCCGTTGACGAGTCCCTGCACCTGGAGGGTGGCCGCCTGTCGGTTGCCCTCGTGCTCGCCCCTATTTCCTACCCGGAGGCGCTGCACTCGCTGCTCGCGCTGACGGGTGTGCGCGAGTCGATCGTGCGTCTCAAGCCGTGGACCGCAGTGTGGCTGCGTGTCGAGACGACGCCGACGGACGAGGAGGAGCTCGACGCTCTGCTCACCGGCCAGCGTCCGATGCCCGACGCTGTGGATCGCGTGGCCCGTGCCGTCTCGAACCTGTCGAAGTACGGGGCGGTTGCGCTCATGAGCTGGCTCGTGGAAGGCGACGGTGTGGAGCCGGGCGTCTCGGGTCGTATCTCCGCCCAGCGCTACGTGGGTGGCGAGCCCGAGGAGACGATTCCCGCGGGCCTGTTGCTGGGGGCGATGCCCGCAGCGACGGAGGATCTCCTGCTGGGGCGTACGACGCCCGCCGACTACAAGGATTCCGTG
The DNA here is from genome assembly GCA_916438945.1 of uncultured Actinomycetaceae bacterium. GTDB lineage: Bacteria > Actinomycetota > Actinomycetes > Actinomycetales > Actinomycetaceae > Pauljensenia. Next base: position 71,949 of record CAKAGS010000004.1, on the reverse strand, counting down.
GCTGCTGACGGTAGCTGCCAGGGTGGCGGACCTTTCGGTTGGCTGCGACGCAAGCAATCATGACGATCCTCGAACTGCTGCCCGCGATCGATGTGACGGGCGGGCAGGCCGTGCGCCTGTCCTCCGGGTCGATCGACGAGGGCTCGTGGGGGAGCCCGATCGATGTCGCCCGTTCCTTCCACGAGGCTGGGGCCCGCTGGGTGCACCTCGTGGACCTGGACTTGGCGTTCGGTCGCGGCGAGAACTCTGAGCTGCTCGCCCGGGTGATCCGCGAGGTTCCCGTGCGCGTCGAGCTGTCGGGAGGGATCACGAGCCGAGCGGCTATTGAGGCTGGGCTGGCCATGGGTCCCGAGCGCGTCAACATCGCGACGCAGGCTCTCGACGACATCGACGCGGTGTGCGAGGCCATTGACACTTTCGGTGAGCGCGTTGCCGTGTGCCTGGACGTGCGCGGCGATCGCCTCGCCGCGCGCGGTGGGCGCGGCGAGGGCGGCAACGTGTGGGAGTCTCTGCGTGTACTGAACGAGGCGGGTGTGGCCCGCCTGGTCGTCACAGACGTGACGCGTGACGGTCAGATGAACGGTTCTAATCGAGACCTGCTGGCCAGCGTCGCGGACCAGACCCCCGCCCGGATCATCGCGTCGGGTGGGGTCAACTCCCTGACCGATATCGAGGCCCTGCGCGCCCTTGGCATCGAGGGTGCGATCGTCGGAAAGGCCCTGTACCAGGGCGCATTCACCCTGGCGGATGCGCTGGACGTCGCCGGATACGAGGAGCTCTCATGAATCCCACGCCCCCCTTCTCTCACCGAGGAACAGAAGAATCGATTGGCGCAGCGCCTGTCGATGATGAGCCACGACCGCGCGGACGTCGGTCAGGGGCTGCCTCGTACCGCCCGGGCGCTCGCGCTGGGGCAGGGGAGTGACGCGGGGGCGGCCAGGCTTGAGGCGCTCGTCGATGCTCTTGTCTTTGAACGTGTCATCGTTCCCATCGATGTTGAACCCGACCCGCGCGTGACGGGCGTTCACGCCGGAGAAAACGGTCATAACCCGATCGACTTCGTGCGCGCGCAGACCCCGGCGGGGGAGGCACTCGCCATCTATTCGTCGGCGCAGGCACTGTCCGCACACCGCCCCGGTGACCGGCCGATGGCCCTCGACTTCCGCACGATCGGGCTGACCGCCCTCGTGGAGACGGGTGGGCGCATCGTCGTCAACCCGGGCACCGACGCGGTGCTGCTGCCGCGCCCCGCTGTCGCTGCGCTCGCGCAGGGAGATGAGTGGCTCCCAGCGTGGCGCGACGGCTCTCTGCGCGAGCTCCTGCTCGCCGAGGCCGCCGCGGCGTGCCCGGCCATCGTCGATGTCGAGATCGCCTACGCGGGCGACGGACTCACGCGCGTCGTCGTGTCCGTGGACCGTGAGCTATTCGCGCAGGGGGGAGGATGCCTCGGCGATGAAAGAGACGCTGTCGGGCGCCCTGAACGCCCTGGGAGCGAACCCGCGCCTCATCGCATCTGCCGACCGGGTCGAGATCGCGCCCGTCCTGCGCTGAACCGGCATCGAGCGCTCCTTGTACAGCGTGAGGCGCGCAATGTTTGCTGATCTGGCGCTTGTGCGCTGTTTCTGGTAGTGTAGATACGACCGTCTGGGCGAAAGCCCGGAACGCAAGCGGAGAAATCCCACCTGGATACCCGCCTCTCGACAGAGAGGATGCCGCCCGCAGGGGCGTTGCGCAGGGGATCGGGTTCGGCGGTCAACACCCGTGCGTGTTGACCTATGGAAGCCTCCGTGCGCGTCGCGTAACGGAGGCTTTTCGTTTCGCGCATAAGGATTCTGTGGAAGGAGCCGCTCATCAGCGAGACTCGCATCAATGAGCGTATTCGAGTCCCCGAGGTTCGCCTCGTGGGACCCGGAGGTGAACAGGTCGGCGTCGTCCGAGTTGAGGACGCGCTGCGTCTGGCCGAAGAGGCCGGACTTGACCTGGTTGAGGTTGCGCCGGACGCCAAGCCGCCCGTCGCAAAGCTCATGGATTACGGCAAGTACAAGTACGAAGCCGCCCAGAAGGCCCGCGATGCCCGCCGCAACCAGGCGAACACGCAGCTGAAGGAAATCCGCTTCCGACTGAAGATCGACGATCATGACTTCGGCGTCAAGAAGGGCCACGTGGAGCGCTTCCTGTCCGCCGGCGACAAGGTCAAGGTCATGATCATGTTCCGCGGTCGAGAGCAGTCTCGCCCCGAGGCTGGCGTTCGCCTCCTGCAGCGCCTCGCCGAGGAGATTGGTGACCTCGCCACCGTCGAGTCGATGCCCCGTCAGGACGGGCGCAACATGACGATGGTGCTGGCCCCCACCAGCGCAAGGCTGACGCCCTGACTGAGCAGCGCAAGCGCCGCGAGGCCGAGCGCGCCGAACGTCGAGGCAAGCGCGCGGAGCGCGCCAGCAAGGACCAGGCCCGAGTGGCAGCCGACAAGGCTGACGAACAGGACTGACGGCGATACTCATCGCCTGACAACGAAGGAATAGAAATGCCGAAGAACAAGACTCATTCCGGTGCTAAGAAGCGCTTCCGCACGACCGGCTCGGGCAAGATCATGCGCGAGCAGGCCGGCGCCCGCCACCTGCTGGAGCACAAGTCCAGCCGTAAGACCCGCCGTCTGGCGACCGACCAGGTCCTGGAGACCGCTGACGTCAAGCGCGTCAAGCGCATGCTGGGCATCTGAGCTCGAGTAAGAGGAGAACAGTAGAAAATGGCACGTGTTAAGCGTTCTGTCAACGCCAAGAAGAAGCGTCGTACCGTACTCGAGCAGGCCTCCGGCTACCGTGGCCAGCGCTCGCGCATGTACCGCAAGGCCAAGGAGCAGGTCACTCACTCCTTCGTCTACTCCTACCGCGACCGCAAGGCCAAGAAGGGCGACTTTCGTCGTCTGTGGATCCAGCGCATCAACGCTGCGTCCCGCGCCCAGGGCCTGACCTACAACCGCCTCATCCAGGGCCTGAACCTGGCCGGCGTCGAGGTCGACCGTCGCATGCTGGCCGAGCTGGCTGTTAACGACATCAACGCGTTCAACGCCCTGGTGAAGGTCGCCAAGGACGCGCTGCCCGCCGACATCAACGCCCCCAAGGCCTGATAGGTGAGCCTTTTCGCCGAGCGCCTGACCGTTCTCGATAATCCCCGCGCCGATCGCGTGCGCAGGGTGTCGGGTCTGGTTGGGCGCTCGGCGCGTTCGCGCTCGGGCCTCATGCTCGTTGAGGGGCCGCAGGCCGTGCGTGAACTTGCCGCGCATCGACCGGATGCGGTGCGCGACGTGTATGTTCGCGAGGACGCGTGGGAGACCCACGCGGACGTCGTGGACGTCGCCCGGCGCGCCACGCGCTGGGTGCACCCCGTGACCGCCGAGGTGTCGGCGGCCCTGTCGGGTGACTCGCAGGGTGTTTGCGCGGTTGCCTCCCTGGACGCGCTGTCGCGCGACCTGCCGGAGCCGAGCGTGGGCGAGACGATTGTCGTGCTCGCTCAGGGGCGAGACCCCGGCAACGTTGGCACGATCATCCGCACGGCTGACGCCTTTGGTGCGGTCGGTGTCGTGGCCGTCGCGGGCACGGTGGATGCTGCCAGCCCGAAGGTCGTGCGCTCGAGTGCCGGTTCCGTTTTCCACATTCCCGTGTGTGTCGTGCCCTCTTTTGCGGATGCGCGCACGCTCATTCACGGCCGTAGCGCGGCCCTGCTGGGCACCAGCGGTGGCGCCGGATCGTTGAGTCTGTCCGACCTCCTCGTGCAGGGCGTGTCGGCGCGCTCGCGTCTGTCCCAGTCCCACGCCTGGGTGTTCGGCAACGAGGCGCGGGGCCTGTCGGGCGATGAGATGCGCCTGTGCGACGCGCTCGTGTCGATCCCGATGACGGGGGACGCGGAATCCCTAAACGTAGCCAGCGCGGCTGCGACCTGCCTGTTTGCCTCCCAGACTGTGCGAGGCGTCGAGAACTGAGGCGGCTTCGCGGCGCGCCGGAGCGACCGCGACTAGTGTAGTTCCTATGAAGTTAGCTGAGCTGTCCGAGGCACAGTTGGTGTCTCATTTCCGCGATTCTTTCCCGCGCGGCGAGCGCACAATGATTGGCATTGGCGACGACTGCGCGCAGGTTGCGGCTCCCGAAGGATCATTCATCGTGACGACGGATGTCATGGTGGAGGACCAGCATTTCCACCTCTCGTGGTCGACCGGATACGAGGTCGGCGCGCGCGTGGCCGCTCAGAACCTCGCGGATATCGATGCCATGGGCGGACGCCCATCGGCGCTCGTCGCCTCGGTGGTGGCTCCCCGCGACATGGACGCAGATGTGTTCCTGGACGTTGTCCGAGGCCTCGGGGATCGCGCGCGAGAGGTGGGCGCGGGCGTCGTCGGCGGAGACCTGAGCGCGGGGGGAGAAGCTCGTCATTTCGATCACGGCCTTCGGCTATTGCCCGGGCCCGGTGGTACGCCGTGACGGCGCGCGCCCCGGTGACCTCGTGGCGGTCAGCGGCACCCTCGGATACTCCTACGCCGGCCTCGATCTCCTGGAGGGTGGACACGTCGATCCATCGTTACGAGGCATTGATGAGCTGGGCGATCTGGCTCCTTTCATCGAGACGTACCGTGCGCCGACGCCTCCGCTGGGCTCTGGCGTGGCCGCCGCGGCTGCGGGTGCTCGCGCCATGATGGACCTGTCGGATGGGCCCGCGACGGACGCGGCGCGCATCGCCAAGGCCTCGGGAGTCATCATCGAGTTTGATCGTGACGCTATCGAGGCTGAGGCGTCTCACCTGGCTGCCGCAGCCCGCGTCTGCGCGGTCGATCCCGTGCGGTGGGTCCTACAGGGCGGAGAGGAACATGGCATGATCGCCGTTTCCCGCCGGATGCGCAGCTACCCGACGGATTCCGTGTCGTCGGCGCGGTGCGCGCGTGCCTCGCCGAGGAAGAACCGCAAGCGATGATGGATGGCGCGGTCCTGCGCGGGGCGTGGGATCATTTCTCGGCAGATTCCGTAGACTAGTGTGATGTGGGCCGCGAGGAATACGTCCTTGCTGTTGGATGACGTGAGTGGCACAGATTGCCAGAGAGGAATAGTGTGAGGATGAATCGAGCGACGGAAGGCTCCCAGGCCTCGTCCCGTCCAATGTCGCGTGTGGCGCGCAAGCTCGCGGAGTCGTCGGAGGAGATTCCGGCGACCGCCGGCCTGTCCCTGCCCGCGCTGCAGGCGATGCGTGCGTGCCGCCGACGAAGGCGTTGCCCGTCGTTGATCCGAACGACGACGCAGTTGACTGAGATCGCTCGTAGCGGAGCTTTGAGAAAGAGGGTGCGATGAGCGCGATGCATGTGGGTGAACCGGGGCAGCCTGTCGGAGGATGGTCCTCGGCGCCGCCTCCTGTCGTATCGACGAAGCAGCGCAAGGCTGATACCAAGGTGCGAGTCATCCTCGTGGTTATCTTTGGCTTGTTCGTGTTCGGCGTGTTCTATCTGATGGATGTGCCGCGTACAAATCCCGAAGACACTGTGCGCCAATACCTGACCTACCTGTCCGAGGGCGACGCAGAGTCGGCTCGGGCCATGCTGACGGCGCCGCTCGTGGACGACGAGCTCCCACTCGTGACGAACGAGGTGCTGGGCGCGGCTGAATCGCGTATCGTCATCGAATCGGTCGAAAGCCTCACGAGCAAGTGGCGTGCGGCTTCTCGTGCGACGGTGCGTGCGACGATGAGCTTGAACGGCGAGCGTTTCACCCACGATTTCACTGTCTATCACCATAAGCCGACGAAGGATCAGCCGACGGAATGGTATTTGTTCGATGATCTTCTGGTGACGATCCATATCTCCGGCAACCAGGTGCCGGGCGTGAGCGTGATGGGTAGCGGCGCTGACGCGATTCCCCTCAAAAATGGATCGAGGGAATTGAGGATCTTCCCCGGCGTGTACACCTTCACGGCGGAAGGCCTGGCGCAAGGAGACAAGGCAGCCCCTCAGCAAGCGGTCATCATGGATGGCACGGGTACTTCCCCGGCTGAGAATACCTCGGTGCGCTTCACCGTCGACAAGAAATAGACATGTCGCGGGCCCTGCGAGGCCACACTCGTTGTGGAGTGGGGCACGATGACGTACGCTAACCCTACGAAGTAGTTACCGAGGATGTAGGGGCTTCTCAATGTGGAGGAAGAAGGCGGTACCGCAGTTCGGCGTTCCCGGAGCCGTCCTCGGGAACGCAAGGGCTGGGCAGAGGCGCGAGGTGATCGGGCGCAGATCATGGGGGCCTCGGGACTCGGTGAGTACGGGATTCCTGATCCTCGGGGTTATCGTATGCATGGGATTCCTCTGGTGGATGGCGAAAGCAGAGGGAAGTGCCGAGGGAGAAGTGCGTCGCTACCTGACCTACCTCGCTCAGGGGGATGCGGAGGGTGCATTATCGATGGTCGATCCCGGGGTGCCGAACGAACAGCGTCTGTTCTTGACGAACGAGGTCATGGCGTCTGCCTCGTCTCGGCTTCTTATTGAATCCGTAGAACCCGAGCCCACGGGCGCCAAGCGTGTGGATACCGTGGCTGTCACTGCCACGCTGCGTCTCAATGGAGATCGGTTCACGCACGTTTTCCAGGTTGATCGAAAGGACCGCGAGGACAGTATCGTTGACCGGTGGGTGATTCGAGACGGCTTGTTCGTGACGGTTCCCGTTTCTGGGGTGCGCGTGCCTTCCTTTAGCGTTGGGGGCGTGAGCGCGCCCACGGGCCAGCTCCAGTCTGACGGAGTAGAATACCTGTTTTTTCCGGGCGTCTACAGTTTCGAGCCTGCCGGACTCGGCCCCTATGTCACCGCACAGCCAGCCCAGGTAGTCGTCGAAGATGGAACGTATACATCGGAGTATGAAACCAAAGAGGTGACCTTCGATGGTTCTCTGAGCGGCTCGTTACGCGCTGACGTCCTGACAGCCATGCAGCAAGCCGTCCAGAAGTGCGCGACATGGGACTCTCATGCCGAAGCATCCTGTCCTGCAGAGGTGCGCTCGTCGACCCTCAGTAGTCTTGAACTGGTCGCACTGCCCTCCGTACTGTCGGGGGCAACGGACGATGGTCACTATGAGGCTGACGACGCAGTGTTTCGTTACCAGGACACGGGAGGGTGGTTCCCCGACAAGAGCCCTCACGACCTGAAGGTCCGCGTACAGGCGACGGTCAGCATGAATGCGGACGGTATTCCGGAGGTCGATATCGACGGGAAACCGAGCATCACCGTGACGATGCAGAAGCGCTGAATCTGCCACGACTCCAGTTGGTCTTCTTGTGCTGACACGGCTCGACAATTGCAGAGTCGCGTCAGCGGCGGTGACTATCCGACGGTGAGTGGGGAGTGGCACCCCTCATCTCCGGTGCTGACGTGAGCGAGACTGTGCAACTCCCTGGGGTGACACGCGGGTATCCACGATGCGTTCGTGCATCAATTATACAGTTGATGAAATAAATACCGTATGAGAAAATTTAGCGGCTCCGATGCGCCATTGGGCGAGTATTCAACCGTGTCGGGAGTATTCCATCTGTGCAGAAGAGAGTGAGGGACAAGCAATGTCTCAGCAGCAGTACGACTCGAATCAAGGCACGGTGTCTCCGCCCCTGGACACTTCGGGGATTCCGACGCCTTCTCCTGCTCCCAGCGACCCCCAGTCCGCGGCCGACCCTGTGGCCGACGTGCCTCAGACCGGGGTGACCTTCACGCCGAAGCCGGACAAGAGCCGCCATCCTATCAAGCGTATCGTCATGGGCGCCGTGGCCCTCGTTGCTGTCGTGATCGTCGGAACCATTGCCCTTACTGTCGCGAACTGGGCGAGTACGCCCGAGGCGAAGGTGCGCCAGTATCTTGATCTGCTCGCGGACGGTAAGGCCAGCGCTGCGACGGCGATGGTTGATCCGGGGCTGCCCGACGACCAGCGAGGCTTCCTCTCCGATAAGGTCATGGCCTCGGCGAGTGCCCGCATCGAGGTGGAGGACGTGACTGTTGACGACGAGGAGAACTCCAAGGAGCGCGTGGTGAAGGCGACGGTGCGCCTCGACGGTGAACGCTTCACCCATTGGTTCCGCGTCAGTGAGGGGAAGAAGACCCTAGGTCTGCTGAACAACTGGACGATTGAGAACGCGATGATTGAGCGGGTGTTTGTGGAGCCAAGAAAGGTCACGCATTTCTCGATCGGTGGTGAAAAGATGTCGGTCGCGACGCTGATGGAATCCTCCAGTGCATACATCGTGCTTTACCCGGGCATCTACACAGTCACCCCGGAGGAGACGGGCGAGTATATCGACGCTGAGCCCCAGACGGTGTTGGTTAGAGGTAACGAGGACTTTGACAGCACGCGCACCGGCCCACGGGTATACCTGGAGGGCGTCTATAACGACAAGGTGGCTGCCGCCGCGCTCGAGGCTATGGGTCCGCTGATCAACTCGTGTGCGACCGTCTCTGGCCGCACTGATACCGCCTGCCCGGGCGCGATTAGTTCTCGGCCACTGTCCTTCCTGGAGCTCAAGACGATGCCCACGACCGTGAGTGTGGCGGATGGGGGTGTGTACGTCGCCGAGCCGACGTACACGATCCAGGGCACCTTGATCGGGGCAAAGCGGCATGACATGACGTTTCGTGTGACCGCGAAGCTGAAGACCGATAAGGACGGAATCCCCGAGTTGGACGCGTCGGGCAAGCCCCAGTTCGATGTTCGATTCGGATAGTAAGGCCTCGAATGAGGCCATCGGCGCACCGGGTATGCGGACTCGACGAAAGAAGTTCGCATACCCGGTGGCGCATAGGCGGTTGCACGCTATGATGGGTTGTTGGTAACTCTGTCACACTGAACATGGAGCAGCCCGCATGAGCAACGATGCTAAGGCAACGAGCGCCCGTCGGCCCGGCCGTCCGAAGGCTGGTAGTGAGGATAAGAAGGCGCGTATTCTGTCGGAGGCGCTGACCCTTTTCTCGACGCAGGGCTACGTGGCAACCTCGCTTGCAGACATCGCTCGCGCCTCCGATATTTCGAAGGCGGGGCTCCTGCATCACTACTCCTCGAAGGATCAGCTGCTCGCCGCGGTCCTGGACGAGCGTGATCGCCGCATCGTCAGCCGACTTCCGCGCCCAGAGGAGGGGGCCGAGGCCGCGCTGGATGCCTGGGTGGACATGGTGGCCCATAATCAGCGTCACCCCGACGGCGTGGCGCTGTACACGGCGATGTCGGCGGCCGTCATTGATTCGAAGCATCAGGCACACCCCTGGTTCCGTGAGCACCTGATCGGTGCGATTTCCTACCTGGTTGAGGCTTTCGAGCACGGCAAGACCACGGGCGAGGTGCGTGAGGATGCTCCGAGTGAGCAGATCGCGCGCCCGGCTCGTTGCGATTTCGGATGGGCTTCAGGTCCAGTGGCTCTGCTCGCGCGCGGACGGTGGTCGCACGCTCAACATGCACGAGGTCATGGCTGGCGTCGCCGTTGACATGAAGGAGCGGTGGCTCATTCGCTCCGAGTGAGGCAGGAGTGGCGTCGTGTCGGGTGACGACGCGTATGTGAGAAGCGACACTCGTAATCTGACTTTGTGGGCGTTTCGTGCGGTTTGGGGCTTAGGTCCCTTGGTGGATCGTATCGGCGTTATGTGATGCCCTCACAGGTAGGCCTGACGCGCGTTACGATGGACAAACCAGCATCCTTCACAACGTCGGGAGTTGTGCTGAGCGTGTCCAGCGTTGACGCTCCACGCGAGGCCGCTAGTCCGTCGCACATCCACGCCTGGAGGTCTACGCATGGCGAACGCCGCTGTTCCCACCCCGTCCCACTACGAAACCAACGCTCGACGCTGCCCCGATGACCTGTGGGCCTTGGGGGAGCGGGCGATCATCCGCGCGCGCCGCTGGGCCGATGAATCGGCGTTTGAGCCCACGCCGCGCTCGGCCAAGCTCCTGTCCCGCATCCTCGCCGATCCGGACGGACTTACTTTCACGACCCGATTCGTCGACGACGTCGTGCGTCCCGCGGACCTGGATGTGGCCAGTGCGGCCATGAAGCGTCTGTCGGCTGGTCGCAAGAACTTCCTGCCACCGGCCCTTGCCGCGGCAATGGGCCTCGGCTCGACTGCTTCGCTCCTCGCTCCTCGTACGGTGACAGCTACCGCACGTCGAGTGTTCCGTGAGATCGTCGGTGACCTCGTTGTTGACGCGACCGACAAGGGCCTGGGACCCGCGCTCGCACGCCTGCGCAAGGGCGGTCACCGCCTGAACGTCAACCTTCTCGGTGAGGCCGTCCTCGGCGAGAAGGAAGCGGCCCACCGCCTGGCCGAGGTCTCGCGCCTCGTGACCCGCGAGGATGTCGACTACGTGTCCATCAAGGTCTCCGCGGTGACAGGCCCCCACAACCCGTGGGGCTTCGAGGAGGTCGTCGACCACGGCGTGAGCGCCCTCCTGCCGCTCTACCGCCTCGCTCGCGACAACGGGACCTTCCTCAACCTCGACATGGAGGATTACAAGGACCTCGACCTGACGATCGCGGTGTTCACCGCCATCCTCGATCAGCCGGATATGCGCGGCTACGAGGCCGGCATTGTCCTCCAGGCTTACCTGCCGGATTCGCTCGGTGCCCTCCAACGTCTCCAGGAGTGGGCACGCGCACGCGTGGACGCGGGGGGCTCGCGTATCAAGGTCCGCATCGTCAAGGGTGCGAACCTGTCCATGGAGAGGGTGGACGCCGAGATCCACGGCTGGGAACTGACGACGTGGCCGTCCAAGCAGGCCACCGACACCAACTACAAGCGGATGCTGAGCTGGGCGATGACGCCCGAACGCACCCGCGCGATTCGTCTGGGAGTGGCAGGACAGAACGTCTTTGACATTGCCTTCGCCTACGAGCTGCGCGCCGCACGCGGTGTCGAGGACAGCGTCGAGTTCGAGATGCTCTCCGGCATGGCCACCGGCATTCAAGAGGTTGTGCGCCGCGACGTTGGCTCCCTCCTTCTCTACGTCCCAGTCGTTAATCCTCGTGAGTTCGACGTTGCTATTTCCTACCTGGTGCGCCGCCTCGAGGAGAACGCCGCGCCCGAGAACTTCATGTCCGGGGTCTTCGACATTGCCACAAACGAGGATGTCTTCGCCCGCGAGCGCGACCGCTTCCTCGCCGCGCTGTCGGACGTTGATCCGGATGCGCCCGTGCCCGGGCCTAACCGGGCCCAGGACCGTCTGTCCGAGCGCGAGGCAGGGGTGCCCGCCGAGCGGGGGAGCCTCGCCGAGCGCGCGCGTCGTCCTTTCACCTCCGAGGCGGATTCCGATCCCGCTCTGGCTGCTAACCGCCAGTGGGCACGCGACATTGCCGCGGCTATCCCCGGCTCGACGCGCGGCATCGACGCCGTGCGCGCCGGCGAGCAGGCTCTGGCCACAAACGAGGCGGTCGATGCCCTCGTCAAGGATGCCGCTCACGCCGCACGCTCCTGGCAGGCATTGTCTGCCGACGAACGCGCCGCGATGCTGCACCGTGTTGGTGACGTCCTCGCGGCACGCAGAGGTGAGCTGATCGAGGTCGCCGGATCCGAAGCCGGCAAGACCATCGATCAGGCGGACCCGGAGGTGAGCGAAGCGATCGACTTTTGCCATCACTACGCGAATGCGTCGTTGCAGCTCGCCGATGAGACCTACATGGCGGGCGCGCGATTCGTGCCCGTCGACGTCACTGTCGTTGCGTCACCGTGGAATTTCCCTGTGGCCATTCCGGTGGGCGGCGTCGCCGCGGCGCTGGCGGCCGGCAGCTCCGTCATTCTCAAGCCGGCCCCGCCGGCTAAGCGCTGCGCCGCGGAGCTTGTTGCGGCCTTCCACGAGGCCGGAGTGCCCCCGGAGCTCGTGGCCCTCGCCCCGCTCGACGACGGGGACGTGTCGCGCTACCTGGTGACCCACGAGGGTGTCGATCGCGTCGTCCTGACGGGCTCGTACGACACGGCGCGTCTCTTCCGTTCGTGGAAGCCCGACATGCACCTGCTGGGTGAGACGAGCGGCAAGAACGCCATCATCGTCACGCCGTCCGCTGACCCCGATCTGGCGGTGCGAGACATCGTCCACTCGGCTTTCGCGCACGCGGGACAGAAGTGCTCGGCGTCCTCCCTGCTGATCCTCGTTGGCTCGGCGGGACGCTCCTCGCGTATTGCGCGCCAGCTCGTGGACGCGGCTGCCTCGCTGCGCGTGGGCCTGCCGGCATCGTTGGATTCTCAGGTTGGTCCCGTTGTCGTGCCTGACGACGAGAAGGCGGTGCGAGGCCTGACCACCCTGGGTGAGGGTGAGCACTGGGTGCTGAGGCCCCGGTACCTGGGTGACGGCTTGTGGACTCCGGGCATCCGCGCGGGTGTGGTCCCCGGCAGTGAGTTCCATCTGACCGAGTACTTCGCCCCCGTCCTCGGAGTCATGCGCGTGGACACCCTCGAGGATGCAATCGACGCCGTCAACGAGGTCGACTACGGACTGACCTCGGGCCTCCACACCCTCGATAGTGCCGAGCTGGCCACGTGGCTGGAGGGTATCGAGGCCGGTAACCTCTACGTCAACCGCGGCATCACCGGTGCTATCGTGCGCCGCCAGCCCTTCGGCGGGTGGAAGCGCTCCGCCATCGGATCGACCACGAAGGCCGGCGGCCCCTCGTACCTGTTGGGTCTGGGCGAGGTTGAGCCTGCCCGCGAGACGAGCGTGGGGGCCTCCACTGCTCCGGCGGGGGCGCTCGAGCCGAGTGTGCTCGCCCTGTGCCAAGCGGCCGGTCCTCACCTGAACGCGGATGATGTGGCCGAACTGAGTCGTGCCGTCGCAGCGGACGGCGCTGCTTGGGCATCCGAATACGGGGCGAACCGCGACGTCACCGGCATGGTGTGTGAGCGCAACGTCCTGCGCTACCGTCCCACACCGGTCCTCGTGCGAGCGGGCAGTGGAACGCCGCTGGTGGATACTGTTCGTGTCCTGGCAGCTGGCCTCCTCGCGGGTGGTCCCATCGGATTGTCGGTCGCCGACACGCTGCCTCAGCCCGTGCTGGAGCTGCTGGAGTCCTTGGGCATCGAGGTGACTGGCGAGGATGAGGCGTCGTGGGATTCTCGTCTGTCGATGGTGGCGAACTCGGGTGGCCTGGGAATGCGTGTGCGCGTCCTTGGCCCGCGTGACGAGACATCGGCACAACGCTGGGCACGCGCAAGCCGCGCGAGCTCGGGAAGCCCCGATGTTGCGCTGTACACCGGTGACGTGACGCCGTGCCCGCATTCGGAGCTGCTGCCCTTCCTGCGCGAGCAGGCGGTCTCGATCACGAACCACCGTTTCGGAACCCCGCTCGACCTGGCTGCGGATCTCCTCTGAGCCTCGCCTCCTGAGAGCGGATGGGGAACCCGGACACGCAAGGTATGGGTCAGCGCCCGCGACTTCTTGTCGTGGGCGCTGACCCATAAGCGTGTGGAGTGCGGGCGGGGGAGTGGATGATAGAAACGCTGGAGGGGCGAGCCAAAAGGCTCGCCCCTCCAGCGTTACGTCAGTGTCGACTCAGATCGCGCGGGCGACCTTGTCGGACTTCAGGCACTTGGTGCAGACGTTCAGGCGCTTGGGCGTCCCATTGACAAGGGCGCGAACGCGCTGAATGTTCGGATTCCACCGGCGGTTGGTGCGAACGTGTGAGTGCGACACGCTCTTGCCGAAGCCGGGTCCCTTACCGCACACGTCACAAACGGCAGCCACGATGTTCTCCTCGGTATGTCTTCCAGTTCAGTCTTTGTCTCCGCGCTTGCGGAGAGCGCATCCCTCGGTGTTTGAACCGAAGGCAACCATGACAGAATAGCGGATGATGCGCGCTTTCAACAAGTCGCACGCGTGATCGGTCGTGTCAGGTCGCACACACCGAGGCTCGCAGGGACAATGGGAGGGGGCTGAAAGGGGAGTCATGGAACTGAATGCATCTGTCATTATCGAGGCGTGTCGCGCCGGGGCTGAGGAGGCTGCCAGGCTCGCGCCTTTCCTCGATGACCTGGACGGATGGGATGGCGCCGACTGTGACACCGGGTCGAACGGAGCGGCGACGATGGCCGCCCTGGAGGCCGCGATGGAATCCCTGGACCCGCGCGCTCACCTGCGCGACGCGCTCGAAGCGGCCGTGGAGACGATTATTCGCCGCGGACTCGGGCACAGCGGTCTGGCCCTTGGCGCTCTCTTCGAGGCATGGGCCGGAGCGCTGGGGGACGAGCAGCACGTCACGCCGCTCGCGCTGCGCCGCATGCTCGCCGCATCCCTGACTCCTGTGGCCTCCTCCATTGAGTGGTCCGACGCCCTCGTAGAAATGCTCGGCGGGGCGGTGCGCGAGCTCGAGGACCTGGGGACGACGCTCCCCGAGGCCGAAGACGTCTTCTCTCGTTTCTCTTCCCAGGCGCAGATCGGCCTTGTCGAGGCGACGAATGAGGCGACGGGGCGCATCGACCCGGGCGGCGCGTTCATCGCTCTCGTCCTGGCCTGCATCGACGCCTCGATGCGAGCCGATGCCGGAATCCTTCAGTCGTTTACTGCGATGCTGGCCGATCTTGCGGAGCGACATTCGCGTGCGCCTGAGGCCGCCTCTCCTCCGCCCGGCCGCGACTTCACGGTCGACATCATTCTGGAGGGGACGCAGGAGGACCTGGGTGCGCTGCTCGCGCGCCTCGGTGGTCTGGGGGCGCGCCTGTCCTACGTGGGCAGGGTCGACCTGTTCGGCATGGGGGAGTGGAGGCTGCACGTGGACACCTCGGCTCCTCTGGCCGCACACCCCACTTCGGGGCAGGTCATCCGCTTCCAGGTCTGCGACGCCCGCCCTGACGCACAGATCGGCATCGACGAGCTGGCCGACGAGGGACTGAGCCACCGTGGCGTGCGCCTGCTGCAGCGCCGCCCGATGCGCCGCGTCGAGCGCGCCCGCGTCATCGCCTGCACGCGAGCCCCCGGCCTCGTCGAAGACCTCGCGCGCGCAGGAGCGGTCGTGTTCTTGGACCTGAACTCCAGCGATGCCGCGGGCATCGTGTCGGCGGCCACTTCGCGCACGGGCGTGACGCTCGTGGCCACGTGCGACGAGGCCAGCGCCTCCCTGGTCGGTACCGTGGCCTCGGTGCTACCGTCCCCCGCCCCGGGTGTTCCCGCGATTCTGCGCGCGGGTAGCCGCGATGACCTGGACGTCCTCGCGGTCGCGCGTGCCTGCGCCCCGTTGTTCGTACCCCAGCCGGGCGGCGTCGAGGCCGCTTCGACGCTGGCGCGCATGCTGCGCGACGGCGCGCACGACGCCCTTTCTTCGTGCGCGAGCGCCCCGCTGCCCCCGGGTGGTGACCCGGAGGGCATCGCCGAGGCCCTGGCCGAGGCCTCGCGTGGCGGTAGCGATGCCTGGCGCCTCCTTATCTCGCGTGACGACGACGGCCCCTACACCGTGGCCACCGTTCGCCAGCTGCTCTCCACGCGCGACGCGTCGTCGACGATTGACCTGGAGACCTGGGACGGCGGGCAGAGCGGGCCGAGCCTGGTCGCGGGGTGCGCCTCGTGAGTGGACTCGACGTCCCCCTGTCCCTGCGCCTGCCGAAAAAGACGGCGAAGGCACTCGAGAGCGGCGGCGTTGCGACGGTCGGTGACCTGCTCATGGTGGCGCCTCGCAGGTACTACCACTGGGGTCGGCTCACGCCCCTGTCCTCCCTGCGTGAGGGCGAAGACGTCACGATCCTCGCCGAGGTTGCCTCCGCTCACCTGATCGCGAACCGCTCCGGATCGGGCGTGCGCCTGGAGGTCACCCTCACCGACGGCGTTCAGTTCCTCTCCGCGACGTTTTTTGCGAAAAACCAGTACAAGCTCGCGCCGATTGAGAGGATCTTGACTCCGGGCCAGTCCTTTCTTTCGCGGGCAAGGTGGGCGCCTATCGCGGCAAACTGCAGCTCACTCACCCGTCTTTCGAGGGAGTCGACGGGGAAGATATTGAGCGCATCGCATCCCGTCCGATCCCGATCTACCCGGCGACCGGATCCCTGGCATCGTGGGCGATCGCCCGCGCCGTCGGTATGGTTCTCGACCATCTCGATGACACCGATGTTCCCGACGCGGTTCCCACGCAGGTGCGTGAACGCGTTCGCATCCCGGCACACGCTCAGTGCCTGCGTCGTCTGCATCAGCCTGAGACGGACGAGGACTACCAGCAGGCACGCCGCGCCCTGGCCTTCACGGAAGCATTCGTGCTCCAGGTGGGGCTAGCGATGCGCCGACGCGGAGCGCGCGCGACCCCGGCGGTTGCCTCCCCTCGCAGCTCATCGCTCCTGGACCGTTTCCGTGATTGCCTGCCCTTCCAGCTCACCGACTCACAGATGGACGCCGTTGCGCAGATCGGCGCCGACCTTGAGCGCGAGATCCCGATGCAGCGGCTCCTCCAAGGAGACGTCGGGTCGGGAAAGACCGTCGTTGCGCTCATGTCCTTTCTGCAGGTTGTCGCAGCCGGCCATCAGGGCGCACTCGTCGCCCCGACCGAGGTGCTCGCCGAGCAACATACGGCGTCCCTGCGCGCCCTTCTTGCCCCACTGGGGGACGAGGCGCCCGACGTGCGTCTCCTGACGGGTTCGACCACCCCGGCGGCGCGCCGCGAGATTCAAGCGGCCATGAATTCCGCCGAGCCGCTGATCGTCGTCGGCACGCACGCCCTGTTCCAAGAATCTGTGCGTTTCGCCGACCTCGCCCTGGTCGTCGTCGACGAGCAGCATCGCTTTGGTGTCGAGCAGCGCGCAGCTCTGCGTCGCGCTCGGGAAGACGGACGCGGCGTCCACGAGCTGGTCATGACGGCGACTCCGATCCCGCGCACGATCGCGATGACGGTGTTTGGCGACCTGGATGAGACCCGCATGAGCGGCATGCCTCGCGGCCGTACGCCCGTGGCCACCTACCTCGCCGACGCTGCAAACGCCGCGTGGGTGGAGCGCACATGGGCGCGAGCCGCTGAGGAGATCTCGCAGGGGCGCCGTGTCTACGTCGTCTGCCCGCGCATCGACGCCAGCGACGAGGTGAGCGACGCCGACGAAGAGCACGCGCGACCGCTGGCCTCCGTCGAAGAAGTCGCCGCCTACCTGCGCGGACACGGCGCGCTTGCAGGCGTGGCCATTCATGAGCTGACGGGGCGCACGCCCGCGCCCGTGAAAGCGCAGATCATGGAGGACTTTTCTGCCGGGCGTGCCCCGCTCCTCGTTGCCACGACCGTCATCGAGGTCGGCGTCGATGTCTCCGAAGCGACCCTTATGGTGATCCTCGACGCTCAGCAATTCGGTCTGGCTCAGCTTCATCAGCTGCGCGGCCGCGTCGGGCGGTCCTCACTGCCCTCCCTGTGCATCGCCATGCATCGACACGAACTCACCGATTCGGGGCTCGCGCGGCTGCAGGCCTTCGCGCAGACGACAGACGGTTTCGAGTTGGCCGAGGCCGATCTGCGCCTGCGCAAGGAAGGCGACGTGCTGGGAGCCGGCCAGTCGGGTAAAGCCACGCACCTGCGATTCCTCTCCGTTCGTCGCGACGAGTCGCTCATCCGCTCGGCGAAGGAGGAAGCCGATGCTCTCCTCGACGCCGATCCGATGCTCGAGAGTCACCCGGAGCTGGCGCGTGCCCTGCGCGGTGCATCCGAAGGGCAGGTCGAGTGGATGCAACGCTCGTGAGGCGCGCCCGGTAGGGTAGAGGTATGACCAGAATCGTCGCAGGTAGCGCCAAGGGGCGTATCCTCGCCGTGCCCAAGTCCGGCACACGCCCCACGTCCGAGCGCGTGCGTGAGGCACTCTTTTCGCGCCTCGACCACATGAACGTCCTCGACGGGACCACCGTCTTGGACCTGTACGCCGGGACGGGCGCGCTCGGCCTGGAGGCCCTCTCGCGTGGGAGTGCCCACGCAACCCTCGTCGAAAAATCCTCCGCGGCGGCGCGCGTCGCATCCGCCAACGTCCGCTCAACGGGCCTGCCCGCCCGCGTCGTCACCGCCGACGCGCGCACCTACCTGAGCGCGCGCACCGGGGAGGAGCTGCGCGGAGACATCGACCTGGTCTTCATCGACCCGCCCTACGACATCGTCGAAGACGACATGACGACGGTTCTGTCTTCCCTCGGCCCGTGGATCGGCCCGGACGCCCTCGTCGTCGTCGAACGCTCGACCCGCGCTCCCGCCCCGACGTGGCCCCCGTTCCTCGTCCTGGAGGATCAGCGCACCTGGGGCGAAACCGTCGCCTACTTCGCCGGCCCGCCGCTGCCCAAGAATGAACCAGAGGACGGTGCGGATGCGCTCGCGGATGCCCCGGCCTCGTCGATGAATGAGGAGGAAACGCGATGATCGCGCTGTTTCCCGGCTCTTTCGACCCCTTTACGAACGGGCACCTCGACGTCGCGCAGCGCGTGAGCGCCGTTGTCGAGCGGCTCATCATCGGCGTCGGCGCCAACCCTGCGAAGCGTGGACTCATCGCCCCCGAAGAGCGCGTCGCGCTCATCCGGGAAGCTACCGCTCACCTGAGCGGCGTTGAGGTGGTCCTGCTGCGGGGCGCCACGATGGACGAGGCCTCCCGCCTCGGTGCAGCCCTCATCGTCAAGGGTGTGCGCTCGGCGATAGACCTCGACTACGAGGCGCCCCAAGCCTTCTTCAACGATGAGGTCGGCGGCATCGACACGTGGTGGATCCCCACCCGTCCCGCCCTTGCGCACGTCTCGTCGAGCGCCATCCGTGAGTTATTAGGGTCTCAAAAAGGATATTTCTCGGTATGTCCCGCCAGCGATTGAGCGGTATCTGACCGACAATAGAAGCTGAATCATGCCCGGTGGAACGCAGGAGGCAGCCATGGCTGACACGACCGACAACCAGACTCA
The DNA here is from genome assembly GCA_916438945.1 of uncultured Actinomycetaceae bacterium. Taxonomy (GTDB): domain Bacteria; phylum Actinomycetota; class Actinomycetes; order Actinomycetales; family Actinomycetaceae; genus Pauljensenia. Next base: position 53,089 of record CAKAGS010000004.1, on the reverse strand, counting down.
GGACGAGTGGAACGAGGAAACCGTTTACGGTCCCTCCACGGTGATCGCCGCCCTCGATCAGATCGAGGACCTTGTCGAGTCCTCGCGTACCGTCCCCCTGTCGGCCTCGATCATGATCAACAAGGCTGAGCTGCTCGACCTGTTGGATCAGGCCCGCGAGGCTCTGCCTGAGGACCTCGTCGCCGCCGACGCCGTCGTCGCCGACGCTGACGCCGTGCTGGGGCGCGCGGACTCGGCCGCCGAGACCCGCATCGCCGAGGCGAACTCGCGCGCCTCCTCGACCCTCGAGCAGGCCAACGAGCGCGCTGCACAGATCCTCTCCGATGCGCAGGAAGAAGCCGAGCGCACGCGTTCGCGCGCGGAGGATGAGGCGACCGCTCTGGTCTCTCAGGCGCGTTCGGACGCCGAGGCCACGATCGCCGACGCGAACGCCCAGGCCGCCCGCATCGTCTCCACCGAGAACATCGTGCGCATGGCTGAGGACCGCGCGCGTGAGATCGTCTCCGAGGCGAAGCGATCGGCAGCCTCGCTGCGTGAGGGCGCCGACGACTACGTTGCGAACTCTCTCGACGAGCTCGCCCACCTCATCTCCGATCTGGCGCGCCGCACGGATGCTGGCCGTCGCACGATTGCCGAGCGTCGCGGTGTCGACGTCACCGATGTGGACCTGACCAATGAGTGACAAGACGCTGGTTTTGTCCCTGGCGCGCCTGCCCCGCGCGCTCGGGTCTACCCTGCACGAGGACCTCGTGTGGGAGACTCCCGATGACCTGGGGACTCCCTCCATGTCTGCAGTTCCGGGCGTCCCACTGGACATCTCCGTGGACATGACCAGCGTCGAGGACGGGGTTCTCGTCCAGCTGGCCACCTCCGTCGACCTCGTCGGGGAGTGCGTGCGCTGCCTCGACGAAGTGCGTGACCATCATGATGTCTCAAGCGCCGAGGTCTACTTCGAACCCGGTGCCCCCGCCCTGACTCCCACGGATGACGAGGACGAGGAAGCCGAAGACCTGTTCGTCATCGGCGAGCGCGACACGATCTCTATCGAGACCCAGCTGCGCGACGCCATTGTCCCCCCTTGTTGATCCCCGCCCGCTGTGCGCGCCCGACTGCGCGGGCCTGTGCGATGTGTGCGGCGAGAAATGGGCAGACCTGCCCGAGGACCACGACCATTTCGTCGTTGATCCGCGCCTGGCTTCCCTGGCGTCCCTGCTGGGGGAGGACTCCGAGTTGGGGCGCTCCTGATGGGCCGTTCCAAACACCTGCCGGTACCGCCGCGCACGGACACCGATGCCCTCGTGGAAGCATGGGGGACGCGCATCGACGCCCCCCTCCTGCAGCTCGCTCTCGTGCATCGTTCCTACGCAAACGAGGCCGGTGGGATCGCCAACAACGAGCGCCTCGAATTCCTGGGCGATTCGGTGCTGTCGATCGTCATCGCGGAAAGCTCTACGAGCAGTACCCCGACGTCGCCGAGTCGGACCTGTCGCGCATGCGCGCAGCCACCGTCTCGCAGCAACCCCTCGCTGCGGCGGCCCGACGCATCGGCTTGGGAGACTTCGTATTCCTGGGCAAGGGCGAATCGACGCACGGTGGGCGCGACAAGGATTCCATCCTGTCCGACACCTTTGAGGCACTGATCGGCGCGACCTATCTGACCAGTGGCCTGGAAGAAGCGCGCCGCGTTATCCTCGAGCGCCTGAGCTTCCTGCTCGTGGATGCCCCCTCGCGCGGGCAGCACCAGGACTGGAAGACGATCCTCATTGAGCACGCGCAGGCGCATGGCCTGGGTGAGGTCTCATACGAGGTGGAGGGCGAGGGACCGGATCACCAGCGTGTCTTCACGGCGCAAGCCTTCGTCTCTGAGCGTTCGGACGCGATCGGTTCCGGACAGGCCTCGTCGAAGAAGCACGCGGAGAACGCGGCCGCGCAGGATGCGATGAGCCGCCTGTCTCCGGGGCATTAAACAGTAGTAACCGAGGGCGTTTGCCCTCCTGACCGTTAGAATCAGACACGTGAGTGAAAATACCGCTGCGCGTACGCGCGTCATGATCGTCGACGATCACGAGATCGTCCGACGCGGCATTGCTGAGATCGTTGATCGAGACGAGGCTCTCGAGGTTGTCGCTGAGGCTGGGTCCGTTGCGGATGCGGTGCGTCGCGCTGACCTGGTGCGCCCCGACGTCATCCTCGTGGACCTGCAGCTGCCCGACGGCACGGGCATCGACATTATGAACCGCCTGCGCGCCTCTCATCCGCAGATCCTTCCGGTCGTCTTGACGTCGTTCGATGACGACGAGGCCCTGGCTGAGTCCCTGGATGCTGGTGCGCGCGCGTACATCCTCAAGACTGTGCGCGGAGCGGAGATCACGGACGTCATCAAGGCGGTCGCGGATGGCCGCGTCCTGCTGGACGAGCGCACGCTGACGCGTCGGCGCGTCGATCACGAGGACCCGACGGCTGATCTAACACCCTCCGAGCGCAAGGTCCTGGACCTGATTGGTGACGGCCTCTCGAACCGTGAGATCGGTGAGAAGCTCGGCGTCGCGGAGAAGACCGTGAAGAACCACATCACGTCGCTGCTGTCCAAGATGGGCCTGCAGCGCCGCACGCAGGTTGCCGCCTGGGTCGCCGGGCAGAGGGCTGCCGCGTGGCGTAACTGAGCCAATACCTCGTCCCTGCGGGGAGAGAAGACGTCAAGCGGGTCGGACCATCCGGCCCGCTTCTCGTATGTCCGCACGGAGGGAAGCGTGAATTGTATTGTCGTTTTAGTTTCGGTACAAACAGGGGAATCCCTGATTTGTGAGAAAGCTACTACCAAACTGATTCATGGGAAAGGTCTGTGGGGTAACGTTCGCCTCATCCTCACCGTTGAGGACGGACACTGTCGTCCACCATTACCCCTTGAAAGGACACCCCGTGAACCTCAAGCGAATGCTTGCCGGTTGTGCGGTCGCTACGGCACTGGTGCTCGCACCCCTGAGCGCCCCCACCTTTGCTGACGCGCCACCAGCGCCCACCGGCGTCCCCGCAGCAGTCCCACTGAGCTCCACCCCCAAGATCGCCAAGTGGCAAGAACTCCAGTACGGCATGTTCATGCACTTTGGTGTCTACTCCGTCTACGGCGGCTACTACAACGGCCACCGCCAGGGCATGGGCTACCCCGAGCAGATCAAGGCCTGGGAGAACATCCCCACCGACGACTACCTGCTCAAGGCCAAGGACCTGGCCGCGAACTTCGACGCCTCCGCCATCTGCAAGACAGTCCACGACTCGGGTATGAAGTACCTGATGATCACGTCGAAGCACCACGACGGCTTCGCGATGTGGGACACGAAGACGACCGACTACAACATCGTCAAGCAGTCCAACTACGCCAAGGACCCGATGAAGGAGCTGTCCACCGAGTGCAACAAGCTCGGCGTCAAGCTCGCCTTCTACTTCTCGATCATCGACTGGACCAAGCAGACTCCCGAACCCTACGGCAACGTCAACCCCATCGATGAAGACCTGATGACGACCGTCATCAAGCCCCAGCTGACCGAGCTGCTCACCAACTACGGCCCGATTGCCGAGCTGTGGTTCGACATGGGCGGCCCCACCGCCGAGCAGTCTCAGCGTATGGCCCAGTGGGTCCACGAGCTCCAGCCCGAGACGATGGTCAACTCCCGCGTGTGGAACAAGGTCGGCGACTTCGAGGTCGGCGGAGACAACTCGGTGACCACGGACTTCCACATGGGTCCCTGGGAGTCGATTCGCTCGATCTACCCGGCCTGCTGGGGATACTGCTCGTGGGCAAACCGTGACGAGAGTGCGAAGAGCTACAAGGAACGCGAGCTGGTCAACAACCTCATCGGCACGGTCGCCTCGGGCGGCCAGTTCGCCTACAACATCGGCCCCAAGGGCGACGGAACGATCGATGCCTTTGACTCCGGCGTCGTCACCGAGGTCGGCCAGTGGATGCAGCGTCACCCCGACGCCATCACGGGAGCCCGCCCGACGTGGTACCCGGCCCCCAACTGGGGCAAGGTCATGACCAAGGGTAACGACCTGTACTTCTTCCCCGAACTGTGGAGCCCCGGCAAGACCCTGACGCTTCCCAGCGTCGGCGGCCACGTCACCGCCGTGACCGTGGATGGCACCGACCGCTCGCTTGAATTCACCCAGGACGGCACCACGCTGACGGTGACCATGTCGGGTGAGAACCCGGAGCCGAACCTGCGCCCCGTTGTCAAGGTGACCTTCGATGGTGCTCCGACGTACGTGCCCACGCAGACGGTGACCGCCGTCGACGGCGCGACCATCTCCTCGGATCAGTTCTTCGGACGCGCCTCCGCACTGCGCTACTCCGGCGCACAGGCGTACGACGCCTACCTCGTGAACAAGACGGACAAGGCCATCACCGACCTGACCCTGAAGTTCTCGGGCAACTTCGATGCCTCCACGACCTACAAGATCACCCTCGGGACCACGTCCATTGAGGTGACCGGCGCACAGATCGAGGCCGGCGAAGTCGGCGAGGGCCTCACCCTCGAGCCCGGCAAGGTCACACCCCTGCGCCTGGAGCTGGCACACCCCTCCTACTACGCCAACCCGATCGGCCTGCGCTCCGTGAGCGCGACCCTGCACGTCTACGGCGAGAACGCTGCCACCCAGCCTCCCGTCATCGCCACGGACCCCTCCTCGGTCTCCGTGAAGGCGGGGGGAGAGCGCCACCTTCACCGTCGTTGCATCGGGCCGTCCGGCCGCTACCATCCAGTGGTACCGGGTCCCCAAGGGGGCAAGCGAAGGAACGGCGATTCCGGACGCTACGAGTGCCATGTACACCCTGACGACAACGCTCGAGGATGACGGCGCACAGTTCTACGCCGTCGCTACGAACGCCAACGGCTCCACCACCTCGGCGCGCGCGACCCTGACCGTTACCAAGGGCAGCGACAACCTGGCCCTCAACAAGACGGCGTCCATGTCGTCGGTCGGCTGGGGCGGCACCGCCTCACGCGCCGTCGACGGCAACACGGACGGCGTGTGGGATAACGGATCGGTCGCCCACACGGGCAAGCAGGCGAACCCCTGGTGGGAGGTCGACCTCGGTGAAACCCACCCGCTGGGCGTCGTAAACGTCTGGAACCGCTCATCCTCCGACAACTGCCAGGGGATCTCCTGCGACCAGCGCCTGCACGACTTCTGGGTCGTCGCCTCCACGACGCGCCTGTCCGGCAACTTCAACCCGGCCACCGCCGGCGCGGTGGACGGCGTCCACATGATTAAGGTCGACGGAGTCGGCGGCCGCCCGAGTGCGGTCGACTTCGAGGGCTTCGACGCTCGCTTCATCCGCGTCATCCAGCCCACTCAGTTCGGCGAGTTCGCGCTCGCGGAGGTCGAGGCCTTCGCGGCTGCTGCGCGCCGACCCCGGATCCCGATGACCAGGAGCCCCCGGTCATCAAGCCGCTGACCGTGACGGCCAACCCCGCGGAGGACGCGCAGATCTCCGGCGATGGTGCCTTCCGCACCGTGACGGCGAAGGAAGGAACGCAGGTTACGATCAAGGCCGAGGCGACCGGCAAGCCCGCTCCGACCCTGTTCTGGCAGATCAAGCGCGAGGGCTCCGATTCGTGGGCCATCGTCGAAGAGGAGAACGGCCCCGAGCTGACCCTCACGATCGACGGTGAGAACAACGGCTCGGTCATCCGTGTCATGGCCATGAACGAGGCCGGGTTCGCCGAATCGGGTCTCGTGACCCTTGCCCTGGCCGAGGACCCGGCTCCCACCCCGGACCCGGCTCCACCCCTGATCCGACCCCGGATCCCGCTCCCACGCCTGATCCGACCCCGGATCCCGCTCCCACGCCTGATCCGACCCCGGACCCGGCTCCACGCCTGATCCGACCCCGGACCCCGCTCCCACCCCGGACCCGACCCCGGACCCTGCGCCCGCTCCCGATCACACTGTCGGCACGTGGATGAATGATGGCGTTGGCTGGTGGTGGAAGATCACCGGCGGCGACTACGCCAAGAACGAGACGCTCACGCTCGGTGGCAACGTCTACCGCTTCGACCAGAACGGCTACATGCTGACGGGCTGGGTGTACTGGGACGGTGCGTGGCGGTACCACAACGGGGCTGGCGCTCAGGTGACCGGCTGGATCAACCTCGGAGGATCCTGGTTCTACCTGACACCCGAGACCGGAGCGATGGTTACCGGCTGGCAGATGGTGGGGGACAAGTGGTTCTTCTTCGCCTCCAACGGCGTCATGACAACCGGTTGGCTCTACACGAGCGGCGCGTGGTACTACCTCGATCCTAGCGGCGCGATGCACACCGGTTGGCTCCAGATGGGCTCGCACTGGTACCTCATGAACGACAGCGGCGCCATGACCATCGGATGGGTTCCGATGGGAAGCACCTGGTACTACTTCGGTGCCTCGGGCCAGATGGCCACCGGCTGGCAGCAGATCGGCGGTACCTGGTACTACTTCGGGACCGGAGGCGATATGTACACGGGCGGCCATTGGATTGGCTGGCGCTGGTACACCTTCGGGAGCGACGGCCGGTGGCTGGGCTGACGCTCAGCTGAGAGCCGGGAGAAGATAGCTCTCGTCTGCAAGCGGTGGGGGTGGAGTTCCAATCGGAACATCCACCCCCACCGTCGTCTCCATGCTCGACTGGTCTCAGTCCTCAAGCGGCGCAATCCAGGTGATCTGTGTGCCGACACCGCCGTCGCCCGTGCCCGTGTCGAAGCTGCCATGGTGCCGACGGGCGCGTTCGGCCATGTTGGCGAGTCCGGAGTTACGTGTCCGGCTCGGATCGATGCCGCGCCCATCATCATCGATAGTGATGCGAACGCGCCCGGACTTTCCCTGCCCGGAGACGTCCACGTATACGGTCGCGGCAGTCGCATGGGCGTGACGGGCAATGTTCGACAGGCCTTCACGCACGATTGCGACGACGTCGTCGGAGAGGTCGGGGTCGACGCGTCCGTCGAATTCATCGATGACGACCAGCTCGTTGTCCAGGTCGGAGTTGATGGCGGTTCCGTCGAGGGTAATCACCAGAGATGGCGCGAAACCCAGAGCGGACCGGGTGAGCGACGACTCGCGGCGAATACGCTCAACGAGGCCTACTGCCTTGTCACGTTCACGCAGATTGTGCACGATCGTGCGAATCTGGCGGACCGCCTCGTCGATGGAGGCGAGGGACGAATCGATGAGCGCCTCGACGGAGGCGGGATCGGCCTGACCAGCTGCGACCTTTTGCTTCGCGGCGTCCAGGGCCATGCCGGTCGCGAAGAGCTGCTGGATAGCGAAGTCATGCAGGTCGCGCCCGATGCGGTCACGCTCGTCGAGCAGCGCGGCCACGTCCTGCGCGTGGCGAGCGGATGCCAGCTCGAGGGCAAGCGTCGCCTGGGAAGCGAGAGACTCCGCGAGGGAGAGCTCCGAGGCATCGAACTCGGGAGCGCCGATCTGGCGCAGGAGGATGAGGACACCGGAGGCGACGCCGCGTGAGCGCAGAGGGGCGTAGAGCGCGGATCCAAAGGCCGCCAGCTGTGGCACGCGCATCGTCTGAGCGCGCGCCATTGAGTCGACAATCATGCCGGTGCCCTCGTGCAGAACACTCATCGCGCGTCCCTCGGGCGGGAAGGTCAGGCCGAGTAGGGCGGAGGCGTTCTTGCCGTCGACGATTTCGGCGGCCCACGTGTCGCCGACGGACTGAAGAACGATGATCGCAGTGTCAGCGTGGGAGACTTCGCGCACCGTCTTCGCGATGAGCTCGAGAGCTTCTTCCTCGTCCGCGCCCTCCAACATCGTCGTTGTCAGGGACTGGGAGGCGCTAATCCATCGGGCAGTGCGCTTGGAGTCCGCATAGAGGTGTGCATTTTCGACGGCGATGCCGGCGGCGGGGGCCAGGGCCGACACCACGGCCGCGTCCTCGTCCGTGTAGCCGCCGGGCTTTCCCATCAGGTAGAGGCGTCCGTAGACCTGCTCATGTACGAGGACGGAGACGCCGAGGAAGGGTGGGGTGGAGGCGGGCAGATCAATGTCGGGTGCGTCCTGCGGGGAGTTGACGAGGAGTGGGGTGTTGACGGGGATGACCGCCGGCAGCGACTCGGGGATGGACGGAGCAGGGTAGGAGTCGTGGTGCTCCAGACGCAGGGTGGTGGCACCCCAGGTATCAAGCACGCACATCGTGGCGTGCGGTGAGGAGGTGAGGGCGCAGGCCTGATCAACGAAGATCTGCAGTCCCGACTTCAGGTCGAGCGAACTTGTCAGGTCGAGAGCCGCCTGGAGAAGCGTGAATTCCATGCGTTCGTGGCTCATTGTTCCTCCTGCTCGAGAGCCCACTGGTAGGCGGGCAGAGTGCGTGTCACGTCCTCGTGCGTGCCCTGCGCGGCGACGCGTGCGCAGCCGCCGGGTTCGGGGGCAGCCAGGACGAGGACGTGGTCGGCCTGGTCGAGTGCGCTCAGTCGGTGCGTGACGACCAGGGTAGCGCGGTCGGCGGACGGAGTGAGGAGCGTTTCCATGAGGCGGTCCGCGGTGGCGGCGTCGAGGTGTTCGGATGCCTCGTCGATCGCCAGGATAGGAGCGGGAGCCGCAAGGGCGCGGGCCATGAGCAGGCGGCGCCGCTCGCCTCCCGATACGGTCGTTCCACCGGACCCGATGACCGTGTCGATCCCGTCCGGCAGAGACTCGACCCACTGATCGAGGCCAGCTTGCGTCAGGAGGTCCGAGGCCTCGTCGCGGGTGAGCGATGCACGGGCGACGCGCAGGTTCTCGTAGATGGTGGTCGCGAAGACGTGGGCGTCCTCGGCCGTCATCGTGATGTGGTTGGTGAGCTGGTCGCGCTTCGCTCCCCACGCGGGGACGCCGTTGATGAGAGCAGATCCTGCCTTGGGCGGGATCACGCCCGTGAGCGTCGCCAGTAGCGTGGTCTTCCCGATGCCGGAGGCTCCCACGACGGCCAGCGAGGAACCGGGACGCAGCGTGAGTGAAATGTCGGTGGCCAGCGTCGGACCATCCGGCCAGCCGATGGACAGGTTGCGTGCCTCGATCACGGTTTGTCCGTCGGGAATGTCGTGCGGCTCAGGGGGTGCTTCATCCTCGAGAAGGGCACAGATGCGGGTCGCAGCCTGGGCACTTCGCACCAGCTGAGCAGCGGCGGGGGGTCAGCTCGGCGACTCCCTCGAAAGACGATAGCGGGATAAGGACGATGACAGCGAGGAGCACTTGAGCGAGAGCGCCCGACGTGGTCTGTGGAATGCCGATGAGCAGGGCGCCGACGACGGCTGCGCCCATCGCACACACGTCGAGGCCTCGAGCCAACGCAGACAGACGCGCCGAACGGGCGAGAGCAGCGGACAGGTCGTTTTCGGAGCGAGCGAGAGAGTGCTTCGCGTGGTCGAGCGTGCCCGCCAGAGACAGTTCAGTGGCACCCTCCAGCACTGCGAGCGTAGTCGCCGCGATGTCGGTGCGAGCCTGCGCCCCCTGCGATTCGGCGAGTCGAACCGATCGCGCGATGAGAGCGGGCGCCACGATTCCGGAGACGATGAGAGCGCAGGCGAGGATTGCCCCAGCTGCGGGAGAAATGATGGTGACGACTCCAACCGTTCCCACGCCCACGATGGCAGCGACGAGGGCAGGCAGCAGCGTCTTAACGACGACGTTTCCCACCTCGTCGACGTCCGAACCCGCGCGCGTCATGAGTCGCCGCGTCGCAGCGTCGTCAGCGTTGCCGTCGGGGCCTCGGACAATTGATCGTAGAGGTTACCGCGCAGCGCGTCCATGCCCGCTAACGCGACTTTATGCGAGGCGAGACGCGAGAGGTAGCGGGCGAGGGCGCGCGAGACACCAAACAGTCGCACCGCGGTGGCAGCGACGGTCAGATACAGGACGGGTGGCTGCTGAGACGCGCGTGCAATCAGCCATGCGGCGGTGCCGCCGAGCGCGATAGCCGATCCGAGGGCAGTGACACCGAGGAGCAGGGAGAGAGCAAACCCGGAGCGGGACACCTGCAGCATGGAGATGCAGCGGCGCAGCGCGCTCGACTCAGTGCGGGTCAGGAAGAGGTTCATGCGTGTGCCTCCTCGTCGGCGGCGCAGTGGACGTCGATGACGGCGTCGGCGGCGTCCATCATGGCCACGCGGTGAGCGATGACGATCACGGTGCGTCCCTCGCGGCGCATGTCGTCGATAGCGCGTACGACGGTCTCCTCGCTGAGGCATCGAGGTGAGCGGTCGGTTCATCAAGAATGACCAGCTGGGAGCGTGCTGCGAGAGCGCGCGTCAGTGCCAGGCGCTGGCGCTGGCCGACGGATAGGCCGACGCCACCGGTCCCGATAACGGTATTCCACCCGTCGGGGGTGGTGGCCAGGACGGTATCAAAGCCGGTAGCTGCTGCTGCAGTATCAAGGTCCTCGAGGGGCAGGCCGCCCATGTTGTCCAGGATCGTTCCCGGCACGAGGGTGGGGGACTGGTGAACCCAGGAGATCTGATCGCGCCAGGAGGTGGGATCGATATCCGACAGTGCGGTCTCCTCACCGTTGGAGGGCGAGGCCGTCTGGCGCAGGAGGATACGACCCGCATCCGGGGTCATGTCAGCCAGCAGGCAGGCAACGATTGTCGACTTTCCGGCACCCGAAGGGCCGGACAGTGCCGTCACGATGCCGGGGGCGATGATGCCCGAGGTCGGGGCGGGGGCCCAGGTGCCGCGTGCACGTACGCCGACGCCGTCCAGCACGATCTGCGTCGTTGACAGGTTGGGGCAGGTGGCGGCACCGGGGGAGTCCACAGACTGAGCCTCTTCGATGATGTCGAAGGCGGCGCGCGAAGCCGTGACGCCGTTTGCGGAGGCGTGGAACTGGGCGCCGACCTGGCGCAGGGGTTCGAAAACCTCGGGCGCGAGCATGATAACGGCGAGTCCGTGGAACAGCGAGATGTTTCCGAATACGAGGCGCATGCCGACCTCGACGGCGACAAGAGCCACAGACAGTGTCGTCAAGAATTCGAGTACGCCGCCCGAGAGGAAAGCGACACGCAGGGTTGCCATCGTGGCTTTCGTGTTCGCGGCTCCGAGGGCTCGCAGGTGGGTGCGCGGGGCCTTTTCTCGTCCCAGCGCCCGCAGCGTTGGCAGTCCGGACATGAGGTCGAGGAGCTGGGCGGTCAGGCGCTTCATCGATGCGAGTTTGTCCTCCGAGGCTGCCTGGGTGAAGCGCCCAATGAGGATCATGAAAATCGGGATGAGCGGGATAACGAGGAGTGCGATGAGGGCAGACCAGAAGTCGAGCAGAAGAATGACGCCGAGGGCTGCCGGCGTCACGGTGCAGACAAGGACCAGCTGCGGCAGGAAAGAGACGAAGTAGGGGCGCAGATCCTCCAAGCCGGTCGACAGCAGCGTCGTTGTCTCGGCGCCGTTCGTCGCTCGCCAGCGCGGGCCAAGGGCAATGCTCGCGTCGACGACGCGTCCGCGCAGCTCGGACACCGCTGCTGCCGCCGCGCGCGTACTGACTGCCTCGCGAGCCGCGACAACGAGCGCGCGACATGCAAAGACAGCTGCGATGCCACCGATGATAGGTAGGACGTCGCGTAATGTCGCGCTCCCCGAGACGACGGGGGAGAGGGCCGCGGAAATGAGCAGCGCTTGGGCGAGCACGAGCAATGCCGTGATCGTTCCCAGAAAGGCTGTCAATGCGATGGGCCCACGGGCTGAGCGGGCATAACGCAACAAACGAGGATCAAAGGGACGCACGTATCTATTGTGCCTGAAAGCCTCGTCATGGGCCAAAGGTCCCCGGCCTCGCCCGTGCTGCGTAGACGAATGCGCCCGGCCCCTGCGTGAGGGACCGGGCGCATCTATCGGTGAGGAGGTTAGCCAGCGAGGAAGTTCTCGCCGACGCGAACCTTCTTCAGGAGCAGACCCGTGCGCGTCTCAACGTCCTCGGCGCCCACGCGAGCGCGGAACATCCAGTAGGACCAGAAGACGTAGACGAGGACGATCGGCAGCAGGCACACCGTGACAATCGTCATGACTGTCAGCGTGGCGGTCGTCGACGAGGCCTGATCGATCGTCAGTGAGTATGCCGGGTTGATCGACGACTTCTGAACCGCGGGGGCCATCGAGGCGAAGACCCACGCGACAGTGCTGGCGATCGCGACGGAGGAGGCCACGAAGGACCAGCCCTCACGACGCAGCGACGCCTGCGACAGAGCCGTCGAGGCGATGATGGCGAGCGCGGCAACCACGAGCGGGATCCACGCCAGAACGTTCGTCGTGTAGGCGAACTGACCCCAGATCAGCCAAGCGGCGGCCAGGACGGTCGCGGCGATCGTCGCAGGAGCGGCAATCGCGTTGGCGCGGTCACGGACCTCGCCCGTCGTCTTCAATGCCAGGAACTGCGCGCCGTGAGCCAGGCACACGGCCATGACAGCCAGGCCACCCAGGATCGTGTAGGGGGTCAGCAGCGAGAAGAAACCGCCGGTCAGCTGGTGAGTCGCGGCCGCGAGGGACTGATCCACCAGAGTCGGGTCGATGACGGTGCCAGTGGCGACGTCGACGACCTCGATCTTCATGCCCTGCACGAAGTTAGCGAAGGCAACGCCCAGCAGGATCGGGACGAGCCACGCGCTGATCGTGTGCGCCCAGTCCCAGGCGTGACGCCACTTCTCGGTGGCGACCTTGGAGCGCCACTCGAGGGCCATGACGCGGATGATCAGGCAGACGAGGATCAGGAACAGGGCGAGGTACATGCCCGAGAACATAGTCGCGTACCACTCGGGGAACGCGGCGAAGGTGGCGCCACCGGCGGTGAGCAGCCAGACCTCGTTACCGTCCCAGTGGGGGCCGATCGTGCGTACGGTCTGGGTGCGCTCACGGTCGCCCTTGGCGACGAAGGGAAGGAGCATGCCGACACCGAAGTCGAAGCCCTCAAGGATCAGGTAGACCGTCCACAGAACGGCGATGAGAACGAACCACAGGATAGACAGAGTCATGATCGGTGTTCCTCTCAGTATCCGAAGGACAGGTCGGTCGGAGCCTCGTCCTCGGCCTTGTCAGCCTTGGTCGAGTGGATGCCCTCGACGGCGTAGCGCTTCATGAGGATGTACCACATGACGCCGAGGACGCCGTACAGGAGGGTGAACAGGATGAGCGAGGCGAGCATCTGGCCAGCGGGAACGTTGGGGGAGATACCCATGTCGGTCATCATGTTGACGGAGCCGAGGTCAGAGCCCATGGACAGCGCCTGCAGGTTCGGAACGACAACCCACGGCTGGCGACCCATCTCGGTGAAGATCCAGCCGAAGGAAGCGGCTGCGAACGGCAGGGGGGAGGTTGACCAGGGCGAGGACGCTCAGCCACTTGTTGGAGGAGGTGCGGCCGCCACGGGTGGCCCACAGGCCCCACGCCGCCAGCAGGAAGGCCAGCATGCCCAGGCCGATCATGAAGCGGAACGACCAGAAGGCGACCATCTGCGGAGGACGGAAGTCGTACTGCGAGGCATCGCCGTACTTGGCGGTGAAGTTCGGATCGGAGTTGAGTAGAGCCACCATGCGCTCCTGAACGTCCGTGACACCCTCAGAGGTGGCGGTGAAGGAGTTGTGCGACATGAAGGAAGCAACGCCGGGAACCTTGATGAACTGAGTGGGCTGAGCGCCGTCGTCGCCGAGGGGGCAGGAGCCGAACTGGGCGACCGTGAAGGCCGCGCCCTCGGTGTCCATACAGATACCTTCGGCAGCGGCCATCTTCATGGGCTGAACCTCGACCATCTCCTGGCCCTGGATGTGGCCGGAGACTGCGGTGCCGAGGCCGCCGATCAGGACGGCGGTCAGGCCGAAGCGGGCGATCGGACGCCAGATGTCACGCGACTGAGCCATGGCCTCGTCGGAACCCTCGCGGGCGGTGCGCACCATCCACCAGATGGAGATGCCGGCAACGAAGGAGCCGGCGACCAGCCAAGCGGAGGTGATGACGTGTGCGTATTCGCTCAGGTACACGCCCGAGGTGATGAGCTCCATGAAGCCGCTGACACCGTCGAGCTCGGCGCGGCCGGTCTCGGGGTTGAAGCGAGCGCCCACGGGGTGCTGCATCCACGCGTTGGCCGCGAGGATCCAGGCCGCGGAGAACATAGTGCCCAGGGCGACACACCAGATCGTCAGGAGGTGCATGCCCTTTGGAGAGGCGGCCCCAGCCGAAGATCCACAGGCCCAGGAAGGTGGACTCGAGGAAGAAGGCGAGGAGGGCCTCAACGGCCAGGGGAGCGCCGAAGATGTCGCCGACGAAGCGGGAGTATTCGGACCAGTTCATGCCGAACTGGAACTCCTGCACGATACCGGTGGCAACACCGAGCGCGAAGTTGATGAGGAGGAGCTTGCCAAAGAAGCGAGTTGCTTGCAGCCAGTATTCCTTGCCGGTGCGGTGCCACGCGGTTTGCATGATGGCAACCAGCAGGGACAGGCCGATCGTCAGCGGCACGAGGACGAAGTGGTAGACGGTGGTGACACCGAACTGCCATCGTCCGACGGTGACCGCGTCAAGCGCTGTCTGCGCGAGGGTCATGATGGGACCTTCTCGTGTTGGGGTTGGGGTCGATTGTTCCGTGTCGTGGGTCGCTAGGACCTATGTCACGGGTTGAGATTAATGTAGCCCAACAATGAGGTGCTCAGTGGTTGAAATGCCGCTTCTGAGGCGCTTTTGTGACATATGTGTCCGATTATTTTTTACGGGTTTATCCAATAGATTTTTGTTGGTCCTGCGTTGTTCTGATCACCCTGTCGTCGATGAATCGTTGTGTTGTGCGACAATAGGGGATGAATGGATGTCACGGGAGTGCCCCCGTGACGAGAGCCGAGCGATGACGTCTTCATGAGCCGCCGGCAGCTGCGCAACTGCGCTCCACTAGGTTTCCGCCCCTTGCGGGCGATGAAAAAGGGTGCGTCCAGGCACGGGGCGCGCGCCCACCATTGGAGAATCGTGACAACCGAATCAACCCCCGTGGCGCCCGCCGCCTCGCTGCTGTTCCAGGCGCCCGTTTTCCAGGCTGCCCCCGAGGTTGCCCCTGCGGCCATCGTTGAGGACCAGCCTGAGCCCAAGCGCCGTCGCAAGCCCGCCGCCGTAGAAGAGGAGGCTCCTCGAGAGGAGGCAGCTCCCAAGCGTCGCCGTCGCTCCAAGAAGGCAGCGGATGAGGCCGAGGCTGCCGATGTTCCCGAGGCTCCCGCTGCCGAGGAGCAGGCTGAGGAGACTCCCGCCGAGCCCAAGACCCGTCGTCGCCGCCGCTCCAAGAAGGCGGAGGAAGCCTCGGCCCCCGCTGAGGATGACGTCAACAAGGAGAACGCTTCCGCTGCCGACTCGGACTCCTCGGAGGATGAAGATTCCTCTACCCGCCGTCGTCGCCGTCGTCGCGCCCGTTCGTCCTCCTCGTCCTCGGATGAGGGCGGAGATCCCGCCGATCAGGTGCAGGCCCTCAAGGGTTCCACGCGCCTCGAGGCTAAGAAGATGCGTCGCCGCGAAGGGCGTCGTGAGGGACGTCGCCGCCACTCGATCTCCGAGTCTGAGTTCCTGGCACGCCGCGAGTCCGTCGAACGCATGATGGTCATCCGCGACCAGGACGGCCTTGACCAGATCGCCATTCTTGAAGACGGCCTGCTCGTCGAGCATTACGTCGCGCGTCGCACGCAGTCCTCGATGGTCGGCAATATCTACTTGGGCCGCGTCCAAAACGTCCTTCCGTCGATGGAAGCGGCGTTCGTCGACGTGGGCCGCGGCCGCAACGCTGTCCTGTACGCCGGCGAGGTTAATTGGGACGCCGTTGGTATGGAAGGTAAGCCCCGTCGTATCGAGGCGGCGCTGAAGTCCGGTGACCCTGTCCTCGTTCAGGTGACGAAGGATCCGATCGGACACAAGGGGGGCGCGTCTGACGTCGCAGATCACCCTGGCTGGCCGCTACCTGGTCCTGATCCCCGGCGGGTCCATGATGGGTATTTCCCGCAAGCTCCCGGACAAGGAGCGCGCTCGCCTGAAGAAGATCCTGAAGGCCGTCGTGCCGTCGGGATCGGGTGTCATTGTTCGTACCGCGGCGGAAGGCGCCACGGAAGAGCAGATTCGCGACGATGTCGCGCGCCTGACCCGTCAGTGGGAGGACATCGAGAAGAAGCGCACCAACACGAAGAGCGCCCCGGCGCTGCTGCGCGGTGAGCCCGAGCTGGCCGTGCGCGTCGTGCGCGACATCTTCAACGAGGACTTCACCAAGCTCGTCATTGAGGGCCGCGACACCTACGCGACTGTCAAGGAGTACGTCGACGAGCTCAGCCCCGAGCTGTCCGACCGCGTCGAGCAGTGGGTGGGCACAGACGACGTCTTCCACGCGCACCGCATTGACGAGCAGCTCGCCAAGGGCATGGATCGCAAGGTCTGGCTGCCCTCGGGTGGCACCCTCATCATCGACCGCACCGAGGCGATGACCGTCATCGACGTCAACACCGGAAAGTTCATTGGTGCCGGCGGCACGCTTGAGGAAACGGTGACCCGTAACAACCTCGAGGCCGCCGAAGAGATCGTTCGTCAGCTGCGCCTGCGAGACATTGGCGGCATCGTCATCATCGACTTCGTCGACATGGTCCTCGAGTCCAACCGCGACCTCGTGCTTCGCCGTCTGGTGGAATGCCTGGGACGCGACCGTACTCGCCACCAGGTCACTGAGATTACGTCCCTCGGCCTGGTACAGATGACGCGCAAGCGCGTGGGTGAGGGCCTGGTCGAGGCCTTCTCATCCCCGTGTGAGGCCTGCGAGGGCCGCGGTTTCATCGTGCATCAGCATCCGGTGGAGACTTCCGGTTCCGAGCAGTCCTCGAAGGGGGCGAAGGGATCGAAGAAGCAGCAGAAGAAGGCCGAGCCTCGCCGTATTGAGGACAACGCTGACCACGAGCGCGCCAAGGAAGCCCTGAGCGCCATCGCGGCCGCGTCGACCCGTAAGGAAGAGGAGAGCGTGGCCGAGGAGTCGGCTCCCACGAAGAAGCGTCGCACGCGCGCCGCGTCGGCCGAGGCCAAGGAGCCCGAGGCCTCGAGCGCTGAGCAGGTCGATTCGACTGAGGCTCCCGAGGCGCCCACGTCTCAGTCCGGCGCCGAGCAGTCTGAGGAGAGCGCGACCAAGCGTCCTCGTCGTCGCCGTCGCGTCGCCCAGTCCGCTCCGCTGCCCGAGCTTCCCGTGCACATCGACCTGCCCGAGCCGGTCGATCACTCGGACGAACCCGCGGCACCCACCAAGGATGCTTCCGAGATTCAGCTGCCCGAGCACCGTGAGAATGCTCCGGCGACCCGCCGCCGCGCATCCCGCAAGGCGGCAACGGCCTCGTCCGGCGAGCCCACTGAAGCTCCCGCGCCGAAGAAGACACGCCGCCGCGCCGCGGTGCAGACGGCTGTTCCCGAGGTGCAGGCAGATGAGGCTCCGGCCACCGTGCCGGTGAGCGCTCCGGTCGTGGAGGAGGCTCCCGCCCAAGCGCCCGCCGCGCCGCGCAAGACTCGCAAGCGCCGCGCAGCCGTCTCGACCGGCATCGTCGAGCCCGACGCGGCTCCCGCTCCCGTCGTCATCGACCTGCCCGCGCGCGCCGAGGCGAGCACCCCGGTGGTGCCGACCAAGTCGACCGATGACATCGCGCTTCCCGAGGCGAGCGATCAGCCTCGCGTCAAGCGTCGTCGTCGCGCCGCATCGACCGGCATCGTCGACGCCGGCTAATGCTCCACGCGCCGGGGGAGGGGCGATCATCCCTCCCCCGAGCGTAGGGTGTGGAATCGCACAGCACTTCACACCCGCCCGTGACCGTGCCGGCTTGCAATCCGGCGTGCGAATCGGCTAAATTTGATCGTCGGCGCAACAAGCGCCAACGGAATCATGACAATGAGACAAGTCCTCGGCAGTTTCGAGGCGCGATTCCGGTTACGAATACGAGAAGAGATGAGCTCCAACGTGGTCTACGCGATCGTCAAGGCTGGCGGCCGGCAGGAAAAGGTGTCCGTCGGTGACGTCGTCGTCGTCGACAAGCTGGCAGAAGAAATCGGTTCGAGCATCGAGCTCCAGCCGCTGATGCTGGTGGATGGCGACGCCATCACCGTTGACGCAGCCAAGCTGGGCAAGGTTTCCGTCAAGGCTGAGGTTGTTGACTCGGCCAAGGGCCCCAAGATTTCCATCATTAAGTACAAGAACAAGTCGGGCTACCGCAAGCGCCAGGGACACCGTCAGAAGATGTCGGTCGTCAAGATCACCGAGATCGCCTGAACCCGACGTTCCCACGAGCAGAAAGTAGCAACTGATGGCACATAAGAAGGGCCTTGGTTCCTCCCGTAACGGTCGCGACTCGAACGCGCAGCGCCTCGGCGTGAAGCGCTACGGCGGCCAGCTGGTCAACGCTGGTGAGATCCTCGTTCGTCAGCGCGGCACCCACTTCCACCCTGGCGACGGCGTTGGCCGTGGCAAGGATGACACCCTGTTCGCCCTGCGCGCCGGTGCGGTCGAGTTCGGCCGTAAGCGCGATCGCAAGGTCGTCAGCGTTTCGCCGGTCTCTGCCTGAGACCGCGCGCATAAAGGGCGTCCGGCGTTGCCGGGCGCCCTTTTCAACATTCATTTTCAGTCGTCAGGAGCAACAGTGGCAGACTTCGTGGATCGCGTGACTCTGCACGCAATGGGTGGCAATGGCGGTAACGGCGTTGCCTCGATTAAGCGTGAAAAGTTCAAGCCGCTGGCCGGCCCCGACGGCGGAGACGGCGGTAATGGCGGCTCGGTCATCCTTGAGGTGAGCGAGCAGGAGACCACGCTGCTGAACTACCACCGCAGCCCGCATCGTCGTGCGGATAACGGCACGCCCGGCATGGGTGACTTCCGCCAGGGTAAGACCGGCGCGGACATCATCCTGCCTGTTCCCGAGGGAACGGTCGTCAAGTCGATGTCGGGTGAGCTGCTCGCCGACCTGACGGGTGCGGGCGCCCGGTACGTGGTTGCCGAGGGCGGCCGCGGTGGCCTGGGCAACGCGGCACTGGCGTCGAAGGCCCGCAAGGCTCCCGGTTTTGCGCTGCTGGGCGAGCCCGGTGAGGAGCGCGATGTCATCCTCGAGCTGAAGTCCGTCGCGGACGTGGCGCTCGTCGGCTTCCCCTCGGCCGGTAAATCCTCGCTGATCGCCGCCATGAGCTCTGCGCGCCCGAAGATCGCCGATTATCCCTTCACGACGTTGGTTCCGAACCTGGGCGTCGTGTCGGCCGGCGACACGCGCTACACGGTCGCCGATGTTCCCGGGCTGATCCCCGGCGCCTCTCAGGGCCGTGGCCTCGGCCTGGACTTCCTGCGCCACATCGAGCGCTGCGCTGTCATCGTGCACGTCCTGGACACCGCTGCCTTTGAGACTGATCGAGAGCCCGTCGAGGACCTGCGCATTATCGAGGCTGAGCTGGAGGCGTACCAGGGCGACCTGACGCAGGTCGAGGGCTACGTGCCGATCATGCAGCGCCCCCGCGTCATCGTCTTGAATAAGATCGACATTCCGGATGGTCGTGATCTCGCCGAGATCACGCGCCCGGATCTGGAGTCTTTCGGCTGGCCCGTCCTCGAGGTGTCCGCCGTGTCCCACGAGGGCCTCAAGGAACTGTCCTTTACTTTGGCCGGGATCGTCGAGGAGGAACGCGCGAAGCGTCCCGCCCTCGAGGCTGCCCGCCCCGTCATCCGTCCGAAGGCTGTCGGTCGCAGCGTGGAGATCACGGTGCGCAAGACCCGCAAGGACGGCGAAGAGGTCTTCCAGGTGCGTGGCGACAAGCCGGAGCGCTGGGTGCGTCAGACCGATTTCGCCAACGACGAGGCCGTGGGCTACCTTGCGGATCGCCTGAACGCCGCGGGCGTCGAGGATGAGCTGATGAAGGCCGGCGCGGTCGCCGGCGACACTGTTGTGATCGGTGACCTGGACGGAGGCGTTGTCTTCGACTGGGAGCCGACCCTGACGACCGGATCGGAGCTGCTGGGTTCGCGCGGTACCGACCTGCGCCTGGATCAGAACGCGCGTCCGAGCCGCAAAGAGCGTCGCGAGGTGTACCACCAGGTCATGGACGCCAAGACCGCTGCCCGTGACGAGCTGTGGACGGAGCGTCAGGCCGGCCACTGGACCGACGCCTCGGATCAGTCATGAGCGGAGTGGCTGCGGCTTCTCGCATCGTCGTCAAGATCGGCTCCTCGTCGCTGACGCGCGAGGACGGCGGTCTGGACCTGAATCGTATCGACTCGGTGGCTCGCCTCGTTGCGCGTTGGCGCGGGGCGGACCGCGAGGTCGTGATTGTGTCGTCGGGCGCGGTCGCCGCGGGTCTTGATCCGCTCGGTTTTACCTCCAAGCCGAAGGATCTGCCGAGCGTGCAGGCTGCGGCCGCGATGGGCCAGGGCCTTTTGATGGCCAGGTGGACGGCCGCCTTCCAGGCGCATCATCTCGATGCTGCCCAGGTGCTGCTGACCACGGACGACGTCATGCGCCGCGACCACTATACGAACGTGCGCGCCTCGCTGACGCGTCTCCTCGGCCTCGGTGTCGTCCCGATTCTCAACGAAAACGACGCGGTGACCACCCGTGAGCTGCGTTTTGGTGATAACGACCGTCTCGCTGCGCTCATCGCGCAGATGATCAAAGCCGATGCGCTCGTGCTGCTGACGGACGTGGACGGCCTGTACACGGCTCCTCCGGATCACCCGGGCTCGGAGCTGATTGAACGCGTCGAGAGTGCGGACGACCTCATGAGCGTGCTCGTGACCGGTGCGGGTTCGCGCGTGGGCACTGGCGGCATGGCGACGAAGGTACAGGCCGCGATGCTGGCGACCACCAGCGGCATCGGCGTGCAGCTCGCCTGTGCGGATGCTCTGGAGTCGGTGCTCGCGGGCAAGAACGTTGGCACGTGGTTCGAGCCCTCCCAGGAGCGTCCGGCCTCGCGCCGCCTGTGGATCGCTCACGTGGCGCCGTCACGCGGCGAGATCATCGTTGACGAGGGTGCTGCCCGCGCGATTACGGTCGGCAAGAAGTCGTTGCTGGTGGCCGGCGTGCGCTCGGTGCTCGGTCACTTCGAGGCCGGCGACGTCGTCGACGTGGCCTCTCCGACGGGTCTTGTCGCTCGAGGGGTGTCGGGATACGACTCCGACACCCTGGCCGAGATTGCCGGGTCGGGGACTGCCGAGCTGGCAGCAGCCGGACAGGAGCATCCGAGGCCCGCGATTCACCGTGACGACCTGGCGGTGTTGGGCGACGCATTTCTGCGCTGAGCGCTGACTGATGCGGCTTGACGCGCTGACGTGTGTCATCATGGCCGAGTGAATACTGCTGCAGATATTTCCCAGGTGACGGATGCCGCTCGCACGGCTGCTCGCGCTCTCGCGAATGCGACCACGCAGGCGAAGAATCGCGGTCTTGAGGCGATTGCCACTGCGCTGATGGAGCGCAGTGATCAGATCCTGGCAGCTAACGCTGAGGATGTTGCCCGCGGTCGCGCGGAGCAGATGAGCGAGGGTCTGCTGGATCGCCTCGCGCTTACCTCTGATCGTATTCGGGGAATTGCCGAGGCCGTTCGCGAGATTGCAGGTCTTCCGGACCCGGTTGGTCAGGTCGTTCGCGGTATGCGCACCGACATTGGTCTGCGTGTCACGCAGGAGCGTGTGCCCCCTGGGTGTCATTGGCATCATTTACGAGGCCCGCCCCAACGTCACGATCGATGCGGCGTCGCTTGCACTGAAGGCAGGAAACGCGGTCGTGCTGCGCGGAGGAAGCGCCGCGCAGTCCTCGAACCGCGTCCTCATCGAGGTGTGCCGTGATGCGCTGACCTCTGTTGGCTTGCCTGCTGATGCGATCACCACGGTGGATCCGTGGGGCCGCGCGGGTGCCCGTGCGATGATGCGTGCGCGCGGTGCGATTGACGCACTGATTCCGCGCGGGGGAGCGGGTCTCATCAATGCCGTCGTGGAAGAGTCGCGCGTTCCTGTCATCGAAACGGGTACGGGCAACTGCCACGTGTACGTAGACGCCTCCGCGGATCTCGAGGCCGCCGAGGCCATCATCATGAACGCGAAGACGCAGCGTGTGGGCGTGTGCAACGCGGCGGAGACGCTGCTTGTGCACGCCGACGTCGCCCAGCGCTTCCTCGTCGCTGCCGTTACCCGCCTGACGACGGCGGGCGTGACGATCCACGCAGACGAGGCCACCCGGGCCATCGTCGATGGTCAGCCCTCGATCGACGCCGAGATGATTGTCGATGCCACCGAGGCCGACTGGGAGACCGAATACCTGTCGATGGACCTGGCGGTGCGCGTCGTTGCCGACGTCGATGAGGCGATCGAGCATATCCGTCGCTACTCGTCTGGCCACACCGAGGGCATCGTCGCGTCTGATGTCGCCGCCGTGCATGCGTTCCGTTCGGGCATCGACGCGGCTGCTATCGCAGTGAATGCGTCGACGCGCTTCACGGACGGTGGCCAGCTGGGCCTGGGTGCCGAGGTGGGTATCTCGACGCAGAAGCTGCACGCGCGTGGCCCCATGGGTCTGACGGAGCTGACCACGACCACGTGGATCTACGAGGGGGAGGGAACGATTCGCCCGTGAGTATCACGAACACGCAGACGGAGCAGGCCTCGGAGGAGATCGCACTCGAAAAGACCACCGAGGCCACGGCAGGGGCGACCGCAGCCCCGGCCTTGCCTCAGCATCCACCGCGTGCGCTGCGTCGGCGCCGCGCGATCGGCATCATGGGCGGCACTTTCGATCCGATCCACCATGGCCACCTCGTTGCAGCCTCCGAGGTCATGGACGTCTTCGGCCTCGATCAGGTCGTGTTCGTTCCGGCCGCAATGCAGCCTTTAAGGCGGGCCGTCACGTGACCTCGGCTGAACACCGCTACCTGATGACGGTGATCGCCACGGCCTCGAACCCGCGCTTTGCCGTGTCGCGCGTCGATATTGACCGCGGTGGGACGACCTACACGATCGACACGCTGTCGGATCTGTCGCGCGAATATCCGGACTCGGATTTCTACTTCATTACGGGTGCTGACGCGCTGGCGCAGATCGCGCAGTGGAAGGATGCCGACAAGCTCTTCGAGCAGGCGCACTTTATCGGTGTGACGCGCCCCGGGCACAACCTGTCGGATCCTGGTCTGCCGCACGAGTCTGTGTCGCTGCTGGAGGTCCCCGCTATGGCGATCTCGTCGACGGACTGCCGCACGCGCGTCGAAGAGGGTAAGCCGGTGTGGTACCTGGTGCCCGACGGCGTCGTCCAATACATCAACAAATACGGCCTGTACCGGTCCTAACTCAAGGAGAAACGTGAGCCTTCCCGACGCTACCGCAGAACTGGCGAGCCTGGTTGCTCGCGCCGCGCATGACCGCGGCGGCATCAACCCGGTGCTTGTCGATGTGACCAGCAAGCTCGCCCTGGCGGATGCTTTCGTGGTTGTCTCGGCGCCGACGGACCGTCAGGTTCGTGCCATCGCTGAGGACATCATGGACCGTATCTGGGCCGAGCATCAGCGCCGCCCTGCACATATCGAGGGGCGCGTGGAGGGCACCTGGGTGCTCCTGGACTACTCCGACCTGCTCGTCCACGTCCTGTCCGAGGAGGAGCGCGAATACTACGCTCTTGAGCGCCTGTGGGGTGACTGCCCGGCTGTGCCGATCGACGTTGATACTGACGAGGCTCGTGCCGCTGCCGCGGAGCGTGCGGCCGCGCACGGCGCGGAGGCCGCGCAGTGAGTGCGTCGCGGATCGTCCTGCTGCGCCACGGACAGACGGACTTCAATCTGGCGCGGCGCTTCCAAGGGCGCATCGATAAGCCCCTGAACGAGGCCGGACGATCCCAGGCGGCGGGTGCAGCCGGCGTGCTGGTGAGCCGCCTGTGCGAGCCGAGCGCCGAGGTGGGCATGATTACCGCCGAAGAGGGACGCAGCTACGACGACGGGGGAGTGCGTATCGTCAGTTCGCCCCTGGGGCGCGCGGTCGATACCGCGCGGATCATCGCACGCGTCTTCGACATCGCGGGCTACCCCTGCGAGGGGCCGGAGCTCGACGAGCGGCTCACCGAGCGCTTCTACGGCAGCTTCGAGGGCAAGACCTATGAGGAGATCGCCAGTGAGCAGCCCGAGGCTTACGCTCGGTACCGCGCGGACGGAGAGTGCGACCTCGCCGAGGTGGAACGCTCCGAGGTCGTGGGTGAACGTGTCCGTGACGCTGTCCTGGAAGCTGCGCAGGCGTGCCGTGATGATCAGTCGCTGATTGTTGTCTCGCACGGCTCTGCGATTGCTCGTGGCATTGTGTCCCTGCTGGGTCTGGACCCCGCCGTGTTCAATGGACTTCGAGGCGTGGACAACTGCCACTGGTCGGAACTCGTGCCCGTGGGTATGTCGACGTCGAAGAGTGCTGCGGTGAGCGGGTGGAGGCTTGCCTCGCACAATATCGGCTCGCGCGAGGACATCCTGGGGGCGTGAGGACACTGGGCCCCTCGTTGCCGCAGAAAACCGAGGTTTTCACATGCTGTGACGAGGGGCACGTAATTGGATTTGCGCAATTGTCCGAGGGTCCGCTATTATTTATCAGGTCGCCACGGCGACGAACTAAATAACGGGGCTATGGCGCAGTTGGTAGCGCGCTTCCATGGCATGGAAGAGGTCGGGGGTTCGAATCCCCCTAGCTCCACAAAAAATTCCGGCACTCAGGTTGTGAGTGTCGGTTTTTTGTTATTCAAGCGGCCGTTTTGTGGGCCTTTCTTTCGGGTTGTCTCAGGTGTGGGTGCTGCACTGTGGGGTGTTGGCGCTACGCGCGGTCTGCCTGCTGCGAGCGCTTCGATTACTGATTGGTCAGGGAATTGTTCTGAAAAATAACGTTTTGGTATCGACATGTGGGATGTTCAAAATCTGTCAAACCTTGAAAGCGTTGAAAAACCGTATATTGTCCTGTAATGAATTACTGAAAAAACCTTGAAAATCGGCGTACCGCATGGAAAGATTTACCTGTCTTTGTCTCATAGTGTTAGCCGGTAGCCAATGTCGTTCCAGCTCACTCGCACCCACACCTCGGTGGTTCTCGCCGCCACGACGATCGCGGCATCCCTCGTTGTTATCCCGAGCCTCGCTGAGGGGACGGCGACGTCCGAGGATGCATTCTGCAACTCTCTGTCCGGTGCGGAAGGTCGCATTACCGCGGAATATAACCCTCTGCTCGCCAGCTACGCCGCTGCAGCCGCAGGCAACTCCTCTGTTTCTTCCGCCGATCCGGCGCGCGAGGCTGAGCTTCGTGCAGCTCTGACTGACGCTCAGGCGGCCCTCGAGGCCGCTCAGCAAGCTGCGCTCCAGTCCACCCCTTCGACCGGTGACGCTGCTGCCGCTCCGTCGGCCACGGCTGACCGTGGCCTCGACTGGGTTGACTGGTCTCAGGTTGATGATGCCACCCAGGCTCGCATCATTGAAGCGCTCATCGTTCAGAAGATGAACGCCTACCGTGCAAATGCCGGCCTGCCCGAGCTGGTCGTTTCTGACACCGTGACGACGGATGCGCGTGCGTGGAGCCAGCACATGTCCGACACGGACAACTTCAGCCATGACCCCGACTACAAGTACTTCGGTGCGGGCAAGCTTGACGGTGGGGACACGTCCTACGCGGGCGAGAACATTGCCTACAACCACCGTGAGAACTTCGGGGACAAGTGGGGCGCCTACGGCACCACTAAGAATCCGATGCAGGCTGCGGACGCCCTCTTCGATCAGTGGAAGAACTCCTCGGGCCACGACAAGAACATGCTCGCTCAGAACAACGTGGTGGGCGTGGGTGTGCACATCGCTAAGCATGGCCAGTTCACCCGTATCTACGGCACGCAGAAGTTCTACGCGATCACCGGTGGCTCGCCTAATGTCTCCCGCTTCCACACCACGGGTGACACCGCCTCTGCCTATGGCTTCAATGGCGGCGCCTTCAATGCTGATAACACGAACTATGTCTCCGGCCTGGCCGGCGGCGGCGACGCGCAGCGCGCCAACTCCTGGCAGAACAAGGTGGGCGCCCTGCCCGGCGTTGCCCTGCCGGTCGATGTCTCGACGCTCCCCGCTAAGGCTGGATCCGCCGCCCCCTCGACCTCAACGCCCGCTCCCGCTGCGGCCACTGCGGACGCAGATAAGCAGCAGGCGGTGATCGACGCCCAGGCCTCCGTGAACGAGGCTCAGGGAGCGCTCGATGCCTACCTCGCCTCCGTGGCCGATGAAAAGCCGACCGTGAGCCTCGCTGACATCGATGCGGAGCTCGATCGTGTCGCTGACTCCATCGCCGCCCAGACCTCCGTCCGTCCGGAAAAGGACGGTGGTGTGACTCTGAAGTCCGGTGACCAGTCGGGCCGTTACCTCACCGCCGCCGAATATCGTGACGCTCTGACGCGCTGCACAACGCTGGGAATTGAAGCCTCGCATCCCGCAAACCCGTCGATCGGTGAGGGTGAGCAGGCGCCGCAGGATCCGACGACTCCGGCTCCTGCTCCTTCGAATCCTTCCGTTGGTGGTGAGCAGACGCCCGCCCCCGGTATCGAGGCTCCCGCCCCGCAGGACCCAGCTACCCAGGCCCCCGCTCCCCAGAACCCCGTAACCCAGGATCCGGCTACCCAGGTACCCTCTGTCCAGGTTCCGGTGACGCCTGCTGCTACTGACCCGGCGCCGGCTGACGCACCTGCGTCGAACCCGGCCGAGGCGCGTCGTGACACGCTGGCTGCTACCGGTGCGTCGGGCGTGTGGGTTGGCGTTGGGGCGGTCGCCGTCCTTGTTGCTGGTATCGGTGCGGTCGTGGCATCGCGTCGAGCCAAGCGCTGACGCAACGTTTTCAAGCCCCGCCGGTGAGAGTGCTCACCGGCGGGGCTTTTTCATGCCTATTGATATCTCTTTGCTGCAACTGCCAATGAGGGCTGCATTTTATTTTGTGCGTCACATGTTTCTGTGTATAGTCGGTAAAGGAATGCTGCGAAACTAATGTGCATTCGTCGATCGAGTGTGACTGTTCTGCTGAACGGAATCACGCACTCGTTGCCTTCTGTTCAGAGAGGAATAAGATATGCGTCCCATCAATATGCGCAGGAGCGCGATGGCAGCCCTGGGTGCCGCTGCCCTCGTCATTGGCCCGCTGGCTCCCGCCTACGCTTTCCCAGTCGTGTCGAGCCAAGACGGTGACCCTGCGGGCGTCGCTGTTGAGGTTCCGGCGGGGGAGCCGACTGTGGATCCGACGGCTGAACCAACGGTGGATCCCGCACCCAACCCGGATCCCGCACCCAACCCGGATCCCGCACCCAACCCGGATCCCGCACCGAACCCCGAGCCTGCTCCCGCGCCTAAGCCCTCGTGGAAGATGGACTCTGTGGGCTGGTGGTACGACCTGGACAATGGCTCGTACGCACGTGACGAGAAGCGAGACATCGACGGTGCAACCTACCGTTTCAACGGCAGCGGCTACATGGTCACCGGTTGGTTTGATCGTGGGGGAGCGTGGGAGTACTACGCCCCCTCGGGCGCGCAGGCCCGTGGCTGGACCAATGTGTCGGGAACCTGGTACTTCCTGGATCTGCAGAGCGGAGTGATGCGCACGGGTTGGACTATGGTTGATGGCACGTGGTACTACCTGGCTGCCTCGGGTGCGATGGTGACCGGCTGGCTGAACCAGGGCGGCACCTGGTACTACCTCGGTGGTTCGGGCGCGATGGTGCACGGATGGAGCGCGATCGGCGGCTCCTGGTACTACTTCAACGAGTCGGGCGCGATGACGACCGGCTGGCTCAAGCAGGGCAGCTCCTGGTACTTCCTGAACTCCTCCGGTGCCATGAAGACCGGCTGGCTCAGCCAGGGCGGTACCTGGTTCTATCTGAATGGCTCGGGCGTCATGGTGAGCGGTTGGAACGCGATCGGCGGCTCCTGGTACTACTTCAACGAGTCGGGTGCAATGGTGACCGGCTGGCTGAGCCAGGGAGGCTCCTGGTACTACCTGAACGCGTCCGGCGTTATGGTGACAGGCACCCAGTGGATCGGCGGCGAGCGTCACTGGTTCTACGACTCGGGCGTGTGGTGGGGCCTGTACCCGGTCCCCTCGAATGGCGGTGGATCTGGAGCGGTAGATGTTGCAACCGGCAACCGCTACAAGGCAATTTGTCACGATGGGACAGAGAGCTTCTCGTCTCCGGGAGCATCTGACTATCGGGGTATGTGTGCGGGGCATGGAGGAATTGCCTACAAGCTCGGATACGGCTGGTGACCCTGTGAGTTCACTCTGGCGGCCTTCGGGGGAGGAAGTCTCCTCTGTATCTGTGTCACGTACACGGGCTTGCAACTGCAGTAGCACGTAGACGTGGATGAGGTAGACGAAGGGGGCGTGGCCACGCGGCCACGCCCCCCGGCGTCGTTGTGGGGCTGATCAGCCCGCGTCCACCGCCTGGTTGGCGATCTGACGCTCACACACGTCGATGAGTTCGCGGATGATGCGGATCGTGCCGGCGGACGCGTCCGGGTGAGCCTCGATCCAGGCCTTGCCGGAGGCGACCACGTCGACCTCGG
The DNA here is from genome assembly GCA_916438945.1 of uncultured Actinomycetaceae bacterium. Lineage (GTDB taxonomy): Bacteria > Actinomycetota > Actinomycetes > Actinomycetales > Actinomycetaceae > Pauljensenia. The sequence continues at coordinate 24,537 of CAKAGS010000004.1, read as the reverse complement.
GGGCGTAGCCCGCCAGCGCGCTCGGGAAGAGTAGCGTCGTGAGGTCCTCGGCGGTGTGGAAGGTGAAGGTCTCCCAGATGCCCGCCAGGGCCTCGAAGTACTCGCCCACGTAGCTGGCGTAAGCCGACGGCGTGGTGCGCGCCTGAGCCCAGAAGCCCGAGATCATCGCCCAGCGGGTGTCGTTGGGGATCGAGGTGTCGGTGAGGACCTTGTCCCACACGTCGGTCTTGATCCACTCGCCCTCGCGGGCTGCACGAGCGGCGGCCGCGTTCTGGTGGCCGGTCATCGTGTCGTCGGTGGCCTCCAGGGCTGCGATGTCCTCCTCGGTGGCAGCGCCTCCGCGCACGAGAGCGATCAGCAGGTCCCACTTGAGGTCGACGTCGAGGTCCAGGCCGTCCAGGGTCTGGGCGCCGTCGTAGAGGGCGCGGATGGCCTCGAACTGCTCGGGGCTGGTCGCGTTACGGGCCGCGGCGGCGACGAGCATGCGCTGCGCGTCGGAGCCGGAGGCGGCAGTACGAGCCAGGAGGAGCAGGCGACGGCCCGTGTCCTCGGCGGCCTCTGCGCGGTACTGCGGTGCCACGAAGGTGCGCACGGCCTCGTCGATGTGACGCAGGGTGAGCGTCAGGAGGCTCATGTTGTCCTCGACGGGAACTGCGCGCAGCGCCAGGTTCAGGTAGTCGCGTGCCGGCATCTCGCCGTCGCGGGTCATGTCCCAGGCGGATGCCATGACGACGCCGCGGGTCAGCGAATCGGTGAACTTGGTGATGTTGGTGATCGCGAAGGCCAGCGACTGCTCGTCGAGGCGGACCTTAGCGTAGCCGAGGTCTCCGTCGTTGACGAGGATGAAGTCCGGGCGGGCGATGCCCGCGGCAGCATCGATCACCGTGGAAGCGCCGTCAATGTCGAGCTCCTCGCGGAAGACCTGGGTCAGCGTGCCCTCCTCGGTCAGCGAGTAGCCGGCCACGCCCATGCGGTGCGGGCGCAGGGAGGCGCCCTCAGAGAAGGCTTCCTGGGTGATCTCGAGGCGCTCGATCGTGCCGTCCTCGGCGGTCGTGATGACCGGACGCAGGAGGGTCACGCCAGCTTCCTCCAGCCACACCTTCGACCACGAGGCCAGGTCGCGGCCCGAGGCGGCGGCCAGCTCGGAGAGCAGGTCGTCCAGCGTGGCGTTGGCGTAGGAGTGCTTCGTCAGGTACTCGTGCAGGCCCGCGAAGAAGGCGTCGCGTCCCACGTAGGAGACGAGCTGGCGCAGCACGGAGGCGCCCTTGGCGTAGGTGATGCCGTCGAAGTTCACCTCGACGTCCGCCAGGTCGCGGATCTCGGCCGTGATCGGGTGGGTCGTGGGCAGCTGATCCTGCTTGAGGCCCCAGTCCTTGCGGACCATGAAGCCCGTCCACCCTTCGGTGTACTTGGTGGCCTCGGCCAGAGCCAGGTGGCTCATGAACTCGGCGAAGGACTCGTTGAGCCACAGGTCGTTCCACCACTTCATGGTGACCAGGTCGCCGAACCACATGTGCGCGAGCTCGTGCAGGATCGTGTTGGCACGAGCTTCCATCTGAGCCTCGGTGGGACGGGTACGGAACACGTAGGCGTCGCGGAAGGTGACGCAGCCGGCGTTCTCCATGGCGCCCGCGTTGTACTCGGGCACGAAGATCTGGTCGTACTTGGTGAAGGGGTAGGCGATGCCGTAGGCGCCCTCGAAGAACTCGAAGCCCTGACGGGTGATCTCGATGATCTCGTCGGCGTCCAGGTGCTCGACGATCGAGGCGCGGGCGTAGACACCCAGGTCGATCGTGCGGCCGTCGGAGGAGGTCAGCGTGGCCGTCGTGCCCTCGTAGGGGACGGCGACGATCGCGGTGATGTAGGTCGACATGACCTCGGTGGTCGCGAAGCGGTAGACCCAGGCCTCGCCCTCTTCCTCGGGGGTCGGGGTCGGTGCGTTGGAGAAGACCTTCCAGCCCTTGGGGGCCTTGACCGTCAGTGTGAAGGTGGACTTCAGGTCGGGCTGTTCGAAGGTCGTGTAGACGCGGCGGGCGTCCGGGACCTCGAACTGGGAGTAGGTGTAGGCCTGGCCGTCGGCCGGGTCGACGAAACGGTGCAGGCCTTCGCCCGTGTGCATGTACTGGCAGGACGCCTCAACTTCGAGGACGTTGTGTTCGGCAAGGTTCTCCAGCGCGATGCGGTTGTCCTGGTGTACCGAGAAGGGGTCCAGGGCGTTGCCGTTCAACGTGATCGAGTGGACGTTGTTGGACACGAGGTCAGCGAAGGTGGAGGCGCCTTCGCGCGCGTCGAACTCGATGCGGGTGAATGAACCGAAGTCGGTGTCTCCGCGTGTGAGGTCCAGGGAGATCTCATAGCGGGTCACAGAGGAAATGATCGAGGCGCGCTCGGTCGCTTCCTCGCGAGTCAGGTTCAGGCCTGGCATGGGTTGCCTTTCCGTCGATGGAATGGGGGCGCTGTTGCGCTCAACATTCCTATGTTGTCATGTGTTGGGAGTGAATGCGCGGGGCGCGCCGCATTTTGTCGGCTGGGACACGCTTTCACCAGATGGTGACGCGCTGGGAGGGCTCCAGCCACATCGCGTCGCCGGGGGTGACGTCGAAGGCCCGGGCGAAAGTGTCAAGGTTGCGCAGTACCTGGTTGCAGCGGAACTCAGCGGGCGAGTGAGGGTCGATCGCCAGCATCTGGCGCGCGAACTGGGGGCGCGTGGCCGTGCGCCAGGCGCGTGCCCACGAGTAGAAGAAGCGCTGCGGACCCGAGATTCCGTCAATGACGGGAGCGGTGCTCGGGGTCAGCCCCTGCTCGGCGAGCGAGGCGGCCCAAGCCTTCCACGCGATGGTCAGGCCACCGAGGTCGCCGATGTTCTCGCCGATCGTGAGCGCGCCGTTGACGTGGGGGAGCGTGCGTTCGTCGCCCTCCTCGCTCTCTGCCTGCTCGAGGAGGATGGCCGGGGTGAGCGCGTCGTACTGCTCGATGAGCGCGTGGGTGCGTTCCTCGAATGCTGCGCGGTCCTCATCCGTCCACCAGTTCGACAGGTTTCCCTCCCCGTCGTAGCGCGATCCCTGGTCGTCGAAGCCATGCCCGATCTCGTGGCCGATGACCGCACCAATCGCGCCGAAGTTCACCGCGTCGTCGGCTTCGGTGTCGAAGAATGGAGGCTGAAGAATCGCGGCGGGGAAGACGATCTCGTTCTGGGTGGGGTTGTAGTAGGCGTTGACCGTCTGCGGGGTCATGTACCACTCGTCGCGGTCCACCGGGCGGCCGAGCTTGGCCCATTCGCGGTCGGTCGCGTGAGCGTTGGCGGCGCGCACGTTCTCGACAATCGTAGCCTCGGGGTCCAGGCGCAGCGTCGAGTAGTCGCGCCACTTGACGGGGTAGCCGATCTTGGGGTTGAAGGTCGCGAGCTTGGCCAGGGCCTTCACCTTGGTGTCTTCGCTCATCCAGTCGAGGCCGCGGATCGACTCGCCGTAGGCGTCGAGGAGTCGGCGCACCAGGGCATCCATCGCTTCCTTGGCGTTGGGTGGGAAGTGGCGGGACACCCACGCGCGGCCCATGGCCTCGCCCAGGTAGGCCTCGATGAGACCCAGAGCGCGCTTCCATCGCGGGCGCAGCTCCTCCGTGCCGGACAGTGTGCGACCGTGGAAGTCGAAGTTCTCGTTGACGAAATCGCTCGACAGGAGCGAGGCGTGGCAATCGATCGCCGAGGCGCTCAACCACTCCTTGAGCACGGACAGGTCAGTGGCGGCCCACAGGGCGGCGGCACCCGACAGGAAGTCGGGCTGGTCGACGTTGACGACGAGGCCGGCGACGGGCATGCGCGCGCCCTGAGCCCATGCGTCCCAGTCGAATCCGGGGGCCTGTGTGGCCAGCTGCTCCCACGGCGTGGGATTGTCGGACAGGAGGGGATCGCGGTTGCTCACGGAGTCGCGGTGGTGCGAGGCGACCTCGGTCTCCAGCTCCATGATGCGCTTCGCTGCGCCCTCGGAGTCGGGCATACCGGCGAGGCCGAGGAGGCGGGCGGTGTGCGCGACGTAGGCCTCGCGGATCGGAGCGTAGTCCTCTTCGCGGTAGTAGGCCTCGTCGGGCAGGCCGATACCGGACTGGACGAGGGAGACCATGTAGCGCGACGAGTCATGCGGGTCGGTGCCCACGTATGCGCCGACGAGGCCCCCGATGCCCTCGCGCATGAGGCGGCCCATCTCGCGGGCGAGTTCCTCGTGGGTGGTGCAGGCGTGAATCGCGTCGAGGTCGGGGCGCAGGGGAGTGGCTCCTGCTTCTTCGATGGTGTCCTCGTCGAGGAATTGAGTCCACAGGGTGGCGATGCGCTGCGCGTCCGGATCATCGAGAGTGCCATTGGCGGCATCCTGGGCGATGGCGCGGGCGTACTTTTCCGAGGCGTCGCGCAGCGTGTGGAAGGCCCCGTCCATGGGGCGGTCCGCGGGGATCGTGTGCGTCGCCAGCCAGGTGCCGTTGACATGGCGGTAGAAGTCGTCCTGGGGACGCACCGCCGAATCGGTGTACGCCGTGTCGAGGACTCGGGCCAACAGTGTGTTCGTCATGCCTTAACTCTAGGGGGAAAAACGGGGATGGGGTGAGGTGAGTGGTCCCCGGGCAACATCCACCCGTATTTACGTCATGTTCATGGGATGTAATTCGTCATTTTTGGCTGGAATTGTGCGGGTGAGTGCGAATGTGAGTGTGACGTACGCTCATTGTGCACATATGTGCAGAGTCTTGTGTACATTCGTGCAAATGGGTGGGGAAAGGGCATTATGGAGGGAGCAATGAGGCACTTCCTCATCAAGAGGTGAAGGGATTTTTAACGGTGAAGACACTTCGCACTGACGTGTGCGTCATCGGTGGCGGATCCACCGGTGCCGGCGTCGTCCGCGACGTCGCCATGCGCGGCTTCTCAGCCGTCCTCGTCGACCGGGCGGATATCGCTCAGGGAACCTCCGGTCGCTTCCATGGCCTGCTCCACTCGGGCGGCCGCTACATCGCATCTGATCCTGAGTCGGCCACCGAGTGTGCCGAAGAGAACGAGATCGTCCAGCGCATCAACGCTAACGCCGTCGAGGCCACCGGCGGCCTCTTCGTCGTGACCGCCCAGGATGATGAAGAGTACGCGGACCAGTTCCTGGCCCGCGCAGCGGCTGCAAAGGTGCCCGCCGCGGAAATCTCCATCGCCGAGGCGCTGCGCCGTGAACCTCGCCTGGACCCGCGCATCAAGCGTGCCTTCGAAGTTCAGGACGGCACGGTCGACGGATGGCAGATGACCTGGGGAGCGATCCGCTCCGCGCAGGCGTACGGGGCGCAGGTCCTGACCTACCACCGCGTCACCTCCATCGAACGCGAGGGTGAGCGCATCAGCGCCGTCATCGTCCACGATGAGCGCGGAGGGGAAGACGTGCGCATCGAATGCGGCTTCGTCCTCAACTGCGGCGGCCCCTGGGCCGGACAGATTGCCGCCATGGCCGACTGCCACGGCGTCGACGTCGTCCCGGGCGCCGGCATCATGATCGCGATGAACCACCGACTGAGCCATTCGGTCATTAACCGCTGCGTGTGGCCTGCCGACGGCGACATCCTCGTGCCCGACCACACCGTGTGCATCATCGGCACGACCGACCTCAAGGCCGACGACCCGGACCGCCTCTCCATCCCCGCCGACCAGGTCCAGCAGATGCTCGACTCCGGCGAGGCCATGATCCCCGGCTTCCGCAAGTCTCGCGCCGTGCACGCCTGGGCCGGCGCGCGTCCCCTCGTCAAGGACTCGCGCGTGTCTGCGACCGACACCCGCCACATGGCGCGCGGCATGAGCATCATCGACCACAACACGCGCGACGGCGTCTACGGCATGCTCACCATCGCGGGCGGCAAGCTCACCACCTACCGCCTCATGGCTGAGCGCATCGTCGACATCATGTGCGAGGAGATGGGCGAGAAGCGCGCCTGCAAGACCGCCGACGAGGCTGTCCCGCCCGCCAAGGAAGAGCGCCTCTACACGATCGGCCACCGCCTCGACAATGTCGAATCGCGCAACGAATCCCCCTCCCACGAGCAGATCATCTGCGAGTGCGAGATGGCCACGCGCGCCATGCTCGAAAACGTCATGGACACCCTGCCCAAGGGCCAGCTCGATGATGTTCGCCGCCAGATGCGCCTGGGCATGGGACCCTGCCAGGGCGGTTTCTGCTCCCAGCGCGCCGCGGGCATCGCCCACGAGCGCGGTGACATCGACTCGGTCCGCGCCAACTCCCTCCTGCGTCTCTTCCTGAAGAACCGCTGGATCGGATTGTGGCCCATCATGTTCGGCAAGCAAGCCAGGCAGGCCGCACTGGACGCCTGGATTCACGAGGGCACGCTCGACGTCGAGCACCTGCCCGCACCCAGCGAGGAGGTTGTTCGATGAGAGACGTCGTCGTTATCGGCGCTGGCCTGGCAGGCCTGGCCGCCGCAATCAAGGCAGCCGACGCAGGACTGAGTGTCACCCTCGTCACGAAGGGCGTCGGCGGCATTCAGCTCGGCACGGGCACGGTCGACATCCTCGGCTACCGCCCCGAGCCGGTGGAGGCGCCCCTCGAGGCGCTCGAAGCCCATGTGGCCTCTCGACCCACACACCCCTACAGCCACGTTACCCCCGACTTTGTCGGCGCATCCGTCGCGTGGCTGCGAGACCTCGTCAGTTCCGATGTGCTCATCGGCGACGAAACCCGCAACGTGCGCATCCCCACCGGCGTTGGCGCACTGCGCCCCACCTGCCTGATCCCGCCCTCCATGGAGGCCGGCATCCCCCAGGCGGGCGCCCGCTACGCCATCGTGGGACTGACCCGTTTCAAGGACTTCTACCCCGGCCTCGTCGCCGAAAACCTGACGCGCCAGAACGGCCCCGACGGTGCACCGATCAGGGCACGCGCCCTGTCCGTCGACTACGTTGTGCGCGAGGGTGAGATCGACTCGACCGGCACCAACCACGCGCGCAGCCTCGACCGCGAGGAGAACCGCGCGCGCCTGGCAGACCAGATCCGCCCCCTCCTCGAGGATGGCGAGATCGTCGGCCTGCCTGCCGTCCTCGGCCTCGAGGATCCGAACGCGTGGCGCGACCTGGCGGACAAGATCGGACACCCCGTCTTCGAGATTCCGATCCAGCCCCCGTCGGTGCCCGGCATGCGCCTCAACGCCCTGCTCACCCGCATCGCCTCCGACAAGTGCCGCGTCATCCTCGGATCCCCGATCAAGGCCGTGCACACCACTGATGGACGCGTGAGCGCCGTCGAATACGCCAGCGCGGGACGCTCCACCATCGTGGAAACCCGATCCCTCATCCTGGCCGCCGGCGGCTTCGAATCCGGAGCCCTTGACATGGACTCCTACGGAACCGTGCGCGACACAATCTGCGGGCTGCCCGTCATGGGCGCCTCCGGACAGCTCCTGCACGCCGACTTCTGGGGCGAAGACCAGCCCCTCTTCCTGGCCGGCCTGGCCGTGGACGACAACATGCGCGTCCTGAACGAGGAAGGCACACCCGTGTGCCCCAACCTGTACGCCGCCGGAGGCAACCTGGCCGGCGCCACCCGCTGGCGCGAAAAGAGCGGCGAAGGAATCGCGCTGGCCAGCGCGCTCGCGGCCGTCGACTCGATCGTGGAGGAACTGAAATGACCCTGGAAATGTCAACGCTGATGGGACCGGGCGTGGAAGAGGAGGACGTCTTCGCCCTGAGTGGTGATGCCGCGCTGCGCGCCAGCCTCGACTCGTGCGTGAAGTGCACGATCTGCGAGACCCAGTGCCCGGTCATGCGTGTCACCGACCTGTTCGCCGCCCCCAAGTACTCCGGCCCGCAGGCCGAGCGCTTCCGCAAGGACGGGCAGATGGTGGACAAGTCCATCGACTACTGCTCCTCGTGCGGCACCTGCTCGCTCGTGTGCCCCCAGGGCGTGAAGGTCACCGAGATCATCCACCACCGCCGCACCGCCATGAAGGAAGCCCACGGCATCCCCATGCGCGACCGCCTCATTGGGCGCACCTCGCTGATTGGCACGATGATGACCCCGGTCGCCCCAATCGCAAACTGGGCGCTCGACGTCAAGCCGATCCGCATGGCGATGGAGGCCATCATTGGCGTGCACCGCTCGGCCCCCATGCCGCGCGCCTACGGACGCACCTTCGAGTCCTGGTTCAAGAAGCACACGCCCCTGCCGAACTCGGGCACGCGCGGCCAGGTCATCTTCTTCCACGGATGCGCAGGCCAGTACTTCGAGGTCGAGACCTCGATCCACTCGGTCATGGTGCTCGAACACCTGGGCTACGAGGTCCTGGTTCCCAAGCACGGCTGCTGCGGCCTGGCCCTGCAGTCCAACGGCCTGTACGACGACGCGCGCAAGTACGTCTCCAAGCTGACCAACGACCTGCGCAGCGTCAACCGCGATGCCCCGATTATCTCCGCGTCCGGTTCGTGCGGCGGCATGCTGCGTCACGAGGCCCACGAGATCCTCGAGATGGACACCCCGGAGCTGCGCGACGTGGGCTCCCGCACGTGGGACATCAGCGAGTTCCTGCTGCACCTGTACGACAAGGGTGAACTGGACACGAACTTCCAGCGCATCGACGTCACCATCCCGTACCACGCCCCCTGCCAGGTCAAGTCCCAGGGCCTGGGCAAGCCGGCGATCGAGCTCATGAGCCTGATCCCCGGCGTGACCGTCAAGGATTCCGAGCAGCCCTGCTGCGGCATCGCGGGCACCTACGGCATGAAGAAGGAGAAGTACGCGATCGCCCAGGCCGTGGGCGCCCCCGTCTTCGACTTCATCAAGCAGGTCAACGCCGAGCTGGCAGCCTGTGACACGGAGACGTGCCGCTGGCAGCTGCGCACGGCCACGGGCGCGAACGTCGTCCACCCGATCTGGCTGATCCACAAGGCCTACGGCCTGCCCAACGGCTGAGACACCAGCGGAATATCCCCGGGCGCACACGACGGTGCGTACCCGGGGATATTACTGTTGAGCCATGAACACTTCTCGTCGCGTCGTCGTCACTGGAGCATCCACCGGAATCGGGGAGGCTACCGCCCGCCTGTTGGCGAAGCGGGGGTGGAGGGTCGTCGCCGTAGCCCGGCGCCGCGAGCGCCTCGAGGCCCTCGCAGAGCAGATTGGCTGCGAGTACTGGGCGGCCGACCTGACCGACGAGGCCCAGGTGAAGGAGATGGCCGCGCGCGTCCTGGAGGGTGGCCCCGTGGATGCGGTCGTCAACAACGCCGGGGGAGCGATCGGCGTTGACCGGGTCGCGGAGGGGGGATCCCGCCCGGTGGAGCGCGATGTTCGAACGCAACGTGCTGACCGCCCTGCACTGCTCGCGTGCGTTCTTGCCGGGAATGCGTGAGCGCGGGGGAGACCTCGTGTTCCTGACCTCGACCGCGGCGCACGACACCTACCCGGGAGGCGGCGGCTACGTGGCCGCCAAGCACGCCGAGCGCATTATCGCGAATACGCTGCGTCAGGAGCTGGTGGGCGAGCCCGTGCGCGTCATCGAGATTGCCCCCGGCATGGTGCGCACCGAGGAGTTTTCGCTCAACCGGCTCGGCTCCCAGGAAGCCGCCGACCGTGTCTATGAGGGCGTTTCTGCCCCTCTTGTGGCCGAAGATGTCGCGGAGGCGATCGCGTGGACCCTGGAGCGCCCCTCCCACGTCAATATCGATTCGATGATCGTGCGCCCGGTGGCTCAGGCGACGAACACCCTCGTCGCTAGGGATACCAGCGGAGAGAGTAACACCGCCGCGCCGGTCGTATGCATGGAACGAGGCCGGGGCCGCTCGCGCGATGGGGTGCGCGTCGCGGTCCCGGCCTCGGGTCTGTGTCACTCGCTCCAGGCGAGGATGACGTGCTTGCCACCGGCGATGCCCGTGGCCTTTGTGAGCTGACAAATAAATCAAGCTCCGAAAGGTGATGCGCGACACCTGTTATTTCATAGTGTTTTCACAGTTTCGCCATAACGTCCGCTTAGTTGTCGTCCCTAATCTGCGAAGCAATGATGCACAAATCAGCAGAAAGGAGCGTCCCCATGGCGGACGACAACAAGAACCTGGCGGGTGACACCGAGCGCACCTCGATCCTGCCCCAGTCGGAGCCGCAGGCCTCGGATCGGACCGAAGTCCTGCCCACCCATGCATCTCAGGCGGAAACGGCGCAGCTACCACCGATTGCCCAGGAGGAAAGCGGCAATGCGTTCGCCGGCACGCCCCTGGAGTCTGTCGCGGGGTCTGCTGCCGAGGATCAGGCAGGCGACGAGGCCGTGGTAGCGAGCCCCGCTGCGGCCAGGCCCGCATCGACGAAGACCTCGTGGGGCAAGCGCGCAGCTATCGCCGGGGCTGCAGCCGCACTGCTGTCCGTCGGCTTCGGCGCGGGTATCATCACGCATGCGGCCGTCATGGGTGATGGACAGGACTTCTACGAGCAAGGCTACGAGGATGGTTACAACGACCAGGGCTACGGCGACGAGGAGGGTGATTTCGAGCCCGGCGATCAGCAGCAGGGACCTGGCAGCCAGCAGGGCCCGGGTAATGGTCAGCAGCAGGGTCCCGGCAGCCAGCAAGGCCCGGGTAATGGTCAGCAGCAGGGACCTGGCAGCCAGCAGGGAGACACCGGCAGCACACGCCCGGGCCGTCCTCCGGAGGGTGGCCGAGGCCCCGGCAGCAAGTCTGGAAGCCAGGGCGGTGCGGACACCTCCACCCAGAATGAGGGGTCGACCGCCAGCTGAGCGCTGAGGGCGCGCGAGACGACATCCGTCTCGCGCGCCCTTTATGTCAGCGTCGCCACCAGCGTCGAGGCGGCCACGCACACGAGGAGCGCAGCAAACACGAGGCCGAGCACCCGGTTTGAGACTCTCTTGGTGAGCTTGGCTCCCACGATGCCGCCTCCCATCGATGCTGCGGCGAACAGCGCGACCATTGCCCCGGCCTCGGCGGTGATCGTCAGGGTCCCCGCGATCGTGCGCGACACCAGACCGAAGGCGGCGGTGATCATCATAACCAGCAGGGATGTAGCCGATGCCCGCTTCATCGGGTATCGCAGCGCCAGGTGCAGGGCGGGCACGATCGCGAAGCCTCCGCCGACGCCGAAGAATCCCGTGAGGAAACCCGTCAGCGTTGACAGAGCGACGACGCGGCACACGGTCGCAAGCGTCCAGGAACCCTTATCGCCGCTTCCGTCCCCGGCCTCGTCCGACGAAGGCGACACGGATGGTCGCAGCTGGGAGCGCACCATGAAGACCGCGACCGCTGCCAGGAGCGCGCAGAAGGAAAGCATGAGGGCGCGCGCCGGGACAAGCGGGCCGAGCGTCGAACCCGCCCACGTGCCCACGAGGCCAGCCAGCGCGAAGAGAGTGCCCTCGCGCCAGGCGACGTTCCCGCTGCGCGCACGAGTCGCCAGCGAAACGGCGGCCGTCAGCCCCACGATGATGAGGGACAGGCCCGTCGCCTGGTGAGGATCCTGCCCCAGAACGTAGACGAGGATCGGCACGGACAAGATGCCGCCTCCCGCGCCGAGAGAGCCGACGACGATGCCGACGAATGCGCCGATGAGGAGCGCTTCAATGATCATTGGTCATTCCGAATAGACGTGGTGAGAGGTAGTCCAAGGGAGGATGAAACCGCGGGGTCCATGATGTCCGAGGTCGGCCTGCCCGCCGCGATCAGCATGCCCATCGCGCGCAGGGCAGGGGTGGCGTGCTCGTAGAACGCCCGGTAGCCCTCGCACAGGTAGTTGTGCACCCCATCGCCCCGGCGCACGAAACGATCTTTCGGGCACCCGCCCCAGCACAGCCGCAGGTGCGGGCACGAGCGGCACTGCTCGTCCAGGTCGGGTTTGAGACGAGCGAAGGAGCGCATCTTGTCCGAGGCCGCCAGCTGCTTGAAGGACGAGGAGTTGATTGAGCCGACCAGCCAGTCCGGCTCCACCCAGTGATCGCAGGCGTACACGTCTCCGTTGAACTCCATCGCCATGTTCGCCCCGCACTGGGGCGCGTGCACGCATACCGTGGCTGAACCGAACATGGCCGACAGGGTCGAATCCACGTCCTGGATGAAGACCTCGCCCACGTCGGCGGCCAGCCACTGGTCGAACACCTCGCACAGGAAGCGCCCGTAGGAGGTGGGGGAGGTGGATCGGCTGGTCACGCAGTCCCCATCCTGGCGATACAGGAGCGCGCTGGTCCCGGAGCGCCAGCCGCGCTCGGCCTGGGCCAGGTCGGCGGCGCGCACGCGCTCCACGATCGGGATGAACTGCAGGTACCGGGCCCCCAGATCGTCGCGGAAGTAGCGGTACACCTGCTCCCCGTGCTCCTCGTTGGCGGCGTTGACCGTGCACAGGATGTTCGTCTCCACGCCAGCGCGCTCGAGGGCCTCCCAGCCGCGCACAACCATCGCATGGGTGCCGCGCCCACCGCGGTTGATCCGGTAGGCGTCGTGCAGGGGAGCGGGCCCGTCGATGGACACACCCACGAGGAAGCCATGATCGGCGAAGAAGCGCGCCCACTCGTCGGTGACCAGCGTGCCATTGGTCTGCAGGGTGTGACGCACGCGCTGGGCGGGGCGACGGTAGCGCTCGCACAGCTGGATAAGGCGCTCAAAAAAGTGCAGTCCGCGCAGGGTCGGCTCCCCTCCCTGCCACAGCATCGTGACCTCGCCGTCGGGGCTCGACTCCAGGAACGCCTCGACGTAGCGCTCCAAGGTCTGCTCGGACATGGTCTGAGCGGCAGCGTTGTAGAGCAGTTCCTTGGACAGGAAAAAGCAATACTGACAGTCCAGGTTGCAGGCGGCCCCCGTCGGTTTGGTGACGACGGAGAAGGGGATCGAGCGCGTCACGGCCGCTCCTCGCGATCGGTGCGCTTTTCCGCCGACGAGGCCGGCCCCGCCTCCCGGGGTGAGCCTTCCTCGGGGCAGTGGGCAGCCTCGGCGTCCTCTTCGAAGGGATGGGCAGCAATGTAGGCGCTGGCCTGAGCGGCACCCAGGGGCCCCAGCGATGCCCCCACGACGTCGATGTCCCACTCCATGACGGGAAGGAGCTCCGCGTACATGGAAGCCGCGATGTCGGATCGCAGGGAGGGGAACGCGTCGACGATTTCGCCGGCCACGATGATGGCCCTCGGGTTAATGAGGAGCGCGGCCGAGCCAAGGACATAGCCGACAGCCCGGGCAGCACGCTCCAAGGCCTCGCGCGCACGCGTATCGCCCGACAATACCGCGGCTCGAAGCTCAGCGACATCGGCAACGCCCGCGCTCTCGCACAGGGCGGGAACGGAGGCGAGCGTCTCGAGGCAACCGCGCTTGCCGCAGGCGCAGGGCGAGTCATTGGCGCCCACCGTCATGTGCCCCAGCTCCCCGGCCAGGCCGCCCGCCCCGCCAACCAGGCGAAATCGGAGACGACGCAGCCGCCCACTCCTCCTGACAGGCGCAGATAGATGAACGAGGACATGTCCGCGCCCGCGCCCCACATCGCCTCCGCCAGCGCCGCCATGCGCACGGTGTTGTCGACGACGGGGCGCGGATCCCACCAGCGACGCGTGAGAGCGCTGAGCTCCTCCATGGTCGGGTACGTGTCCGAGGAAAGCCTGGCGTTGCGCCCCATCGGAATGGGCGCTCCCACGCCCACCGCGCGCACCGTCGAGGCGTCGATGCCCTGACGGGCCGCGCTCGCGGCCAGGGCCTCGCAGGTCTGCTCGAGGGACAGTTGGAGTGAGGGGGATGCGGGGGAGACGATGTGGACGGCTGCCAGGACGGCGCCTGCGCGCGAGAGCATGACGCCCGCGCACGTCGTGCGCGTGACGTTCAGGCCGACGCAGTGTGCCGCCGAGGAGTTGAGTGTGAGGAGCTGGGTGGGGCGGCCTCGTCCGGGGGCGTTCGTGCGCACCGGGGTCACCGATCCCTCGTCGAGGAGGGCGGTGAGTGCGCGCCCCAGGTTCGTGCGCGAGGTGTCGAGCGCCTCGCACAGCTGGGAGCGTGTTGCGGGGGCTTTGGCCAGGTGGGCGACGATGCGGTCTTCGAGGGTAGGCAGTGGTGTGCGTGTGGGGTAGTGCATGCCTCTCCTTCCCGGCGCTTCGTCGTTGGTATCTGCTCGGGGCGCTCCGGCCTCGTTGACAGTTTCTATGATACGCGTCACTGTGAGGGGTATGCAGGGCGCGCGTTCGCCTCGGCGGCGGGACCGCGCGTGTCCTCCCGCCGCCGAGGCATGGGGTTAGTCGCTCATGACCTCGTCGAGGTCGGAGCGAGCCGTGTTCACCAGCGGGATGTCGAAGTCCGTCATCGCCGCCATCCACTTGGCGAAGGAGTGATCCCCGCGCTCGCGCAGCTGCAGGTACAGGTTCGTCGCCAGCTCCCTGCGGATCTCGTCGTAGACGGGCACGGTGTACACGTTGTTCATCTCTGCCGGATCCAGGCGTAGGTCGTAGAGCTCGTTGATCGACTCCGGGTTGATGACGAGCTTGAAGTCCCGCGTGCGCAGCATGCGCTGCTGGAGGGGGAAGTGGTGGCCGTGGAACTCACACACGATGTCTTCGCGCCAACCTTCGACGTCCTCGCCGCGCGTCAGGTCCACAATCGAGCGGCCGTCCTCCACGAGCGAAGTGTCCAGGCCTGCGATGTCGAGCACCGTGGCCGGCAGGTCGATGAGGGAGACGAACGCGTCGGAGCGGCCCACGGTCGAGACGCCGGGGATGTGGGCGATGAAGGGGACGTTGTAGATGTCGTCGTACATCATCGGGCCCTTGTCGTTGAGGCGGTGCGAGCCCGTGAACTCGCCGTGGTCCGCGCAGAAGAAGACCGCCGTGTCGTCCAAGATGCCCAGCTCGCGCGCCGCCGCCATGATGCGCCCGATCTCGAAGTCGATCATGGCCACATATCCCCAGTAGACCGCGATGAGTTTCTTCCACTGCTCGTTCGTGAACGAGGACGTGGACCAGTAGGTCGCGTAGTTCTCCTGGATCGGGGGCTTGCCGATGAGGGAGTCACCGAAGTTTTCCGGCAGCTCGACGTCGCTTGGATCGATGAGGTCGAACCACTCATCGGGCAGGAAGTAGGGCAGGTGGGGCCGAAGAAGTGCACGTCGAGGCAGAAGGGCTGTCCCGAGTCCTTCCAGTCGGCCGCGTACTCGCGTAGCTTCTCGATCGCGCGGTCCGCCAGGAAGCGCTCGAAGGTGGCCTCCTCGGGCTGATCCAAGCGCGCGGCGATGATGTGCCCGTCGCGCCCGCCGGGCAGCTTGCCGCGCCACAGGTCGTGGGCGCGCACCGGCGGGAGGTTATTGGCCTCGAGCCAGGCGACGTACAACTCGTTGGCCACGGGATTTTCGGCGCCCCAGTAGGTGTCGTCGTCCGCGCCGAACTTGTCGGGCAGGTTGTAGCCGCAGTGGTACTTGCCGACGATGCCGACGTTGTATCCGGCGTCGCGCAGCTCCTGCGTGTATGTCCACGTTCCCTCGGGGATCGAGACCTGGTAGGCGATATTCCACTCGGGGTTGGCCAGCACCTGGTGCTTACCTGGGCGCTTGCCGGTGAGCAGTGAGGCGCGTGCCGGCGTGCAGATAGCTGTGGGGGTGAAGCAGTGGGTGAAGGCGAATCCGGATTCGCCCATCGCGTCGATGACGGGGGTGCGCGCATGGGGGTTGCCCAGGCAGCCGATCGTGTCGGTGCGATGCTGGTCGGTCATGATGACCAGGACGTTGCGCACGTTGTCGGGGATGTCCCGCGGTGTGTGGGTCATCAGTGACTCCTTCTCCCAGTGGCGGGCGACGAACAGCGTACGCTCGCTCACACTTCACTGTACGCGCATGGTTTTGCGTCCACTGAGACGGACAAAAAGACTCAGAGTGAGCCGCATTACCAATTGGGTTTATCGTGACTGAATCACGAACTCGGGGTTTGGAGCCTCGGTCACTTCGACAGAATCAGCCTCGATGACGAGTGCCTTCGTGCCACGAACCCGCAGCGTACCGCTCACGTGCACCCAGCTATCCGCCTCGGGAACGGGGCCGCTCCAACGCACCGCGAAGCCGACCGGGTAGGCGTCAGCCGCGCAGCACCAAATCGCCATGCGTGCCACCGCGAAGCTCTCATCCTCCGTCACGCGGGGGATCGAGGCCTGGCCGCGGGCAGCCTCTGGGCTCACCACGAAACCGACGAGGTCGATGCGCTGGCCGTCGTGGGCGCGCCCGTTGGCGATCAACTCCTCGACCTGGCCGTAGAAGTTATCTGTCGTCAGCTCAAGCGTCCCGGTCGGCGGCACCTGAGACGTGCCCCCGCTCTGGCTAGTAGTGGCGGGGGAAGCGTCGCCCTCCGAAGAGGAAGACGACGCGGAGGCGCCCTCGTCATCCCCGGCGTCAAGGCCGGAGGCCGGGCCCGCATCGGCCCCGCGGGCACTCCACGCGGTGGACGCCAACTCCGACGGAGAGACTCGGAAGGGGAGAACGATGAGTGCGCTCGCCAGAAGCGCGACCAGGGCACGCGTCAGTGCGCGACGACCGTGCTCACTGTCGGTGTGCTCGTGCTCGCCCGCCCCAAGCCGAGAGGACAAAGCAAGCGAACAGGCAAGCAAGCCGGCCCCCGAGACGATGATCCCCAGGCGTGCGGACGGGGGAACGAAGGACGCGTAGCGGCCCGACAGTGACAGCCAAAGCAGCCCGGCACCTAGGCATGCCAGCGACAGGGACTCCGCAACCGGAGCGAGGCGATCAAGAAGCTTCATGCGAGCACCCCCGCCCACCAGGCGCAGCCAATCACGAGGGCAGCTACCGCCGTGACCGTCACGAACAAACGTGCCACGAACGCGCCGCGGAATTGCGAAGCGAGGAGGGCCACGTTCTTCACGTCCATCATCGGCCCGTAGACCATGAATCCCATGAGCGCGCCGGTTGGGGCGAGAGATGCGAGGGATCGGGCGATGACCGCGTCAGAAGACGAACACAGGGAGAGGGCAAAACCCGCACCCATCATGAGCGCCAATGCGCCAGCTGCCGGCATGCCTGCGAGGAGAGATGACACCGGCCAGAAGACCTGAGCAAGCGTCGAGGCGGCGACTCCGCCCAGCAGGTAGGGGAGAATCCTGCCGAAAGATTGGCCCGTCGCGCCCAGCACGCCCGAGAACGATCGATCGGGGACCGCGCAGCCGCCCTCGCACCCGCAGGTATCGCCTTCATGGAGATTATGATCCTCGCGCAGTGCGCGCGGAGTGGAGACCAACATGGACAGGCCGACGGTGAGCGCGACGATGATGCTCAACCCGATACGCGCCACCACCAACGACCACGACCCAAAGGCGTAATAGGTCGAGGCGATCACCAGGGGATTAATTGCAGGGGACGCCAGCATGAGGGTCGTTGCAGCCGACAGCGGCACACCCTTGCGTAGCAGCGAACGGAAAATAGGCACCGCCGAGCAATCGCACACCGGCAGGAGGAATGCCGCGACGAGGGCGGCAAACACGGAGGCAACCGGGTTCGTCGGGAATACGCGAGCGATGAGCGACGGGGACACGAAAGCCTCGATGAGCTCTGCGACAAACACGCCCAGAAGCAAAAAGGGGATCGCCTGCAACGTCATGCCCACGGCAATCGTCGCGGCGCGGCCAATGGGCACGCCCGTTCCGGCCAGAACGCCCTGCGCCGCCCACACGGCGATCAACGCCACCAGGACAAGCGCACCGATCAGAGCCCCCCACGGGCGCGCTGGGCTTTTCGTTTCCATCACAATCACCCCATAACTCTAGGGCAGTGGCGGCTAGCCGAGGCCGACCACGCGCCGGGCGACGCTCTGTGCGCTGTGGGCAGAGCGACTCGCCGCCCGGTGGGCGCAGGGGAGTTTCTTCGCTACACTGGTTTTTCGCTACGATCCGGCCCGCCCACGCGGGGTATCACCGGGGAGCATCCGGAAGAAAGAGGAACGCGAAAGCCGACCACGGCCTCGTCCCCCTCCAGTAGAACCGGACGGGAGGGCCCGACACAGCCCCAACGAAGCGGCCGCGCCCGGCGAGGGAGCGGCAAGCGGGGTGGTACCGCGGGTGCCGGCGACGCCGGTCCTCGTCCCTGTATAGGCGCGAGACGAGGACACTCATGACGAAGCACGGCTTCTACCCCCGCCACCGGCAAGACGAGGTGGACCCCAGCCCTTCCTTCCCCACGATGGAAGAGGGCACCCTGGCGTTCTGGGCGAGCAACGACACCTTCCGCAAGTCCATTGAGATGCGCGACGCCGGCGAGAATGGCTCCAACGAGTTCGTGTTCTACGATGGCCCGCCTTTCGCCAACGGCCTGCCCCACTACGGTCACCTCCTGACCGGCTACGTCAAGGACGTGGTGGGCCGCTACCAGACCATGAAGGGCCACCGCGTCGAGCGCCGCTTCGGCTGGGACACGCACGGCCTGCCCGCCGAGCTCGAGGCGCAGCGCCAGCTCGGCATCGAGGACGTCACCGAGATCACCCGTGAGGGTGGCGTCGGCATCGAGGCGTTCAACGCTGCCTGCCGCTCCTCCGTCCTGCGCTACACGAAGGAATGGGAAGAGTACGTCACCCGACAGGCACGCTGGGTGGACTTCGAGAACGACTACAAGACGCTCGACATGTCCTACACCGAGTCCGTGATCTGGGCGTTCAAGCAGCTCTACGACAAGGGTCTGGCCTACCAGGGTCACCGCGTCCTGCCCTATTGCTGGAACGACCGCACGCCGCTGAGCAACCACGAGCTCAAGATGGACGACGACGTGTACCAGGACCGTACCGACAACACGGTGACGGTGGGCCTGCGCCTCGAGACGAAGCTGCGCGAGGACTCGGCGCGCCCCGAGCTGGCCCTCATCTGGACGACCACGCCCTGGACGCTGCCCTCGAACTCGGCCGTCGCCGTGGGCCCGGAGATCGAATACTCCCTCGTCGAGGTCGCCTCCGACCACGAGGGCGTCCTCGCGGGCGAGCGCGTCCTCATCGCCACCGACCTGATCCCCGCCTACGCCAAGGAGCTGGGCGAGGAACCCGCCGTCGTGGCCACCTACAAGGGCTCGGAGCTGGTGGGCATCCACTACCACCCGATCTACGACTACTTCGACACCCCCGAGCGCCGCGCCGAGGGTGGCGCCCCCGGCCCCAACGGCTGGTCCATCATCGCCGCCGACTACGTGACGACCACGGACGGCACCGGCCTCGTCCACCAGGCTCCCGCCTTCGGTGAGGACGACATGTGGACGTGCATGGAGTACGGCATCGGCGTCGTTCTGCCCGTCGACGAGGGCGGCGTCTTCACCTCCGAGGTGAGCGACTACGAGGGCATGCAGATCTTCGACGCGAACCGCTACGTGGTCGCCGACCTGCGCGAGCAGGGTGGCCCCATCGCGCGCCGCGCCCCCGAGATCCGCGCCGTGCTGGTGCGCGAGAAGTCCTACGTGCACTCCTACCCGCACTGCTGGCGCTGCCGCAAGCCCCTCATGTACAAGGCCGTGTCCTCGTGGTTCGTCCGCGTCACCGAGATCCGCGACCGCATGGTGGAGCTCAACCAGGAAATCACCTGGACCCCCGCGCACACCAAGGACGGCATCTTCGGCAAGTGGCTGGAAGGCGCCCGCGACTGGTCGATCTCGCGTAACCGCTTCTGGGGCGCGCCGATCCCCGTGTGGGTCTCGGACGATCCAGCATACCCGCGCACCGACGTCTACGGTTCCATCGCGGAGCTCGAGGCCGACTTCGGCGTGAAGGTCACGGACTTCCACCGTCCCTTCATCGACTCCCTGACGCGCCCGAACCCGGATGACCCAACGGGCAAGTCGACGATGCGCCGTATCTCCGACGTGTTCGACTGCTGGTTCGAGTCCGGCTCGATGCCCTTCGCGCAGGTTCACTACCCCCTTCGAGAACCAGGAGTGGTTCGAGAACCACTACCCGGGCGACTTCATCGTCGAGTACATCGGTCAGACGCGCGGCTGGTTCTACACGCTGCACGTCCTGGCGACCGCGCTCTTCGATCGCCCCGCGTTCCGCTCGTGTGTCTCCCACGGCATCGTGCTGGGTGACGACGGCCTGAAGATGAGTAAGTCGCTGCGTAACTACCCGGACGTGGCCGAGGTGTTCAACAAGTACGGTTCCGACGCGATGCGTTGGTTCCTCATGTCGAGCCCGGTCGTGCGCGGCGGTAACCTGATCGTCAAGGAGGAGTCGATCCGCGACACCGTCCGTCAGGTGCTGCTGCCCATCTGGAACACGTACTACTTCTTTACGCTGTACGCGGGCGCCTGCAACAAGGGCGAGGGCTACGAGGCCTCCCGTGTCGATCTGTCCTCGCCCGAGGCCGTGGCCGCGCTGGTGCAGATGGACCGCTACCTGCTGGCCCACACCCGCACCCTCGCCGAGGACGTGCGCGGCGCGCTCGACGGCTACGACGTGGCCGGCGCGTGCGAGGCGATCCGCGAGTACCTGGATGTTCTGACGAACTGGTACGTGCGTACCCAGCGTCAGCGCTTCTGGGACGAGGACGGCGCAGCCTTCGATACGCTGTACACGGCCCTCGTGACGCTCATGGAGCTGGCGGCGCCCCTGCTGCCGCTGCTGAGCGAGGAGATCTGGCGCGGCCTGACGGGCGGCGAGTCCGTGCACCTCGTCGACTTCCCCGTCATTGACGAGGCCGTGGACGCCCCCGAGTTGGTCGCTGCCATGGATGAGGTTCGTTCGATCGTGTCGGCAGCCCACGCGCTGCGCAAGACGCACCAGCTGCGCGTGCGCCAGCCGCTGGCCTCCCTGCTGGTCGTGTCGGAGAACTTCGCTGCGCTGGAGCCTTTCGCGGATCTGATCGCCTCCGAGGTGAACGTGAAGTCCGTGGTGTTCTCTGCGCCGCAGGACTCGGGCCTGAGCGTCCGTACCGAGCTGGCGCTGAACCCGCGCGCCTTCGATCCGGCTGTCCGTAAGCTGACGAGCCAGCTGTTCAAGGCTCAGAAGTCCGGTGAGTGGGAGGTCGTGGACGGCGAGTGCCGTTTCGCCTCCGTCGAGCTGGATGGGGCGCCGCTGGTGCTCACGGGCGACATGTTCTCCGTGTCCACCTCCGTGGACGCCGCCGAGGGCCAGGTCGCTGACGTGCTGGCGTCGGGCACCTTCGTCGTTCTCGATACGGAGTTGACCCCCGAGCTCGAGGCCGAGGGCTACGCCCGCGACGTCGTGCGCGCCGTTCAGGACGAGCGTAAGAACGCTGGCCTGCACATCGCGGACCGCATCGACCTGTCGCTGACGGTGCCCTCTGATCACGTGGCCGACGTTCAGACCTGGCGCGACATGATCGCCGCCGAGACCCTCGCTCTGTCGCTTGAGGTCGAGGCCGGCGACAAGCTCGCCGTGAGCGTTTCCAAGCACTGAGTGCTGTTACTGAGGCGGGCGGGCTGCGCGAAAGCGCGGCCCGCCCGTTTCTCTATCCGTGGGTCACTCGGTCGAAAACGTGCGATCAGCTGTCTGTCGCCGTCATCTCCTGGTAGCGCTTGAAGAGGAGGGCGAGGCGTTCCTCGTTGGTCTCCAAGGGCTTCTTTGCGCCGAAGGCCCGATCGACCGCGCGATCGAGGCCGCGGTGAGCCTTGAGCAGGCTCGGTGCCATCGCCAGCGGGTTGTACATGTCCGCCAGGCTCACCCCAGGCTGCTCGGCGCGAGCGTCCAGGACCCCCTGGCCGGACGCGATGATTTCGGTGCGCTGCTTGTCCGATACCGCGGGTAGCGGCAAGGTGTTCCACACGATCTTGTTGGAGAAGTTGAGATCAGACTTAAGTCTTCCACCTACGGCCTTTTGCCACGTAATAAACATCGACGAGCTGATAATGGCGAAGAGGAAACCGTCTGTATCAATGGCAGTGAAAATCTTATTTCCAGCGATGAAGTTTTCAGTGAGATGTGCGGCTGTGAAGAACAGACGTGTGCCTGAGACAACAGCTGGGATTGCTACGTAAGGCGCAGAAGGCTGGTGGTTCTCTTGGAATAAATGAGAGGTCTTTGCGCTCTCGCGTGTCGCCTTTTTCTTTGATGCTTCTCGGAAGGCGCTGCAGCCACGGACGCGCTCGGTGAGTAGAGCGCTCCGATTAATATCGTGTGGATCGAAGTCGCTCCCAGCCATCCACAGGCACCAGCGGTCGAGGCCGCGAACCAGTTCGCGTCCCATCCGGAAGGGGCGCAGGTACTTCGCCGCGATCGGGTCAGCCGCGAATCGGGGATAGTCCTCAACTTCGACGATGAGGTGCTTACCGTCCACAGGTTTTGATCCATAGTGAACCGATGGAAGACAAGATGATAGAGGGGCTGTTCGCGCATTGACAAAAATATCGGGCCCCTCGACCAGGTAGGGGTTGATGTGGTCGACGGGCAGCGCCTCGGGCTGTGCCTTGAGATCCGAGTACGTGAAGAGCACGGGGCGTGCCTTCTCGTGCGGGGCTCCCCGGTCGAAGCCCGTGATGACGCAGTGAACGGCGGCGGCTTTCGGCGCCTCGGACGTCCACGCGAAGGTCTGGTGCGCGAACCGGATCCTCCAACCCCCTTCGAGGAGGGGGCGGAAGAGGGCCGCGACGGGTGCGCCCTGCGCGATCGAGTTCGTCGAGACAAAGGCGAAGCGGCCACCGTTTGGGACGGACTGGAAGTAGTGGGAGGCCTTGATGAACCATCCGGTCACGTAGTCGAGGTAGCCGTCGTAACCATCGCCCCACACGATGCGCAGATCATCGGTCTGCTCCTCGGAACGCATGAACTGACCGACGAAGGGGGGATTGCCGACGATTCTGACGGACGGGGAGGGAGGGCACGCCTCTGTCCACTCCGTGCGCAGCGCGTTGCCGATCGTGATGTGGGCGGACGTGCTGAGGGGAAGGATCGAGGGGGCCTGGCCGAGCAGCCGCTCCATCTCACGATTCGCCTGATGGTGGGCCAGGTGCAGGGCCGTCTGGGCGATGCGGGCCAGCCACTCCTCGATCTCGATGCCGAAGAAGTGGTCCAGTTGGACCATGATCTCAGCGTGTTCTCCCCGGTCGTCGAAGAACATCGTGGCCTGGAACTCGTCGTTATCCTTGCGGGCGAGCTCCAGCTCCCGGATTCGCACCAGGATCTCGGTGTCCAGGCTGCGCAGTTCGCGGTAGGCGACGACCAGGAAGTTGCCGCAGCCGCAGGCGGGATCCATGATCCGCAGTTCGCCGAGCTCTTTACGAAGGTCCGTTAGCTTTTTCGCGTCGTGCACGTGGTCTGCGAATTTTTGGCGCAGCTCGTCGAGGAAGAGCGGGCCAAGCGTCTTGAGAATGTTCGTCTCGCTCGTGTAGTGCTCGCCGAGCTCGCGGCGTGCCTCGGGGGACTTGACGGCCTGGAAGAGCGATCCGAAGACGGCGGGGCTGATGCTCGACCAGTCGAAGGCGCACGCGCGCACGAGCTCCTCGCGCATTGCAGAGGAGAAACTCGGGATGCTGAGGGGCTCCGCGAAGATTCCGCCGTTGACGTAGGGGAAACGTGCAATCAGCTCGTCGAGGGTCGACTGACGCCGCTCCACTGGTGTGTTCAGGGTCTGATAGAGGAGTGCGAGCTGAGCGCCGAGGTCGCTGCCGTCCTCACGGGTCCGGGTATCCAGGAACTCCGCGAACAGGTCGCGTTCCCACAGGCCGGCGTCGTCACCGTAGAGACAAAAGAGGGTGCGGATGAGGAAGATGGACGCATCGTGATCGCTGTAGCCCGACCCATCCAGGGCCTCGTAGAGGTCGGCCATGACGCGTGCTGCCCGAATCGACGCCTCCTCCTGCTCGCGCGAACCGACCTGGACCATGCCGTAGCCGGCGAGGAACTTCAGGTCGTCGACGTGATCGGGCAGTTTGGAGAGTTCAAACTCCGTGTGCCCTGAATCTATACCGTCAGTGGTCGTCATATCGTTGCCGAGATCGACGATCCGAATGCGGCGGAAGTCGCTGATGATGAGGAGGCGTGGAGTCTCGACGTCTGCGAGGTCGTGGATGTAATCGAGCGCCTGCTCCTCCGCCTTGTTGAGGTCCTTCCCCGCGGACTTCATCTCGATGAGTGCCTTGCCGGGGATGAGAGCGTCAATGTATCCCTGGCGCCCCGTCGATGCACGGTTTGAGCGCCTCTCGTAGGAAATCGCTTTGCGCTTGGTGATGCCGAAACACTTCATGAGTTCGCGCATGAACTCGTGTCCGTCCTGCTTCTCATCCCCTACACAATCGCTCCAGTCGTAAGCAAACTTGACGCACCTTTCGCGGATGGCGTTAATCGAGAGCGTTGCGGGCACAGTGACTCCAGGTTGTCGAGCGAAGGGGACACGAGCGGGGGCTCGGTGTCAGATGTTTGCTCAGTATATCTGGGCTTGACAGTTGGCAAGTATCGTACGCAGATTTAACGTCACTACAAGCGGAAAGGTGATTTGCTTTCGCACCAGTTGTTGTACGTAGACGGGGATGTCTTTGTCGCGATAACTTGGTGGAAAGCAGAAGCCGCGAAACGACCGTGTCACTGCTCGGACACAGGCAGGTGCATCATGATCTCGATGGAGTCCATGAACTGGCA